>PABK01000058.1 GCA_002699145.1 Halioglobus sp.
GCCGCGCTCTTTCTCTTCCGGCGCATTGTCGATTCCGTCAAAGGCTACCAGTTCGCCGCCCCAGGTCTCCGAGCACACGCGGGTCAGCGCCGCTGTCAGTGTCGTCTTGCCGTGGTCAACGTGGCCAATCGTGCCAACGTTAACGTGGGGTTTGGTACGTTCAAATGTTTCCTTTGACATTGCGACAGTCTCCTATTGCGACGGACCGGGCCAACTAGTTGATGAAACTTAAAAACACAACCTGATATAAAAATCAGTTATATTAAAATATGGAGCTCATAACCGGATTTGAACCGGTGACCTCTTCCTTACCAAGGAAGTGCTCTACCGACTGAGCTATATGAGCGCATTCCTTTAATCAAAATCCTGGAGCGGGTAGCGGGAATCGAACCCGCATCATCAGCTTGGAAGGCTGAGGTTCTACCATTGAACTATACCCGCCGACCAACCATATCCATGCCATCCATTGCTCAAGCGGGCGGCGGGTTGTTCGCTGGGGGTCGTACCTGCCGGGTCCGCCACTCGGCCACCGCGGCTCAGACCCACCCCGAACCCCGGAATTTCCGCACCCGGGACCGTGTTCGAATCCATCCCGCTTCTACTCATTACATGGTGGAGGGGGGTGGATTCGAACCACCGAAGCTCGCGCGTCAGATTTACAGTCTGATCCCTTTGGCCACTCGGGAACCCCTCCGAAAGGCGGCATATTGTCCTGATGGGCCCCTGCCTTGTCAACTGCATATCCCAATAAAATTACGGACTTACACCCTCCCGGCGGACCCGGCCCGGGGGGCGGGCCAACGGCGGGCGCACAGCGCCCCTGTCACGCCCTGGACAGGGCCGCGACGAGCCGCATCCGGGGCCTGTCCCGCGACGCCACCCAGGCTGCGCATGGCCGGCGCACACGCGGCCGCCGCCTTGTCACACCCGCGCGACGCGGTTACAGTGACGGCCCGTTCGGCAAGCTTGCAAACAAGCCTGTTTACTACATCCCTGGCTACCTGACACTACCCGCGCGGCCAGGCACCCGTCACCAGGAAACCCAGCCCAATGAGCGCAGAATCCCTGCTAGGCAAAGTCGGTCCACACGAAAAGGCCCTGCGCAGGTTCTTCCGCGAGTTCGACCTGCCGGCGGAGGTCCAGCCGTGGAAGAAGCGGGCGGTAATCCTGGTGTTCAGCAATCGTTCCGGCTCGTCGTTGATCGGCGAGCACCTGCGCGCCACGGGGCGCTTTTCCGGCTTCGGCGAGCCGTTCAACCAGGACACGGTGATCCAGCGCTGTCAGGAAGAGGGGCTGGACAGTTTCTACCAGTACCTGCAGTGGATGGTGGACAAGCTGCACGTGCCGACCACCCAGTTCGGCATGAAAGCGTCACTGGACCAGGTGTTGATGTTGATGCGCTCCGGGGCCGTGGCGCGCTTCTTCCCCCACGTGCGCTGGCTGCTGGTTGAGCGCGTGGACCTGCTGTCCCAGGCCGTGTCGCTGCATATAGCCGAGCAGACAGCCGTCTGGCACAGCTTCCAGGAAGACACCGGGAAAAAGCCGGCCTACAACTACAAGCGCATTCGTGAGTTATTGCTGGGCATCAGTGACAACTATGCGGCCTCCGCCTCCCTGCTCAGCCTCTGCGGCGTCACGCCCTACCACATCACCTACGAACAGTTCGTGGCGGACCCGGAGGCCGAGACCACGAAAATCGCGCAGGCCATGGGGGCGGGCGAGAATATCAGGATCAAGCGCAAGCGCCTGCAACTGCGCAAACAGGCCAACGAGATCAACGAGGAGTTCCGCCTCCAGTTCCTGCGCGACTTCCTCAAGCGCGGTATCTAGTTCAGGACGGCGCCTGTCCGGCGAAGCGTCGCCGCAGCAGGTCCTTGCGCACCTTGCCCATGGTATTCCGCGGCAACTCGTCCACCAGGAACACGTGCTTTGGCACCTTGAAGTTGGCCGACGTCTCCCGCACCCCATCGCGCACCGTCCCGGCACTCACCGGCGCGGAGCCGTCGGTCACCACCACCGCCGCCACGCACTCGCCGAAATCCGCATCGGGCAGGCCGATCACCGCGGACTCCAGCACCCCGGGCAGGGCGTCGATCACCTGCTCCACCTCTTTCGGGTAGACGTTCAGTCCGCCGCTGATGATCATGTCCTTGGCACGGCCGACAATGGCGACATAGCCCTGGTCATCGACCAGGCCCTTGTCGCCGGTGACGAAATAGCCGTCTGCGGTGAAATCCTCGGCGGTCTTGTCCGGCATGTTCCAGTACCCGGCGAAAACGTTCGGGCCGCGCACCTGTATATCGCCTACCTCGCCCCTGGGCAGTTGCCGCCCGTCCGGCGCGCAAATACGCACTGCCACATCAGGTAGCGGCGGGCCCACCGTGCCCGCGCGGCGCTCGCCCTGCAGCGGGTTGGAGGTGTTCATGCCGGTCTCGGTCATGCCGTAGCGCTCCAGGATGCGCTGGCCGGTACGCGCCTCGAAGGCGTGGAAAGTGTCCGCCAGCAAGGGCGCAGAGCCGGAAACAAACAGGCGCATCGACGCGCAGGCCGCGGCGTCGAAACGCGCATCGGCGAGCAGGCGCGTGTAGTAGGTCGGCACGCCCATCATTACCGAGCTGTGCGGCAACGCGGCCAGCACGGCCTCGACATCGAAACGCGGCAGCCAACGCATACTCGCCCCGCTCATCAGTACACAGCCGATGGCGACGAACAGCCCGTGCACATGAAACACCGGCAGGGCGTGCAGCAGGCAGTCCCGCGCACTGAAGCCCCAGAGTTTCGCCAGGGTGGAGGCGTTGGACTCCAGGTTGCCGTGGGTGAGCATGATGCCCTTGGGGCGCCCCGTGGTGCCCGAGGAATAGACCAGCGCCGCAACATCGCCGGCATCGCTCGCGTGCGTCTCGAACCGCGCCGGGCAGCGCCCCGCGAGGTCGGCCAGGCTGCCCGCACCGGCATCATCCAGGGTGTGCAGGTGCCGCACATTTGCGCTGGCGCACAGCGGCCGCAGCGCCTCGTACCGAGTGCTGTCACAAACCACCAGGGACGGCGCGGCGTCGGCGAGAAAATACGCCAGCTCGTCGTCGGTGTAGGCGGTATTGAGCGGATGGTAGGTCATCCCGGCGCGCAACACGCCGAGGAACAGGAACAGGTTCTGCGGCGACTTCTCCACCTGCACGGTGACACGGTCACCGGGCTGCAGGCCCAATTCGCACAGCAGGTTGGCCACCCGGGCCGACTCCGCCTCGGCATCGGCGTAGGTGTATTCGCGACCGTCCACAGCGGTGAGCAGCACGGCTTGCGGGCCGGGAAAGTTGGCGGCGTAGGCGGCATAGAGATTCAGTGGCTGGCGCGCGGGCATGACATGGACAGAAGCTGGATACCGGGCGGGTGACTATAACCCGGTATGCACCGATAGAGAATGGAGCTGGCGAGAGGAATCGAACCCCCGACCGGCTGATTACAAATCAGCTGCTCTACCTACTGAGCTACGCCAGCCTTGTATCATAGGGGCTACTGCGAGCACCCGGATTGGAGGCCGGGATTGTAGGGGATGCCTCTCCACCACGCAACCGAGCCAGGGCCAGCCCTGTCAGTTCAATTCATCGATGGTCGTCAGTGTGTCACCGATATCCACAAAATCCACCGTGACAAAATTGGCTATCGCGCCATGCGTCGACTCGCACTCGGCAATGCGCTCCTGCAGCAGCGGGTTGTGATTCACCTGTTCGGCAAGGGCCGGCGAGCCGAACACGTCTGTCAGGAAGTGATTGAAGATAAACAGGTCGTTGCCCGGCGAACCGCGATTGTCCGCACAGGAAAAATCTTCTGGTACCGCGGCGGAGAAGTGTGTTTCAAAGGCATGGCTCCAGACGTTCATGAGCCAGGGATACGCCGGGTTCACGGCGACATCCTGCAGCACGACGAGCCGGCTTCCCGCGTCTACCATTTGCCCGAGGGTTGGCCAGGCACCGCCGCCATGCACGTAGGCGTAGGGCGTGAGACCCGCAGCATCGAAGGCGGCCGCCGTCAGCGAATGGCTTAGATATGACTCCAGGATGAGCGTGACCACGGCTCCGGGATTGTCGTCCAGGAAGGTGCGGATCTCGGCGAGGCCGTCCACCAGCGGCTGTTTCCCGATCGCACAGATCGAGTGACAGAGATAGGCGCTGTCCGGATCGACGTCCGGCACCTGCACCAGGCCGAGCAGGTTCAGATCCCCCGCTCGGTAGGTGTCCAGCATAAGGCCGCGCACCCCCATCGCCAGTTGCGCCGGCACATCCCACGCCTGGTTGGGGCCGTTCCAGCCCCTGGCCGAACTCGACATGGCATTGTGGGTGGTCGCGTAGCGCACTTCATCAAAGCGTCGGTCACACAGGTCGTGCCGCCCATTACAGCCCGGCACCACGAACATGGCCGTATCGCTGATCGCCTCCGCACCATCGTCCGCCACTACCCGCAAGGTATGCATACCCGGTTCGAGCCGGGTCGAATCCAGCCTGAATACAAAGGGCGCGGCGCTGTCCTCCTCAACCCAGTCGCCGGCAAGGCCCGCGGGGAACAGCTGCACACGCGTGGGCGAGAAGTCGGTGAACGTCACCTCTACCGTCAGCAAACCGGAAGTGGCCGACCAGTCGGTCGCCACGGACATCTGCGGTGCAAGCGCCGCGTTTGCGAACAACGCGCGCAGCGGCGGCATCGTCTGCCCGGCAAAGCGTTCGACCCTGTCTGCGGACACGTCGAACGCGCACAGGGGAAACTGCCCGGCGCAGCCATCCCAGCCAGTGAACACCCAGCCGGGGCGAGGGTCAGCCACGTAGGTGACACGGTAATCACCGACCACGAAGTTGGCGCAGGGCTGTGCTTCCAGCGCGCAGTCGTTCTTTTGCGTGGAGGACTCGATATCGCCCTCCCCCACGATCTCCAGCGGGTGTGAACACGCGGCAGCCAGTATCGAGCTGGCCAGGAGCAGGAGCGCCCTCATGACGCACTCCCGCCCAGGGGTTCGACGGAGTAACGTAAGCGATTCGAAGTACACGATGTGATTCACATGAAAACCTGTCACAGCTCTGCAGCGGGTCGATTTCGTCAATGGAGGCCCTGAAATCAGGCTGGAGCCCTGTAACCGTTCATCGGGTAAACACTCAACGGGCACTCGCTACAGGCGATACCCGAAAGCCGACAATCACGAGACCCGCCAGTGCGATGGCGAGCAGGCCCGCAGTGCCAGGCAGCGAAATGCTCACTTCGATGGGATCCGAGTATGTCCCCCTGCCACTGCCGACGGGTGCGAAGTACAGGTCGTTCCGGACGCTGATTGAGAATCCCTGCAGATCCCGCGAGAACGACAGATTGACGTCGTCATACCAATAGCACTGCGCCGAGGTACTGAAGCACACGCCAGGGGCCAACGACGGCGTGTACCGGAAGTCAGACAGGATATGGTAGTCCGCATCGACCGTCAGCATGGATGCATCAAGTTCCGCCGCCACCGTATTGGCGGGACTGACCACGAAACCATCGACGTCGAAATACCAGTCCACGATACTCGGCCAGATGTCGCCCGGAACGGGCCCGGCATCCTCGAAAATCATGTAGCCTGTTGCGACCTCCGCCCCGCCTTGCGCCCAGGCCACGGTCACATCGTAGCGGAGCAGATCGGCGCTGGCGCGCAGGGGAAGAAGGGCAAAAAGCACTGACAGCGCAACAATCCGGTACTGCATAGCCGAGGGCTCCCTGGTTTCATTATTTGCTACCAGTCTAGACGACAAGCGGTGAATATCAATCTGGCGGCAGGCCCTTCTGACACCGGGGCTTCAATGCGTCACTTGCATGACAAGAACAGTCCTTTCTGCAAGCCGAATGCAATCGCGCCGCCAGCCCATTCAAGCCGTGACCATGAGACAAGCACTGACGACTGCAAGGCGCAGGGTCTTACCAGGCCACACGGCGCCGGGTGACAAAAACGGCGAGCCGGATACAGCGGATCAACTGATCGCGGCCACCATGGACTCGATCTGCTCCTCGTTCTCGGTGAGAATCTCGGCGACACGGTCGCCACTCACGCCCATTCGAACCAGCGCATCGATATCGCCGAGATAGCCGGCCGCCTGTACGCCGGCCCGCGCCAGGAGATTGCCGACATAGAGCAGGTCGCTCAGGTCGGCCGAGGCGTTGCGGTCGCGCTCGCGCAGCTCCTGCTCGTCCACGGCGATGGCGATGGCGTCAGGGAAGCCCCAGGACTCGACCACGGCGCGGGCCACGCCGGTGTGCCAGTCGGCGATGATCTCATCCAGCGCCTCGCGGTCGCTGTACAACTCCTCGTTGTCCGCCGCCTTGGTAAAGATGTAGAACTTGCCCAGGGAGCCCAGCAGGCCCGCCAGCATCGCCTCCTCGGGCTTGCCCACGCCGCGCAGTTGTGTCGCCAGCACATAGGAGATGGCGGCGACCTTGATGCTGATACTGCGCAACCGCTTCAGGTCATCGATACAGGGGCTACCCGGCGGCGGCTTGAAGGCCTCGCGCGCGGCAAAGGAGACAGCGGCGTTCTGCACCATCTGCATGCCGATACGGGAAATGGCGGTGGGGATATCGGTAACCTCGATAGGTCCGCGCCGCATCATCGCCGAATTGGCCATGCGCATCAGGCGCGCCGCGAGGGCGGGTTCGGTGGCGATTATCGCCGCCAGCGCCTCGTTGTCCGTATTGGGGTCGCGGATACAGGCCTGCACCTTGATGGCGGTGTCGGGGAAGGGCGGCAGGTCGAAATCACCTTGCTCCAGGTCCTCGGCCATCTGCCGCAGGAGCTGGAAGCCCAGCCGGCCATCCTCCGCTCTTGCTGCGGGAGCAGCCTGCGCGACCCCCTGCTCTTCCGCAGGGTCCGAAGCAGTCGCTGATTGATCGCCCTCGTTTCCTTCTTCTTGCATGCCTGGTGCCCCCTCGAATTGTTAGCACAGGTCGAATCAGGCCGGAACCCGGGCAGCTCCCTGGCGCCGGTAGCCGCACCCCGACGATTATTTCACACCAAAACAACCGCGGCGAGAAAACTTGCGGCGCCGGACCCGCGGACCCGGCTCTGCAGCCGCTTCCTCGCTGGCCAGGCAAACGGTTCTATCGCCCCCGCCGCCGCTGCAACTGCAGGATGTGTCTCACGAACGCCCCCTCGAGACTGGTCCCGACCTCTGGATGACGACCCGCAAATACAAAAGGCGGATTCAGGCCTGGGCACATGCGGGAAACCCATGTGCTAGGCTGTTTGTACCGGCCAGGTTCCACTGACACTGGTACTGGTCGTCACACGTTTTCTGTGGTGACCCACGCACAAAAGGATAATAACAGCGATGACAGAACCAAATCTGCAAGTTCCCCGAGAGCTGCGGCGCGGCGGCAAGCTTGAGGACGAGGCGTACGCCCAGTCCTCGGCGCTGCAACTGATCGACCTGATCTGCGATTGCTTAGAGGTCCCGGACCTGGGCAATGCCAGTGTGCTCGACATGGGCTGTGGTTACCGGCTCGCGCAGACCATGCTGCGCAATAACGTGCCGATAGGCCACTACAGCGGTCTGGATGTGTACCACGAACTGATCGCCTACCTGCAGGAGAACGTCAACGACGAACGCTTTGAGTTCCACCCTCTGAACCTGCACAACGAGATGTACAACCCCGGCGGGGAGTTGCTCTCGGCGGACTTTCAGCTACCGGTGCCGGAGGCGTCCTTCGACATCATCTGCCTGTTCTCCGTGTTCACACACCTGGCGCCCCACGATTATTCGGCCATGCTGAAAATGCTGCGCCGCTATGTCAAGCCTGGCGGAGGACTACTGTTCAGCCTGTTCGTGTACGAGACCACGGCGGGAGGGCTGGGCTTCATCGACAAAATCTCCACCGGGCTGAATATCAGTGCCACGGATATAGAGAACTGGTCCGGGCCGCCCGCCTTCAAGGACTGGGATCCACAACAACCGCTGAAATGGGCGATCTACTCGCGCGAGCACGCCCTGGAACTGGTCGAGGGCACAGGTTGGAAAGTCGAATCACTCAACGACCCCAGGACGTATATCCAGCACCATATGCTCTGCACGCCGGAGTAATCCGCGAATGTCACGCCTGTTCCGCTACAGCAGCAAGAGCCACGCGTCACTGGCCACCAACCAGCCGCACGTGTTCGCGCAGCAACACGCACTGAATATCTATCGCTGCGAAGCGATCTACAGCTTCATCCCGAAGAACGCCTGCTCCACCATGCGCACCACCCTGGCGATCGCCAATGGCTGTATCCGCGACGAGCGGGACTTCAACTGGATTCACCAGAACAACGCCACCTTTGCGGCCAGCCTGGCGGAGCTGGCCAGGGCGAAGTACACGTTCACCATTCTGCGCTGCCCCTTCGCGCGCCTGCTCAGCGTCTACCTGGACAAATTCCTCAACCGGAACCCCGTGGCCTGGCGCTACATAGACCTGCACCGGCGCGGCATCGAGATGCGCGACATCAGCTTCGAGTTTTTCGTGCGCAGCATGTGCAAGGCCGCCATCCGCGAAGGCGACATTCACTGGATGCCCCAGGTCAACTTTCTCGTCTACGAGCGGTACGACGATTACTTCGCGGTGGAGGATATGCCGCAGCTGGTGCGCATACTCAAGGACAGGATAGACCTGGACGTGATCGACGCGCGCCCGCTGACCCGACACGGCACAACGGGTTACCGCAAGCTGCGCAAGGCGCAGCCGTTCCGGCTGTCACCGCTGGAACTACTGAATCACAAGGAGCGCGGCGCCCTGCCCGATATCGAGGCCATGTACAACGACGAACTGGTCGACTGCGTGCGACGCGCCTACAAAAGCGACATTGCCCTCTACAAGCGCGTACTCGACAGGAAGCACCTGTTCGCTGAATAAACGGCGCGCGCAGCCACCCGCACCCCTTGGCCAGGATCAATTTTTACCCGACTTTCCACCATTGCGTAATGAAAAACGCGGTGCGTTGTAGCATGCTGGGGGACAGAGAGCCGCGTTTCACGCGGCCGGTATTTCATGGCCTTGCCGGGGGAGTCGTGCAAAGCGAAATCGACACCGCCCAGGACAGCGCCCAGGGGGAAGAAGCCAGGCTCTGGCGACGCGAGGTGCTGGATCGCGCCCTCAACGAGTCCATTCCCGTCGTCTGTGGCGGCCTGGCCATTATGTTCGCGCTGCTGAGCGCCGGTCACGCCGCACTCCTGCAGGGGCGGGGCCTGTATATAATGCTTGGGTTGAGCAGCGCCTCGGTCCTGGCGTTTGCCGGCTTCCGGGCTTACCTGCGCCGGCACGGCCCCGTGAGCGACCGCCACGCCCATGTGGCGGCGACACTCATGGTATCGCTGGTCGCGCTCAATTCGTACGCGCAAATCCTGGTTGATGACAATCTCAAGCACTCGACCAACATCTCGCTGATTATCGTCTCGGTGGGCTGCTTCTTCACCGACCTTCGCTGGATCGCGGCTGTACTCGCCACCTACCTGGCTATCTGGGCGGCGCTGGCGCTGCAGATTGGTGGCGACATCGTGCATTTTGGTTTCATGAATATGGTCGCCGTCATCCTCTCGCTGCTGGTGTACCGTTCCCGCACCCAACTGGTGCTGGGACGTGAAGCCCTGCTCAGGGAACAGCGACGGCTGTCGGCCGAGCTGGCGCGTCTCACGCTCCACGACGCCCTGACCGGCGTGGCCAATCGCCGCGCTTTCGAACAGGCGCTGGAGCGGGAGTGGAAATCGGGCGTGCGCCGCCAGGCACCCCTGGGGCTGGTGTTCATCGACCTGGACCGGTTCAAGGCCTTCAATGACTTCTACGGGCATCCCGGCGGCGATGCCTGCCTGAAACGCGTTGCGGAGCTAGTCCGCACGCAACTCGGCCGGCCCGGCGACCTTGTGGCGCGCTACGGCGGCGAGGAGTTCGTGGTGTTGCTGCCCGATACCGATCACGCGGGCGCGGCCACCGTCGCCGAGCGCATCCGCGCCGCCATTGATCGGGCTGAAATTCCCCATGAGGCTGCATCGGAAGGCGAGCCGACACATGTCACGGCCAGCCTGGGGGTAGCCGCCACTGTACCCACCGCAGATACCTCTTCCTCCCACCTGGTCGCCGACGCCGACGCCGCGCTGTACCGCGCCAAGGAAGCCGGGCGCAACCGTGTCGTTAGCCATGACCCGGCGCAGGACCCGGCCCGCGACGGGCGCGCGACGCGTTCGGGCCAGCACAATGACAGAGTTTCTAACTAATTGATTTTAATAACTATATGGTGCCGGAGATAGGAGTCGAACCTACGACCTTCGCATTACGAATGCGCTGCTCTACCAACTGAGCTACACCGGCATCGGGATCGGGGGACGCCCCCCTGGAGCGGGCGCAATTCTAAGCAAAGCGACTGTTTGATGCAATGCGCGCCGTAGGGAAAGCCCCGCGGCTCAGGGCGAGCACAAGGTGTCGCTGACATCCCCTACCGACCACGTGGAGGCGGCGTCCACCGGCACGTTGAGCACCAGCGGCTCGGAGAAGGTGCCGCCGTGCGCGACCGCGTCCGGGTCGCCGATAAATGTCGGGGCGGCCATATCGGCCACCGGCAAAGTGGCCGGCATGTCCAGCGAATCGACCAGCGAGCCGTCGATGTACAGTTCAAGTGCAATGTTGTCCGGGTCAGCCCAGGGCACCTGGCGGCGATGGAACTCACCGGTCACGACGACGGCGTGACAGGTCGACGCGGATGCAATCGTGCCCGACAACTGCACCGGTCCCATCTGCACCGTCACATAGCCCGCACTGATATCCATTTCCCAGGTACCCGCCTGCCCGGCAACCGGGCCACTGTATCCATCGGGCACACCCACACCGAAAGTGTAATAGCCGAAGCCCGGCGTGCGCAGGAAGTCCGCCCCCGTCAGGACACCACCGCCATAGGCATCCTGCGCATATGTCGTCGCGGCCAGGTGCACCTGCTGGTTCCAGCTTTCAAAAGCGGCGACCATCGGGTCCTCGATGGCCGGGGGGATCGGCGTAACCGGGAAGAAGCCCGACGGGTCCGCCAGCAAATCGTACAGCACGGGCTGGTAGGGATTCACCGGGAAGTCGCCGGGCTGCAGGTAACGATACTGGCCGTCCGCACTGAGCACGCTGTAACTGGTGGGCCCGGTCTGCCAGAACAGGTCGCGTTGCGGCGCCGCCTGGACCTGCTTGATCGCCGGGTAGAAATTGAGGCCGTCCAGGCCGGCCGGCAGGTCAATCCCCGCGGCGGCCAGCACCGTGGGGTAGATGTCCTCGATGCTAATCGTGTCGCCAAAAACCTGGCCATTGACGGCCGGATCGGTCCAGCGCACCAGCAACGGGGTACGCAGACCGCCTTCGAGCATCGAGGTCTTGGTGCCGAAATACGGTGCGTTGTTGTTCTGCTGCGCGTTGGTGCCGCCGTTGTCGCTAACCACGACCACGATGGTCTCATTGCCAATTCCCAGGGAGTCCAGGTGCGCTACCACCTCGCCCACGTTGGCGTCGACCTGGTTGACCAGCGCCTGGTAGCGCCCTGCTTCCGTGTCCGGGTACAGCGCGGCACATTCGGCCGCCGGGCTGATAGGGGAATGCGGCGCGTAGTACCAGAGGTTCAGGAACCAGGGAGTGCCCTGGGCGTGCAGCTCCGACAGGACATCGATGGCCTTGTCGGTGAGTACGTTGCCCAGGTGACCGCTGTAATAGGCCCCGGGCTCGGTGTCGCCCTGCAGCCATGGGTCCTCGTAGCGCGGACTCGCCGGCACGAGCTCGCCGTTTTCCTTTTGCCCGGCAAGGAACACCTGGGTGAGAAAACCGAACCAGTGATCGAAGCCCTGATGGTCTGGCCAGGCCTCGCGGTCGATGTGGCCGACATGCCACTTGCCCACGTGCCAGGTCGTATAGCCCTCCTGTTGCAGTCGTTCCGGCAGTGTTTCCATCTGCGGCGAGATGCCGCGCCCGGAGGGCAGAAAGCCGACGCGTTCCGGATGCAGGCCTGTCAGCAATGCGGCCCGCGCCGGCGAACAGACCGGCGCGGCGTAATGCCGCGTAAAGCGCACCCCGTCCTGCGCGAACTGGTCCAGGTTGGGAGTGTCGATCTCGGTATTGCCGTTGTTGATCGCCAGGTCGTTGAAACCCAGGTCATCGACCATGATCATGAGGATATTCGGCCTGCCCAGGGGATTGGGGTCGTGGCGGTCGACGATGCCGTCGCCGTCGGAATCCACGTCCACCTCGTCAGGCGCGTTGTACGCCGGATCGTGCGCGTCCATCACGCCCGCGGCCAGGGCCTTGATATCGGTACTATAGCCCGGGTCGTAGGCGTAGCTGTCGAGTGCGATGTCGTAGATGGCGGCAAACCACACCAGTTCACCCATCGCCGCCAGCAGGTCGCCGGGCGCGCCCTGGGCATCGCCGAACAACGCGGTGGCCGGCGAGCCCACCAGGGCGGACACATCGGGCAGATCGTTGTTGTCGTAGCGCTTGTACAGTTCCACCGCGGCGCGACCGACGGGAACGGCGTAAAAATCGACGCCCGGGAATTTGTCGCGCAACTGGTCCACGATAGCGTGCACGGCGGCCTCGGTGGCCTCGTATTCCGCCTCGAACTGGGTGGCGCTGGTCCCCGCGGGATCATCGTCCCAGGGCACCGAGATAAAAAAGCGCGTGTCGGGATTCTGCGCCAGGGCGTGGTTGACCCAGCGCTGGTAACCGATCACGGAGGGGTAGGCAGCGGAATAGGTCATGCCGAACAACTCGACATCCCCGCTGTCCAGCACCGCCTGGATCGCCGCATGCTCCAGCTCGTCATTCCAGAAAGCCGCCGGGGCGCCGGCGTCACCGGCGGCGTAGAAACTCGTCGTCGCGTGTTCGTAAAAACCTTCGGTGGCGGCGTGGCCGCCCAGGCCCGCGGCAAAGGGGTCGCTGAATTCGTTGCCGATGAACAGCGCCGTGAAGCCGGTGTTCACATTTGGCCGAAAAACCGCCTGCAGCGCAGGCAGCGTGCGCCCGGCATACTGCTCCACAACATCCGCGCCGACGACAAAACGGCACTGGTTGTCGATGGACGAGCGACAGTAGTTACCCCAGCGGCGGAAGTGGTAGCCGGCACGCGGCACGGCGGTAAAGGTCTCATCGTAGACCTCGTTCTCCACCAGGTTGTCGGCGCAGTTGGGCAGGCCCGCCAGGTAGTCCTCCAGGTAGCAGTCGCGGTTGCCGCTGGCGGAGAGAATGTCGCCCTCGCCACCCCAGATTTCCAGGGGCTGTTTACACGCCTGCAATACCAGCGCAAGTAGCGCCACGCAAAGGGAACGGCTCAGGCTTTGCCCTGGAATCATGTCTACATCCTTGTTATCGAGTACTTGCGCAGATCACGGAACGACAAATTACCTCCCCGCGGGGCTACAGGTAAATTCTAGCTGGTTATATAAAATCGCCCCTATGTCGCAAAAAAGCTATATATCTCGCACCGCGACAAGCCCTGGGTACGACTATGCAAGTTTGACGCCAGCGCAATGAATTCAAGTGATTGCGACACCCCGGGGCGCCTGCCCGTCGCCCCGGTGTAAATATCCCTGACACGTCCGGCCAGCTAGCCGGCCCGCGCCATACACTCCAGCCCCTCAAACACGAGGTCGGGAACGACCTGGCCCTCGACCTGCAGCAGCGACACCAGCAGCTCCGCACCACCGCCGCAGAACAGCAGGGTCGGCGCGGGCTCTCCCGCGGCGCACAGGGCCAGGCCCACGGCGCCGGCCTGGGCCAGGGCGATACCGTGACGCACAGCCTGCGCGGTAGAGCGACCCGGCGCCAGGTCATAGGCGGTGTCTTCTGCGAAGCGCACGCGGTCCGTGTCCAGCAGCAGGGAGCGCTCCATCAGCGCCGGCCCGGGGATGATGTAGCCGCCCTCGTGAACCCCGTCAGCGGCCACCAGGTCGATCGTCAGGGCGGAACCGGCGTCGACCACGCAGAGCCGCCCCTGTAAACGGGCGCGCGCGCCGAGCATGGCCAGCCAGCGGTCGACGCCCATGCGCGACGGGTCGGCGTAGCTGTTGACCAGGTCGCCGCTGCGCGCCGCCGAGCGCGCGAACCAGGGCTCCACACCCCACTGCGCGCGCAACAGCTGCGCCAGTTCGCGCTCGGCGTCCGGCGCCGCGACACTGGATACCCAGATGGCCTGCGGCGCGTCCGCCAGGCCCAGCAGCGCCTGCCGCGACGCCTCGTCGCCGGGACGGTAGCGGCCGCGCGCCAGCACAGACCCGGCGCGCACCAGGCGCCACTTGGCGCTGCTGTTGCCCACGTCCAGCTGCAGACAGGTCGCACTCACGTGGCGGCGCGCAGCGAGATCTCGCCGCCGTAGACCGACTGCACGCCAGCGCCGGTTTCCAGTTGCAGGGCGCCGCGCTCGTCCACGCCGCGCGCCGTGCCCGCCAGGCGGCTGGCGCCGGTTTCGAGAACCACCGGCGCATCCGCGTGGGCGTCCAGGGACATCCAGCGCTGCTGCCAGGCGGCGAAACCGTCGCGGTGAAAGTCCGCCAGCAGCGGCAGCAGTTCATTGAGCAGAGCCGCCAACAGTGCACTGCGGCCGGGCGCAGCCTCACCACAGGCCCCGCGCAGATCGGTCCAGGCCTGGTCGATATCGCCGGCGGCGCCGGCGGGCATCGCCACGTTGATGCCCAGGCCCACCACAACCTGGCAGGCGCCCGCCGCATCGCCGGTCATTTCCATGAGTATTCCGCCCAGCTTGGCGCCGCCGTGCAGGATATCGTTGGGCCATTTCAGGCGTACATCCGGCACACCGCAGGCGCGCAACGCCTGCGCCACGGCGACACCCACGGCCAGGCTCAGCCCCTCCAGGGCGGCGGCGCCCTGATCGAACTCCCACAGCAGGGACAGGTAGACATTACCCGCATAGGGACTGACCCAGTGCCGCCCGCGGCGGCCGCGCCCCGCGGTCTGTTGTTCCGCGCTGCACACGGTGCCGCGGGCGACGCCAGCCTGCGCGCGGCGCATGAGTTCCACGTTGGTGGAGTCGATACTGTCCAGCAGCAGCAGTTCCGCCAGCAACTCGCGCGCACGCGCATTGAGACCGTCGTGGATCGCCGTGGCGTCGAGCAGGTCGACCCCGCCGGGGATACGGTAGCCGCGCCCGCGCACGCTCTCCACTTCCAGGCCGCTGTCCGCGGCGATCCGCCGGATCTGCTTCCATACCGCCGTACGGCTCACCCCCAGGGCATCCGCCAGGTCCTGGCCGGAGCGGAATTCGCCGTCGGCCAGCAGGGGCAGCAGTATCGATCGGGACATGGCAGTTCACTCCGGGTGCCGGGGACAGGGATAATAACAGGCGACGACGCGCGCCGACGAGACTCAGCCTGCTGACGCTATAATTGACGTTTATGTTTACGTTTACGTTAACGTAAATATTGGCTATAGTCCGCCTGTCCCAGCGGGCGCAAAGGCACATGGCGGAACGCACCTACAATATCTCGGAACTGGCCAGGGAGTTCGGCGTTACCACGCGAACCATCCGCTTCTACGAGGAAAAAGGCCTGGTCAGCCCGCGACGCGAGGGCCGCAAACGCCTGTTCAGCCCTGCCGACCGGGTGCGTATCAAGCTCATCCTGCGCGGCAAGCGCATTGGTATGAGCCTCGACGAGTGCGTCGAGGTCATCGACATGTACGACCCGCGCAACAACAATGCCGAGCAGTTGCAGGCGCTGCTGCAGCGACTGCGCGCGCGCCGGGCGAAACTGCTGCAGCAGAAACAGGACATCGACGACATGCTGGCGGGGCTGGCCGACGTACAGCAACTTTGCGAAAAGGCCCTTGCGGACGCCACTACCTGAGCGCGGCAAGCAACCGAGGAAAACGCCATGAACACCACCTACCCCAATCTCAATTTCGGCCTCGGCGAGGACATCGACATGCTGCGCGACGCGGTCTACCAGATGTGCCAGAAGGAGATCGCGCCGCGCGCCGCCGACATCGACCGCGACAACGACTTTCCCGCCGACCTGTGGCGCACCTTCGGCGACATGGGTCTGCTGGGCATTACCGTGGACGAGGCCTACGGCGGCAGCGCGATGGGCTACCTGGCCCACGCGGTGGTGATGGAGGAGATCAGCCGCGCCTCGGCTTCTGTCGGCCTGTCCTACGGGGCCATGTCCAACCTCTGCCTGAACCAGCTGCGCAAGCACGGCAGCGAGCAGCAGAAGCAGCGCTACCTGCCCGGGTTGTGCAGCGGTGCGCAGGTCGGCGCCCTGGCCATGTCCGAGGCCAACGCGGGCTCCGACGTGGTCAGCATGAAACTGCAGGCGCGCCGCGACGGAGACCGCTACCTGCTCAACGGCACCAAGATGTGGATCACCAACGGGCCGGACGCGGACGTCTACGTCATCTACGCGAAAACAGACCCGGAGGCCGGCTCCCGCGGCATCACCGCGTTCATCGTCGAGCGCGACTTCCCCGGCTTTTCCCGCGCGCCGAAACTGGACAAGCTGGGCATGCGCGGCTCCAATACCTGCGAACTGGTGTTCGAGGACTGCGCGGTGCCGGCAGAAAACGTGCTGCGCAACGAGGGCGACGGGGTAAAAATTCTCATGTCCGGCCTGGACTACGAGCGCACCGTACTCTCCGGCGGGCCGGTGGGCATCATGCAGGCCTGCATCGACGAGGTGCTGCCCTACCTGCACGACCGCAAGCAGTTCGGGCAGAGCATCGGCGAGTTTCAGCTCATGCAGGGCAAGCTCGCCGACATGTACGCCGACCTCAACGCCAGCCGCGCCTACCTCTACGCCGTGGCTGCCGCCTGCGACCGCGGCGAGGAAACGCGCCAGGACTGCGCCGCGGTGATCCTCTACACTGCGGAGAAGGCGACCCAGATGGCGCTGCAGGCGATCCAGGCCCTGGGCGGTTTCGGCTACACCAACGAGGCCAACACCGGGCGACTGCTGCGCGACGCCAAACTGTACGAGATCGGCGCCGGCACCTCCGAGATACGGCGCATGTTGATCGGCCGCGAACTGTTCAACGCCACGCGATAGGGACGACGCCATGAGCACTGTGCAAACCCGCCTCGACCCGCGCGGCGACGATTTCGCCGCCAATCGCGCGCACATGCAGGCGCAGGTCGACGACCTGAAACAACTGGTCGCGCGCATCCGCGCCGGCGGCGGGGAAAAGGCCCGGCAGCGCCACACGGCCCGCGGCAAGCTGCTGCCGCGCGAGCGCCTGGACGCGCTGCTGGACCCCGGCTCGCCCTTCCTGGAACTGTCGCAGCTGGCCGCCCACGGGGTCTACGAGGACGATGTGCCCGGCGCCGGCATCATCACCGGCATCGGCCGGGTCGCCGGCCGCGAGTGCATGATTTTCGTCAACGACGCCACGGTCAAGGGCGGCACCTATTACCCGCTCACGGTGAAAAAGCAGGGCCGCGCCCAGACCATCGCCCAGGAGAACCACCTGCCCTGCCTGTACCTGGTGGACTCCGGCGGGGCGTTCCTGCCACTGCAGGACGAGGTGTTCCCCGACCGCGACCACTTCGGCCACGCGTTTTACAACCAGGCGCGCATGTCCGCCATGGGCATCCCGCAACTCGCCGCGGTGCTCGGTTCCTGCACCGCCGGCGGCGCCTACCTGCCGGCCATGGCGGACGAGGCCATCATCGTCAAAAACCAGGGCACGATCTTTCTCGGCGGGCCGCCGCTGGTGAAAGCGGCCACCGGCGAGGTCGTGTCGGCGGAGGAACTGGGCGGCGCCGACGTGCACTGCCGCACCTCCGGCGTCACCGACCACTACGCCAACAACGACCAGCACGCCCTGCAGTTGCTGCGCCGCGCCGTGGCGCGACTGAACCGGGTCAAACCGGTGACGCTGGACCTGTGCGCAAGCGCCGACCCGCTGTATCCGGTGGAGGATATCTACGGCGTGGTCCCGAAAGACCCGCGGCAGCCCTTCGACGTGCGCGAGATCATCGCGCGCGTGGTGGACGCCTCGGATTTCGACGAGTTCAAGGCGCTGTTCGGTGAAACCCTGGTGTGCGGCTTCGCGCGCATCCACGGCTACCCGGTGGGCATCCTGGCGAACAACGGCATCCTGTTCAGTGAGTCCGCCTCCAAGGGCGCCCACTTCATCGAGCTGTGCGCACAGCGCGGCATACCACTGGTGTTCCTGCAGAACATCACCGGCTTCATGGTCGGCAAGCAGTACGAGGCCGGCGGCATCGCGCGCCACGGCGCGAAGATGGTGCACGCGGTGGCCTGCGCGCGCGTGCCCAAGTTCACCGTCATCATCGGCGGCTCCTTCGGCGCCGGCAATTACGCCATGTGCGGCCGCGCCTACGACCCGCGCTTCCTGTTCATGTGGCCGAACGCGCGTATTTCCGTGATGGGCGGCGAACAGGCCGCCGGTGTGCTGGCCACCGTGCGCCAGGACGTACTGGCGCGCGACGGCCAGGCCATGAGCGCGGAAGAAGAGGCGGCGTTCAAACAGCCCATCCTCGACCAGTACGAGGCCCAAGGCCACCCCTACTATGCATCGGCGCGGCTGTGGGACGACGGCGTGATCGACCCGGCGGACACACGCACGGTGCTGGGACTCTCGATCTCCGCGGCGCTCAACGCGCCCATCGAGGAATCACGCTTCGGCGTGTTCAGGATGTGACCGCGATGTTCAGCAAAATTCTCATTGCCAATCGCGGCGAGATCGCCTGCCGCGTGATCCGCACCGCACAGCGGCTGGGCGTGCGTACCGTCGCCGTGTACTCCGACGCCGACGCCGAGGCGCAGCACGTGCGCCAGGCGGACGAGGCGGTGTATATCGGCGCCGCGCCGGCGCGCGAGTCCTATCTCGACGGCGCACGTATCCTGCAGGCGGCGCTCACCACCGGCGCCGAGGCCGTACACCCGGGCTACGGCTTCCTCTCGGAAAACGCCGCCTTCGCCCGCGACTGCGCGCAGCGCGGGCTCGTGTTCATCGGCCCGCCCGCCGCGGCCATCGAGGCCATGGGCTCCAAGTCCGCCGCCAAGCGCATCATGGAAGACGCCGGCGTGCCGCTGTTGCCGGGCTATCACGGCCAGGACCAGGCTGATGCGGTCCTGCGCGAAGCCGCCGACGCCATGGGTTACCCGGTGCTGCTCAAGGCCGTGTCCGGCGGCGGCGGCAAGGGCATGCGCCAGGTCGACGCTGCACAGGACTTCGGCGCGGCGCTGGAAGCGGCGCGGCGCGAGGCGTCCGCCAGCTTCGGCGACGATGCCATGCTGGTGGAAAAATTCCTGCAGGGGCCGCGCCACGTGGAGGTACAGGTCTTCTTCGATGAACACGGCGACGGCGTCTACCTGGCCGAACGCGACTGCTCGGTGCAACGTCGCCACCAGAAGGTCATCGAGGAGGCGCCGGCGCCCGGGCTGAGCCCGGCGCTGCGCCAGGCCATGGGCGAGGCGGCCCTGCGCGCCGGCCAGGCCATCGACTACCGCGGTGCGGGCACGGTGGAGTTCCTGCTGGACGCCGACGGGCAGTTCTACTTCATGGAGATGAATACGCGGCTGCAGGTGGAACACCCGGTCACGGAGATGATCACCGGCCAGGACCTGGTCGAGTGGCAGTTGCGCGTGGCCTGCGGCGAACCCCTGCCCCTGCGGCAGGAACAGGTGGCGTTGCACGGCCACGCGTTCGAGGCACGCATCTACGCCGAGGACCCGGAGAACGATTTTCTCCCGGTCACCGGCACACTCAGCTTCCTGCGCCCGCCGGACGAGTCGCGCCACGTGCGCGTGGATACCGGCGTGCAGCAGGGCGACGAGATCAGCGTGTACTACGACCCGATGATCGCCAAGCTCATCGTCTGGGACGAGTCGCGCGAGCGCGCACTGCAACGCCTGGCCGGCGCGCTGGCCGCCTATCGCATCGGCGGCACGACCACCAACGTGGAGTTTCTCTACAATCTCGCCACCAGCGCGCCCTTCGTCGCCGCACAGCTTGACACCGGCTTCATCCGCGAGCACCACGCGCTGCTGTTCCACGACGACCGGCCGCAGCGCGACCGCGACCTGCCGCGCGCCGCCCTGGCGCTGCTGCTACACCGCCGGGCCCACGCGCCCTACCGCTGCGACAGTGATCCGCACTCGCCCTGGCAGGCGGGCAACGCCTGGCGCCTCAACGAGCCCCACCGCTACCGCCTGCAGCTGTCCTGCAACGGCCAGGAGCATACGGTGGACATCGAGTCGCAGGGAGAGTACTACCGCGTGTCCTGCGCCGGGCGCGAGGTACTGCTGCGCGGCTGGCTGACAGGCGATACGCTGCAACTCGAACAGGACGGGCACCGGCAGCGCGGTACCCTGGCGCAAACTGCAGAGGGATTCACGCTGTACCTGGACGACGGCGCCTGCCACTTCGCCGAACTGCCAGCGGACACCGGTGAGCAGGCGGGCGGCGACACAGACGCGCGGCTGGCGGCGCCAATGAACGGCACCGTGGTGGAACTGCTGGTGGATGCCGGTGCGGCGGTCGCCGAGGGCGAGCCGCTGATGGTACTGGAGGCAATGAAGATGGAGCACACGATTCGCGCGCCGGCCGCCGGCACGGTCAGCGGTTTCCACTACCGGCCGGGCGATCTGGTGGACGGCGGCGCGGAACTGCTGGACTTCGAGGCGCGCGGCTGATGGCGCCGCCGGACACCGTCAGCATCGTGGAAGTGGGCCCGCGCGACGGCCTGCAAAACGAGGCCGGCAGCATCCCGCTGGCGGCCAAACTGGCCCTGCTCGACGACCTGGGCGCCGCCGGCCTGACACGCATCGAAACCGGTAGCTTCGTCAGTCCCCGCGCGGTGCCGCAGATGGCTGACAGCGATGCGCTGTTCGCCGCCCTGCAGCGTCGCCCCGGGGTGCGCTACGCGGCCCTGACGCCGAACCTGCGGGGCCTGGAGCGCGCCATTGCCGCCGGGGCGGACGAGGTGGCGGTGTTCGCCGCCGCCTCCGAGTCCTTCTCGCAGAGGAACCTCAACTGCAGCATCGCGCAGAGCCTGGAACGCTTCGCCCAGGTCTGCACGGCGGCGACGCGGCAGGGGATCCCGGTGCGCGGCTACGCCTCCTGCGTGCTCGGCTGCCCGCTGGAAGGCGCGGTCGCCCCGCGCCAGGTGACCGAGGTGGTCGGCGCACTGCTGGAGATGGGCTGCTACGAAATCTCCCTGGGCGACACTATCGGCACCGGCACGCCCGGCAGCATGCAGCGCCTGCTGGACGAGTTGCTGCCGCGTTTCGGCGCGCAACAGCTCGCGGTGCACTGCCACGATACCTACGGCCAGGCCCTGGCCAATATCCTGGTCGCCCTGCAGGCGGGCATCGCCACGGTGGACGCCTCCGTCAGCGGTTTGGGCGGTTGCCCCTTCGCGCCGGGCGCCACCGGCAACGTCGCCACCGAGGACGTGGTGTACATGCTGCGCGGCATGGACATCGAGTGCGGCGTCGACCTCGACGCCCTGCTCCTGGCGGCGGGGAATATCTGCCGCGCGCTGGGCCGGCCCACGCATTCCCGCGCCGGCCGCGCGCTGGCCGCGGCGGCCGATGCCTGAGCGTCAGCGCGGCCGCCCGCTGCGCCTGCTCGCGGCGGCACTGGTTGCCGCGTCCGGCGCGGCGCTGGTCGCGGCGCTGTGGCTGCGCCCCCTCACCGCCGAGGCGGTGCTGGACGCGCTGCTCGGGGCCGTCTATCTCATCCTGGGCATCGGCCTGCTCGGCCGCTCCCGTTTCAGCCTGGTACTGGGCATCGTCATTCCCGGCGCTGTCGCCACGGCACTGTCGCTGACGCAGTCCGCCGCGCCGTTGCACACCCTGCGCCTGGCGGCGGACTGCGCCATCGCCCTGTGCTGCGCGCTGGCGCTGTGGCGCCTGCGCCACACGGACAACCACTGAATCCGCACTGCGGTTATAATAGCCGTCACCCCCAGGCGGACCCGTTGTATGCTCGACCCTCTCATCGTACTTGTCGCACTGGCCTGCGGGGTGGCCAGCCGCGCCCTCGGCCTGCCCGCGCTGGTCGGTTACCTGGGCGCCGGCTTCCTGCTGCATGAACTGCAGCTGGAGGGCGGCGAGCTACTCGCGGCGCTGTCCGACCTGGGCATCATGCTGCTACTGTTTTCCATCGGCCTGAAGCTGCAACCGGCGAAACTGCTGCGCGCGCAGGTGTGGGGCACCACCCTGCTGCACATGGCGGCTATGCAGGTGCTGTTCATGGCCGTGCTGCTGGGCTTCGCCGCGCTGGCGCCGGGCATGCAACTGGACCTGCTCACCGGGGCCACGGTGGCCTTCGCCCTGACCTTCTCCAGCACGGTGTTCGTGATACAGGTCATGCAGGCGCGCGGCGAGAGCGCCGCCAGCCATACCACCCTGGCCATCGGCATACTCATCATCCAGGACCTCGCGGCGGTCGTCTTCCTCGGCGTCGCCACCGGCAAGACGCCGCAGCTCACGGCGCTGGCGCTGCTGCTGCTCATCCCGCTGCGCGGCCCGCTGCTGCGCCTGCTGGGGCTGTGCGGGCACGGCGAGCTGTTCACCCTGGCCGGTCTCGGCCTGGCCCTGGGCGGCGCGGCGCTGTTCGAAGCGGTGGGCATCAAGGGAGGTTTGGGTGTACTGCTGCTGGGCGCCTGGCTGTCCGGCCACCAGAAGGCGAAAGAGCTGGGCCGCAACCTGCTCTACTTCAAGGACCTGTTCCTGGTCGGCTTCTTTCTCAACATCGGCCTGGGCGGCTTGCCGGACCGGGAACACACGCTGCTGGCCTGCCTGCTGGGCGTGCTGGCCCTGGCCAAGCCCCTGCTCTACTTCCCGTTGATGACCTGGTTCCACACCACACCGCGCACCGCCCTGCTCAGCGCCATTTCACTGGGAAATTTCAGCGAATTCGGCCTTATCGTGGTGGCCGTGGCGGCGCAGGCCGGCATGCTCGACCCGGCCTGGGGCGCGACCCTGTCCCTGGCGATCGCCGTCAGCTTCATCCTCAACGCCCCCTTCAGCGCGCGCTCCCACCGGCTCTACAGTCGCTGGCGACACGGCCTGTCGCGCTTCGAATCCGGGCGCGTGCGCCAGGCGCAGCCCGACACCTCCGGGGCGCGCTGTTTCGTGCTGGGCATGGGCCGTGTCGGCACCGGCGCGTACCAGGAGATGGTCACCGAATTCGGCGAGGCGCTGATCGGCGTGGACGAGAACGAAGCGAAGATCGCCGCGCACCGCGAGGCGGGCCGGCGCGTGGTCATCGCCGATGCCAGTAATCCCGACTTCTGGTACCGCGTCGACCTGCCCGCTGTCGAGCTGATCATGCTCGCCCTGACCAATCACGAGGAAAACCTGCGCGTGGCCGCGCTGTTGCAGGAACTGGGCTATCGCGGGCAGTTGTCGGCGGTGGTGCGCTTCGACGAGGAGGCGCTGGAACTGGCGGAACGCGGCGTGTCCACCTTCAACCTGTACGCCCAGGCCGGCGCCGGCTTTGCCGAGCACGCGGCCAGGCGCCTGCGCGAAACACAGCAGTCCTGAGCACGAGCGGTGCGCTGCGCCCGGACCCGGTCGCTAGGGGGTGACCGCCGGTGAGGACTCGCCGGACGCGCTGACCAGCGCGGGCGCGGCAACCGGCCGGGACAGCGGCGCGAGCCACACCAGGTTGGCCCCCAGGTACAGCCAGGCGGCGCTCAGCGCCGGCCCGGCCAGCGGGGCGTCGGCCACCAGCAGCAGTGCACAGGCGAGCAGGCGCAACAACTCCCAGCGCCACATCACGGCGCCGTCGCGGCCCTCCAGCCACAGCGCCGTCAGCACGGTGGTGGCGAGCAGAAACACCCACAGCGCCACGCCCTGCCAGTAGGCCAGGGTCGCGCCCTCCATCCAGCCCAGCAGCGCGACGACCGCGAGCAACTGGAACACTGCGTAGAGGCCGACCCCGCGGGAGACCGGCGGGTCGAAACGCGTGAAATGCGCCAGGTCGGTTTTCTCACGCGGGTAGCGTTGCGCCACGTCGTCGGGACGCCAGCCGGTGCGCGCCACCCACACCCTGAGCTTGTCGCGCCAGCGGCGTGTGCGCCAGCTGTCCCGGGCCATGTCGACATAGATGTGCGTCAGCGCGCGCAGCGGGTTCCAGCTCCTGATGGCGCCGCGGATACCGAACACCACCGGTTCCTCGTCCAGCTCTTCCTGGTAGGTGCCGAACAGGCGGTCCCAGATGATGAACAGGCCGCCGTAGTTGCGGTCCAGGTACACGTCGTTCTGCGCGTGGTGCACGCGGTGATTGGAGGGCGTGACGAAAAACCACTCGTACCAGCCCAGTTTGCCGACGTGCTCCGTATGCACCCAGAACTGGTAGATCAGGTTGAGGGAGCCCACCGTGACCACGACCTCGGCGGGAATGCCGACCAGGTACATGGGGATGTAGAAAATCCAGCCGAGCAGGAACCCCGTGCTGGTCTGGCGCAACGCCGTGGTGAGGTTGTAATCCTCGCTCTGGTGATGCGCGACATGAGCGGCCCACAGCAGCGTGCGCTCGTGCCCCATGCGGTGCAGCCAGTAGTAGCAGAAGTCGTACAGCAGCATGGCGATCACCCAGGTGGACCAGTGACCGGCGTCCATCAGCGGTAGCGAGAAATACGCGGTGACCAGGTAGTAGATATAGCCGCCGACGCCCAGCGTGACGAAGCGGCGGGCCTGGCTGAGCACCCCCAGGAACAGGCTGCTGACGCTGTCGTTGAGGCGGTAGGTGTTGCGCCTGCGCGCCAGGCCATACGCCAGCTCCAGCAGCATGGCGAGAATGAAAAAGGGTATGGCGTAGACAACCAGGTTCATGCGGTGACCGTGTCCAGTGGCGTGTGGCGACGCGCGACGCGTCGATCGATGCGCGTATTCTAGTGGGCCAGCGGACAGGTGGGCAACGTGGGGGCGGGCCAAAAAACGGTGATAAATGGCCAGCAGTACAGGGCCGGATCTGGCTAGTCGCGGCGCCCGCGACGGACTATATTGCGGGCATGAACGGCAGCCACGCGACGCACGATACCAATACCGACACCGAGATCGACACCGTCGCGGGGCCGGCGCTGGATCCGCGGGTGTGCCGCCGCGCGCGCCTTTCACGGGACCCGCGCTTCGACGGTGCGTTCTTTCTCGCCGTCAGGACCACCGGCATCTACTGCCGCCCGGTCTGCCCGGCCCGCGCCCCCGCGGAGCAGAATGTCACCTACTACGCCAGCGCCGAACTGGCCGCCCGCGACGGCTACCGTCCCTGCCTGCGCTGCCGGCCCGAGTCCGCTCCCGGCAGCCCGGCCTGGATGGGCACGTCGACCAGCGTGCGCCGGGCGCTGGCGCTGATCCGCGCCGGCGCCCTCAACGACGGTTCCGTGGCGCAACTGGCCGCGCGCCTTGGCGTGGGGGAGCGCTACCTGCGCAAGCTGTTCCAGCGCGAACTGGGTGTGTCGCCGGCCGCCCTGGCCCTCAACCAGCGCCTGCTGTTCGCGAAAAAGTTACTCGCCGAGACCTCGCTGCCGATGACCCAGGTCGCCTTCGCCGCCGGCTTTTCCAGCGTGCGCCGTTTCAACAGCGCGGTGCGCAGCCATTTCCGCCTCACACCCCAGGACCTGCGACGCCACACGGGGAGCGCCGGCGACGGTTCGCGAATTAGCCTGCAGCTAAACTACCGGCCGCCCTACGACTGGGACGGGGTACTGGCATTCTTCGCCCGGCACGCGATCGACGGCGTGGAGGCCGTGGACGACGGCACCTACCGGCGCCATTTCGCCACCACGCAGGGGCCGGGGGAACTGTCCGTGGCGTCGCTGCGCGACCGCGACGCGCTGGCGCTGCAACTGTCACTGCCGGACCAACGCCTGCTCATGCCCCTGGTGGCGCGCATACGCCGCATGTTCGACCTGGACGCCAATCCCGCGGCCATCGCCGCGGTGCTCGGCGAAGACCCCTCGCTGCGCAGCCTGCTGCGGCGCAACCCGGGCATCCGCGCGCCCGGCCACTGGAGTCCCTGGGAGGCGGCGGTGCGCGCTGTGGTCGGCCAGCAGGTCAGCACCCGGGCCGCACGCGGCATCCTGGGGCGCTTCGCCACGGCGGTACCGGCAGGCGCGGCGGCGCGGGTTTTTCCGCCGCCCGCCGCGCTACTGGCACTGGGCGACAGCGACTTTCCCATGCCGGCGTCGCGCCGCGATACCCTGCGCGCGCTGGCCCGGTTGTGCGGCGAGCGGGAGGACGAACTGGACCTGGAGGCGTTGGCGGCGCTGCGTGGCGTCGGCCCCTGGACCGTGGCCATGGTGGACATGCGCGGGTGCGGCCGGCCCGACAGCCTGCCGCTGACCGACCTGGGCATCGCACGCGCCTGGCGGGCGCTTGCCGGTGACACGCCACTACGGGAGCATGCCCGGCATTGGCGCCCGTGGCGCTCCTACGCCGCCAACCTGCTCTGGAGGAGCCTGAGCCCATGAACTACCAGTATCTCGACACGCCGATCGGGCGCCTGCGCCTGGTTTCCAACGGCAACGCCCTGGTGCGCATCGCGTTCGCGGGGCAGTACGCGCCGGCGGCGCACGAGCGCGCTGTCGGCGACGCTGCCCTGACGGCCGCTGCGCAACAACTGCATGAGTATTTTTGTGGCCGGCGGCGGCGCTTCGAGCTGCCGCTGGCGGCGCCGGGCACACCGTTCCAGCACCTGGTGTGGGACGCACTGCGCGACATTCCCTACGGCCAGTTGCGCAGCTACGGCGACATCGCCCGGCGCATCGGCCGCGCCTCCGCGGCGCGCGCGGTGGGCGCCGCCAACGGCCGCAACCCCCTGCCCATCGTCGTACCCTGCCACCGGGTGGTGGGCAGTGACGGCAGACTCACCGGTTTCGCCGGGGGCCTGGACACCAAGGCCGCGCTGCTGCGCCTGGAGGGCGCCGCGGCGGGATGAACCTCAGCGCCCGGCGGCGACTGTCCTGATCCAGGCGGCCTCGTCGATGAAGCCGGTACCCCAACTGCGCCACTGCTCGCCGAGGCCCGCGGCGATCACCTGGTCGACGCTCTTGCCCGCGTCCAGGGCCCCGTGGATGCTCGCGGTGGTCTGTTTGAGCATGTCCAGGAAACGCTGCAGGTCAGCCTTGCCGGCCAGGGCGCCGTGACCGGGCACGACCAGCGTGTCGTCATCCAGCCGCGCCAGCACCGCCTCCACATTGGCGATGTAACCCGCGACGGAGCCGCCGGAACTGAGGTCTATGAAAGGAAAAGCGTCGCGGAAAAACAGGTCGCCCGTATGCACCACGTTGTCCTGGGCGTAGTAGATCACGCTGTCGCCATCGGTATGTCCCGCCGGGTAATGCTGCACCTCGATATCGTTGCCGTTGAAGTGCAGCGCCAGCGAATCGCCGTAGGTCACCATGGGCAGCGCCATGGCGGGACTCGGCTCCACCTGCATATCCAGCGCCTCGATGCGCTGCCCGCTGGACATGCGCTTGCGCACGTTGTTGTGGCCGAAAATAATCGCACCGCGATTGCCCCAGTATTCGTTGTTGCCGGTGTGATCCCCGTGCCAGTGCGTGTTGACGACAAACCCCGGGGCCAGGCCCGCGCCGGCGAGTTTCGCGATCGCCTCCTCGTAGGCCGGCGCGTACTGGGGATAGTCGTCGTCGATCAGCAAGATGCCGTCAAAGCCGACCGAGGCGACCACGTTGCCGCCCCCGCCCTGCAGCAGGTGCAGGGAGCCGCGCAGGGCCTGCACCTCGACCTTGGGAGCCTGTTGGGCACGGGCGCCGACAGCGCCGATGCCCAGGGCCAGGCTCGCGGCGATGACAAGGGAAGTCAGTCTGTTCATGGCTGTCCTGTAGTTGTCGCTGTAGTTGTCGCTGTAGTTGCAGCTGTAGTTGATGAGTGTCCAGTTGTGGTTTGCCGTCGCCCGAGCGGCGCACGCTCCGGGCGTCAGGCATTGAGGTCGGGGATCATGTCGTCCTTGAGCCGCTCAATGGCCTCCTTCAGGCGCAGCTTTTCCTTCTTCAGCCGTTGCAGCAGGATCTGGTTCTGGTAGGGGTAGCCGTGCAGCTCGGCAATCTTGTGATCCAGCGCCCGGTGCTTGGCCTGCAAATCCAGCAGGCGCATGGCGGGGGTCATCGCCTCGTTGGCGGCGCCGCTCGCCGCGTCTGCGCCTTGTTCGGGTGGCTCACTCATCGCGCTCTGGTCATCTCGGGGTCACTGCGCCCCAGTACGCAACTCTATACCCACTGGCGGTGCCTGTCCAAGCTCACGGCCCTCAGTCCACGTCCTGATACTCGCGCAGCAGCTCCCGCCACAGCTGGTGACCGGGGTCGGCGATGGCGAAGAAGTCGGGGCTGTACAGGCTGTCGCTGCAGTTGTAGCGCAGGGGCCGGCCATCGAGACCCAGCAGCGCCCCGCCGGCGGCCTCCAGCAGGGCCTGCCCGGCGGCCGTATCCCACTCGCAACAGCGCGAGAAGCGCGGGTAGAAATCGCCCTGGCCGGCGGCGAGCTGGCAGAACTTCAGCGCGCTGCCGCTGTTGTGGCGGCGGATTTGCGGCCAGCGCGCCGCCAGCCAGTCCAGGCACGCGGCGAGGCGCTTGCCGCGGTGACGGCGACTGGCCAGCACGTCCAGCGGCTGCCCCTCGCCCAGGGGGCGCGTATGCAGGTCGCTGCTGCTCCAGGCGTCGCCCCCGGCGCAGGCGTAGCGCCGGGCCAGGCTGCCGGGAATGCCGATATAGGCCTGCGCCTTCAGGGGCAGGTAGAGCACGCCCAGGACGGGACGGTGGTCGTCGATCAGCGCAATATTGATCGTGAACTCGCCGTTGCGGGCGAGGAACTCCTTGGTGCCGTCCAGGGGGTCGACCAGCCAGTAGCGCGACCAGTTGCGGCGCTGCCCCGCCACGGCCTCCACCGATTCCTCGGAGAGCACGGGCAGCGCCGGTCCAACACCCGGCAGCCCCGCCTGCAGGATGCGGTCCGACGCCAGGTCCGCGCGGGTCAGCGGCGAATCATCTCCCTTGGCCTGGTACTCCTGCGCGCCCGGCGCGTCGTAGTGCGCGCAAATCGCCGCGCCCGCCTCACGGCACAGCGCAAGCAGCGGCGCGACCAGTGTTTCCAGCTGTTGCAAATCATCCCCCGTTGGCCACAACTGTCTATCTTACCACTGCCACCGGCCCAGGGTGCTGCCCCCGCCGCCGGCTTTGCGGCATAATCGGGGCCGTCACCGGCGGAGTAGACCATGCTTGACTGGAACCTGATCGATACCGTGCTGCTGGACATGGACGGCACCCTGCTGGACCTGCATTTCGACAATTTCTTCTGGACCGAACACCTGCCGAAAATGTATGCGCAGCAGCAAAGCATCAGCGAGGACGAGTCCAGCGCCCGGCTGCGCGACCGCCTCGGCAGCGACGTCGGCACGCTGCAATGGTACTGCCTGGACCACTGGTCCGAGCAACTGGGCATGGACCTGCCCGCACTGAAGCGCGAGCTGCGGCACATGGTCGCCATCAGGCCCTTCGCCATCGAGTTCCTGCACCACCTGCGCGCGCAGGAACTGGACGTGGTCATGGTAACCAATGCGCACCGCACCACGCTGGAAATCAAGATGGAGGAGATCGACATCACCGGCTGGTTCGACCGGGTGGTGTTGTCCCACGACCTGCGCGCGCCGAAGGAGGACCAGGCGTTCTGGCACCGCCTGCAGGCGCTGCACCCCTTCGACCCGGCGCGCACCCTGCTCATCGACGACACGGAGCGCGTGCTGGAGTCCGCCCGCGATTACGGCATCGCCCACCTGCTCACCCTGCTGCAGCCGGACAGCCGGCGGCAGAAACGCATCGACACCTGTTTTCCCGGCATCCACCATTTCGACGAGATCATGCCGGCCGGGGCTGCGCCGTGAGTGCGAACGCGGAGAAACTGCGCCTGGACAAGTGGCTGTGGGCCGCCCGCTTCTTCAAGACGCGCAGCCTCGCCAAGGCCGCCATCGAGGGCGGCAAGGTGCACCTGGGAGGGCAGCGGGTCAAGGTGTCGCGGGAGATCAGCGTCGGCGACAGCCTCAGGATCCGCCAGGGTTGGGACGAGAAAACCGTGGTGGTACGGGGGCTTAGCGACCAGCGGCGCGGCGCGCCGCAGGCGCAGCAACTGTACGAGGAAACGGCCGACAGCATCGCCCGGCGCGAGGCGGCGGAGCAGGCGCGCAAGGCCGCCGGCGGTATGGTCGAACGGCCCGCACAGCGCCCGACGAAGAAGCAGCGCCGCCAGATCCATCGCTTTCGCGAGCACCTGGACTGAGGCGCCGCGCCTAGTCCGTCTCGATGGCGTCGCGCCCCCTGGCCTTGGCCCGGTAGAGTGCGGCATCGGCGCGCCGGACCAGGTCCTGCGGCTCGAGCTGGCTGTCCACCAGGGCGGTGACCACCCCCTGGCTGACGGTGAGGTGATCGGCGGCCTCGGAAGTGGCGTGGGCGATGCGCGCCGCCCGCACCCGGTCGCGCAGGCGGGCGGCGGTGCGATGCGCGGAGCCCACGTCCGCCCCGGGCAGGATGAGCAGGAACTCCTCGCCGCCGTAGCGCGCCACCACCTCGCCGGCGCGTGAACAGGCGCCCTCCATCAAACCCGCCAGGGTCTTGAGCACGGCGTCCCCCGCGGGGTGCCCGTAGGTATCGTTGTAATGCTTGAAGTAGTCGACATCGAGCAGGATCACCGACAGCGGGGTCCCCGCGCGGCGTGCGCGGCTGATCTCCTCACCCAGCACACGGTTGGCCAGGCGGCGGTTGCCCAGGCCGGTCAACTCGTCCACGTTGGCCAGGTCGGACAGCTTCTGCCGCGCCTGTTGCAGCTGGTGGTTGCGCACGCGCAGGGAGCCGGTCATATCGCCCAATTCTCGCGAGGTCTGCTCGCGCTCCCAGTTCAGCGCGATCATGTCGCGGAAGGACTGGTGCATCTGGTTACAGACCGCCAGGAGTACGGCGCAGAACGCCAGCAGCGACAGGCCGATGACCAGGTTGTGCGGCTGCTGCCAGTAGTGCACGGTGCTCCACCAGGCCACCGGCCACAGGGAGGAGAACACATAGGCGAGGAAATATTCGCGCACGATCACGGAAAAGCCGATGGTGAAGGTCGCCAGGCAGATGATCAGCAGGAGCAGGACGTACTGCATGCTCACAGGGACCTTGTCGGCGGCGTAGATGTACACCGCCGCCCAGATCGAGCCGGTGAGCATGGTGCCGATCAGGAGCTGCCGGTACAGGCGCCGCGGCGCCGAGCGGAAGCGCCGCTCGGCCAGCGCGTTGCTCATGTGCAGCGAACGGATGAGCAGCAGGATCAGGAAACCCGCGGCCCACAGCAGCATCCCACGCAGCCCGACAAAGGGCCAGAAGATCATGACCATCGCCGCCACACCCACCATATGGGTGACGACCATGACCATGCGCCCGTTCTGCATGAGCAGCTCCAGCTGGGCGGCGACCATTTCCTCGGGCGGCATACTGCGCTGATAGACCATGCATGAATCCTACACCCGGCAGTGCCGAAACACCCAATTCCCCGGCCAGCCTGAGAACCCGGTCACAGCCGCGGGCGCCTGCCCGTTGCCTCGCGCGCAACAGTGCTCCAAACTGGCAGGGATTCCCCCCGGAACCTTTGCATGTACTCCTGGAAAACCATCAGAATCACCTGCACGGTCCTGCTGTTGCTGCCGCTTGTGCACCTGGTGTACCTGGTATCCCGGGACGCCAGGGAGCTGATGGACACCTCGCCACAGGCCTTCCAGCGTGAACTGGACCACTATATCGAGGAAGACGCGGACAATGCGCTGCCGCAACATCCCGTGGTCGTGGTGGGGGGACGCCGGGTCAGGCTGTGGCGCGGCCTGGAGCGCGACCTGGCGCCGCGGCCGGTACTCATGCGCGGGCTCGGCGACGCCATCGTCGATGATATCCTGCACAACTACCAGCGACTGATTGGCTTCTACCGCCCCTGCTGCGTGGTGCTGCTCACCGGCAGCAGCGAGTTCTTCATTCGCGACAGCAAATCCGGAGCGCAGCTGGCCGCGGCCATCGCCGAGCTGGTGGAGCTGGACCTCTCCTACGGGGTCACCGAGCACTTCCTCGTGTTCGCCCCCCTGAAAACCCCCTCCCGGCCCGGCGACGACGGGAAAATCGACGAGGCGACGGTCCTGCTGGCCGAGCTGGCGGCGCGGCGCCCGGAAGTGGAACTGATCGACGCCAACGGGCTGCTCGCGGCGCGCGACGGGCGGCCCGACCCGGCCTACTTCCGCGCCGACGGCCTGCAGCTGAACGAACACGGCTACCTGCGCCTGAGCGTGCTGTTGCGCGAGCGGCTGCACGCGCTCCCGGCTGCCGGCGACGACACGGGCGCCTCCCACTGAGCGGGCACTTTTCCGGGTTTTTGCGCTAGAATGGCGCGCATGTTTTCCGAAATACCTGTATCGGCCCCAGCCACGCCCCTGCTCGACAGGCTGGACGGCGGCGAGCGGCTGCGCGCGCTGGACGAGCAGGAGCTGGTGGCGCTGGCGGACGAGTTGCGCGCAGAGCTGCTGTACCGCGTGGGTCGCACCGGCGGGCACTTCGGCGCCGGGCTGGGCGTGGTCGAACTGACCATCGCCCTGCACCACGTGTACGACACGCCGCGCGACCGCATCGTCTGGGATGTCGGGCACCAGACCTACCCGCACAAGATCCTCACCGGGCGCCGCGCACAGATGGACAGTATGCGCCAGGCCGGCGGCCTGGCGGGCTTTCCCAAGCGCTCGGAGAGCGAGTACGACACCTTCGGCGTGGGCCATTCGTCGACCAGCATTTCCGCCGCCATGGGCATGGCGCTGGCGGCCCGGCACAAGGAACAGGCGCACAAGGTGATCGCGGTGATCGGCGACGGCGCCATCACCGGTGGCATGGCCATCGAGGCGCTGGCCCACGCCGGGCACGAGCGGCCCAACATGCTGGTGATTCTCAACGACAACGAGATGTCCATCGGCCACAACAAGGGCGGCCTGGCCACTTACTTCGCCAAGATCTGGGCGAGCAAGACCTATATCGCGATGCGCGAGGGTTCCAAGCGGGTGCTGGAGAAAATCCGCCCCGCCTGGGACCTGGCCAAGCGCACCGAGGAGCACATGAAGGGCATGGTGGCGCCCGGCACACTGTTCGAGGAACTCGGTTTTCACTACATCGGCCCGCTGGACGGGCACGACCTGCCGGGTCTGGTGCAGACGCTGGAGAACATGAAGGACCTCGAGGGCCCCCAGTTCCTGCACATTCGCACCGTCAAGGGCAAGGGTTTCACGCCCGCCGAGCAAGACCCGGTCGGCTACCACGCCATCAACAAACTCGAGGACAAGCCGAAAAAGCCCCAGCCCGCCACCCCGAAAGGCCCGAAATACCAGGATGTCTTCGGCCAGTGGCTGTGCGACATGGCGGCCAGGGACAATCGCCTGGTGGGGATCACCCCGGCCATGTGCGAGGGCTCCGGCATGGTGGCGTTTTCCCGCCAGTACAGCGAGCGCTACTACGACGTCGCCATCGCCGAGCAGCACGCGCTGACCCTGGCGGCGGGCATGGCCTGCGACGGACTGAAACCCGTGGTGGCGATCTACTCGACCTTCCTGCAACGCGGCTACGACCAGCTGGTGCACGATGTCGCGCTGCAGAACCTAGACGTCACCTTCGGCATCGACCGCGCGGGACTGGTGGGGCAGGACGGCCCCACACACCACGGCGCTTTCGACCTGAGCTTTCTCGGCTGCATTCCCAACCTGGTGCTCGGCGCGCCGTCCGATGAAAACGAGTGTCGCCAGATGCTCTACACCGCCTACCTGCACGAGGGGCCCGCCGCGATCCGCTACCCGCGCGGCACCGGCCCGGGCGCCGCGATCGCCCAGGACATGCAGCAGTGGGTTATCGGTCGCGCGGTGGAGCGGCGCGCCGGCTCTGGCGTCGCCCTGCTCAATTTCGGCGCCCTGCTGCCCCAGGTGATGGCCGCCGCCCAGGAACTGGACGCCAGCGTCATCGACATGCGCTGGATCAAGCCGCTGGACGAGCAAAAGGTGCTGGACATGGCGCGCCAGCACAGCCTGCTGGTCACGGTGGAAGAGAACGCCCTGGCCGGTGGCGCGGGCAGCCTGGTCAACAACCTGCTGGCACAGCACGGGTTGCACACCGCGGTGCTCAATCTCGGCCTGCCGGACCACTTCGTGGAGCACGGCAGCCAGGAGGAACAACGCGCCTGGTCCGGGCTGGATGCGGCGGGCATCCTCGGCGCGGTGCGCCGCCGCCTGGACAGCAGGGCGTCAGCGGGCCAGTTGCTGGAAAACGTCGGCGCCACCCGCTGAGCGCGGCGCGGGCAGGCTACAACAGCGTCGCGAACAGCTCGCGGTAACGTCGCGCGGCGCCGGACCAGTCGAAATCACGGCGCGCACCCTCTCCCCCCTGGCGCGCCAGTTCACAACGCAACGCGTCGTCATCGATCAACCGCTCGATGGCAACGGCGAGCGCACCGGCGTCGGCCGGCGCAAACAGCAACCCGTTGCGCCCGTCCCGGACCACGTCGCGGATTGCCGGCAGGTCCGAAGCGATCACCGCGCAGCCGCAGCCCATCGCCTCCACCGTCACCAGGCCCAGGCCCTCCTGGTCGCCGCTGGCGGCGACCACAGAGGGCACGACAGCGATCGCATGACGATTGAGTAACTGTGGCAACTGCGCATTGGGTACGGCCCCGGCAAACGTCACCGACTGCGCCAGGCCGAGGTCCCGCGCCATTCCCTCCAGTTCAGGGCGCAGCGGACCGTCGCCGACGATGCTCAGACCGGGCAGCGCGCGCTGCCTGGCAAGATGGGCGTAGGCGCGCAGCAGTACGTCCACGCCCTTTTTCTCCACCAGGCGGCCGACAAACACCAGACCCTCGCGCCCCGCCAGCGGCGCGCTGGCGACGAAGCGCTGCTGCAGGTCCACGCCCATCGGCGCGACCTGCAACTTGTCCGCCGCCACCTGGGCGCCCACCGCCTCGGCCATGGCGCGACTGACCACGGTCACCGCACTGGCCGCGGTGTAGACGCGCCCCTTGAGGTAAGAGGCCAACCCGCCACGCAGGCCGTACACATCGGCGCCGTGGGAGGTGACCACCAGGGGCGCCGGGCGCAAAAGACCCAATAACCACGCCACCAGGCCCTGCGGGATGACCCAGTGGGCGTGTACCAGCGCCACGCGGTAGCGGCGCGACAGGCGCCAGGCGCTGAACAACTGCGCACAGAAGAACAGGGGCAACAACAGGGCCAGCCAGGGTCGCAGCTGCAGTTTGGTCAGCATGCCGCCGTCGTAGGCGAGCTGTTGCCCACTTGTGAGAAAGTAGCGGAAGCGGTGCACATGCACGGCGTCCATCGTCTCCCGGCGCTGCGCGCCGCGGCAATGCGGCGCCAGCACGTGCACCTCATAATCCGGCGCCAGGCGCCGGCACAGTTCGTGGACGAACCCGGGGTCGGGATCATTTGCCCAGCGCGGGTAGGTGGACGTCAGGACCAGGATGGCCGGTTTCAATACTGCCCCTCATCCCCGCGGGGAATTGTTCTTGCTATGGCAATCGCGATACTAAAGAATTGAGTGTAGCCATGAAAATCGACAAGAAAAACCCCCTGCACTGGTGGCTACTGGCGCAGCAGGCCCTGTATTCGCTGCTCGCGGCCCTGCTCAGGCCACTGCGCCGCAAACCGCCGAAACCGCTTGTGGTGCTGTACGGGCACCAGTTGTCCGGCAACCTGAAGGCGCTCTACACGGCATGGGATAAGGAATGCCGCGAACAGTTCGACCTGTTCTTTCTCAGCCTGGACCCCGGGCAGGCACAAGCGCTGCGCAACGCAGGCATCGCCGTGCTGGCCTGCAACCGCCTGCGCGACATGCTGCGGCTGACGCAGGCGCGGGTGATGATCACGGACCACGGCCTGCACCTGATGACACCGTTGCTGCGCCTGACCGATATCGTATTCGTCGATGTCTGGCACGGCATTCCGTTCAAGGGCTTCGTGCCGGCGGACTTCCAACTGCAGCAGCGCTACGAGGAGGTATGGGTATCCTCCCCGCTGCTGCAGTCACTTTACGAGAAGCGCTTTGGTTTCCGGCGCGGGCCGGTGCGGCCGCTGGGCTATGCGCGCACCGACCGGCTGTTTCAGCGGCCGCCGCCCGCATCCGGCTTCCTGCACGCGAACGGTGTGGATGCGGCTCGGGGCGTGGTGCTCTACGCCCCCACCTGGCAGCAGGACGACGCCGGCAGGGAGCTGTTTCCCTTCGGTCATGACCAGGCCTCGTTTATCGAACTGCTCAGCCGCGCCTGCGCCGAGTACGGCGCACTGCTGGTAGTACGCGCGCATCTCAACACCAGTATCCCTGACGGCGGACCGGACAACGTGATGTACTGCTCACAGCGCGACTTCCCCGACACCGAGGACCTGTTGCTGGGCAGCGACGTACTGATCTGCGACTGGTCATCGATCGCCTTCGACTTCCTGGCCCTGGACAGACCGACCCTGTTCCTGGACGTGGAGCCGCCATTTCGCAACGGCTTTTCACTCGGCCCCGAGTACCGCTTCGGCGCGATCATCGACAATAGTGATGCGCTGGACAGGGAATTGCGCGCGGCGCTGGCGGCACCGCGGCAATACCACGAGCGCTTCGCGCAACAGCACCGCGCTGTCACCGCGGCGGTCTACGGCGAAGCCACGGACGGCCAGGCGGGTCGGCGGCAGTTGCAGCACCTGTACAGCCGCTACATGGCGAGCTGAGGCGCGAATCGCTCAGTCGCGGATTTTCTCGATCACTTCCGTGGTCGAGATTGCGGGAGTGCGCGGCAGGTAGACCACTTCGCAGGTGTCGCCGTACTGGTCGAACCTGCCCGCCCAGTCGTCACCCATTACCAGCACATCCGCCGCGTACTGCCGCAGGTACTGGCCCTTCAATTCCAGCGACTCCTCGTAAAAGGTGGCATCGACACAGCGCAGGGCGGCAACGATCTCCATGCGCTCCTGCTGGCTGTAGACAGGCGGACGCCCCTTCTTGGCGATGTTCAGCGCGTCGGTGGATACACCGACCACCAGGCGGTCGCCATGGGAACGCGCGCGCTCCAGTATGCGCAGGTGCCCCACGTGGAACACATCGAAGGTACCGAACGTGACAACCGTCCTACTCACCGAACATATCCTCAAGCAGTTTCCTGACGACTCTATCACGCAGGCCGGCGAAGAATCTCGGCTTTGTCACCTCGTTCAGGCACAGCGTCTGGTATTTGCCCCTGCGCAGCGGGGAAAAGCGATGGACCAACAGGGGAAACAGCGGGTCGCCGATATCGACATAGCGGGAAGCAATGGCGCGCAGCTCACCACTGCCGGTGGCCACGGCATAGTATGCCTGCAAGGTCGTCGCCGGGGGAATGTCGGTATTGTCCCTGAAGCGGTGTGCACGCGTTGCATCGAAACGCTCACGGTAGCGTTGCTCCAGGGCTTCCAGGTTGCTGCGCAGCAATGGATAGGGCGAGTGGTGCAGCTTTTTTTCCGGCCGATAGCCGAAATCGTGAATCAGCAGTTCGCAGGCATTCAGGGCGCCATAGTCAATCGGCCGCAAACCCTCGCTGCGGCCATAGGGAATATCGTGCTTGCTGGGAAAAACGCTGACAACACCACTGCGCGGGAAGAACAGCTCCCGCTCGACGGGCTGGCAGAGAAAAAAATCGTCGTTGAAATAGAGAATCTGCTCGGATATGCCCGGAATGCGGTGCAGGTTTGACTCGATAGCCCTGGAGTTGAATGTAGGCAACACCCCGGGATCGGGAAAAACTTCCTCATGGGCAACCCTGACGACACGCGCATCCGACTCCAGCTCCTGCGGCAGCGTGCAATTGGTCACCACAAAAATCCGCTCTACCCAGGGAGCGAATTTTCGAATCGAGCGCACCGAGTAGACGATTTCATTGCGGTTTTGAAAGCGTGCAGGGTTGTTGATACTTGCGTGGGCGCCCGGGGCGAGTGGCTCGGCAGCGCATACCTGCCGGTACAGGCTCAGCCACTGCGGGTCACTGTGATTGACCCAGGTGTACACGACGTCGACGGTACTGCGGTCACTGCTCACGGTTTGCTCCGGGCAAACATCACTGCCTCAACCCATCAGGTCGCGCACAAGGCTACGCACGCCCGAGGAGTATCGGTAGCCGCCTCTCATCGAAAAGTAGAGCGCACGCGGCACTCTGCGCAGTACCGGGAGGCGGCGTATCTGGCGTCTGGCAAGCAGCGCTTGCAGCTCTTTCTCCAGCCGGGCAGCTGCATCACACAACAGGACGTCATAGTGGCCTCCACAACGACCCACGGCCTCGCGCAACCCCGCGAGCAGCAACTCCTTATGGGAATACTCACTCGCAGCCGGCCCCTCCGAATCGGGCGACAGGGCCCGGGACAACTGCCACCTGAGTCGATCACGGATCCCTATTGCCGTGGTGCGATTGGCCAGCACCGACGACTCGTTGTCACCATGGCGGCGATAAAGCTGCAGCGCTTCACGCACGACCCGTGTCGCCCCGATGCGATTGGAAAAATCCACCAGCCAGTTATCGTGTCCCCTGGCATCAGCGGGAACCGGCAGGCACAGCGTGAGCAACTCGCGGGACACCGCACAGCAACAGCCCATGACAAAAGCCTGCGGCGGGTAACCCGCCGCTTCGAGCTGGCCGAGCTTCGTCAGGCCGGTCCTGGTGAGGTCCGCATGCGTAATATCCGCATCGTTCATGAACAGCAGCTTTTCCGGGAAAGCCCCGCGCTCCGCCAGCATCACCTCGATCTTCTGCGGCAACCAGACATCGTCCTGGTCACTGAGGAACACCAGGTCACCCGTGGTCAACTCGAGCGCCTGGCCAAAGTTCGCGACATAGCCGCGGCGCTGTTCATTGCGGATGATGCGCACGGCGAAGGGCGCACAGGCTTTGAACTCCTGCAGAATCTGCGACGTTCGATCCGTAGACGCATCATCACAGACCACCAACTCATCCGGGATACGCGTCTGCCGGGCAAAACTCTCCAACTGCTGTGCGAGGTAGCGATCACCTTCGCACGTGGCAAGCGCTATCGAAACCGCCGTCATACCCCCGCGCCTTTCCCGTGACCGGTTTTCCTGGCCACGACGATATACTGGTAGGCGAGGAATCCCCGCAACAGGGGTAACGCGAGAAACCTGGCCACCCTGTTGATGCCGCCCGGCCGCTCTGTAATGCGGTACTTCGTGCGAATATCCTGGATCTGCAGACTTCTGTGTGCAAAAAGTTCGAGAATATTCTTCCTGGCAAAAAAGCGCAGGTGGGTGCGGTCGTGTATGCCTCGCTTGCGGTAGGGCCAGCGTCCCCTGAAGACCAGGCTGTAGATAGTGCTGTAGTGCCTGACATTGGGCAGGCAGGCTATGATCGTCGCTCCGTCAGCGGCCACTTCAACCGCCTGATCCAGGACTGCCCAGGGATCGCGCAGGTGCTCGAGCACGTCAGCCATTATGATGCAGTCAAACCGGGCCGGCGAGAACTGCTCGGGCAGTGATACGTCTTCCAGGTCGGCAACCAGCACGCTGTGCAGCCTCTGCCTGGCAACGGCAGCCATGTCCGGATCGATTTCGATACCGTGGACCCTGGCGTCGGGGTTTCTATCGATTACCGATCTGCCCAACTCGCCCACACTACATCCGATATCCAGGATACTAACAGCCGACCGGGGAACAAGATCGAGCAGTTCCGGCCTCGCCCCGATATAAGAGCGGTTGAATTCTGCGGTTTGTTCGCTAGTCGGATTCGACATGGTTTCGCGACCGTGTCAGCTTGCTGCGAGCGTTGCGCAGGCGAGTGCGCAGGTTGCGCATCGGGGAGCCGCTGTGCGGGTATTTTTCAAAATAGTGATTACTTTCACGGAAACTCCACTGCCAAATCTTCACCGGTAGCGCGCTCTTCCACAAGACATAGGGCAGGCTCAACTGGTCGCGCTTGGTAAAGCGATTGAACTGCTCCCACCAGTCATCCATGGCCGCAACCAGCCCGGGGTGCCCATGCCAACGAAAGATTACACCGTTATCCGTCAGCCGGGTATCCGCCGGCATACCCTGTGCCAGGTAGAAATCCAGTTGCTCCTGCGAGCGCTCCAGGTCGGCCGCATCGAACTTGGACTGTTCCAGGCACGCGGTCATCTCCTCGCGGATATTGTCCCTGTCGCGATGCCTGAATACGCCGACAGCGGCACCGGAATTGCGAAACTCAGCCAGGAGCGAGGAGAGGTCTCCGATAATTCCTATGTTGCCATCGAGATAGATCGAGTACTGCGCGCGTGGAAACAGCTTATGGGGAAAGAATTTGTGGTAGCGATTGGTGGCAATGTTGCACTCGAACCTTTCGTACATAGGCACTGTGGTCCAGCGCCGTACCCTGTCGCCGGTATCGCTGCACAGGAGAAATTCCACCGGAAATGACTGCCTGGCTGGCGCCAGCACCTGGTCATAGCCTGCGGTTACCGCAGAGTAGATCACGACACCGCCAGGGACTCTTTCATCTTCGCAAGGCCCTGTAGCCGGCGCAGCCATGCTCACGTCCCGTAACCATAGCGAGGGTCCAGGTGCGCGCTCATATACTGTGAACAATAGGCGGCATCGTCATCAGACATCGCTTCACGAAAACCACCGACCCTGCCCTGGCGCACCTTGAAGCCATCCTGCGAGCCGGACGACCCCGCCCCGAACCGCACATCACCACTGAGCGCTCCCGTCCGCTCGAGCTTCTTCATATTTTCCAGCCTGGAATAGTCCACGGCCCTGGCGATCCCTTCCTCATCAACGGGCAGTCCCAGAAAACAGACTGCACTGCGCAGCGCGGACTCCGCGTCAAGCATCAGGTCCTCGTAGCGCAACAACATGAACGCGCGCGCCGCGTTCTCGCCACCGGCCCAAAGGTTCATGAAGCGGACGATTTTTTCGATTCCGAACATGCTGTCACGCACGAACTCGCTGAGCGAACCTGCAAAAATCGGGTCGCGCTGGGTGCAGTGCATGTAATAGGACACCAGGACGTCCCTGGGGTCGCGCGTCAACAGCAATACCTTGCTGTCGCTGTAAAAAGACTTGTCAGCCGGGAGCTCATCAGCCGCAAAGCGAAATTCCTGGTGGCAGGACGAGTGGTCATGGACAAAAGCGATCCTGGGAAACTCCCGGGCATCGCGAAATACCGAGCTTGTATATTCCGCCGGAGATCGCTCTTCACCGCGCAAATCGGCGATATACCTCCCCAACATGAAACGCAACCAGGTCCTGCCCGACTTCGGATGGGACACGACAAACGCATCCGACAGCCACCCCGATTTCAGCCCTGTGTCAGTGCTGGCGTAGTTTCGCTTTTCCCTGACTTGTCCCCGGACGGCCCAGCGAAGCAGCCTCAACATCTTGCTCATGGATGTGCTTGCCCACACTTCTTCCTGCTCCATTGTGAAGGACTAGCCCGGCAAATTCCATAAAATGCGCCTGGCCGGGAAAGAACTCTCAAGCGCGGGGAGAGCCTGCCAGCGTCGGATTACAATACGCCGGGCCGTATACCCAGCCGCCTGCGCACCAGCATCGCCAGCAAGACATTGCGCACGAGCATACCCAGGGCCACGCCGGCAGCCGCGCCCAGCGCACCATAGACAGGCACGAGCAGAGCGCACAGTGTCACGTTCACCAGTATGGAGGCCACCTGCCCCTTCACCGAGTCCCGCACAAATCCGCTCATGGACAGCAAGTAACCGACGGAACCGAAGAAAACGTTTACCAGGTAACCGGCAATGAGCAGGACCATGGGAAGGTAGGCGGGTCGGGCAAAATCGTCGCCGAAGACGAAGGTAATCACGGCACTTCCGAACAGGACGAGGGGCACGGCTACCGTAATGGCGATAGCGAAACTCCCCCTGGCCGCTCGTTGCGCCAGTCGCTGCAGCCTCTGCTGGTCGCCATCGCCACGAGCGCGAACAATATAGGGAGCAATGACCATATTCACCAGGGTCAGCGGCAGGCCAACCAGGTGCGCGGCACGATCCGCCACGCGCAACCCTCCCACCTGTTCGTCAGTGCCCAGCATCCCTAGCATGAGGATACCAATCTGCGAATTGAATGTTCCTACCGCCGCCAGCAGGGCAAAGGGTAACAGGGAACTCGACCAACGCAGCGTCTCGTACGACGTCGGCCCGTGGCGGACTCCCGCCGGCCTGTTGCGCAACAGTAGCCAGGAGCCGGCAAGGTAGGCCAGCAGTGCCGCCGCCACCTGCACCCACAAAACGGTGACCACGTTGAGCGAGTACGCAAGACCTATCAATGACAATGCCAGGAGAAACAGGGTCGACTGAATTATCTGGACAGGCAGAACGGCCCTGACCGGCATACCCATACCTTTCAGGACGCCGCTACGGATTGCGTTCACGCCCCCCAGGGGCACTAGCAGTAGCGCAATCATCACCAGTTGCAGGCGGCCTTGCCCGGCTGCAGCGTCGGCGTCCACGTACAGCCAAGCCAGTAGTAACAGAACCAGTGAACACGTCAGGACCCAGGCGTGAGATGCACGCAACAACCCCCTGAACAGCGGCCAGTTGTCGTTATGGCAATAGGTGGCGATTTCGCGGGTAAGCAGCGGCGCCAGCCCACCGGCGACCGGCAGGGACAACAGCGGCACAAGCGCCATTACAAAAGCGTACTTGCCAAAAGACTCGACACCGAGCGTTCGAGCCAGCACGATACTGGTGACAAGGGCGAGCAGGATCGAACATAGCCGGACAGCGCCTACACCGACGAAACCCCGCACAAAGGTCCGGGCGCCACTCACCGGCGCAATCGCCTGCCGACCGCAGTATTAACGCAATGGCAGCGGCTCGTCATCAGCTGTGCCAGGCGTTTTCATACAGATCGAAATCACGGGAATAGATGCGTTCGATCTTTCCACGCTGCGCAGGATTCGGTGTATAGCTTCCCCTGCGCCGATTTATGTTCAGCGGCTGCCCAGGCCGTTCTACACGCTGGTTGATGCCACAGCACTCAAAGGCGGTATTGATACCCTCTACCAGGTGTTCCAGCCGAAATACCTGCTTCAGCAGTAGACTGCCATCGAGGTCAGTGACGTCCTCCCACATGGGAGCCGTATGCGTCGTGAAGTGCAGACCCAGCGGCCTGTACACCGACTCCGATGAACGGGCACGCTGGGCGAAATCCAGAAAAACGTCGAATGCGTAGGAGGTGCTGAACATCAGCTTGCGCGTGTCGACATAGCCCCGGTACAGTGTGGCTAGCGACCCCAGAATCCCGGTGCGCCGGGGAAACAGGTAGTAGAACATACTCAGGCAACGATCCACGGGTTCCCGGGAGAAAGCAAAGGAATAGAGCTTGTCCCAGCTATCCGGGTAGAGATACCTGCGTGCGAACAGGGCGCGCCTGAACTGCAATTCTCCCAGCACCACCCTGTAGTTGTTGAGAATGTCGTTGTACTCCACCGGGTCGGATTGCAGAAAATTTCTCGGCCACCCGGAGCGATCCACTTCAGTGTAATGCGGCTGCAAAAGCGACCGCGTGGTAACCCCGGCGGATTTTTTTATGTGTAGCCAAAAGAGGTTTTCGTAAGGCATCATTTTGCCTCGGCATGATGCTTTGGTTTGCAAAGTGCACTACCATCTTTCCAGATCCCGACCGAACGGCCAAGCCAAGCCCTCGCGACATCCCGGAGATAAATTTTATGGCCAAGAAGCAGGACAGTGCAGACCCTGGCGCCACAAGTTTCCAATCTATCACGGAAACTATCGAAAATCTCTTGCAGCGCCTGGATGATCCCGAGACCAATCTCGAGGACTCCCTGCGTCACTTCGAACAGGGCATAGCACTGGTCAGGCAAGCTCAGCAAATGCTGTCGGAAGCCGAGCAGAAAGTCGCCCTGCTGACGGCCTCCGCAGACGGGGAGCCGCAAGTGGCGGGCATCGATGGTGAGGACGAGCCGTGAACCGATCCGTCGGCACCTTCATCGAAGCGTGCCAGCATCGGCTCAACCGCCTGCTCGACGACTACCCCGCACACGACCAGGGCGATGGCAATGCTGCGGCCCGCGCCGAGCTGGACGAGGCACTGCGCTACCCGCTGGTTGTCGGCGGCAAGCGCATACGCCCGGTCCTGGTTTACGCCGCGGCGCAGGCCATCGATCCGCACCAACAGCCGCAGGGCCTGGACCACGCGGCGCTGGCGGTAGAGCTGGTACATACCTATTCCCTGGTCCACGACGACCTGCCCGCCATGGACGACGACGACCTGCGCCGCGGGCAACCCAGCCTGCACCGCGCCTGGGACGAGGCCACGGCCATCCTGGTGGGCGACGGCCTGCAGGCCCAGGCCTTCGAACTGCTGGCCGGCGCGCCGGGGCTGTCCGCGGGGTGTCGCGCGGACATGGTCGCCACGCTGGCCCGTGCGGCGGGTCCGCAAGGGATGGTCGGTGGGCAGTTTATCGACATCCGCGCCACTGATTCGGACATGGGCCTGGCCGACCTGTCGGCTATGCACGCGTTGAAAACCGGCGCGCTCATCCGCGCCGCGCTGGCGCTGGGCGGCATCGCCGCGGGCGCGCAGGAACAGCAGCTGCAAGCGCTGGACGCCTACGGCCGTCATGTCGGGCTGGCCTTCCAGGTCGTCGACGATATCCTCGACGTGGCGGGCGATACCGCCACCCTGGGCAAGACCCGGGGCAAGGACGACCAGGCCAACAAACCGACCTACGTGAAGCTGATGGGCCTGGACGGGGCGCGCCGGGAGGCGCGGGAACTACTGGGGCACGCACTGGACAACCTGGCGGGGTTCGGCGACAGCGCGGATGCGCTGCGCGACCTGGCGCGCTACATCGTCGAGCGGGATCGCTGAGAAAACCACGAGCCGGCGCATACCGGGATCGCGGCCGGCATACAGCGCAGCCGAAAACACGGCCCTGGCGCGATAAGAAGACCTTGTGAGTGGGGGGGCTACCCCTCGAACATGTGCCCGAGCTTGCCCGCCTTGGTGCGCAGGTATTTCTCGTTGTGCGGGTTGCTGTCGGTGCGCAGCGCCAGGCGCTCCACCACCTCCACGCCCTGCTCCTCCAGCGCCGCGACCTTGCGCGGGTTGTTGGTCATCAGCCGCGCCTGCCGGATGCCGAGAAACTCCACCATGGGCCTGAGGATGCTGTAGTCGCGCATATCAGCGCCAAAGCCCAGGCGCTCGTTCGCCTCGACCGTATCGGCGCCCTCGTCCTGCAACTTGTAGGCCTTGATCTTGTTCACCAGGCCGATGCCGCGACCCTCCTGGCGCAGGTAGAACAGGGCGCCCCGGCCCTCGGCGGCGATCGCCTGCAGCGCCGCGTGTAACTGGTTGCCACAGTCGCAGCGCATGCTGAACAGCGCATCCCCGGTCAGGCACTCGGAGTGGATTCGGGTCAGCACGGGCCCGCCCTCGCGCAGGTCACCGAGGGTGAGAACGACGTGCTCCTTGCCGGTGGCGGCATCCTCGAAACCGTGGATATCGAAGACACCCCAGCTGGTGGGCAGAGTGGAGGATTCTATATAGCGTACCGACACGCGGTGTACCCGGGCAGAAAAGGCGCACATTCTAGCAGCTTTCGCCACCCGGCGGCGAGGTTCGCGCGCGGCGCTGTCAACGCACCCGGGAAAGGGACAAAATGCCCCCCTGCTCCTCTATCCTGACATGGCGCAGGTAGGTCATGCCAAGCAGGATGACTGCGGGAAAATCGCCCTCCAGCACACTCGCCTGCACGTTGTCGACCTGGATTCCGCCGACGTTCACCGAGCGCAGGGTAACCTGGCGGGCCGCGGTGACACCGCTGGCGGTCTGTACCACCGAGGCCTGGGCGTCGCGGGTGTCCACCCCGAGGCTGCGTGCATGCGCCTCACTCATGGCCACGACATTGGCGCCGGTGTCGATCATGACCAGGGTGCTGCGCCCGTTGATCAGCGCCGTGGTCTGGTACTGCATGGCGCTGTTGCGCGCGATGCTGACCACCTGCTCCGCCGGCTCCTCGTAGGAAGAGCCGATATGCCGCGACAGGCCAAGCACGCGCCGCACCCCGGCGATTTCCACCGTGGCCCGCGTATCCTGTGCGGAAAGCAGGGTCACGCCGTCGAAGGTGGCGCCCTCGCGCAACAGCTTGCGCTGCCCGTCTACGTTCAACACCGCGGCGCCGGGCAGGATGCCCTCCACGGTGACCTGCCGGGCAAAACAGGCCTGGGCAGCGAGCAACAGCGCCAGCGCGGCGGGCAGGAGTATGCGTACCATCTTGTCCATGCTGTCGCTCCTAGACCAGCCACAATGCGATATGCAGGGTCATGCAGGCCATGGCGCCCGCGAGCAGGTCGTCCGCCATGATACCCCAGCCGCCACCCACACGGCGGTCCAGTACGCTGATCGGCCAGGGTTTGAGGATATCGAATACGCGGAACACCACGAAGCCCGCCACGATCCAGACCCACTCGGCGGGCACCGCCCACATGGTCAGCCAGAACCCGGCGAATTCGTCCCAGACGATCCCCGGGTGATCGTGCTGGCGCAGCTCGCGGCTGGCCACACCGCAGATCCAGATGCCGAACAGGCTGGCCAGCAGCACGAAAACCGAGTACGCCCACAACGGCCAGTGGGCGAGCAACAGGTAGATGCCCACCGCCACCAAGGTGCCCGCGGTACCAGGGGCCCGCGGCGACAGGCCGCTGCAGAAACCGAACGCGATAAACTGCGACAGGCTGCGCCAGGGGCGCGGCGCCGGCGGGGGCACGCCCTCACCCGGGGCGCTCACGACGCCGCGTCCCCCGCGCCGAAATGGTCGTAGCCGGGTGCGCCGTCAAGGGCCAGGGCGCAAGTGACGCCCTCGCCGGGGCGCACCTGGCCGATACGCGTGCCACCACGGGCGTCCTCTCCCGGCGGCAGGCAGTAACACAGCTCGTAATCATCGCCGCCGGTCGCCGCCCAGGCCAGTGCACGCTCCCGGTCGGGAAAGGCGGCCAGGGCCGAGGACAGGGGCAGGGACTGCGCATCGATCTCGATACACACACCGCTGGCGGCGGCGATATGCCCGGCGTCGGCGAGCAGACCGTCGGAGACGTCGATCGCGGCGCTGGCGCTGCCCAGCAGGTCGCGCCCCAGCGCCAGGCGCGCCCGCGGCCGGTGCAGGCGGCCGAGCAGGTATTCGCCCTGCTGCGGCTGCGGCTGCCATTCACCCTGCAGGAACGCCAGCGCCGCCGCCGCGTCGCCCAGGGTGCCGGAGACGTAGACCGCGTCGCCCGGACGCGCCCCGCCGCGCAACAGGGCCTGGTCCTGCGGCAGCGCGCCGAGCACCTGCACGCTGATGGACAGCGGGCCGCGTGTGGTATCGCCGCCCACCAGCGGCAGCCCGTACTCGCCGACGGCGGCGGCGAGGCCCTCGCTGAAGCTGTGCAGCCAGAACTCCTGCGCCTCGGGCAGGGTCAGGGCCACGGTCATGCCCACCGGCCTGGCGCCCATCGCCGCCAGGTCACTGGCGGCGACGGAGACACAGCGAAAACCGATGTCCTCGGGAAAGTCGTCTGCCGCGAAGTGCACACCGGCGACCAGCGTGTCCACCGAGGTGGCCAGGCGCTCGGCGGGTTGCAGGCGCAGGATCGCGCAGTCATCGCCCACCGAGAGGTCCACCGACTCGCCGTGACCCAGGGAGGAAAAATACCGGTAGATCAGCGCGAACTCGGACAGTGGCATCAGGATGCCGCTTCGACCTCGGGCCTGCGCAACTCGCGGGCCGCCTTGTCGAGCACGCCGTTGACGTACTTGTGGCTGTCGGTGGCGCCGAATTTCTTGGCCAGGGCGACCGCCTCGTTGATGACCACCTTGAAGGGCACATCCTGGCGCCGGGCCAGCTCGTAGACCCCCATGCGCAACAGGGTGTGCTCGATGGGATCCAGTTCCTTCAGCGCGCGGTCCAGCAACGGCTCCAGAGTGGCGTCCAGCTCGTCCACCGTGGCGGGAACCTCGTGCAACAGTGCGTGAAAGTAGTCGCGGTCGACGTGCTCGAAATCGTACTCGGCCAGGAACTCGGCCTCGATGGCGCCCAGCGGCGCCTGCGCCATGTACCACTGGTAGAGCGCCTGCATGCCGTAGTGGCGCGCCTTGCGGCGCTGCGCGGCGAGGCGGTTGTGCCCCGGGTTGGCCATTCAGCCCAGCTTGTCGAGCAGGCTGACCATCTCCAGCGCGGAGGACGCGGCCTCCTCGCCCTTGTTGCCGGCCTTGGTCCCGGAGCGCTCCACGGCCTGCTCGATGGTGTCCACGGTGAGCACACCAAAGGCCACGGGCACGCCGAATTCCATGCTCACACCGGCGATGCCCTTGGTGCACTCGCCGGCGACGTACTCGAAGTGCGGCGTGCCGCCGCGGATCACCGCACCCAGGGCGATGATCGCGTCCACGCCGCCTTTCTCGGCGACCTTGCGGCACACCAGCGGAATCTCGAAGGCGCCGGGGGCGCGCACGATGGTGATCTGCCCGTCGCCAACGCCGTGACGCCGCAGCGTATCCAGGGCGCCCTCGAGCAGGTGTTCCACCACGAAGCTGTTCCAGCGGCCCACCACCAGGGTGTAGTTGCCCTTGCCGCCGGTCAGGTCGCCCTCAATCGTCTTGATTTCACTCATAGTTATTTCCTTGCCCGTTCCGGCTGCTCACTGTCCCTGGGAGGGCTCCACGAAATCCAGCACTTCCAGGTCGAAACCGGAGATTGCATTGTACTTGATGGGCGCGCCCATCAGGTGAATTTTTCCCACGCCCAGGTCCTTGAGGATCTGCGACCCCAGGCCCACCGTGGTGTAGCTGTCGCGCGGCATGGCGGACGCCGGCGACTTGTCGCCGAGCACCAGGTCGACGCTGTGCAGCAGCTGTTCGGGGCTCTCCTCCCGCGCCAGGATCACCACCACCCCGCTGCCGCGTTCGGCCACCGCCTGCAGGCAACTGGCGACGGTCCACGCCGGCCGCCCGGAAATATGGCTGCTCACCAGGTCGCGCATGACGGAGGGTACGTGTACACGCACCAGGGTCGGCTCCTGCGGCGAAATCCGTCCCATGGACAGGGCGATGTGCACCTCGCCGTCGGTCTGGCCGCGGTAGGCGGTGAGGCGGAAGCGGCCGTAGCCGGTGTCGATCTCGCCCTCACGGATACGCCGGATGGTACGCTCGTTGACCATGCGGAAATGGATCAGGTCGGCGATGGAACCGATTTTCAGGCCGTTCTGTTCAGCGAAGTCGCGCAGGGCGGGACCGTCGGCCAGCGCCCCCTCGGGAGTGAGGATGTCGGCGATCACCGCCGCGGGCAGCAGCCCGGCGAGGCGCGCGTAATCCGAGGCCGCCTCGGTGTGCCCGGCGCGCATCAGCACGCCGCCGTCCATCGCGGTGAGCGGGAATATATGGCCCGGCTGTACGATATCCTCGGGGCTCGCGTGGGGTGCGACCGCCGCCTGCACGGTGAGCGCGCGATCGGCCGCGGAGATCCCGGTATCGATGCCCTCGGCGGCCTCGATCGACAGGGTGAAGTTGGCCTTCTCACCGCGGCCCTCCTCCACCATGGGCGGCAGGTCCAGTTGCCGGCAGCGGTCCGCCGTCAGCGTCAGGCAAATCAGGCCGCGCGCGCGGCGCGCCATGAAATTGACGTGGCCGGCATCGCAGTGCTCCGCGGCCACCATGACCACGCCCTCGTTGCGGCTGTCGGCGTCGTCGTCGAGCAACACCACCATGCGTCCCTGGCGAATGTCGCTGATCAGTTCGTCGACGCTGTGCAGGTCCATGGTCATACGCGTGTCCCACCGGTAAAGCCGTTTTCCGCCAGGGTCTCCAGGGACAGCCCGGCGCCGTCATGCGCCGCCGCGTCCCCCTGCACCAGGCGCTCCAGGTAGCGCGCGATCACGTCCACCTCGAGGTTGACCCGCGTGCCCGGCGCGTACTGGCCGAATACCGTCTCGGCCATGGTCTGGGGAATGATGTTGAGTTCGAAGCGCGCCCCGCTGACCGCGTTGACCGTGAGGCTGGTGCCGTCGACGCAAATACTGCCCTTGTGCGCGATGTAACGCGCCAGCGCGTCCGGGGCGCGCAGCACGACACGCACCGAGCGCGCGTCCCCGGCCAGGCTGACGACCTCCCCGACCCCGTCGACGTGCCCGCTGACGATGTGGCCGCCGAGTCGGCTCGCAGGAGTGAGCGCCTTCTCCAGGTTGACGCTGGCGCCCGGCGGCAGCGCGCCCAGCGTGGTGAAGTCCAGCGTCTCCACCGACACGTCGGCCCAGAAACCGTCGCCCGGCAGGTCGACGACCGTCAGGCACACCCCGTTGGTGCAGATGCTGTCCCCGAGGGCGACGTCGTCCAGCGGCAGCTTGCCGGTCGCCACGTGCAGGCGCACGTCGCCGCCGCGCGCCTGGCGCTCGGCGATCGTGCCCACGGCCTGGATTATTCCTGTAAACATACGTCTCCTGTCTCCGCTCCAGCCTGCGCATCCGCCGCGGGCACCGCACTGATGCGCAGGTCATTGCCCACCTGGCGTACGTCCCGCAGGGTCAGTGGCACCTTTTGCGCCATCGCGTCCAGCGGCAGCGACAGCAGCGGGCGGGCGCGATCGCCCAGCAAGGCGGGAGCCATGTAGATGATCAACTCGTCGAGCAGGCCCGCCTGCAGCATGGCCCCTGCCAGGCGGGGGCCAGATTCTACCAGAATTTCGTTGCACTGCCGCCGGGTCAGTTCGTCGAACAGGGGCGCCAGGCGCAGACCGTGATCGCCCTGCTCGAGCGCGTGGAACTGGGCCCCGCTGGCGGCCAGGTCCGCCGGAATCGCGACATCGCGCCGGTGGCAGAGCAAGGTCGGCGCCGCACCGGCCAACACCCGTGCAGCGGCCGGTGTGCGCAGCGTGGAATCCAGCACCACCCGCAGCGGCTGGCGCGCCGCGGCCAGTTGTGCCGCGGGCGCCTCCAGGCCCAGTTCGCCGACGCGCACAGAGAGCGCGCAGTCGTCAGTCAGCACCGTGCCGGAACCGGTGAGCACCGCGCAGCTCGCCGCGCGCAGCCGCTGCACGTCGGCGCGGGCGGCGGGGCCGGTGATCCACTGGCTCTCCCCGGACGCCATGGCGGTACGCCCGTCCAGGGACATGGCGAGCTTGGCGCGCACGCGACCGCGGCCGCGGGTCATGCGCGCGATAAACCCGGCAATCAGCGCCCGCGCCTCGCCCTCCAGCAGGCCGCAGTGCACCTCGACCCCGGCGTCGCGCAGGCGCTGCAGGCCCTGTCCTGCCACCTGCGGGTTGGGATCGCTGGTGGCCGCCACCACGCGGCGCACACCCGCCGCGAGCAGGGCGTCGACACAAGGTCCGGTGCGCCCGTGGTGGCTGCAGGGTTCGAGCGTGACATAGGCGGTGGCGCCGGCGGCGTCCCCGGCGGCCTGCAAGGCCTCAATCTCGGCGTGGTTGCCGCCGGCGGGGCGGGTGCTGCCCTCGCCGATAATCTCGCCGCCGCGGACCAGCACACAGCCGACGTGGGGGTTGGGCATGGCGCTGTAGCGCGCGCTGCGCGCCAGCGCCAGGGCGCGTGCCATCATGCGGGTATCGAAAACAGGGTCCATGATTGCAGCCGCCGGCGGCGGTCAGTCGACGGCCGGCTCGGCCTCGAGCCGCTCGATCTCGTCGCGGAATTCCGCCAGGTCCTGGAAGCTGCGATAGACCGAGGCAAAGCGCACATAGGCGACCTGGTCCAGCGTCTTCAATTGCTCCATGACCAGCTCGCCCAGCACCATGGACTGCACCTCGCGTTCACCGGTGGCGCGCAGGGCGTGCTTGATGTGGTTGATGGCGGCCTCGATCGCCTCCACCGATACCGGGCGCTTCTCCAGCGCGCGGGCGAAGCCGGCGCGCAGCTTGCTCTCGTCGAAGGGCTCGCGGCTGCCGTTCTGCTTGATCACGCGCGGCATCACCAGCTCGGCGACCTCATAGGTGGTAAAACGCTCGGCGCAACTGACGCATTCGCGGCGGCGGCGCACCTGGTCGCCCTCGGCCACCAGACGCGAGTCGATTACCTTGGTATCGTCAGCGGAGCAAAACGGGCAGTGCATCGCCTGGCCTCATGAGCTAAGTGGCTGAACATTAACAAATTTTGAGGGATATTGCTGTACTCATTTGAGGTATAAACAGGTGTTTTCGCAAAGCGGGGCGGGGGGCCGGCGGACCCGGGCCCGGGCGGGCGGTCTCCCTCCTGGAACGGCCGCAAGGGCGGACGGCGCCGAGGGCTGCTGCGCAACGCAACGGTTTATCGCTGCGCGAAAAACCCGGATTCGCACAGTGCTCGCAGAAAGCCCCCTCGACGGCGCCGACCCTTGGGCAGCGGCCTGGTTGTTCCTGCAGGGAGACCGCCCGCCCGGGCCCTGTTACCGCGCTCGCCGCTAGCGGTACACCGGGAAGCGCGCGCAGATTTCCAGCACCTTCGCCTTGACCTCGGCGATGACCGGCGCCGCGTCGCCCGCTTCCAGGGCCTCCAGCACGTCGCACATCCAGCCGGTCAGCTGCACGGTCTCGGCCTCGCCGAAGCCGCGCGTGGTGATCGCCGGGGTGCCGACGCGCAGGCCCGAGGTGATGAACGGCGAGCGCGGGTCGCCCGGCACGGCGTTCTTGTTCACCGTGATGTTCGCCTCGCCCAGGGCCGCGTCCGCGTCCTTGCCCGTGTAGGGCTTGCCGATCAGGTCGACCAGCATGAGGTGGTTCTCGGTGCCGCCGGAGACGATGTTGATACCGCGCTCGATGAAGGTGGCCGCCATGGCCTTGGCGTTTTTCACCACCTGTTTCTGGTACTCGACGAACTCGGGGCTCGCCGCCTCCTTGAAGGAGACCGCCTTGGCGGCGATGACATGCATCAGCGGCCCGCCCTGGCCACCAGGGAACACCGCGGAGTTGAACTTCTTCTCCAGTTCCTCGTTGGCGCGCGCCAGGATGATACCGCCGCGTGGGCCGCGCAGCGTCTTGTGGGTGGTGGAGGTGACGACGTCGGCGTGGGGCACCGGGTTGGGATAGACACCCGCCGCCACGAGTCCCGCCACGTGGGCCATGTCGACCATCAGGTAGGCGCCCACCTTATCGGCGATGACGCGAAAGCGCGCCCAGTCCATGACCTGTGAATAGGCGGAGAAGCCCGCCACGATCATGCGCGGCTTGTGCTCCAGGGCCAACGCCTCCACCTGGTCGTAATCCACCTCTCCGGTCGCGGCGTCCAGGCCGTACTGCACGGCGTGGTACAGCTTGCCGGAGAAATTCGGCGCGGCGCCATGGGTGAGGTGGCCGCCGTCGGCCAGGCTCATGCCCAGGACGGTGTCCCCGGGCGCGCACAGGGCCATGTACACGGCCGAGTTGGCCTGGGAGCCGGAGTGGGGCTGGACGTTGGCGTAATCCGCCCCGAACAGCGCCTTGACCCGCTCAATGGCCAGCTGTTCCGCCTTGTCGACGTACTCGCAGCCACCGTAGTAGCGCTTGCCGGGATAGCCCTCGGCATACTTGTTGGTGAGCACCGTACCCTGGGCCTGCATGACCCGCGGGCTGGTGTAGTTCTCCGAGGCAATCAGCTCGATATGTTCTTCCTGGCGACGCTCTTCCTCGCCGATAGCGGCGAAAATGTCGTCGTCGAAGCCCTCGATGGTCATGGTCTTGTCAAACACGGCTTGCCCCCCGTCGGAAAGCGCGAGATTCTATCCTAAACCGCGCTTGCGCATAAGGGGGCGCCGCCGCGAGCGCCAGCGCCTGGGGATATGAAACCAGTGCGCTACACTAGGAACTTGAGGGACGACCCCGGGCGGGAAGGTAGAGGTATGCAACGGAGCTGGAATTCCTATAGCAGCGGCAAGTTTTTCGACGAACTGATCACCCCTCACGGCCGCCCCCGCGTGGCCGCGCGGCGTGCGGTCAACCTGCTCAAGGGCCTGTCGCCGGAGGACCTCGCCGCGCGCCGCGCCGAGGCCGAGCTGGCCATCAAGGACATGGGCATCACCTTCACCATCTACAGTGAAGGCAAAAACATCGACAGAACCTGGCCGTTCGACATCATTCCACGGGTCATCCCGGCACGCGACTGGCGCAAGATCAGCCGCGGCCTGGCGCAGCGCTGCCGGGCGCTGAACGCCTTTATCGACGACATCTACAACAAGCAGAAGATCCTCAAGGACGGCGTGGTGCCGGCGGAAGTCATCCTGGAATCGGGCAACTACCTGCCCCAGTGCACGGGCGTCTCGCCCCTGTTCGGCGTCTGGGCGCACATCTGCGGCTCCGACCTGATCCGCGACAAGGACGGCCGCTTCTACGTGCTGGAGGACAACCTGCGGGTGCCCTCGGGCGTCTCCTACATGCTGGAAAACCGCGAGATCACCAAGCGGGTACTGCCCGAGCTGTTCGAGAACTACAGTATCCTGCCGGTGGACGACTACCCCTCGCGCCTGTACGCCACGCTGGCCTCCCTGTCACCACGAACGACACGCCGGCCGTGCATCGTCGTCCTCACCCCGGGCATCTACAACTCGGCCTATTTCGAGCACTCCTTTCTCGCCCGCGGCATGGGCGCGGAACTGGTGGAGGGCCCGGACCTGTTCGTCGAGGATGACTGCGTGTACATGCGCACCGTCGACGGGCCCGCGCGCGTCGACGTCATCTACCGCCGCATCGACGACACCTTTCTCGACCCGGAGGCGTTCCGCGAGGACTCGGTGCTGGGTGTGCCGGGCATCATGCGCGCGTGGAAGGCCGGCAATGTCGCCATCGCCAACGCCCCGGGCAGCGGGGTCGCGGACGACAAGGTGGTGTACGCCTTCGTGCCGGACATGATCCGCTACTACCTGAAGGAAGAACCCAGCCTGGCCAGCGTCAAGACCTACCTGTGCATGCGCCCCAGGGAGCGCGACTACGTGCTGCAGAACCTGGACAAACTGGTGGTCAAGCCGGCCAACGAATCCGGCGGCTACGGCATGCTGGTCGGCCCCCACGCCACCAGGGCCAAGCGCGCCGAATTCGCGCGGCTCATCGAGAAAAACCCGCGCAACTACATCGCCCAGCCCACCCTGGCCCTGTCCACAGCGCCGACCTTTATCGACGGGCGGGTGGAGCCCCGGCACCTGGACCTGCGCCCGTTCATTCTCAGCGCCAGGGACACCTGGGTGACCCCCGGCGGCCTGACGCGGGTCGCCATGGTCAAGGGGTCGCTGGTGGTCAACTCGTCCCAGGGCGGCGGCAGCAAGGACACCTGGATCGTGGAGGCTTCGTCATGACCATGCTCTCGCGAGTGGCCGAGCGCCTGTACTGGATGGCGCGCTACCTGGAACGCGCCGAGGACACCGCGCGCCTGACCCTGGCCTACAGCCACCTGGTGATGGACATCCCGGAAAACACCGCGCCGGACTGGGATATCCTGGTGCGCATCCAGGACGCCGAGCCACTCTTCACGGAGCGCCACCGGGCCTTCAACGAACTCAACGTGCTGGGTTTTCTCATCGCCGAACCGGACAACCCCGGCAGCATCCACCGCTCCATTGTCGCGGCGCGTGAAAACGTCCGCACCACCCGGGACGTCCTGCCCAGGGAGGCCTGGGAGCACGTCAATGAGCTGTACCTGTACACGCGTGAATTCGCCGAGGCCTCGGTGCGGCGCAGAAACCGCCAGCAGTTCCTCGACCAGGTGGTGGCGCGCTGCCAGATGATCAACGGCCTGCTCATGACCACGCTGTGCCGCGACCACGCCTATCGCTTCACCAAGGTCGGGTACCTGCTGGAGCGCGCAGACATGACGACACGCGTCATCGACGTCGGCGCCGGGGTGATGCTGCGCGAGGAACGCCACCACACGGCGGTGGACCCGTTGATCTGGGGCAGCCTGCTGCAATCCCTCTCCGCCATGGGAACCTACCGCCGGACCATCGGCCCACTGGTCGAGGGGGAGGCCGTGGTAGACTTCGTACTGCGCGACCGCACGCTGCCGCGCTCGGTGCGTTTCTGCCTCGACGGCATCCGCCGCGAACTGCACCCGCTGCACAACCACGGGGGCGCCCTGCGGGTACTGGACGGCGCTCGCCGCAGCCTGTCACGCTTCCAGGTGGAGGGCGCCAGCCGCGAAGAACTGCACAATTTTATCGATCGATTCCAGCTCAGGCTCAACTCGCTAAGCGCAGAGATTGTCGAAAGCTGGTTCCTGCCCGCTGAGAGGTAAACAGTTCCGTGGCTATTCGTGTCGCCGTCAGGCACAACACCCTGTACGAGTTCGATCGTGCGGTGAACATTGCGCCGCATGTGCTGCGCATGCGTCCCGCCCCCCACTGCCGCAACCGCATCTACAGTTACTCCCTGCGCGTGGAGCCCGAGGAGCACTTCATCAACTGGCAGCAGGACCCCTTCGGCAACTTCCTGGCCAGGCTGGTATTCCCGGAGAAAGCCACCAGCCTGCGCGTGGAGGTCGAGATCATCACCGACATGACGGTGATCAACCCCTTCGATTTCTTCGTCGAGGAATACGCCGAGCACTACCCCTTTACCTACGAACCGCAGCTGCGCCAGGAGCTGGGACCCTACCTGGAGGTCAGTGAAAACGGGCCGCTGCTGCAGGCCTGGCTGGACCAGGTCGACCGGGAAAAGCGCCCGATCAACGACTTCCTGGTGGAGATCAACCAGCGCCTGGAACGCGACATCGAGTACAACGTGCGCATGGAGCCGGGCGTGCAGGACTGCGACGAGACCCTGCGCCTGGCGCGCGGCTCCTGCCGCGACAGCGGCTGGCTGCTGGTGCAGGTGCTGCGCCATCTGGGCCTGGCCGCGCGCTTCTGCTCGGGCTACCTGGTGCAACTGGCCCCGGATGTGAAGTCGCTGGAGGGCCCCTCGGGGCCGGCGCAGGACTTCACCGACCTGCACGCCTGGTGCGAGGTCTACCTGCCCGGCGCCGGCTGGGTCGGCCTGGACCCCACCTCCGGCCTGTTCGCCGGCGAGAGCCACATCCCCCTGGCCTGCACCCCCAGCCCGATCTCGGCCGCGCCGATCACCGGCGCCACCGGGCCCTGCGAGGTCACGTTCAGCTTCAGCAACGAAGTGGAACGCATACACGAGGACCCACGGGTCACCCTGCCCTACAGCGAGGAGCAGTGGTCGGCGATCAACGCCCTGGGCGAGGCGGTGGACGCCGAGCTGGAACGCGGCGACATGCGCCTGACCATGGGCGGCGAACCGACCTTCGTGTCGATCGACGACATGGACTCGGCGCAGTGGAATATCGACGCGCTGGGTGAACACAAGCTCAAGCTGGCCAAGGACCTGCTGATCCGCCTGCGCGAGCGCTTCGCCCCGGGCGGCCTGCTGCACTACGGCCAGGGCAAGTGGTACCCGGGGGAGCCCACCCCGCGCTGGGCACTGGGCTGCTTCTGGCGCGCCGACGGTGAGCCATTGTGGCAGCAGCCGGAACTGCTGGCGCGGGTGGACAGGGACTACGGCCATGACCTGGAGGCGGCACAGCGCTTTATCGGAGCCCTGGCGCACAGGCTGGGCATCGACGGGACATTCAGCCTCCCGGCCTGGGAAGATCCGCTGTACTACCTGTGGCAAGAGCAGCAGCTGCCCGACAACGTCGACCCGCTAGCGGCCGACCTGAAAGATCCGGCCGAACGCCGCCGCCTGGCGCGACTGCTGGCGCGCGGGCTGGACCAGCCCAGCGGCTACCTGCTGCCCCTGGAACGCGTGGATGAGGGACCCTGGCACAGCGGACACTGGCGCCTGCGCGGCGAGCGCGTGCTGCTGATACCCGGGGATTCGCCGATGGGCCTGCGCCTGCCGCTGGACTCCCTGCTGCAGCCCGAACGCGCGACCGACACGGTGCGCCACGAACTGGACCCCTTCGCGCCGCGCGGACCGCTGCCCGCGGCCGGGGCGGCCGGGGCGGCAGCCGCGCCCACGCCGCGCGGGCAGGCGCCCGCACGAGACGCGGAAGACGCCGCCGGAGTCGTGCGCACCACCCTGTGCGTGGAGCCGCGGGAGGGCAAACTGCACGTCTTCCTGCCCCCGGTGACACGCCTGGAGCACTATATCGACCTGGTGGCCGCGGTGGAGGCGGTGGCCGCACAGCTGTCACTGCCGGTCGTGGTGGAGGGCTACGAGCCGCCACGGGACCACCGCCTGGTGCGCCTGCTGGTGACGCCGGACCCGGGGGTCATCGAGGTGAATATCCACCCGGCGGCCAACTGGCGCGACCTGGTGGCGAATACCGAGGGGCTCTACGAAGAGGCGCGGCTGGCGCGGCTGGGCACCGAGAAATTCATGCTCGACGGCCGCCACTCGGGCACCGGCGGCGGCAACCATGTCACTCTTGGCGCCGCCAGGCCCGAGGACAGCCCGCTGCTGCGCCGCCCGGACTTGCTGCGCAGCCTGGTCACGTTCTGGCAGCACCACCCGGGCTTGTCCTACCTCTTCTCCGGGCTGTTCCTTGGCCCCACCAGCCAGGCCCCGCGGGTGGACGAGGGGCGCGACGAGGCGCTGTATGAACTGGAGATCGCCTTCTCCCAGATCGAGTCGGGACACACCCCGGCGCCCTGGGTGGTGGACCGCCTGTTGCGCAACCTGCTCATCGACATCACCGGCAACACCCACCGCGCCGAGTTCTGTATCGACAAGCTGTACTCACCGGGTTCTCCCACGGGCCGCCTGGGCATCCTCGAGTTCCGCGGTTTCGAGATGCCGCCCCACGCGCGCATGGCGCTGGTGCAGGTCCTGCTGCTGCGCTGCCTGGTGGCGCGTTTCTGGCACCAGCCCTACAGCGGCAAACTGGTGCGCTGGGGAACGCTACTGCACGACCGGTTCATGCTGCCGCACTACGTCTGGGCCGATATCCGCGATGTCGTCAGCGACCTGAACGAACACGGCTTCCCCTTCCAGCTCGACTGGCTGGCGCCTTTCGAGGAGTTCCGTTTCCCGCATTACGGCAATGTCGATATCGGCGACATCAACCTCGAGCTGCGCTGGGCGATCGAGCCCTGGCATGTACTGGGCGAAGAGATCAGCAGCTTCGGCACCTCGCGCTACGTCGACTCCTCGGTGGAGCGGCTGCAGGTCAAACTGAGCGGGCTGACACCGGAACGCTACGTGCTGTCCTGCAACGGGCGCCGTGTGCCGCTGCGCTCCACCGGGCGCCACGGGGAATTCGTCGCCGGCGTGCGCTACCGCGCCTGGCAGCCGCCCTCGGCGCTGCACCCACTGATCGGCGTGCCCCCGCCGCTGGTATTCGACCTGATCGACACCTGGAACGGGCGCTCCATCGGCGGCTGCACTTACCACGTCAGCCATCCCGGCGGACGCAGCTACGAGACACTGCCGGTCAACGCCTTCGAGGCCGAGTCGCGCCGGGTCAACCGCTTCTGGGACTTCGGGCACACGCCCAGCGTCATCGCGCCGCTGGCCGACTACGACAGCATCCGCGAGTTCTTCCCCAACCAGCACCCGCCGCGGCCGATGGCGCCGCCGGCGGAAGAGTCGCACCTGGAGTACCCGCACACACTGGACCTCAGGCGCCCGATGGCCTGACGCCGACAAATGCGCAATAATCGCCAGTCGGCCTTCGCCCAGACAACCCGCATGTCATCCCAGGACCAGACCTACCAGACCAGCGCGCCCCGGGCAGCGGCCTACGACGAGGCCTACGCCCCCGACGGCGCCGTGCGCGAGCACTGGCAGTACCTGCTGGGCAGCCTGGAGGAACTGGGGGCGGAGGAGTTCAATCGCCGCCGCGAGACCGCCGAGCGCATCCTGCGCGACGACGGCGCCACCTACAACGACTACGGCGCCGGGCTCGTCGCGCGGCCGTGGTTGCTGGACCCGATCCCGCTGCTCATCGACAGCGCCGAGTGGAGCCATATCGAGTCGGGCATGCGCGAACGCGCCGAACTGCTCAACCTGGTGCTGCGCGACCTGTACGGTGCGCGCACGCTGCTGCGGCACGGCGTGATCCCGGCGGAGCTGATCTATGCGCACCCGGGCTTCCTGCGCGAGTGCCAGGGACTGCAGCTGCCCGGGGAGCAGCAGCTCATCCAGTACGCCGCGGACATGGTGCGCACCCCCGACGGCAGCATCAAGGTCATGTCGGACCGCGCCCAGACGCCCAGCGGCGCCGGCTACGCGCTGGAAAACCGGCTGGTGATGAGCCGCGTCCTGCCCAGCCTGTTCCGCGACAGCCACGTGCACCGGCTGTCGCTGTACTTCAACAGCCTGCGCCAGAAGCTCAGCGAACTGAACCCCAACGGCGATGCCGGCCGGGTGGCGGTGCTCACGCCGGGCAATTACAACGAGACCTATTTCGAACACGCCTTCCTGGCCAACTTCCTCGGTTACCAGCTGGTGCAGGGCGGCGACCTGACCGTGCGCGACGGCTACCTGTGGATGAAGACCCTGAACGGACTGAGCCGCATCGACGTGCTGCTGCGACGCGTGGACGACATCTACTGCGACCCGGTAGAGCTAAAAAGCGACTCCCAGCTGGGCGTGCCGGGTCTGCTCGAGGCGATGCGCCTGGGCAATGTCGCGGTGGTCAACCCGCCGGGCTCGGGCGTACTGGAGAACCGCGGCCTGGCGCGCTTCCTGCCCGCCGCCGCGCGGCATTTCCTCGGCCGTGACCTGCGCCTGGACTCGGCGCGCTCCTACTGGTGCGGCGACCCGTCGGACCGCGCCTTCGTACTGGACAACCTGCCCGACCTGGTGATCAAGAGCTGTTTCCGCGACCCGACATTGCCCAGCGTCCTGGGCAGCAGCCTGGGCGAGAAGGAAACCCGCGAGCTGCGCGCGGCGATCGACGCCCGGCCCCGCGACTACGTGGCCCAGGAATTCCTGCAGCCCTCGGGCTCGCCGGTGTGGAACGACGACGAGCACATCTCCCTGCCCTGCGTACTGCGCGGTTTCGCCGTGGCCGGCGAGTCCTCCTACACGATCATGCCCGGCGGCCTGACGCGGGTCGGCAAGCAACCGGGCATGTTCGAAATCTCCAACCGCCTCGGCTCGCTGAGCAAGGACACCTGGATACTGGCCTCCGAGCCGGAGCGGCAGGCCGCCCCCGAGCCGGCGGCGCCGGCAGGTGCGGCGGAATTCCGGGCCGGTGGTATGCAGCTGCCCAGCCGGGTCATCGAGAACCTGTTCTGGGTCGGCCGCTACATGGAGCGGGCGGAGGCCTCCCTGCGCCTGCTGCGCACCGTGTTCACCCTGCTGCACGGCGAGGAGCCGATCGCCACGGAGTCGCGCTCGCTATTGCTGCGCGCGGTAACCCACCTGACCTGCACCTATCCCGGCTTCCTCGACGAGGAGGCGCCACTCGCCGCGCCGGAGCAGGAACTGCTGGCGGTGGTGATAGACGGCGAGCGCGCCGGCAGCGTGCTCTACTCGCTGCGCGGCATGCTCGACGCCGTGAGCCAGGTCAAGGACTACATGTCCGCCGATACGCAGCGCATCCTCAACGACCTCGAGGACGCCAGGGCCAGCCTGCCGGGCAAGCTGGTGCAGGGTTTCCACTCGGCGCCGGAGGAGGAACTGGGCTCGCTGGTCACCACCTTGCTGGCGCTGTCCGGACTGGCCAAGGAATCCATGATGCGCGGCCAGGGCTGGCACTTCATGGACATGGGCCGGCGCATCGAACGCGGCCTGCAAACAGTCTCCCTGCTGCGCTCGCTGTGGGTGCCGGTGCTGAGCGGCGAGGAGGAGTACCTGGTACTGGAAGCCGTGCTGCTCAGCACCGATTCGCTGATGACCTATCGCCGCAACTACCTCGGCGACCTGAATATCGTCAACGCGCTGGACCTGCTGTTGCTGGAACCGGCCAACCCCCGCGCGCTGGCCTTCCAGGTAGACCGGGTGAGCGAGGCCCTGGCGACCCTGCGCCCGGGCGATTCACGCCGGCCGAGCAGCGAGGAACAGTTCGTACTGGAGGCCTCGACGCGACTGCGCCTGGCGGACACCGGGCTACTGGCCGGCGCCGCTGACGGCGATTTCCTACGCGGCGAGCTTGACCAGTTGCTGGCGCGCGTCGCGCACCTGCTGGGGCAGGCCGCCGAGACGCTGAACGACCGCTACTTCGACCACACCGCGGGCCCGCACCCGATGACACCGCGCGAGCCGGGGCTGGAGCCGGAGCCGGAGCCGGGGCTGGAACCGGAGCCGGAGTCATGATCTACCGTATCCGACACAACACCCGCTACCTGTACTCGGACAGCGTGGCGCAGTGCTACAGCCTGGCCCACCTGCTGCCGCGCAACACGTTCTTCCAGCGCTGCAGGACAGCGGCCATCCACGTGGACCCGGCGCCGGTCACGGCGGCCGAGCGCACCGATTATTTCGGCAACCACAGCTACCACTTTTCGGTGCAATTCCCGCACACCGTGCTGGAGGTCACCGCCGAGAGCGAGGTCGAGATACTGGCCCAGCGGCAGAGCCTGAGTCTGGATTTCGGCGCCAACTGCGCCGATGTGCGCAGCCTGATGAGCGACCTGGGCAACGAGGAGAATGTGGTGGCGCGGGAGTTCGCGCTGGACTCCGACATGGTGCAGGCGGGCGCGGAGCTGGCGGAGTACGCACAGCCCTCATTCAGCGACGAGCGGCCGTTCTTCTCCTGCGTGCGCGAACTCACCGAACGCATCTACCAGGACTTCACCTACGACCCGCGCTTCACCGAGGTCGCCACGCCGCTGGCCGAGGTGTTGCAGCACCGCCGCGGCGTGTGCCAGGACTTCGCCCACCTGGCGATCGGCTGTCTGCGCTCCCTCGGGTATGCGGCGCGCTACGTCAGCGGTTACCTGGAGACCGCACCGCCGCCGGGCGGCACCAAACTGCAGGGTGCCGACGAGAGTCACGCGTGGTTTTCCGCCTACTCCCCCGCGGAGGGCTGGGCGGACTTCGACCCCACCAACAACCTCATGGCCCTGGAACAGCACATCACCACCGCCTGGGGCAGGGATTACGCCGACGTCACCCCGCTCAAGGGCTCGGTGATCGGCGGCGGCAGCGGGCACTCACTGGAAGTCGCCGTGGATGTGGTACGCCTGGAGGGCGCCGGCTAAGCCTCAGTCGTGCGCGGCGGTGAAGACACCGTCCAGCGACGGCAGGTCGTCGAAGGCGCGGCGGATGTTCTCGTCCCAGCTGCGACGCAACTCCACCAGGTAGGGGTCGATCTCCTCCAGTTTCGCGTATAGAGCGGGTTCGTCCAGGGCGTCCCGGCGGTAAAACAGTAACTCGATGGGCGGTCCCACCGTGGCGTTGCTGCGCATGGTCGAGTCCATGGACACCAGGGCGCAGCGCATCGCCGTCTCGTGAGGGGTGTCGGGGCGGATGATGCGGTCGAGTATGGGTTTGCCGTACTTGGTCTCGCCGATCTGCAGGAAGGGGTACTGGTCGGATACCGTAATGTGATTGCCCTCGGGGTAGATCAGGTACATCTCCGGGTCATGACCCTTGATCTGGCCACCGAGGATGAACGTCGCCTCCGCATTGAAACCCGCCGTGGGCCCGCCTTCCTTGAACCGCCCCAGCTCCTGCAGGCCGAGCTCACCGATGTAGTCGGCCACCTCGGAGACGTACTGCGCCTTGGCGATACTCTGCGGCGCATCCTCCTTCAGGTCGCGCTCCATACGCGCCAGCACCGCCTGGCTGGTCGCCAGGTTACCCGCGGTCACCACCATGAGCTGGCGCTCGCCGGCCACCGAGAAGCGGTGCAGCTTGCTGTAGGTGCTGACCCGGTCGGCACCGGCGTTGGTGCGCGAGTCGGAGCAGAATACCAGCCCCTCGTCCAGCTTGATCCCGATACAATACGTCATGGTGTTCCTGTGCTGCCCCCATTGCCGACACGGCGGGAGTGGAGCATAAGTCCTGCGCCGGGGAAAAGCCAATACAGCAAATCCGGCGCAACATCTGCTAGAATCCGCGCCTCCCAACTGCGAACGAAACCGCTCTACCATGGCCCAGTACGTCTACACCATGAACAGGGTCGGCAAGATAGTGCCGCCCAAGAAAACCATCCTGGAAGACATCTCCCTGTCGTTCTTCCCCGGCGCCAAGATCGGCGTGCTGGGCCTGAACGGTGCGGGCAAGTCCACCCTGCTGCGCATCATGGCCGGCATCGACACGGACATCCTCGGCGAGGCGCGCCCGCAGCCGGGCATCAAGATCGGCTACCTGCCGCAGGAGCCGCAGCTCAATCCCGACAAGGACGTGCGCGGCAACGTCGAGGAGGGCGTACAGGAAGCCATCGACGCCCTCGCCGGCCTGGAGCAGGTCTACGCGGACTACGCCGAGCCGGACGCCGACTTCGACGCCCTGGCCAAGGAGCAGGCGCGCCTGGAGGACATCATCCAGGCCAGCGACGCGCACAACCTGGACCACCGCCTGGAGGTCGCGGCCGACGCCCTGCGCCTGCCCCCCTGGGACGCCGACGTGAGCACCCTGTCCGGGGGCGAGAGGCGGCGCGTGGCCCTGTGCCGCCTGCTGCTGTCCAGCCCGGACATGTTGTTGCTGGATGAGCCGACCAACCACCTGGACGCCGAGAGCGTGGGTTGGCTGGAACGCTTCCTGCACGATTTTCCCGGCACCGTGGTGGCGATCACGCACGACCGTTATTTCCTCGACAACGCCGCCGGCTGGATTCTCGAACTGGACCGCGGCCGCGGCATTCCCTACGAGGGCAATTACTCCACCTGGCTGGACGCCAAGGAGCAGCGCCTGGAACAGGAACAGCGCCAGGAAGCCTCCCACCAGAAAGCGATCAAGGCCGAACTGGAGTGGGTGCGCAGTAATCCCAAGGGACGCCAGGCGAAGAGCAAGGCGCGCCTGCAGCGCTTCGAGGAACTGCAGTCGCAGGAGTTCCAGCAGCGCAACGAGACCAACGAGATCTACATCCCCCCGGGCGAGCGCCTGGGTGACAAGGTCATCGAGGTACAGGACCTGAAAAAAACCTTTGGCGAGCGCCTGCTGTTCGACGGCGTCTCCTTCTCCGTGCCCAAGGGCAGCATCGTCGGCATCATCGGCGCCAACGGCATGGGCAAGTCCACCCTGTTCAAGATTCTCACCGGCGCCGAGCAGGCCGACGGCGGCCAGGTGGAGCTGGGCGAGACCGTGCAGCTGGGTTACGTGGACCAGTCCCGCGACGACCTAGACGGCAGCAAAACGGTGTGGGAGGAGGTGTCCGACGGCCAGGACATCCTGCGCATCGGCAGCTACGAGGTGCCCTCGCGCAGCTACCTCGGGCGCTTCAATTTCAAGGGCTCGGACCAGCAGAAATACGTCAGGGACCTGTCCGGCGGCGAGCGCAACCGCCTGCACCTGGCAAAACTGCTCAAGCAGGGTGCCAACGTGTTGCTGCTCGACGAACCGACCAACGACCTCGACGTGGAAACCCTGCGCGCCCTGGAGGAGGCCCTGCTGGCCTTTCCCGGCGCGGCGCTGGTCATCTCCCACGACCGCTGGTTTCTCGACCGTATCGCCACGCACATCCTGGCCTACGAGGACGACGGCGGGGTGGTCTTCCACGAGGGCAATTTCTCCGACTACGAGGAGGCGCGCAAGGCGCGCCTCGGCGCGGCAGCCGAGCAGCCGCAGCGCGTCAAGTACCGCAAGCTCAAGTAGTCGCCGTGCTGGATACGGACGCGTTCTACGCCCTGCTGCGCCCGCGCGCCGCGGGCGAGGACCGGTTTATCGCGCAATCCCTGCCCCTGCCCGCGCCGAATATCTTCGGCGGCCAGTTGCTGGCGCAGGTGCTGGCCGCGGCGGCGGCGACGCTGCAGGAGCCGCGCCCGGTGCACTACCTGCAGGCCAGCTTCGTCGCCCCCGGGGACCCGGCGGCCGAGCTGGCATTCCACGTGACGCGCACCCGCGACGGACGCAGCACCAGCCACCGCGTGGTGGAAGTGCGCCAGTCCGGGCGCGTACTGCTGACCGCGACGCTCTCCTTCCAGGCGCCCTCGCCGGGTTACCGGCACCAGGTGGACATGCCCGCGGTGGAGACAGCGGAGACGCTGCTGCGCGACCCCGCCAATGTGGTCGACTACGCCGGCGAGGTGGAGAACTTCCCGTTCATCGTGCTAGAGCAGCCGGGCGACAGCGAGCCCGTCGCCGCGGTCTGGTCACGGCCGCGACAGGAGGCGCCGGCGGACCCGCTGTTGCACCAGATGCTGTTTGCCTTCCAGTCCGACCTGGCCATTCTGCAGGCGGCCCTGCGCCCACACAGCCTGGACTGGGACGAGCCGGGCCTGGCCATAGCCACCATGAACCACTCCATCTGGTTTCACGCCGCGCTGGATATCAACAACTGGCTGCTCACGCACAGCGTGTCGCCGGCCACCGCGGGCGGGCGCGGCCTGTGCTTGGCGAACGCCTTCGGCGCCGACGGCGAGCTGCTCGCCACCCTGGCGCAGGAGGGGATCATCCGGCACAAACCCGGTTGAACTGCACTGCGCGCGCACTCGCATTGCAGGCTGGGCCGCTGGTATAGTGACGCCTGAACCAGGCATGCAAGAGTACACCCATGGCCGAACTCCACAGCGAAAGGCGCCGCTTCACGCGCGTCGAACTCGCCCTGCCGGTTGAAGTACACCAGGGCGGCAGCGTCTGGCACCAGAGCCTGATCGACATCTCCCTGTCCGGCGTCGCCACGGACCAGCCACAGGACTGGGACGCGCAATATAACGAGCCTTTCACCCTGATCATCAAGCTGGACGAAGACAGCTCACTGGAGCTGCACGCCTACCTGCAGCACGTGAACGCAGGCCGCCTGGGCTTCTCTGTGGAACATGTGGACCGGGAGAATATCGAACCGTTGCGCGCGGTGCTCGAGGCGCACATGGACCTGGCCACGCTGCAGGAAGAACTCACCCTGCTCGGCGACTAGCCAGCCGCCGCTCAGCTGTCCAGCGCCGCCAGCGCCTCCCCCAGTTTCGCCACCGCCAGCACCTGCATACCCGGGATGTCGCCTTTCGGGGCGTTGCCGCGCGGCACGATGGCGCGGCCGAAACCATGCTTGGCGCCCTCGGCCAGGCGCTCCTGGCCGCTGGGTACGGGGCGGATCTCGCCGGACAGGCCGACCTCGCCGAAGATCACCATGTCCGGGGGCAGCGGCCGGTCGCGGAAGCTGGAGACAATGGCCAGCAGCAGGGCCAGGTCGGCGCTGGTCTCCAGCACCTTGACGCCGCCGACCACATTGGCGAACACGTCCTGGTCGCCCACCTGCAGGCCGCCGTGGCGGTGCAGCACCGCCAGCAGCATCGCCAGGCGGTTCTGTTCCAGGCCCACCGCCACGCGGCGCGGGTTGCCCAGCTGGCTGTCGTCCACCAGCGCCTGGATTTCCACCAGCAGCGGCCGCGTACCCTCCCAGACCACCATCACCGCGCTGCCGGAGGCGGGTTCGGAGCCGCGCTCGAGGAAGATGGCCGAGGGATTCTTCACCTCGCGCATGCCGCCGTCGGTCATGGCAAACACGCCCAGTTCGTTGACCGCGCCGAAGCGGTTCTTCTGCCCGCGCAGGGTGCGAAAGCGCGCGTCATCGGTGCCCTCGAGCAGGATGGAACAGTCGATCATGTGCTCCAGCACCTTGGGGCCGGCCAGGGAGCCGTCCTTGGTGACGTGCCCGACCAGGAACAGCACGGTGCCGGTCTGCTTGGCATGCCGGATGAGGTAGGCGGCGCACTCGCGCACCTGGGACACGCTGCCCGGCGCGGAGCTCAGTTCGTCGCTGTGTACCACCTGGATGGAGTCGACCACCAGCACGCGCGGGTGGAATTCCTGCGTCGCGGCGACGATGGCCTCGACATTGGTCTCGGCCATCAGGCGCAGCCGGTCGGTGGGCAGCTGCAGGCGCGCGGCGCGCATCGCCACCTGCTGCAGCGACTCCTCGCCGGTGATGTACAGCGCCTCCATGTTCGCGGCCAGGTGGCACATCGTCTGCAGCAGCAGGGTGCTCTTGCCGGCGCCGGGGTTGCCGCCGACGAGGATCGCGCTGCCCGGCACCAGGCCGCCGCCGAGCACGCGGTCGAACTCCCCGGCGCCGGAGGAAAAGCGCGGCAGGTCCTGCAGGTCGATGTCGCGCAGGACGCGCGCGCTGTCCAGGCTGCCGGCGAAGCCGGCGCGCTTGCTCGCCGCGGAGGGCGCCGCCCGCGCCGCGCCCCGGGCGGGACCCAGCTTGATCTCCACCAGGGAGTTCCAGGCGCCGCAGTCACTGCACTGGCCCTGCCACTTGACGTAGTCGGAGCCGCAGTCGTTGCAGACGAAGGCGGTTTTCTGTTTGGCCATGCGTACCCCGGTTGTTTACCTGCAGCGGTGTTTGCGCGCTGCCCACGTGGCTGCCGTCGCGCGGAGACGGCGGTTGGCGAAAAAAACCGCTTTCCCGCGCGCGCGGGAATGACGGCGCGGCGCAAAGGGGAGTATCCTAACAGCCTTACCCGAACCACCGGTACCACCATGTCTGAATCCTCCCTGGTCCCCGAACGCCAGCTGGTGTTCTCGCCCACTCTGGCGGCGACCATCGGGCTGGAGGAGGCGGTGCTGCTGCAACACCTGCAGCAGGTCTTCGAGCACCAGGCAGCCAGCGAGCGCGGCGGCTACGCCTGGTACCGCGTCTCCCGCGAGCACCTGCTGCGCACGCTGCCTTTCTGGGACGTGGAGGCCCTGCACCGCGTCAGCCGCAGCCTGGCGGACAAGGGCGTGCTGCGCATCGAGTCGCCGCCGCTGCTGTCCTGCGAGGAGCTGGTGTTCGCGGTGAACGAAAGCACGCAGCGCGCGCCTGCCGCGCTCTCCTCCGGCGCGCCCTTCGCCCCGTCCTCCGCCCCGTCCTCCGCCCCGCCGCCGAGCCCTGCAACGCCCGGCCGGCGCAGCGCGGGGCTGCTGCCGGTGCACTGGGCGCCCAGTGAGGACCTGCTGCAACTGCTGAGCCTGAACCACAACATACCGCGGCAGTTCGCCCTGGACCAACTGGAGGATTTCGTCTTTTACTGGCGCGAGCGCGGCGAGACCAGCCACGCCTGGGAGAACAAGTTCCGCCAGCACGTGCTCAGCCGCTGGCGGCACGAGCAACAGTCCCGGGCGGAGGCGTTCCAGGCGCCCCAGGTGGCGCTGGACAAGCACTGGCAACCCAGCGCTGACGCCATGGACATCATGACCCGCGGCGGCATCGAGCGCGATTTCATCGAGCAGGCGATACCCGAGTTCGTGCTCTACTGGCGCGAGCGCGGCGCGCCGCCGAAAGAGCTCAACTCGAAATTCATCCAGCACATCCGCATGCAGTGGGCGCGCTACACCTCCAGCCTGCAGCACAGCACCGAGCCGCGGCGCATCAGCGACGACTGGCAGCCCTCGGCGGATGTCTTCGACATCCTGCAGCTGTCGCATATCGACGCCGACTTCGCGCGCTCGCTGCTGCCCGAGTTCATCGTATACTGGAAGGACAGCAACCAGGCGCACACGTCCTGGAACAGCAAGTTCCTGCAGCACGTGAAATACCACTGGGCCAGGCGCCACCAGCTCGCACAAACGGACAACACCCATGCCGGATACAAGGGACCTGGTCAATCAGGTCGCACAAGGGATAAGAGCCTCGAAGAGCACCTCAGCGACACCTCCTGGGCAAAATGAGGGTCGCGGGGCCGGCGACGGCCTGGTCGATGCGATCAACCAGGTCTTCACCCTGTTCATGCTGAACTACCACAACCAGTTCTACGCCGCCTACCCCAACGACGCCCAGCTGAACCAGGTGAAACGGCTGTGGCTGGACGCCCTGGCGGACTTCAGCGTCGAGCAGGTGCTGCGCGGGGCCAAGCGCGCCATCGAACAGAGCGAGTATTTGCCCACCCTGCACCGCATGCTGGAGTGCTGCCGCCAGCGCCTGACCGCGGCCGGCCTGCCGCCCGCCCGCGACGCCTACATCGAGGCCTGCGCCGCCGGCTCGCCGAAATCCGCCCAGGCCTGGAGCCACCCCGCGGTGTACCTGGCGGGCCGCGACAGCGACTGGTACTTCCTCGCCAACAACCCGGAACGGGTCGCCCTGCCGGTGTTCACGCGGCACTACGACAACTACTGCGCGCGGGTGATGCGCGGGGAGAGCCTGGACATACCGGCGCCGGAAGCGCTGGAAACCAAACCCGCGGAACCCCTGTCACGGGAGGAGCAACTGGCGCAACTGCAAAAGCTGCGCGAAGAGACCGGCCTCTAACGATGTAACCGACGGCGCGGCGGGGACAGCCCTCCGGGGCTCGGACGGCCAGGATACTCACCCCGGAGGACTGTCCCCGCCGCGCCCGACAACGCTATAAGCCCGGGCCCGGGTCCGGGTCCGGGTCCGGGTCCGGGTCCGCTATGAATACTCGTCGTAAGCACCGCGCGCCAGGTTCTCGAAGCGCGTGTGCTGGCCCATGAAGGCCAGGCGGCAGGTGCCGATGGGGCCGTTACGCTGCTTGCCGATGATGATTTCGGCGACACCCTTGTCCGGGGACTCCTCGTTGTACACCTCGTCGCGGTAGATGAACATGATGACGTCGGCGTCCTGCTCGATGGCGCCGGATTCGCGCAGGTCGGAATTCACCGGGCGCTTGTTCGGACGCTGCTCCAGCGAGCGGTTGAGCTGTGACAGCGCCACCATCGGCACGCGAAATTCCTTGGCGATGGCCTTGAGGCTGCGCGAGATCTCCGAGATCTCCGCGGTGCGCCCCTCGGAGGCGCCGGCGACGCGCATCAGCTGCAGGTAGTCGACCATGATCATGCCCAGGCCGTCGTTCTCACGGAACACGCGGCGCGCGCGGCTGCGCACCTCGGTCGGCGTCAGCGCGGGGGTATCGTCGATGTACAGGGGCACGTCCTTGAGCTTGTTCACCGCGGCGCTGAGCTTGGGCCAGTCCTCCTGTTCCAGCTTGCCGTTGCGGATGCGCGTCTGGTCGATGCGGCCGACCGAGGACAACATACGCACGATGAGCTGGTCGGCGGGCATTTCCATGCTGAATACGAGGATGGGCTTGTCCTGGTTGAGCACCGCGTGCTCCACCAGGTTCATGGCGAAACTGGTCTTGCCCATGGAGGGACGGCCGGCGACGATCACCAGGTCGGAGGGCTGCAGCCCGGAGGTCATGCCGTCCAGTTCGAGGAAGCCGGTGCTCAGGCCGGTTATATCGCCGCCGGAGTTGAACAACTCCTCGATACGCCCCACCGCGGACTTGAGCAGCGGGTTGACGTCGATGGGGCCGCCGGCTTTCGGGCCCTCCTCGGAGATCTGCATGATGCGCCGCTCGGCCTCGTCGATGAGTTCGACGGCGCTGCGCCCCTCGGGGCTGAAACCGCTCTCGGCGATCTCCTGGGCGGCGGCGATGAGCCGGCGCAGGCTGGCGCGCTCGCGCACCACCTGGGCGTAGGCGCGGATGTTCGAGGCGCTGGGCGTATTCTGCGCCAGCTCGGCCAGGTAGGGCAGCCCCCCCGCGGATTCCAGCTCGCCGGCGGCCTCCAGTTTGTCCGCCACGGTGATCACGTCGATCGGCTGCAGCGCCTCGGCGAGCTGGGCGACCTGGCGGAAGATCAGGCGGTGGCCGGGGCGATAGAAATCGCTCGCCGTGACCTCTTCGGCGACCGCGTCCCAGCCCTCCGCGGACAGCAGCAGGCCGCCGAGCACGGACTGCTCGGCCTCCACCGAGTGGGGCTGCATCTTGATGCGCGCGATGTCGCCGTCGGGCTGGAACGGGAGCTCGGAGACGTTGTCGGGGTAGTCCGGGTCGGCCATGGTGGGAGCTTATCGCATCGGGCCGTTCAGGTTAACGGAATTGCCCGGCGAGCAAAAGGGATACCCGGCGCAGAAGCCGTGTCGTGTCGGGGCGCCGCGAACCCGCGGCGGGTGAGCGCCGCGCCCCGCTCGCCAACGCGGGCAGGGCGCGCCTGGTCACTGCGGGACGGTCGCTTACTCGGGGACGACCGCGAGTTGCACGTGCGCGGTGACGTCGCCGTGCACCTGGATGGCAATCTCGTAATCGCCCAGTTCGCGCAGGGCGCCCTCGGGCAGGCGCACTTCGGACTTGTCCACGATACAGCCCACCGCTTCGAGTGCGTCGGCGATGTCGCGGGTGCCGACGGAACCGAACAGCTTGCCTTCCTCGCCGGCGTTGGCCTTGATCTCGATCGGCTCCAGGGCATCGATGGCCTCGCCGCGGGCCTGCGCCTCGGCCAGGGTCTGCGCCGCGGCCGCCTCCAGTTCCGCGCGCCGCGCCTCGAACTCGGCCGTATTCGCGTCGGTGGCGGGTACCGCCTTGCCCTGGGGAATGAGGTAGTTGCGGCCGAACCCGGCCTTCACGTCCACGGTGTCGCCGAGGTTACCCAGGTTGTTGATGTTTTCCAGCAGAATGACTTGCATCGTTCCTTCCTCTTTTGCAGGGGTCGCCCCCTCGCGTCGTGTCTCGAATTCCTTACTGCCCGCTTTCCCCGGGCTCCCAGCGCCGGCGTAAATCCAGCGCGCTATCCGCTACCGCCAGGCCCACCATCACCAGCTGCATGGGCACGAGCAGCCAGGCGCCGTAAAACAGCCACATGGCGCCGCGGCTCCAGCCGCGCAGCCTGGCGCGGGCATGCACCAGCCCCAGGCCGGCGAAGGTCAGCGGCACCACCGCCACCATCGCCCAGATACTCCAGGTCATCCCCTGCCCGGACAGTACCAGCAGGGCCACCACCAGGCCGGCGCTCACAGCGAGCGGGTAGCGCAGCGCGCGGAACTCCGCGCCAAACCCTCCCGGGTTGTACAGGGCCGCCTGCCAGTAGCGGCCGAGCATCAGGCACAACAGCGACATGACCGCCACACCGCTGCCCATTAATCCGGCGATGGCCGCACTGCCGGGCCTGGGTAATTCCATCGGGTTACCCGCCGCGGCCAGGGCCTCCTCGCGCAATACCATATATGGCTCGACGACCCGTTCCGACACCAGCGCCAGGTACTGCTCGCCCAGCGCCAGCATCAGGCCGCCGGCCAGCAGGGCGACGCCCACGCTGGCCAGGATCGCCGTCGCCAGGCTGACCGTGACACGCAGCACCATCGCCAGGGCGGCGGTGCCACCGAGCAGGGCGAGGTAACTGCCGTCGCCCAGGGACCAGGCGATTACCGCCGCCGGCAGCAGCGCCCACAACAACACAAAGGCGCCTTCCGCCGCGCCGCGCCGCAGGGTAACCAGCGCAATCGCCGCCGCACTCACCCAGCTGAACAACAGGCTGGCCGACCCCAGCACCGCCACCAGCAGTGCCTGCGGGCGGCCGCGCATGATGAAACGGGCCAGGCCTTGCACGGCGTGTCTGTCTTGCCGCCGGGCGGCGCCTTACTTGTGCGCGTCCGAGTAGGGCAGCAGGGCCAGGAAACGCGCGCGCTTGATGGCGGTCGCCAGCTGGCGCTGGTAGCGGGCCTTGGTGCCTGTGATACGGCTGGGAACGATCTTGCCGGTTTCGGATACATAGGCCTTGAGGGTATCGAGATCCTTGTAATCGATCTCCTTGGTGCCCTCGGCGGTGAAGCGGCAGAACTTACGGCGACGGAAAAAACGTGCCATGGCAATTACTCCTTACGAATTCGATGCAGGTGGACGCGGGGGCGGCGCTACTCTTCGGTAGCGGCGGCCTCTTGCTGCGCCGGCTCCTCGCTCTTCTCCGCCTTTTCGGACTTCTCGGCGGCGCCCTGGTTGCGCGAGGCCTCGGCGGCCTGGCGCTCCTCGTAACGGCTCTTGCGCTCGCGGTTTTCCTTCTCGGCCTTCATGATGAAGGACTCATCGACTACCGGCTCGTCGCGGCGGATCACCAGGTTGCGAATGACCGCGTCGTTGTAGCGGAAGGTCGTGGTCAACTCGTCCATGGCCTCGGCGCTGGCCTCGACATTCATCAGCACGTAGTGCGCCTTGTGGATCTTGTTGATGGGGTAGGCAAGCTGGCGACGGCCCCAGTCTTCCAGACGGTGCACGCTGCCACCGTCTTTCTGGATGGTCGCCGAATAGCGCTCGATCATGCCGGGCACCTGCTCGGACTGGTCCGGATGGACCATGAATACGATCTCGTAGTGTCGCATACGAAAGGCTCCTTTCGGGGTTATGCCACCCGTCGGCCCAGGGCGCGCGGTGTGGCAAGGAGAATCGGCCGCCGGACACTCCGTGCGGCCGGGCAAATTTTGAGGTGGCGGATTCTACAGGCTTTACAGGGCCTTAACAAGAGCGCCGCGGCGGCCTTCAGCGGCGCTGCCGCACCGCCTCGAACAGGCACACGCCGGCCGCCACCGAGACGTTGAGGCTGCTCACCGCGCCGGCCATGGGCAGGTGCACCAGCACGTCGCAGGCCTCGCGCGTGAGGCGCCGCAGACCGGCCCCCTCGGCGCCCAGCACCAGCGCCAGCGACCCCTTCAAGTCATTGTCGTATAAGGATATTTCCGCCTCCCCGGCGGCGCCGTACAACCACACGCCGCGCGCCTTGAGGGCGTCCAGGGTGCGTCGCAGGTTGGTCACCTGGACGAAGGGCACGGTGTCGGCGGCGCCACAGGCGACCTTGCGCGCGACCGGCGTCAGCGAAGCGGAGCGGTCCTTCGGCGCGATCACCGCGTCCACCCCCGCCGCGTCCGCGCTGCGCAGGCAGGCGCCGAGGTTGTGCGGGTCGGTGACCCCGTCCAGCACCAGCAGCAACACCGGCGCTGCACTCTGCTCGACATGCGCCAGCAGGTCCGCCTCGCGCCAGCCGAGGCCGGTGTCCGTGCCGTCCGTCGCGGGGTTCGTTTCCGCCACCACCCCCTGGTGCCGCCCCTCGACCAGTTCGTCCAGGGTCTCGCGAGGGGCGAACTCCACGCTGACATTCTGTTCCCGGGCCAGGCCGACCAGGGCGGCGCGGCGCCGGTCGTTGCGGCCCTTCTGCACCAGCAGGCGGGTGATGGCGCCGGGGTCGCGCCGCAACAGGCTCTCGACCGCGTGGATGCCGTAGATGCGCTGCATGCTCAACGCCGGCGCCGCTGTCCCGTCCTGCGCGGCGCCTTGCCGCGGCTCTTGCCGCCGGACTTGCGCCCGCCGCCCTTGCCGTCACCCTGCGCCTTGCCCTCGCTCTTGCCTTCACTCCTGTCCGCGCCCCTGGCGCCGCGCTTGCCCGACGTTTTTTCCTCCACCAGCGCCAGGTCGATCTTGCGGTCGTCCAGGTCCACCCGCGCGACCTGCACGCGCACACCGCCGCCAAGGCGGAAACTGCGCCCGCTGCGCTCGCCGCTCAGGCGCTGTTTCGCCGCGTCGAAGTGGTAGTAATCCCCGGGCAGCGCGGTGACATGCACCAGCCCTTCTATATACAGGCCGCTCAGCTCCACGAACAGGCCGAAACCGGTGACCGCGCTGATCACCCCGTCAAACTCGTCCCCCACGTGTTCCTGCAGGTACTCGCACTTGAGCCAGGCGTCCACCTCGCGGGTGGCGTCGTCGGCGCGCCGCTCGGTCATGGAGCAATGCTCGCCGAACGCCGCCATGGCCTGCACGTTGTAGGGGAAAATACGCTTCGCCGGCAGCGTGCCGGCGCCCTCTACACGGCGCACGCCAGTGACCTGGCGCTCGCTGCGCACCAGGTGGCGGATGCCGCGGTGCACCAGCAGGTCGGGGTAGCGGCGGATGGGCGAGGTAAAATGGGCGTAGGCGTCGTAGTGCAGGCCGAAGTGGCCGCGGTTGTCGGGCTGGTACACCGCCTGGCTCAGGGAGCGCAGCAGCATGGTCTGGATGACATGGGCGTCGTCGCGCCCCTGCACCTGTGACAGCAGGTGCTGGTAGTCCAGCGGCGAGGGCCTGGCGCCGCCGGGCAGCTCCAGGCCCAGTTCGCCGAGGAACTTGCGCAGGCCCTCGAGTTTCTCCTCCGACGGCCCGTCGTGCACGCGGTAGAGGATGGGCAGTTCGTTCTCCTGGTAGAAGCGCGCGGTGGCCACGTTGGCGCAGAGCATGCACTCCTCGATCAGCTTGTGGGCGTCGTTGCGCACCACCGGCACGATGGCCTCGATCTTGCGCTGCGCGTCGAACACGATGCGCGTTTCCTGCGTGTCGAAATCGATGGCGCCGCGGCGTTCGCGGGCCTCGCGCAGGGCGCGGTAGAGGCCGTACAGGCGCCCCAGGTCGTCGACGCGCGCATCGTCCACGTCGGGGTGGCTGCCGGTTTCCAGCACCTCGCCCACCTGGGTGTAGGTCAGGCGCGCCGCCGAGTGGATCACCGCCTCGTAGAACTGGTACCTGGACAGGTTGCCGGCGCGGCTCAGCTCCATCTCGCAGACCATGGCCAGCCGGTCCACCCGCGGGCGCAGCGAACACAGGCCGTTGGACAGGGCCTCGGGCAGCATGGGCACCACGCGCCCGGGGAAATACACCGAGTTGCCGCGGTCAGCCGCCTCCTCGTCCAGCGCCGACCCCGGCCGCACGTAGTGGGAGACATCGGCGATGGCCACGAACAGGCGCCAGCCCTGGCCGTTGCGCTCGCAGTAGACCGCGTCGTCGAAATCCTTCGCGTCCTCGCCGTCGATGGTCACGAAAGGCAGCTTGCGCAGGTCCACCCGGTGCGCCTTGTCGGCCTCGCGCGGCTCGGCCTCCAGCGCCGCGGCCTCGGCCTGCACCGCCTCGGGCCACTCCCAGGGAATGTCGTGGGCGCGGATCGCCACGTCGATTTCCAGCCCCGGGTCGAGGTGGTCGCCGAGTATCTCGGCGATGCGCCCCTTCGCACCCAGTTGCCGCGTGGGGTAATCGGTGATGTCAGCGGTGACAATCTGCCCCGACTGAGCCTCGCCCCTGGCGTTGGGCGGAATGAGGATGTGCTGGGTGAGGCGGCCGTTGTCGGGGATGACAAAGCCGATACCGCTGTCCTCCTGGTAGCGGCCGACCACCTGGCTGTGCTTGCGCTGCAGCACCTCCACCACCTTGCCCTCCAGGCGCCCGCGGCGGTCCTCGCCGGTGACCTGCACCAGCACCTCGTCGCCGTCGAAGACAAAGTGCATCTGCCGCGCGTTGAGGTAGATGTCGTCGCCCTCCTCCGCCGGCATGGCGAAGCCGTAGCCGTCGCGATGCCCCTGCACGCGGCAGCGCACCAGGTCCAGGCGGTCGACCACGGCGAAGGCGCCGCGCCGGTCCTGCATGAGCTGGCCGTCGCGCAGCATGGCGCGCAGGCGCTTGCCCAGGGCGTCGAGCTGCTCGTCGCTGCCCAGTTCGAGCTTTTTCGCCAGCTTGTTGTGATTGAGGGGCTTTTTCGCCTCCGTCAGCACCTCCATGATCAGCTCGCGGCTGGGGATGGGGTTGTCGTAGCGGGAAGCCTCGCGCTCGGCATGGGGGTCGGCAATTTTGCCATTTTTGGGCATAGGGCTGGGCGCCTGTTGTGGGAAGCTGTACGTCATTCCCGCGGCAGCGGGAATCCAGGTTTAGAACGACCCGGCCGACGGGCTGTCGCCAGGTCAGCGCCGATTATACGCGAGTAATGCCCGCGCCGCCTCCAGGCATTGACAACAGGGCGCGGTAAAAGTAATCTGCGCGCCCTCGGATACCTGGTGGGTCAACCACCATACGTTTCCCGCTGCCCAGGTGGTGAAATTGGTAGACACGCTAGCTTCAGGTGCTAGTGCTCGCAAGGGCGTGGAGGTTCAAGTCCTCTCCTGGGCACCATTTTGAAAAACATCGAAAGACCACGATAGACCATTTAAGATGCTGATTCTTAAATGGTTTTTTTGTTTATAGCGACTCGGCCACTTGTCTCTCATCGTCTCAAATTGTCCCTTCTGTGGAACGCCAGTGGAACGTGAGTGGAACGCAGAATCGAAAATTCAGCGTCCGTTTCGGGCTCTCACACCGCCGTTCTGTTAGCCTTTCCACCTCTTTCTGCATCATCATAATCTGCGCGCCAGGGACTGCCTGACGAACGCGTTCCCGGCGCCCTTCGTCTGGTCGAGCAGAACACCAATCCGGTCTAACACATTATCTATGTGTGCCCTGTCAGCGGCTGCCACCGCCAGGTCAAAGGCGTCCACCACATCAATGGTGGTCACCTCGTAACCCCAACCTTCGTTCAACCAGCGAAGCGCGGCCATTGCCGCACCCATAGCGAACGCGGGCTCCGACTCAAGAAAATCTCTCGCCGCCCGGGTCAGCGTCTTCGGCTCGCATGGGCTCTGGTCAGCGAGCTGCAACGCGAGGTCATAGAGCTTCAAATCCTTGGCCGTCGCAAACCACTTACCTTCTTCCCCCGGCGTGGTCTTGATCAGATCCGCGAGAATGTCTCGCCGGCGCCATCATGGGATAGCGTTTTGCCACGGCGCGAAAACGCGCAAGATACGAATTACCTTGGGCTGCACTCAGTCCATAGCGCCGATAGGCCTCGTCATGGAGGCCCGAGGAGATCAGGATCTCTTCGCAGGCCTGGTCAATCGTCAAATCCGGTTGATTCAACCCTCTGGAGGCCTCGGCGTATTTCACGGCTTCTGACTTCCTGCCCATCGCCAGTAACGCTTCGACACCGTAGCGGCGGTAATGCCAAAATGGTTTGCGGTCCAGCGCCAACAGATCAAGCAGCTCCTGATAGCGCCCCGCCACCAGCAGACAGGACAGGCAAGCCGTTGTGCCGTGAAAATAGTTACCAGGATTGGGATGAGTCCAGCATGACCGCAGTGTCGGCATCAACTCCTCCGCCCACTGATTGGCCGTTTCCACCGAACCGCATAACTCACCCCAGCGATCGCCCACCGGCCCCAGATAGTCGACGCCATCATCTTCCATGGCCTGCCACAGGCGTTCGAGCCATTTGTTACGAGTTTTGGCATCGGCCGGGGCTTTGATGATCAGCGGAATAAGATCATCGAGTGTTTTGTTCACCGCGGAACCCAGGGCGCCACTGGAACTGTCGACATGCTCCAGCGCGGGCCAGAGCTTTTCCATTAGTCGAACAGCGCCTTCGGCGGCAACGACTGGTTCTTTCTTTGCCACCTTCTTTATCTCGGAGACGGCTTCACGAAGGCGCTGACAAGCCAACTTGGAAGATTTCCAGCCATAGGTGCCTGCACGAAAACGTGCGGGGAAACACCATTTGTGCACAGCCACCTTCGTCATCCCAACACCCAGAACGCCCTTCGGCTCATTACCTAGCTCAGCGAACAACCAGATCTCACTACTGGGTGTCTTCTTTGGTTGCCATACTACGCCCCCTCGGTCGTAATACCCTGTAAATGTAACTTCAGAAATTTAATGAACAGCGCCTGAACATTTTCAACCGGCAGGTGGTTGGGAATTGAATCGAATTTGTGGAACATATTGTCGCGGATTTCCTTTAAGGACTTAAAGGACTTCACATCGTCATTTGCTTCGTCAGGGTCAAGGATCGCAGAGATAACCAAAAACTTATCGACGATCCTGTACTTGTCCTTCATAACATCTTTGAGTCGCTCGAAAATCGGCGTCGAAGATTCCGGAGCCCCCTGCTCCATGACCGCAAACCACTGTCGTTCATAGAGAGACTTGAAGGTCGCATTTACAAAGATTTCAAGGGCGGACCATGCAGAGATAAATGCCGGAAGGGAATCCATACCAGCCTGCAGTGATGACAGCAGCAGCCTGACTGGCCGCTCAAGGGCCGGGGCAGCGGCCAGAGGAGCTGCCAAAGCAGCAACTTCTGCCGCAAATTCCTCCCCTATCGGGCTGGAGACATAAGCGCCAACCCTGCCCGCCTCAAAATTGAACGGATAGATCGGTATCCCTTTATCCGGATCAACCAGATATAGAACGCTACCGATCTCTTCTAGTTTTTTGTCCGCCTGGGTGGGCAAACCAAGTGCCGCACCAACGAGGACACATTCAATTGAAGCTTTGAACGGTTTTCGCAGCTCGCCTTTTGGCACATCATCCAACGAAACTGCAAAGCCGTCCCTATCCTTACGCGTCTTGAAGTCCGGCGGATCGATTTCATCGGAGCCCTCGAATATGAGATACACACCCGCTGATTGCTTTTCTTGCCGCTCTGTCTGAATCCGCGCAAGTTCAACTGTGAGCCGCTCCTCTGGCGAGCCGTCCGTACTGTCACCAAACAAACCTCTGAAAAGCAAAGAGACCAGCGCGTGCGAACGATCAATGTGCTCAAAATATGGATCTGGATTAGCAGTCAGAGAAGCAGTGATGTTCGGATTCTCACCTTCGCAGAGACCCAATGGATCATCACCCGATAATCCGTTCGCGCCACGGAGCTTGTAAACAGCTACGTATCTTACTTCCATTATATCGACTCAAGAAAACGATAAATTTCAACCATCGCAAAAGTGTCTAGCCTGCAATAGCTCAACAGATCTGATGCAATCTTTTCGGCCTCATCAGGGGGCGCATCGATCATGCGCCGCCACGCTTCCATAGCGGAAGCTCCATCCTGCACTACGAGTTCCTTGTAATCGAGGTGCGGACAAACAACGGGAAGCACTTTCTTGATGGATGTCGAACCGTCAAATCGTGCATCAACATAATCGGACTTGAACACGTCCTCCAGATCGACCATCCGGTCGTTGAGGTCATTCAAAAAATCGGTCTTGTCCGGGTAACGCTTCGCTAGCTCCCTGTTTCGGGTTTCCTCGAAGGATTTGTGCCAGGAAACAATACTGCCGGTCGGGCCGATGTCTTCCTGCATCCGCGCGACCAGCCGATCAGGCAATCGCGCTTCCCTTTCCAGATATTCCTTGTGATCGAGTGAACCATCGGCTTCCAGCACATGCAGGGAATACTGCACCGGAAAATGCTTGTGCGGGCCGGTGCCGTCGAGATACGGCACAGCGGCGGAATAGGTTTCATAGTCAAAGAAGTACAGCGGGAAGCTGAGCCCTGACAGGAACCTTTGGATAGCCGCTTCGTTGATCTTTGGTGCATTGTGCTGAAAGGACTCGACCACAAGACGCTGATTGTCAGACAACGTAAATTCGCCCGGAACCTCATCGAGCCCGACAACTTTCATAGCACGAAGATCGCGTATCTTGTTTTGTCGTATGAAGGGCAGACTGTAGATCGACGGCGTCGGTACAGTGGGGTTGAACAGTGAAAACGCATCGCAATGATTCGCACGCGTTTTTTCGGTACAGGAACACCCGTTCATGTCGTGATCGCTTGCCAGAAAAGCCAGCGCGGCGTCGATCTCCGCGCTTGTCTCTGCCAAAACATCATCAACCGCCTCGGTAATATCGGCAAAGACGAGCATTGCGCTCGGGTCGATTTCACCGTCTCGAACATATTCCCCGTTCAAGTGAACAAGGAACACGCCGTCGATACTCTGCCCGGCGCGTTCCGCGCAAATCTTCTGAAAGCAGGCATCCTTGAGGTGGTTATGTTTGGCGTCAGTTTTGACGCTGGTCGAAGACTTGACCTCATAGAGCGCGGTCGTCCCGCCGCTCATCTTCTCCAAAACGTCCACCCGTGCAAACAGGCCGTCGTCCGTCTCGAACACGGCCTGAAAACTCGCATCCCGATCACCAGCGCTCTCAAAAAGCTGCTTAACGTAATGCTCGACTTCATAGCCTTCACGGACGAGCTTCTGCATGAAGGTGGAGAATTCCCCATGCGGATAATGATCCGGGGCCGTCTTTAGGAGCCAGAGGGATTTCGGGCAGTTCAGATACTGGATGAAATCGGTTTTAGTGAGTTGCATATAGCTTAAACAAAGTATGTGACCCCACAGATTAAGCAAACTGTCTCTAGCGTTAGGGTTTCCAGCAGACGTCTGGGTCCGCAGGAACATACCATATATCTCGAACCTGGGTGTCGTTGCTATATGGTGTGGGATTGGCATCACGCACGCGGAACGTTGTTGGGATATTCACCGAGTTGCCGAAGATTAACGCGTGTTGCTTGGGCAAAGACGGTAAGCGCCTGAGCACTGTTTCGGAAATAAACGGCGTCATCTGTCTAATCTGCGACAAATCATCGGGGTTCTGGATGCGGTGAATAATGAAGTTGTTGCACTGAGAAAGGACAGTCTTTGAGAGTTCACTTGGTCTTTGGGAAGCCACAATCAGAAAAGCACCGTATTTCCTTCCTTCTTTCGCGATTCTTTGGAACGTGATGCCTGCATCAATTGCAAATCGGCTTGGCTTCTCGGAAATATAGCGGTGTGCCTCCTCCAAAAGCAGGTGAACCGGCATGGCATTGCGCGGATCGGCGCGGCGCATGCGATCAAAGATGAGTCGAGCAACAACCGCTGAAGCAAGTTCTACGATCTCGTCAGAGGCATCATTTAGATCGATTATGCAGATTTGGCGCTCCTTTTTGTAACGCTCGTTTTGGACTGCAATCCCGAGCAGGCGATCTACATAATGCGTCGGTTCACGGTCATGGTCTTGTAGATCACCGACATCTGCCCGTAGAAACTCATAATCAGGGTTATCTATCACGGACTTGAGACGTGTAACCAACTGCGAGCAGTATTCGCGGATCTGCTTGTTACCGTTGGCTTCCTCATAGAAAAGAGCAAGATCAAGTGCGGCTTGAAGCCTATCGAATGAAAACGGCATGTTCCCATAGCTTGGCAGAACGGGTTCATCCTTTACATGCCCTTCCAGAAAAATAAGAAGATTGTCATAGTTGTTGGATGTATTTGAGTTCTTCCCGTCCTTGAACTGACCAAAGTCGTTGTATAGGCCTTGTGAGACAGTGTTTTTTGATATCTCATTAGTCGAGAATGTATTTAGAAGGGCAAGAATACGGTCTGCTTTGCTCGGAGTGCTAGCATCGCTGTGCAAGATCGAAAGAATGATCTTGGCTAGGACGTGATTGCGGATGATTTTCAGGCTCTCATCGGTGTCGCCGCCTAGGTTCGCTACTTGCGCAGGCGTTTCCTGAAATAGCGTAGTCAAGCCAAGAGCGGTGCGGAGAGCAGGAATTTGCGACTTTTCGCTAGCTCTCAAAAGCAACGCCCATTCGTCGACACTCATGAACCAGTGGGGAAGCTTGAATCTATCCTTGATCTCCGCGCCTTGCCTTTTTTGGGAAACGTCAGGAATTGGCATATCCGGCTCTGTCGCCTTGAGGTAGCAGGACCGAATCCAGCCAGGTACATTGTCGAGCGCTCGCCGATATTCACCGTTCACGTCGAAAATCACGAAGGCTGAACCAAGTGCAGCGAAAGCCTCGGGCTTCATAAACACGGACTGGAAGATTGATGCAACAGTGCATGATTTTCCGCTTCCGGTGTTTCCAAGCACGGCAACATGACCGCCAAACAATTCATCAAGCCGTGACTTGACGGGATAGCCTTTGAAGACTGCAGAAGTGCCAATTTCTATGGTATAGGGAACATTACCCTGTTGGTCTGTACCCCCAGCGTCTTTTTTTGTTTCGAGCTCAGATGGCTGTTCGACATTAAAAATACGATCAAGATCTTCATCGCGCGCATAGAGGGCGTCCGCGTAAAGCGGTGGAAACGTGGAGACTCCAAACCGAAAGCTACCACCCTGCATCGGCATCGAACCTACAGGCACGACGTCAAGAAATTTGGCGGATGAGGCTTTGTCCATTTCTGTCTGGGACGCGTCCGAGGATGCGCTGTCTTTTTCGCGCAGGCCTATAATCTCAAGAACAATATGCTCGGCCTGCATTGGGACCATTAAATAGGAACCAAGTGTCGCGACATAGTGGATATCGTCAAAACCGACGATAGTGAAGTTATCGCTGCCCCTATGCAGCTCAACAATTAACCGGTCAGCCGATACACTGACAATTTTTCCTATAGCGCGGCTAGCATCATCCCTCGCCATTTTCTTTGTCCTGCTGCTTGGCAAGAAGCGTCTGCAATGCTTTTTCTATGGTCTGGTCGATCTCTTGATCAGCACTAGTGGGCAGAAGATGATTGACGATGCCGTCGAAGTAATGAGCTTTTTGGCCAGCTTGCTTGCCATCGCCCCAGACGAACCAAATGCGGGGATCACCGAGCGCTGAAAGCTCTCGAGTAATGTCGTTCATCTCGGGGTCGATGAAGGCTACAAGTCTGAAGCCGGGCAAGGCCAGCCCTTGAAAAATGATGTTATTGACGTGCTCGTCTGCGAAGCTGTATCCCATGACAATCAGGACGCTCTGATCCTGAACAACCTGCCTTTGAAATTCGCGGAACATATCAGAGTACGGCGAACCAAAGCTTGCCGTCTGTTTAGACGGTGTCGGGTAAATCATGACTCGATCTGTGGACGGATCAAGCGGGCTATGCGACTCACGAATCGGGAAGAGACCTTTTTCCTCTTCAGTCCAATTGACGGAACCGTGCAACTTGCAGAAGTGTACAAATCCTCCGACGGCAGCCCAACGGCGCGAGGTGATATCCAGCTGTTCCGCCAGTGCTAGTCTGTAAGTGGCAGGATTAAACCTCCGCTCTACAGTTCCTGAAAAGCCGTTAGAGTACGGAATTCCTGAGCGATCCATAGCGCGTTCATTGAAAAGATCGTAATTGGTCGTGAACACCCAAGGCGGTGCGAGACCACGGGAACGCGTAGCCAGGGACTGGTAAAATCGCCGATATTGCGCGACGACGCTCTCATCTCCATTGGAAAAGGGGCCTGTTGTGCACTTGTACAGGACGAACTTTTTGATACCCGCAATAATCTGATCAACCAGGGTAGCAACAGAACTCAGTTCTCCTTTCCCACTTGCTTTGCAGAATTGATGGGCGTTGATAAGAACCTCCATCATCCGCTCAAGATTGCCCTTCACGTCATCGGCAGAAAGATCAATGCCGAGCTTGTCGTGAAGTTCGTCCTTTTGCGCGGGGCAGACAAAGACCTCTCCACCATTATCGGCGGGCTCCGCAGCGAGCAACGTCTGAAATTCTTCTGCCAGAAATCTCATAGTTGAAATTCCTAGCTCATCGTCGCCAATTCTCAGCGAAGAACAACCCGAGCCCAATAAAAAGGACAGATTCTTGGCTCCAAATACTTCCGCCATCTGACGCTGGATGATGTCCGCTTTGTCTTCCCAAGAACTTTCACCCTTGAGCTTTTGGAATTCGTCGCGGCTTCCCTTTAAAAATTTCATATCACTACGCCGCCACCCCGTTAACCACATCCATCAGTTTTGAATAATCGGTAACAACATCATATTTAACTTTGTCAGCATCAATCCGATCATTTAGCTCGGCGAAGAATTTCCGTGCGCACTCAATCTTAGTTTTCTCTATCTCGCGCAACTTCATTGAGGACATGGAGCCCTTTGTCTCAGCGACGAAGTAAATATGTTTCACACTACCTTGCTTGAACGATATGGCCCAGTCAGGGTTGTAGTCCCCTACTGGCGTCGGGATCAGGAAACCTCGTGGAAGCTTGGCATAGACCACTATTTCAGTGCTGGTGTCTAACTCATCTACGAAATGACGTTCTACATCAGAATCCGTTATGCAGTAGTCGTAGATATGATTGTTCAGCTTACCTGTGGCGCGAGAAAAATCCTGTCCGGTCTGCGCAGCGGTGAAAATATCCGCGTCATACCGGTCCTCGACCTCGTCGTAGCAGAGCTGCTCAATGATGACAGTCGCCTTCTGTTCCTTAATCAGGCGCGACGCTTCGGCAATGAAGTGTTCCGGATTACTACGGAACTGATCGAAAACCACAGGCTGAATGCCTGACAGAATTTCGGCGACAGTCTTGCGCGTAAGCTGCACGTTTTCAGCAACTTTGCCAATCAGGTCATAGGTGACGTCCGAGTGAACAGCCCCCCCGTACTCCGTAGTGGTCTCGGTGACCTTGAAGCTCTCGCCAGACTTAAGCTGGTCATCAGTTATTGCCGCTGCTTGCTCGCCCGCATGGACAGTGTACTGTAGCGGCGTAACGCGTAGATGGCTGTCGAGAGCTCCAGTAGCTTTCCTGATCAGTTCATCGGATTCAAAGTCAACACGATAGACCGCCTTACGATTGATGCGCGACCAGAGTGCCTGGAATTCCTTTTTGTGGAAATTGTCGTTGAGTGGATTGGTTTTTGGCTTCCGACCGTCTTCGATCTTCGGCAACTTGCTGTCATCGAAAACGCTGTCAATCAGATCGATGATCTGGTCTGCGTAAGGTTTTAAATCATCAGGGAGGGCGGCGAGCTTCCCGGCCTCTTTATCTGCGTGATAGCTGTCCGTGATTGCGTCGCTATCGTCAGTGTAGTCGTTCTTGATCAAGTAGCGATAGATCTGCTTCGCCATTTGTGGCGTGATCTCGACAGTGCCGCCCTCAGTTTCCATCACTTTACCGGTGAAATACTCTTCAGTAGCTTTGCGCGGGCGTGCCGAGAGCGTCTCAGCAATTTCCGTCTGCAAGCCTTTAACAAAGTCTTTATAACTCTCGCTTGCTACAACCGTTAGGACGTTGATCTCATGAACAACTGCGGGAAGATCCATACGCTCACCGTGCTGGTCCACGGACAGACGCAACCCCCTGCCGACCTCCTGGCGACGGGAGATGGTGTTGTCGCTATGCTTGAGCATACACATGACAAAAACATTCGGGTTATCCCACCCTTCCCGCAGCGCAGAGTGGGAGAAAATGAAACGGGTCGGCTCTATGAACGAGAGAAGCCGTTCCTTGTCCTTCAGGATCAGGTCGTAGGCGTCCACATCGTCGGATAGGCCTGCTTGTTCGCCAGTCTTCTTGGCCGCCGGGTCCTTCAAGCGATTGGTTTTCTTATCAATCGAGAAATAGCCGTTGTGTGTCGAACCGGGACCAATTCCGGAGAGATACTTGCGGTAATCCTCATTGTCGATTGCCAGCTCTGAGAGGTACTCATCTCTGAGACGGGTGTATTCCTCTTCGAAGACTCGAGCATAAATGCCCTTTTCATCATCCTGGTCGTAGTCGCGGTACTTGACCACCTCATCGATAAAAAAGAGGGACAGGACCTTGATGCCCTGGGCGAAGTGCTGCTTTTCTTTGTCTAGGTGCGCCTTGATCGTCTCGCGTATTTGAATACGGCGAATGTCGTTCTCGTTGACGTCTCCTGTTGCTTCCCCGGCAGATAGCACGACGCCATTGGTGAACTCGACAGTATCGTTGTTGTAGTCGATCTGAGACATAGTGAAACCGCGATACTGATCCAACTCGCCAGATGCGACAAAGAGGTCGTCACCAAATTCAAGGCGCTTTAGCAGCCGTTTGATCTCACCCGACTTGAGCTTGACCTCCAACTCGATACGGGCCACGGGCGCTTTCTTCGAAATATCGATGCCTTCGAGGTACAAATAGGCATTGGTGCCTGCCAAGCCGCGCGTCTGAATGCCGCGCACCGCGATTTTCTTAACGAGCTTCTGGTTATAGGCGTCAAGTGCGTCGAGACGATGCACTTTCAGGTGGTTAGTCCTGTGTGTTGCTGAGTACCGTAAGATCATTAGCGGATTGAACTTCGGGAGCGCGTCCAGTGTGGCCTTGCCTTCCATTTTCTGGGGTTCGTCCAGGATAAGGATGGGCCGGTTACTGCTGATCACGTCAATTGGTCGGCGAGATTGAAAATCATCCAGCTCGTCGTAAATCCGTCGGTTGTCGGCTCCGCGTGCATTGAAGGCCTGGATGTTAATGATCATGACGTTGATGCCCGCATCTGAAGAAAAGCCTTCCAGTTCGTGCAGTCGTTTTGAGTTATAAATGAAAAAGCGGGCTTTCTTGCGGTAGGTCTCGGCGAAATGGTCGCCGGTGATCTGGAAGGATTTGGAGACGCCTTCCCGAATGGCGATACTCGGCACCATGATGATGAACTTTGACCAGCCGTATCGCTTGTTCATCTCAAAAATTGATTTGATGTAGCAGTAAGTCTTTCCGGTGCCAGTCTCCATCTCGATATCGAGATTAACTTTGGCTCCTGGCTTGTACGTCCTAGGCTTGGTCTTGCTATTTCCGGACTTATCCACTTCACTGAAATCGTCCAAAGTTTTCGAAACTGGCAAATTCTGGTGTTTTTGGACGGTCTGGATGTTGGTGAGCAGTTGGACGTCGGTCAGGCGGATATCTTCGTTCTTGAACCCCTCGTCAAACGCACTTGCCTGGGCAGCTTTGCCTGGGTCGATCCGGTAGCGAAGCCCATTACTTTTTGGCTGGCCCGCAAAGCACTCGACCACTGCATCGACTGCATTTGTCTGATACTCCTGAACTTTAAACTTAAGCTTCATTTCAGCCGTCTCTTTTGTTAAATCGACTTAACGTCGGTTGCGGGAGAGAGCTGGCGGAAGATCTGATCCACGTTGATCTTTACCGCATCTGAGACAAATCCGTTGTCACGGAAGACGACGCGCATCGGTTCGTATTTCGCAAGGTACTTGACAAGATCTTCGGTGATCCCCTCCTCGAAGCAAGCAATGAGGTCGTAGGGCTCCTCGTTGACGAAGAATACCGTCTTTCCTCGAATCTCTTCGCTGCGAATGGGGAGGGTTAAATCGACGCCCCAGTCCACCAAGACCTGGAACAGCAGGTCTTCCGGATTATCGCGACCGGGTTTGATGTTGTCGACGGCGCCGAGCAAATCTTCTTGTTTTAACTTGTTCGGTGTGTAGTAGACGTCCGCCATATTGGATGTGTCAATCTTCAGAACGCGAAAACCGACGTCGTTATTCCAATCCTCGTGGCTTGAACCGCCTAGTACATTTTTGCCCGCGCGGCGGACACGTTCCTTGGATAGCTCAGAGATAGTGTTGAACCCTGCTTTTTTTGCTTCAGATTTTTCGTTTACCGGCTCAGGCGACTGAACCATTACAAATCGCCTATTCCCACCGTCGAGTGCATTGGACTTAAAAACACTATGTGCAGTCGTCGAAGAGCCTGCGAAGAAATCTAAAACAATGTCATGGTCGTTTCTCCGGGTGCATATCTCAAGCAACCTACCTATCAACTTGGTTGGTTTTGGGGTGTCAAATACTTTTGGTTTTTCAAACAAGGAAAGAAGTTCATCAGATGCATCTTCGTTGCTACCAACTTCTTCGTATCCCCAGTAGGAAGGAACCGTTTGCCCCTCTACTTCAGAAAGGAAGCGCTTAATTCGAGGGACGTTGTCGCCTGATCCACCAAACCAAATCCGATTATCGTTCTTAAGTTCTATAAATGTCTTTTCGATCAGGCCCCAAGAGCGACCTTCGGGCGGCCCAATGACTCTCCCGCTAGGCAATTCCACATCGAAAAACTGGTCCTTTGTCGCTCGACCAATCATTCCAGTCATGTCAACAGACGCCCAAGGACCTCTTGGATCATTATCAGGATTAGTAAACGATGCTTTCCTTTTCTCGCTTAAGGCCATTTTCCCAATAGCCTTCTTAGGTTGTTCAGAGTTCTTTACGTAGCAAAGCAAATAGTCATGCACACTACCAATCGTAGATCGGGCATCAGGGGATGCTTTCTTTCTCCATACCACCGCGGCCAGAAAGCTATTTTCTCCAAATATTTCGTCTACTACTTTTTTCAGATTATCGCGTTCATGGTCATCTGTAGATATAAACAAAGCACCGTCATCGGAAAGTAGGTTTCTAGCCAACCTAATTCGGGCAGCAATCATTGAGAGCCAATCGGAGTGAAAACGCCCATTGCTCTCTGTGTTTGAAATTAGGTTATTCCCAAGTTCATCTTGTTGATTCGATTTAATGAGAAAACTGAGGTTGTCCTCAGTAAAATCATCGTCATACACAAAGTCACTGCCAGTGTTATAAGGTGGGTCGATATAGATCAACTTCACTTTGCCAAGATAGGTCTCCTGAAGCAGTTTGAGTGCTTCAAGGTTGTCTCCCTCAATGAAGAGATTTTTTGTCGTATCGAAATTGACGCTTTCTTCCCTACACGGACGGAGCGTTTTAGCGATAGGAGCATTGGCGGCGAGAAGCGCTTCTCGCTTGCCGGGCCAATTCAGTTGATAACGTTCTTTTGGGCCTTCGATAATATGGTCTGAAAGCTCCTGGCGTAGTTGATCAAAATCGATGGCGAGGCGTAGGTCACCGTTTTCGTCGATTGCCTCCGTCACACAGCCCGGGAACAACTCGCGGATTTTGACGATGTTATCGTCTGTGAGGTTAGGGCTGTGCATTTTTAGCTTTTCCATCTCGATTTTGGCCTCTTCATTCCTTGGCTGAAGCTGCGCCGCCAAGGCGTTTCAGTTCTTTGGTTACGTCACGTAGCTCTGCGTTGATCGCAACGCGCTTGTTGAATTGTTTCTCTTTAGCCAGGCGCGCCTTGATGCGCTCGGCTTCACGCTGTTTAGCTCGTATCGTCTCCATCCGCAGAACGCGAGAAGCGATAGGCTCATCTGATTTTTTCGTTGCCGGAAGCAGAGGGCGCAATAACGCCTCATAAAGACTATTGAGATTGAGGGCCTGGGGAAGAGGTTGTCTGGGGCTATCCTCAGCTTCCCAGTCGGTGCCGAAATACTCACTTACTACCCATTTTGTGCTGTCCGCTTCGCTAGGACGCTTGTAGGCCGCTATGATTTTCCGTTTCCCGGCGTGGGTAAGCTCGAAGATAATCGGAAACGGTATCGCCTTGTCGATCGCGCGGAGAACCTCTTCGCTAATCTTGGAGGTTCGCAGGTTGATCTTGAAGACCTGTATCTCGGATACGGATTTCGTTGCGCCAAGGTTAATCGTCTCTGGCGCGAGCTTGTACTGCCAGATGATCTGGTCGACCTGGTCAACGAAAAGCTGCTTCAGCTTCGCCCCGGCACTGGCGTGGGCATAAATCTTGCTCTTCGGTAGAACCCTTCCGAACAAGGCCGCTTTGGGGTATTCGAAGAAGACGGTCATGAACCAGCCTCCTCGATTACCAAGAACGCTACAAGCTCGAAGTCGTCGAGCCCCACAATGGTGTTGACCAGCGCCGTTGTGCGACCTCCAGAGAACAGGCTGTCGAGATCCTTCTCTTCCTTGACGTCAATCATTGACCGAATTGCGGAGCTGAGTAGCTCCGACTGTCGGTTCATCTTCCGGCCATCTTCGGTGCGCTCGTTGAACAGGCGGCAAACGGCTTGTATCGGCTCGGATTGACCCTTGCAGCTTGTCCGCACCAAATCCAGTAGGCGCTTCACCTCCGTATGATCAGCGATGATCTCTCCATCTGCGGAGATGTAGACGAGGTAATAAGGGTGCAGGCGGTTTTGCTGGTTTACATTCACGCTATCGTGGATGTTTTTAAGGGCAAAGATGATGCCCGGCGGCAGGCCTTTGTCAGGGTCGGCGGGCACGACGGCGTGTAACCCATTTGGCACACGCTCAAGATCGCCATTCTCCTTAACGTAGTTAAGGAGGTCCATGCGGAAATCATTGAGACCCAAATCGGTAATCGAAACACCGGTCTTCACGTCCTCCAGTTCGATGACCTCTTCCTGGAGGCGCTTGAGCTGTTCCTTCCTGTAGGCAATTTCGCTGCTCTTGGCGGTCAGAACATTATCATCGCCGGTTGCCGTTACGTCGGCGATCATCATCCGGTTTTCGACGCGCTCCTTCAGATTGATGTATTCATCAAGCGAAATATCAGGCCAGTAATTGACGAGCTGGATTTGCGCGTTTGGTGAGCCGATACGGTCGATCCGCCCGAAACGCTGGATAATCCGTACCGGGTTCCAATGAATGTCGTAGTTAACCAGATAGTCGCAGTCCTGAAGGTTCTGTCCTTCCGAAATGCAGTCTGTTCCAATCAGAATGTCGATCTCATTGTCTTCGTTCGGAAGGATCAGGTGCTTTTCCTTCGAGCGCGGCGAGAACAGTGTGAGAATGGACTGGAAGTCATAGGTCTTCTTCAGAGTGGTTTTGGGCGCGTCAGAGCCAGTGACCTTCGCGCAATGCAGGCCTTTGGTCTTGAGGTTCTCATTGGCCAGGTTGGCGTAAAGGTAGTTCGCCGTATCAGCGAAGGCGGTGAAGATCAGGACTTTTCGATTACCACTGTTGATGGGATTCGCGACCTTCCCGCTGATGTGTTCTTTGAGGTGCTGAAGCTTGGCGTCATCATCGGGACGAATCATATCCATCGAGGCCAAGAGTGCATCGATGATTGCCAGGTCGCCTTTCAGTTCGTGCTGCCAGGACTGAACATCCATGTCTGCCAGGCTGATCTGGACCTTTTTACCAACGGTAAATTCACCTAATCCGGCCAGGTCGTCATCATCCGGGTCAAATGCGGACGCATTGGCTGTGTAATCCGAGACCTGTAACGTACCCCCGGATCGCTCAAAGTCCGCGATTGCGTCGAGCGTGCCGGTGAGGTTCTGTTTAAGCGACCCCAATGTGAGACGGAAGGCCTCCACTGAGCTTTCCAGGCGCTTAAGCAGGTTTGTAGTCATGAGCGCTTGCAGGCTGCGTTCCCGGTCTACTTGCTTGAGGCGACCTCTGCCGCCGCCGACTTCGGTATCGTAAAGAGACTCGTACTTCGCAACCCGGCTCGGAAGGATGTAGCTGAGTGGCGCATAGACTGCCAACTTGAGCAACGAGAGCTGGCCGACAATCTCATTGAGATCCATTACATCGGTGCGTGTTGTCAGCGGGCAATGAAAGGAAAGCGGCTTCCGGCGCTCTGGAAATTTCCCGATATCGGCTGTGTCGTAGAAGGTCTCGATGTGTTTTCGCGAGCGAGCGATAGTCACGCTGTCGAGAAGCTCGAAGAAATCGAAATCCAGCATCTTCAGGATTGAGGAAGCTGTCCGCTCTTCCGGGGGCAGCTTCGACCAGGTGTTAAAGGCCGTTTGGGCGCGCCGGAATATCTCCTCAACACTGGAGGCGATTTTCAGCTTTTCGCTGAGGGCTTCTGACTCTCCCTCATAGGCGAGGGCAAGCTGGTTCCGAAGGTCATTGAACCGGTTGTTGACCGGGGTGGCCGACAACATCAGGACCTTTGTCTTCACACCCTCACGGATGACCTGGTTCATCAACTTCTGATAACGAGTCTCTTTGTCTTTGTAGATATCGTTGTTGCGGAAATTATGAGACTCGTCGATCACGACCAGATCGTAGTTACCCCAGTTAACGCGGTTTAAGGGGATGCCGAAGGAGTCGCCGCTGGTGCGTGACAGATCGGTGTGGCAAAGAACATCGTAGTTGAACCGGTCTTTGGCAAAGAGGTTCGTTTTCAGATTTGTATTGTAGTTCAGCCAGTTATCCGCGAGCTTCTTCGGGCATAAGACAAGGACCGCCCGGTTGCGAAGCTCGTAGTATTTAATAACCGCTAACGCCGTGAATGTTTTTCCGAGGCCGACGCTGTCGGCGAGAATGCAACCATTGTAGGTTTCCAGCTTGTTTATGATGCCGGTCGCGGCGTCACGCTGAAAGTTGAATAGCTTTTTCCAGACCTCGCTCTCCAGATAGCCCGTCCTGTCATTGGGCAAGACATCTTCATCAACCTCCTCCAGGAACTCGCTGAAGATGTTGTAGAGGATCAAGAAGTAGATCTTTTCCGGGGAGTTCTCCTGGTAGACAGACTCAATGTGGCTGCATATTGCTTCGGTGACATCCTCTAACTTATCTGGATCGGCCCAGATTTGGTTAAAGAGGTCGAGGTAGGTATTGGTGTAAGGTGCGCCGTCGAAGCGATTGACGATGTTGGAGACTGCATCACCTTTCTGGAGACCGAGATCAACTGCGGTAAAACCGTTTACCGGCATATAGGCGATTTGTTCTGAGCCATTCTCCATACAAATGAACTGCTGCATCGGTGCCTTTGTTTTATTGGAATGGAACGTCGCTTTCTTGCGTATCCAGGCTGCACATTCCCGAGCGATCGCCTTTTGGGTCAGCTTATTGCGTAGTTGAATTTCGAACTCTGATCCGTACAGGCTTCTTTCACGCTGAGTTTTTGGAATGAAGAACTCGCGGCGTTCTTTCTTGAAGCGATCGGTTGCGCCTTCGGGAACAAATGTGGGAGCGGTAAAAATGAATTGAATGCTGTCGATGTTCTCCAGTTCTTTTTTCAGTGATTCAAATGCATAGATAGAAAAGCAGGACGCGGCGATCTTCAATTTCGTTTGCGGTCGGATAGACGCTTTAAGATCGTCACCGAGCAAATAATTAATATTGTCGATTACTTGCATATATTCGCCGTTATCATTTACCGAAAGTCCCTAAACTCGCTTCGCGAGTGGTGGTCTTGCTAACTACCGCGATCCTGCTTTCTCAGTTTTTTCTGGTTTTCTATCCAGACGGCTACGTCTTCTTTTTTAAATCGCCAACTGCCTCCAACCTTAAAACCAGGCAATTTTCCCTCAGCCGCTAGCCTGTAAGCCGTTTTTTCAGCCAATTTCAGGTACTCGGCAACTTCTTTTAAGGTCATGATCTCGTCGTTCATGTGCCTACCCACCCAGACGAAGATGAGAGAATAAGGGAATATTAAGGAATCGACAACAATAAAGCATCGTTGCCTCGATAGCGTCATAGAAAGCCACAATATTGATCGTTTATTAGGCAGGCCGATGCAACTGCCTGGGCATCCTGCATTCGGTGGGCTTATCTGGATCACCGGCACGACAGAGCCCCTGAAACGCCGCTGGTGTAATTCAAGCGACTGGTAATGGATTTCACCAGGCTAGAATTCTGAGCAAGTCACGGAGCGAAAAGGATGTAAGGGTTGCCCGATCAGCAAGCCATACTGCTGGGTTGATGACCGCAAGGACGGAGGGGATATACCACTTGAATTTGCTATACCCTTTTACTGTTGGCTACAGACACACAATACGATATGGTTAATTGGCTATGGTCAGAAAAAACTTCATCAAGAGTTCTTGGAACTTTCTCACAATTGTGGCTACTACGCTGTGGGCGCTATTTGTAGAAATGATCTCTCTTCTTGGTAAAGGCGTTGAAACTTCCAATCACGAAAAGTCCTTGAGCAATTCCGATCGGACGGGAGCTTTGAACTACAGAACTGGCCAACTTGACGACGGTACCGACCCATATGGCTGGTATGACAACGATTGAAGCCTTGGGATTTATTTATTCTTGATTCCCTTGCTTATCGCGGCACTTCCTAAAGCCCCGCCTTTCTGACCCGCATCGTTCGCTGGTCTAATTAATGGATTGGAAGAATGATCAAGCGAACGTCCAACCTTCACCCCCGCCCACGCCATCATCCCGCTCCAGAGTAGCGGCAATCCCAGATAGAGACTGGTGGTGATCATGTTCAGCAGCATGCGCTTGGCATCGTGTTCGCCTGGGTTGGCGAAGAGCTGAAGGAAGACATTAACGTCGGGATACATGGACAGAATCAGGTTCTGATCCACCCACATGGCCAGGTACCAGAGTACCGTCCAGAATTTGATGGTGAAGATCGCCATGCCGGCTACCACCATCATGGCGATGGAGTAGCGGGATAGCACGACCACCAGCGGCAGCAGTGCATAGATACCCAGCAGCATAATGGCCTGAACCATGGGCAGTGACTGCAGTACGGCGGTCATGGTGACGGAAAACAAGGCTGATGCCGTAATCACGCCACCGGCGGCGAGTCCCCCTTTGACGATATTCCCTGCGGTATTGAACAAGCCCGAACCGGAGGCGTTGTTGGCGATCAGTTCATTGCTCGACCAGGAAGGCGGGGCGTTGGTAAGCACGGTTTTGGCGACGGCATCGTTTTGCTGCTCACCGGCCAGCGCCGGAGCGATGGCGACCACCAGACCGGAGAAACCTGCGGATGTCGCATCGGCTTCAGTGATCAGCTTCTCTCGTAGGCCGATCGCGGCATCTTCCCACCACTGTTTGCAGTAGGGTTTACCCCAGGCCGGCGGCGCTGTCGGATCGTATTCCGTATCCCTGGCCGCGTTATAGGCCCAGCCGGTAATTTGGTTGGCCGGGCGCAAGGCATCGTAGAAGCCTGCGGTATCCCGGTAGACGTGCGAGCCCATCCAGTCCGGGTCATCGGCGCCATAGGTAGCAAGAATACCGCTGATCGCCGCGGTATCCGGTCGCTCTGCCTGATACTTGGAGCGGGCCGGAATATAACACTGGCTGAAGAAATCGCTGACCTCCTGCCGAAGGCGAGGATCCGCAATGGTGGCCAGATGAGCCTGCTGCTCGAAGGTACGCATATCCGCGACCGTCGGCAGGCCTTCAACGATGGCATGATTCAAGCCCGAACTCAGCGCGATGACACCGTACCACCACACCGGTACGTTGACGGTCGCGGCGGAGCCCGTAAAACCGGTGGTGCCGTAGGAACTCTGTGGCGCAGCCACGGTTGCGGCAGCCGGGGCTGGATCTACCAAAGTCGGCGGTGGCGAATACGACAGGGTTGCGGCGCTGAGGGGAGTGAGCGCAGCGGGTTGCCCTGCGAGCACGACCACCAACAGTGCGATGAACAGTTCGATCTCCATACGCCGCAGTGACAGGCCGCTGGCATGGCCCACTTCCCCGCCCTGGGCGGGTTCGCGCCAGTTATCGATCAGGATGCCCAGAAACGGGAGATAGACGATCCCGGTACTGACCAGCACATCCCACAGAATGCCGTAGAAGGCCCAGCCGAACAGGGAGGTAAAGAGCTCCAGGTAACTGTCGACACTCATCAGACGATCTGTCCTGCGGTGATGCCGAGAAACTTCACGACCAGCCCCTGACCCAGCACCCCTTCGAGGATGACCAGCCAGGTGACGGCGCGCCAGCGATACCGGTGAAGCTGATCTGCCAGTGCGGAATGGATTTTTCCGGTTTTGGCGAGGTGTTCAATGCCGACATTCCAACCGAACGCCACCACCGCGATCACTGTCCACCGGCATAGCATGAGTGTTTGACGCCAGGAGTCGATACCCTGCTGGATGGACTGCACAGAGTCGGTCTGTAATCGATGCATCAGCCAATAGCGCACCAGTGCCGTCAGCAGCGCGGCAAGCAATGTAGCGATCAAGAAGCCCTTGCGTGTTGCCCCACGGTTATTGAACACGACCACCTCGCAACGGGTTCGGATCGAGGGTCGGCACTTCGGGTACGGTGAGCGAGCTTTGCCTTCTGGCTGCTGCGCGTTCGAGTAAGGTGGCAACGGTGTCGGAGACCACTTCTTTGCGCACACGGGTTTCAAACAGCAGGTTTTCGATCTCTTTGTCGAGCTCGGCAATAGAAGTGTCTGCATGCTCGCGTGCGACTTCTGTGGCGTAGACCTCGGGAACCTGTCGGCCCGACAATAACAGTCGCCGTGCGAACAATGCTTTCTCGACCGTGCGCGCGGTGCTGATTTCAGAGACCAGGCGACCCATGATCAGACTCTGCTCCGAGGGCGGCATCTCACGGATCGCTTCGATCACCTGGCGGGTGATGGCCACGCCAGGCGCGGTGATCTGGTCGAGATTGGCCAAGGTAGGCGGTGTCGCACCACTGACCAGGTTCTGAATCTCGGTGGTGACGGTGGCGGATTCCTGGTACAGCTTGGGTAACAGCCCAGTGCCGGGAATACTGTCCTTGCGGCAGGTGTCGCAGGTGGTGACGATATTCTCGCCCACTACATCGACGGTCCAGTCGCGGGCCTCCGCCGGTGAAGACCAGATTTCAGACAGGCGCGTGGCCGATGCGGCCGGCACCGGCGTGGTATCCGTGACGGCCCGATTCATATTGATGTTGTAACCGGCCTCGACGATGTCGCCGGTGAACTCCAGCACCGGCTGCCCACTGCCCCCGGCCTGTCCACCGATCCAGGGCACACCGTTATCGCCATTGGAGGTTTCCACCGTGTCTTTGGCAGTGACGGCATCGTTGCCGCCAATTCCCATCTGTACCTTCCAGTCGTTGCCTTTGGATAAGGTGATCAGATCAGCATAGGGGTTCTTGCCCTGGGCAATCTCGGCCTCCATCTGCTCGCAGGATTTGGTGGCCAGCTGCATGGTTTCTTCGGCCTTGATCAGGGCATTCTGAAACAGATCGTACAAGCCGGGGTTGGCGCGCTGCAGGATCAATGCCGGCAACGCCGCAATGGCACTGGTAGCCGCTGCGGTCATCGCGTTCATCATGTTATCGACGCCGGAGCCGATGTCATTCAGGGTATTGGTCACCGCTGCCACCGGGTCAAACTTGCCGCAGCTGTAGCCGAGCCCCAATTGAGCGGATCCGCCCAGGGTGACGGAGACTACTGCGGGGTTGGCAGGTACAGAGACCGGTTCTGCTCCGCCGATTTCGTAGTACCACAAACTGTCCTCGGTGGGACCCTGAGCCGCGTGAACGACGTGACTCACACTCAGGGCGCCAATCAACAACACGGTGCGAACAGACACTTTCATGCTCATGGTGGGTAATTGATCCAGTCGACGTTGAACAGGAAGATGCCGCGATCGCGGCAACAGCTGTAGGGGCGCCACAGATTCCAGGCATAGTCGCCCTGGGCATCGACTCGACCACCGCCCCAGCCGGTGAAACTGGCCAGGTCATTGGTGCCAAATACCTTGCAGGTCGACTCCGCTCTGGGCAGCAGCATCTGCCACACACCGGTGGCGGGGTTATCTTCAACCAGAGGCCCTGGGGGCCAGACGCGTTGCCGCGAACTCGAACCGCCGGTGATGGGCACGTAGATATGGGGTTGCCCCCAACGGGTCACGATGTCGCCAGCGCGCTGGGCATTGATGGCGGCCGCCTTGGGTTCCTCCGCCTGGGTCGTCCAGCCAGTGCGAGGGTAAACGCCGCCCCAGGTCTGCAGTGGCCAGGTGCCGATCTCCCGCAAACCGGGTATCAGGCTTGCCGGGTAGAACATCTCCGGTATTTCCATCCGCCAGGAGAGTGCGTCCAGTCCCGACTGGAAATACGGAAAGAAGGAAGTCGTTTGTGAATTACAGAGGTAGCCGGTGCTGGCGACGATGCTTGACAGGGAGCTAACCGGATGGCCGATGACATCCGTTTCCCGGAACACCAGGTTGCGATGATCCTTGTTGCCCTGCCCGCCTTCGGTTCTATTCCCGGCACTGTCAATCGGCACTGCCAGCAAGCTGCCGAGTAGCCCATTGGCGGCGGTTCGTTGTGCCACACCCAGCGTGCTGCGAATCTCGACCCAGGGATTGCCACCGAGTTCGTTGTAGGCACTCACCACCGCATCGGGTTGGTAATGCCCTACTTTGATCGAGGTGCGCACGCTGCACCCGGACAGGGAGCAACGCAACCAAAAGCACATCCCCACCGGCATCCAACGCATACAGCTGAGCGCTGCACGGGTGGTCTGAGCAACAATTTCCGGTGTGGTAATGGTGCCGGTGTGGCCGCCCAACGGCGTTAACAGCAACAAAATCAGCCAACCGCGATACAGGTTGGCTTTCATTGTTCTGCGCTCTCTGCTTGCCACCGCTGATGAAGCTGGGTGGCAGCGCGGATGTCAGTAAGGCCATACACCACGGCCTGGCCATCAAAGACAATGGCCGGGTACCGATCGATACCGTACTGCGTTGCCTGCACCAGGCCTTTGGCGGCATTTTCCAGTTCGCTGCTGAGTTGAGTGTTCTCTTGCTGCTGACGCTGGAATCGTTGCAACGTCAGTGTTCTGGCGGACTCTGGATCCGCTGGTAACTCGTTGGAGAGCGCTTGCTGCAGCCTGTTGATCCGATCGATTACATAAACGGTCGTATGGTCATTTGCAGACACAATCTGAAGGCTCGAATCGATGAACACCTCGATCGTCGGGTCCTGCCCAATGGCCTGCTCGATTGCAATCTCGCTGGCTTGCACAGACGCACAGAGGGTTCCTGTTAGGAGCAACGAGATAATGAATTGAGCGTTTGGGACATTCACCGACGATCGTCCAACCCGGGATGGTTTTGAGGAAGTCACCATCCTGAGTGATTACGGATTTGGGAAACACGGTTTATTCAGACAAAAGCGGTCGAAGTTTCTGGAACAGAAACAGCACGGTTTTTATAATCAAGGGAAATCGACTTCGGAAACAAAATACGGAAATGGACTTCAGCCCCATCATCCAGCAAGTCTACGGCGCACTGTGGTATCTCATTCCACTTGCCATGCTGGCTGGCATTCTCAAGTCGCCCTGGTTCAAAGGGATTACTGGAGAGTTCTTGGTGAACACAGCCGCTCGGCTATTTCTCCCCAATGCCGAGTACCACCTGATCAAGGATGTGACATTACCGACCGAGGATGGCACCACACAGGTCGACCATATCATCGTGTCGCGCTATGGCGTGTTCGTAATTGAAACCAAGAACATGAGGGGATGGATATTCGGCTCGGCCAACCAGAAGACCTGGACGCAGAAGATCTATAAACACACCAACAAGTTTCAAAACCCGCTGCATCAGAACTACAAACACGTCAAAACGCTTGAAGCCCAATTGGATATTCCGTCTTCCGCCATTCACTCGCTGGTGGTGTTTGTCGGTGACTCCACGTTCAAGACAGAGATGCCCGATAACGTGACCTATGCCGGTGGCTATATTCGCCACATTAAAGCAAAGCGCGAGGTGGTACTCAGTCAGGCCGACATCGATGCCGTGATCAGACAGATCGAGCAGCTGCGATTGCAGCGCGGGCTGACCACCAACCGCCAACACATCCGCCATCTGCGTCAGAAGCAGACTGTCGCATCTCCAGTCACGCCCTCCACCACGCCACTCACCACGCCATCAGCCACTCCCTCGGCTAATCCTAAAAGTCCAAAACAGTGCCCGAAGTGCGGCAGCGAGATGGTGCTTCGTACCACCAAGAATGGAAAAAATGCGGGCAATCAGTTTTGGGGATGTGCGACGTTTCCGGTCTGCCGTGGCGTGGTACAGCTGCGCTGAACCGCCAGCCTGAATGAGACTAACGCGACTGCTCAATACGCCGGGCAACCTCGTAAACGGCTTCGAGCTCAGAGCAATGCTTTTCACGCATAATGGCGGCGCGTTCGGCCTTCTCGTGCTTTTCGGTCATGGCCAGTGCCAACGACAAGGCGGGAGGGACGTTACGGAACAGGGCTTCGACCTTGTCGGCCAGCACAACGCCTTCCACGTATTTGCCCGGCTCCTTGCGGGCCGACAGCAGCAGGTTACGCTGTTCGTCGTTCAGATCCTTGAAGCGCGCGATCTGCTCAACTTCCTCTTTCGGCATCACCAGGCACAGCCACCACTCCATCATATTGAGCATCTTGCGGCTGGCATCGGGAAAGTCTTCCAGATTTTGGGTGGCGATCCAGAACCAGGCCCCGAGCTTGCGCCACATCTTGGTGATCTTGACCACGTAACGCGCCAGCAGTGGATTGGTGGTAATGATGTGCCCCTCGTCGGTGACCACCAGTGTGGGGCGATCATCGTGTTGGTGGCGTTCCACCAGATCGTTGATGTGGCTCATCATCGACAGGTAAGCGACAGTCAGTTGGTCCTCGTAGCCCTCCCGGGCCAGCATGCCCATTTCGAGGATGGTGACATCGGCCTCCGGCCAGGACTGACCGGGACGGTTGAAGAAATGACCGGCCAGGCCCGAACAGAACAACGCCATACCATCACCCATCTCCAGTGCGCGATTGCGCCGGTGCTCGGGCAGTTCCGTGTTGGTGGCGATAGCCTGAAACGCGTGAACCACGTCCTGGGTGATCACTTGGGTACTGCCGGATTCTTTGACCGTTTTGGCCGCCAGGAATATGGCATTGCGAATCAGCAGCCGGTCGGCACGGGTCAAGCGGGCGTCCTCGCGCTCATCGCCGCCGGTGATCATGATGCGCGCGGCAATCTCCATTTCACCGAGAATATCGCGCCCGCCGCCCTCGTCCTCGATCTCGTCGTCTTCGTCCAGCGCCTCCTCCAACGAGGGGTTATCGGCATCGAGCGGATTCAGCGCATGACGCCGATCGAGCAAGCGCAGCGCATCGGCAAAGGGAGGCAGACTGACATCGACATTCGGGTTCAACGTGATCTGGTTGACTGCCAAGCCATGGTGCGCAAAATGCTGCCCCAGCAGGGAAAACGACGCGCCCGCTTCGATAATGAAAATGCGGGGACGGTGGCGCGCCATCATCTGCTGCAGCAGATACACCAGCAGTGCGGATTTGCCTGCACCCGTTGGCCCCAGGATCAGCATATGGGCGTTCTTTTTGCGATCCTCCCGATGCAAGGGGTCGAACACCAGCGGCTCGGCACCGCGGTTATAGAACACCAGCCCCGGATGGCCGGTTCCACGCGAACGGCCATAGAACGGCAACAGATTCGCAATATGGCGCGAGAAAACTAGCCGCGAACGGCGCCGTGACTTATCCAGATCCGCGTCATAAGCCATGGGCAGGTTGCGGATGTAGCTATCGAGCGCCAGCAGGTCGGCTTCCTGGGTAATCGGTTGTAATCCGTTGGGAAGGAGCAGCGCGTTCAGGCGATTCAAATTGTGACGCAGGGACTTTTGATTTTCGCCACGCACATAGAACGCCAGGCTGACAGGATAGAGCTTGTTGCCCTGCGCCATCTCCCGTTCCACTTGCTCTGCATCTTCTCGGGTGATCGACGCCTCCGCCGAGTCGCCTACCGATGCGCGTTTGATTTGCGCGATGTGATTGCGAGTGGTGTCCTGTGGCTTGAGCGTGAGCGTTATCGCCATGATGGTGTGCTCGGGCAGACGATCAAAGAGTGAGAAAACCTGATCCCCGGCCTGGCGCTCCGCCGTGAAGTGGCCGATGTCCGGCACTCTTCGCAAGCTTTGAATCGTCACGACCGTGTGCGGCAAATTATCGAAGTGCCAGCTCGCCGTTGCCTCGTCTGAGCGAGGCATCGACAACGTCAACTGTTCCGCAAAGTCGTAACCAAAGGGTAAATTGTCATCGCCCGGATAGGGCGCCATCTGCAGCAACGATTCTGGGCTTTCTTCGGCAAATGCTGGCTTGGGGTTAAACCAGCTCAGCAACCAGTGATAAAACGCCTTGCCATCCGCGCGCTGGACGCGGATCCCAGCTGAAGCCAGCGCCGCAATCCATTTGGTGACCACATCATTGAGCGCTTCCTCCACCTCGATGGCTGCCGGAGCTTTGCCGTTGTGCTTCAAACGCCGGTAAAGCACTACCCGGATCCGACGCTGCTGGCCCTGCCAGCGCGAACCGGTGACCGTGGTATCGTCAAACAAGCCGCCCGGGCGGGAGATCGCCTGCAAATGCGCCGACATGACCGCCTGATAGTGTTGCGAGTAATCCGATGCGCGAACTTTCGGCATCGGATAACGGGCCAGTAATGCATCGAACTGATTGAGCCGCGGTTCATCCTGCACATAGACCTGTAGTACCCAGGGCGCATCGTCGCGTTCAGGAATAGCCTCATTGATCGCGGTCTGGATGGTATCGCGCAGCTGCGTCATAAACGCCGGCGTGCGTGCTTCACAGCCGACCGGTGTGACCTCGAACAGCGCCCCCAGGCTGACACCGTCCTCCAACACAAAGGCGTTGCACTCAGGGATGTATTCCATCCAGGGCAACAGGTCGGTAAACGAGGGTGGACGGTCGTAGTGCCGCTTGATGGTCGCGTTAGTGAGCGGGGATGCATCCAAGTTTTCGGGTTGATTGATTGCCATGGGTACCCCTACTGGCCTGATAGCGACTGATAGTTGTCAGATGGCATCTCGCCCGACACCTCCCCCGACACTTCCCCGGGCAGGGCGTACTCCACCGTTTCATAGAAGGTAAAGGTGGTCACATAACCCGGTACCGGTGTGCGCTCACTGCCTGACAGGTGAGGAAAGATGTACATCACCAGGGTGGGATTGGGCAGGCGGGGAAATACCGTATCGATCTCGTTGGCCGCTTCCCGCACGAAGCCGCGGTAGTGCTCAATACCCGATTGCGGTAACGACTGACCACCGATCACGCGACGATGGTCCGGCTTTTGAACGTCCACCATGTGCTGGTCGTAAATGGACTTCATGGTCGGGCCGTCCTGGGGCAACACCGTCTCTTTGGTGCTGGCGCAGCCGACCATCAACAGGCTAGTCCAGACCAGAACCAGTGGCAATCGTCGCTTGTTGGAATAGATTCGCGTCATGATGAAGTTTCCTGCCGTTGGAATGGAAATCAATGGGAAGTTCGTGATCGACGTGGATTGCCAGTTCGACGCCGGCAGGGACAAAGACCGCATCGAAACTCTGCGCCTGGCGCTCTCGCAGCCACTGGGCCACTTCGTCACTGCCGCCGCTCAAGGTTTTGCCCAACACGTATTTGCCGGTCTCACCGGAAACCACGCTCGTTGCCGTACCGGCATCGTTGATCAAGGTGGTGGTTTCCGCCTGCGCGGCAGCTTCGCCCGCTGCTTCGAGCGCCATCACGCCAATGCGCTGAGTGAGGAAGGCCGGCGCGTTGGTCTTGCGTTCGCCGGTGATACAGGGAATACCGCGAGCATCGGAAATCCAACCCAGCGGCCGGTTATTGCCTCCCCCGGCGCTGTTTCCACTGGAACCACCCCGTTGATTGTCATCACTGGCGAGGGTCTGAATGGTGCCGTCCTCGAACACGAAGGTCACCGATTCCAATTTTCCGGTCACACAGGAGAGGGTCCAGTCGCCAATCGCGGTGCCACTCCAGATCATGCCTTCGATTCCCGGAATGCGCAGGCCATTGGCGGCCAGATTTTCCTTACCGGTAATCACCTTGAACGGCATGGGGTCACGCACCTGCCCCTGAATAGGCACCCTGCCGACCAGGGCGGTCATGCCGGTGGAACCAATCAGGGTGGCATTGCGAGGCACCGTGTAGACCGGCACAGTGCTGTTGAGGGCATCAGTGCCTTTGGCGACCAGCGATTGCACCGGCGGACCCGCGCTGTCGAGCGCGTTGCGACCGGTGCGACTGAATCGATTGAGTAGCGTCTCTTTATCCTCGCCGGTCGATGGCGAGAGCTCCAAAGGATTGACCCACACCAGAGACTCAGAGTTCGCAGAGGGTGCGCTGACTCCATCCAGCCCGAGCCCGACGGGAATGTCAGAACCCACAGCCGATGAAGGTGTTGCCGACTGGCCGTAGCGGTTGGTCAGGGAATCCACCCTGGCGGTTAAGGCCGCAATGGCGGAGGTCGTCTCCGGTGACGCGGTGTCGGTTCGTTTGGCTGCCAGGGATTGCTGCACTCGGGTCAGCACGTTGTTTTCGATCTGTTTGCGGTCCTCGATTAAGTCGCGGTTTTCTTGTTTGAGCGCCGTGTTATCCCGACGCAGGGCATTCAGCTCCGAGGTCATGGCGCTGACATTGGCGGTTAGCGTCTTGATGGTGTCTGCCGGCGAATCGGCATCCGGTTTTGGCGCCTGCGGCACCGCCTCCAAGACTTGAGCCTGCTCTTCATCCGGCGAGCAGGACTTCACGGCAACCAGCGCCGCCATCAAGACAACAGAGCCTGCAAGCAGAGGTAATAAGCGATTACTGGTGACCATCGACATGGGGTAGATTCCACTCCTCTCTCAAAGCGCCACATCGAATGGCCGATCCGAGATCAGGTAGACCGCGGTGGTATCGGCTTCATCGCCAGCAGGTAGCAAGCGGTTGTGCTGAAACGTTGCTGCTAACCAGGCCCCGCGCAGTTCTCGTGGATCCAGCACCACCGGCCTTTGGGTTCGATTGGTCAACTTGACGGCGGTGACATAACGTAAACCCGCCTTCCAGGCGGCGACGGGGACCGCTTCGATCCGTGCGCCATGCACCAGCTCGACCGGTTGGGCGCTGACGGGAATGGCGACCACACCGGGCTGACGAGGAATCAGTCGTGTCGGAGCATAGAGTTGTTGCGCGGCATACCGGGTCAAAGCGGCATATCCCCAGGACAGGGATTGCTTGTTTGGTTGCGACTCGGCAGCATCCTTGTCAGGTTCCAAATCCAGCAGTATCTGCACATCGGGTAACGTGTAGCTGTCGGCCTCGGAAGGTTCTGCTGACACATCGAGGACATACATCGGCCCCTCTGATTCCGATCGCACCATGATGCGGGTGGTGTCGAATGGCTCTCTGGCCAATAGGTACAGGGTGCCGTTGATGCTTTGGCTGCGCAGCTGCGCTGTCAGTGACTGCGGCAGGCCGATACTCACCGAGCCTGGGAAATGCACCAGACGTTCTTCACCGACAACCAAGGGAATCGCGATGGGCGTTTTATTCCATATCACACGTTCGGGGGCATTTGACGCTGCATCGACTTGTGCAAAGGGCAGCAGCGGAATACAGAAACCGAGCAAGGCGATCCATCTAATTGGCGCGACGAAATGATGGCGATTCATGGGGATGATTCCTTAGTTGCATTGGCGCCAGTCACGCCAGGTTCAGCCAGCTCGGCATCCGTCAGTCGACGCGGGCCATCGTTGGCGTAGCCGTCGAGCGCCAGCCCCCAGGGATTCGATTCCGGGTCGATGGCCTGGCGCACCACGCGAATTGGGTAGCGAATCGTGGTTTGCTTCACAGTCATGCCTTTTACTGACTCCAACAGGTCGAGATCCAGCCAGACGACCCAGACATCGGGTGACAGCACATCGACGCGACGCTCTTCATAACCGTGCCCTGGCACTTCATGAACACCGCGTACCCGGTAGGTCAATTCGCCACGGCGAGCTTTGAGCTCCATGTCGGCGATCAGATCATTGCGATAGCGCGGGGTCAGATAGGGTGAGATGCGGAAAATCGCGCTGCCGTAGTCCGTTGCACCGTTGTCGGGCCAACGATTGAGTTGCTGGAAAATGTAGAACGCGAAGGCGTAGACATTGGCCGGAGGCACCTCCTCGGCCGCCAGGACCGCACCCGAGCGCAGATCCGGCGGCACGTAGACTCGCAATTGCTTGGGCGCCTGGCTCCAGCCGATCCAGAGCGCGAGGATGATCAGCCCTTGCAGACCAATGACGATCCACAAGGAACGCAAATGGGCGCGCACGTTATCGATTTCGAGACGGTAGCGGCGCATGCGGCGTCCTCCCGATATCCCAGGCGCCCGTGCGTAACACCCAGGGCGCGCGATAGAGACCCGTCGATTGCAGGCGGATGCGCAACCATTGCTGGTAGTACCCGTCAGGTCGCCCACGCTTGATGCGCTGAAAGACCGTCGCCATCACCACGACGGTGGCGACCACGCCGACACCGGCAATACCGAAACCCATGGTGATGGCGCCGAGTAGCCAGGCCAGGAGCAGACTGAGGGGCAGCCAGATCACAATGGCCAACCCCACAATCATGCCGAGCTCTGAGGATGAGCAACCTTTAAAGATGACAGGCTCGGCATTGAGCCGGTCCGCCAGGATTTCATGGTCTTTCGACATTCACACCTCCTGCCACATGCTGCTCTTGATGTCAGGGTTCAGATGACACCGGCCGCTTCGGTCAGCAGATAGCTGGCGAAGATCAGGACGATGGCGCCAACGATGCCCAAGACTCCCACTTCCGCCCATTCCGCTTTACCCTGGCGGGCTTCATTGAATTTCGCGAAGCCCAGATAGGCGATCCAGAGAAAACCCAGAACCGCGATGGCCAGTCCGAGCACCAGGCCACCATCTTTGATATAGCCCTGGATCAGTCCGATCCAGTCACCCGCACCTGGTGCGGTACTCGGCGCGACTGGCGTCGGCAACGCTGCCCAGAGCGGCAGTGGAAAAAACACCGCGGCCGTTGCCCAAAGCGGCCTGCGAATGGCAATGGACGCTTTGCTGAACCCGCTTTCTGTAGTTGATGTACCCATAGGAAATGTCCTCTTCTGTAACGCTGATAAAAATGGGGCCTATCCCCGCATCCCACTGCGATGCGCCGCCGCTTGCCCTTACCGGGCTTTCTCGATTGACTCACCGCAAATAGAAACCCAACACCATCAACACAATGCTTGCCCGCAAGGTGCTCCAGGTCAGGTCGAAGACCGTGGCCTGACCTTCCTGCCAGGCCCGAAAGGTGCCGAAGGTGACCCAGATCACCCAGACAAACGCCAGCACCAGGACCATCGACGCGATCGATGTCAGCATCGTGGCTGGGGTAATACCGGAACCGGCCTGGAAAGCGGCTTGTTGTGCCCCTGTCATCGCGCAACCTAGCGACGGTAATCGCCGCGCTGGGGCGGGAAGGAACGTGGTTGGGCGCGAGGCGCGTCGATGTGCGACTGAATGCCTTCCCTGACTTGCTTCAAATCCTGACGCAGCCAGTCATGACGAAAACGGACACGGGCATCCTGATCGGCGTTTGCCTCGGCCTGCTTGATCAGGGGCTCGAGGGCATTCAGCTCATGGATGATTTTTGCCAGCGCGTCGCGCTCGGCATCTGCATCGGCAAAGGCCACCGGCGTGATGAACGAGCCGATGATCAGAAAAGAAGATAGCCAGAGATGGCGTTGCATGGCACTGCTGCTCCCGTGTGTTGTTACGGGGCATAGTGCGAGAATCAGGGGTGAGGAACGATGGAATATCTATTCGGTGGGTGGGGTGGTTTATCCGACCTGGATGCAAGTTTCCTCAGCAGGAGGCATGCATCCGAGCAGACGATTTGATCATGAAAGCTGGCTATCGAGATGCTCTCGAACAAACGCCAAGTCGACGACTAACCCTTCCAACATCTTATCCAATGGTGCCGTGCCACCGAACAGCGGATTATCGTTCGGGGCATGAAGCCATTGATCGCTTTGCGCTTCATCAGGAAAAAGAACCTGTAACGCCCGGTAAATGCCCAAAATATAACTGGCCCGCTCCAGACAGTCCCGGGTCAACTTTGCTTTCTCCGGCTGGTTTTTCCAGTTGTAGAGCGTCTTTTCATTACTCAACCCCAGCAGCGTCATCTGCTGCTGCCCGGTCAGATGCCAGAGCGAGAAGATGTTGAAGATCGCCGGCAACAGGGAACCCGGATCTATGGAGTAGGGCTGTAACAGTTGCTCGAAGTTTGCTCTCATCGCCATCCATTCGCACTGTAACAATACAGTGTCGCCAGACTCTTATACTGTATTGTTACAGTCAATAAGTGAGCCGGATGATCTCCTGAACACTCCCGCTTGCCTTTACGGATAAATTCCGTAATAATTTACATTGTTACGGAGTTATTCCGTAGAGAATTTTCGGAGATGACCATGCCCAAAGTTGTACGTTATGAAATGCAGTGGGATGAAGAAACCTATGCACTGGCCGAGCGCGCCGCGCGCGCGGCGGGCTTAACCAGTATCAAGGCCTATGTCACCCAGCTGGTGAAGCAACATGCGCCTGAAGTATTGGAAGCCTACAGCAGTATTCAACTGACCAACGCGCAGTTCGACGCCTTTTGCGAGGCGTGTGACAACCCCCCTGCGCCAACTGCCAAGCTTCGTAAGGCAGCACAGGCACTCGATCAAGAGGGCTTCGTGCTGAATGCCGACCGTTGAGTTCTTGCCACTGGATCCACGCACGATCAATGTCAGAACATTTGATTGCGGCAAGGAAGCCATCAACGTGTATCTTCGCCGCTACGCGGCGAAGAACATGGCATTGAACCTGAATCGAACCTTTGTACTTCCCTATACCACCGAAGACAGTTCAGAAAAGTCCCAGGTAGCTGCGTACTACACGCTGGCCCATCAGACATTGGTGCGAGATGAACTGCCAGACCCGTCTCGCCTGCCACGCTACCCCGTTCCCGTCATTCTGCTGGCGCAACTCGGCATCGACCAACGATTCCGTCGACAAGGCCTCGGCGCAAAAACACTGGTCTATGCGCTCAGACATGCCTACCAGATTGCCAACAACCCGAAAGGCTTGCCTGCCATGGGCGTGGTTCTCGATGTGCTCGACCACGACGCACTGGCCTTCTACCAATCGTTCGATTTCTTCCTGCCGTTGACCGACAACCCGATGAAGCTGTTTGTTCCCATGGCCTCACTGGAGACACTGTAACCACCCTTCTCCGAACCCGTCCGGTTCGAAATCAGAGATACTTTTTGAAGGTGCTGGCTGTGATGGTGACGGCAAAGGCAAAGGCCAGAGCAAACGGCAGGATGATCCAGGACGGATGAAGGCTGAATGGCAGCGCCAGGTAGAGTACCCAGGCCATGATGATCAGCGGAATAGCGGCTTTCTTGGCGTAGTGATAGACGAAGGAGCTCTCGCGGCCCCCGCCCCAGCGCCTCAAGTCCCGCCGCACCAGACCATCCACCAGTGCCACCAGGGTGAAAAGCCCAAATACCGGCGTGGCCAGTGCCAAAATGGCCAGTCTCACCGCAAATACCTGGGTGATCTGCATCCCCGCCAACACATAGTCAGCCACAGGGCGATAAATCCGGTGCAGCAGGGGGCGCACACCTGACTCTTCGGTGGAGGGAACCGGCGTGACCCACTGAATGAGATCGACAAAACCGGTCCATTCGAAGGCGATGGAATAGAATCGTTCCGATAAGTCTCTGGCGAACTGCATGGGCTGCGCGGTCAACCAACTGCGATGAAAATCTGCCCCGAGGAACTGCAGCTCATTCACCAGCATCTGTCGGCTGTGCGCTACGCCCTGCTCCTCCCACCAGAATGCCATACCGATCCATTCGATCAGGATGGAAAAGACCAGGGAGAGGATCAACCATTTCAGACACTGGGCGAGCCCCGTCAAACCCTGGGAGATCGCTCCGGGACGGGCAACTGTTCGGCGAGGATCGGTCGGTTCCGCCATACTCAGGCTGAGCCACTCGATTCTGCAGGCTCAACCGTCGCCTCAGAGACGCCGTGCCACCAGTGCTCAGTCACCCGATACCAGTGATCGTTGGTGATGTAGCTGCGCCGCATGGCCTCAGCCATTTCTTCGAAATTTCCTGGCATGGCGGCATCGGCGCGATCATCCGGCAACGGAATACGAATTTTCCAGAGCTGCCCTCCTTCCAATAGCGCGAAAGCCTGCCCCTTGGGCAACGTGACCATATCGGCCGCGGTCAGCATCGGCACTTCCGAGACGCTGATCCGATCCTCATTGCGGGATTTGAAATCGACGCCAGAACCGGGATCCGAGGAATCATCGACACCGGAGACGCTCATCAGGGTGAACACCTCCACACGGGGCAACTGCTCGGTCAGCATCTCGGCGGTATCCAGCTCTTTCACCCTCAGCATCAGCATCGTATTGAAGTTACCCGCGACCTGCCCGGCTTTGGCGCGACTGCCGATCCGCGCCTCCACGTCCGACCAGGTCTGGGTATAGGCCGTGACCTGGAAGCCGGCGCCACCGGCCTTATTCAACAGCGGTACGAACTCGTCCCCGATCAGTTCGTTAAACTCGTCCGCGTGCAATGAGATGGTGGGCAGCGACTGTCGCGCGTTTTCCGGGAGTGACGTATCGGAACCCGGCGCCACGACACCGTGCTTGTAGATCGTGCCCGCGACGGATACCAGGTCCGCGAACATGGAGTTGCCCACTGCACTGGCGACCGTGGTATCGGTGAGTGCATCAAGCCCGACAAACACGATGCCCTTGCGCCGCACCACCTCCATCCATTCGAAGATTGGCCTCGCATCCTGCTCGTCCTGGTAGTCCGGCGAGATCAGCGCGGCGATGGTGCCAGTCGTCAGCTTTTCCATCAGCGGGCCGACGGAACTGACGATCTTGTCGAAATAGGTCTTGTCGTATTTGAACGCCGAAATCAGGCCATCCAGAACGGGGTCGTAAATGGACCTCTCCTGCAATAACCGCATACAGGCGATGGCTTCCATCGACCGGCCACGCAGCGCATTGGGCAGGTTGCGCTCCTTGATATCGGCGGCGCGCTCTTCCACCAGCGATGCCCAGGCGTCGATGCCGGCCACCTCGGCGCAATGACCGGCATACTCGACAAACAGGGGCTCGATGTCGTTGATGTAGCGGCGAATCTGTTGATAGTCCGGTCTACGCTTCAAGGCCACCAGTGCCCGCGCAATGATATTGACGAAGCGCCAGGCGAATTCCTTGAATGCCGCGGAGTTCCCCTCGTTCGGTAACTGGTTGGCGATACGGGTCGCGACCTCGGTGATACGCGAGAAGTTGCCAATGGCGTTATAACGCGCTGACAGTTCGGGAAAGCCGAGATGGAACAGATAGAAGTCGTCCAGTCGACCGGCGCGCTTGGCTTCGGCGTGGATGCGGCGCAACAGATCGGCATCGCCCTTGGGATCGAAAACGATGACGACATCGCCCCGGCGAATATCCTGGGTGATCAGCAGTTCGGCCAAGCGAGTCTTGCCGACGCGGGTGGTGCCGAGCACCAGGGTGTGCCCGACGCGTTCCCCGAGATCCATCCACACGGATTGCTCAAGGGGTTCAACGGCATGCAGTGCTGGCTTGCCGCCGACGGCGGGTAAAGGCGCCAACGGATTCCAGCGGGAACGGCTGCGCAAGCCTTTGGCCAGTACTGAGAGTACGGGGATCGACTCCCAGGCCACTTCCTTTTGTCTCGCCCACTGATAGAGCCTGCCCGGTTGCACGTAACGCTGCACCTCGGGCTTCAGCGTATCGCGCAACCGCTGCGTGTGTTGCTGTGTCCAGCGAAAGCCTTTACCTAAAAACAGCTTATGCCGGCTGACGGGGATCTGCGCTGCCCGCACGCGATACTCCGGCAGGCGCTTCATGTGATGCTGGTAGCGCAATACGCGCCAGGCCTGACGGCCCCGCCACACGCCAAACCCGAAGAAGGTCAACCCGGTGGCCGCCGCAATACCCGGTGGCATCATCAAGGCCCAGGGCGCCAACCAGGCCAGTATCCCCGCCGCAAACGCGGTGGCGGTGGACCACAACTCGACGGGAGGCCGCAACAATGCCTCCATCGGATGCGTGCTCACTGCCGGATACCGTCAGGGGTGATTAATACGGGGTAACGATCGATGCCCAGGGCTGCGGCCAGGTCACTCCCGGATCCCAGGGTGATAGACAAGCCTTGCGCCATCTCCGCGACTCGTCGCACATCGTTTTCGGTCTCGGCTTGGACCAGCATGCCCACGGCACCAAGATCTTCCAGGACGTCTCGGTGCGAGGCCAACCACCGCAACGACATGGCATCCGATCCGATCAAAAAAAACGGCCGTGGATTGCCTTGTGCCAGTCGCGCCAGCGCCTCGGGACGCAAGGCACTGCCAGCGATATCGCCGACAATCAGACCGGGTGAGCGCACTGGCAAAAGATTGCGAAGGTCTGCCGGACCATCACTGGACAAGGGGCTGGACGAGGGATCGAGGGTGGCGCTTTCGGCTGGCTCGGACGATGGCGAGTCATCCGCCAGTAGCGGCTCAAGCAACGGCGCCAGTGGCCGCGTTTGACCATTGTCGTAAATGATCTTCAACTCGGCGAGCGCGTTAGCACTCACGCCGAAGGAGAATAAAAGTCCAAGCCCAATGATCGGCAATAGAGATCGATTACTTTGCATCAACGGGAACCTCCTCGGTCGCATCGAGCACTTGCGTCCAGCGTTCCTGTACACGTCGGCCATAGCGGTTTGCGCGGGCTGGGTCATTGGGCGCGTGGTAACAACCGGCGCTCTCGATCCAGTTACTGTGCTCACTGAAACAATCGCGCAGCAGCGCAGCCGCCACCCGCAGATTGTGATAGGGATCGAGCGCCTGCCAGGATGAACCCAGGGATGACTGGTGATAGCGCCAGCTGACCTGCATCAGCCCGATATCCACGGACGCATCGGCTTCCGCCAGTGCCGTCTGCAAAGCCCGCCACGCGCTCTGGCGGGACGGAAAATACCGCCCCTTGCCGTCGATATTCAGCGCCCACGGCCAGGGACGAAACACTCCATGACTCAGCGCACTTTGACCGCTCTCGGTGAGGGCTACCGCATAGAGCAGCGCAGGCGGCAGACCGTATTCATGCGCGACCTGCTGATACCCGACAGGGACCGGTTGCGACTGCGCCGTCATCGGCCCACACAATAGGCCGACCACACAGACGATGATCGAACGACTTGCCATAACCGGCGCTCGTCAAAACCGTGATACCGGCAAGGGTGCCAACCGACCCTCCCGGCGCAGTATCAGTACCGGCAGCTCCTGACCCTGCTGGCCCGTGTGGCCAGCGACCTGGTCGAACGCGCCGGCATCGATGTTCAGCGTCATTCGGTGCTCGCTGACCCACTGCGGATCGATCTGTTTCGCTGACGCCCAGTCGCGTATGCGGGATTCCTCGCCGACCGACACATCGATCAGGTACAGATCAATGCCGGCGAATTGTTTGATATGACTGATCAGTCGCTCCAATACGGCGTCGCAGCGCGGGCACTGCGTTTCGGTGAAGAACAACACCCGGTCATCGGGTTTCCAGGTCAGTTTTTCGGTTGCCGTTTGATGCGTTGCGGCTGACGCCAGGGCACTGGCATTGATCAACAGTCCATTGGGGAACAGGCGCTGCTGGGCATCGTCGTAAGCACGTTGAAACGCCAGGATCCGCTCGGCGTCGTCACGCATCATCACGGCCCACTGTTCAGCGTAGCGACGGCGCTCATCCGCAGTGCGTGCATGTATGCCCAGGACTTCCAGAGGTGACAACGTCGCCGGGCTTACGCTGCCGCGAATCCCCTGCATCAGGGATTCATAACGCTGCCACTCGGTCGGGTCCAATCCCCACTGCTCTGCGCGGGAAGTCCGGGACTCGATCTGTTGGGTCGTCGACTGCTCGACAGCCTGGAGCTTCGAAGCTTCCGATACCGTTCCACTATCCGCGATGACTGGCAACGAGATGCACAACCAGAATCCGAGAATCACGATGCGGGAGGGTCGCACTCTGAGCTCAGCGGACATGGTCATTGACCTGCTGATCGACCGGTACGGTCAAATCGCGTTGAACGATAGTTTGATGCGTCGGATCGCAAAGGTGCGCTGGGGATTGACCGGTGACACCCTGCTCACTCGTCAGCGTCGCCTTATGGACAGAACGCGGCTCCTGATCCGGTCGCTCAGACTCGACGCCCACCAGCAATGCAGTGACCAACACAATAATCAGAAAGAACCCTTCCATTAGCGTGCGCCTCCGGTCGCTGTGGGGTTGGATGCATCGGCGCAACGCTCGAAGGCAATGAGGCGATGCACGGGATCCTGAACCAGGTGAAACGCGGGTCCCACTATCAGCCCAATCACCGCCTTGAGCGGCATCGGCTCGAAAGAGCGATGTGCATTTGGCAACGGCAGATCGAGCATAGCGATGGCGTCTTCCGACAGAACAGCATGATCTGCCAGGCGATAGCCGGAATCGCGTAATAGCAAGTGCAAGGCATCACCGACAGTCTTGATGTCGTCCGGAATGGTGATCGACCTGATGACCGCCAAAAGGTCTTGCTGTCCGGCCGTTGGCGCGACAGCGATGACGGAATAGCGGCCAATCTGGGTCTGCGCGCCGATCGCTGAAATGAGTTGCTGGTCCGCCCATACCGATTGGCCCGCGATGGCCACGCCAGTGCAGCACAACCAACTCGTTAGGCGTCGCGGGATTGCGGAATGCTTTGACAAAGACATATTTGGCTCTCGATCATGATGATTGTCTTCATGATCGCCAACCGATCCCCACCCGTGAACGATCAATCCGTTCCGTGGGTGTCGGACTTTCTGTCAAACGGCTCTCTGCTACTGACTATCGACCTAAATAAACTGCGCTGATCTGCTCGCGGGCATGGCCGAGTTCGCGGCTGATAATGAGTCGTGCCTGGAGATCCAGCTTGCGTTGATCGGCGCTAAGACTGGCGGCGGTCGGTCCACCGGCGGCCGGACAGGCCCAGCCGGTCAATTGTTCAAAGCGTGCCTGGGCGTAGGCATGGCGCAGGCCATGCAGCTTCGACAGTCCCGCTTGTGTGGTATGGCGCTCGTAGGTTCTCAACTGCTGGATGTAGTTTTTCTGGGAAGGAATCAGGGATCCATTCCCGGCCAAACGGTGCGCCCGATCCAGGACGGCTCGCTGGTCCTGACGGAGGATCGGCACGACGCGTGCCTTACCGCCCTTGGTCCAGGCCGCCTTGAGCCGGATATGATCACCCTGATCGGCGAACCCCGGCATGAATTTGATTGCCTCCTCTCTTCGCAAACCGAAGGCGCGTTGCAGCTCCAGGCTCATACGCACGTGGTCATCCTGGATACTCGACAGTGCCTGGCTATCGACCGCGACCGCCTTGGACTCGTTACTAACGAATTGCCGATCGGGGATGCCGTAGAACTCGTTCGAGCGGGCAATGACATTGCGCCGGTCCACTTTCGCGGCCCACCACCGCAAGCAGTTCATGCGGTTTTTGATGGTACCGGCCGCCATACCCTCACCGAGCCAGCGTTTTACGAGGGCATCGACATGCTTTGGCTTCAGGGATCGAGTGGTCATGCGCCGATACCCCATTTCCTGCAACTGATTCGCAATCTGGTTGAGCATACGCGCACGGTTGGCTTGCGTGCTGTAACTGCCATCGCGNTTGCGTTTGCACAACTGTTTCAATTGGTAGTTCAGGTCTCTCATCGTGTACTTTCCATNTCTGGTAAGTGTTTNTGACCAACCNCAGGCNCGTAGCCTGACNGGGTCCGCCGAAGCGGAAGGGNCAAGGGACACTACTCCCCGTTCGACCTGATAAGCCTGGTCGCAGGCAACCTGGCTGCTCTTCTGCTGAAGATGGTGCCGGGTNAACCAATGGACTCTANGAGTCAGTTGTGATGGTGAGTACTTCACCTCCTTTTAAATGAGCGGAACCATCAGTCCGCGAGTTGAATGAAACCGTCGATGAAACGGCGCGCTGGAAGTCGGCAACTTGCAAGCCGGGTTTGAAGTGGCGATAGCCCGATTGAAGCGAGGACGAACGTCCTGTCGTTGAGAAAAAACTGAAGATGAGCTGCAGCTGATGCTGTGCGCCATGGTAGCTCGGCTGGCGCCGTTGCCGTTTTTGCCATTTTCGATGGCGAGGGCGACAATCCTCATCCACGTTACCGCCGTGGCCGCGTTTTGTACTGCAATTGATCAATGGCCATCAGTATAGCCAGACTGAACTCGCCCGGAACTCACCAATTCGAGCGCAATCCGTTGTCGTTCCGGGCTCCGCCGCCCTCGTCACTACCCCGCTTCGCTTGCCAGTGACGAGGGCGGCATTCGAATCAACTCCCACGCCAGGTCTTCGACCTGTCATGGCAGTTGAATAAGCAGGTCAATTCAGGCCTTGGTGACAGTGTAACCACAGTCAAAATGTCAGTTGGATATAGTGGTGGGGCTTTGTGAGGGCTGGTTTCGTTGGAAGCAGAGCAGGCGAGCCAGGGAGAGGCGCCACTTTATCCCAAGTGGCCAGGGCAAGGAACCGATTCTCATCGGCTGCATTAATCTTCGTTGGGCAACATAATCGTAATGACGGGCTCCCCGACATCGCCGGGGCCTACCATCAGCTTTAAAGTCACCTCCTCCGCTTCCGCGGAATGCCCGTCTTTGGGCACCCTATATAGTGAGAAGCGCAGTCGATCGCCAGAGTCAGTGGTCGTACGGATCGCATAGGACGCCATAAACAGCACGTCCCATAAACGACCGGACTCATCCTGGTGCACCTGACGCCGGCTATCTTGTTCAGTCCAGGCGACACACTCACACCATGCCGCGTGCGTTAGAGCCGCGGGCCACTTGAACCCGGCCTCACGCGCCATGCTCGTGACGTCGATCAAAACACCGTCTTCGACCGCCTGTACTCGGCTATACGATGAGATGACCGGACCGAAGATATCTTCCAACGCTGCTTTCCCTGAGCTTTTCATAAAGTTTCTCCCTGAGGATATGAGTTGAGAATTCGGGGAGTCCCTCCTTCCCATTGGGAAGCAGGCACTCCCCAATGGGTTGAGTACATACTGATTCAAAGCAGTCCGCGTTCGGCAAACGATAGCGACTCACCGGCGGTGACGATGAAATGATCCAGCACACGAATGTCCACCAATGCCAGAGCATCTTTCAGCCGCCGGGTAATCGCCTCATCCGCGTGACTGGGTTCGGCGACACCACTGGGGTGATTGTGAAAGAACATCACCGCAGCGGCATTGAGCGTTAGCGCCTGTTGCACCACCACGCGGGGGTACACTGCTGCACCGTCGATCGTTCCCTGGAACAGCTCAGCGGTCTCGATGACTCGATGCCGGTTATCCAGGTACAAACAACCAAACACTTCTGCTTTCCGGTCGGCCAACAGCACCCGCAAAAATTCACGGGTACGATTGGGACTGGGCAGCTCGAGCCCCGGTTGATGCAGGTCCTGCAAAATTGCGAGAGCCAGCTCCATCAGAGACTGCTTTTCAATGTCGTTGAGCGTTGCGATCTTCAGCCTCGCCAAACGGTTTTTAGCATTCACCTTTGCAGGCGATGATTTCGAAACCATGACCGATCTCCCTTGAAGGTGCGGGGAGACCAATTCCGCGAGGAATGGGCTTCCTCGCGGGATTTAAAGACTGGCAGCATCGGTGGATGCTGCCATGGATTGTGGTTACGCGACGTCTTTTCTGTTCGCCGACGACGCCAGAAATGACTTCCCGTCTACCTTGATCCATTGGAATCGCAGCAGTCGAGACTTCAATCCAACGCCTGTCGTACCAGCGCGTTCGCCCTGTTTGAAGGTGAAGGGTTCCGCCTGCAAGTCGCTGAGATGAAACCCCACCAACACTTTCATGTCGGCTTCGACTGCAGGCATCAACTGGCGCACCAGGTCCTTCGCTTCTTCGCCCGATACGACACAATCAAAGTGCGTATGCTGGACGTTGTCGGCCGGCCCTCGCAGCGCGGCGATGGTGACACTGAGAAACGCAGATCCGTTCTCTGGCGTCACTTCTCGCACACGGTTAAGGTAACCGATCCCGTGGATATCAAGATCGAAGTACTTCGGCTTTTCAGAGGTAGTTTGTCTACTGGTCATAACACATTCTCCTTGAACATAATGAACTGCTAGGGAGCGCGATTCCCTGACGGGAAGGCGCTTCCCGACAGGGTGAGTGAACGTCGAGACGAGTCTCGACGATGGATTGACGGCTTAGCCGCGGTATCGTTTACACAATCCGACGATACTTATTGTCACTGAGAACGCAGTGACCACGTATAAAGCCTTTATCCGGTCCTCTCGGAATCGTTGCAGACGTATTGCAGGTACTTGAGCATCCCTCGGGCATTGGCAAAAGCGGCATGATCGGCAATGGTTTGATTGGGAAACCAGTCGGCGATGTCGTTAGCCAGCGCTGCACTGCCGCCGCCGACAAACAGAATCCGATCCAGCTCCGCCCCCAATCCCAGCTTGCGCCGGGTCTCGGCATAGAGCAATTCCACCAGTTCTCGCTTCGCGGCTGCCACCAGGGCTGAGATATCATGATCCTTGCCGTGCACACGCAACCGATGGCTATCAACGGCCATGGCAATACGCTGTTCGCCCAACTCGGTCAGGTCGAACTGGGCCTGAATGCCATCAGAGATCCGCGTTTTCACATTCAGCATGCCGCTCGACAACGATCCTGAGGAGCCGTGGATGATGCCCTGATCCTGCACCACGACATAATCGGTTGTGCGCCCGCCGATGTCGATAATCGCGATGGGTGCGTTCAAGCGATCTGCATCCAGGGTCACGCCATCGTCCTGCATGACGATGACATGGTCATACCAGGCAGCCAGGGCCTCAGGGATCACCTCATGGAAGGCGATACTCGTCTTCAGGGGTCGTTTGTTCGTGTTCCGGTTGTTCGACAGCGGCTCGACCGTCAACTTCAGTGCATCGCGTTTTCGATCGATCGCCTTTAGACGCCGCTGGCCATCGTTACGGTAAAACGCGGCCACCGGCAAACCCGTGACCAGATGAATGGAACGGCCCGAGAGCCCCGCGTTTTGCAAGGCATGCTGGACTATCACACGATTGAGCGCAGATCCCGGGTACTCATCGAACTGTGTCGGCTCGCCATCCACGGCGCCCGCAGAATATACCGTTCCGCCAGTCTCATACTCAAAGATCCGTTGCTCCTGATCTCGAATCCAAGTCACACCGGAGGCACCCATCCGGGCTCTTGAAGGCACGCAAAAGAGGCGTCCGTCAAGTAAGGCCACTTTGGTGTAGGCATACCCATCGTCCAGCCCAACAGGGACCACCGACATGGATCCAGCGGCCAGCTCCTCCACTGGGTTGTTATGTGCCGGTTCGTTATCCATTCGCTCGTTCACGATCTATGTCCTCAAATCCTGTCAAAGGCGGTTATTGGCCGATCACGCTTTTTAGGTGCGCGAAGGGCTTGGTGTGGTCGGCGCTGTCATCAACCTGGGGCCGGACCAGGCTATCCTGATCACTAGTTCGCAACGACAGGTCTGCCTGGGTCGAGGGGGCCTGACAGGCCAGTGGCTGCAACCGGCGGGGCTCTGATCGATCGAAGTCACCCCTATTGAGCCGTTGCGGTAGCGCGGTCTGCGATTTGATCGCACGGCATTCCGAACTGAAGCCCGTCACGAGTAAACACCGCAACCAATCTGTTCGCCGCTCTGCCGGCAACCGCGTAAGTCGGTTGAGGATCACAGCCTCCAGCGGAATACGCACATCCAACAGGATAGTCACGCGCTGTTGGGTGGCCGTTGGCATAAGCTCTACCCATCCTGGCGCGAGATCGTATTGCTGACGTCATTTGGTCGATAGCTGATCGGGCGCAGCGCGGGAAGCCGGTCACCGTTCAGGACCTCTTGCGGCAGGTCGCCCATACGTTCGCGGGCCCGCCCTGCTCGCGCCGTCCCCTGCTGCACATCACTTCGCCTGACCTCCAGGTAGTGGTAGCCCTGTGGCAGAGCAAACACGCCCCGCAGCCAACGGCCACTTGCTTGAATCTGGTCGGTCAGTTCGCTCGGCACTGTCATACCCAGATGACGGGCGGTCATCCAGGTACACAACATGCGGTCGTAGTCTGCCAGCATCTGTGCCGCGCGAAAGGCATAGGGGTTCGCAAACTGCAGGGATACACGCTGTGGTCGACTGGACTGCGCAAAGGCCACCTCGAAGCAATCGTCGCTTACTAAAATGGACTCGAGCCGCTTCTGCAGGGCTCCTAACTGTGAACGTACGTCAGAAACACGCTCTTCAACTTTGATCAGCCACCAATCGGCGAACGGGTCGTCGAACCTGACCGCTTGCCAAAGAATCTTCAGCCGTTCCGCGAAGCCCACCAGGCCAATAATTGCGGGCTTTCCCTCAGCACTACGTCGTCCCCTGATCAGGCTTTGCGCCTGATAGGTCTGGATGTTGAGCCAGACCTCACCCTGCAAGGCTCCTGGACGTGTCTCATCCGGGCCATCAACACCATGTTCTTCGGGAACCCCTTTATCAGTATGCATCTGCACGCTTCCTGGTGACCGCTCACGACGCTATGAACCCATGAATCGGGCGGCGCGACTATCGGATATCGCTACAGGCTCAGAGGAGGTTTCGTCAGGCGCGGATGGGAACTGGTGACACTGTAACCACGCAAAGCTGTTGATACGCAGTCATCGCTGAATGCGCACGATCGGGCTTGAGCGTCCCGCTATGCATCGTCCTTGGAAGCAAATGACTGTCGGAGCTTGGCAAGCTGCTCGAGGCCATGGGCGCGCGCACGCTCCCGCTTTTCGGCGTCGATCGCCTCTTGCTGAGGGTCCAGCGGTGGCGGAGACGACTGAGTCCGCGAGACTCGTCCTTCAGCCACTCTGATCCCGAGATTGGGCACAAACTCACCTTTTTCTGCGGCTTTACACAGCGCGTGTAGAAAGCGCAATTCGTCATACACCGGTTTCATACCTTTCTGTTCGGATTCCAAACGGCCCTGAAGTTCATCCAACACACGCTGTCGATCGTCAGGTGCGATCATGTCGAGGTATCGATCGGCCAGGCGTCTCTGGTTATCCGACAAGCGGGGTGGATAGATCAGTGGCTGATCAGAAACGGACGCGCCGGTGAGTAAAGCGCTTTCTTCGCCGTTGGAATTAGCTATCGTGGTTGTTGTTGTAGTTTTTTTATAATCACTACTACAACCACTACCGTAGTGACGTTCAGCCTCCGCCTTTGAATTTTGGCTACGGGCATGCCCTACCCCCGACCCATCTGGCACAGACCGCTTCAGACGATTGACCGTCGTACCGGTAAAGGCGAAATAGCGGCCCGAATCAGGGGATGCCTTATGCGCATCTCGCAGGACCTTCGCCGCCTGTAACCGACGCTCGGTTACCGATTCGGACTCCGCGAGACACTGGCCTCCGTGAATGGCTGCTTCCAGGCTCTCCGAGACAGCCTGTGCGACGAGTCGCACACGGCCATGGTGGTGTCGCTCCGATTGTTCGACAAAGGCCATATAGGCATCGTCAAGGTGCAGGGCGTCAACGAGGGGGAGTGGCTCATCGTGCAAGACGTAGATGTTGCCGGTAAAGCGCCCGGATTTTCGCCGTGATTGCGCGCACAAGGTCAGCCAGCGGGTGAGACGCAGGATCGCTATCGCGCGGGATACGGTCGAGGTAGAGGAGACATTGGTTTGGTTGGCGATAGTGTCGTAATCCGGGAACGCGGTTCGACCACCGGTTTCCCTGGCGTGGGACATAATGACCATCCACACCACTTTGTCCACCGGCTCCAGGATGGGATCCTGAATCACCATGGCGGGTATTGCCTGGTGCCAATTGCCCATGAACAACATGGCGTCTGGTGAAGCGTGGTTACCCTCCCCTTTGAGCCCGGCGACGGTCGCCTTAATCAGCGCATCAAGGGCGACGGTCTCCGGGCTCGGCCCTGGATCGTCATATGCCATTCTCGATGACCTGATTCGCACCGCCACCCGTCGTGGGCTCGCCGTAAGCTTCCCAACGTTGCACCAGCGTCCAGATGGACCGCAGTCCAATCCCCGTCTCCCGCTGGAGTGTCAGGTAATCCGCGGCCGTCAGGGATTCATCCTCTTGCGCATGTAGCCGTTCTTGCCAGGCATGCCAGAGCGCGTGGGTATCAGTCTCGTCAAGTTCAGGCGGCCTGCCAACAGAGGGGGCGAGCGTCAACAGGCGCCGCCATCGGGTGTACTCGCGCGAACTCATGCCAAACAGCTGCTGCATCATATCCAGGGGCGCATCGGCCACTATCAGGGTGCGCTGCAACTCTTCGGACTCACGCTGATGGCGCAGGTGCGCCAACATCGGCCAGAAGACCTCCCGGTTCAGGTCAATCTTGAGGCAGTGCACGCGCAGGACATCGGCTCGATACAGGTCCGCCAGGTTCATTTCCGCCAGGGCGTCCAGCTCCCTGGGGCCAAAATTCATGCCCCGCAGGGCCTGTTGATCACCTTCGGCTAGACAGCGCATCGCATAAAGCAAGACGGCAGTGGTGAGATCTGCTTCCTTATTGGACGACATCAGTTGTCGCCTTCCTCGGCGCCCCACAGCTGCAACCCCGTTTCAAGGGCCTGGGCTTTCAGCACCCGATAGGTTTCCATCATCTGCAGCAGCAGCTGCCAATCCTCAGGATTCAGCCGTTGCCACAGCTGGCAGCCGATGTGACCAGGATCCAGTGTCCAGACATTGCTAAACAACAACTCTGCATCGTGCGCTACCAGTGCTTGATGCAGAATTGACGATTCGTCGAGGTAATCGAGAAGCATGTCGACCGGTGCCGCCGTGACCTCAGAACAGGCCGCCAGTTGCCACCACAGCGATGACACCAGCCCAAGCATTTCCTGATCCAGCGTCTCGGTCAGTTCCGCAGGGGGAACATCCGCCAAGATAAAGCCCAATCCATGGTCGGGGAGCGGACTCACGCAACCCCCAAGGCCGTGATGTTCCGCCAAACGAGTCGCGGTTGCATGCAGGTGACTGCGCAATGCCGGAACATCCATTGCACCCAGATCACGGGCGACCCCCGTGGGGACAGTTGACATTGCGGTGTTTTGCGACGACGCGTCGTTTGGCTCCTCCGCTTCGGCCTCCTCCCGTTCCCGCGATGTGTGTTGCGGCCGCGGTTTTGAGCTCAGTGATGCGAGCTGGGGTCCTTCGACACTCGCCACTGGCTTGCCGGGTTCACTATCGTGACACGCTGCGTCAATGTCATCATCGGGAATGGCAACAAGGTCAAATGGACGACCTGCCAGGTGGGCCTCGATTTCGAGATGAATGATATGTTCACTCTGCTCGGATTCCACCGCGATCTCATATTGCAGCGCGGTGCGCAGGGGTTGTATATCCCAGTCAGCACTGTCGTACCGCCGACACAGCTCGGCAAATACGGTATCGAACACGCTGTCATCACCCAGCTCCCGGTGTAGCCAGATGTGACGTGCGGCGCGCTCCAACGACCGAATCTTTTCAATCTGAGGTCGACCCAGCCCCCCGCTCAGCGCTTTTGGCATCACCGGCCACAGGGTATGCACGGCATACCCCATCCTGGAGATCGTGCTGTGACTGAGATTGAAACCGCGTTCCCTGAACAGGGCTTCCAACTGTCGCTGCGACACGGTTTCTATGGACAGTTCCGCTTCGAGCAATGACTTGACGTCGAACACGGCATGGGCTCTATCGATAAACGATAGACCCCCGCGCAGCTCATTCTCCCGAAGATGCGCAAGTAAAACCGTGGACTCCTGGGACCAGGCTCTGATGACACAGTCCACCCAGTAGTAGCGATCGTCCGCGGTTTCCTCGTACAACTCTTTAAGAATGCGTAACCGGGTATTTCCTCCGGTATGCAGGACGTAGTCGGTGCTACCGGGCTCCTGCGTGAGCACCAGCGGCTGGTCCAGACCGCCGGCACGGATAGAAGCCTTGATCCGATCGTATTCGGGATTTTGCTGACGACGGGGATTGCGATCATATTGGCGGATACGGGTCACTTCAATCCGGGTCGCGACGAGTTCATCCGGCGGGGATGTCGCTGTCGTTGATGAACGTTTAGTCTGCCCCATCGTAGTCACCCACCGCCGCACACACTTGCTCGTCTTCCCCAGCGACCCCGTAGAAGATCTCGGGATGGCGAACCATGGAAGCGCGAGGAACGGGTCTCAGCCGTCCCCCCGATGCGTCGGCAACCTGCCTGGTCGAAAGTTCGATTTGGGTCGCCAGCAACGGGCTGGCGTACCGATGATGCCCTGCAATCTGGTAGAGGTAGGACACGGAATCATTGCAGGCCGTCGCAACCTCCGCTCGCTCCCTTTTAGTGGCCATCTTAAGAAAATACTTTAGCTCCATGCGAATATACATTAGCACCACGCAAATTGGCCTACAAGCTAATGCTCCAACTTTATCTTTATCATTTTGCTAAATTTTGCTAAACTCTCTCGTCATGACACGTAAACAAAGCCCCACACGCCTCAAAAACCTTGAGGCCCTCATTCGCGAAGCGGGTTCAGCCGTGCGCCTGGCGCGTGCCGCGGGAACCAACAGCTCCTACCTGAGCCAGGTACGCAATCAGCTTCCCACCAAAAAGGGTACGCCACGATCCATCGGAGACGACCTGGCCGCCAAGTTAGAGGCGGCGATGAAGAAGCCTCCGGGTTGGATGGATGAATGTCATGATGAGGACCCGGCTACGGCGGTGGAGCACGATGACCCCGCGACCGGCAGTCGCCACCGGTTGATTTCGTGGGATCAGGTCGGCAAAGGACACGATATCTCAGAAGATCTGCCGCCCCCCTACGGCACAGAGCTATTGCTCTGCCCGGTCAAATGTAGCGAGGAAACCTTTGTGCTGCGCGTGCGTGGCGCCAGCATGGAACCAAAATTCCGTGAGGGCGAATTGATTTTCGTCGATCCACTGGCACCGGTCAGTCACGGCAAGTTTGTCGTCGTGCGACTGGAAGAGTCCAATGAGGTGACGTTCAAGCAATTGATTCTGGAGGAAGGTAAGAAGTATCTCAAAACGCTCAATCCTGATTGGCCGAATCGCATCATTGAGGTGACGCCCGACATCAGTGTTTGCGGTGTGATCGTCTTTAAAGGCGAAGCGCTGTAGGCCATTTAGCACGGCGATAAGGATTTAGGCGACGGGATCGGTTGTCGTAGTAATTAGCTCAGTGCTAATCTTTTGCATACTGCAATGCGACAAACCTGCGAGACCCGTATGAACGACCCTCTTGAATACAGTGTGCCGCTGCCAAAATGGATCCGCGGCAAAAAGTTAACCGAGCTCACCGGTTTCCGTCTGGACGCGCAGAAACATAAACGCGTACAGGGGGTTTGGTTAGAGGGTGTGCATTGGGTGAAGGCGCCAGATGGCAACATCATGTACAACTGGCGCGCAATCGACGAATGGACAGAGAGTGGCTACCACTGACAAATCGACAAGCAAGTCGTCGGCACAGTCGCCTGACTCGGAATTACCTGATGGTGTGCAAGTGCATGGGGCCACCATTCGTATCGATTTTCGCTATCGTGGGGTGCGCTGCCGCGAAACCTTGAAAGGACTTCGGGTCACCAAAGCGAACATCAAATTCGCGGAGAAAAAACGCGCGGCGATACTGCATGAGATTGGCCGCGAGATCTTTGATTATTCCACTCACTTCCCGGAATCCCCGCGTTGCCGTCTATTCGGCACGAACCCACACCGCGACAGAACCGTCGACCAGGCATTGGACCTCTGGCTAGCCGTCAAGAAAGTCAGAACGGCTCAATCGACCTATATAAACTACAAATCCAAAGTAGAGAATCATGTACGCCCTCGGTGGGGGTCGTACAAACTCACCACGATTACCAAAACGGAGTTGGAGAAGTGGATCGCGGTAGAACTCAGTGCACTCGCAAATAAGACGATCAATGAAATCATGATCATACTGCGCGGCATCTTCAAAGATGCGAAAGCGGACAACATACGCAGTGACTCACCGATCGACGCGATTGACAATCTTTCACTGGGCGACAGAGAAGACCCCGATCCATTTACCCAGTCAGAAATAGAAAAAATACTCTCAACCCCGACCCGGCGAACCCAGGAAATCAATATGATGGGATTTGCGTTTTGGTCAGGGCTGAGAATCTCCGAGCTCATAGCCCTGGCGTGGGAAGATATCGACTTAGAAACCGGGACCGTCAAAGTGTGTCGAGCCAGGGTGAACGGATCCTACAAACAAACAAAAACCAAACGCTCCACACGCGAAGTGGAGCTGATTGAGCCGGCGATTCAATGGCTGCAGGTGCAGCGTCTTTTCACCGAGCGACTGGACACGCGTCGCCTCAAAATCATGTCACGCGACAATAAGAAACAATTCTCCGAGGACGTTCGCCTCGTTTTCTTAAACAGCAACACGAAGAGGCCACACGAATCCGACGGGACGGTACGAAATAACTTTTGGCGTGCGCATCTCAAAAAAGCCCAGGTGCGCTATCGCGGACCGAACACTGCACGGCACACCTTCATCAGCCAATTGCTGACCGCCGGCATCGCGAAAGAATGGATCATCCGCCAGGTGGGTCATACCAGCACGCGCATGATCGATGAACATTATGGCAAGTGGATCGCCGAAGATGCCACTGGCATGGCGCAATTTGTCTCGGAGCGATTGGGGGTTTCTGAGCGTTTGGTCCCAAGATGGTCCCATGGGCGGAAGGAAAAAAGGATAATGCTTGTAAAATCAGATAGATGGATGGCGGAGAGCGAGGGATTCGAACCCTCGATAGGGGTTAACCTATACACCCTTAGCAGGGGTGCGCCTTCAGCCACTCGGCCAGCTCTCCAGACAGGTTGTCGCGGCGCGGGGAAGCCCCCGCCACGAGCGCGGCATCATATCACAATGGCTGCAAAATCAAAGTATTAGGGGGGGTCAGACGCCCTGGTTGCCGGACGGTTCTCCGCCCTGGCCTTTCTCGTCGTCCTTGATACGGGTGTAGATTTCCTCGCGGTGCACCGCCACGTCCCTGGGGGCGTTGACGCCGATGCGCACCTGGTTGCCTTTTACACCGAGGACGGTGACGGTGATGTCGTCGCCCACCATGAGGGATTCACCCACCCTGCGGGTCAAAATCAGCATGCGTTGTTCGCTCCCATCCCCTGGCGGCAAGAAGAGCCCGGCCGCATCTGTCGTTCACTCTGCGAAGCCCTGACGGCCCCGTATACATCAATCATTTAATACACCTTTCATAATTAGTAGTACTAGTTGAGATCGTAAAACAAAGCAACTTTGGCAAACCGGCTTTCCCTACCACCCACTAGCGAATCGTTCGTTAACCATCCGGGTAAGACCCCTCAGGCCGTGCCCTCCTCCAGCGTCTCTTCGTCCAGGCCAAAGGAGGAGTGCAATGCGCGCACGGCCAGTTCGAGGTACTTCTCCTCGATGATGACCGAGATCTTGATCTCCGAGGTAGTGATCATGAGAATGTTGATGCCCACCTGCGCCAGCGCCTCGAACATCTGGCTGGCCACGCCCGCGTGGGAGCGCATGCCAACACCGACCACGGACACCTTGGCGATCTTGTGGTCGCTGCTCACCTCGCGCGCGCCCAGTTCCTGCGCCACCTGGCGCAGGATCTCCTCGGCGCGCGGCAGGTCGGAGCGGCCCACGGTGAAGGTAAAATTGGCCTTGTCATCGTGGGAGACGTTCTGCACGATCACGTCCACCTCGATGTTCGCGGCGCCGATGGGGCCGAGAATGGCGAAGGCCACGCCGGGCGTATCCGGCACCCCCTCGATGGTCAGCTTGGCCTCGTCGCGGTTGAACGCGATGCCTGCGATGGTCGGGGTTTCCATTTCCTGCTCCTCCATTGTGATCAGCGTGCCGGGGCCCTCCTGGAAGCTGTGCAGCACGCGCAGGGGCACGTTGTACTTGCCGGCGAATTCCACGGCGCGGATCTGCAGCACCTTGGAGCCCATGCTGGCCATTTCCAGCATCTCCTCGAAGGTGATCTTCTCCAGCCGCCGGGCGCCGTCCACGACGCGCGGATCGGTGGTGTATACGCCGTCCACGTCGGTGTAGATCTGGCATTCGTCGGCTTTTAGCGCCGCGGCCAGGGCCACCGCGGTGGTGTCAGAGCCGCCGCGGCCCAGGGTGGTGATATTGCCGCCGTCGTCCACGCCCTGGAAGCCGGCGACCACCACCACGTAGCCGTCGGCGAGTTCGCGTCGCAGGCGCTCGTCGTCGATCTCGCGGATGCGCGCCTTGGTGTGCGCGTCGTCGGTGAGGATGCGCACCTGGCTGCCGTTGTAGGACTTGGCCTTGACGCCGCGCTTGTCCAGGGCCATGGACAGCAGCGCCGTGGTGACCTGCTCGCCGGTGGACACGAGTACGTCCATCTCCCGCGGCAGGGGACGCTCCTGTACCTGGTTGGCCAGTTCGATCAGGCGGTTGGTTTCGCCGGACATGGCCGAGACGACGACCACCACGTCGTGGCCCTCGGCGCGGAAGCGCGCGACCTTGTCGGCCACCGCCTCGATGCGCGGGATGTCGCCGACGGAGGTGCCGCCGAATTTTTGTACGATGAGGCTCATTGTCTCCCTGGTGTTTCTAGTATTGGGGCTGGGTTGTCAGGTTCAACTGGCTTCCTGGGTCCGTGTTGTGTGGTTTTCCGGGGGTTGGGCTTGCCCGGGGCTTACTGGATTCCCGCGTTCGCGGGAATGACCCCATAAACTCCCAACGGTTCTCCAGCGAACGGCTGGATTCCCGCGTTCGCGGGAATGACCCCTGAACATCCAACGGTCCTCCAGCGAACGGCTGGATTCCCGCGTTCGCGGGAATGACCCCTGAACATCCAACGGCTCTCCAGCGAACGGCTGGATTCCCGCGTTCGCGGGAATGCCCCCTAAACATCCAACGGTCCTCCAGCGAACGGCTGGATTCCCGCGTTCGCGGGAATGACGGGTGGTTAGACTAGCGGAAATGACGGTCGTTCCGGTTTGCGGAAAGAATGCTCATCCAGACCTCTCGGGAAGAGTGCTCATCCAGACCCTCGGGAAGGATGCTCATCCAGACCTCTCGGGAAGGGTGCTCATCCAGACCTCTCGGGAAGGATGCTCACCCAGACACAAATGCCGCTTACCGCCTTTCTGCTCATCCGCGCGTGGCTGGCGCTGCCCGCCTTGATATTCATTCTGGCGCGAACGGCGCTCCCCACTCTTTGGAAGCGGTCGCTCGAACCCCGAAAAGGGGCGGTATTAAACACCAAAATGGCTGATTTTTAAACAACTTCAGCCCAGTTGGCTCGATACCCAGTCGGGCACGGCCTTGAGGACCTCGGGCAGGGCCGCCACGTCGGCGCCGCCGCCCTGGGCCATGTCCGGGCGGCCGCCGCCCTTGCCGCCGAGGCGGCCGGCGAACTCCTTCATCAGGTCGCCGGCACGCACGCGGTCGGTCAGGTCGCCGGTGACGCCGGCGGTGAGAGCTATTTTTCCGTCGTTCACCGCCGCCAGCAGGATCACCGCACTGCCCAGCTTGTTCTTGCACTGGTCCATGGTATCGCGCAGGGATTTCGCGTCGGCGCCGTCCACGTTCGCCGCCAGCACCCTGAAGCCGCCCACCTCCACCGCCTCGGCAGTGAGATCGGAGCCCGCACCCGAGGCGAGCTTCTGCTTCAGTCGGGTGATTTCCTTCTCCAGCTCGCGGTTCTCGCTGCGCAGGGCGGCCACCTTCGCCGCCACGTTGTCGGCATTGCCCTTGACCTCCGCGCAGACCTGCGCCAGCTGCGCCTCGCGCGCGTCGACCAGGGCCAGGGCCCCGGCGCCGGTCACCGCCTCAATACGGCGCACGCCAGCGGCCACGCCGCTCTCGGAGACGATGCGCAGCAGGCCGATATCGCCGGTACGCGCCGCGTGGGTGCCGCCGCACAGCTCCACGGAAAAATCGTCCACGCCCATGGACAGCACGCGCACCTCGTCGCCGTACTTCTCGCCGAACAGGGCCATGGCGCCGGCGGCCACCGCCTCCTCCATGCCCATCAAGCGCGTGGTGACCGCGGTGTTGGCGCGCACCTGCTCGTTGACCAGGGTCTCGATCTGTTTCAGTTCGTCCGCGCTGACCGCTTCGGGGTGGGAGAAGTCGAAGCGCAGCTTCTCCGAGTCCACCAGCGAGCCTTTCTGCTGCACGTGCTCGCCCAGCACGCGGCGCAGTGCCGCGTGCAACAGGTGGGTCGCGCTGTGGTTCAGGCGCGTGCGCTGGCGCAGGCCGGGGTCGACCTCCGCGTCCAGGGTATCGCCGACGCGGACGCTGCCCGCCAGCACGGTGACGTGGTGCAGGTGATGCGCCCCGGCCCTGGTCGTGTCGGTGACCTCAAGGCGTGCATCGCCGCCACCCAGATACCCGGTGTCGCCGGCCTGACCGCCGGACTCGGCGTAGAACGGCGTGCGGTCCAGCACCACGACGCCGGACTGCTCCGCGCCCAGGCTGTCCACTTCCTCGCCGTCGCGCAGGATGGCGCTGACCCTGCCCTGCCCGGTGGTGCCTTCATAGCCGGTAAATTCGGTGCTGCCCTCAAGCGTCAGCACGTCGTTGTAGTCCACCTTGAAACTGCCGCCCTCCTGGGAGCGCGAGCGCTGCCGCGCCATCGCCGCCTCGTAGCCGTCCAGGTCCAGGGTCAGCTCGCGTTCGCGGGCGATATCGTTGGTCAGGTCCACCGGAAAGCCGTAGGTGTCGTACAGCTTGAACACGAGGTCGCCGGGAATCACGCTGCCGTCCAGAGCGGCCAGCGCCTCCTCGAGAATCTGCAGGCCGTTGTCCAGGGTGCGCGCGAACTGTTCTTCCTCGGTGAGCAGGGCTTTTTCCACCTGCGACTGGCGCGTGGCCAGCTCCGGGAAGGCCTCGCCCATCTGCGCCACGAGGGTGGGCACGAGCTTGTAGAAAAACGGCCCGTGCGCGCCGAGCTTGTTGCCGTGGCGCACGGCGCGGCGGATGATGCGGCGCAGCACGTAGCCGCGGCCCTCGTTGCCGGGCATCACGCCGTCGGCGACGAGAAAGGCGCAGGAGCGGATGTGGTCGGCGATCACACGCAGGGAGTTATGCGCCAGGTCCTGCACCTGCAGGATGCGCGCGGCCTCGGCGATCAGCGCCTGGAACAGGTCGATCTCGTAGTTGCTGTGCACGCCCTGCAGCACCGCGGCGATGCGCTCCAGGCCCATGCCCGTGTCCACCGACGGCCGCGGCAGCGGCTCCATGCTGCCGTCCGCGCCGCGGTTGTACTGCATGAAGACCAGGTTCCAGATCTCGATATAACGGTCCAGGTCGTCATCGTCACTGCCGGGCGGGCCGCCGGGCACGTGTTCGCCGTGGTCGTAGAAGATCTCGCTGCACGGGCCACAGGGGCCGGTGTCGCCCATCTGCCAGAAGTTGTCCTCGTCCAGGCGCGAGATGCGCTCGCGCGGGAAGCCGATGTCCTGCACCCAGATCTGCTCGGCCTCGTCGTCGGAGACGTGGCAGGTGACCCAGAGTTTCTCCGGCGGCAGGCCGAGGGTGCCGGTGAGGAACTCCCAGGCGAAACGGATGGCGTCGCGCTTGAAGTAGTCGCCGAAGCTGAAGTTGCCCAGCATCTCGAAGAAGGTGTGGTGGCGCGCCGTGTAGCCTACGTTCTCCAGGTCGTTGTGCTTGCCGCCGGCGCGCACGCAGCGCTGGCTGCTGGTCGCGCGCGCGTAGGGCCGCGTCTCGGCACCCAGGAACACGTCCTTGAACTGGTTCATGCCGGCGTTGGTGAACAGCAGGGTCGGGTCGTTGCCCGGCACCAGCGAACTGCTGGCCACGCGGGTATGGCCCTGCTGTTCGAAATAGGCCAGGAAGGCCTCGCGTATGTCTCCGGTCTTCATCGCGTGTCTCACAAAATGGGGCTGCGCCTCAGGCCATGCCCTGTTCGCTGTAGGTGCGCCCGCCCATGACATGCAGGTGCAGGTGATGGATGGTCATGCCCACGGATTCGCCGTTGTTGACGATCAGCCGGAACCCGTCGCCCACGCCCAGTTCCCTGGCCAGCTTGCCCGCCACCAGCATGAGGTGGCCGAGCAGGGCCTGGTCCTCGGGCTGCGCGTCCACCAGCATGGGGATCGGCTTGCGCGGAATCACCAGCACGTGCACCGGCGCCTGGGGATGGATATCGTGGATGGCGACGCAGTGTTCGTCCTCGTGGATGAACTCGGCGGGAATCTCGCCGGCGAGTATCTTGCCGAATACGGTGTCAGACATGGTGTCGGGACCTGGGTTCTGGAAGCTGGATGGGTGGCCGGGTTGCAGTCTGGATGGCGAACTAGCCCAGCTTTTCATCGGCGCTGAGCTGGCGCGCCTCGCTCTCCAGCATCACCGGGATGCCGTCGCGCACCGGGTAGGCCAGGCCGGAGGCCTTGCACACCAGTTCGTTGTTTTCCTCGTCGTACTCCACCGGCGCCTTGGTCACCGGGCACACGAGAATACTGAGCAGTTTCTTGTCGATCATCGCCATACAGTCATCAGCGCAAAGGGGCGTCATTATACGGAGTTTTACGCCGCCGGGTCACCCGCCGCCGCTCACCGGGGCGGGCATGGGCGGCGCCAGCAGCTGCGGGTCCACGCGCTCGCCGCGCCAGCTCATGCGCCAGTCCAGGTGCGGCCCGGTGGCGCGGCCGGTGGCGCCCACGGCGCCGATCACCTCACCGGCGGCGACTTCCTGCCCGACCCGCACCGTCACCTCGCTCAGGTGCAGGAAGGACGAGGACAGGCCGTAGCCGTGGTCCAGGATGATCGTGCCGCCGGAAAAAAACAGGTCCGGCTCGGCCAGGGTGATGACGCCGGGGCCCGGGGCGCCGACCGGCGTGCCCGTGGGCACCGCCACATCCACGCCGTAGTGGGGGCTGCGCGGTACGCCGTTGTAGAAGCGCTGGCTGCCGTAGACGCCGGAGATCGGGCCGGTGACCGGCCAGCGGAACTGCCCCAGGGCCGGGTGCAGCCACTCCGGCCGGGCATGGCGCTGCCCCTTGGCCGCGGCCACCAGGCGCCGTTCGCGCGCGATGCGCGCCTGGTGCTGCGGGTCCGGGGTGACCGTCTGCTGGGGCACGCCCTCAACGCGCTGGATGTGGTAGTCGCGCTGCGCCACCGCCAGGGTCTGGCGGCACTCGGCGTCGCCGCGGCGCAGCACCAGTTCGGCGGCGGGCGCCGCATCGCGGCCGAAACCGGCGAAGGTGGTGCCGTCGGGCAGCACGTCCAGGGCCGCGCCGTCCAGCGTCACCTGGCTGCCCGGGTCCACACGGCCCCACACCAGGCCGCCCTGCATCGCGCGGCCCTGCAGCTCGATGCAGTCCGCCCGGACGCCACCGCCCGCAACCAGCATCAGCAGCGCCGCCAGCGCCGTGCGGGTCTTTGCGCCTGTGGTCGCCATTCACTCAATCCCGACGGCGGCGCGCGCCTCGTCGACGATCTGCTGCTGCAGGGGGATGACGGTATCCAGCACCTGGCGCAGGGTGTTGCCCGCGTTGTCCATGCTGTAGTCGTCGATCGCCACGTAGCCGCCGATGCCGCGTTCCACGTCCAGCCAGGCCACCGCGCCGAAGGCGCCCGGGTCGTACAACAGGGCGTTGTTGTCACCCTCGGCGGGGGTTATCCACCAGCCCATTCCGTAGGCGGGGCCGCCCAGCGCCGAGGCGCGATCTTCCTGCATGAAGGCCACTGCCTGCGGCGACAGCACCTGGGTGTCGCCGCAGCGCCCACCGCGCAGGTGCAGCAAGAGGATTTTCGCGTAATCGCGCATGTTGGTGATGGCCCCGCCCTCGATACTGGCGTTGGCCTGCCCGCTGAGGCTGTCCGGGCTGCCGTTCCAGTCCCCGAGATTGCTCCACTGATTGCCGTAGGTGAACACCTCCAGCTCGCAGGGTTCGCCGATGTAGGCGTCGAAGGCCTGGTTCCAGGTGCTGTTGCTGACGTTTTCCGCCACCACGCCGGCCAGGTGCCACTGGGTGCCGCCGTAATCGAAGCGCGTGCCCGGAGGCACCGTACCGGGCAGCGGCACCGTGTAGAGTATCTCGCCGCAGGCCTGCAGCGTGGTATTGCCGGTGAACTGGCACAGGTGCGGCCCGTAGCCGGGCAGCGCGGACAGCCCGGGGATGCCCGAGGTGTTGCTCACCAGCTGCACCGAACTGGGGTTGCCATGCACGCCCTCCCAGGGCAGGTAGCGGTCGATACCGGCCTCCACGTCGTAGTCCAGGGCCGGGTCCTCGTGCAGCGCCATGAGCAGCGAGGACGAGGGCATCTTGCTGGTGGAAGCCAGTTGCACGACGGTATCCAGGCTGTGGTCGCCCAGCGCCCCCTCGTGCACGGTGCCCTGCTCCCGGTCGACCAGGGTGTAGCTGATGCCCTCCAGGGTGGTGGCGTCCAGGAACTGCCGGAACGAGGCGTCGACGGCGCTGAAGTCGTACTGCGCCCGGGGCGCGCGGTTCGAGCCATCGCTGCAGGCGCCCAGCAGCGCCGATGTCAGCAGCAGCGCGGCAAGGCCGCGCCGATTCGCATTGGGTAGCATCAAAACGTCATCCTTCTTCGTTATTGTGTCGTACATCGATCGTCTGCGCGCAGTGTATCAATCCCGCAGCGCACCGCAATTGCCCCGCCGCACCGCGCAGGTGCCGCTGCGTGACGGAATTTTGTCTGTGCCGCGCCAGCGGCTAGAATCGCCCCATGGGACGCTACAGACCGCCGCGCCGGCGCGGCTCGACCTACATCACCCCCGAGGGCGAACAGGCCCTGCGCGCGGAACTGCACCAGCTGTGGAAAGTGGAACGGCCCGAGGTCACCCAGGCGGTGCACGAGGCGGCGAAGAACGGCGACCGCTCGGAGAACGGCGACTACATCTACGGCAAGCGGCGCCTGCGCGAGATCGACTCGCGGGTGCGCTTTCTCAACAAACGCCTGGACGAGTTGCAGGTAGTGAGCCGGCCGCCGGACGACCGCGAGAAAATTTTCTTCGGCGCCTGGGTCACGCTGGAGGACGACGCCGGCCAGGAACAGCGCTGGCGCATCGTCGGGCCGGACGAGTTCGACCTCGGCGCGGGCCGGCTGAGCATGGACTCGCCGATGGCGCGGGCCATGCTGGGCAAGCGCCTGGACGACGAGGTCGTGGTCAACACCCCCGGTGGCGAACGTGCGTACTACGTCACGGCCATCGACTACCCCGGCGGCGACAGCCACTAGCACAATGAAAAAGGGGCGCCACTGGCGCCCCGTGCACTAACCGATACCGCCTAGAACGTCCACTCCACGCCCACCAGGGCCGTGCGCGGCTTGTTCGGACGCGCGCCGTCCGGCTGGCGCGACACGATCGCCTCCTCGTCGAACAGGTTTTCCATCTTGAAGAAGAAGGTCGCGCTGTCGGTGTAGGCATAGCGGCTGATCAGGTCCACCACGAACAGGTCGTCGGTGCTGTCGAAACGGCCGCCGCCGTTGTTGCAGCCGATGTCCACGCACATCTCGTCCGTGTAGCGCGCCACCGCGTAGTTGTCCCAGCCGAAGTTGCTCTCCAGGCCGACGCGCAGGCTGAAGGTGTTTTCCGGCACCGCGGCCAGGCGGTCGCCGTCCTGCACACCCTGCTCCTCGTTGTCCTCGCTGACCTCGGCGTCGGTGTAGGTGTACATGACATCCAGTGGCACCATGAACTCACCCAGGTCGAAGTTGGCGCCCAGCTGCACTTCCAGGCCGTAGATTTCCGCCTCGCCGGTATTGAACGAGCCGGAGGTCGCGCCGTTGCTACAGGGGTTGGCGTTGGAGCAATCCTCGGTCTTGTTTTCGAAGTCGCTGTAAAAGCCCACGGCCTCGACGAACACCGGCCCGCGGTAGCGCACGCCGGCCTCCCAGTTGGTGCTCGTCTCCGGGTCCTCGTTCTCCACCGCGCCGCCGCCCAGGGGCGAAAAGCCCTCGTGCACGCCGCCCAGGAGCTGCCACTTCTCGCTCAGGTCAAAGGTGAAGGATGCCCCGGGGAGCAGCTCGTCGGAATCATTCTTGCGCCGGCTGTCCACCTCGGTGCGCGCGGCGTCGGCGTACTGCACCCGGCTGGACTCCACGTCCTCGTAGCGCAGTGCCAGGTTGAGGTTGAGCGCATCGGTCACCTGCCAGCTATCGGTGACCCAGAAGGACAGCGCGTCGGCGTCTTCCTTGCGGTTGTCGCTGCCGGTCGGCTCCTCGGTGCGCGTGTAGACGAGGCTGCCGTCCACCTGGTCGTAGTAGTCGGAGCGCTGGAAGCGATCCATGTCGTCTTCGTGGCTGCGCCCGCCCACGGCAAGCTGGTGGTCGCCCAGGGCGATATCGAAGTTCAGCTCGACGCCCTTGGACTCGTAATCCCGGTTGTTGTGCTTGTACTGCAGGTCCTGTACGTCCTGGGTGCCGTCCAGCACACCCTGGGCGAAGCTGTCGCCCTCGTTGGCCGCGCTGATGTAACTGCTGCCGCCGGACAGCTTGAACCAGTTGCGCGAGAACTCGTTGTAATAGCCGGTCACGCTCATGTTCACGTTGTCGGTCAGGGCCAGGCGGTAGACCAGGTTGTAGCCCTCGTGGTCGTTGTCCATTTCATCCGGTTCCGACAGGCCGTAGCGGCGCGTGGCGTCGTCGTCGAAATCGGCGTCGGTGAGGCCCAGGTAGGTTTCGTCCGAGGTCTCCTCGGAGTACTGGCCCTTGAACAGTACGCTCTGGCGCTCGCCCTCCCAGATCAGCTTGACCAGGTAATCCTGGATCTCATAGCCGGTGTCGTTATTGCTGCGGTCGATATCCTTGAAACCGTCGCTGCGCAACTGCGCGGTCTCCACCAGGAAGCCGAACTCGCCGGCGCGGCCGCCGTAGCTGGCCAGCAGGTCGCCCTCGGCGTTCTCGCCGTAGGACAGGTTGATGCGCCCGCTGTTTTGTGCCGGTATCGGTGTGGACACCATGTTGATCACCCCGCCGGTGGTCTGCGGCCCGTAGCGCAGCAACGGCGCGCCCTTGAGCACCTCGACCTGGTGCATGCGCAGCGTGGTGGGGAAGTAGTAGGCGGCGGGGTTGGAGTAAGGCGCCGGGGCGATCATCACGCCGTCCTCCAGCAGGGTCACCTTGCTCGAACGCTCCGAGGTGGCGCCGCGGATGCCGATATTGGGGCGCAGGCCATAGCCGTCCTCTTCCAGCACGTACACGCCCGGCACCGTCTTCAGCAGCTTGTTGATGTCGCTGGCCGCCTCGATCAGGATCTGTTCGCTATCGATGACCGACCCGGTGCCCGGCAACGCCCGCGCGTCCTCGCGGCTGCCGACGATGGTGAGTTCCTCAAGGCCCGTATCGCTGGCGCTGGCAGCGGTGCCCAACAGCGCCAGGCCCAGGCCGACGTAAAGTTTATTCATCTGCGGCATTCCCTTGTGGTGGTATGAGCTGGCCCGCATAGTAATGCGATTAATTCTTATTAACAAGGGAGAATGAGGGTGGTTCGTATAACGTTTTAGATGGCGGTTCGACTAAAGCAGCGCAAAAAAAAAGCTGCCATCTCGCGATGGCAGCCTGCAATCACCGGTCGCGCCGGCGTCGTCCGCAATGTGCGGTCCCGCAAGAGGCTGCAGCGGCCCAGAGTTCGGGGGTCGCTACCGCCTGCCCTCCCCCACGCCCCGGCAGAGGTCCGCCTGCACGGGGGGCTTTGTGGGAGGACGGGTCAGATATTAATGCTAATAATTCTCATTTGCAAGTCTATGGGCTGACCGCCCCACCGCTATACCCGTCGACGAAGCAGGGCAACGCCGGGTCACAGGTATCGACAAACTTGCCCTCATCTCCCGGCATGAGGAAGGCAGACTTCTGCGCCTGGGCGGTGGGATCCTTGCGCGGCAGGCTGTGCGGGTCCTCGCCGTAATCCGGCTCGAAGGGCGGCAGGTTGACAATCGGCGGCGCCACGGTGCCACCGTCGTGCGCATCGCCGCCCACCGGGCCGTCGTCCCAGTAGGTCAGCACGGAGCCGGTGAAATCGCCGGCCGGTACGGCTTCGAAGCCGACGAAGGGGTTGTCGTCCGGGTGGCGTCCCGCTTCCAGCGCCGGCACACGCAAGCGTGCGCCGATGCTGCGCGCCATCAGCTCGGCGGCCCACATGCTCACCTGGTGATCGCCGTAGGCGACCTGCAGCAGCACGGCGTGGGACGGCGTGCCCGGCAGCGGCCGCTCGATGTGGTAGGCGTAGCCGCTGGATTCCGCGCGGTCCCAGAGCATCTGCGCCATGGACAGCAGGATGGTCTGGTCCTTGACGCTGGGATAACCGCCGCCGTCCTCGCCGGTGCCCTCGCCGCTGAAGAACAGCGCGTAGGTGGCGAAGTCGATACTGCGGCGCAGCAACAGGCTGTAGTTCATGCCCGGCACGCCGAGCACGCCGCGGGTCACGTCCTGGATCACGCCCATCAAGGCGCCACCGAGGATACCGCCCTGGCTGTTGCCGTCGTAGAACACCGTGGTGTTGTCGAACACCGGCTGGCCGCCGGCCTGGAAAGCCGCGTCGGAACGCAGGCCGTCCTCGTGCTTGAGCAGGCGCGCCAGGAACATGAAGTTGAGCAGGCCCTGCTGCTGCCGGTCGAAGAACGGGCGCAGGAAGGACATGTCCTGCAGCGCGGTGATCGCCGTCCCGACGTCCTCGCCGGAGAACCCGGCCCAGTCAGTGGCGCAGAACATCATCTGGTGGTCGTCGGCCATGATGTTGACGTTCGCGCCTGTGCCGCGCAGCGCCTCGCGGCCACTGCCGAGCAGGCCGTGACCGTATAGCGACGGGCGTGCGATCGCCTTGGGCGGCGCGTCGAAGTCCTCGGCGATGGAGCGCGCGATGCTGCAGTAAAAGTTCGCGCTGAGCATGTTGTCGCCGCCCATGCGGTCGGGCAGGCCATCGTTTGGCGTGTCGTAAAAGAACGCCGAGCCCGGTGCGCCGTCCTCGGAGTCGAGGAAATTGGGCACCTCGAAGGTGCCGACGATGGTGCGCGACTTGTACTCGTCCTGCCCGTCGGCGCAGCCGCCCGGATCACAGGGATCAAAATCCTCCACCTCGGTGACGGTGAACGCCGGCGCGGCGTCGCCGAGCCAGGCGAAGGCCTCGTCGCGGATGTGCAGGATACGCTCGGTGATGTTGCGCACGCTGGCCACGTTGAAGTCCCAGGCCAGGTAGAGTTCCTCGCGCGCGACACCCGCCTCGTCCAGCAGGCTGAAGATCTCCTCCATCGCCGGGCGCCGCGCCTCGATGGCCGGGTTGTCGGTGAGGATGTCGTCGCGGAAAGCGCGGAACACCTCCGGCGCCTCCAGCAGCGCGCCGTCCGCGCCGCGCAGGTTGCGCAACACCACGATGTAGCGCTCGCCGCGTTCGAACTGGCGCATGGGGCGGATGAGGAAGGTCTGTTCGTCCGGGTCGTCGGTATTCGCATCGAGTTCGCCGAACACCAGGTGCTGCTCACCAGTGGAGGCGCGGATTACCATGACCGGGGCGTCCGCCGCCAGCGACTGCGACAGGTCGGTGATGGGCGGAACCCCGGTCTGCTCCAGGTCCAGCCCCGGCACCTGGGTGACGATCATCTGCGAGGGCGAGAAGCCGTCGTTGCGGTTCCATTCCGCCGGATCCACGGGCACGCCCTGCTTGTTCACCGGCATGGACGCCATTGCCAGGTTGACGCGCCGGCCGCTGTCCGTATCCGGGTCGGCGACAGTGAGGGCCGAGCTGGGGAACGGGAACAGGCAGTTGAGCGCGTCGAGAATCTCGCAGCGATCGGCGTTGGGGGTTTCGATGCTGACCGGCGGGGGGCCGGGATCCGGACCCGGGTCGGGCTCGCGGTTGTTGTCACTGTTGTCCGAGCAGGCGGCGAGCACGAGAGTGAGAGTGATCGCCAGCAGGCTGGTATGGCTTCGTGGTTGAGTCATTGCGGGCTCCTTTTTGCTTTTGTTTTGTTTGGTTTTGTTTTCTTTTGTGCGGACAGTATAGCGTGGAAAACTGGATCCCCGCTTGCGCGGGGATGACGGGGTGCGCGCGGGGATGACGGGGTGGGCGCGGGGATGACGGGGTGGGTGGCACTGGATCCCCGCTTGCGCGGGGATGACGGGGTGGGCGCGGGGATGACGTTCTCATATACTAGCGCAGCGCGGCGTAGATGATGTTCTCCAGTTGTCCGCGAAAGTTGAACGTGCGCGAGGGGATGAGTTGGGTGGCGAAGACGATCACCAGTTCCTCCCGCGGGTCAACCCAGAACAGGGTGCTGGCCAGTCCGCCCCAGTAGAAGGTGCCCGGCGAGGTCGGGTGGCCGTTGCGCACCGGGTCCAGGGTCATGGCGAAGCCCAGTCCGAAGCCCACCCCGTCGTAGGCGGTCTCACTGAAGCTGCCGGTGGCGAACTGCGTCATGTCGACACCGCCGGGCAGGTGATTGGCGGTCATCAGCTCCAGGGTCTTGCGGCCGATGATGCGCACCCCGTCCACGCTGCCACCCTGCAGCAGCATGTTGGCGAAGCGGTAGTAGTCGCCGACCGTGGAGAGTAGCCCGCCGCCGCCGGAGAAGAACGTGCGCCGCGCGAAGTCGCTGGCCTGCCCGTCGTCCTGCAGGACCATTTCCCTGGCCAGGTTGCGCTCGTAGCAGGAGGCCAGGCGCGCCACCTTGTCCGGCGCGATCTCGAAGGAGGTATCGTGCATGCCCAGCGGCTCGAAGATGGTCTGTCGCAGATAGTCGGGCAGGGACTGGCCGCTCATCACCTCGACCAGGTAACCGAGTACATCGGTGCCCACGGAGTAGTTCCAGCGCTCCCCGGGAGAAAACTCCAGTGGCAGTTGCGCGAGCTGCGCGATCATGTCGGCCAGGGTATAGCCCTGCACGAAGCGGCCGACCTTGAGCTTGCGGTAGGCCGCGTCGAGATTGCTGGCGCGCAGGAAATCGTAGGTCAGGCCCGAGGTGTGCATCAGCAGGTCGCGGATGGTCATGGCGCGCCGCGCCGGCTCGGTGGCGAACAGCGGGTGTGAACCGCCCGTCCACACGCGCAGGTCGCGCCATTCGGGTATGAAGCGGTGCACCGGGTCGTCGAGGGAAAACAGGCCGCGCTCGTGCAGGGTCATCAACGCCACGGAGGTGATCGGCTTGGTCATGGAATAGAAGCGCAGGATCGTGTCCTCGCTCATTGGCGTGCCGCGTTCGACATCGCGCATGCCGCGCACGTCGAGGTAGCAGGGCTTGCCGCCACGGGCCACCAGGGTGACGCTGCCGCATATCTTGCCCGGATCGACGTAACGGCTGCCCAGGTGCTCTCCCACCCTGGCCAGTTGCGCGCTGTCCATGCCCACCGATTCGGGCGTCACCAGTTCCAGCACAGACTTGTCTCCGTCGACGAAAAACCCACAGTGATACCGGCCGCGAAGCAAAAAGGCAAGCCTCAGCCCAGGGCGCTGGCAGTGCGTCGACGCAGGGCGGGCAGCACTTCGTCGGCAAACCAGGGGTTGCGCTTCAGCCACAGGGTGTTGCGCGGCGAGGGGTGCGGCAGTGGGAAAAAGCGCGGGCCAAAATCGGGCCAGCGGCGCACGCGCTCGGTCAGCGTCTCACGGGACTTGCCCAGGTAATAGGCCTGCGCGTAACTGCCCACCAGCAGCACCAGTTCGATGGCGGGCATGTGTTCCAGCAGTGGCGCGTGCCAGCGCGGCGCGCACTCCGGGGGCGGCGGCAGGTCGCCGGACTTGCCCTTGCCCGGGTAACAGAAGCCCATGGGCACGATGGCGATGCGGCGCTCGTCGTAGAACGTGTCGCGGTCCACGCACAACCAGTCGCGCAGGCGTTCGCCGGAGGGATCGTCCCAGGGGATGCCCGAGGCGTGCACCCGGGTGCCGGGCGCCTGCCCGACAATCAGCAGCCGCGCGCTGTCGCTGGCGCGCAGTACCGGGTTGGGCCCCAGGGGCAGCTCCGCCGCGCAATGACGGCAGGCGCGCACCTCGGCCAGCAGGTCGGTGAGGGAAATGTTGTTGCGGCGGCTGGCCATGCGAGGGCGTGGTTTCCGTGGTGGAGTGGGGCGTGGTTGTGGGTGGCGGTGGTTGCAGGGTACTGGATTCCCGCTTGCGCGGGAATGACGAAGGGGGGGCTGGATTCCCGCTTGCGCGGGAATGACGAGGGGGGGCTGGGATGACGAGGGGGGGGGGGGCGGGGGGACGCGGGGGGCGCGAATGGCCGGTATCTATACAGATTATTGCCCGGTTCAGCGCTCTCTTGCTAACATCGCGCCTTTCGAGCACGCCGCGTCGGGCACGACATCGCGGCCATTCACGGAGCCCCCATGAGCCGTCCCTCCCTTTTTGAGCTGGAGAATCACGACGATTTTGTCCGTCGCCATATCGGTCCCAGTGCGCGACAGCAGACCGAGATGGCGCGGGCCATCGGCTACGCCGACCTGGACGCGCTCATCGATGACACCGTGCCCGCGGCGATACGCCGCGAGCAACCCCTGCAACTGCCCGGCGCGCGCAGCGAGCGCGACGTCATCGCGCGCCTGCGCGAGCTGGCCGGCCGCAACGTGGTCAACCGCTCCTTTATCGGCAGCGGCTTCCACGACACCATCACGCCGCCGGTGATACAGCGCAACGTGCTGGAAAACCCGGGCTGGTACACCGCCTACACGCCCTACCAGCCGGAGATTTCCCAGGGCCGTCTGGAAGCGCTGCTGACCTTCCAGCAGATGGTGCTGGACCTGACCGGCATGGACCTGGCCAACGCCTCCATGCTGGACGAGGCCACGGCGGCGGCCGAGGCGATGACCCTGCTGCAGCGGGTGAACAAGAAGAACCGCAGCGCCACATTCCTCGTTGCCCAGGACTGCCACCCGCAGACCATCGCCGTGGTGCAGACCCGCGCCGAGGCCCTGGACATCGAGGTGGTGGTGGGCGACCCGGCGCAATTGCTCGGTGAGACCGAGGCCTTCGGCGTACTGCTGCAGTACCCGGGCACCTACGGCCACCTGGACGACCCCTCCGCACTGGTGGAAAAGGCGCACGCGGCCGGCACCATGGTGGCGATGGCCGCGGACATCATGGCCCTGCTCATGGTCAAGTCGCCCGGCGCGCTCGGCGCGGACGTGGTGGTGGGCAACACCCAGCGCTTCGGCGTGCCCATGGGCTTCGGCGGCCCCCACGCGGCGTTTTTCGCCACGCGCGACGCCTACAAGCGCTCCACCCCCGGGCGCATCATCGGCGTGTCCATCGACCGCCGCGGCAACCAGGCCCTGCGCATGGCCATGCAGACGCGCGAACAGCACATCCGCCGCGAGAAGGCCACCAGCAACATCTGCACCGCACAGGCGCTGCTGGCGATCATGGCGGCCTTTTACGCCATGTACCACGGCCCGGACGGGCTGCGCCGCATCGCCACGCGCATCCAGCGCCTGACCTGCATCCTCGCCCGCGGCCTGGCGGACGCCGGGCTGGCGGCGGACAACGCGACCTTTTTCGACACCCTCACCTACACCGTGGGTGATCGGCAGCAGGCCATCGTCGAGCGCGCCCTGGCGCGCGGCATGAACCTGCGCATCATCGACGGCGACCGTCTCGGCGTGTCCCTCGACGAGACCACCAGCGGCGCCGACATCGAGGCGCTGCTGGAAATCTTCACCGGCGATTCCACCGTGCCGCGCGCGGAAAATCTCGATAAGGACGTGGTGGAGAATGCGGGCATTCCCGACGACCTGCTGCGCCCCATCGACTACCTGCGCCACCCGCTGTTCAACGACTACCACTCGGAAACGGAAATGCTGCGCTACATGCGCTACCTGGAGGACAAGGACCTCGCGCTGAACCGCGCCATGATTCCACTGGGCAGTTGCACCATGAAACTCAACGCCACCACCGAGATGCTCGCGGTGACCTGGCCCGAGTTCGCCGCCATGCACCCCTTCGCCCCGGTGGAGCAGACCGCCGGCTACCGCGCGCTGCTGGACGAACTGGAGCACATGCTGCTGGAGTGCACCGGCTACGACGCCCTCTCCATGCAGCCCAACGCCGGGTCCCAGGGCGAGTACGCCGGCCTGCTGGCGATTCGCCGCTATCACCAGAGCCGCGGCGACCACCAGCGCGACGTCTGCCTGATTCCCGCCTCCGCCCACGGCACCAATCCCGCCAGCGCCGCGCTGGCCGGCATGCGCGTGGTCATCGTGGACTGCGACGGCAGCGGCAACGTGGACCTGGAAGACCTGCGCGAGAAGGCGCGGCGCCACACCGACGACCTGTCCTGCATCATGGTCACCTACCCGTCCACCCACGGCGTGTTCGAGGAGTCCATCATCGAGCTGTGCGACATCGTGCACGAGCACGGCGGCCAGGTATACGTGGACGGCGCCAACCTGAACGCCCTGGTGGGCATCGCCGCGCCCGGCAAGTTCGGCGCCGACGTCTCGCACCTGAACCTGCACAAGACCTTCTGCATTCCCCACGGCGGCGGCGGCCCGGGCATGGGCCCGATCGGCGTCGGCGCGCACCTGCAGCCCTTCCTGCCCAGCCACCCGGTGACGCCGGTGCCGGGCCTGGCTGCGGACAACGACGTGGTCTCGGCGGCGCCCTACGGCAGCGCGTCCATCCTGCCCATCTCCTGGGCGTACATAGCGCTGATGGGCGGCGCGGGGCTCACCGAGGCGACGCGGGTGGCGATACTCAACGCCAATTACATCGCGCACCGTCTCAAGGATCACTACCCGGTGCTGTACACCGGCGCCAGCGGCACCGTCGCCCACGAATGCATCCTCGATATCCGCCCCATCGCCGAAGCCTCGGGCGTCACCGAGGAGGACATCGCCAAGCGCCTGATCGATTTCGGTTTCCACGCCCCGACCATGTCCTTCCCGGTGGCCGGCACGCTGATGGTCGAGCCCACCGAGTCGGAGTCGAAAGCCGAACTGGACCGTTTCTGCGATGCGCTGATCGCCATCCGCGAGGAGATACAGGCGGTGGAGAACGGCGCGCTGGACGCCGCTGACAACCCGCTGCGCAACGCGCCGCACACCCTGGCGGATGTCGCCGCCGACCAGTGGCCGCACCCCTACACGCGCGAACAGGCGGGCTACCCGGTCCCCTCACTGCGCCGCTACAAGTACTGGCCGCCGGTGAACCGTGTGGACAACGTGCACGGCGACCGCAACCTGGTGTGCAGCTGCCCGCCCATCGACGCCTGGCGCGATGACTGAGCGCGGCGCCGGCCGGGGCGCGCCCGCACCCCGGCAGCGCGATCTACGGTTGCGCCTGTTCGACCAGCCACACCGGCGATGACCAGGCGCGCTCCTGCAGGGTGGCGGGCACGGTGGTAGCCGGCTCGACACCCAGGGCGACCGCATCGAAGGTGCTCCAGCGCGGGGTCGGAATCTCCAGCACGCGCACGTAGTACACGGCCTCCTCGCCCGCTGTGAAATCCGGGTCGGTCCACACCGCTTTCAGCTCGGCGGCGCCAATGTCGTTGCTGTAGGTGGCGTTGCTCACATCGACGGTGCTGGCCAGCGGCGGCGCCTTGCCCGTGGCGGGGTCGACACGGCGACCATCGGACAGGGCGACATCGTAGATCTTCTCGTAGTCGCGAATGCCGTCGGACCACAGCTTGATCACCTGGATGCGATCGAGGTTGGCGCTGATCGGCGATTTCATCGCCCACACGGCGATTTTCGGCGGCCGGTCCGCCAGCGGCAGCTCTCCCCCCATCGGCACCCCGCCGGCATAGGCCCGGTCGACCCAGTCCGCAGCGGACAACAGGTCCTCGCCATAGTCGTAGCCGGCGAACATGCGCAGCTTGATGCGGGTACCGGAGGTGGCGTAGGACTCGCGGCGCTGCAGTGCGTCGAATATCGGCCCGCGCTCGTTCTCGCTGACCCAGACGCCGGTCAGCGTGCCGGGGTTCAGGAACAGGCTGCCGCCCTTCACGCTCTCGCTCTGCCCCGCCCGGGCGAACATGCGCTTCTGCGCCGTGTTATCCATCAGGGAGTGGTTGCCGCGGTTGTCGAACTCCTCGAAGGTATTGATCGTGCCATGCGTATCCGACCCGCCCTTGAGGCCGAACATGAAGGGGTTCTCACCAATCACCTTCTTCAGCTGCAGTCCCATCTTCCAGGCTTCGCGCACGTAGTTGCTGCGCAGCGGCGGCACCGGGGCGCCGGCGGGCAGGTAGTAATTCCACAGTTCGAAATCGGCAAACTCGTCATTGGGAGAAAACTGCGGGTGGGCCATGGACACGCCCTTGACCTGCCCCGCCTCGTGCAGCGGTTCGTTGAGCTTGCGCCGCTGCGCGTATTCTGTGGTGAAAAACTTGCCGTCCGAGTCGGTGAAGGCAAACATCTTGCCCAGGCTCGCATTGCCGTTGTGGGACATGGCGAAAACGTCCATGCCCTGGGTGCGCCAGTTCTCCATCGCCGTCCACAGGTCCTCGGGCCTGTCCGAATCCAGGGCGGTGAAGGGCACCTCGGGAATCTGGCTGTCGCGGAAGATCACGTTGCGGTGCATATTCGCCCCGCCGGGCAGGGAGGTCCACTCGTAGCCAATGAACGTGGTGAACTTGCCGGGATCGTTGTACTTCTCGGCATAGGCGACGTACTCACTCCACAGTGAGGCCGCCACCTTGGGGTCACCCAGGCCCTCCAGGGGTTTGCCGGAGATGATCGCGCCGCTGATCATGGTGAACGCCTCGGTCGCCTTGCCTTCCTGCACCAGTTTGGCGACCGGCGTGTCGTACACCGCGCTGCCCTTTTCGGTCAGCTTGGGTGCGGTACCCAGCATTTCGGAGTGGTCGCTGAGCATGAAAAAATCCAGCGGCAGCTTCAGCTTCACCGCGTTGCCCGAGGTATCATCAACCTCCTCACCGCGGGCGAAGCGATAGGCCTTGTCCGGCCCGCTGCGATTCCCCAGCCCGTAGGCGTCGATCGACCAGCTCGAGTGCCCGTGCAGCGTGCCGAACACCAGTTTGTCCTTGTCGCGTTCCGCGCCCTGGGCACCGGCAGTGAGCAACGGTGTAACGCCCAGCACGGCCAGCAGCGGCCCTCGTACCCATCGTGGTCCCTGCATGCTGTCTCCTCCCTGTCGAACATTCGTTGCAAGAGTACCCGCGCACCCGTTGCAGCATCATTAAGCCTGGAAGAGCATAATATACGCCACCACCGTTGCACCAGTACCGCGCATCAGCACCAGCGCCGTACCTCGCGGCAGTAGCGCGCGTACGTCTGGCCGTGGCGCGCGGCCAGGTGTTCCTCCTCGACGCTGACCTGCACCTGGATCAGCGCCAGGTCCAGCGCCAGGATCAGCAAGGTCAGCGCATTGGGCAACAGCAGGAAGTAGCCCAGCACACTGAGCAGGATGCCGACGAAGATTGGGTTGCGCGAATAGCGGAACAGGCCGCGCTGCACGAACGCGGTGTCGTTGTCATGGTCCACCCCGATACGCCAGGAGGCGCCCATCTGCGCCTGGGCGGCCAGCACCACGGCCAGGGCGATACCCATCAACACCAGTCCCAGCCATTGCAGCGGTCGGTGTTGCAGCCAGTTGATGGGCGCGAGCAGCGCATAATAGTCCTCGCCGGCCAGGTACAGCGCCATCACCAGCAGCGAGGCGACCGGGAGCAGGCGAAAATAGCGGCTGGTGACGCCCTCAGGGCCGGGGTTGCCGGGCAGGCGGTAGGGGTTGATGCCGGTGTTGCGGTAGGTCCGCCAGCTGCGCCAGAGAAACGCCAGGCCAAAGAACAACAGGAAATACAGCGGCAGGAACAGGGTCAGCAGGTCGTGCATGTTCATCTCCTCGATCGGGACCAGCCGTCCCGACTCCGTGGTGTCGATTCACGGCGACTGTAGGGCTTCCTGCGGCTGGAAGGTCAAGCGGCCTGTGCCATAATGCCGGCAGTCCCCGGCCCAGCTCAGGCGGAGTATTCGTGACCGACACAGCACTGGCGCAACCGCTCACCCTGCCCTGCGGCGCCACCCTGGGCAACCGCCTCGCCAAGGCCGCCATGACCGAGGGGCTGGCCACGCCCGCCGGCCTGCCCTCGCCGCAACTGGAGCGACTTTACAGCTTGTGGAGCGACGGCGGCGCCGGCCTGCTGCTGTCAGGCAATATCATCATCGACGGCGACCACCTGGAACGGCCGGGCAACGTGGTCATCGAGCGCCGGCCCGACGCGCCCATGGCGGCCGCCCTCGCCTCCTGGGCGCGCGCCGCCACCCGCCGCGGCAACCACTTCTGGGGGCAGATCAGTCACGCCGGGCGACAGACGCAGAAGGCCGTCAATCCCCGGCCAAAGGCCCCCTCGGCGGTGCAGCTCGGCCTGCCGGGCGGGCAGTTCGGCCAGCCGCAGGCGATGAGCCAGGCCGATATTGCCCAGGTGGTGGAGCGCTTCGCGTGGTGCGCGGCGGCCCTCAGGGAGGCCGGCTTTACCGGCGTGCAGGTGCACGCCGCCCACGGCTACCTGCTGTCCCAGTTTCTCAGCCCGCGCAGCAACCTGCGCGACGACGATTACGGCGGCGCGCTGGAAAACCGCGCGCGCCTGCTGCTACAGACGGTGGCCGCGGTGCGCGCGGCGGTGGGCACGGATTTCCCGCTGGCGGTGAAACTGAACAGCGCGGATTTCCAGAAGGGCGGCTTCGACTTCCACGACAGCCTGCAGGTGGCGCGCTGGCTGGAGCAGGCGGGCATAGACCTGCTGGAAATATCCGGTGGCACCTACGAACAGCCCAAACTGCTCGGCGTGGCCGGACTGGAAGCAGAGGAGCCCCAGGCGGTGCGCGCTTCCACCCGCGCGCGAGAGGCGTACTTCGTCGATTTCGCCGTGGCCATGCGTGAACAGCTTAGCGTGCCGCTGATGGTCACCGGGGGTTTCCGCTCCCGCGCCGCCATGGAGCAGGCGCTGGACAGCGGCGCCGCGGTGATCGGCCTGGGCCGCCCCATGTGCGTGATGACGGACGCGCCGTCACGCCTGCTACGCGGCGCGGCGCAACTGCCGCGCTACGAGGACGAACTGGCCATGTTCCCGCCATGGCTGGCGTTTCTCAATCGCAGCGACACGCTGCGCACCCTCGGCGCCTTCGGTGTGCAGTACTGGTACTACGCGCAGCTGGACCTGCTCGGACGCGACGGACGGGCGCAGGAGAGCCTCGGTGTGTTCGCCGCGACACGACGTGTGATGCGCCATGCCCGGCGCTGGTTACAACAGCGGCGTCGTCTGCTGTGACGGTTTCGCGCCGGCCGGCTCCACGGGTGCGGCATCGACGTCCTGCGCCGGGTACTCGTAGCGTATGTCGACCTGCGGCGCGCGCCCGCGTGCGTCGCGCAGGTTGCTCACCCCGCTGAAGCGCAGCAACTGCCGCGTGGCGCGCCGGTACGCCAGCTCGATGGGCTCGGCGAGCAGGCCCAGCCACCAGGAGTCGACCTCGACACGCAGACACAGCCTGTCGGCGGCGCAGTCGCGCCCCGCGTCGATACCCGCGCGCATCGTGATCGGCCGCTCGATACCCAGGACCCGGAAGGGAAAAACGACCGTGTCGCCGCGGGACAACTCGTCCCAGCGACTGCGCACATAGTTGTCGAAGCCGGCGTCCACCACCAGATCCCCGCGTTGCGGGGCCGGCAGCGAGTACTGCCTGTCCGCCCTCAGGTCGCGCATCTCCAGCGCCGGGGCGTGGAGGCTGGCGCTGTAGTCCAGTGTCTTGAAGGCAATCGCCTCACCGCCGGCGTCGCGGTAGTCCACGACACAGCGCAGCCCGTCGTCGTCACAGGCGTAGAACTCCGAGTAAAGCAACTCGCCGCTGTCGCGGTCGTAGGCGCGGCCCACCGTATCGACCTGCCAGCCCCCGATCGCTTCCATGGCTGCAGCGCTGCCGGCTGTCCACCACAGGCACAGCGCGAGCAGAGCGCGTTCAGGCATGCTCCCGCTCCGGTACCAGTCGCGCGCCCATGCGCAGCAGCAGCGGGAACAACAGCGCCCACAGCGCCGCGATCAGCAGCGGACTCCACAGGGGCATGGCGAAATCGACCTCACTCAGGCGCACGCCGGCGACGTAGGACCCCGCGCCGCCGAGACCGCCGACCAGCGCGGCGACATACGGGCGCACACGCAGACCGGCGAAGGCGTGCACCAGGGTGGTGGCGAATACCGGCCACAGGCAGCTGAGCCACAGCGGCGCGACGCCGCCGCGCCCGTCGATGTTGAACACACCGCACAGGAACAGCAGCTGGTCCAGCAACAGGCCGCCCAGCGACACCAGCGCCACCAGGCGCAGCTCCGCGGCGCCGCGTCCAAGCAGCAGGAAGTGGAACAACAGGTGCGCCGCGACCTGCGCCAGGGCGACCGCCGTCGAATGGCTGATGACGATGACGAACCAGCTGATGTTGAACAGCGTGCCGTTGAGCACGATGCGCAACAGCGGGGAACTGTCCGCCGCGATCAACCTGCCGTTCTGCATGTGCAGCCCTTCCATCCCGGCGCAGGCTCAGGCGAGAAATTCCGCGCGCGTCCGGGGGTCGCTCTTGAACTGGCCACCCAGCGCCGTGGTGCGGGTGCGGGAGTTGGCGTCCATCACCCCGCGCGCCTTGACGCAGTAGTGCACCGCGTCGATGCGCACCGCGACGTCCTCGGTCTCCAGCAGGGTCTGCAGCGCCACCAGCACCTGCTGGGTGAGGCGTTCCTGTACCTGCGGACGCTGCGCGAAAAAGCGCAGGATGCGGTTGACCTTGGACAGGCCGATGATCTTTCCGCCGGGGATATATGCCACGCTGGCCTGGCCGTCGATGGTGATGAAGTGGTGTTCGCAGGTGCTGACCACGGAGATGTCGTCGATGCGCACCATCTCCTCCACGCCCATCTTGTTCTCGATCGCCGTGGCCTTCGGGAACCTGCCGTAATCCAGGCCGGAAAAAATTTCATCCACGTACATGCGCGCGATGCGCGCCGGCGTATCGCACAGGCTGTCGTCCTCCAGGTCCAGCCCCAGGGTGCGTGCGATGTCGGCGAAGGACTCGCGGATGCGCCGGAATTTCTCGTCGCGGTCCAGCGCGTTTTCCACCAGGGGTGTCTCCAGGCCGCGCTCGACAAGCACCTCGCGTACGCGCCGCGCGTCATCGGATAGGGCCAGGGCAGGTGGGGCGATGGGTTCGATCAGTGCTGAGGTCATGGGGCGGCTTCCGTCTGGGGTGTTAGCGTCGAGGTCGTCAACAGGACATACGCGCGGCGCGCGGGTTCAGATCTCCGGGCCCGGCGCGGCGAAGCGATAGGCCGGTTTGGCGAAGGCCAGTTGCACGGTGCCGATCACGCGCTCGCGAAAGCCGCCCTCGCAGTAGGCCAGGTAGTACTCCCACATGCGGATGAACTCGTCGCTGAAACCCATCGACCGCACTTCCTGCAGCTGCGCGAGAAAGCGCTCGCGCCAGTGCGCCAGGGTGATGGCGTAGTCCTGGGTGATATCGCGCAGGTGCACCATCTGCATATCGGTATCGCTGGCCAGGTGCTGCGCGATCACCGCCACCGAGGGCAGGCAGCCGCCCGGGAAAATGTAGCGCTTGATGAAATCGACACTGTCGCGCGCCTGTTCGTAGCGCTGGTCGGTCATGGTGATGGCCTGGATGACCATCTTGCCGCCGGGCTGCAGCAGGGCGGAGCAGGTACGAAAGTACTCGCCGTAGAACTCGTGGCCCACCGCCTCGATCATCTCGATGGACACCAGCTTGTCGTAGCGTCCGCGCAACTCGCGGTAGTCCTGGCACAGGACGGTAACCCGGTCCTGCAGGCCTTCCTGGCGCACCCGCTCGCGGGCGTAATCGAACTGCTCGCGGGAGATCGTGGTGGTGGTGACCCGGCAACCGTAGTACCGCGCCGCGTGCACGGCCATGCCGCCCCAGCCGGTGCCAATCTCCAGCAGGTGGTCATCCGGTTGTAATTCCAGTTGCCGGCACAACTCGTCGAGTTTTTCCCGCGAGGCACACTCCAGGCTCTGCGCCGGGTCGGTGAACAGCGCCGAGGAGTACATCATGCTCGGGTCCAGGAACAGCGCGAAGAAGTCGTTGCCCAGGTCGTAGTGCGCGCCGATGTTGTCGCGCGAACCGGAGCGCGTGTTGCGATTGAAAAAGTGCGCCACGCGCAGGCCGAGCCTGACCCACAGGGACTGGCTCGCGTCGAAGCGTTCCAGCACGCGCATGTTGGCGCAGAACAGCCGCGTGACCTGGATGATATCCGGGGTCGACCAGTAACCGCGCATGTAGGTTTCGCCGGCGGCGATGGAGCCACCCATCGCCATCTGGCTGTACACCGCGCGGTCGTGCACATGGACTTCCGCGCGGGGGCCGTGGGCGACGCCAAAGCGATAGCTCTGCGACCCCTCGTGCACCGTCAGGCTGCCCGTCTCCAGTTTGCCCAACAGGCGGAACACCGCCTCCCTGGCGATATTCACACCCAGGCGCGCGCCGCCCAGGCGGGGCAGGCGGACGCTGCCGACACTCATTTCACTCATTTACTGGCTCCTATGGCCTGGTTGTCGGGATGCGGATAGAAGGGTATCCGCTTCAGGAACAGTTGCAGGGCCTGCCAGTAGATGGCCAGGCCCACCTTCGCACTCATCAGGGGAAAACGCAGCAGCAGCCGGTCCATGGCCGCGGGGGTTGCCGCCTCGCCCTTCAGCGCCAGCGTCGCGTCGAAGACCCGCTCGCCGTCGCGGTAATTCTCCATGTGCAGGGCCAGGGTCTCCGCCGGCGTGTTACTGCGCCAGTGGTAGCGCATATCCATGGGGTTGAAGGGGGAGACGTGGAAGGCCTTGTCGAACTGCGTGCGCAGTATCTCGCCGTCGCTCGGGCCGGCCAGGACGTAGCTGTAGCGCTCGTTCCAGGGCGTGTTGTTGACCTCCGCGACCAGGTACTCCAGGCGCGACTCGTCCTCGTTGAAACAGTAGTAGCAGGCGATGGGGTTCATCACCAGGCCAAAGCAACGCGGGTTGGCCAGCAGGTAAATCGGCCCGCGGTGCTCGACGCCGCATTCCTCGCGAATACGCCGGCGCACCTCCACCTGCAGCGGCAGGGCCGGGTCGCCGAGGTAGTCGCTGCGGCGGAACTGACCCGGCGCCAGGCCGTCGGCGGACCACAGCCGGCTGCGCGCAAACAGCCGGGGAATCTCGTCCAGGCGCAGGTAGGGGATGGCCACGCGGTAACTGAACGCGTGGGGCCGCGGCAGGTGCCTGCGGTGGCGCACCGTTCCCTGGTAAATGCGTGATGCGGTCAAGCGGCCACCTCCAGGCGCTCATCGATCGCGTTGGCCACGCGCAGTGCGCTGACCACACCGTCCTCGTGGAAGCCGTTGTGCCAGTAGGCGCCGCAAAACCAGGTATCGGCCACGCCGTTGATCTCTTCCCAGCGCGCCTGCGCCGCCAGGCCGGGCAGTGAGAACACCGGGTGGTCGTAGCGGAACCGGCCCAGCACCTTGTGCGGGTTGATCGCCGCGGAGTTGTTCAGCGTCACACAGAAGGTCTCCGGCGCCTCTATTCCCTGCAGGATATTCATATTGTAGGTCACCACGGCGCGGCCGCCCTGGGTGAGGCTGTAATTCCAGCTCGACCAGGTCTTGCGCCGGCGCGGCAGCAGGCGCACGTCGGTGTGCAGCACCACGTCGTTCTCCTGGTAGGGGATGGCCCCCAGCACCTCGCGCTCCGCCACCGAGGGCGTATCGAGCATGGCCAGCGCCTGGTCGGAATGGGTGGCGATCACCACCTGGTCGAAACGCGCCTGTTCACCGCGGGGCAGCACCAGTTCCACGCCGCCCTGGGGCAGACGCACGACCTTTTCTACGGGGCAGTCGACACGGATGCGCCCGGCAAAGCGCGCGCACAGGGGGCCCAGGTACTCGCGCGATCCGCCCTCGATCGTGCGCCACTGGGGACGGTTCGTGACCGACAGCAGGCCATGGTTGCGGAAAAAGCGCAGGAAGAAGCTCACCGGGAACTCCAGGATGGTGGCGCAGTCCGCGGACCAGATCGCCGAGCCCATGGCGGCCAGGTAGTGGCTGCTGAAGCGCGCCCCGTAACCATTGCGCGCCAGGTAGTCCCCCAGCGTTTCCTCCACCCCCAGGCGCCCCGCCTCCAGATCGGCGACGGCCTCGCGGTTGAAGCGCAGGATGTCGCGCACCATGCCGAGAAAGCCGGGCGACAACAGGTTGCGGCGCTGCGCGAACAGGGTGTCCAGGCTGGAGCCGGCATACTCCAGCCCGCTGGCCGGGTCGCTGACGCTGAATCCCATGGAGGTGGCACGGCTGGCCACGCCCAGTTCCTCCAGCAGGGCGATGAAATTCGGGTAAGTCCAGTCGTTGAACACGATAAAGCCCGTGTCCACGGCGTAGCGGCGCGTGCCCAGTTGCACATCGACCGTCGCCGTGTGCCCGCCCACGCGCGGCCCCGCTTCGAACACTGAGACCTCGTGCCGCGCGCTCAGGTAGTGCGCACAGGCCAGCCCTGAAATGCCGCTGCCAATTACCGCGATTCTCACTATGTCACTCTCCCGCTGATCCACCGCGCGCCGGATATCGGCCCGGCAGGTGTTCTGCCCGGTTTACGCCGGCGCGTGGCGCATGGATCACCCGGCGCGCCAATGCCCTGTCCGAGGTGCATTGTTGTGATCCAAACGCCCGTGGCGGCGTATACTGGAAAAACCGACCACGGATACGGACATGCTGGCAGTGAGCGAAACGACGGGCGATGAGCCCACAGGGGGCGCCAGAAGCGCCGACGGTACGCGTATCGACGAGTGGAGCGAATGCCTGCGCCTGATTGCCGAAAACCAGGATCGTGCGGCTTTTACCAGGCTTTTCAGGCACTTCGCGCCGTTGATGAAGGCCTTCGCCCTGTCCGGGTCAACCCTGTCGGCCAACCACGCGGACGAGCTGGTGCAGGAAGTCATGCTCAAAGTATGGCAGAAAGCCGGGGCCTTCAATCCGAAAAAGGCCGCGGCCAGCACCTGGATCTATACCATCGCCCGCAACTGCCGCACCGACCTGTACCGGCGCCTGCAGAAGTTCGACACACCCCTGGCGGCGGAGGACGTGACCGGCGACCTGGAAAGCGAGGAGGCGTTCATGGCGCTGCACCAGCGGCGCAGCGGCGAGCGCATCCGCCAGTTGATGGGTGAGTTGCCCAACGACCAGGCGCAGATCCTGGCCAAGGTCTACATGGAGGGAAAATCCCACTCGGAGGTGGCCGGGGAGCTGGATATCCCCCTGGGAACCGTCAAGTCGCGTGTGCGGCTGGCGTTACAGAAACTTCAGATTCAGATTGATCGATAGCATTATGAGTAAATTTCACCCGGATCTCGACCTGCTTACCGAATACAGCGCGGGCACCCTGCCCCTGGCGCAGGCCGCCTGTGTTTCCATTCACGTCAACCAGTGCGACCACTGCCGGCGCGTGCTCGGGCAGCTCAACGAACTGGGCGCGAGCCTGATGGAGTCGCTGCAGCCGGAGCCGGTGGGCGACGAGCAGCTCAACGCCGTGCTCGCCCGCCTGGACGAAGAGACGCCCCTGCAGTATGAGCGCAGGGCGCAGGACGGCGACAACACACCCGCCATCCTGCAGCGCCTGATGCGCGGCGATTTCAGCGACCTGAGCTGGAAGAACATCGGTGCCGCGCTGCGCATAAGCTACCTGAAGACAGGCGACCCGCAGCACGAATTCGCGCTGTACCACATCCGCGCCGGCGGCCGTATTCCCGAGCACACGCACCGCGGCGGCGAGATGACGCTGATCCTGCAGGGTGGGTTTTCCGACTCGCAGGGCAGCTACCACGCCGGTGATTTCATCTACCGCAGGCCCGGCGACGTGCATGCGCCCACCGCGCTGCAGTCGGAGGACTGCATCTGCCTGGCCGTCCTGGACGCGCCGCTGAAGTTCACCGACTGGCGCTTCCGCTGGATGAACCCCTTCCTGCGCCTGCGCGCCGGTTGAGCCCCGCGGCGGGCCTCAGAGCCCGCTGACCATCCCGCCGTCCACCTTGATCATCGCGCCGTTGGTGTAACTGGATGCGTCCGAGGCCAGGTACAGGGCGGTGCCGATGATTTCCCCCGGCTGCCCGGCGCGACCCAGCGGCACCATGCCGGCCAGCGCCTCCTTCACCTCGTCACCCCAGGCATCGGCGATATCCGTGAGGAACGGTCCGGGCAGGATACAGTTGCAGCGCACCTTCGGCCCCAGCGCGCGCGCCAGCGACTCGGTGAGGTTGTTCAGACCCGCCTTCGCCGCCGCGTAGGGCGCCTCCGTGGGGCTGGGCGCCAGCGAGGCGATGGTGCTGATATTGATGATGGAACCGCCCTCGCCGGCGGCCATGCGCTCGCCGACCAGCGCCGCCAGGCGAAACGGTCCCGCCAGGTTGACGCCGATCACCTTGTCGAACAGCTCGCGCGACACCGTCGACAAGGACTCGTACAGCGGCGACACCCCGGCGTTGTTGACCAGCACGTCGACGCGGCCAAAGTGCGCGTAAGTGGCCTCGACCAGCGCGTCGCAGGCCTCCCAGTCGGCCACGTGACAGGCCACGGGCAGGCACTGGCGCCCGCTGTCCGCCGCGATATTCGCCGCCGCCCTGTCGCAGGCGTCCTGCTTGCGCGAACTGATCACCAGGTCGGCGCCGGCCTGGGCGAAGGCGCGGCACATCTGCAGGCCCAGGCCGCGGCTGCCGCCGGTCACCAGGATGACCTTGCCGCTGAGGTCGAATCGTGCCGCCACTTTATCTGTCTGCATGGGTGCGCTCCGCCGGGAATCGGGCGCACAGCATAATACGCGTGCGCCGCGAGTGTCAGCCCCGGCGCGCTGGACTTGCCGCGGCGCGCTCATATAAGCTGCCCCACATCCCGCATCCACCCGGACCGTCCATGAGCGTACAGTTTGTCATCGTCGGCGCGCCGCGCACCGGCAGCACCCTGCTGGTAAAAACCCTGAACACCCTGGACGACGTGCGCTGCCACGGCGAACTGCTGGGCGTCAACGGTGTGCGCGGCTACGAGGACGGCTTCGACCCGGCAAACGCCAGCCAGGCACAGCGCGACGCGCGCATGACCAGGCTGTTCGAGCAGCGCCGTGCCGACCCCCTGGGCTTTATCCAGCAGGCGCTGAGCTCGGACTGCGCGGCCACCGGTTTCAAGGCCCTGTACGCAGCGTTGCAACACCCGGACTGGCAGGCGGTGGTGGATGACCTGCTGTCGCGCTCCACCCGCTTCGTGCACCTGCTGCGCAACAACGAGCTGCGCCGCTACGTCTCCGAACAGATCCTGCTCGCCGGCGGCCCCATCCACTCGGGCGCGGGCGGGCGCAGCGAACAGTCGGTGAGCGTGCACATCGACATCGACGCCTTCGCCAGCGCCCGCGAGGCCATGCGCAACGAGGCGCAGCAGGTGCGCGAGCGGCTGGCCGGCTGCCCGCTGCTGGAGCTGGACTACGAAGCGCTGTCACGGGACACCGCGGGCACGGTGGCCGGGGTCTGCCGCTTTCTCGGCGTGCAGGTCGAACCCCGCGCCATCGTGCCGGCCCTGCGCAAGGTCGGCGCCGCGGACCTGCGCGCCGTGGTGAGCAACTACGATGAGTTACTGGCCAGCGAGGTGACGCGCGAACTGCTACTGGCGGACTGAGCCCGGTTCAGGCGTTGCGGATGGTGACGCCGCCGTCCACCACCAGGGTCGCGCCGGTGATGTAACTCGCCGCGGGCAGCACCAGGGACAGGGTGGCGTGGGCCACCTCCTCGGGCTCGCCGTAGCGACGCAGCACGGTGCGCCGCCTGGCGAAAGTCTCCTTGTCGTCCTCGGGAATACCCGCGGTGATGCCGGTGCGGATGGGCCCGGGGCAGACGCAGTTCACCGTGATGCCCTCCTTGCCCAGGTCCACCGCCATGGCGCGGGTCAGGCCGATGCTGGCGTGCTTGGCCACGCTGTAGGTGCTGTTGTAGCGAGTCGCGCCGAGGGCCTCGGTGGAGGCGATATTGACGATGCGCGGGTGGGCGGCGCGGCGCAGGCTGGGCAGCGCCGCGCGAATCGCCCAGGCCTGGGCCGCGGTCATCACCGCCAGGGACAGGTCCCAGGACTCCTCGAAGTTGTCCGCGTCGATACTGGTCGGCAGCACCAGCCCGGCGTTATTGACCAGGATATCGATACGGCCAAAGTGCGCGGCCACCGTCTCCACGGCCTGCGTAACCGCCGCGCGCGAGGACAGGTCTACCGTCAGCGGCAACACGTCGCCGCCGGCCTCGCGGATCTCCGCGGTCACCGCGTCCAGTCCCTCGGCGTTGAGGTCCAGGATCGCCACGCTGGCGCCCTCGTCGGCGAACAGGTGCGCGGTGGCGCGCCCCATGCCGCTGGCCGCGCCGGTCACGATGGCCACGCTGCCGGCAATCGACCGGCTCAACTGACTCAGTCTCGCCATTGCTGCTGTCTCCCTGGTGGTTCGCGCCGCTAGAGCAGGTCGGTCATCAGTACGCCGATGCCGATCCGGTTGGTCTTCACGTCGTAGTCGATCATGCTCTCGCCGTAGCCGTAGAACCACTGCACGTAGCCCTTGAAGCGGCTGTTCAGGGGAAACGACCAGTCGACCTGGATCGCGCCCTTGTTGTCACTCTGCAGGTTGTTGCGCAGCAGCGAGGACACGGTCATCTCGTCCACCTTGTAGGCCAGTAACACATCGCCGTAGCCGTAGTAGTCTTCCGTGTCCGGGTTGTCGTCGTCGTCCTTGTCCTCGGGGATGCGCCACCACACGCGTGGCATAATGGCGAAATTGCCCTGCTCCAGCGTGGCCGAGCCGATCACCCGGTTCCAGCTGCGCGACAACAGGTCGCCGCGGCCGTTGGACTGGTGGGTCAGGCTCAGCCCCATGCGCGACAGGTTCATGCCGAGAAATTCCCGGTTGTAGTCGTAGGTCAGCATGACCTCGGGCTGGTAGTTGGTTTCGCGGAAAGGCGAGGACTCGTCATCGTTGTACACCTGCCACCAGTTCTCCTGGGTATAGGCGGCCCAGAGATCGAAGTTCTCCGAGATGTCCCACAGCCTGGCCTTGAAACTGATCTGGAACTTGGCCTCCACGTCGTCCATGTTGACGCCCGGGAAGGCGTCCTCAAAGGGCTCCTTGTTGATCTTGCCGTTGTAGGTGACCGGCAGGATGTAGTTTGGCCGGTAGGCGGCCAGGGCGAAGGGGTTTTCCAGCGCTCCCTCCTCCACGTCGCGGCGCTCCTCGACCGCGGACTGCCCTGCCTCTGCCGCGGCCACTGTCTCCGCCGCGGGCTCCAGCACCTCCACCTGGATGACCGGCTCGCGCGGCGCCTGGCGCCCGGCCGCCTCGTCGTAACAGGCCAGGCGCTGCAGCGGGTCCTCCACGGCGGTACAGTCCTGCACGGTGGCGGCGCCGGCCGGCAACGACAGCAACAGGCACAGGCCGGCGAGCCGGCGGCTGCCGCGGGCGCACGGGCGGGTACTCAGGTCTGGCATGGCGGATTCCTCGATGGCCAGGGGCGATGGACAGGATCAGCGCAATATAGCGAATTCGGCCGCGCACGGCGAGTACGGGCAGGCAGTGCAATGGCACCGCGGCTGGCTTATGCTGGTCCCCCCTGCAGCCTGCAAAGCCAAGGATACGACCATGCCGAATCCCGTCGGCCCGCTGATCCCGGCGGACGAGCACTTCACCCACCAGGTCGCGGAAACCTTCGCCTCGGTGGGCACCAGCGACCCGTCCTGGACCGAAAAGGTCTGCGCCATGGCGATGGCCAACGACGGCAGCCTGCAGATTGGCTTCGGCCTGGGCAAATACACCAACCGCAATGTCATGGACGGCTACGCCGCCCTGTCGCGCGGGGTGGAACAGCTGACCGTACGCGCCAGCCGGCGCCTGGCGCCGCAGCCGGATGTCACCGTGATCGGCCCGATTCACTACGAGATTGTCGAACCGCTGCAGGCGGTGCGCTTCCGCCTGGAGGCCAACGACGCCCAGCCCCTGGCCTTCGACTGGCTGTTCGAGGGTGTGGTGCCGCCGTTCACCGAGGAGCGCACCCACCTGATGCGCGACTACCGCCTGATGTCCGAGCTGGTGCGCTACCACCAGGTGGGCACCGCCTCGGGCTGGATCGAGCTGGACGGCCAGCGCATCGAGATGACGCCGGACACCTGGACCTCCACCCGCGACCACTCCTGGGGCGTGCGCTACGACGTCGGCCTGCCGCCGACGGACGTGGAGCCCAACGAGGGCATCCCCGCCGGCGCCGGTTTCATGATGATCTGGTGCCCGCTGCTGATGACGCGCCGCGACGGCAGCCGCTACGCCATGCACCTGCACTTCACCTGGTTCAACATGCCCGGTTTCGAGCAGAAAATGGTCACCTCGCGCATCGAGTACGACAACGGTGCCGAGGAGGCGATCACCGATATCGTACCGCGCCTGCGCTTCGATGCGGACAATCGGCGCCTGCTGGGCGGTAAGCTGGACTGCACGCTGGCCGACGGCAGCACGCGCTCGCTGGGCGTGGAGGTGCTGGCGCCGACCGGCATCCAGCTCGGCGCCGGGCTGTATTTCGGCCTGGACGGGCGCCACCACGGCCAGTGGCGCGGCGACCTGCACGTGGAGGGCGAGCGCATCGCCGACTGCAGCACGCCGCAACAGGCGCGCCGGCTGCACCAGATCCGCGACACGGTGGTGCGCGTCAGCGACCCGGTGGCGCAGGCCGAGGGCGTCGGCAACTGCCAGCCGATCGCCTACGGGCCCTGGCCGCAGCTGGGCCTGGCGGACGACCCGTGGATGTAGCTCAGCCGGCCGTGCGCTGCAGCAGGATGACCGGCAGCGTGCGCGCAGTACCGGCCTGGTAAACGCTGTACTGGGGGTTGAACTCGAGCAGTCGCGCCCAGGTGGCGGCGCGCTCCTCGCCCGCCAGCTCGCGCGCGTTCACCGCTCCGGCGTAGCCGCGAAACACGATATGCGCCCGCGGGTTGGCACGCAGGTTGTGCACCCAGGCCGGGGCCCGCTCACCGCCCCAGTTGGAGCCCACCAGCACGAAGCCGTCCTCCACGGGCATACAGATCAGGGCGCTCTCGCGCGGGCGTCCGGACTTTGCCCCCACGGTGCGCAACAACGCCACCGGCTGCATGGCGGTGTTCAGGTAACCGCGGCTGATGCGCAGCAGGAAGCGATCCAGAGGGGGCACCACCCGTTTCAGCAGGGCGACGACCCAGCCGGTAGCCAGGGCTTTGCGAAAGAAGTCGGTCTTGAGCAGCGACATGACGCACCATGCGGGTAGCAACGGGAATCGGGTTGACGAACGACACGCGGCGCGCCGGCCCGCTACCAGGCCACCGCTTCACCCGCCCAGTCGACAAAGTCCAGCTCGCCGTCCGCCTCGGCGTGCTCCATGATAGCCAGTAACCGGTCGGCAACATAGGCCGGCGTGAACAACCGGTCCGGCGGTACGTTCTTCCGGAAGGGAGCGGACAGCGGCGTATCCGTGGTGCCCGGGTGAAAGGCCAGCAGTTTCACCCGGCGGGCGCGGCGCGCGTACTCGATCGCCGCGCAGCGCAACAACATGTTCAACGCCGCCTTGGAAGCGCGGTAGCCGTACCAGGCGCCGGCACACTGCAGCCAGCGACACTGCGCGGGCAGGCAGCCGGGGGCGCGCCCGCCGTGATGCCGGCGCGGGGCTGCCCTATACTGCAGGCATGGCAGGAGGAACGGACGATGGGAATTTCCGCACTCGCGCAAGAGGCAATCGCAGGTGAATTGCAAAAAGTACCCGGCTGGGACCTGGCGCAGGGCAAGTTGCACCGCAGCTACCGCTTCGCCAACTTCGTCGAGGCTTTTGGTTTCATGACCCGGGTCGCACTGCTGGCCGAGGCCATGGACCACCACCCCGAGTGGTCCAATGTCTACAACCGGGTGGACATCTACCTCACGACCCACGACGCCGGCGGCCTGTCCACCCGGGATTTCGAACTGGCGGCGAAAATCAACGCGCTGGAAGCGGGCTAGGCGCGGCCCGGGTCGGCAGCGACAGCGCGCAGCCGGGCGGCGGTGTCCGGGTAACTCGCCGCCAGGGCAGCGGCCTCGGCGGCCAGGAACACCCCCGCGGCGCGGCGCAGGGCCGCCGGCTCCAACCGCGCCAGCACGGCCGGCAACACCGCCAGGGCCTGCGCGCACCAGGGCTGCGCCGGCGCACGCGGGGTGTGCACCGGCAGTGGGCTGTCCAGCCGGGCGGCGAGCCAGGCGGCCTCCTCCCGCAGCCCCGCCTCGACGTCCGCGCCGACCTCGCCGTCCAGGCACAGGGGCTCTCCGGGCAGTTCCAGCAATACATTGAGGTCCTGCGGGTGGCGCGCCACACCGTGTTCGGCCACGCGTTGCCTGGGGAACGCTTCGTTGAGCGCGCGCATGAGCTGGTAGCAGGCCATGCTCATGCGCGGGTTGTCGACGGGCGAACCGGTCGCGTCATCGCGCCCCGGCGGCAGGCCCGCCGCGGCCAGGAAGGCGCCGACCAGCCCCCCCGGCTGCCGGTACAGCTCGTGGTAATTGAGCAGGCGCAACGCGCCGCCAAACCCCGCCTGCAGGTTTTCCACCTTGCGCCGCGTGCGGCCGACCAGGTCGCCGGGCTGCAGTACGACACCGGCCTTGAGGCGCTCCTGCAGCAGGCTTTCCAGGCCATCGCGCGGGCTGCGAATGCAGGCGAGGACCTGCAGTTCGTCGCAGTGCGCCGCCAGGCGCCGGCGCAGGCCCCCGGCATCGCCGCCGTCGAAGTTCTCCAGCAGTTCCGTGGACAGCAGCAGCGTGTCCCCTCCGGCCGCCAGCAGCGCGTCCAGCCAGCGGCGCCCGTGCTCGACCAGCGCCGGCAGGTCGTCGCCGAAACGCTGGCGCAGGCCGGGTATATAGCGCTGTGGTGCGGCCGCGGCGGCCAGGGTCAGCGGCAGGGAATGGTTGTCGTGCGCCTCGTCGCGCCAGACGAAAGGGGGATACTCGACACCCTCCTCGCGCCAGGGGCCGGCGCGCCGCGCGCAACTGGCCTGGATACTGGTGCTGCCGGTCTTGCTCAGGCCGGCGTGCAGCAGAATGCGACGGTAGCGACCCACGCGCTGTCCCCGGCCCCGCGCCGGATCAACGCTTGCCCTTGCCCTTGTGCTCGGCGCGCAGTTGGTCGAACTGCTCCTGCTGCTCCGCGGTCAACACGGCGCGCACCTCGTCGCGCGAGCCGCCGTTCTGGCGAATCTCGCGCATCTGCGCCAACTGCTCGTCGCTCAGGTCAAGCTCGTCCTTGAGGTGTTCCATGCGCCCGGCGCGCTTGTCGTGGTGCTTTTTGCGCAGCGACTTCGCCTTTTCCCGCTGCTCCGGTGTCAGCACCGCGTGAATCTCCTTGCGCGTGTCGCCGCTCTCGCGAATCTCGCGGATCTGCTCGCGCTGCTCGTCGCTCAGGTCCAGTTCCTCGAACATGGGCCCGGGACCGCCGCGCGGGGGTTCCGCCAGCGCCAGGGGTGACAACAGGGACAGGGCCAGGGCTGCTGCGATGAGTTTTTTCATTACCGTACTCCTTCAGTGATCGGGTTCAGTGTTATTGGAACAGAACCCACGGTAAACGTGCGCTGTGCCTGGTTAAGAATTGTAAATGCCGGCGGACGACGCATCACGGTTCCAGCACGACCTTGATCGCACCGGCGGCGCGGTCGGCGGCGGTGGCAAAGGCCTCCGCGGCGGCGTCCAGCGGCAGGCGGTGGGTGATCAGCAGTTGGGCCAGTTCCGGGCGGCGCGCGAGCAACTGGGCCGCCGCCTCGACGTCGCGCACCAGACCGCGGCGACCGTAGAGGAAAGAGGCGTAGATGCGCAGGCTCTTCAGGCACACGTCGGCGGCGGGCAGGCTGACGTCTTCCCAGTAGGTGGCCAGCAGCACGATGGTGCCGCCGGGGCGGCACAGCCGCGCCGCGCTGGCCAGCGCCGCGGAGTTGCCCGCGCACTCGATGACCGCGTCGTATTCCCCCTGTGGATCCAGGCCCGCGCCCAGGCGCTGCGCCACCGCTTTCTGCGCATCGTGACGCGCCGCGACGTCGACGCTGTCCAGCCAGTCGGTGAGCACCGCCGTCGCCGCCAGCCCCACCGCCCCCGCGCCGATGACCGCGACCCGGCTGCCCGGCGCCAGGTCCAGCATGCCAATGCCGTGCACGGCTACCGCCAGCGGCTCGACCAGGCAGGCATCGGCGGCGCTGACGTTGTCCGGCAGCGGCACGATACAGCGCGGCGGCACGCGGATCTGCTCGGCCATACCGCCGTCCAGGCCCACACCGTAGAGCATGCCGGCGCCGGCGCGGCAGGAGAAGTAGTCGCCGCGCACACACATGTCGCAATGCCCGCAGGGAGCCAGGGGCTCCAGCGCCACCGCGCGGCCGTCGGCCAGCGTGCCCGCCACCTCGTGACCCAGGGTGCCGGGTATGGGGAAGCCCTGGTCGACCATGTGCAGGTCGGAGCCGCAGATGCCGGCGGAGCGCACGTTGACCAGCACGCCCTCCCCTGCCGGTGCGGGCACCTGGACCACGTGCACCTGCCTGTCGCAGCATCGAACCGCTTTCACAATCATTCTCCCGGCGCTGTTTTCCGCACGAGTCTAGCGCATTGCGGCGCCCAGGTACTCCTCCAGCCAGCTCGCGTAGTCGACGCGCTGCACGGCGGCGACCGCGCGGCCGAGAATTTCCGTCATCAACGCATCCTGTTCCTCGTTCAGCGCGCCAAAACCCACCGCGACGACGATAGTGAACAACGTGTGGAAGGTGAACGCGCGATACTCCTGCCAGGTCGCTGCGGCGTCCACCGGCGCGCCGTGCGCCGCGCGGCGCTCGACGTAGTAGTCGACCAGCTCGCGTTCGTGGGCCTCCAGCAGCGGGCGCGGCAGGGAGTCGATGAGGAAGTACTGCACATCGCGCACGCCCTTGCCCCAGTGCGCCGCCTGCCAGTCGAGCATGCCCATGGCGTCACCGCTGACGAAAAAGTTGCCCAGGTGGCTGTCGCCGTGCAGCAGGGACAATGGGCCGGAGAACCAGAATTGCAGCAAACGGTCCCAGTTGTCGATGGAACGACGGTAGGCCGCCGCCACCTCCGGCGGGATGACGCCGGGGCGCTTGTCGAGACAGGGCCGCAATGCGAGGCTGTTCAGCGCGCGCGACACCCGGCCCAGGCGCGGTGAGAGGAAGGGGTGGTAGGTCAGCGGCAGGATCGCGGCGCGCGCAACCGGGTCCAGGTGCACGTGGCAGGCGTGCAGGCACGCGAATGCGTCCAGGCAGCGCCGCACCAGCGCCAGCGAGGGTCCGCTGGCCATGTCGGGATTGACGAACAGCTCGACGCCTGGGTCCTGCCGCAGGTTTTCCTGTATCAGGTAGAAGCGCGTACCACGCCAGGCAGTGGCGTAGGTCACCGGCGTGCGCAGCGGCAGGTCGCCGGCGACATGGCGGAAAAAATGCGATTCCAGGCGCCAGGAGCGCATGATGCCCATGAACCAGCGCGTCGCCAGCTGCTCCATGGGCAGCTTGACGAACACGCTGTCGGGCAACAGTGCCGGACCGGACTGCTCCAGGTCCAGCACCAGGTTCTGGCAGTTGCTGCTGACCGCGGGCACCGGTTGCCGGCGCACCGCGGTCACCGCCGGGGGGCGCGGCCAGGGCCGCACAGCGCCCTCGCGCAGCAGACGGTTCATGGTGTCCGCGCGGCACACCTGCTGCGGCCGAAAAGGCAGGCTGGCGCCCACCAGGTCGCCCAGGGAATCGGCGGCCAGGGCGCCCAGGCCGCGGGTCGCGGCGCTGCCGAGAGTGACTACATCGGTAAGCATGGCATCTCTCCAGAAGCGTTGTGCGGGGCAGCCAGACTGCGCTTGCCGCCATAGGACATTTTTCATAATATGTCCGACGAGCGACTGACACAAGCGACGCGACCGGCAGGAGCAGGGCTTATGACAGCAAAGAGCACGGCGGGGCGGGAACAGCAGCGCTACGATTGCATCGTGGTCGGCGCCGGCCACAACGGTCTGGCGGCGGGCCTGGTACTGGCACGCAACGGGCGACGCGTCCTGGTGCTGGAAAAGAACAACTACGTGGGCGGCATGGGCGGTACGCGGGAAATCCTGCGCGGCTGCCGCAACGAGGTCGGTGCGAGCTGCCTGTTCCCACTGTCGGCGGAGGTCAAGGCGTATTTCGACTTCGAGTCACACGGCGTGGAGCTGATCCCGCTGCCGGTGATGGCGGTCAACCTGGTGGGCGGCGACGGCCGCCCGCTGATTTTCTTTCGCAGCGCACTGCGCACCTCGTTCAACCTCCTGCGCCAGTTCGGACCGGGGGCGATGCTCGGCTTTGCGCGTTTTCTCAAGTTCTGCGCCTACCCGGCGCGGGTGCTGGACCGCTTCACCGCGCGCAAGGCGCCACGCCGCCTGGAAGACCTCATCGCCGAGGCCGCAACGCCGCAACAGCGCGAACATCTGGAGCTGGCCTTCAAGGGCTCGGCCATGGACATCATCGACCGCTTTTTCCCGGACAGGGTAAAACACCGCGAGCTGCGCGCCGCGATGGCCTTCGCCGCGGTGCAGGCGACCTACAAGGGCCCGTACACACCCGGATCGGGGCTGTGCCTGATCTACACCATGGCGCAGGAGGGCTCCGAGGGCCTGATGCAGCGCGTCAAGGGCGGCATCGGCAGCCTGTCGGAATGCCTGGCCAGGCAGATAGAGGAACTCGGTGGCGAGGTGCACCTGAAGCAGCGTGTCGCGCGCATACTGGTGCAGGACGGGCGCGCGGCGGGCGTCGAGCTGAAAAACGGTGAGCGCCTGTACGCCGAATGCGTGGTGTCGAACCTGGACAAGCAGGCGACCTTCAATCACCTGCTGGCCGGGCACGCGCTGGCGCAACCGGAGCAGGCGCGCGTGGATGCCTTCACCCACCGCGGCGCCTTCGTACACATGCTGTTCAAGCTGCGCGGCCTGCCGCACTGGGGCGGACGCTACGCCGCGCTGCAGCGCGTACCCCGGTCGCAATTCGGCGGCGCGATGGTGCTCGACCCCGAGGAGTTGCAACGCAGCTACGAGGCCTGCGCGGCGGGCCGGGTACCGCAACAGATGCCGCTGGCCTTCCAGATTCCCAGCGTCAATGACCCCAGCCTCGCACCGCAGGGCTATCACGTTGCCAGCGCCTACGGTTTCTACTTCCCCTGCGAGGCGGACAAGTCCCTGCGCGGCAAGCTGCGCGACGAGGTCGCGGACAAAATCATAGATCACTGGTGCCAGTACATGCCGGACTTCCGCGAACTGATCGTCGACCAGGCCATCTTCTCCAGTGACCACTTCGCCAGCATGCACGGCGTCACCGGCGGCGACTGGACGCACGGCCTGCTGCACCCGGACCAGATGATCGGCGAACGCTGCCTGGTGGATGGCACCGGTCACACCACACCGCTGCCGGGACTGTTCCTGTGCGGCTCGTCCTGCCACCCCGGCCCCGGCGTGACCTTCCTGCCCGGCTACAACTGCGCGCACGAGATTCTTGCCGCGCGGGCGCCGGTTACTGCAACAACACCGGCACCAGCAGCGCGTGCAGCGTAGCGCGCAGCTCCTCCTCGCCGCGGATGCGCTGGCTGGGCAGGGTGAGGAAAGACAGCAACTGGCGGTAGATCCACTCGGTGAGCACGTCCGCAGACACCGCATCCTGCAGCATCCCGCTCGCCTGCGCCGGTTCGATCACGTAGCGCATGAGCTCGTCGCCGAAACTGAGAAAATCCGCCGATTCCCACAGCACACTGCGCACACGGCCGGCCTCGGCGGCGACGAACACCGCGCGCAGCAAGGGGCGCCGGTTGATCGCGCGAATGGCGAACAACAGCCCCTCCACCACCTGGTCGGGAAAGTCGTCAAAGGACTGTACACGGCGCTGGATACTGACATTGACGGCGAGCATTTCCTCCTTCATCACCGCGAGCAGCAGGTCGTCGCGGCGCGGGAAATAGCGGTACAGGGTGGAGCGCGCGATCCCGGCGCGTGCGGCGACCTCGCGCATGCCGGTGGCGTCGATGCCCTCGTGCAGGTAGCAGGCGCGCGCGGCCTCGAGAATGACGTCGACGGTGGCGGCGCGGCTGGGGCGCTTGGCGCGGTTAACGCTCATAAGCTCGGTGACGACCCTGTATCGTTTGCCGCAGAATGGGGCATTCTTTCGCAAATGACCGGGCGCGTAAAGCTGCGCCCCGCCGGCGGACGGCGCACACAAGGGTAAGGATGATGAACGACATGCAGAAAATGCGCGCAACGGACTACCAGCGCGTCCCCTGGCGCGCCGCCAACACGCTGCTGCGCGCGGCGCAAAAGGTCGGCCTGGCGCGCTTCCCGCTGGACGTGCAGCAATTGCTGGACGATGCGCGCAAGGCCACGGGACTGGATGACTTCGGCGACGAGCGCTTTCTCGAACCACTACAGGTGCTGGTGCGCTCGACCAACGAGGAGGCGCGGCTCAACCCCCTGGGCCGCTGGCTGGCCAGGAGCAACATCGAGCGCCTGCTACAGGCACGCCTGCGCGCCCAGGACCTGTTCCGGCGCCACCCGGAAATCCTCGCGCGCCGCATGCCCGACCCGGTGGTCATCGTCGGGCTGGGACGTTCCGGCACCACGCGACTGCACCGCCTGCTGGCGTCCGACCAGCGCTTCCTGCACCTGAAATCCTGGGAAAGCGTCTACCCGGTGCCCACGCCGGAGTGTTTCGCAGCGCGCGCGGCAGGCCAGCCCGATCCGCGCATCAAGGCGCTGGACGGCGCGCTCAAGGCGGTGCTCTACACCAGCCCCCAGGTCGAGGCGGTGCACCCCCTTGGGACCCTGGAGGTGGAGGAGGAACTGGGCCTGCTGCAGCACGCGATGACCTCGCAGATCTTCGAGATCATCAACGAGCTGCCCAGCTTCGCCGAGTACATCATGACCCACGACCAGCACTACGCCTACGAATACATGGTCGACCTGATGAAGCTGGTGTCGTGGTTCCGCGGCGACCCGCAGGACAAGCCCTGGGTGTTGAAGACGCCCCAGCACATGCAGGACACCGATGCGCTGTTGCACGTTTTCCCCGGGGCGCGCCTGATCTGCCCGCATCGCGACCCGATCAAGGTGGTGGGCTCAGTGTGCTCGACCGCCTGGAACTCGCTGGTGCGCGACAACGACCACGTCGACCCGTACCAGGTCGGGCGCCACTGGCTGGACAAGACCGAGCGCATGCTGCACAAGAATTTCCGCGACCGGCAGCTGTGCCCGCCGCAACAGCAGTACGATGTTCTCTACGCCGACATCACCGCCGACTGGGAGCAGGCCATGCGCGGCATCTACACTTTCCTCGGCATGCCCTTCGAGGAACAGGCCCGCAGCGGCATGGCCGCGTGGCTGGACAGCAACGCCCAGCACAAGCACGGCGCGCACAAGTACAGCCTGGAGCAGTTCGGGCTGGACCGGGACGAGGTCGACGCGCGCCTGATGTTCTACCGCGAGCGCTTCGACATCCCCTACGAGACACGCAACCCACACCTGAAAGCCGAACAATAGACTACCGAGGTAACAGCATGACCATTACTACCGAGAGCCGCACCGCCCTGCACGAACTGATCGCGCTGTTACAGGAAATCGACGAGCGCTGGTCGGGCCCGGAATGGAACCTGGCCAGCGAGGCGGACGTCGCCGACTCCCATCGCGCCCTCATGCATATTCTGGAGGCCGCCCTGGTCGGCTACTTCGAGCAGGACCCGCAATCGCCGGACTTCCGCCGCATCGTCACCCCCAGCCGCAAACTCACCGGCGACAACTCCGACGCCATCTACTTCGACGCGCCGGTCACCGACGGCCACACCTATGTCGTGCACGGCAACCTGCAGGGCGCAGCATACTTTTCGGTAACCATCGAGGAGGGCTGCGCCGACGGCGACATGGCGACCAATACGGCGGGCGTGCTGAACAACCTGGATATGGACATCGACAGCAACGGCAACTTCACCCTCTATATCGGCGGCGAACCGCGCGAACGCAACTGGCTGGCGCTGACGCCGGAGGCCGCGCGCATCACCACCCGGCACTATTTCGAACAACCGCAACCGGCTGCCGCGCAGCCGGACCTGGAACCCAGGCTGCGCATCGAGTGCCTGACCCGCGACGCCACGCCCGCCGCACCGGACGACGCCAGCATCGCCGCCGGCATCCGCCGCGTCGCCGCCGCGGTGCGCGGCCGCACGCTGGGCATGCCGCCCATGGCGAACAGCGAGCCGCCGGCTTTCGTCTGCCTCACCCCGAACGAGTTCCCGGCGCCGGTCCCCCCCGGCGACTTCGGCCTGGCCGCCTTCGACGCGCACTACTCCATGGCGCCCTATTTCCTCGCACCGGACGAGGCGCTGGTGATCACCGGCCGCTGGCCGCAGTGCTGTTTCGGCAACGTGTGCCTGTGGAACCGCTTCCAGCAGACGCTGGACTACCGCAACCGCCAGGTGTCCCTCAACCGCGCGCAGACCAGCCTGGAGGATGACGGCAGCTTTCGCATGATCCTCGCCCACGAGGACCCCGGCCTGCCCAACTGGCTCGACACCGAAGGCAAACCCCTGGGCCTGGTGTTCTGGCGCTTCTTCATGGTCGAGGGCGAGGTGCAGACGCCGCACGCCGAGGTGGTGAAACTGGCGCAACTGGCGCGCTGAGCATGAGCCGGTTCCCCCTGCCCCTGCGCCTGCTCAACCTCGCCGGCCGCGGCGCCAGTGCGGTCGGCCTGCACCCGGTGAACCTGCAGTTCGACAACCTGCTGCGCAGCGCGCGTAAAAATACTGGCCTGCAGGACTTCGGCGAGGACGACTTCGAGGCGCCCCTGCGCATGCTGCTGGACGGCCTGGAGAACGAGGCGCGCCTGAGCCTGCTCGGGCGCATGATCGCGCGCGCCGACCTGCTGCGCACGCTGCAGAACCGCCTGGGCATCGTCGACCTGCTCAAGCGCCACCCCGAGATTACCGAGCAGCCGGTGGACAGGCCGATGTTCGTGGTCGGGCCGCCGCGCTCCGGCACCACCATTTTCCACGATCTGCTGGCCAGGGACCCGGACAACCGCGTGCCCCAGTCCTGGGAGGTCTCCTACCCGCTGCCGCCGCCGCAGAGCGCCAGCTACGACAGTGACCCGCGCATCGCGCGCTGCCAGGCGGACCTGGACCGCGTTGACCAGTTCATCCCCGAATTCAAACAGATGCACCCGATGGGCGCGCAGCGCGCACAGGAATGCGTGGCCTTCATGTCGCTGGATATCACGTCCATGATCTTCTACGTGCAGTTCAACGTGCCGACCTACGACCACTGGGTGATGCAGCACGACATGGCTTCAGCATTCCGCTGGCACCGCCGTTTCCTGCAGGTGCTGCAATGGCGCTGCCCCGGGGTGCGCTGGGCGCTGAAATCGCCGCAGCACATGTGGCACCTGGAGTACGTGCACCGGGAGTACCCGGACGCGCTGTTCGTGCAGACCCACCGCGACCCGGTGAAGACCGTGATATCCATGAGCAACCTGACCCGCGTGCTGCAGGGCCTGGCGTCCGAACACGTCGATATGGCGGCGATCTCGCGCCACTACGCCGAGGGCCTGGCCATGGGCTACGACAACACGGTGGCCTACCGGCGCAGCGGGGGCATCCCTGAAGCGCAGATCGTCGACCTGTACTTCCGCGACTTCATGCAGGACCAGGTGGGCACCGTGCGCCGCGCCTACCGCCACTTCGGCTTCGAGCTGGGCGACGAGGCGGCGCGGCGCATGCAGGCCTTCCTCGACGCCAACCCGGCGGACAAGCACGGCAAGCACCTGTACGAGTTGGCGGATACAGGCCTGGAGCTGGACTACCTGCGGGATATCTTCAGCAACTACGAGCAGTATTTCGCTATTCCACGGGAAGAAACATAAAAATAACTTGCCCTGGCCGCGAACATCCTGTATTTATTTGTATTACATTGAAATACAACCAGGTAGGCCAGCATGGGCAGGAAGTCAGCGGTGGTCACAGTAAGGCTAAGCGATGAAGAGCAGAACATACTCGCAACCTTGAAAGTAGATGGCGCCACCACGATCAGTGACAAATTGCGCAGCCTCGTCCGGGGCGCAGACAGTGCCAGGCGGGCTCACGACCACTATCCTTCTGCTATCGAACTGGCAGAGGGTCTACTGAAGGAAACCCAGACCGCGGTGAAGCTTGCCGAACACGAGGCAGGCGTCCATTCTGATTTTCTGGAGCGATTCCTCACCTGGCTTCCGCTGGCGTTGGCGTCCGCGCTTAGCCACACTGACGCAATTCGCATCGAGGGAGAAACCGCTCTCAGGAAGATCGAAAATGCACTGTTCGAACAACACGCCCGACACGTAGAATCCGTGTTGCAACTCGGGCTGACCGCAGACAGAGGTTGCTACTCAAGTGACGTCTACGAGAGAAATATAGAAAAGAGTCTACAACTGGCGGAATTGGTTCAAGGACAAATCATTCAAAGCGCAAGGAGTGTGTCATGACTGAGTCATTGCTATCAAAAGTTACCCGAATCGTCACGGGATCAATCAATCATCTGGTCGAAAGCGCCGAGGGTGCCGCGCCTGAAATCGTTATGGCCGAGGCAATCCGGGAAATCGAGAGTGCTATCGGTGACGTTAGGGACGAACTGGGCAAGGTTAAAGCACAAAAGCACAACGCCAACCTTCGACTGGTCTCTGAAAACAACCGGCATGAAGAACTGACTGAGAAAATCAAGCTGGCCCTGCAGGAAGGACGGGAAGACCTGGGGGAAGCAGCGGTGCAATCACAGCTCGACATCGAGGCCCAGCTACCCCTGCTGGAAAAGACTATAGCCGATTGCAGCGACAGGGAAAAAGAGCTTGAGAACTATATTCTTGCACTGCAGGGACGGCGCCGTGAGATGGAAGATGAACTGGCACAGGCAAAAGCCACCCTGGCAGAATCGACCGGCTCGGGAGAGGCCGCAGTACGCCCCGAAAGCGGCGCGGGCTCCGTAGACAAGGCAGTTGAAAGAGCCAACAGTACCTTCGACCGTGTGGCGCGCGGTATCACTGGCACACCGGGTGCTGCAGCACACGCCGACCCCGCAAAAATTGCCGAGCTGGAGGAACTTGCCCGACGTCATCGCATAAAAGAACGCCTGGAGAAGTTCAAACGCGAGCAAAGCTGATGATTGAGTTCATCGTCGCACAGCACAACCAGCCGTTTGCCATAGCGATCTGCCTTATGCTGATAATCGCGCTGCTTGAAGGTGTAGGAACGGTGCTGGGTATGGGCATCTTCAGCTTTCTGGATACGCTGATACCCGATTTTGACGCGGATATCGACATCGCGGCTACAGACGCTGGCCTGGACAGCTTGAGCGACATCAATCCACCTGAGACCTCGTCTCCCAATGCGCTATCCCGGATTCTTGGATGGCTGCGCGTCGGCCGCGTTCCGCTATTGATGCTGCTGGTGATTTTTCTTACCAGTTTTGGCCTTACAGGCTACATCCTCCAGGGAGCCTTTTATAGCCTCAGTGGCCTGCTATTACCAGCATCAGCAGCTACCGCTGCCGCCTTGGCTGGCAGCATCCCGATCCTGAGAGTGTCAGCACTGACGCTTGAGAAGATAATGCCGAATACCGAATCTTCCGCCGTCAATGCCGACAGCTTTATAGGAAAAATAGCTGTTATCACACTAGGGTCCGCCACCCCCGAGCGCGCGGCGGAAGCAAAACTGACCGACCGCTACGGACAATCACACTACGTGCATGTAAAGCCGGAACAGGGCCACGGCGATTTACATCAGGGCGAAGAACTACTACTCGTCAGAAAAGAGGGAAGCCTGTTTGTCGCAGTTCGCAATAACGATGACATTCTGAGCGACTGATGATCGAAAAACAGGTTAAACAAGGAGGCTATTTCAATGATTGACTCACTATTCAGTATCGGTTCAATAGCGGTAGTGCTGTTTATCGCACTGCTTACACTGGGCTTCATTTTTGCACGACTCTACAAGCGCGCCACCAAGGAGAGGGCCTACGTCCGTACGGGATTCGGTGGGCAAAAAGTTATCAAGGATGGCGGCGCTTTCGTCCTTCCGGTGCTGCACGACATTATCTGGGTGAACATGAACACCCTGCGCCTGGAAGTACTACGCGCCAATGAGCAAGCCCTGATCACCAAAGACCGAATGCGTGTGGACGTCACTGCGGAATTTTATGTACGCGTCAAACCCGACACAGATGCTATCGCTACTGCGGCGCAGACACTGGGTGAGCGCACGATGGTGCCCGAAGACCTGAAAAAACTCGTAGAAGGCAAATTCGTGGATGCTCTGCGTTCGGTTGCTGCAGGCATGACCATGGAGCAGTTGCATGAATCCCGCTCCGAGTTCGTTCAACAGGTGCAAACGACGGGCGCGGAAGATCTCAACAAGAACGGACTGGAACTGGAGACAGTATCGCTTACCGGACTCGACCAGACCGCGAAGGAATACTTCAATCCCGATAACGCATTTGATGCCGAAGGCCTGACAAAGCTCACTCAGGAAATCGAGGAGAGGCGCAAGAAGCGCAACGATATCGAGCAGGACACCCGAATTCAGATCGAGCGCAAAAACCTGGAAACCGAACAGCAGTCGCTGACAATCGCACAGGAGGAGGAGTTCGCTCGTCTAGGTCAACAACGGGAGGTGGAGAACCGCAGGGCGAGTCAGCAAGCAGAAATTCGCCTGACAGCTGCGGAAAAACGCAAGGAGGCGGAATCTGCCGATATTCTGGCAAACCGCGAGGTCGAACTCGCGGAGATCGCAAAATCCCGGGCCACTCGCGAAGGCAGCATCGAGGCTGATCGATCAGTGCGCGAAAGGGAGATCGAAAAGGAAAAAACGATTGAGCTGGCCAACCAGGACCGCGACATCGCTGTGGCGGAGAAATCCAAGGAGCAGTCTCGCGCCAAGGCGGAGGCCGATAAAGCCAAGGCTGATGCCGTGCGAGAGCAGGAGAATGTCATTACGGTCAAGGAGACGGCCGAGGCCGAACGCGACAAGTCGGTGGAACTGATCAAGGCCGCGGAGGCGGCTGAGCGTGAAGCGATCGCGGTACGAGTGCGAGCCGAGGCGGAAAAATCTGCAGCCGAAGACAATGCGATTGCCGTCGAGACAGAAGCCAGAGCTGCCGCGGAGTCAATCCGTCTCAAGTACGACGCAGAGGCCGAAGGGACAAGGCTGCTCAACGAAGCAAAGAATATTCTAAGCAATGAGCAGATCAGCCTGGCTGTAAAACTGGCCATGATAGAGTCCCTGCCCGCCATTATTGCGGAATCCGTAAAACCCGCCGAGCAAATCGAGTCCATCAAGATTCTCGACGTCAATGGTATCAACGGTATCGCCGGTGGCGAAAACCACGCAGGGAACGGCTCGGGTGGCGCGGCCAACGACATTGTCGCAGCGATGCTCAAATACCAGATGATGCATCCGCTGGCGAAAAACCTCATCGAGGAATTGGGGCTCGAAAGTGCCCTGTCGGACGACGGCTCATCACCATTGAAATCGCTGCTCACAGGACAGAGTGCACCAACAGAACACGGCCCCGAGACAGACCAGTCCACAGCGGACAAGGCGTCGGAATCCGCACAGGGTTTCTCAACAACCGCCGGCGACACCAATATCACCTACTCCGGACATAACGACGAACAGTGAAATTCTGGCAAGCCATCACCTGGGCCGAGACCGGGCAACTCGTCGAGATCGCGCGCGCGGCCGAGGAACTGGGCTTTCACGGCCTGATGAGCGGTGACCACGCGGTGTACCCGGAGTCCATTGCGCCGGACTACCCCTACTCGGACAACGGACTGCCGCCCATGCGCCCGGAGGACGAGTACCCGGACCAGACGGCGATCTTCGCCGCCATGGCGGCGGTGACCTCGCGGCTGAAATTCACCTGCGGCGTCTACGTGCTGCCCCTGCGCAATCCCCACGAGGTGGCGCGCGCAGCGGCGACGCTGGCGGTGCTCAGCGACAACCGCTTCATCCTCGGCGCCGGGGTGGGCTGGATGAAGGAGGAATTCGACATCTACGGGGTCGACTTCCACCGGCGCGGCGCGATTACCGACGAGTCCATCGAGGTGCTGCGCAAGCTGTGGCGCGGTGGCATGGTGGAGCACCACGGCGAGTTCTTCGATTTTCCCCGCGTGCAGCTGAGCCCTGCGCCGACGAAGCAACCCGCCATCTATATTGGCGGTTCCTCCGCAGCCGCGCTGCGCCGCACCGCGCGCGTCGGCGACGGTTACATCGGCGCGGGTACCGCGCCGCAGGACGTCGCGCCGCTGCTGGCGCGCCTGCAGTCACTGCGCGCCGAGTGCGGCCGCGAGCACCTGCCCTTCGAGGCCATGCTGGGCATCGCCGACACCCCTTCCTACGACCTCTACGCGCGCCTGCGCGACGACGGCCTGGACAGCACGGTAGCGCCGCCCTTCCTCTACGCCCTGGGCAAACGTCATTCCAGCCTGGATGAGAAGAAGCGCTACATGGAGGACTACGCCGAGAACATCATACGGCGCCTGGCCGACTGAACGGCGGGGCTAGGCCTCGTCCGGCACGTTGTAACGCTCCTGGTAGCGCCGGAACAGGGCGCGCTCGGCAGCGCGCTCCGGTCCTACCGTGTAGCGGTGCGCGCCGAACTTGCCGCGCGGTTTCTCCTGCAGGTAGGCCAGCATGCGCTTTCGCGCCTGCGCGGACAGGGCCATGTCGAAATGCGCGTAGATGCTTTCGATACAGGCCAGCGGATCGTCCATCAGGTCCTGGTAGCGCGAATCGGTGATGTTCTGCGCCGGCACGACACCGGTCTCGCGCAGCGCCATGACCGCCTCCAGCCGGTTCGCCGTGGCCTCCCCCATGATGATGTTTTCGAACATCGCCGCGTTGAAAGGCTGCTCCGAACGCATGGAATACAGCGTCCCCATCAGGCTGGTGGCCGAGGCCATGCACTTGATCGGGTCGCGATGGGTCTGCACGATACGCGCGTCCGGGTAGACCGCCAGCAGCGTCTCCAGGTGCACCTGGTGTTCCGGCGCCTTCAACAGCCAGCGCTGCCGCGGGTTTTTCCACTGCAGGATTTGCAGCACCTGCCTGTGGTACCGGTACACCGGCAGGAAGTCGGCCTGCGCCAGCCAGGCGCTGTAGGACGGCGTCTGGTGCAGCGAGGCATTGTGATCGGAGACGAAGGTCGGCGCCATCAACAGGCCGCACTCGGCGGGAATATCGCCGCGCATTTCATGCATGCCGGCAAACTCCGGCGCCACGCGACTCCACTGCGTGAACAGCCGGTGGGCAACGTCGATGCGCGGATCGCTGGCGTAGGTCGCCGCCTCCGGCGGTGGGCAGGGTTGCAGCGCCTCCCACATCAGGGGCACGCCGGCCGCGGGGTCCTGGGCGAGCAGTTCGTAGAGAATGGAGGTGCCGCTGCGCGGCAGGCCGACCACGAACATCGGCGCGGGCACGGGCTGCTGGAGAATCTCCGGGTGGCGGCGCAGCGCATCCACCACGCGCAGCCGCGTGGCCAACCACAACAGGATGTCATTGCGCGCCATCAGGCGACCCATCAGGGTGAGCCGGGCCTCCTCCTCCAGCGCGCGAATGTATACGGCGAAGGGCTCGCGCCACAACTCGTCACCGAAATCGTCCAGCCCGGTGACGCGGCGGGCGTGGTCCAGCAGCGACTGCGCGTCCAGCGGCACCACCGCCGCCAGGTCGAAACAGTCGCCTTCCGCATTCATGCGCGCCAGCCAGTCAGGTGGCTGCGGGGCCTGCCACAGGCTGCTGTCCCTGCCCTCCATGCGCTGCCTCCCGGTATTCTCAGTAGCGGAAACGCCGCTGCGCCCCGGCGCGGCGCTCGGCGAGCTGGGCGCGCCGGCCCTGTGCGTCGATGCGTTTCACCCCCTCGGGCAGGTGCGCGGCCAATTCCCCCAGCGGTACCTGCTCGCAATGGGGCGTCGGGCATTCGGCGGCGCCGATCCAGCGCACCGTGATATAGCCCTCCCCATGTCCCGAGGGATCCAGCCAGTTGGGCACACCGGGGTCGTCGTGGGCCACTACCAGCAACAGCTCGCCACTGTCCTCCAGCACCGCGTGATGGCAGTTGGTGCTGCACAGGCGGTAGCGGTAGTCCATGGTCTCCCACCAGTAATTGCCGAACTCCACCGACCAGAAACGCGCCGCGGGGGGCGTGACGCGCACCAGCAGCGCCTCGTCCGCGGGCACGCGCCAGTAGCAGATCAACGGCTCGCCCCCGGGCGTGGCGTCGATGGCGTTATCGTCCAGCTGGCGGTAGGACAGGAAATGGTTGGGCCGCGCCTGCCAGCGGTCCAGCATGTCGGCCCAGTAGGTCGTGGATGCGCGCACCCAGTTGGCCGCGCGATCCAGTCCCTGGCACAGTGTATCGATATCGAACCGCGGCCCGCCCGCCTCCGCGTCCAGGCAGTCGATACGCGCGTCCATGGGCGCCTCGTTGACCCAGTCGGCGAAAAACTGCCGCACGGTGACGCGCCAGGCGCCCGGGGTGGTGCGAATCCAGTTGCCCGGGTGTTCGTCGGGAGACAGCACGATCTCGAAACTGCCGTCCTCGGCGACGTCGATTTCATCGTCCACCAGGCTGCCCACCACCGCCCCGCCCCAGGGCGTGACGCCGTCCTCGAGCACGGTCACCGCGAAGTAGCGTGCCGTGCCGCGCTGGCCGCTGATGCGATAGGTGTGTGCGCCGTCCACGGGCGCGCCGACATAGAGCGCATCGGCGTTGTCGCCGCCCTGTTTGCGCAACGGGTCGAAGTAGTGCAGCAGCTCCGGGCAGGCCGGGTCATTGTTGTCCAGGTGAAACTGCAAGCCCAGGGCGATATTGCGCGCCATCAGGCGCAGGCCCTTGGCGCGATCCAGGTCGCCGATGGGGGCGGTGTCGCGAAACACCGTTTCACCGGCGGCCTGCAGTTGCGCGCAGAAATCGCTCCAGGCCTGGCGCAGTTGCTCGTCGTTGGGATTGTCGCCGTACATTCAGTTCCCTGCGGATTCTGCTTTGTGTGCGGGTACCGGGGACGTGTCCGTTTCACCTCCCCGCCGCGCCTCCAGTTCTGCCGCGCTGAGCTTGTACACCCGCCGCGCGTAGCGCCTGGGCACGGGTTCCGCGCCTTCCTCGTCGGCGGTGACACTCACCACCTCGGCCCCGAAAAAAAGGATGATGGCGGTGTAGTAGACCCACAGCATCAGCACGAGCACCGAGGCGGCGGCCCCGCCGAGCTGGCTCAATTCGCTGCGCGCGATGATCATACCGATGGCGTACTTGCCCAACAACAGCATCACCGCCACCAGCACGCTGCCCTGCAGCTTGCTGCGCCGCGACAGGTGCACATCGGGCAGAAAGTGAAACATCGCGTAGATGACACCACTGATGAGCGTAATCATCAACAGCATCTGCAGCACCTGAACGACAATCACTGCGGCATCGTTGAGGATGCTGAAAAGGTAATCGTGAAACACCATGACCGCCGAATCCAGCACCAGCGATACGATCAACAGGAAACCCAGGCTGACGATGATGCCCAGCGACATGACGCGGTCGATGGCCTGCTTCACCAGACCCGCGCTGGGCATGGATTCCACGCGGAAAATCTCGTTGAACGTCGTCTGCACCTGGATGAAGATATTGGTCGCGGAGAAGGCGAGCACGCCCAGGCCCAGCGCGAGTTTCCAGCCTCGCTGCTGCTCCTGGTCCAGCGTGCTGATCAGGACCTCGATACCCGCCGCAGCGCGCTCACCCATGAGCCCGGAAAACTGTTCGGCGATCTGCTCCTGGAAATTCACCTCCGCCGCCCACATACCGGCCACGTACGACGCCAGCAGGATGATCGGCCCGACGGAGAACAGCGCATAGAACGACAGTGCCGCCGCGTTGCGCATGCAGTTGTCCGCGAGCAGCCGCCGCACGGACAGCCAGGTGACCTTGAGCACGAACTTCAGCTTTGTCCACATGTTCCTGTTTTCCACATCGAATCTGCGCTCGCGCCCCATCATTCCACATTGCAGCCGCGTCCGAAACCGGCCTAACCGGAGCCGCCACGCACCATGTGAACAAGCAGCAGGATCATGCCGATAATAAACAGAAACCATGCCGCTTGTCCCGCCAGCGCCCAGCCGACCACGACATGCAGGCCGTCTGCGACGAGCCCGATAGAAAACGCGCCCAGTGCCCGATTCAGCCAGGCAGTGCCACGCATGACAGCCTCCCGTACTTCACCTGCGTTAATTGTAGAGAGGCAACTTGCGTGCCAGCGGCCGGGCAGGCCAGGCGCCTGGCAGCCGCAGGGGGCGTCGCGGCTATCAGCAGGGCAATTCCTGCGCCGCGCCGGCAAGTTTTACACGCGCAGGCGTATCAGTCCCTGGCGGCGCGCTTGAGGAACCCGGAAAACTGGAAGATGAGGAAACCCACCACGGACAGCACGATCGCCACCTCGTAGCGGCGGTAGGCGACCGCCAGGCCGATCGCCCCGGTGAGCCAGATGCCGGCGGCGGTGGCCGTGCCGGACGTACCGTTCTCGTTCTTGAACACCGAGCCACCACCGATAAAACCCATGCCGGTGATGATGCCGTACATCACCCTGGCCTCCGCGTCCGAACCCTCGTACACGCTCATGCCCACGAGCATGAAGGCGCAGGAGGCGATGGCCACCAGCGGGAATGTGCGCAGGCCGGCGCCCTCCTGGCTGTGCTCACGGTTCAGCGCGATCGGCAGGGCAAGGCCGAAGGCCATGCCCATCTGCGCGAGATGGCGCAGGATTTCCTGTACCTCGATGTCCAGTTCCATGGCGCCGGCTCCCGGGGTTGGCCAGGGGCCAGATTACCGCAGCGGCGCTGGCGGTTCCAATATGTCACAAGTTATGCCATATTGCGCCGCCGGGCGCAGGGCGCCACCCACCCAGACAGGAGCAACAGGGCTACCCGATGAAGACACGACTGACCGAACTACTGGATATCGACACCCCCATCATCTGCGGCGGCATGATGCGCGTGGGCACCGCGGACCTGGCCGCGGCCGCCTCCAACGCCGGCGCCCTGGGTGTGATGACCGCGCTGACACAACCCACCCCGGAGGGCCTGGAGGCGGAGATCGCACGCTGCCGCTCACTCACCGACAAGCCCTTCGGCGTCAACCTGACCGTCGGTGTGGTCTCCACCGAGATCAATTACGACGATTACGTGGATGTCATCGTCCGCAGCGGTGTGAAAATCGTGGAAACCGCCGGGCGCAGCCCGGAGCCGTTCATGGACATCTTCAACGCCCACGGCATCAAGGTCATTCACAAGTGCGTCGCCGTGCGCCACGCGCTCAAGGCCGAGCGCCTGGGCGTCGCCGTGGTGAGCATCGACGGTTTCGAGTGCGCCGGGCACCCCGGGGAAGAGGACATCGGCGGCCTGGTACTGTTTCCCGCCGCGGCGGCCGCGCTGAAAATTCCCGTGGTCGCCTCGGGCGGTATCGCCGACGGCCGCGGCCTGGCGGCGGCGCTGGCCCTGGGCTGCGAGGGTATCAACATGGGCTCGCGCTTCATGGTGACGCAGGAGGCGCCGATTCACGAGGACATCAAGCGCAAGATCGTCGAGATGAACGAGACCCAGACCCGGCTGATCTTCCGCAGCTACCGCAACACCGCGCGCGTCTACCGCAACGGGGTGGCGGACAAGGTGGCAGAAGTGGAAGCCGCCGGAGGCGATTTCTCCCAGGTGCACGAACTGGTGTCGGGCAAGAACCAGGACAAGGCCTGGACGACCGGCGACATTGAGGCGGGCATGGTCACGGTCGGTATGAGCGGCGGCCTGATCAACGATATCCCCAGCTGCGCGGAGCTGGTGCGCAAGATCATGGCCGACGCCGAGCAGATTGTCGGCGAGCGCCTGGCCGGCATGCTCGCCGGCGGCGAAGCCGCGCGGGCCGGCGCGGCCTGAGACGCACCGCGGGCGGCGCCGCCGGGCGAGCGTTTGGGGACCACTCGTCCGGCGGCGCCTGTTCGCGTGCAGTTGCGCGAGGGGTGGCGCGCACGCCTCCCGTTCTCTCAGCGATTGCGCCTGTGATCAGGCTTTTTCCAGTTGCAGGCGATTGTCCACGTCGCGCACTCCCTCGACGTTGCCGGCGATCTTGCCGGCGAGGGATTTTTCCTCGGCGGACTGCACCGTGCCCGTCAGCGTGATCTGCGCGTCCTCGGCGTCGACGTCGATCGACAGCCCGTCGGTGTTGCCGTTGGCCAGCAATTTCAGTTTCACTTCCGCGGCCAGGGTGGCGTCCTCGACCAGGGTGGAGTACTCGCGGCCATCCTTGTTCGCCGCAGACCGGGCCTCGGCCGCGGGTACGATCTGCAGGCGGTTATCCACCTCGTCGATGCCCGACATGCCCTGGGCGATTTCCTGCGCCAGGTCCCGGTCGATCTCGGACTCCACCTTGCCGATAAGGATCACGCGGTCGCCGCTGACTTCGGGGTCGATAGAGAAGTTGTTCAGGTGCCGGTTCACCAGGTACATGGTGTCGAGCTTGCCCTCTTTCCACGCGTCGCTCGCGGCGCCCTCGTAGTCCCTGTCGCCGGCCATGACCGGGGACGCAAGGGCCAGGCCGAGTGCGATGGCGCTGGCTGCGTGCCTGAAAGATTTACGCTTGTACATATTGATCTCCTTCTCCCTGAATGAGGTTGACGTTTTCCGGGACCTACAGCGCCCCGCTGCCACAGAGGCAGCAACAAGCGTGCCAGGGGCATGATTTCGGCCGTTATATCAGGGACATGGACCGCTTCGGCGGCAAAATCGCCCGCGCAAAAAACGGGGGCCGGCACGACCCCCGTGTAATTTCTGCCACTGGCAGCGGAAAAGATTTCAGGCGCGGCGCGGACTCAGCTCACCGCGGTCCAGATCGCCTCGCGGGGCTTGCGCGCGCTGAGTTCCTCGGCTCCGGCGGGATCCACGTGGCCCAGGGTGAAGCCGCAGATGACCTGGTCGGCATCCGGGTCCAGGCCGAGCGCCGTGTAGACCCTGTCATAGTGAATCCCGCCCATGCCGTGGGTGTACAGGCCCAGCGCGCGAGCCTGCAGGCTCATCGCCATCCAGGCCGAGCCGGTGTCGAAAGCGGCGTGGACGTTCTCCTTGCCGTTGCGCTCGAAGTTGCGGCTGGCGACGACAAACCCGATGACCGGCGCGGACTTCGCCCAGGCCTGGTTGCCCTCCACCAGCAATTCCAGGAAGTGGTCGTAGCTGGCGTCGGTCGAGGTGTAGAAACGCCAGGGCTGCTCGTTGTAACAGCTTGGCGAGAGGCGCGCGGCCTCGAACACCAGCGCCAGTTCATCCTGGGTCACCGGGGTATCGAGGTAGGCGCGCGGCGACCAGCGCGCGGTGATCAGCGGCTCCAGCCCGGCGAGACTCACCCTGTTGTGTGTATTCTGGTAGTCGGTTTGCATGTTGTCCTCCTGTGTCATGCCGCGGTCAGGCGACCGCTGTTGTAGTCGTCGATAGCCTGTTCGATCTCCGTCATCGAATTCATGACGAAGGGGCCGTACTGGTGCACCGGCTCGCGCAGCGGCGTACCCGCCAGCAGCAGCGCGCGCACTCCTTCGGGCCCGGCGTGCAACGCCAGCGTGTCGCCATCGGTATAGATACCCAGCTGCCGCGCAGCCAGTTCCCCGGTCGCGCCCTCGTACACGTAAAGCGACGCCTGTTGCCGCGCGGGCACCGGCACAGCGAGGGCGGCGCCGGGCTCCAGCCGCAGGTCGAGATAGAGCGGCGCGGTGGTACCGGTGACCACCGGACTGGCGACGCCGGCGAAACGCCCGGCGATCACGCGCACCTCACCGCCCGCCACCGGCACCCGGGGCAGCTGTCCGGCAGAGTAGTCCGCGTAATCCGCCGGGCGCATTTTTTCCGCTGCGGGCAGGTTCAGCCAGAGCTGGAAACCGTGCAGCAGGCCGTCGCTCTGCTCGGGCATCTCCGAGTGGATGACGCCGCGGCCGGCGGTCATCCACTGCACGCCGCCGTCGCTGAGCAGGCCGCGATTGCCCAGGTGATCCTCGTGGCGCATGCGCCCGTGCAGCATGTAGGTGACCGTTTCGAAGCCGCGGTGCGGGTGCGGCGGGAAGCCGCCGATGTAGTCACTGCCATCGGCACTGCGAATCTCGTCCAGCATGAGAAAGGGATCGAACACCGCGCTCACCTCGCGCCCGCCGATGCGGTGAATGCGCACCCCGTCGCCGTCACTGGACGGCCTGGCGTCGATGCGCCGGGAAAGTTGCCTGGTCCTGCTCATGCCGTTCTCCTGTGCGCCGCGCCGACGCCCTCGCGCCCATGCGGGCGGCCAAAGTCGATTTCCTGGCCCAGCGGCACGATGCCGGTGGGGTTGATGGTGGCGTGACTGCCGTAGTAGTGCTGCTTGATGTGCTGCATGTCCAGCGTCGCCGCCACGCCCGGCTGCTGGTACAGGTCGCGCACGTAACCCGGCAGGTTGGCGAAGTCCTCGATGCGCTGGCGGTTGGTCTTGAAATGGCCAAAATACACCGCGTCGAAGCGCAACAGGGTGGTCAGCAGCCGCCAGTCCGCCTCGGTGATGCGCTCGCCGAGCAGGTAGCGGCTGCGCCCCAGGCGCTCATCGAGTTCGTCGAGCATGGCAAACAGCGCGTGGTAGGCCTCCTCGTAGGCCTGTTGGCTGGTGGCGAAGCCCGCGCGGTAGACGCCGTTGTTGACCGCCTCGTACACCCGCGCATTGAGCGCGTCGATGTCGGCGCGCAGCGGCGCCGGGTAGAAGTCCTCGCGGTTGCCGGTAAGGCCATCGAAGGCGCTGTTGAACATGCGGATGATCTCCGCGCTCTCATTGCTGACGATGGTTTCGCGCTGCTTGTCCCACAGCACCGGCACGGTGACGCGGCCGGAGGCACGCGGATCCACCCGCGTGTAGATCTCGTGCAGGTAGCGCGCGCCGTACAGGTCGTCGCCGCCGGCGCCGAACTCCCAACCGTTCTCCAGCATCAGCGGCTGCACCACCGACACGCTGATCAGGTCTTCCAGTCCCTTCACCGCGCGATAGATCAGCGTGCGATGGGCCCAGGGGCAGGCCAGGGACACGTACAGGTGGTAGCGCCCGGCCTGCGCGGCAAAACCGCCCTCCCCGTCGGGGCCCGCGGCGCCATCGGCGGTAATCCAGTTGCGGTAGCGGCTGGTCTGGCGCTCGAAGCGCCCGCCGCTCGCGGCCGTGTCGTACCACTGGTCGCGCCATTGCCCGTCTACGAGTAAACCCATTGCCTGCTCCTCCTGTCACTGTATTTGTCGCTGTGTTTGTCGCTGTTCCGGCCGTCACCCCCGCCGCTGGAACCTTTTTTCGTTCAGATTTGATGACCGTTTAGAGCACAGTATAGATTTGATACGCCAACATAAAAGCGATACATTTAGTCCAATTTATTCAAAATATTTGATGTATGAAGCTGAACCTGGACGCCCTGCTGGTGCTGGACGCCATTGAACGCAAGGGCAGCTTCGCCGCCGCCGCGGCGAGCCTCAATCGCGTGCCGTCGGCTGTGTCCTACTCGGTGCAGAAGCTGGAACAGGACCTGGGCGCCACCCTGTTCCGCAAGGAGGGGCGCCGCGCGGTGCTCACCCATGCCGGGCGACTGCTGGTGGACGAGGGTCGCCAGTTGCTGGTCGCCGCCGAGAAGCTCGCGCTGGATACACAGCAGGCGGCCACCGGCTGGGAGCCGCGGCTGCGCATCGCCCGCGACCACAGCATCGACGACCACCTGCTCAACCAGGCGCTGCAGCGCCTGTACGCCGAGCGCCCGGACATCGCGGTCAGCGTCAGCGAGGAGGTGCTGGGCGGCACCTGGGAAGCGCTGCTGGAGGACCGTGTCGATCTCGCCGTGGGCGCGGTGGACGAGGTGCCCAGCCGCCGCGGCCTGCGCCACGAGCCCTGGTTCACCAACCCGTTCGTGTTCTGCGCCCGCGCGGACCACCCGATCTGCGCCGAACCGCGGCCCCTGGGCCGTGAGACCATCGCGCGCTACCGGCTGGTGGTGATCAACGACAGTTCGCGCAACCAGCCAGCCATCTCCCGCGGCATCGCCGGCGGCGGCGCCACGCTGGTGGTGTCCGGGATGCGGCAGAAACTGCAGGCGCAACTGGCGGGGCTCGGCGTGGGCACCCTGCCGCGATACCTGGTGCAGCCACACCTGGACAGCGGCGAGATGTGCATGCTGCCGCTGGCCGAGGCGCTGCCGTCCGCGCCCTGTCACCTGGCCTGGCGCAGCGCCAACCGCGGGCGGGCACTGGCGCTGGTCGTGGAGCAGTTGCGCAGCCTGGCGCCGGCGCCGTAAGCGGGCCTTGCCTTGCGCGGGCGCAGCGCATAGCATCGCTGACACTGCGGCGCACGCCAGGCGCGTGCCGCACGCAGCCGATACCGCCACTACAAAGAACGCTAACAAAGGTGACGCCATGCGCTGGTTGAAAAGAGGTCTGCTCGCCCTGCTGGCGCTGCTGGCCATCGCCCTCACACTCATCGTGGCCACGGGCAATGTGCCCACGGCCAGGTTGCTGTACGATTTCGCCACCGGGGCGCCGGATGAGCCGTTTGATCCCGGCGACGCGGTGCCGCCCCCCGATTACGCGGACGAGCACAACTGGGCCGCGCTGCCGTCGCGACAGGACCTGGCCGACCTGGTCCCGGCCGGGGTCGAGCGCGGCGTGGCGCAGGGGCAGGCGCCGGTCGATGTGTTCTTCATCCACCCCACCGGGTTCCTCAAGGGCAGCAGCTGGACCTTCTCCATGGACGCGGACACGTCCACCGAGGAGAACACCCGCTGGATGATCGCCAACCAGGCCAGCCCCTACAACGGCTGCTGCAACGTGTACGCACCGCGCTACCGGCAGGCGTCCATCTATACCTATTTCGCCGCCGACGAGGCCACCCGCGAGGCGGTGCTGGGCTTCGCCTACACGGACGTCGAGCGCGCCTTCGACTACTTCCTGGCGCACTACAACCAGGGCCGCCCCTTCATCCTGGCCAGCCACAGCCAGGGCACGCACCACGGTATACGCCTGCTGCGGGAAAAAATTGACGGCACGCCGCTGGCCGCGCGCATGGTCGCCGCCTACCTGATCGGCGGCGGGCTGGAAACGGCGCAATTCGACGACCTGCAGGACATCGCGCTGTGCGACGCGCCGCGGCAGCTGCACTGCGCCGTGCACTGGGATACCTGGAGCGAGGCGGTGCGCGAGGACCAGGACCCGCTGCCCAATGTCTGCACCAACCCCCTGACCTGGCGCCTGGACGGCCCCCGGGCAGGACGCGAACAGCACGTCGGGGCCGTGCCCGATTCCGGCGAGTACCACGTCGAGCTGTCCGGCGACGACGCCGCCCGCGACGTGATTTTTGCACCCCACGACGCGCCATTGCCAAAGCATGTCGAGGCGGAATGCGCCGGCGGCCGCCTGTTCGTCAGCGACCAGTCCGCCACGCCCTTCGGCGAGCGCGGCATCGCCGGCAACTACCACGGTCTGGACTACACGCTGTTTTACATGGATATTCGCGAGAATGCGCAACTGCGGGTGGACGCCTACCTGCAGGAGGCATCACCATGAAAAGAATTCACGCTTGCTGCCTGCTCGCCCTGGCCGTCGCACTGCTCGCCGCCTGCGCGCAGGAGCCGCCGCCGCAGGAAGGGCCGCCCTACCGCCTGCTCACCGACCTGCACCAGACCATGGAATGGGTGCTGGAGCCGGCCGCCGAGGTGATCTGGGATTCCGCCGGGTTCATCATCACCGCCGACGGAGAGGAGGATTTATCGCCGGACAGCGAGGCGGCGTGGGAGCGGGTGACCTGGGCCGCCGCGACCCTGGGCGAGTCGGGCAACCTGCTCATGTTGCCCGGCCGCGCCGCCGGCGACGACTGGGTGGAGTACGCCCAGGGCCTGGTCAGCGCCGCCGAGGGCGCCCTGCAGGCCGCCCGCGCGCGCGACGCCCAGGCGCTGTTCGATGCCGGCGGGCATATCTACCAGGTATGCCGCGCCTGCCACAACCAGTACTGGCCCGAAGCCCGCGACGACTGATGCGGGCGCTGCCGGCCATCGCGCTCGTGGCGTTGTTCGCCGCCGCCCTGCCCGGCCAGGCCCACGATCTCTCCGCCGCCAACGCCGCCTTCGTGCAGGGCCTGCAGGGTGCGGCCACCGGGCCATTTCTCTACCTGGGCGCGAAACACATGGTCACCGGCGCGGATCACCTGCTGTTCCTGCTGGGCGTGATCTTCTTTCTCTACCGCGGGCGCGACATCCTGCTCTACGTCACCCTGTTCACGCTCGGCCACAGCCTCACCCTGGTGCTGGGTGTGTGGGCGCAGTGGCAGGTCAATGCGCACCTGGTGGACGCGATCATCGGGCTGTCGGTGGTGTACAAGGCCTTCGAGAACATGGGCGGGTTTAAGCGCGTCTTCGGTGTCGCGCCCGACACGCGCATAGCGGTGTTCGTCTTTGGCCTGTTTCACGGCCTCGGGCTGGCGACGAAACTGCAGGGCCTTGTCGGCGACGATGGCCTGCTGCGCAACCTGCTCAGCTTCAACCTCGGCGTGGAGCTGGGACAGGCGCTCGCCCTGGGCCTGTTACTCGCGCTGCTGCTGGGCTGGCGCGCCAGGCCGCGCTTCGCGCAACAGGCTTTCGGCGCCAACGCGGTGCTGATGTGCGCCGGGTTCGTGCTCGCGGGCAACCAGTTCGCGGGGTACCTGTTCTCATGAGCGCGGCCCCGTCCGCCGCGAGCATCATTGCCGCCAGCGCAGCCGCGCTGGCGCTGGCGGCGCTACTGCTGGTGACCCTCATCCTGCCCGCCGAGTACGGCTGGGACCCGCTGGGCAGCGGCGCGGCCCTGGGACTGCTCGACCTGGCCGGCAGCGAGGACTCGCCCCTGCGCGCGCAGGACGCGCCGTGGACGCGGGACGAGATCAGCTTCCGCCTGGCGCCCTTCGAGGCGGTGGAATACAAGTACCGCATGCGCGCCGGCGCGGTGCTGCTGTTCGACTGGCAGGCGCAGGGCGAGGTGGTGTACGACCTGCACGCGGAGCCGGACGGGGCGGCACCGGGTTTCGCCCAGAGTTTCGAGACGTCGCGCGCAGCCGCCGCCGCGGGCAGCTACAGCGCGCCCTTCGACGGCATCCATGGCTGGTTCTGGCAGAATCGCGGGGACCGCGAGATAACGCTGCGACTGCGCAGCAGCGGTTACTTCACCGCGGCGACGGAGTTGCGCGACGGGCGCAGCTTCCACTACGACCTCGCCGCCGATGTTCAGCCGTAGGCCATCTCCAGCAGCTCGCGCACCGACTCGATTTCGCCCCACCAGTACATGACAAAACCCAGTACCACCGCGGCGCAGGCCAGCAGCGCCGCGCACTGCGCATCCCTTGCCTGGGCGTTACCCCGGTCCTCGTCCACGGCGACCTCCTAGCCGGAAAAACCGATCCAGCGCCCGGTGGCCGCCACCGAGAACCAGATCATCAGCGAAGCCAGCGCCACCAGGCGCAGCGTCCACGGGTGCACCGCGTCGGCGTGGCGCAGCAGCGGCCGCCGCACCAGGTACACGAACACGACGCCCACCGCCAACGCCAGCATCTTGTACCAGAACACCGGCAGGTAATAGACCTTGACCGCCACGCCGCAGGCCATGAAGACGCCGCTGCACACGACCACCAGCAGGGCCCAGGCAAACACCCGGTGGCAGCGCTGCTGCACCGTGGCCAGCGGCACTTCGCGCAGCAACAGGCCGAGCAGGCGCGCATCGGCGACCAGCACCGCGCCGCCGAGCAGGGCCATGGACAACAGGTGCAGCGCCTGCACCAGTGCGAACACGGCGCCCCAGGTCTTGCCGGCGACACCGAGCGGCGTCGTTTCCATCCACTCGAACAATGGCAGCAGCTCCTGCCAGGCCTGCAGGCGCCAGTCGGACAGTCCCAGCCAGGCGCCGGCAACAAGCAGCGCTGCGACCGCGGCGCTGCGGCTGTAGGGCAGGGAAAACGCGCTCACCGCCACCGCCTAGAACTGCGCCTGGCCGTCGATGCAGCCGGCCAGCGTGGCGATAAGGGGCGCCGGGGCGGCGCTGCAATCGAACCAGTCGTAGGCGATGAATCGCCCGCAAATGACGATCAATGCCCAGAAGACAAGGGACAGCGCCGCGCCCAGCCGCAGGCGCGCCGGTGCGCGCGCCGCGAGTTCCCAGCCGGCGGGCGCGGCGCGCAGGCGGCGGTGAAACAGCCAGGCGTTGAGCGCCGCCAGCAGCAGCAAAACCAGCTTGACGCGAAACCACAGGCTCTGCGCGGTGCGCACGGGAATGGCGTAGAACAGCAGCACGCCGGTGACGATCATCACGCTGAAGCCGACCAGCATGGGCAGGTTGAGACGCCTGGCGACGGCGCTGGCCGGCACATCCGTGAGCGCCAGGCCCAGCATGCGCAGGTCGATCAGGAACAGCATGCCCAGGCTGATCATCAGCGCCAGCACGTGGGTGGACTCGACCCAGTTGTACAGGTAGTACGACTCGTGCAGCGCGGTGCTCCAGTCGTGGCCGTCCACCCAGACGGCGAAGTCGTAGATCCAGCGGTTCAAGTCGTCGTTCGCCCGCGCTAGCGGTCGCGCGGATCGGAGCCGTCTTTCGGCGCGCCGGTGCCCGAGGAGCCCATGAACACCCGGCGCCCGTCGGCGAAGATCAGGTCGCGGCCGTTGGCCTTGCAGGCGGGCTGGCAGCGCTTGTCCTTGGCCTGGTAGCCGCGCACGCGTATCTCACTGCCGATGGGCAGGGAGTTCTTGTGAATGCCCGAGCGCAGCAGCGTGTTCGGTGTACCGCCCTCCACCATCCAGTCCTCGGTACTACCGTCCTGCGCCACCACCGCCAGGTGAATCCACGCGTGGGGATTGATCCACTCCACCCGGGTCACCTTGCCCTCCAGCGTCACCGGCGCGTCCTTGTCGAACTCGGCGGAAAACGCGTGGTGGCCGCGCACCTGCCAGGACAGCAGCGCGACCAGCGGCAGCAGTGACAGGGCGATCAGTCTGGTGTGCAACATGGTTTATCCCTCTTCTTCCTGGCGCGCGCCGGCGAGAATATTCGGCAGCGCGTAGTTGCCCTCGTGGCAGGCGTACTCGTAGATCGGCCCCTCGCTGGCGCGCAGGGTCAGTTCGCCGCGCCAGGGCTGTCGGTAGATGCTGTCGTCGCTGACTTCGAACTGGTAGAGAATCTCGTCGTCGTTGAGCCGGGTAAATCGCTCCTCGACCACGCTGTCCTGGGTCATGAACAGCTGGTGCTTGATCGCCAGGCGCATGTTCTGCTGCGGGTGGAACTGCGTGGTGCGCACCACCAGGGTATCGCCCTCCCAGTGACCCAGGGAATCCCCCAGCCAGGGGCGCAGCGCCGGCGGCAGCGGGCTGGCGTTCAGGCGCACGGTGCGCACGTTGTGGTTCATCTCCACCAGGATGAAGACGTGGTCGCGGGACTGCACGAACTGGTAGTTGTTGTTGTACAGCACCGGCAGCATCGGCGGCCCGCCGGAGGAGCCGAAGCCCACCGTGCAGCGCTCGCCGTTGGGGCGCTCCTCGGGATTGTCGTGGCGGCTCATCATGCGGTAACCGTTCCAGTAGAACCTGGCGCGGCCCCACAGTGTGTAAGGCACCTCGCCGTCGTCGGGCTCGACGATGATGGAGCTGCGCGGCTCGCCGCGCACGCGCAGCACACGCGTGCCGGGGTCGACCCAGAAGGAATTGTAGCCGCCGACATTTTCGCCCGCCTGCAAATCGCCCTCGGGCAGGTTGTCGATCTCCTCGAGCCGCTCGGCGCCGTTTTTCTCGATGAACGCGGCCTGCGCCTCGGTCAGCACCAGTTCCTCGATTTCATCCGGCCGCTTCAGTTCGGTCAGGGTGGCGCTGGTCCAGATGCCCTGCAGGTCCGGGTGGCCCCAGGGCATGCGCGGCGCCTGCCACTGCTGGGCTGTGGCCAGGGCGGGCAGCACCAGGCAGTACGCGGCAAACAGTCGTGCAATCATGCGGTGTGGCCTCCTTCGAGCCGGCGACTCAATCGAGGGGTTCCCTGCGCAGGTGCCCGTACATCAGTTCCTCGACGTACTCGACGCAGTTGAACTGTAGCATGTTCTCGTCCGCGCCGACGCGCCGGTACAGGGGCATGCGAATCGTCCACGGGCGGGTGAACACCTGTGGGTCTTCCAGGGTCGCCGAGTAGTCGATGGTGTGATCCGAGGTGCGCACAAAACGCTCGGTCACCACGAGCTGGTCGCTGTGGTAATTGCCCGCGCGATCGAGCCAGGTGCGGTCGTTCATGCCGGTGGTCTCGATCACCAGCGTATCGCCTTCCCAGCGCGCCCAGGACTGGCCCATCCAGGAGTCGATGGGCGCCGGGCCCGGGTCGGACAGCGCCACATTGCGCACCGCCCCGGCATAGGCGTAGGAAAACAGCAACGCGTTGTCGTTGTGCACGATACGGAAGGGGTGCGGCATGTAGGTGGCGCGCGGGATGCCCGGCAGGTAGCAGTACACTTCCGGGTCGGCGCTCACCCAGTTGCGCGCGTTCTCCTCGCGCTGCGCCAGGGCGCCGGGCTTGTAGGGTATTGCGCCGCCTTCGACCACACCCAGGCTGGGCGGCAGGGCGCCCACCGCGCCCAGCGCCACCAGTTCCTTCGCCGGCACCGGCACCACGGGCCCCTCGCGCATGACCTGGGCGGCGCGGCCCGGGTGCGCCTCGAGATTGTGGTTGGCGCTGTTGAGTACCTGCCAGACGCCGCTGAAGTCGACCTTGCCGCCGGCGGTGCGCGGCGGCTCGTAGGCCGCGACCTGGGCGGCGAGGAAGACCAGCATCGCCGGTATCAGTCTGGACGCTTTCATTATCGTTGTCTCCTGCAGTTCAATCGGTTTGCGGCGCCCGCGGCAGGGCAAAGGCCACCAGGTGGTCGCCCGGCGGACTGCCGCCGGCCCAGTGACCGCCGGCCGCGATGACCACAAACTGCCGGCCGCCGGGGCGCACCTGGTAGGTCATGGGCAGGGCGTTGCCCGCCGTCGGCAGGTCGCCGCGCCACAGCTCCTGCCCGGTGCGCACATCGAAGGCGCGCAGCACGTGCTCGTTGGATACCCCGGCAAACACCAGCCCGGTGGCGGTCAGCATGGGCCCGGCCATGCCCGGCAGCCCCTCTATCCACCAGAAGGGGAAAGGGGCCAGGTCACGGGTGGTGCCCATCGGCACACTCCACAGCGTGCGCCCGGCGACCAGGTCGATGGCGTCCAGCGTACCCCAGGGCGGCGCGGTGCAGGGCAGTCCCAGCGGCGACATCAGCCAGCCCGCGTCCACGCAGTAGGGCGTGCCCTCCTGGAGCTGCATGCTCCCGGCACATTGCTCGCGCGGGATCAACCGCGTGAAGCCGGGTACGCGATTGGTGTGCACCACCATGACGCCGCTGTCCGGGTCGATCGCGGGCGAGCCCCAGTTGTTGCCGCCGGCGTTGCTCGGGTAATTGATACTGCCCTGCAACGACGGCGGCGTGTAGATGCCATCGTTGTGCATATCGCGCAGTTTGTCGGCGCAGTGCCCGCGGTCCCAGAAAGTCAGGCCCCAGGCCATCTCCGGCGTCAGCGGTCCCTCCACGGTGTAGGGCACGTGGCTGGGAAAGGGCTGCGTCGGCGACAGGTACTCGCCCGGGACCAGGCCCCGCTGCGGCACCGGGCGCTCCTGGACCGGCCACAGCGGTTCGCCGGTCTGCCGGTTGAGCACGAAGGTCATGCCCATCTTGGTCACCTGCACCAGGGCGGGAACAGCTTCGCCGTCGACGGTCAGCGTCACCAGCGTCGGCTGCGCCGGGGTGTCGTAGTCCCACAGGTCGTGGTGCACGAACTGGTAGTGCCAGGCGACCTCGCCGCTGTCGGCGTGCAGCGCGACCACGGAACTGGAATAGTGGTCCAGTCCCTGGCGGTGCCCGCCGTAGTAGTCCGGCGTGGTGTTGCCCGTGGGCAGGTAGACCAGCCCCAGCTCCTCGTCGGCGGCGATGATGGACCACACGTTGGTGGTGCCGGCGCGCCAGGTACCGTCCGCGTTGCGCGCCGGCGTACCCGGCGGCACCGCGCTGAACGCCCACTCCAGCGCGCCGCTGCGTATGTTGTAGGCGCGCACCACGCCGCCGGGGGAGTCGGTGCGCTGGTTGTCCAGCACCATGGAGCCGGTGACCAGGCGGTCGCCGATGATCGCCGGCGGCGAGGTAATGCCGTACTCGCCGGGGTGGTGCGCCGAGAGGCCGTCGCTGGTATCGACCTGCCCGCCGTCACCGAAGTCCGGGCAGGGCCGCCCGCTGGCGGCGTCCAGCGCGATCAGGCGCGCATCGAAGGTGCCGAACACGATACGGTGCTCGCAAAAACCCTCGGCGCCGCTGCGCCAGCTGCTGACCCCGCGGCAGTTCGGCAACACCGGCACCTCGTCCATGTTCACCCCGGGGTCATAGGACCACAGTTCCGCGCCGCTCTGGGCATCCAGGGCGAAGACGCGGTTGAACGGGGTGCAGTAGTACAGGCGGTCCTGCACCACGATGGGGGTGACCTGCATGGAGCTCTGCGACAATCCGGGAGGCGGTCCGTCGCGCTGCGCCTCGCGGTAGTCGCCCGAGCGGTGCGTCCAGGCGACCTGCAGCGCGGCGACATTGTCCGGGGTGATCTGGTTGGCGCGGGAAAAATGACTGCCGCCAGCGCTGGCGCCGTAAGCGGGCCAGTCGGCGGCCACGCCCGGCGGCGGCGCCTGCAGCGTGGTCGCCTTGCACGCCACCAGCAGCGGCAGCGCCAGGCAGGCCGCCAGCGCGCTGAAAATGCGCTGCCCTGTGTAATTATTCACCGGCGAGTCGGGGCCTCTTGCGGGTATATTTTGACCAGACGGTCATTAAAACAGAGCCGGCGGCAAATCACCAGCGGCTCGAGCCGGCGCAGGGCCGCGGGCGCCGCTGCTGCCGCTGCGGACTGCGCAGCGCGCGAGCCATGCAGTACACTCCACCCGGGCTGGCCGTTTGCGCCATGTCAGCGGCGGCGCGGGCAGACCACAATACGCAGTTCGGGTACGACAACAGGGAGCACGCATGGATATCAAACTCGACCAGCCGGCGGAGGGTCCGCTGGCGGGCATACGCGTCCTGGACATCACCGGCATGATTACCGGCCCGCTGTGCGGCCAGCACCTGGGCGACCTCGGCGCCGACGTGATCAAGATCGAGCCCCTGCACGGCGAGGTCGCGCGCTGGATGGCGCCGCCGCAGCAGGCCGGGCTGAGTGGCTTTTACGCACAACAGAACCGCAACAAGCGCAGCCTCGCGGTAGACCTGAAGCACCCCGAGGGCATCGCCCTGATCAAGCGCCTGGCGGCGGACGCGGACCTGCTGCTGGAGAACTTTCGCGCCGGGGTGGCGGACCGGCTGGGCATCGGCTACGAGGCCCTGCGCGCCGACAACGAGCGTCTCATCTACCTGGCGATCAGCGGCTTCGGGCCGGACGGCCCCTACTCCGACCGCCCCGTCTACGACCCGATCGCCCAGGGCCTGGTCGGCGGCTGTTTCATCCAGGGCATGCCCTTCGGCGACCGGCCGCAGCTCATCCAGTCGGCCATCGTGGACAAGACCACAGCGCATATCGCCGCCGGTATCGGCGTGTCCGCCCTGTACGCCCGGGACCGCCCCGGCGGCACCGGCAAGGGGCAGCGCGTGGACGTGCCCATGATCGACAGCTGGGCCGCCGCCTCGCTGTCGGACATGATGCCCACGGATGCCTTCGTGCCCAACGACATGCCGGACCCCACGCCGCTGGCGGTACTGCGCACTTTCGAGACCCAGGACGGCTACGTCGTGGGGATGGCGCTGCAGGACAACCACTTCCAGGGCCTGTGCAAGGCGCTGGAGTGCGAGGAACTGCTGCAGACGCCGGGCATGCGCGACGTCGGCGAGCGCATCGGCGACTTCGGCCCGTGGCTGGACGCCATCGGCGAGGTGATGAAGCGCTTCACCACCGAGGACCTGCTGGCGCGCCTGGATGCGCACGGGGTGCCCTTCGGCCCGGTGAAAACGGTGCGCGAGTTCGCCGAGGACCCGCAGGCGCGCCACAACCGCACGATCTTCGACGCCGAGCACCCCGATGCCGGCACCATGCGCTACATCCGCTACCCGGGGCACCTGTCGGAGACGCCCGCGTCGCTGCACAGGCACCCGCCGCGACTGGGCGAGCACAGCCGCGAGATTCTCGCCGAGGCGGGGCTCGCCGGGGCGGATATCGAGCGGCTGGTGAGCGAGGGCGTGATCGGCGTCTGAGGGCGCGGCTCAGTCACCCGTGTACACGGCCGGCGACTTCTCCAGCATCGCCGCCATGGCGCGGCGGTGATCCTCGCTGTGGTGGCAACTGGCCTGGAAGCTCGCGCTCATGTCGAGCAGGTCCTCCAGTTGCATGCGCTGCGCCGCCTTCATCAGGCGCTTGCTCATGCGCAGGGCCTGCGGCGGCTTGCTGGCGAAGTCCGCGGCCAGCGCCCGGGCGCGCGGCACCAGTTCCTCCGCGGCGACAATCTCCAGCAGCAATCCCAGCTGCAGCGCCTCGTCGGCGTCGATGACACGGCCGCTGAAGGTCAGTTCCGCCGCGCGCTGGTAGCCCACCAGGCGCTGCAGGAAAAAGGCGCCGCCGTCGCCCGGTATCAGGCCGAGATTGAGGAAGGTCTCGCCGAATTTCGCCGCCGGCGAACCCAGGCGGATGTCGCACATGCAGGCCAGGTCGAAACCGGCGCCGATGCCGGGGCCGTTGACCGCCGCGATTGCCGGCACCTCCAGGCCGTGCAGGGCCCGCGTCATGCGCTGGATACTGTGCCGGTAGCCCTCGGCGATACGCGCCGGGGCACCGGCGAAAATGCCGCAGCCGTCGCGGATGTCCTTGACATTGCCCCCGGCGCTGAAGGCCCGGCCCTCCCCGGTGATCACCAGCGCCCGCACCTGCGGGTTGCTGTTGGCCCAGTGCACGGTGGCGCAGATATCCTCCACCAGCGCCGTACCGGTCAGTTCGTTGCGCACGTCGTCGCGCGCGAAGCTCAGGGTGGCGACGTGAGCGTCGAATTCCAGTCGGGCGTCGACCGTGGCGGGCAGTGCAGTCATGGGGCTATCCTGTGGGGGCGCGTGGGACAGGCAGTATAGCGCCGCGAAATCGGGGAAAACCAGTTAACATGCCCGCTCACGCTGGACGTTGTAATCGAGGACAGGCGATGGGCTTTTTTGAACAGGACGAGGACCTGCTGGCGATCCGCGAGGGCGTGCGCCAGGTGTGCCGACAGTTTTCCGACGAGTACTGGCGCGAGCGCGACGCCGACGGCGAGTTCCCCGAGGAGTTCCACCGCGCCATGGCCGAGGGCGGCTGGCTGGGCATCACCATGCCGGAACAGTACGGCGGGCAGAACCTGGGCGTGGCCGAAGCGGCCATGATGATGCACGCGGTGGGCAATGGCGGTGGCGGTATGGCGGCGGCGTCGACCATCCAGATCAACCTGTTCGGCCCCCATCCCATACTGCTGTTTGGCACGGAGGAGCAGCAGGCGCGCTGGGTGCCCGACCTGGTGCAGGGCCGCGACAAGGTCGCCTTCGGCGTCACCGAACCCAACGCCGGGCTGGACACGACCAGCATCACCACCTTCGCCGAGAAGGTCGACGGCGGCTGGCGCGTCAACGGTCGCAAGATCTGGACCACCACCGCCCAGGTGGCTACCAAGTACCTGCTGCTGTGCCGCACCACGAAGCGCGAGGACTGCGCAAAACGCACTGACGGTATCAGCCTGTTCTACACCGACTTCGACCGCGACAAGCTGGAGGTGCAGCGCATCCCGAAGATGGCGCGCAAGGCGGTGGACTCCAATATGGTGTTCATCGACGACCTGTTCATTCCCGACCAGGACCTGATCGGCGAGGTGGGCAAGGGCTTTCCCTACATCCTCGCGGCGATGAACGCCGAGCGTATCATCATCGGTTCGGCCGCCGTCGGCCTGGGCATGGATGCGCTGAGCCGCGCCGCCGGCTATGCGCAGGAGCGCGAGGTGTTCGGGCGCCCCATCGGCATGAACCAGGGCATCCAGCATCCGCTGGCGCAAAACTGGATGCAACTGGAAGCCGCCTGGCTGATGTGCCAGCAGGCGGCGCGGCTATACGACGCCGGCCAGCCCTGCGGGGCGCAGGCCAACGCCGCCAAGTACCTCGGCGCCGAGGCCGGTTACCACGCGGCCGAGCGCGCCGTGCTCACCCACGGCGGCATGGGTGTGGCGAAGGAGTACAATGTCGAGCGCCTGTTCCGCGAATCCATGCTCATGCGCATCCTGCCCATCACCGAGCAGCTGATCATGAACTACATCGGCGAGCACGTGCTGGGCATGCCCAAGTCCTACTGAGGAGACGTCATGTGAGCAGCACGTATAACAGCCGCCTGGAACGGGAATTTTTCCGCATGCTCAATCGCGTGGTGGAACCGGCGGTGCGCCGCGGCATCGGCTCGCCGCGTTTCGTGCCGGGAGGACTCATCGTGCTGGAGAGCGTCGGTTTCCGCAGTGGCGCCACCCGGCGCACGCCGCTGGTGGCGACCCGCCTGGGCCGCTACGTGTTCGTCAGCACCGTGCGCGGCGAGCGCTCGTTCTGGGTCAGGAACCTGCGCAAACAACCGCGCGTCACCTATTACCTGGGCGGCAGGGCGCGCCAGGCGCGCGCTTTCGTGCTCATGCCGGGCAAGCGCTACCGGCGGCCCAAATCCCTGCCGCCGCTGATTGCCGGCATCACCGACTTCCTCGCGCCCTACACGCGGGCAGGCTGGGCCTTCGCGGTGCTGGCTCCGGTCGCGGAACCCGCCTAGGCCGCGTTGCCGCCGGCGCGGCGCCGGCGGCGGCGCTTGCGGCCCTGGCCGGGGCGCTGTTCGCCCGCGCGGTTGCCGCCACCGCGGTTCGCGGCCTGCTGGCCGTGTGCGGCGCCACCGCCGCGCCTGCCCGACGCGCGCGGTTTGCGCAGGGGGGCACTCTGCGGCAACTCGTGGTCCGGCTCGAAACCGTCGACATAGGCGCGCTCGATATGGCGCTGGATGAGTTGCTCGATGCCGTTGAGGTGCGCGATCTCGTCGGCGCTGACCAGTGAGTAGGCCGTGCCGGTCGAGCCCGCTCGGCCGGTGCGGCCGATGCGGTGCACGTAATCCTCGGGCACGTTGGGCAGATCGAAGTTCACCACCTGCGGCAACTGCGCGATATCCAGGCCGCGCGCGGCGATGTCGGTCGCCACCAGCACGCGGATATCACCGTTCTTGAAACCCGACAGCGCGCGCGTGCGCGCGCCCTGGCTCTTGTTGCCGTGGATGGCGGCGGCGTTCACGCCCGCCTTGTCCAGGTACTGCGCGAGGCGGTTGGCGCCGTGCTTGGTGCGGCTGAAGACCAGCACCTGGTCCCAGTCGTTGTCGACCACCAGTTCCAGCAATGCGGCGGACTTGCGCTTCTTGTCCACCGGGTAGACCCACTGCTGCACCGTGTTGGCGGTGGCGTTGGGCGGCGACACCGTGACCTCCTCCGGGTCGTGCAGGATGGTGTCGGTGAGAGCACGGATCTGCTCCGCGAAGGTGGCGGAGAACAGCAGGTTCTGGCGCTGAGCCGGCAGCAGCTTGAGGATGCGGCGGATGTCGTGGATGAAGCCCATGTCGAGCATGCGGTCCGCCTCGTCCAGCACCAGTATCTCCAGGTCGGAGAAGTTCACCTCGCCCTGCTGGTGCAGGTCCAGCAGGCGGCCCGGCGTCGCCACCAGGATATCGACGCCACGGCGCAGGCGCTCGATCTGCGGGTTGATCTTGACCCCGCCAAAGACCACGCTGGTCTTGAAGGGCAGGTACTTGCCGTAGGTGGTCATGCTGTCGGCCACCTGGGCGGCCAACTCGCGGGTGGGCGTGAGCACGAGCACGCGGATGCGGTGCGGGTGCGGCGCGTCACAGCGCTGCAGGTGCTCGAGGATGGGCAGGGTAAAGCCGGCGGTCTTGCCGGTGCCGGTCTGGGCGGCCGCCATCACGTCGCGGCCAGACAGCACCGCGGGGATGGCCCTGGCCTGGACAGGGGACGGCTCGCTATAGCCTTTTTCCGCCACGGCGCGCAGCAGGGGCTCACACAAGCCCAGTTGGTCGAAAGTCATGGGATAGTCTCTGCAGTGTACGATGGCCGGCCCGCGCAATTGCCGTCGGGGCCTGCCGAAGGGCGCGCATGTTACTGCATCCGCGGGCAAATTGATACCGCCACAGGGCGCCCGCCGCTGGTATGCGCGGCCGTTGCCGGGTAATCTGGTCCGCACCTGTCGGCGTATACGCCACAGCCCCGCCCGTTAGCGCAAAAGGACACCCTGCGTCATGCCCCACCGACTTTTTCGCGGCCTGCCCGCCCTGTTCCTGCTCTGCCTGGCCTGCCTGCCGCTGCGGGCGGACACCGACTACCCGCCGCAGGTCTCCCCCATCGTGGAAAACCGCTGCATGGTCTGCCACGGCTGTTACGACGCGCCCTGCCAGTTGAAACTCGACGCCTGGGCGGGGGTGCAGCGCGGCGCCAGCAAGGACAAGGTCTACGACGGCACGCGCCTGCTCACCGCCAACCTGACGCGCCTGTTCGACGACGCCAGCGACACGGCGGGCTGGCGCGACAAGGGTTTCTACCCGGTGCTCGACGAACGGCGGCCGCAGGCGGGCGTCATGGCGCGCATGCTGAACCTGAAACGCCAGCATCCCCTGCCCGCGGGCGACATCCTGCCGGACAGTTTCGACCTCGGCCTGGATCGCCAACAACAGTGTCCGAAAGCCGACGAGTTTGACGCTTTCGCCCGGGACTACCCGCTGTGGGGCATGCCCTACGCGATGCCGGCGCTGTCCGACGCGGAGCACGCCACGCTGGCGGACTGGTTGCAGGCTGGCGCCCCCGGTGTGGCCACAGCGCCCCCCGGCAAGGCCGAGCGTGAAGCCCTGCGCCAGTGGGAGCGGTTCTTCAATGGCAGCAGCCTGAAAGAGCAGCTCATGTCGCGCTATATCTACGAGCACCTGTTCATCGGCGCCCTGTACTTCGCCGACCTGCCGGATTCGCGCTACTACGAGATGGTGCGTTCGCGCACGCCGCCGGGACAGCCCATCGACACCATCGCCACCCGGCGCCCCTACGACTCGCCGGGGACCGAGCCCTTCTACTACCGCCTGCGCCCGGCGCGCACCACGCCCCTGGCCAAGCGGCACATGCCCTACGCGCTGGACGCGGCGCGCATGACGCGCTGGCGCGAGCTGTTCCTGGCGCCGCAGTACACGGTGAGCGAGCTGCCCTCCTACAGCACGCGCGTTGCGTCCAACCCGTTCGTCGCCTTCCGCGAATTGCCGCAGCTGAGCCGCTACCGTTTCATGCTCGACGAGGCGCAGTTCACAATCATGGGGTTCATCAAGGGGCCGGTGTGTCGCGGCCAGGTGGCGTTGAACGTCATCGACGACCATTTCTGGGTCGTGTTCATCGACCCGAACGACCAGTCCGCGCAGTCATCGGCTGACTTCCTCGCCCAGGAGAGCGGCAACCTGCGCATGCCCAGCGGCGACAGCGGCCTGCTGGTGTCCCTGGTGGAATGGCGCAAGTACGCGAAAAACCAGTTGCAGTTTCTCAAGGCGAAGATGGATTTCATTGCGCGCCAGGTCAGCGCGGAAGACGTGGCGGTGGACCTGGGCCTGATCTGGGACGGCGACGGCGACAACGACAACGCCTCGCTTACGGTCTTCCGCCATTCCGACAGCGCCTCGGTGGTCAAGGGCCTGGTCGGCCGCTACCCGAAAACCGCCTGGGTGATCGACTACTCGCTGCTGGAGCGCATCCACTACCTGCTGGTGGCGGGTTTCGATGTCTATGGCAACGTCGGCCACCAGCTGGAAACCCGCCTGTACATGGACTTCCTGCGCATGGAGGGCGAACAGAACTTCCTGCTGTTCCTGCCGGAAGCGGAGCGCCTGAAACTGCGCGACTACTGGTACCGCGGCGCGGCGGAGCACGCGAAAAAGTACGTGCTGGGCGACTCGGTCGCCTTCGACCGCGACACGGACATCCAGTACCACAGCGACAACCACAAGGTCGAGCTGATGGACATGCTGAAACAGCGGCAGTACGGCGCGCAGGCGGCGCGCTACCACGTGGACAATGCGCTGTTACAGCGCCTGGCACGGCAGACCGGGGCCAATCTCAGCTTCCTGCCGGAGGTGGCGTTCCTGGATGTGCTGCACAAGGACGGCCGCTCCAGCATCTACTCCCTGGTACACACCAACGGCTTCACGAACAACGCACAGCTGTTCAAGGAGGAGCAGCGGCGCCTGCCGGACGAGGACTACGTGAGCGTGGTCAGCGGCTTTATCGGCGCCTACCCCAACGTGTTTTTCCAGCTGCCGGAGAGCGACCTGGCGTCTTTCGTCGACGCTATCGCGGCGCTGGACAGCGACAAGGCCTACGCCGCGCTGGTGTCGCGCTACGGCGTGCGGCGCAGCGCGCCGTGGTTCTGGTCGCTCAGCGACAAGCTGCGCGCGCGCTATGCGCAGGAGCAGCCGCTGGAGGCGGGCCTGTTCGACCTCAACCGCTATGAGAACCGCTAACGGCGCTCATTCCTGCGTGTAGCGGCTGTCCCAGCGCTCGACGATCGCGGCGTGGGAGCCGTCCTTGCGCGCGGCCGCCAGGGCGCGGTTGAAGGCGGCGACGATATCCTCGTGGCCCTGCAGGCTACGGTTGACCGCCAGGTGCCGCGCCACCGCCGGCAGCTTGACCCCGGTGACGGTGTACTTGCTGATGCTGTCCTTCAGGTACTCGTGCAGGTAGTGATTGACCGTGCGCCGGTCGCCGATGACGAAATCCACGGAGCCGTTCTGCAGATTGAGCAGGTTCTGGATCAGGTGATTTTCCTGTACCAGCACCAGGCCGGGCACCGCGTCGAAATCCACGCCGTAGGCGTAGTCCGTGCGCACGCCCAGGCGCGCCCCGGACAGGTCCGCCAGCTCGTCGTAGCGATTGTTGTTGTCGCGGCGCTTGAGGATGATCAGCTCGGCCTGCAGGTAGGGCTCACTGTACAGCAGGTACTCGTCGCGCTCGGCGGAGTACCAGGCCGCGGCCAGGCCGTCGTAGACACCCAGCTGCGCACCTTCCACCGCCCGTGACCAGTTCTCGATACTCACCTGTGCCGTGTAATCCGTGCCGGCGAACACGTGCTGCACCAGCTCCAGCGCCAGACCCTGCTGCGGCAGTTTGGCGTCCGCGTAGGGCGGCGAGGTGTTCGCCATCAGGCGCAGGTTCTGCTCGGCCTGGGCGTGGCTGCACAGGACGAGGACGGCGATCAATAACAGGCTGAGTCTGGACATGCTTGAACCTCTGTAGAGGGCGACGCGCATCGTGCCCGGGGCCTGATTATCGACAATCCCCCACGGCCTGTCACCCGTTGCGGCGATAGTGCTATGCTCCGCAACCAGTCGTAACAGAGGAAAACGCCATGGGGAAAAAAGCGCTGGCCTGGTCCGCCGTCGCGTCGCTGCTGGTGGTGTTTGCCGCCATCCAGTTCGTCCCCTCGCCACCCCTGCAGGTGCCGGCGCAACTGCCCGCGCCCGAGCGCGCCGCGCACCGCCTGCTGAACTTCGAGGGCATACACAACTTCCGCGACCTCGGCGGCTACCCCGCCGCCGACGGGCGCCGGGTGCGCTGGGGTGTGCTCTACCGCAGCGGCACCCTGGCGCACGCGACGCGCCAGGACCTGGAGGGACTGGCCGGCCTGGGCCTGCGCACCCTGGTGGATTTCCGCTCGGCGCAGGAAAAGGTCGAGGAACCCAACCGCCTGCCGGATCCCCTGCCCTTCGAGGTGGTGGACATACCCACACTGGATGACGCCAACCAGGCGCTGGTGGGCGAGATTTTCGCGCGTATCGAAAGCGGCGACTTCGACGGTTTCGACCCGGGCGCCACCATGATCAGCGCCAACCGCCAGTTCGCCACCGAGTTCACGCCCCAGTTCCGCCAGTTCCTGCAGCAGGTGCTGGCGGCGCAGGGCGCACCGGTGGCCTGGCACTGCAGTGCGGGCAAGGATCGCACCGGCTGGGCCGCGGCGGTGCTGCTGCGCATCCTCGGCGTGCCCGAGGACGTGGTGATGCGTGACTACCTGGCCAGCGCGGCGCCCTCCATCGAGTCGCGCAGCAACCAGCTCAGGTTACTGCGCCTGTTCAAGGGCGACCAGGCGGCGGACAAGCTCGCCGTGCTGATGGGTGTGGAGGCGCCCTGGCTGCAGGCCGGTTTCGACGAGGTGCAGCGCAGCTGGGGCGGTTTCGACGCCTACGTCCGCGACGGGCTGGGCCTGAGCGAGGCGGATGTCACGCGCTTGCGCGCGACGCTGTTGCAATAACCCGCTGCCCCGGGGTTTGACGCGCTAGTGCAATTACTTGAGCCGCCCGACAGCGGGACAGGCTCTATAATCTACGCCGCGAACACAATCCACCGACAACAACGGACCCGGCATGAATTTCGAATTTTCCGAGGAACAGCAGTTCATCCGCGACCAGGCGCGCAATTTTCTCAGCCAGGAATGCACCACGGCAGTGGTGCGCGGCGTACTGGAAAGCGACGCGGCCTGTGACCGCGACCTGTGGGGCAAGATCGTCGAGCTGGGCTGGACCGCCATGGCCATCCCGGAAGAGCACGGCGGACTGGGCCTGGGCTACCTGGAGCTGTGTGTGATCGCCGAGGAACTCGGTCGCGCACTAGCGCCCGTGCCCTTCTCCTCCAGCGTCTACCTGGCCACCGAGGCGATCGTGCGCTTCGGCAGCGCGGACCAGCGCGCCCACTACCTGCCGCGGCTGGCAGCGGGGGAACTGATCGGCGCCCTGGCCCACGCCGAGGGGCCGGGGGAGGCGGTGAACCTGCAGGTGCTCGACAACCGGCTCAGCGGCAGCAAGTGGCCGGTGCCCGACGGCGATGTCGCCGATATCGCCGTGGTCAGCGCGCGCGACGCGCAGGGCGAGCTGCGGCTGTACATCGCCGACCTGAATCACGACGGGGTGCGCCGCAACACGCTGCACAGCATGGACCCGTCGCGCTCCCAGGCGCGCATCGATTTCGACGCCGCCGTGGTGGCGCCGCTGGGCGACGCCGGTGAGCGGGAACTGGACGCGCTGCTGGACGGCGCCGCGGTGCTGCTGGCCTTCGAACAGGTCGGCGGCAGCCAGGCGGCCATGGACAGCGGGCTGGAGTACACCAAACAGCGCTACGCCTTCGGCCGCCCGGTCGCCTCCTTCCAGGCCTTGAAACACAAGTTCGCCGACATGTTCGTCGCCATCGAGCTGGCGCGGTCCAACGCCTATTACGGCGCCTGGGCCCTGTCCAGCGACGCGCCGGACCTGCCGCTGGCGGCGGCCACCGCCCGGGTCAGCGCCAGCGACGCCTACTACCTGGTGAGCAAGGAGAACCTGCAGGCCCACGGCGGCATGGGCTTTACCTGGGAGTTCGACTGCCACCTGTACTACCGCCGCGCGCAACTGCTGTCCAGCCAGGTCGGCAGCCAGCGCCGCTGGAAAGACCTGGTCGCCACCCGCCTGCTGCAGGCCGCCTGAGGAGCACGTCATGGATTTCGAAGATACCCCGGAACTGGCTGAATTTCGCCGCGAGGTGCGCGCCTGGCTGGACGCCAACGCCGAGCGCCGCAGCGACGCGCTGTACATGGGCATGGAGGGCGAGCAGGCTTACCGCGAGGCCAAGCAGTGGTACCTGGACAAGGCCCGCGCCGGCTTCGCCAGCCTGACCTGGCCGAAAGAGTACGGCGGCGCCGGTCTCACCGCCCTGCACGAGGTGGTGTGGACCCAGGAGGTGGCGAACTACCGCACCCGCGACGGCTACTTCGTCATCGGCATTGGCAACTGCGGCCCGGCGATCATGCACTTCGCCGACGAGGACGCCAGGCGCGAGCTGCTGCCGCGCATGGCCAGCGCCGAGGACGTGTGGTGCCAGCTGTTTTCCGAGCCCAGCGCGGGCTCGGACGTGGCCGGCCTGCGCACCCGCGCCGAGCGCGACGGCGACAACTGGATCGTCAACGGCCAGAAAATCTGGACCTCCGGCGCGCAGTACTCCGACTACGGTGTGGTGCTCACGCGCACCGACCCCGACGTCTCCAAGTACGCGGGCCTGACCATGTTCATGATCGACATGCGCCAGGAGGGCGTGGAGGTACGGCCGATCAAGCAGGCCGACGGCGGCCAGCATTTCAACGAGGTGTTCTTCAACGACGCGGTCATCCCCGACAACTACCGCCTCGGCGAGGTGGGCGGCGGCTGGTCCGGCGCGCTGGCGGTGCTGATGAGCGAGCGCCTGGCGATCAGCGGCATCCAGCCCACCGGGTTCCCGCAGTTCCTGGGCATGGTGCGCTCGCTGCAGCTGGACGGCGAGCCGGTGGCGCAGGACCCGCTGGTGCGCGAGCGGCTGGCCACCTGGTACAGCCAGTACGCCGGTCTGCAGGCGGCGAACAAGCGCATGATCACCGCCGTGGCCAAGGGCGGCTTCGCCGGCGCGGAGGCTTCACTGGGCAAGCTCGTCGGCGCGGTGATGAACCAGGAGATCGCCAATTTCAGCTGCCAGTTGTTCGGCCAGGCGGGCATCGTGCAGGACGAACAACTGAGCCCGGAGCGCGCGCATTTCCAGGGCTCGGTACTGTCCTCGCCGTCGGTGCGCCTGGCCGGCGGCACCGATGAGGTGATGCGCAACATCATCGCCGAGCAGGTGCTGGGTATGCCGCAGGAGCCGAGGGCGGACAAGGGCATGGCCTTCAAGGACATCCCCACCGGTCCCGAACCGGGCTAGCCGCCGGCGCACAAAACCCTGTGTCTGGCGCGCCGCGGCTGCTAGACTGCCCGGCGATGGATGCCGAAGCCCTGCCAACACTCCTCGGGGTAGCCGTGGTGCTGGTCTACGTACTGGCCGTGGTCTCCGCTTTCGAGGCGGTACTCAAGGCGCGCACCGCCCAGGGCGCCATCGCCTGGACCATCTCGCTGGTCGCCTTCCCCGTGCTCACCGTGCCCATCTACCTGGTATTCGGCCGCAACCGCTTTACCGGTTACCTGGAGCAGCGCGAGTTCATCGAGGCCGAGTCGCGCCGGCTGATCGAGCACACCAGCGGCAATGTGGCCGAGCACATCGTGCCGGTGACGCCCGAGATGCCGGTATACGGCTCGCTGTCGCGCCTGGCGCGCATGCCCGCCACCGAGGGCAACGCCGTGGCATTGCTGATCGACGGCGCGCGCACCTTCGACAGCATCGCCGCCGGCATGCAGCGCGCGCGCAAACACATCCTTTTCCAGTTCTACATCATCCGCGACGACGACCTGGGCCGCCGCCTGGGGCGCATCCTGGCGGACAGGGCGCGGGCGGGGGTAAAGGTGTTCCTGCTCTACGACGAGATCGGCAGCCCGCGCTTTCACCGCACCCGCCTGTACCAGCAGTTGCTGATGACCGGCGTCAACCTGGCGCCCTTCAACACCACCCAGGGCCGGCGCAACCGCTTCCAGCTCAATTTCCGCAACCATCGCAAGGTCGTGGTGGTGGACGGCGAGGAGGCGTGGATCGGCGGCCACAACGTGGGGGTGGAGTACCTCGGGCAGAACCCGCGCTTCGGCCACTGGCGCGACACCCACGTACACTTCCGCGGCCCGGCGGTGCTCAGCGCGGAACTGGCCTTCGCCACCGACTGGCTGTGGGCGACCCAGAGCAACCTGCTGCTGGACTGGGAGGTCAACACCCAGGCCGACGGCGATTGCCGCATGATGATTTTTCCCTCGGACCCCGCCAGCGTGTACGAGGAGGCGGGCCTGATGTTCCACCAGATCATCGTCAGCGCCGCCCGGCGTATCTGGATCGCCAGCCCCTACTTCGTGCCCGACAACGCCATTATCTCGGCACTGCAACTGGCCGCCCTGCGCGGCGTCGATGTGCGCGTGCTCATTCCCGACGAGCCCGACGGGCCCGTGGTCGGCATGGCCAACTGGTCCTTCACCCGCCAGCTGCTGCCGCTGGGGGTCAAGGTGTACCGCTACCAGGGCGGCTTCATGCACCAGAAGGTGCTGCTCATGGACAGCCACCTGGCGGGGGTCGGCACGGCGAACTTCGACAACCGCTCCTTCCGCCTGAATTTCGAGATCACGGTGCTGGTGCAGGACGATGCCTTCGCCGCGCAGGTGGAGGAGATGCTGGAGAGAGATTTCGCCCGCTCGCGCCAGGTCAGCCGCGAGGAACTGGACGACAAGCCCGCCTGGTTCTCCCTGGCGATGGCCGCGGCGAGGTTGCTGTCGCCGGTACTCTAGAGCTTGTCGGCGATGCCCATGATGAAAATCACCAGCACCGCCGGCGGCACCACGAAACGGATGAGAAAGCGCCACAGGGCGTAGCCGCCGGCGTGCAGGGTGGTCAGTTCGTCGCGCGTCGACTCCACGCTCATCACCCAGCCGGCGAAGATCGCGATCAGCAGCCCGCCCAGGGGCAGCAGCACCTGGTTGGAGAACAGGTCCATGGCGTCGTTGAAGTTGCGCCCGGCAAAACGCAGTTCATCCAGCACGTTGTAGGAGAGGATGGACAACACGCTGAAGCAGGCGATGGAACCGACCACCCATAGCGCACTGCGGTGCCGCGGCATGTCGAAACGGTCTTCAAGCCAGTGGGTGACCGATTCCACCAGGCCGACCATGGAGGTGATGCCGGCCACCGACAGCATGAGGAAGAACAGCACGCTGAACAGGTAGCCGCCGGGCATCTGCGCGAAGGCCACCGGCAGCGTCTGGAAGATCAGCCCCGCGCCCGCCGCCGGGTCCATGCCGTTGTGAAACACCGCGGGAAAGACCACCAGGCCCGCCAACAGCGCGACGCCCGTATCGATGATGACGATGACCATCACCGAGGAGGTGATGGAGATGTGTCGCGGCAGGTAGGAGCCGTAGACCATCATGCCGGCCATGGCGACGCCGAGGGAGAAGAACGCCTGGCCGATGGCCGCCAGCACCGTGCCGAAGCCGATCTTGCTGAAATCCGGTGTGAACAGCCAGGCCAGGGCCTCGTTGAAGCCGCCGGCGAAATAGTTGTACGCCGCCAGGCCGATCAACAGCAGGAACATCACCGGCATCATGATGCGCACCGCGCGCTCGATACCGTCCTTCACACCGGCGTAGATGATGCCGCCGGTGATGGCCAGGCCGATCAGTGTCCAGAACAGCATGCCGCCGTTGCTGCCCAGCACGCCGGCGAACTGCTCGCCGGCGAACTGCGCGTCGACCCCGACGAAACCCGTGGTCAGCGCCTTGAACAGGTACCACAGCACCCAGCCGACGACCACGGCGTAGACGATCTCGATCGTGAAGGCCGCGAGCAGGCCCATGGCGCCGACCACGCGCCAGTTGCGCGAGCGCGCGTTCTGCACGGCCAGTGTTTCCACCGCGCGCGTGGGACTGCCCTGCCCGCGCCGGCCGATGAGCACCTCGGCCATGAGGATCGGCATGCCGATACCGAAGGCGCAGGCCAGGTAGACCAGGACGAAGGCGGCGCCGCCGTTCTCGCCGGTGACATAGGGAAAACGCCAGATATTGCCCAGGCCAACGGCGAAGCCCACCGAGGCCATAAGAAAAGTGAATCGGGATGACCAGTGTGCCCCGCCGGCTGCCGCCATGCGCCCCTCCGCTGTTTTTTTATTCAGGCCAGTCTACACAAATCGCGGGCAAACTTCAGGCGGCCAGGGGGCGGGTGGCGCGCTCCAGCCAGGCGGCGTCGGCGGGTTCGAGCAGCGGGCCCAGCGCACGCGCCACGCGGCGGTGATAGGCGTCCAGCCAGGCGAGCTCGTCCGGGCGCAACAGGGACAGGTCCAGCAGGCGCGTGTCGAAGGGCACCAGGGTCAGCGCCTCGAAACACAGCATCGGGCGCTCACCCGCCTGTTCCACCGCACGCACCACCAGCAGGTTTTCACAGCGCATGCCGAAGGCGCCGTCGCGGTAGTAGCCGGGCTCGTTGCTGACGATCATGCCCGGGCGCAGGGCGACGTCGCTGTTCCTGGCAATGCGCTGCGGCCCCTCGTGCACACTGAGGAAGGCGCCAACGCCGTGCCCGGTGCCGTGGTCGAAATCAAAGCCCTCGCTCCACAGGTACTGCCGCGCCAGCGTATCCAGTTGCATGCCCGTCGTGCCCGGCGGGAAGCGCGCACTGTCCAGGGCGATATGGCCCTTCAAGACCAGGGTGAACAGGCGCCGCACCTCGGCGCCGGGATCGCCGATCGCCACGCAGCGGGTGATATCGGTGGTGCCGTCCAGGTACTGGCCGCCGCTGTCGCACAGGTACACGCTGTCCATGGGCAGGGGCGCGGGCGTGCCGTTGAGGTGGTTGTAGTGGGCCATGGCGGCGTTGGCGCCGGCGGCGGAGATGGTGTCGAAGGAACAGGCGTGGAAGTGCTCCCCCTGGCGGCGCAACTGCAGCAGGTAGTCGGCCAGCACGGCCTCGTCGTGCAGGCGGCCCGCCGCCACCTCGCCGTCCAGCCAGGCGAGAAAGCGCACCACCGCCTGCGCGTCGCGCAGGTGCGCCGCCCGCGCACCCGCCAGTTCGCTCGAATTCTTGCACGCCTTGGGCAGCGCCACCGGATCCTCGCCGGCCACCACCAACGCCCCCGCCGCGCGCAATTGCTGGCGCATCCAGGCGTTGGCACCGCTCTCGTCGAACAGCACGCGACGCCCGCGGCAGGCGGCGAACGCGTCGGCCAGCGCCGCCTCCGCGCGCACCTCGACCCCCGGCCCCACGTGCGCCGCGAAGCCCGCGGGCATGCGCGAGCTGTCGCAGAACAGGGTCGCCTGACCGTCCGCCTGCAGCAGGGCGTGACCGAGCAGCGCGGGCAGCTGGGGGATCTGCGTGCCGCGCAGGTTGAGCAGCCAGCTGACCGAGTCCGGGGCGAACAGCAGCGCCGCGTCGCAACCGGCCGCCGCCACCGCCGCGCCGATGCGCGCGCGTTTGTCGACGCTGGACTCCCCGCTGTACGTCTCGTCCAGCAGCAGCGCCGGCGACGGCGCCAGCGGCGGCCGCTCGCGCCAGCAGCGGTCGACGAGGTTGTCGGCGTCGGCGACCAGTTCCACGCCCGCCTTCTCCAGTGCCGCCGCGGCGGCGTCGAACCAGCGGCAGCTGTGCAGGCGCGGGTCGCAGGCCGCGCGCGCTCCGCGGACCAGGTTGGCGGCGAGCCAGGTCGCGGGAGGCGCGTCGATCAGGTGGTGCAGGGAAAACAGTCCGGCGTCACACTGCCGGCGCGCCTGTTCAGTGTAGCGGCCGTCGACAAACAGCGCCGCCGTGTCCGCCAGCACCAGGAGCATGCCGGCGGAGCCGGTGAAACCGCTGAGCCAGCGCAGCCGCTCATTGCGCTGCGGCAGGTACTCGCCCAGGTACTCGTCGGCGCGGGGTACGAACAGGGCGTCGTAGCCGCGCTGCGCCATGAGGGCGCGCACCGCGGCGAGGCGCTCGGCTATGCAGGACGCATCGGCGCCGGGGTTATTCCTCGAAGAGGTCAAAGTCGGCCTTGGAGATGCCGCAGTCCGGGCACTCCCAGTCCTCCGGGATATCCTCCCAGCGCGTACCCGCGGGAATGCCGTCGTCGGGCAGCCCCTCGGCCTCGTCGTAGATGAAGCCGCAGATCACGCATTCGTATTTCTTGAAGTCACTCATTCTCGGTCGTTCTCACAGGGTGGGTGAAAAAGGATTATACGCCAGTCGCGCCGCGTCAGAACTCACTGTCCAGCCGGATGCGGTAGCCGCCGTTCTCCGGCGCGGCCATCAGGTCCAGGGCGTTGCGCAGCATTGCATCCAGCGGTTCCTCGCCGTGCAACGCGAGGTCTATCTTGTAGCGCCGGCCGTGCAGTTGCGCACTGCCCTGGGCCTGCAGTGACCCGGCGACGGTGACGATCTCGCCGAGCAGCGGCTCGCCCGGTTGCTGCGTGAACTCCAGCGCGTAGGTGCCCAGCGGCACGCGCCCGCGCGGCGAGGCGAAACCGCCGTCCTGCCACACCAGCCTGCCCTCGGCGCTGTAGGGCAGGCCGTCGCGCAGGGACAGGTGTTGCAGTTGCATGGACACGCCGCCATCCACGGCCAGCGGCGCGAAGCGCTGCACCAGTTCCGCCGAGGCCTGCAGTTCCACCTCGCGCAGGTCCAGGTCGCGCTCCCCGCGCAGCCGCAACTGCCCGGAAAAACGCTGCTGGCCCCAATGGCTGTCGAGGGTGACGCGCGGCGCCAGGAACAACAGGGACAGGGGCTCCAGCGACCAGCTCACCCGGCCCAGGGCGAGGTCGCCCGGCGGCAGTCGCAGCACGCAGCGGCTGGCGCTGCCGCGCCACAGGGTGCCCTGGAAACCGGCCATGAGCACCTGTTCGGGCGGCAGTACGCGCCCCAGCAGGCGCGCCGGGGCCTGTGCCACCAGCACGAGCAGGAAAACCAGCACCAGGGCCAGGCCCCCGGAGAGTCGGGCCAGGCGCATCACTACCCGGCCTGCGCGATGCGCACTGTGGCGTTGACGCGGCCCGCCGTGCCGGTCTCGGTGATGGAGACCTCGCGCACCAGCAGGCCCTCGCGGTATTCCATCTGGTACAGCCAGCCGAGCACATCGTCGAAGGCGGCGTTTTCCATGCGCACCTGGATTTCGCCGCGACTGTTGGGCTGCAGCCGGCTCACCGGCAGCTGCGCGGCGCGTGTGCTCTGGTTGATCAGCGAGGTGAGGTTGCGCCGCGCGCCGCCCGGGCGGGCGCCGCTCTGGCGCAGTTGCAGAAACTCCGACACCATGGCGTCGACGCGGGTCAGCGATGCGGCGATGGCGTTGTTCTGCAGCGCCAGGTCGTCGCGGCGGCTGTCCAGGGGCGTCCACACCAGCATGTACAGCAGGTACAGGCCAAGGGCGATCGCCAGCGCCAGCAGGCTCAGCTGCTCGCGTTGCTGCAATTGCGCGAACCATTCCTTCATGAACGCTTGCCCACCCGCAGCCGCGCGCGCACCTTGTCGCCCTGTGCGCTGCTGCTCTCCATGACCGCTTCGAGGCCGGACTCGTTGATACGGCTGCGCAGGCGCTCCACGCCCTCGAAGTCCGCGGCGACGATATTCATGCGCATCTCGTCAGCCTTGTCGTTGTAGTTCATGGTGGCGATGCTCGTCTGCGGCATGCCCGCCACCGCCGCGCCGACCTGCTCGACCAGGCTGACGAAACCGCTGGTCTGGGCGGTGCCGCGCAGCGCGTCGAGCTGGCGCTGCAGCTGTTTTTCCGCGTCCACCACCTGGCCGCGCGGAAAGGCGCGGCGGTAGCTGTCCTGCACCGCCGTGCGCAACGCCACGTTCTGCGCGGCGAGCTGGCGGTAGTCCGCGTACGCCGCGCCCAACTGCACCAGGAAGGCGGCGGCGAACACCGCGGCAACCGCGCGCCACTGGCGCCACCAGCGTCCCAGCGGCAGGCGCGCGGCGAATTCGCCCTGCAGCAGGTTGAGGCTCGCCGGCGCCTCCTGCGACAGCAGCATGGCCTGGTACCAGTTGCCGCGGCGCCACTGGGCCTGGTCGCGCAGCGCCTGCGGCAGCAGCGCCAGGTCCGCCTCCTGGTCCTGCCCGTACACCACCACCTGCGCCGGGGCGTCGCCCTCCTGCAGCAGCGCCTGCAGCAGCGGCCCGGCCAGCTCGCGTTCGATGCAGCCGCCCGCGCAGGCGCCGCTGCGCAGCACCACCCGGTCACCCTCGATGAGCAGGCACCACTGCCCTGCCTGCCAGGGCAGCAATAGCGGCTCGGGCAGCCAGCGCCCGATGGCCGGCAGGTCGGCCAGCAGTTCGCGCCACTGCGCCATTTTTTCCCGCGCGCACAGCGCCACCCCCAGGGTGTCCCGGTCCAGTGTGCAGTGCGCGAAATGCAGCTGGTCGATGTCCTCGGCCACCTCTTCCTCGAGGGTGAAGGGCAGGGACTTGCTGATGTGTTTGCGTTCTGCCGGCGTCACCGGCAGCGACAGGAGGCGGACATCCTCCCCGGGGACGGCGAAACAGGCGGCGCCACGACGCTGGCCGATGGCCGCGCGCAGGCTCTGCCTGGCGACGTCGTCATCCAGCCAGCGCGGTTCCTCGCTGGCGCCCGGCGGATACCAGGCGAGACGCCCTTCCACCAGGCGTATTACGGCGACGTTGTGCAAAACCCGTTTTCCCCGCTCATCATGTTGCCACCACAACCCGCGTCGCGGGTACCCTTGTCACCACCTGGCTAGAGGCTGCCGCTGGCCCTGGCCAGGCTGGATATCCGCCGGTTGCGGCGCTGCAGCACACTGTACAAGCGCATGTTCCTGTCGGCAACCTCGGCCTCCGCGCGCAGCAGGAAGTAGTCGCTGCGCTCACCCAGCAGGCCGGAGATCTCATCCATGTCCTGCTTGCCCTGGAATACCGGGTGGGCGAAGAGGTCGGTCTTGTCGAGAAAGCCGGACTCCTCCCGGTACTGCAGTAGCGCCGCTCCCTCATCCTCGCTCAGCGGCAGCAGCGAATCGTCGCTGTTGATGCTGCGCAGCAGCATGGCCGGGGCGGTGTGGATATTCAGGAACTGCGGCTCCTGCGGCCACACGGTCACCCAGGGGCGCAGGGCAGCGTACAGTTCCGGCGTGACGTTGGCTACCGCGCGCAGCTCGCTGACGCTGGCCATGGGCCGGTTGGCGCTGCGGTGCGCCGGCGTGCGCGCGGCGTAGTAATCGTCCTCGGCGCCGTCGGCCACCGGCACGCGGTCGGCGTCCAGCCAGTCGCCGATGGACTCGGTGATCACGCGCGCCTCGTACTCCGACAGCGCCGGTTCGCCCAGCGCCTGCAGCAGGCGGATAAACTGTTTCTGCGCCGGGGCCAGGCGCGGCTGCCCCTCGCCCTGCGGCGGGCGCTCGGCCAGCCAGTTCAGGTTGAAACGGCCCTGCAGGTCCTCCAGTTCGCCGATCATCCAGCCGCCCTCGAAGCTGTAGGGCGGGCGCTCGCTGGCCGGCATGGCCCAGAACTCGGTGAGGTCGTCGCGCATCAGCCCGTTGTTCTTGTCGTTGTCGCGGTCCTGGATCAGGGCCATGCCGGCCAGTTCCTCGGCGCCGCGCAGGTAGGCCGCCGCCTGCTCCGCCACCAGCAGGTTGGCGTGGCGCGTGTAGAAACGCTGGAACTCGCCCTGCATGGCCACCACCAGGGCGGCGCTGACCGCGAACACCAGCATGGCCACCACCAGGGCGGCGCCGCGCTGGGCGCGACCGGGCGGGTTATAGCGGGGGCAGCGCATAGACCCTCCGCATCTCGCCCCAGTCACGCAACTGCAGGGTGATGGCCAGCGCCGCCGGCGGTTCGGTCGCCGCGCCGCCGCCGAGGCTGTCGGCGACCCAGTTGTCCGCCCAGTTGCGCGCATCCACCGTGGTGCCGCCGGTCTCCACCTCCAGTTGTTCGAGCGAGCCGAGGAAGGACAGTTCCAGGTACTCCACGCCGTCCAGCAGCAGCACGCTCTCCGGCTCGCTGTCGCCGGCGCGGTCCAGCACGTAGTACATGTCGCGCCACAGGCCCTCGTCCTCGAGGCGGTAGTTGACCCGCTGCAGGTTGCTGCGCGGGTGGCCGTTGGGGTTGTGCCAGCCGCTGCGCGTCAGGCTCAGCGGGAAGCGCGCCAGTTCACCGCCACTGAGGGCCGGTTCCGTCTCGCCGAACTCGTCGCGCACCGGGCGGTTGGCGAACTCGCGCAGGTCGCGGGAAATGATCATCCAGGCGCGATTGACCTCGTAGCTGCGATCGGCGTTGGCGCGCAGCTGCTCGACGCTGTTCATGACATTGGCCAGGCTGGTGTAGGCGATGGTCGCGACGAAGGCGGTGATCGCCAGGGCGATGAGCACCTCGACCAGGGTGAAGCCGCGCGCGCGTTCAGTCCTCATCGGGCAGCTCCGGGGCGGTGTCCTGCGGGGAGCCACCCTGCTCGCCGACGTCGTCACCCGAGCCTTCGTCGTCAGCGCCGTCATTGCCCTGCCCGAAATTGTCCTGCTCCTCGCGCAGGTCGCCGAACAGGAACGCGCTCAGCGAGTACAGCGGCTGGTCGCGGCGCTGCGGGTCGGCGGCGACGTCGATGTCGATGCGGAAGAAGTTGTCCACGCCGCCCGGCGCGGGGGCGATGTCCACCCACCAGTACCAGTCGCGCCCGGCCATCTGCTCCTCGCCGCTGCTCTTGCCGGCGGCCAGGGTGCGCGTCGCCGCCACCACCAGGCGCGTCTCCTGCAGGCGGTTGGCCGCCACCATGTGCGCCAGCGCCTTGTCGCGCAGGTAGGCGGTGTCGTCCGCCTGCTGGTACAGGGTGGTGAGCAGCGCCGGCAGGGCCACGGCGACCACGGCCAGGGCCACCATCACCTCCACCAGGGTGAAGCCGCGCGCGCGCATCACGGCAGGTCCCCGTCCGCCGGTTCGCCGCGGCGCAGCACGTCGAAACGGCCGAGCAGGTCCCACTCCACGCGCCACAGCAATTCTCCGTTTTCCACGCGGCGCAGGTTCAGCGCGCCCACCGTGGTCTCGCCGCTGGCGTAGAGCACCACCTGGGGGCCACGGTTTTCCTCGCGGGTCTCCAGTTCCACCTCGGCAAACGGCGCGTTCTCGATTTCCAGTTCGGCCTCGATACCCGGCGGCAGCTCCTGCTGCTCGAACACCTCCTTGCCGCTGGCCGGGAAGCGCCAGCCCTCCAGGCTGCGCTCGCGCCAGCTCCAGGTGTAAACCCAGTCTCCCTCCCGGGGTATGCGCTCGAGCAGCAGGCCGTAGTCGACCCCGGTGAACTGGGCCTCGTCCAGGGCGTACAGGGCGGTATCGGCAAAGCGTCGTACCTGGGCCTCCAGGCGCACGTCCTGGCCGCCGGAGTTGACGTTGATGCTGACCAGGGAGGTGATGATGACGACAACGAAGAGTACAACCAGCAGCTCGAGCAGGCTGAAGCCGCGCGCCGCGGGTGCGCCGCGCCGCGCCCGCGCGGCCGCTACTGGCCGGTCAGCGCACAGCACAAGAGGTCAGCCCTCTTCTTCTTTCCAGTTGCCGATATCGGCGTTCTGGCCCTCGCCGCCGGACAGGCCGTCGGCGCCCAGGGAGTAGATGTCCACCTCCTTGTGCTCGCCCGGGCTGAGGTAGAGGTAGGTCCGCCCCCAGGGATCCACCGGCAGTTCCTCGAGGTAGCCGCCCTCGCGGAAATTGCGCGGCTCCGGGTCCAGGGAACTGGGCTCGACCAGTGCCTGCAGGCCCTGCTCGGTGGTGGGATAGACGTAGTTGTCCAGGCGGTACATCTTCAGCGCCGTCTCGATGTTCTTGAAATCCAGCTTCGCTTTCTGGATGCGCGCCTCGTCCGCCTGGTTCAGCACCGTCGGCGCCACCACGCTGATCAGCAGGCCCATGATCACCAGCACCACGAGGATTTCCACCAGGGAGAAGCCGGCATTGTTGTTCAGTTTCATCACTCAGTTCACCATTGTATTGAGATCGAAGATCGGCAGCAGGATGGCCAGCACGATAAGCAGCACCAGGCCGCCCATCATCACCACCATCAATGGCTCGAACAGCGCCATGGAGCGGGTCAGGGTCATCTCCAGCTCGCGCTCCTGGTTCGCCGCCGAGCGCGCCAGCATGGTCTCCAGCTCGCCGCTGGCCTCGCCGCTGGCCACCATATGTACCATCATGGGCGGGAAGCGGCCACTTTGCTGCATGGCGCGGTTCAGGCTGCCGCCCTCCTGCACGCGCTCGGCCACCTCCGCGCTGTGCTCGCGCAGCACCAGGTTGGTCAGCACCTCCCCGGCGATGCGCAGGGATTCCAGCAGGGGCACGCCGCTGGCCATGAGAATGCTCAGGGTCGAGGCGAAACGCGCCGTGTCCACCGCCGTGAGCAGGCCGGAGATGCCCGGCACCTGCAACAGCAGCTGGTGCCAGCGACGGCGCCGGCCGGGGTCGCGCAGCAGGCGGCGGAACAGCACCACCAGCGCAACCACCCCCACGACTACCCAGACACCGTAGTGCTGGACAAATTCACTGCTGGCGATAAGCACCCGGGTCAGCATGGGCAGTTCCTGCTGGCTGTGGGCGAAAATGCCCACCAGCTTGGGCACCACGAAGGCCATCAGCAGGCCGATCACCGCCACCGCCACGCCGCAGAGAATGAAGGGGTAGATCATCGCGTTGCTCAGCTTCTGGCTGGTGTACTGGCGCTGTTCCGTGTAGTCCGCCAGCTGCTCCAGCACCGGGCCGAGGTAGCCGGCGTGTTCGCCGGCCCTGACCATGGCGCAGTACATCTCGTTGAACACCTGCGGGAACTCGGCCATGGCGTAGGCCAGGGAATGGCCCTCGGCGACGCGCGAGCGCACCTGCAGCAGCATGCCCTTCATGCGCCCGCTGCGGTTCTGCTGCGCCGCCGCCTGCAGCGCCTCGTCGATGGGCATGTTGGAGTCGACCAGCGTCGCCAGCTGGCGCGTCAGCAGCGCCAGGTCGCCGGCGCTGACCCGGGTAAAAAGATGCGCCAGGCGGAAACCCTGGCGCTCGCCCTGCTGCGGCCGGTTCGCCACCGCCACGTCCACCGGGCGCAGGTCCCTGCCGCGCAGCGCCGCGCGCACCTGGCGCTCGGAGTCGCCCTCCTGCACGCCCTTGACGATCTTGCCCTGGGGGTTGAGCGCCCGGTAGCGGTAGGCCGTCACGGTTCAGGCGTCCGTCGTCAGGCGAGGGAAGTCACGCGCAGGACTTCCTCGATACTGGTCTCGCCGGCGAGGATGCGGCGCTGGCCGTCGCGTTCGATACCGGGGTATTTCCTGCGCGCCAGCGCCAGCATTTCCTGTTCGGAGGCGCCCTCGTGGATCATCACGCGCATCGGGTCGTCGATCTCGATCAGCTCGTAGATACCCGTGCGGCCGCGGTAGCCGGTGTAGTTGCAGCGCTCGCAACCTGACGGCCGGTAAACGCTGACATCCTGTGCGCCGCCCAGGCCGAGCACGTCCAGCTCCGCCGCGTCCGGCGTGTGTTCCTCGCGGCAATCCCGGCACAGCAGGCGCACCAGGCGCTGGGACATCACCGCGAGCAGGCTGGAGGAGAGCAGGAAGGGCTCGATGCCCATGTCCTGCAGCCGCGTCACCGCGCCGATGGCGGTATTGGTGTGCAGGGTGGACAGCACGAGGTGGCCGGTGAGCGACGCCTGCACTGCGATCTCGGCGGTCTCCAGGTCGCGGATCTCGCCCACCATCACCACATCCGGGTCCTGGCGCAGGATGGCGCGCAGGCCGCGCGCGAAGGTCATGTCCACCTTGGGGTTGACCTGGGTCTGGCCGATACCCGGCAGCATGTATTCCACCGGGTCCTCGATGGTGAGGATGTTGCGCGAGCTCTCGTTGATCTCCGCCAGGCCGGCGTACAGGGTGGTGGTCTTGCCCGAGCCGGTGGGGCCGGTGACCAGGATGATGCCGTGGGGCGTGTGCAGGAACTTGCGGTAGGCGTCGTGCACCTGCTGGTTCATTTTCAGCTGCGGCAGCTGCAACTGCCCCGCCGCCGTGTCCAGCAGGCGCAGCACCACGCGCTCGCCGTGCGCCGAGGGGATGGTGGACATACGGATGTCCACCGCGTGCCCGGCCAGCTTGACCGAGATGCGCCCGTCCTGGGGCACGCGCTTTTCGGCGATGTCCAGCCTGGCCATGACCTTCAGGCGCGACACCAGCAGCGGCGCCAGCATGCGCTTGGGCGAGAGCACCTCGGCGAGCACGCCGTCGATGCGGTAGCGCACGGACAGCCGGTCCTCGAAGGTCTCGATATGGATATCCGAGGCCTGCTCGCGCACCGCCTGGGACAGGATGGCGTTGATCAGGCGGATGATCGGCGCGTCGTCCTCGGTGTCCATGAGGTCGCCGGCGTCGGGGATCTCGTCCGCCAGGCGGCTCAGGTCGACATCCGCGCCGATGTCCTCGGCCATCTGCACCGCCTCGTTGTTGCCGCGCTGGTAAGCCAGGGTCAGGCGGCGCTTGAACTCCTCGTCGGCCACCCCCTGCAGCGCGAAGGGACCGCCCAGCAGGCGGCGCAGCTCGGTCAGCACCTGCGCGCGCAGGGCGCCGGCGTGCACCACCAGCGGCGCGCCGTCCTCGGTCTCGTCCAGCAACACGCCGTGCTGCTTGGCGTAGGTGAAGGTCAGTGCCGGGCGCCCGGGCGCGGCAGCCACCTCCTCCACCACGGCGGCCTCGCTCACCGGCCCTCTCCCGCGCCTTCCGGCGGCGGCAGTTCGTCGCCGACGCTGCCGGCGGTGGCGGCACCGGTGGCGGTATCCACATTTTTCATCGTTTCCAGCTGCTGGATCTGTGCCTCCCACTCTGGCAGCAGCGGCAGCTTGTCATCGTCGAAGAACATCAGCCCGCGCTCGCGGTTCAGTTCCTGGCGCTCGCGGATGTAGCGGTACTTGTCCGCGGTCGCGCCGGCCAGTTGCTCGTCGTCGCGGATCACGGTCGGGCGGATGAAGATCAGCAGGTTGGTCTTCTCGATGCCCACGCTGTCGTTGCGGAACAGCCTGCCCAGGAAGGGAATGTCGCCGAGGATGGGCACCTTCTGTTGCCGCTCCTTGACGTCGTCCTTGATCAGGCCGCCGAGCACCACCACGCGCCCGTCCCTGGCCAGCACCTTGGTCTGGATCTTGCGCTCGCTGGTGACCACGTCCGAGGCGCCGGTGATCACCGAGCCGCCGACGATGACGCTGGAGACTTCCTGCTGGATATCCAGCACCACCGCGTCGCCCTCGTTGATCTGCGGCGTCACGGTGAGGGTGATGCCGACGTTCTCCCGCTCGATGGTCTGGAAGGGGTTCTGCACGCCGTCGCCGCTGCCGGTGTTGGTAAAGGAGCCGGTGACGAAAGGCACTTCCTGGCCCACGGTGATAAAGGCCTCCTGGTTGTCCAGGGTGAGCAGGCTGGGCGTGGAGAGGATATTGGCGTTGTCCTGTTCCTCCAGCGCGTTGAGGATCACCGTCATGGAGAAGTCGTCGTCCAGCGTGCCCCAGCCCAGGGTGGTGCCGGCGGTCTGTGCCAGGGCGCCGGCGAGGTTGCCCAGGTCGAAGTCCTCGGCGCCGGAGTCGCTGTCGGGGGGCAACACCGCGGCGCCGATGGTGCGCGCGCGCGCGTCCTGGGCATCGATGTTGCTGCCGTAGAAACCATTCTCCTCGGCGAACAGCCACTGCAGGCCCAGTTCCTGGCCGTCGGTGACCGTCATCTCCACGATGATCGCCTCCACCAGCACCTGGGCGCGGCGGATATCGAGGCGCGCGATCACCGCCTCCAGCGCCGCCATCTCGTCCGTGGCCGCGGTGATGATCAGCGCGTTGGTGCCGGCGTCCGCCTCGATGGTCGAGCCGCTGCTGTTCGCCCGGGCCGGCTTGCCCGCCTCGGAGGACTCCAGTTGTTCGATGTTCTGCATCACCTTGGTCAGCACTTCGGCGATTTCCGTGGCGTCGGCGTACTCCAGGTAGATCACCTTGACGTTGCCGCTCTGCTGCAGCGGCGTGTCCAGGTGGTGTATCAGGCTGCGGATGCGCGAGCGCTCCAGCTCGTCGCCGTTGACCAGCACGCTGTTGGTGCGGTCGTCGGCCACCAACAGTACTTCCGGCTCCGTGCCGCCGGCGGCCTTGGCCTCGGACTTGCTCAGTTTGCCGAGCATGTCCACCACGTCTTCGGCCACCGCGTGACGCAGCTTGATGATGTCGGTCTGCTGCACCGCGGAGCGGTCCATGCGCTCGATGATGCCGCGGATACGCTCGATATTGGCGGACACGTCGGAAATGATGATCGCGTTGCTCGGCGCGTAGGCGGCCATGTGCGCCTGCTGCGGCACCAGCGGGCGCAGCACGGGGATCAGCTTGGCGGCGGAGATGTTGTCCAGGCGAATGACCTGGGTGACATACTCGTCGTTGCCCTTGCGCTGTTCACCGTCGGTGACGGACACCGGCGAGGAACGCGCGTCCTTGGCCTGGATCACGCGCACCACGCCGCCGGAGCGCACGGCGGTGTAGCCGTGCACCTCGAGAATGGACAGGAACAGGTCGTACAGCTCGGAGCTGGACACCGGTTTGGAGGAGATGACCTTGACCTTGCCCTTCACCGCCGGGTCTACCACGATGGTGGTGCCGGTGGCCTCGGAGACGAACTTGATAAGCTCCTGGATATCCGTCTCTTTCAGGTTGACGGTGTAGTCCTGGGCGGTCGCGGGCACGGCCAGTGACAGCAGGGCGAGCAGCAGCAACAGGGGGCCGGTGCGGTGGACGGGTTTCACAGGGGTCGTTTCCTCATTCGCAGCCGCGCTACTGGCCGCTGTCTTCAAGGCTCACGCTGAGCGTGAGCGGCTGTTGTTCGCGTTCGAGTTCAAATACCACCTCACCCGCGGAGCGCATCGCATTGTACAGCTTCATGGTGTTGGCGGGGCTGTCCAGGGAAATGCCGTTGACGCTGGTCACCAGGTCGCCGGGGCGGAAGCCCAGCTGGTCGAACTGTTCGCGGTCCTTGCCCGGCGCCACGCGGTAACCCACCAGGGCACCGTCGCGGCGCACCGCGCTGATGTTGACCACCTCGGCGAGGGACTGGGGATTCTGGTACAGGCGCGAGCGGTAGTCCGAGGCCAGCTCGGTGATCTCCGGCTCCCCGCGCCGGTCCAGCGCCTCGGCCTGGTCCGCGGGGGTCGGCGCCGGCGGCGCCAGGGCGCCCAGTTCCGATTCCTCGTACAGCTCCAGGCGCTCGTAGGTGCCGCCGTTGTCGAGAATCACCTGCCGCGGCATGACCTTGGCCAGGGTGACCCGGCCGGGCGCCGGCAGCTTGTCCTCCACCGCGTACACCGCCTGTTGCGCCCGGTGTTCGATGATCGCGTGGCCCAGGCCATCGGCGGTGGAGGCGACGATGCCGCGCAGTTTCAGCGCGAGACGGGTTTCCCGCGCGCCCTCCTCGATGCCGTCGCGCGCATTGCTCACCACCGGCTGCGGCGCGGGCGCCACCGGCGCGGCGCCGGCCTCACCGAACAGGTGCCAGCCGCGCATGCGCTCGATATCGAGCTCGCGGCTGGCCGCCGGGGCGCTGTTGCTCACCGGGTTGATGACCTGCGCCGGCGCCGCCGCGGGCGCCGCCGCCGGCAGTAGCGCCCACACCATGCGCACCAGCGCCAGTACGCCCCAGAGTGTGAACAGCGCGACAAGCAACAGGCGCAGGCGCCTCACCTGGGCCGGCTGCGACAGACTGTGCAGCACCGGTTCGGCGAGGGCCGTGGCGCGGGCGGTCAGTTCACTGGTACTGCTGTGCCACTGGGCCGGCAACGTTCATTCCCCTGGATTCCGGCGCGCGGGCGCACCGGCCTTAAAATTGACCCGATTATAGGGTGCGGGGGTGAAAGATAAAACCGCGCCCGGCGCCCCGCTGAAAAAGGCTGGAAGCGCGCACTTCGCGGCCTCCGACACGCTGTTTCCGCCCCCCGGGACCTGTAGTACCATGGCCCGGCGTCAGCCATCGGCAGGGTCGACAGCGCCGCGCCACACTCGCTCAAGGACCCGCCATGACACCCTGGTCGACATCCCGTCTTCAGCGCCCCACGCCGCTGCGCCTGCTCGCCGGCCTCGCGGGCGGCCTGCTGCTCAGCGCGACGCCGGCCCGGGCGGAGGCGGTGCTCGAGGAGGTCATCGTCACCGCGCAGAAGCACGCGCAAAACGTGCAGGACATCCCCATCACGATCACTGTTGTGACCGGTGAACAACTGGATAGTTTCAGCATCCGCGACGCCAACGACCTGGCCGACTCCGTGCCGGGGCTGAGCATCCAGCACACCCCCCAGAACCTGTCACAGGTCACCATGCGCGGCCTGGGCACGGGCTCCGCCGGCGAGAGCCTGGACCAGTCGGTGGGCCTGTTCGTGGACGGCGTGTGGGCGGGGCGGATTCGCGAGTTCCAGGCCGCCCTGCTCGACCTGGAGCGCGTGGAGATCATGAAGGGCACGCAGTCCAACCTGCTGGGCAAGAACACCAGCCTGGGCGCCATCAGCATCGTTTCGCGCCGGCCCGGCGAGTCCCCCGGCGGCTACCTGCAGGCCGACTACGAACTGGAATACGACAGCACCTACCTCACCGCGGCGCTGGACATTCCCTCCGCGGCGGGCAATTTCCGCATCGCCGTCAACGCCATCGACGAGGGCGGCTACGTGGACAACCTCGCCAGCGGCAAGGAGGTGCCCGAGCGCGAGCAGACCACCGTGCGCGTCTCCGGGCTGTGGCCCGTGGGGACGCGCGGCGAGTTGCTGCTGCGCTACCAGCACGACGACCTGGACATTCACGGCGACACTTTCCAGCCGGACAGCGACACCCTGGGTTTCATTCGCGCGCTGGACCCGGGGACCGATATCGGCATCGACCAGACCAGGAACGCCTGGACCTCCTACAGCGACAGCGGCGACGCCGAGGACGAACAGGAATCGCAGCGCGCGACACTGCGCTACGAGCAGGCGCTGGGCGATTTCGCCCTCACCGCGCTGAGCGGCTGGTCCAGGTACGACAACGACCGCCTCACCGATTCCGACTTCGTCGCCGTCGATTACCTGAACACGCAGTTCAGCAGCGATTACGAACAGTTCAGCCAGGAACTGCGCATCGCCTCGCCGCGGGACGGCGGCCTGACCTATATCGCCGGCCTGTACTATCTCGACGGCGACATGGACTACAGCAGCCTGACCGACGCCGCCTTCCCGCCGCCGTTCCTGCTCCAGGGCCTGCCGCTGAACACGGCCAACCAGCTGCTCTACACACAGGACAGCGAAGTCTGGTCCGCCTTTGGCCAGGGCACCGCCCACTGGGGAGAGCGCTGGCGCCTGACCCTGGGCCTGCGCTACACCGACGAGGAGAAAGACGCCACCTGGGAACGCGTCAGGCTGCGCCGCGGAATACCAGGCAGCGACATCATCGCCGACATCCTCGCGCCGCAGACGCCGCCAACCCCGCTGCACCGTGCCGAGGACAACACCGACGGCTCGGTCAACCTGCAGTTCGACCTGGCCGACCAGGCCATGCTCTACGCCTCCTGGGCGCGCGGCAGCAAGAGCGGCGGCTTCGCTACCGGGGTCGCCGCGCCGCAGGACGCCGAGTACGACACCGAGGAGGCCGAGACCACCGAACTGGGCGTCAAGTCCACGCTGGCCGGCGGCGCCGGCCAGTTCAACGCCGCGCTGTTCTACACCGAGATCGACGACTTCCAGATCGTCACCTTCACCGGCGTGGCCTTCCTCACCGAGACGCTGCCCGCGCGGAGCTACGGCGCCGAGGTCGAGACGCGCTGGGCGCTGTCCGAGCGCTTGTTCGTCGGCGCCAGCGCCACCTACGCGGATGCGCAGGACGAGAATTCCGGGCTGCGGCTGCCCTACGCACCGCAGTGGTCCGCCGCGCTGGACGCCCGTTACGAGCGCCCGTGGCCCGGGCGCGAGTTGGTGTGGCGCGTCGACGCCGCGCTGAACTACCGCGATGAACAGTACATGCAGAGCGACGAGCGCAATCCCGACGGCGCCCTCACACTACTGGACCTGCGGCTGGCGCTGGCCAGCCCCGCGGCGGGCTGGGAGGTGGCCCTGCTGGGGCGCAACCTGCTCGACCAGGCCGCCTCCTTCGGCTTCGACTTCCCGGCCTTCGGCGGCAGCGCCGCGCTGCCCAGCGGGACGGCGACCCTGGGCAGCCTCAACCGCCCGCTGACCATCGCCCTGCAGGCGCGCTACGACTTCTGAGCCGCGCCCGGGGGCGCGTGCACCTCGAAGGCCGCCGGGGGCGGGGTAAACGCCGGCTCGGTGGCGTCCAGCGCCGCCAGCGCCGCCGTGCGGTCGGCGGCGGAAAAATCGCCGGTGGTGGTGCAGAACTCCACCAGGTTGTCATTCGGGTCCTTGGTGTAGATCGAGTAACACCAGTTGTGGTCCACCTCCAGCACCTGCAGCCCGGCATCCAGCCAGCGCTGCCTGCGCCGCCGCAACTCGTCCATGTCGGCCACGTCGAAGGCGATGTGATTCATCTGGTCCGGCAGTCCCGCGGCCTTCGACAGGTTGGTCTCGAAGTCCTCGCTGCCGGGCACCCCGTGCATCTCCCAGAAGGCGATGAAGGTGTTGTCGTCCTGCATGCGGTAGAAGAAGTGCTTGGCCCAGCCGCCCTCGGGCACCGGGCCGATTTCCACCTTGACCAGCTCGAAACCCATGACCCCCTCGTAGAAGTCGTGGATGGCGCGGATATCGGCGCAGGCCAGCGCCAGGTGATGGTAGCCCATCTAGCGGTCCTCCCCGCGGTCGACCACGGCCATGACATCATAGGCGCTGCCCGGGGGAGCGGCGACTTCCACGATGCGTTCGTCCACGTCATCGTACTCCAGGCGCAGCGCCCGGCTCATCACGGCGTGCATCTCGTACAGGGCGGTGATGTAGGTCAGCTCGAGAATTTCCTCGTCGCAGAGCTGCGCGCGCAGCGCGTCGAACACCGCCTCCGGCACCCGCCCGCCCTCCAGCACCAGCGCATCGGTATAGGCCAGCACGGCGCGCTCCAGCGGCGTAAACAGCTCGCTGAGCTGCCAGTGCGCGATGGCCTGTATCTTGTCCTCGGCCATACCCACGGAGCGGCAGGACTTGCAGTGCTGCGAGTAGACGAACTGCGAGCCGCGCGTATAGCCGGCGCGGGTCTGGCCCAGCTCACGCAGCTGCGGGTCCAGCTTGCGCGCCGGGTCGCGGTAGAACTGGAAGCCGCCGATGGCGTGCCTGAGGCAGTCCGGCACCAGGGCGAACACGGTCCACCAGTTGCCCGGCGTACCGGTTTCCGTACCGGGCTCGGCCACCGGGTCGCGGCCGGGAAACAACATGTCGTACATGGCGGTGGCGACGGGGTCCGCCTCCGCTCGTGGCACCTGGCGCAATCGGGGCATACCGGTCTCTCCTGTCAATTATTATGCGCCGCACCATAGCACAAGCGCGCGTCGCGCTTCAGGCGATGACACCCTGCTCGCGCAGCGCACTGAGCGCCGCCGCGTCCATGCCGAGCAGGCTGGACAGCACCGCGTCGGTGTGCTGCCCCGGCAGCGGCGCGGGGGTGTAGCGCTGCTCCGCACTGCGCGACAGTTTCACCGGGTTGCCGGGGCCGCGGGTGCTGCCGCCGGCGGGATGCGCCAGTTCCACCACCATCTCGCGGTGCAGCACCTGCGGGTCGGACAGGGCCTGGCTGAAGCGGTTTACCGGGGCGCAGGGGATGCGCTCGCGCTCCAGCTTGTGCAGCCAGTTGGCGCAGCTGTCCTGCGCCAGCGCCGCGTTCAGCGCCGCGGTGATGCGCTCACGCTCGCGCAAGCGCCCGGGCTGGGTGTCCAGCGCGGGATCGTCCAGCTCCGGCAGCTTCACCACGCGCTTGAGGTTGTGCCAGAAGTTGTCGGTGATCACCGCGATGACGATAAAGCCGTCGGCGCACTGGAACGTGTCGTAGGGCACGTGGACGAAATGCCGGTTGCCGATGGGATAGGGGTCCTCGCCGGAGAGAAAATGCATGGTGGCCATGTAGTTGAGCATGGACACCTGGCAGTCGAGCATGGAGATGTCCACGTGCTGGCCACGGCCGCTGCGTTCGCGTTCGTACAGCGCGGCGAGCACCCCCATGACACCGAACATGCCGCCGCCCAGGTCGCCGATGGGTATGCCCGCGCGCACCGGGTGCGCCGCGTCCTGGCCGGTGATGCTCATGCCGCCGCCGGCGGCCTGGGCGACCTGGTCGAAGGCCGGGCGGTGGGCGCCCGGCCCGTCCTCGCCGAAGCCGGTCACGGTACAGGTAATGATGCGCGGGTTGACCCGGCTGAGGCTGTCGTAATCGATACCCAGGCGCCGCGGCACGCCGGCGGCGAAGTTGCTCAGCACGATGTCGGCATGCGCCACCAGTTGCAGGAACAGCGCCCTGCCCTGCTCGTGCTTGAGATCGATGCAGACACTTTTCTTGTTGCGGTTCAGGGTGAGGAAATAGGCGCCCATGCCATCCAGCGAGTGCGCCGGGTCATCGGCCAGCAGGCGCCGCGTGCCCTCGCCGCCGGGCGGCTCCACCTTGATGCTGTCGGCGCCGAGGTCGGCCAGGATCATGCCGGCGTAAGGGCCCGAGAGCATGTGCGTGAGGTCGAGGATGCGCACACCGTCGAGAGGTCTGGCCATGGTGATCGCCGTTCCTAGAAAACGTAGTAGTCGAGCAGTGCGAGCACGATGGACACGCCCACCAGCGGGTAGATCCAGCGCGACAGCCGCGCCATCTTTTCCGGGTCGGCGGGTTTGGCGAAGCGCTCGCCCAGCACCACCATCAGCGCGACTCCGCCGAACACGAACAGCAACAACAACACCAGGGTACTCATTCACATTCCTCCCGACGCGGCGCGGTACCGGCGCGAACACTGGCGTACCAACCCGGAGGGTCGACGATTTCGCCGCTGGCGTCCAGTGGCGGGTAGGCCAGACCGCGCTCGCGGCAGAAGTCACGCACCGCGGGGTGGCCCCACTCGAACAGCAGCCGCCGGTAGGTGGCCGCGCCGATGCGGCGGCGGTCGTACAGGCCCGCCGCCTGGCGCTGCCGCTGCGCCTCGCACAGGATGATACCCGCTGCCACGGACACGTTGAGCGAATCCACCATGCCGACCATGGGAATACTGACGCAGGTATCGACATTGTCCCTGGCGGCGCTGCCCAGGCCGCGGCGCTCGGCGCCCAGTACCAGCGCGGTCGGCACGGTGTAGTCCACGTCGCGGAAGTCCACCGCGGCGCTGTCCGGGTGGGCGCCGAGCAACTGGAACCCCTGCTCGCGCAGCGCTGTCATGGCCGCGTCCAGCGAGTCTTCCCGCTGCACTTCCACCCAGCGCTGCGTGCCCGCCGCGGTGCCGCGGAAGGCGCGGAACTCCTGCGGCGGCAGCACCGCGCGCACGCCGAGCACGCCCACGGCGTCGCACACGCGCAGCAGGGCGGAGAGATTGCGCGGTTTGTGCACGAAATCGGTGACCACGGTCAGGTCCGGCTGGCGCCGTTCCAGCACCTGGCGCAGGCGCTGTATGCGCGCGGGCGTCACGGCCTGCGTTCAACCCGCCTGTTGCGCGGGGTCATCCAGCGCCTGCGGTGCGGCGCGCCCGGCGAACACGCTGCGCGCCAGCCCCTCGGCGAGATCGTAGATCGCGGTCGAGGTCACCTCGTAACAGGAGCGCACGATTTTCCACTGCCCGTCGATGCGGCGGTAGCGGTCGTCGTAGACGCCGCCGAGTTGGGTGAACAGGTCGCGCCGCGTATCGATCATGCAGTAGTACAGGCCCCAGGTGCCGCTGGCCTCGTCCGCCGAGTGCAGCTCGATCTGCGGGTTCTGCCCGTGGTGCATCTCGACGATATGCGGCTGGCAGGCCAGCTCGGTGAACACCGCGAGCATGTCCTCGCGGTCGCCGAAGCTGCCGATGCGGCCGTATTCCAGCTCGATGGGGCCGGGGGCGAAACACTCGCGCACCTGCTCCGGCTGTTTCTGGTCACAGGCGTGGAAGTAGCGGTACTTGAGCTGGCGAATGGCCTCGATGGCCTCCAGGCGCGCAATGCGCTGCTCCAGTTCCATGCGCGTCAGGTGGCGAACCGGTAGACCCGGTCCACGCCCTCGGCGCTGTCGACGCTGCAGCCCAGGTCGCGCAGCAGGCCGTCGCGCAGACTGTACACCCAGCCGTGCACTTCCAGGCGCTGTCCGCGCGCCCAGGCGTTCTGCACGATGGTGGTCTGGCACACGTGTTCCACCTGGCTGCGCACGTTGAGTTCGACCAGGCGGTCGATGCGCGCGTCGTCGTCGGGCAGCGCCGCCAGTTCATCGTTGTAGCGGCGCTGCACGTCCTTGATATTGGCCAGCCAGTTGTCGATGAGGCCGTTCTCGGCGTCCTCGTAGGCGGCGCGCACGCCGCCGCAGCCGTAGTGCCCGACCACCAGCACGTACTTCACCTTGAGCACGTCCACGGCGAACTGCAGCACGCTGAGGCAGTTGAAATCGGTGTGCACCACGAGGTTGGCGACGTTGCGATGCACGAACACCTCGCCGGGCATCAGCCCGACGATCTGGTTGGCGGGCACACGGCTGTCCGAGCAGCCGATCCACAGGTATTCGGGGCTCTGCTGCGCCGCCAGTTTCTCGAAAAACTGCGGGTCGCTGGTGTGGATGCTCTGCGCCCAGGCGCGGTTGTTGTCGAGCAGGTGGTCGAGCTGGCTCACATTGATTGTCCTGTCTGCGGGTTCGGTGGGTTTGTACGTGTCGCGTCCGCGCCTAGACCATCATGGTGCTCAGGCGCGCCTGGGCGACGCAGTTGCCGCCGCGGGACCTGGCGGTCTCCAGGCCGTTATTGCCCGCCGCTTCCATCTGCCGCGCCAGGCGCGGCATATCCACCGCGGGATACTGCTGCGGCTCCCAGGTCACCGCGCCGATACTCAGGCAGACCTGCAACACCGCGCCGCGACCGTCGTCGATGGGAAAGTCCTCGATATCGCAGCGCATGCGCTCGGCCACATCCTGCCCGACCAGTTCGCTGGAGTTCGGCAGCAACACGGCGAATTTCGGCTGCCCCAGGCGCGCCAGCATGTCGGTCTGGCGCAGGTCGGAAGACAGGCGCTCGGCGACCTTGCGCACGACGAAATTACCGCGCCGCTCGCCGTAGTGCTGATACAGGTCGTCGTAGCCGTCGACCTCCATGATCAGCACCGTCAGCGGCTGCTCGGCGCGCCGCGCGCGCGCTATCTCGCGCGCGATGTCTTTCTCGAAGCCGCTCAGGTTGCTGATTTCCGTCAGCGGGTCCAGCATGGTCAGCTGCGAAATCTGCTGACGACTGACCGCGTTGCGGAAACAGGACGAGATGATCGCCGCCAGGTGCGCCAGCAGCCCCTGCTCGGCCTCGTCCATGACCAGGGCGTCATCCTGCAGGCCCAGGTGCAGACTGCCGATCATGCGCCCGCCGTCGGTCAGCGGCATGAGCAGCGCAGCGTCTATGCCGTGTTCGGACTTGAGCACCTCGAACATGCGCGAATCGGTGGCGTCCACCAGGATCACGTCCGGCTCGAGTTCGTACAGGTCCTGTATGGGGAATACATCCTGCAGCAACTGCAGGCTGTGGCCGTAGCGCTGGCCGCCGACGATCAGGCTGGCCAGCACCTCCTCGGGATCGTACAACCACAGTTCGGAGACGCGAAAGGAGAAGTGGCGCGGCATGCTGACCAGCAGAATTTCGAACAGGGCCTGCAGGTCGGCGGCGTGCAACAGCATGTGCTCGAGCTGCTGCGCCTGCTGGTAGAGGTAGCGGTTGACCGTGATGGTTTCGCCGCGGCGGCGCTCGCGCAACTCGGAACGGGACTCCGCCGGCGGCGCGCCCTGAATTTCCTCCTCGTGGAGCCCGCTTAGATCAAACTCTTCCGCCATGCTGACACACCCGGGCCACGCCCGAATCTCGCGACCCCAGGATAGTTGTTATAAACTTGTGCAGTGTAAGCGCCCTATAGTTGCGTTGCAATCGCAGCGCGTTGCAACCGCTGCCAGGGCCTCCCCAGCCACCACGGATTCCGCCGCGCCCCGATGCCTCCCGAGTTACCGCCCCCCATCAGGCACAGGCTGGACAGGACACTGGACCAGTGGCGGCAGTGGCGCTGTCGGCCGGCGCTGCGGCGACGGCCCGAGGTGCTGGGCCGGCTCGATAGCGGCCTGAGCAACTACAGCGTGCTGGTGCAGGCCGGGGCGCGCCTGGTGGTGCGCATCGACGGGCCGCGCGTGATCGACAACGGCCTCAACCGGCAGGCTGAATGGCGCGCGCTGCAGGATGCCCACGCCGCGGGGCTGGCGCCGGCCCCACGCTACTTCAATCCCGAACTGGGCGCCCTGGTCTGTGACTACCTGCCGCCCGACCCGCCGCGCGAACAATCCCTGCAGGAGATCGCCGCACTGCTGCGCGCCATTCACGCCCTGCCGCCACGCCACCAGCGCCTGGACCTGCGCGCACGGCTGCAGCGCTACGAGTCACAGCTGGCGCAGTGCGCACCGCGCCGCGCACGGCAACTGGCGCCGCGCGGCGCGCGCATCCGGGACCTGCTGGGCGAACTGGACACGGCCGCGGCGGCGCTGGTGCCCTGTCACAACGATTTGCTCGCGGCGAACCGCCTGTACAGCGGCGCGCGGCTGTACGCCCTGGACTGGGAGTACAGCGCCATGGCCGAGCCGCTGTACGACCTGGCGGTCACCGCCCACGGCGACGACCTGGACGCGGCGGGCAGCCTGGCGCTGTTGCGCGCCTACCTGGGACGGCGGGAAACGACACAGGAGCGGGCGCGCCTGCAGCGCTGCGGCTGCGTGTATCGCTTCCTGGAGATTCTCTGGTACGCCGCGGCCGGGGCGAGTGAAGCGCAACTCACACCGCGCCTGGCGCGCCTGGACGCGCTGTTGCAGGCAGGGCCTGGCTGAACCGGCTCAGTCGCGGAAGTTGTTGAACTGCAGCGGCGCGCCGAAATCCTCCTCGCGCAGCAGGCCCATGACCTTTTGCAGGTCGTCGCGCTTCTTGCCGGTCACGCGCACCTGGTCACCCTGCACCTGCGCCTGCACCTTCATTTTCTCGTCCTTGATGCGCTTGACGATGGCCTTGCACTGGGCGCTGTCCAGGCCGTGCTTGAGGGTCACCGCCTGGCGCACCAGCTTGCCGCTGCTCTCCAGCTCGCCGCTGTCCATCGCCGCCGGGTCGATGTCGCACTTGACCAGGGCGCTGCGCAGCATATCCTCCATCTGCGCGACCTGGAACTCGGCCTCGGCAGTGATGACCACGCGCCGTTCGTCGCGCTCGAAGGAGGCTTCCACGCCCTTGAAGTCGAAGCGGTTGGCGACGATGCGCCCCGCCTGGTCCACGGCGTTGGTGAGCTGGTGCAGGTCCACTTCCGAAACGATATCAAAGGATGGCATAGTGACTGGCCCTGTCGCTGGCAAAACAAACACACCATGGTAAAGGGCTGCAGGCGGTTTGCAATCCCGGGAGACAACAGGCGTGGCCGCTGAACCGCACTGGCACGTGCTCGGCGCGGGAGCCATCGGCTGCCTGTTCGCCGCAGGGCTGGCGCGCGGCGGCAGCGACGTCACGCTGCTGTTGCGCGATAGCGGCGGCAGCGGGCAGGTCATCATCGAGGACGCCAGGGGCAACAGCGAGCTGACGCTGCCCGTGGTGCAGACCGGCCACTGCGCCGCTATCTCCCACCTGCTGGTCACCACCAAGGCCTACGACGTGGGCGCGGCGCTGGCCGCCTGCGCCGGCGACATCACCGACGGCGCCGACGTCCTGCTGCTGGTCAACGGAATGGGCCTGGCCGGCCCGTTGCAAAAACAGTACCCGCAACTGCGGTTCTTTCTCGGCACGACGACCGAGGGGGCGCACCGCCTCGGCCCGCGCCACGTGCGCCACGCCGGGCGCGGGCACACGCGCATCGGCCGGCCGGGACAGGTCGAGGCGCCGGCCTGGTTCGGCCAGTTCGCGCGCGGCCCGGGGCGCTGCCACTGGGACACCGACATCGACAGCGCACTGTGGGAGAAACTCGCGGTGAACGCGGTGATCAACCCGCTCACCGCCGTGCACCGCTGTCGCAACGGCGCGCTGGCCGAGCACGCGCAATTGCGCGAGGCGGTCGCCGCACTGTGCCGCGAGGTGACGCAGGTGAGCTACGCCGCCGGCTACACCGACACGGCGCAAACGATCGAGGACAAGGTGCAGCAGGTGATTCGCGCCACCGCCGCCAACCGCTCCTCCATGCTGCAGGACGTGGCGCACGGCCGCGCCACGGAGATCGACCACATCACCGGTTACCTGTTGCGGGTGGCGCGCGAACACGGCATTCCCGCGCGCCATCACCAGGCACTGTTCGACGAGGTAACAGCCCTTGCTCCCTGACGCTCTCCCCCTGGCGGCGCTCACGCCCCCCGCCCTGCTCTGCCTGCTCGCGGTGAGCGCGCTGGTGCTGTCCGACCTGCGCGACTGGCGTGTTGGACGCTACCTGTGCAAACCGCTGGCCGCGGCGGCGTTCGTCTGGCTCGCCCTGCGCCTGGGCGCCGGCGACACGCCCTACGGCGCCTGGCTGCTGGCCGGGCTGCTGCTGTGCCTGCTCGGCGACCTGCTGCTGATGCCCGAGGACGAGCGCTGTTTCCTCGCCGGCCTGGGCGCCTTCCTCATCGGCCACCTGCTGTACGCGGTGGCCTTCACGCGGCTGCCGCTGAACCTGTCCGGCCTGCTGGCCAGCGCGGTTCCCGCACTGCTGCTGATGGCGCTGGCGCTGCGCTGGATGCTGCCGCACGTGCCGGCGCAGATGAAACTGCCGGTGACGCTGTACACCGCGGTGATCACCGCCATGCTGCTGAGCGCCGGGCTGACCTGGGGCCTGCCCGCCGCGCCGTGGATCCTGGCCGGGGCCTGGGGCTTCGCCCTGTCCGACCTGGCGGTGGCGCGGCAGCAGTTCGTGCGCCCGTCGGCGCTGAACCGCGTGTGGGGCACGCCGCTGTATTTCGGCGCGCAGATGTTGCTGGCGGCGAGCGTGGGGCTGGCCTAGGGAAACAGGCTGGCGGTGCTCGCCGCCAGGGTGGCGCGCCACTGCGGCAGCGACATGTGCGGCAGCAACACGCTCTGCGCGCTGGCCAGTTCGCCGCCGCTGGATCGCGATACCTGCATCAGGCAGAAGGACTCCAGGCAGCGCACGGTGACCGCCACGTGGTGATCCACCGCCGGCGGCGCGGCGGGCGGTTCCGGCATCAACGGATGCGGCCCCGGCCGGTCGCCGAAGCGGCCGACCAGCCGCAGGCGCTCGAAGCGGGCGGCCAGCGCCGCCTCGAGCTCGGCCCGCAGCCAGCGCGAGGACAGGCCGGGAGGCACGTCGATATCCGCGTCGATGCGCAGCGAGGGCTGCCTGATACTCACGCGGGTGGGGTCCTGCTGCAGCGCCACCACCAGCGGCGCGGCGACCAGGGCGGCGACACACAGCGCCAGGGCCGCGCGGCCGGGCGTGCGCAGGCCGCGCAGCCAGTGCGCCAGACGCGCCAGGCGCCCGCCGCTGGGCGGCAGGCGCGAGCGCCCCTCGCGTCCCAGTTCGCCGGGAATACGCGGCGGGATATCCTCGGGCGACTCGGCGCGGAACAGCGGCCGCGCCTCGAACAGCAGGCTCCTGTGGCTCGCCATGGGGATATCGCGCAGCACCCCGCGCATGACTTGGCGCATGCCGCGGGTGTGCCGCGGGCGCTGCCCCGGGTCGCGCTGCAACAACTGGTCGAGCAACGCCAGCAGCGGCGCCGGCACGCGCCTGCCGTCGGCGAGCACCTCGCCCAGGGGGCGGGGCTCACCGCGCAACAGGCGCACCGTGTTCAGCCGGCCGTGGTCGTAGAAGGGGTGGGCGCCGCCGAGCATGCGGTACAGCAACAGGCCCAGGCTGAAGAAATCGGCCTGCTCGGTCAACGGCTCGCCCGCGCACTGCTCGGGGGACAGCGCCTCGGGACTGCCGGCCAGCACCAGCGCGCCACCGGGCTGCACCGGCTGCGAAATGCCGAAGTCGGTCAGGTGCGCCCGTCCCGCGACATCGACCAGCACGTTGCCGGCCTTGACGTCGCCGTGCACGATCCCGCGCTGGCGCGCGATGGCCAGCGCGCCGGCGATGTCGATGCCCACCGTCATGGCGCTGGCCAGGGCCGGCCGGGTCGCCGCCAGCACATCCTCGAGACTGCACCCGGACACGTACTCCATGACCATGGCCAGGTGTCCACTGGACTCGATTACGTCGTGCACCGGCACGATGCGCGGACACTCCAGGGCGGCGACCAGGCGCGCCTCGCGTAGCAGCTGCCGGCGCCCCGCGCGAGCGCCGGGCAGGCGGTAGATCTTGATGGCGACGCGCCGGTGCAGGCGCCTGTCGTAGCCCAGGTAGACACTGCCCTGCCCGCCGCGCCGGATCAGGCGCAGGATGCGATAGGGGCCGACGTAGCCTTCCATGGCGGCCGCTCAGGCGGACTCCAGCTCGCGCAGGCGCGCGCGCAAGGCCGCGGCGGAGACACGCAGGGCCGCGGCGGCGCGCTGCGGGTCGCCGCCCACGGCGCGCAGTTGCCGCGCCAGTTCACGCCGCGGCACGTCGGCGGCGAGCCGGTATTCCGGCGTCGCCGCGATGCGCCGGTACACCGCCGCACGCGACACGCCCAGGGACCTGGCCACCGCGGCGATTTCGAAGCGCTGCGCCTGCATCGTGTGCGCGAACACCGAGGCGCTCACATCGCCCATGCGCCGGGAGCGCGAGCGCGCGACCTCGCCGGGCGTCGTCACGCCGGGCGTCGCCACGCCGGTCGTATCCACGCCGGTCGCCGCGCCGCACAGCAGGCGCAGCTGGTGCTCGCCCAATTGCGGTCGCGCGGTGCTGGCCAACACCAGCTGGCGCACCATGTTTTCCAGTTCGCGCACGTTGCCGGGCCAGCGGTACGACAGAAACAGGAAGAACAGCATGGCCCATTCGGCGACATACGCCGGGTCGCTGCCGGCCCGCGGCAACAGCGCCTCGCGACCCTGTTCACGCGCGTCGCGGCGCAGGAAATACAGGGCGAGCTCTCCAATGTCCTCGGGGTGCTCGCGCAGTGGCGGCAGATGAATTTCGCAGGCGCCCAGACGGTGCCGCAGCGCCGCGCGAAACGCCCCGCCCGCGTGCTCCAGCGGCTGGTCCGTGGCGGAGATCACGCGCACGTCCACGGCCTCTATCGCACCGCCGACAGACTGAACCTCGCGCTGCTGCAGCGCGCGCAGCAATTGCGGCTGCACGCCGCTGGCGACATCGCCGATCTCGTCCAGGAACAGGGTGCCGCCCTGTGCGTCGCGGAAGTACCCGGCGCTGCTGCGCTCGGCGCCGGTATAGGCGCCGCGAGCGCTGCCGAACAGGGCGGCCGGCGCCAGTTCCTCGGGAATGGCCGCCATGTTGACGCAGACCAGGGGCTGCCCGGCGCGCCGGCTGGCGGCGTGTATGGCGGCCGCCACCAGCTCCTTGCCGGTGCCGGTCTCGCCGCGGATGAGCACGTCGAGATCACTGCGCGCCGCGCGCCCGATTTCCCCGCGCAGGGCCTGCATCCGCGCACTGTTACCGCGCAAGGACCGCGCCGCACATTGCGCCGCGGTCGCGCCCGCGCGCCGTCCCAGGCGCAACAACAGCACCACGCCGTGCCCCAGCAACAGCGGCACACCCCGGCGCAGGCGCGCCGGCCCCAACTCGACGTCGTCGAGCAACTCCGCCGTGTCCAGGCGGCAGCGGCTGGCGCCGGCGCTGCGCTGCAGGCGCAGGGAGCGGCCGTCATAGCGCAGGCGCAGCGCGCGGCGACTGACATAGGGGTCGTCCAGGGGTGCAGGCGCGGCATCGACACGGCGGAAGTCCGGGCTGCAGCGGCCCAGCACCCAGGCCCCGGCGCCGCGGTCTACCGGCACCACGGCGCTGGCGCCGATACGCGCGGTATCCGGGTGGAAAATGACCGTCAGCAGCAGTTCCTCGCCGCGCGCGCCGGCGGGCAGCGGCGCATCCAGCGACGGCAGGGTGGAACGCGTGTCCTCGAGCTGCGGCATGGGCGACGGTTGTTATTCACTGTTGTTATTGTCTGCTTACCCCAAAGCTTAGCAGCTGTGCGGGAAAAGGCCTGGAGCGGAACGGTTTTGACGACTCTGCCCGGGCGCGCGCGGCGGCGCGCTCAGCGGGCTGCTCCCCGCCGCGCGAGCAGCTCGCGGTAGCGCGCCCAGTCGAAGGACGGCCCGGGGTCGGTCTTGCGCCCCGGGGCGATGTCGCTGTGCCCGGCGATGCGCCGCGCGTCCATGCCCGGGTAGTGCGCCAGCAGGGCCGCGGTCACCGCGGCGAGGGCGGCGTACTGCGCGTCCGTGTAGGGGTCGTCGTCGGTGCCCTCCAGCTCGACGCCGATGCTGAAGTCGTTGCAGTTGTCGCGCCCGGCGTAGCAGGACTGCCCGGCGTGCCAGGCGCGCTCGTCGAAGCTGACGAACTGCACCGCCTCGCCGTCGCGGCGCAGCAGCAGGTGCGCGGAGACACACAGGCCGCGTATTTCCGCGAAGAAAGGGTGCTCGTCCCAGTCCAGGCAGTTGGTGAAAAAGCGCTCGATACAGTCGCCGCCGAACTGGCCCGGCGGCAGGGAGATATTGTGGATGACCAGCAGTTCCGGCGCGCAGCCGGGCGGGCGCGGTTCGCGGTTCGGCGACACGGCGCGCCGCGCCGGCCGCAACCAGCCCTGCTCGACGGTGAAAGTGTCCGGGTGCGCGCTCACGCGCCCATCATAACGGCAGTTCCCGGCCCCGGCGAGAGACTGCTACAATCGCCAGCCCCGCAACCGACCGACCCCCGCGCAATGAGCCAGGCACACGCAACAGGCACACCCCCGGATCCCCAGGCAGTGGCGGCGAGCGTACGCGCGGCGCTGGCCGAGGATATCGGCGACGGCGACATCACCGCGGCGCTGATCCCCGCCGCCGACAGCGCGCGGGCGCGCGTCATCACGCGCGAGGACGGCGTGCTCTGCGGCCGGCCCTGGGTGGACGAGGTGTTCCGCCAGCTCGACCCGGCCATCGCGCTGCGCTGGGCGGCCGCCGACGGCGAGCCTATCGCCGCCGGTGACGAGTTGCTGCAACTTGAGGGCAGCGCCGCGCACCTGCTCACCGGCGAGCGCACGGCGCTGAACTTCCTGCAGTTGCTGTCCGGCACCGCCAGCAGTTGCCGCCGCTACGCGGACGCCGTGGCCGGCACCGCGGTGCGCCTGCTGGACACGCGCAAGACCGTGCCCGGCCTGCGCCTGGCGCAGAAATACGCGGTGCGCTGCGGCGGCTGCCACAACCACCGCATCGGCCTGTTCGACGCCTTTCTCATCAAGGAGAACCACATCGCCGCCTGCGGCGGCATCGACGCCGCGGTGCGCACCGCGCGCGCGCACGCGCCGGGCAAGCCGGTGGAAGTGGAAGTGGAAAACGCAGGAGAACTGGCCCAGGCGCTGGACGCCGGCGCGGACCGCATCATGCTCGACAATTTCAGCCTGGAGGCGCTGCGCGAGGCCGTCGCGTTCACGGCGGGGCGCGCGGAACTGGAGGCCTCGGGCAACGTGACCGAGGCCACCCTGCTGCCGATCGCGCAGACCGGCGTCGACTACATCTCCATCGGCGCGCTGACCAAGGACTGCAAGGCCCTGGACCTGTCCATGCGGCTGCTGTAGCGCCGCTTTCCCTACAGCAGCGCCTCGCTGCTCACCAGCACGCCGTTGTTGTCCGCGTAGATGTAGTCCCCGGGCAGGATACGCACGCCGGCGATCTCGATCGGCACGTCGCGCTCGCCAAAGCCCAGTTTGTCGGTCTTCAGCGGCACGCTGCCCAGCGCCTGCACGCCGATGGCGGTGCGGCCGATCTCGTCCACGTCGCGCACCACCCCGTTGATCACCAGGCCGGCCCAGCCGTTGGCCGCCGCGCTCTCGGCGAGCATGTCGCCGAGCAGGGCGCGGCGCGGCGAACCGCCGCCGTCGACGACGATGACGCGCCCCTCCCCGGCTTCGCCGACGCAGGCCTTGACCAGGGAGTTGTCCTCGTGACAGCGGATGGTCACGGCGCGCCCGCTGAACACGCTGACCTGGCCGTAGTTGCGCCAGGGCAGCGGCAGCGCGCGCGCGGCGGGCGCCGCGTCGGAGAGGTCGGGGGTGGAAAAATCGCTCATGGGGTCGGTCCTGGTGATGTATTGCGCGCATGATTATACGCCAATGCGCCGCCCGCCCGGGGCCGCGGCGGCGCCACGGCGCGGGCGCCGCCGCCCATTGGCAATCCACGGCAGAGGCGTATAATTCCCCGAATCGATCAACCGTGATTAGTCCATTCACCCAGTGAATGCGGAGAGAGCCGTGAACGTCAACCGCATCGACCTCAACCTGCTGGTCTATCTCGACGCCCTGCTGCGCGAGCGCAACGTCACCCAGGCGGCGCACCAGCTCAACCTGTCCCAGCCGGCCATGAGCAACGGCCTGCGCCGCCTGCGCGAGGTGTTCGACGACCCCCTGCTGGTGCGCACCAGCGAGGGCATGACGCCCACCGAGCGCGCACTGGAACTGGAACCGGTGGTGCGCGAGGTACTGAGCAAGGTGGACCACGCGGTACAGCCGCGCACCGCCTTCGACGCGGAAAACGCCGTGCGCGTCTTCCGCATCATGGCCAGCGACTACGCCGAGTCCACCTTGCTGCCCACGGTGCTCGGCAAGCTGCGCACCCTCGCCCCCGGCCTGACCCTGGACATCATGACGCCCTCCGACGTCAGCTTCCTGGATGTGGAACGCGGCAAGGTGGACATGCTCATCAACCGCTTCGACTCCATGCCCCAGTCCTTCCACCAGATCCACCTGTGGAACGACAGTTTCACCTGCGTGCTCAGCCCCGAGAACCCGGTACTCGAGGACTGGACCCTGGATGCCTACCTGCAGGCCAACCACGTGTGGGTGAGCAAGACCGGCATGGGCGTCGGCGTGGGTGTCAACCCCGCCGACGTGCAGCGCCTGGGCTGGGTGGACGTGGCCCTGAACAAGCTCGGCAAGAAGCGCCAGATCCGCGTGTTCACGCGCCACTACCAGGCGGCGATGACCCTCGCCGAGCAGAACGACCTCATCGTCACCCTGCCCACGCGCTGTGCCAACCTGAAGGTGAACAACCCGCGCGTGGTGCTGCGCGAACCGCCGCTGGACATCCCGCCGCTGGAGCTGAAGATGGCCTGGAGCCCCCTGCTGCAACACAACCCCGCGAACAAGTGGCTGCGCAAGATCATCGCCGACACCGCGCGCGAACTCGACGGCCAGGAAGCGACGCCCTGACCGCCGGCAAGGAAACCGCTGACCACACAGAGGTCCCGCGCCGCACAGGCCCCTTGCGGACGCTGTGGGCCGCGCCGAGGGAGTGGAGCGAGACCGCAGGGCTCGCGACCGACCGAGGGCAGCCCGGAGGGCCGCGGGTCGCGAAGCAAGGGGCCTGTGCGGCGCGGGACCGGCTGCTCTAGCACCATTCAATAACGCGAGCGCCCCTGGCGGCAAATTACATTCAGCCTCGAAATGACCGCGATTGGAACGATAAATTAGCTAAATCCCCCTGCGGACTCTAGAATTCCCCTTATCTGATACAGGACAAGCCCCCATGAGCGAGCGCATCCAAGTCGGCGGCCTGCAGGTCGACGCCGAACTCCACCAGTTACTCGAGCAGGACATCGCCCCCGGCACCGGCGTGGAGCCCGCCGCGTTCTGGCAGGCCCTGGCAGCCGTCGTCAGCGAACTCGGCCCGCGCAACCGCGAACTGCTGCGCGTGCGCGACGAGATGCAGGCGCAGATCGACGCCTGGCACCGCGCCCACCCCGGCCCCGACTACGACGCCGCGGCCTACCGCGCCTTCCTCGAGGAGATCGGCTACCTGTTGCCCGAGGGCGCGGACTTCCAGATCAGCACGCAAAATGTCGACGAGGAGGTGGCGACGCTGGCCGGCCCGCAACTGGTGGTGCCGGTGATGAACGCGCGCTACGCGCTGAACGCCGCGAACGCGCGCTGGGGCAGCCTGTACGACGCGCTCTACGGCACCGACGTCATCCCCGAAGACGACGGCGCGGAACGCGGCGGCGACTACAATCCCGTGCGCGGCGCGCGTGTCATCGCCTACGCGCGCGACTTTCTCGACCGCTACTGCCCACTGGCGTCAGGCAGCCACGCCGACGCCCGCGCCTACCGCGTGCGCGACGGCGCGCTGGCGGTGGAACTGGCCGACGGCGCGCAGGCCGCGCTGGCGGAGCCGGGTCTGCTGCGCGGCTTCCGCGGCGAAACCGAGGCGCCCACGGCCATCCTGCTGCGCCACAACGGCCTGCACATCGAGATCCAGGTGGACCGCGCGCACCCGGTGGGCGCCACCGACGCCGCCGGGGTCAAGGACGTGCTGCTGGAGGCGGCGCTGACCACCATCCAGGACTGCGAGGACTCCGTCGCCGCGGTGGACGCGCAGGACAAGTCGGTGGCCTACCGCAACTGGCTCGGCCTGATGCGCGGCGACCTGCAGGACAGCTTCAACAAGGGCGGGCGCAGCATGACGCGCACGCTCAACCCGAACCGCGCCTACACGGCGCTGGACGGCGGCGAGCTGGTGCTGCCCGGGCGCAGCCTGCTGTTCGTGCGCAATGTCGGCCACCTGATGACCACCCCGGCCATCCTCGACGCCGACGGCGCGGAGATTCCCGAGGGCATCATGGACGCCATGTTCACCGGCCTCATCGCCCTGCACGACCTGAACAAGACCGACCCGCTGGCGCGCAACTCGCGCGCCGGCAGCGTCTACATCGTCAAGCCGAAGATGCACGGGCCCGAGGAAGTCGCCTTCGCCTGCGAGCTGTTCGCGCGCGTGGAGGACGCCATCGGCGTCGCGCGCAACACCCTGAAAATGGGCATCATGGACGAGGAGCGGCGCACCACCATCAACCTCAAGGAGTGCATCCGCGCCGCCGGCGAGCGCCTGGTGTTCATCAACACCGGCTTCCTCGACCGCACCGGCGACGAGATCCACACCAGCATGGAGGCCGGCGCGATGACCCCCAAGGGGGCGATGAAGCAGGAGCCCTGGATCAACGCCTACGAGGACTGGAACGTCGACGTGGGCCTGCGCTGCGGGCTGCGCGGCCGCGCGCAGATCGGCAAGGGCATGTGGGCCATGCCGGACCTGATGGCGGACATGATGGAGAACAAGGTCGCCCACCCCGAGGCCGGCGCCAGCACCGCCTGGGTCCCCTCGCCCACCGCGGCGACCCTGCACGCCATCCACTACCACCAGGTCGACGTCGCGCAGCGCCAGCAAGCGCTGCTGGGACAGCGCCGCGCCAGCGTCGACGACATCCTGCGCATCCCGCTCAAGGGCGCCGCGGGCCTGGACGCCGCGGACATCCAGCGCGAGCTGGACAACAACGCCCAGGGTATCCTCGGCTACGTGGTGCGCTGGATCGACCAGGGCGTGGGTTGCTCCAAGGTACCGGACATCAACAATGTCGGCCTGATGGAAGACCGCGCCACCCTGCGCATCTCCAGCCAGCACATCGCCAACTGGCTGCATCACGGCGTGTGCACGAAGGAACAGGTGACCGAGACCCTGCAGCGCATGGCCGCGGTGGTGGACGCGCAGAACGCCGCCGACCCCGCCTACCACCCCATGGCGCCGGACTTCGCCGAGAGCGTGGCCTTCCAGGCCGCCTGCGACCTGGTGTTCCTCGGCCACGAGCAACCCAGCGGCTACACCGAGCCCATCCTGCACGCGCGGCGGCGCGAGGCGAAGCGGCGCGCCGGCGCGCGGTAACTGCCGGCGCGCACGCGCGGCGGGTGCAATGCGGCCGCGCCGCCCCTACTGCGGCGGCGTGCGCTCGCGCGGCGCCACGTCGCCGGCGCGGCGGCGCTCGTCCGCGGTGTCCTTGAACTGCAGGTTGGTGAGCTGCTCGGACAGCAGGCCGATGAGGAACATGACCATGCCGGCGAGAATCAGCAGCGTGCTCATGTTGGTGAAACGCCAGCCCGAGTTGGCCACGGTCAGCGCGTAGTTCAGCAGGCCCAGCCCCGCCACCAGCAGCGACGCCGGGAAGTACACCTTCAGCGGCGAGTACAGCGTGCCGATCTTGAAGATGATGAGAAAGAAGCGGATGCCGTCGCGCAGCAGGCTGATGTGGCTCTTGCCGAGCCGCTTCGACACCTCGATGGGCACGAAGCCCACCGAGTAACCGGCGCGAAAGAACGCCATGGTCGAGGTCGTCGGGTAGCTGAAACCGTTGGGCAGCAGGTACAGGAAGCTGAGGAACTTGCGCCGCTCCACGCAGCGGAAGCCCGAGGTGAGATCGTCGATGCGATGGTCCACCATCCAGCTGGCGAAGGCGTTGTAGAACGCGTTGGCGCTCCAGCGCGCCACGCTGGCCTGGGCGGCGACGCCGCGCCGCGCACCCACCACCAGTTCGTAGCCCTCGCGCACGCGCGCCAGCAGTTTCTCGATATCGGCCGGGCTGTGCTGGCCGTCGCCGTCCATGAACACCAGGTAGTCGCCGCTGGCGGCGCGCGCGCCGGACTTCACCGCGGCGCCGTTGCCCTTGGAATAGGGGTGCGTCACCACCGCCACGCCCGCCTCGGCGCAGACCCGCGCGGTGCCGTCGGTGGAGCCGTCGTCGACCACGATGACCTCCGCGTCCGGGTACAGGCGCGTCAGTTCCGGCAGCACCAGCGCCAGGCCCTGCTCTTCGTTCTTGGCAGGTATGATGATGGACAGTTTCAAGCGCGGCGCCTCCGGTTACGGGTCCAGGTAGAGTGCGAGGGTCTGCTGTTGCGCAACGGTCAACTTACCCTGTTGGTCCAGTGCTTGCAAAGTCTCGATGACCGCGCGCGCCTCGTCGCGCCGCTGCAGCGCGGTGGCGAAATGCAGGTGCATGAGCAGGCCGCGGCGGTGCCGCGGCGACTTCTGCAACAGTTTCTCCGTGTAGGCGTAGGCGATCTCGTAACGGCCCAGGGCGTTTTCCAGCACCGCCAGGTTGGAGTACATGTTGGTGGAAGCGCTGGCCGGCGCGTCCTGGTACAGGTAGATGCGCGCCAGGTGATCGGCGAAGTACGCGCGCTCCAGGCCCGGGCACTGGTCGTCCTGCACCATGCGCACCAGGGTCAGCAGGGTGGTGACCGAGCCCAGCGGGCGCTGCGCGTCGACCTGGCCGATACGGTCGATATCCTCGCGGCCCACCGGGGCCCCGGCGATACAGCCCAGCGCCAGGTCGCGCACCGCCCAGTCGCCCTCGCGCTCGACGAAGCTCACCTCGTGGGCGCGCCGCGAGTAGCGCAGCGCCGCCGCGTGCGAACCCAGGGTCGCCATCTGTGACGCCATGTCCAGGTTGGCGCGCGAGGAGTCGGGATGGCCGTTGAGGTGGTGCAGGATGAGCAGCGGCCGGCTGGACCAGACCTGCACCAGGGGGCTGGTGAGCACGGCCAGCACCAGCACCCAGGCGCCCAGGCACACCTGCAGCGGGGCCGCGGTCTCGCGCCAGCGCGAGGTCAGCCACGCGCAGGCCACCCCGACCAGCAGCACCAGGCCGAGCGCGGGAAAATAATTGCGGTGCTCGAAATACAGTTCCAGCGGCCACACCGTCGACTCCACCGCGTGGCCCACGGTGAACAGGCACACGCAGAACACCGCGTAGCGCCCGAAGCGGTAGCGCAGCGCCCACACGCACAGCAGCGCCAGCGACAGCCAGGCGAATACCGCGACGGCGGTGCTCAGCGGCTGCGTCAGCGAGCGCGACCAGATGACGTCGTCGTGGTAGATCCCCATGCGCGAGATCTGCGGCGCGAACCACTGGCCGAGGTAGTCCCACAGCAGGCGCGCCTGGGTCAGCACGCGCTCGTCGAGATCGAAGGGGCGCTTGCGGTGCCGCCACTGCAGGTAGTCGAGGCTGAACAGCAGCAGCGCCAGCGCCGCGGCGCCGCCGCCGGCGATCAGCGCCAGGCTGCTTTTGCGCAGCCAGCCGATCACCTGCCCGGCGGCGTCCCGGCACTGCAGCCACAACACCTCCAGCAAGAGCAGGATGGGCAGGATGACCACCGTGTTCTCTTTCGACAGCAGGCCCAGGGCGAAAAACAGCAGCACGGGGAGGAACAGCAGGGGCCGCGGCGGGCCGGCGCGCAGGCCGCGGCGCCAGTACAGGTAGCTGATCGCCGTCAGTAACATGAAGGTCGCCGAGAGCATGGCCATGCGCTGCACCGTGTACAGCACCGTGCTCACCAGCAGCGGGTGCAGCAGCCAGGCCGCGCCGAGCAGGACCGCGATGCCGCGGTAGCGGGCGGCGCCGGTGCCGCGCAGCAGCAGCGCCAGCAGCCACATCACCAGGGCGCCGTTGACGCAGTGCAGCAGGATATTGACGCGCTTGTGCCCGGTGATGCCGTGGCCGAGGAAGCGCTTCTCGGCGACAAAGGTGGCCATGGACACGCTGCGGCCCAGCGCGCCGGAGCGGTCGCCGAACACGTAGTCCCAGGCCAGCTCCGGCTGCGCGCGCAGGTCGTCGATAACCAGCAGCGAGGAGCGGTCGTCGAGCATCTCCGGGCCATCGGCGCCGGGCCAGTAGACCCAGGCCGCCAGCAGCAACAGCAGGGCCGCGCCCAGCCACGCCGCGGGCGCGGCCAGGCGGCCGGCGCCGCTGCCAAGTCCGCGCGCGCTCATCGGCGGAACAGCTCCAGGATCTGCGGCATCTGGCGCTGCAGCGTATCGTGGCGCAGCCAGTGGCCGATGGCCTCGTAGCTGGCGCCCAGCTCGGCGGTGCCGTGGTGTTGCACCAGGTAGGGGTACAACAGGGGCTGGGTGGGCCGCGCCGCGATGCCCTCCAGCAGCAGCTCGAGCGCGAGGTCGCGGCGCAGCGGCGCGCCCCCGGCGGCGAGCAGTTGATAGCGCAGCTCGTACAGCCAGGCGCGGCCCGGGTAGCGCGCGTGCAGCAACAGCAACAGCTCCATGACCCGCGGCCTGAAGTCGGCGCCCTCCGCCGACGCCGCGGACCTGACCAGCGCGCGCAAGGCGGTGCGGTCCGAGGGCTGCAGCGGGCGCTCCCGCGCCTGTCGCTGCAGCAGCGCCAGCCAGTCCGGCGCGTCGGGCAGGCCGGGAAAGAAGTGGCGGTCCATCTGGTAGAGCATCACCGGCGCCGCCATGTCGCGCGGGTCCAGTTCGTGCATGCGCAGGAAGTGCCGGCGCGCCGCCACCGCGTAGGCGCGCCGCTGCGTCTCGTCGAAGCCGCCGTCCCAGCCGCGCTCGAGCGCGTCGAACAGCACCTGGCCGTAGAAAAAATTGGCGCGCGGCGAATCCGGGTGGTTGACCACGTTCTGCCGCGCCAGGGTGACGTCGTCCGACCAGGCCCAGGCGCGCAGGCCCAGCAGTAGCGCCAGCAGCAGGCACAGCACGGCGCCGGCCAGCGGCGGCCGCCACCAGACCAGGCGCTGGCTCAGGCCCACCAGCGCCGCCGCCAGCAGCAGCGCCGGCCCCATGGCCGGCAGGTAGTTGCGGTGCTCGAAGACCAGCTCCAGCGGCCACACGGAGGATTCCAGGCTGTGACCGACGAGGAAGAACAGCAGCGCGAACAGCAGCAGGGGCAGGCGCCGCCGCAGCGCCAGGGCGGCGAGCAGCGCGCCGGCCCAGGCGGCCAGGGCCAGCGCCGTGGTCGGCGGCGACCACAGGCCGCGGGACACGGCGATATCGTCGTGAAAGAAGCCCATGGCGCGGATGTCCGGCAGGGCCAGCCAGCCCAGGTAGTGCCAGAGCAGGCGCGCCTGGGTCAGCAGCCGCTCCTCCAGGCTGAACTCGCGCCGCGCATAGCGCACATCGAGCAGGCCCGGGTCGAGCGTGAACAGCAGCGCCACCAGCAGCAGCGGCAGCGCCAGCAGCAGCCAGCCGCCGCGGCGCAGCCAGGGCCGCGCGGCGCCGGCCCACAGGCCGCGGAACAGGCACACCTCGACCACCACCAGCAGCCAGGGCAGCAGCGCGCCGTTCTCCTTGGACAGCACGGCCGCGGCGCCGAGCAGCAGCAGCCACAGGGCCGCGGCGAGCAGTTCGCCGGCGCCGGCGCCGCGCGCCGCCCAGCGCAGGCGGTAGCGGGTGAACAGCAGCAGGCCGGCGACGGTGAACAGGGCCGAGAGCTGGGTCATGCGCTGCACCGCGTAGAGCACCGTGGACACGTGCAGCGGGTGCAGCAGCCAGAGGGCGGCGCCGAGCAGCGCCAGCAGCGGGCGCTCGCGTTCGGGCAGGCGGGCGGCCAGCGCCGGTGCGGCGAGTAAGGCCAGGAACAGGGAATAGAGAAGCGCGCCGATGGCCAGGTGAATGGCGAGATTGGTGCCCTTCAGCGCGAGGGGCGACAGCTCGCCGGCGGCGACGCGGTTGGCGGCGAAACTGAGCATGGCCACGGGGCGGTGCAGCACGCCGGAATCGTTACTGAGCACGGCGGCGCGCCAGTCGTCGAAGCGCCGGCCGTCGAAGTCCAGCAGCGTGTTGTCGCCGAGGTTGGGGATGTCGTCGAAGAACAGCGGCCCGCCCAGGCCGGGAACGTAGGCCAGCGCGCAGGCCAGCAACAGCAGCGCGAACACGATACCGCGGCGGTGCCCCGCGCGGTCCCCGCTGTCGCTGCGCCCCTCAGTCACGGTGTGCCGGCAAGCTGTGCCTGTCCCTTGTTATTGTCCCAGAACGAAAAAAGCCCGGTGAAAATCACCGGGCCCATGATGGTACCACTGTTGTGGCGCGATATTATTATCCGCGGCAGTTGGCCGGCAGGTACTTGGTCTCTACCTCGTTGCTGCCGGAACCGTCGCCCGGGATGCAGTCCCAGTTCATGGTGCCGTCCGAGTTGGTGGAGCCGGACAGGCTGAACGCGTGGGTGCGTGCAGCAGTCGCCGGATCACAGGTGCTGCCGTCCCAGGTGCAGGAATCCACGTAGGCCACCACATAGATGGACTGACCGTCTACCGGCGGGTTGGGCGTGACATCGAGGTTTTCGATGATCAGGCTGCGCGTACGAATGGACGTGTCGATACCGAAACGGTCGGCATCGCTCGGCCACTGGCCATTCGCGGCCACGTACTCGGCGATGGTGGTCTTGGCCTCGGCCAGGGACGCCAGCGGCTCGGACATCTTCGAGCGCACGATGTAGTCCTGGTAGGCCGGCAGCGCGATGGCGGCCAGGATGCCGACGATCGCGATGACGATCATCAGTTCGATCAGGGTGAAACCCTTTTGGGCTGTTTTCTGCATGTTCATGGTTACTATCTCCGTTGTAAGTCTTGTTAGTGCACCCGCCCCCGGAACCCCCCGGGCGAACTGTGCGACCGCAACAGGCGATGCAGCGAGCGTGCCAACTCCGCCGGAAATACTACAGATTTTCATTTTATTCGTTTTATTTCAGTAGGTTAAAAGATATAGCCTTTTCGAATAACTGGAATCCCGCGCGCCCCGCCGGCAGCCTGCGCGGGAGTTCGCCGTCACTTTGTGACGCAAATTGTCAGACAATGACGCGCCGCCGGGCACCGCGGCCAGCGCCGATACAGTAAAGGAATACACATTTACGCCGCCGCGGCGCGGCGCCGCTTGTCCGCGCACCGGGCTTGGTTTAGTCTCGGTCGCTAATCACACAACCGCGTGAACGGCCAGGGACATGGACAACCGCCGCAAGACCATCGTCATCAACGAGAAGTTCCAGTACCAGTACTCGCTGCTGGTGGTCGCCGTCGCGGTGATGCTGGTGAACGCCTTCCTGCTGGTGCGCATGCTGTTGCCCGGCGACGACCCGCTGCTGCTCTCCGCCGCCAGTGGCATCGCCATCGGCGTGGGCGAGGTGCTGCTGATCGGCGCCATCTGGTACGGCTGCCTGCGCGCCACCCACCGCATCGCCGGGCCGCTGTTCGTGATCAACCGCGAGGTGCAGCGCCTGGGCGGCGGCGACCTGACCGCGCGCATCAAGCTGCGCGACACGGACATGTTCCGCATCGAGGCGGACGAGATGAACCGCAGCTTCGAGGCGCTGCGCGACCGCGTCGCCCTGGTGCAGGCGCTGGCCGCGGAACTGCAGGCGGCCCAGGCCGCCGGGGGCGACATCGAGGTGCCGCTGGGACAACTGCGCACCGCGCTCGACGGATTCACCACCCGCCGCGGCAACTGAGCCCGACCGCGGCCCGCCAGGGCGGCGGAAATCCCGCCAAAGATGTAATATTTGTCTTGATTATGCTGGTATTGCGCGGGACATTGGTGGTTATAATTTACACGCTAGCAACGACTCGAATGGCGGGGAGGCTCACGTCTTCGTCTGGGGCCAGGAGTGAATGAACGATAAGGCGATAGGGCAGCTCAGCGGCCTGGCCGGCAGGCTGGTGGCCGAGGAGCTGATCAGCGCACAGGCGGCGGTACAGGCGCAGAAGGATGCGAGCCTGGAGCGCATGCATTTCGTGCAGTTCCTGGTGGAGAAGAAAAACGTCGACGGCAAGCGCCTGGCAGAGGTGGCCTCGCACGAGTTCGGCGTGCCCCTGTTCGATATCAGCGCGCTGAACAACGAGGCCATCCCGGTGGGGCTGGTGGAAACCGAGCTGCTCACCAAACACCACGCCATGCCGCTGTTCCGCCGCGGCAACCGCCTGTTCATCGCCGTCTCCGACCCCACCAACCTCGCCGCCCTGGACGAGATCAAGTTCCACACCGGCATCAACACCGACGCGGTGCTGGTGGAAGAGAGCGCCCTGAGCAAGGCCCTGGCCAGCTGGATCGATTCGCAGGATTCGCTCTCGGACGGCCTCGACGACCTGGACGCCTCCGACCTCGACGACGTGGAGCTGTCCGGCGGCGAGGATTCCGGCGACGCCGACGACGGCACCGAGTCGGTGGACGAGACGCCCATCGTGCGGTTTATCAACAAGGTGCTGATCGACGCCATCAAGCAGGGCGCCTCGGACATCCACTTCGAGCCCTACGAGCGCAACTACCGCGTGCGCTTCCGCACCGACGGCGTGCTGCAGGAGGTGGTCAAGCCGCCGCGCAACCTGGCGCCGCGGCTGGCGGCGCGCCTCAAGGTCATGTCGCAGATGGACATCTCCGAGCGGCGCGTCCCGCAGGACGGCCGCATCCAGATGAAGCTGTCGCGCAACCGCGCCATCGACTTCCGCGTCAACACCCTGCCCACCCTGTTCGGCGAGAAGATCGTGCTGCGTATCCTCGACCCCAGCAGCGCGCAGATGGGCATCGACGCGCTGGGCTACGAGGAAGACCAGAAAGAGATGTACCTGAAGACCCTGCACCAGCCGCAGGGCATGATCCTGGTCACCGGGCCCACGGGTTCGGGCAAGACGGTGTCGCTGTACACCGGGCTGAATATCCTCAACACCCCCGAGCGCAATATCTCCACCGCGGAGGACCCGGTGGAAATCAACCTCGAGGGGGTCAACCAGGTACACGTCAACCCCAAGGTGGGGCTGAACTTCGCCGAGGCGCTGCGCTCCTTCCTGCGCCAGGACCCGGACATCATCATGGTCGGTGAGATCCGCGACCTGGAGACCGCCGAGATCGCCATCAAGGCGGCGCAGACCGGTCACCTGGTGCTGTCCACCCTGCACACCAACAGCGCCGCCGAGACACTCACGCGCCTGCTCAATATGGGCGTGCCGGCCTTCAACGTGGCCTCCTCGGTGGACCTGATCATCGCCCAGCGCCTGGCGCGCCGCCTGTGCTCGCACTGCGCGGTGCCGGCGGACGATATTCCCCACGAAACCCTGCTGCAGGAGGGTTTTACCGAGGACATGCTGGACGGCGCGGAAATTCTCAAGGCGGTGGGCTGCGAGCAGTGCAACGCCGGCTACCGCGGGCGCGTGGGCATCTACGAGGTGGTGCGCATTACACCGTCCATCGCCAGGATCATCATGGAGGAAGGCAATTCGCTGGAAATCCAGGAACAGGCCAACGCGGAAGGCTTCCGCGACCTGCGCACGGGGGCGCTGCGCAAGGTGGCCCAGGGGCTGATCAGCCTGGAGGAGGCAAACCGCATCACCGTCGACTAAAACGGGCGGGGCAGGACACTGCAGGGCGATAGGCCAACCGGCAGGACGCGGTAAAGCAGGACGCCACATCGGACGCTATAACGACAGCCACAGCAGAAAGCTGGGCACGCAGACACAACGGGGCGAGGCAACATGGCAACCAGCGCAGTCAGAAACGACACTTTCCAGTGGAGCGGCACCGACAAGACCGGGCGGCCGAGCAAGGGCGAGATCAGTGCCGTCAGCCAGGCCATGGCCAAGGCGCAGCTACGGCAACAGGGCATCAAGCCGAAGTCGGTGAAGAAAAAGGCCAAGCCGCTGTTCGGCGGCCAGGGCAAACCCATCAAGCCGGCGGACATCGCCGTGTTTACGCGCCAGCTCGCCACCATGCTCAAGGCCGGCGTGCCGCTGGTGCAGAGTTTCGAGATCGTCGAGGACGGCCTGGAAAAACCGCGCATGCGCGAACTGGTCAGCAGCCTGCGCAGCGACGTGGCCTCGGGCACGGGCCTGGCGGTGTCACTGGCCAAGCACCCGCGCCACTTCGACGACCTGTACTGCAGCCTGATCGGTTCCGGTGAGGACTCCGGTACGCTGGAGGTGATGCTCGACCGCGTCGCCACCTACAAGGAGAAGACCGAGGCGCTGAAAGCGAAAATCAAGAAGGCCATGACCTACCCCACCGCGGTGATCTGCGTGGCCATCGTGGTGACGGCCATCCTGCTGATCAAGGTGGTGCCGGTGTTCGCCAAGACCTTTCAGAGCTTCGGCTCCGAGCTGCCGGCCTTCACCCAGTTCGTCATGAACATCTCGGAGTTCACCCAGGAGTGGTGGTTTATCGCGCTGGCCGGCATGGTGGCGCTGTTTTTCACCATCCGCGAACTGAAACTGCGTTCGGTGGGCTTCTCCGAGTGGCTGGACCGCATGGCGCTGAAGGCGCCCATCGTCGGCGGCATCGTGCACGACGCGGTGGTGGCGCGCTTCTCGCGCACGCTGTCCACCACCTTCGCGGCGGGCGTACCGCTGGTCGACGCACTCAACTCCACCGCCGGCGCCGCCGGCAACTCGGTCTACGCCAAGGGCATCCGCCGTATCCGCGACGACGTGACCGGCGGTTCCAGCCTCTACAACGCGGTGAAATCCACCGGGCTGTTCCCGCACATGCTACTGCAGATGGTCTCCATTGGCGAGGAGTCCGGCGCCCTGGACGAGATGCTCGACAAGGTCGCCACGCACTACGAGGAAGCCGTGGACAACGCGGTGGACAGCCTCAGCTCACTGCTGGAACCGCTGATCATGTCGGTGCTGGGCATACTGGTGGGGGGCCTCATGATCGCGATGTACCTGCCGATCTTCATGCTGGGGTCGGTCATCTGAGCGCAGCGCGTCCGGCGGCGGCAATCCCCGCGAGCGGCGCCCTGCGCCATGCTTGAAGCCTTCGACCAACTGGGCTGGCTGCTGCCCCTGTGCCTGCTGCTGGTGGGCCTGTGCGTGGGCAGCTTCCTCAACGTGGTTATCTACCGCCTGCCGCTGATGATGGAGAGCCGCTGGCGCGCGGAGTGCTGCGAACTGCTGGAAGTGGAGCGCGAGAAACAGGACGCGCCGCTGAACCTGGCCACGCCGAATTCACACTGCCCGCACTGCCAGGCCGCGATCCGCCCGTGGCAGAACATCCCGGTGCTCAGCTACCTGCTGCTGGGCGGCAAGTGCGCCAACTGCGCCGCGCCGATCTCCCCGCGCTACCCGCTGGTCGAACTGGTCACCGGCCTGCTCACCCTGGCGCTGTTCTGGCATTTCCCGCCCTCGCCGGCGCTGCTGGGCGCGATGCTGTTCACCTGGACACTGGTCGCCCTGACCATGATCGACGTGGACCACCAGTTGCTGCCGGACAACCTCACCCTGCCGCTGCTGTGGCTGGGGCTGCTGTTCAACCTCGGCGGCACCTACACCGGGCTGGCCGACGCGGTTATCGGGGCGATGGCCGGCTACCTCATCCTGTGGAGCATCTACTGGCTGTTCCGCCTGGTCACCGGCAAGGAGGGCATGGGCTACGGCGACTTCAAGCTGCTCGCGGCCCTGGGCGCCTGGATGGGCTGGCAGTCGCTGCACATGATCGTACTCATGTCCTCGCTGGTGGGCGCGGTCTGCGGCATCGCGCTGATGTTGCTGCAGCGCCGCGGGCGCGAGGTGCCCATGCCCTTCGGTCCCTACCTGGCCGCCGCCGGCTGGATCACCTTCCTCTGGGCGGAGCCGCTGCTGCGCGCCGTGCCCGCGCTGGACATCTGGATGCAATGACAGGGGCATGCATGACATGGGCCTGGTAGTCGGCGTCACCGGCGGGATCGGCAGCGGCAAGTCGGCGCTTACCGCACGCCTGGAACAGCACGGCATCGTCGTGGTGGACGCGGACCTGGCCGCGCGCGTGGTGGTGCAGCCCGGCCGCCCCGCGCTGGACGCCATCGCCGCGCACTTCGGCCGCGACATCCTGCTCGCCGACGGCAGCCTGGACCGCGCCGCGCTGCGCGCGCAGGTGTTCGCCAACCCACAACAGCGGCAGTGGCTGGAACAGCTGACCCACCCGCTGATCGGCCAGGAGATTGTCGACCAGCTCGGCGCCGCCGACAGCGAGTACACGGTGCTCAGCTCGCCGCTGCTGCTGGAGACCGCGCAGAAGGAACTGGCGGACTGCCTGGTGCTGGTCGACGTGCCGGTGGAGGTACAGGTGGCGCGCACCATGGCGCGCGACGCCAACGACGAGGCGCAGGTGCGGCGTATCATCGCCGCGCAGATGCCGCGCGAGGAAAAACTCGCCCTGGCGGACATCGTCGTCGACAACAGCGGCACGCTCGAGGAACTGCACCAGCGCGCGGACGAACTGCACAAGGAATTCCTGCAGCGCGCGGAGCTGGCGCGATCGCGTTAGGCCCCGGCGCCGGGCCCTCGCCGGCGCGCTACCACAGGTCGCGCACGGCGGTGACGATCGGCAGGTTCGCGGCGGGGAAGTCGTAGCTGTCGAGTTCAGCGACTGGGACCCAGGCCAGTGGCTGGCCCTCCACGCCGCGGGCGTCGCCGCGAAAATCCCACACCACGTGCACGTCGAGCAACACCCGTTTATCACCGTAGTCATGGCGTACCTGGATTAGCGGGCTGGTGCGCACCGGTACGATATCCAGTTCCTCGCGCAGTTCGCGCGCCAGGGCGTCGCCCAGCGCCTCGCCATCCTCCACCTTGCCGCCGGGAAACTCCCACAATCCGCCCTGGTGCGCGTCGGCGGCGCGGCGGCTGAGCAGGATGCGGCGCTGCGCATCGACAATGACACCGACCGCGACATGCACAGCGCCCATTCAGGTCCGGTACTCGGCGTTGATTTTCACGTAGTCGTAGGAAAAGTCCGAGGTCCACACGGTCGCCGCGGCGTCGCCGCGCCCCAGCTCCACGCGCAGCACGATATCCTCGGGCGCCATCGCCGCCACGCCCTGTTCCTCGCTGTAGGAGGCCGCGCGGCAGCCGCCCTCGGCGATCAGCACCTCGTTGAGGAACAGCGCCACGCGCGCGACGTCGAGGTCGTCGATACCGGCGCGACCGATAGCGGCGAGCACGCGCCCCCAGTTCGGGTCGGAGGCGAACAGCGCGGTTTTCACCAGCGGCGAGTGGGCGATGGTGAAGGCCACGTCCAGGCACTCCTGCTCGCTGGCGCCGCCGTTGACCTGTACGGTGACGAACTTGCTCGCGCCCTCGCCGTCGCGCACCAGGCCGGTGGCGAGGTCCACGCACACCGCCAGCAGCGCCTCGGACAGGGCGGCGTACAGCGCGCCCTCCTGCCGCGCCAGTTCCGCGTTGCCGGCGGCGCCGGTGGCCAGCAGCACGCAGGCGTCGTTGGTGGAGGTGTCGCCGTCGACGGTGATGCGATTGAAGGACAGCTCGACCGCGCGGCGCAGCATGGCCTGCAGGACGTCCGCGTGCACCGCCGCGTCCGTGGCGAGGTAGGCGAGCATGGTGGCCATGTTCGGGCGGATCATGCCGGCGCCCTTGGCGATCCCGGTCACGGTGTAGTGCCGGCCCGCGCACTCGAAGCGCACGCTGCTGCCCTTGGGCCGCGTATCGGTGGTCATGATGCCCGCGGCGGCGGCGGCCCAGCCGTCTTCGCGCAACGCGTCGTACGCGGCGGGAAGCGCGTCGACAATGGGTTGCACCGGCAGCGGCTCGCCGATCACCCCGGTGGAGAAGGGCAGCACGGCGGCGGCCTCGACAGCGGCCTGTTGCGCCACGGCCCGCGCGCAGGTGCGGGCGTCATCGATGCCGGCCTGGCCGGTACCGGCGTTGGCGTTGCCGGTGTTGACCAGCAGGTAGCGCGGCTGGCCGGCGCAGGCCGCGAGGTGTTCGCGCGCCACGGTGACCGGGGCGGCGCAGAAGGCGTTGCGCGTGAACACCGCGGCGCAGCGCGTGCCCGGGGCGGCCTCGACGAGGACGAGGTCGCGGCGGCCGGCGGTCTTGATGCCGGCGCTGACGGTGCCCAGGCGGATGCCCGGGACGGGGTGCAGTTCGGGTAAGGTGTCGGGGCCGGTCGCCACAGGTGGTTCTCGCTTTTTTTCTACTGGATTCCCGCGTTCGCGGGAATGACGGCGTGCTGGATTCCCGCTTGCGCGGGAATGACGGTGTGCTGGATTCCCGCTTGCGCGGGAATGACGGTGCCTCCCTGATTCATGGAACGGTGTTGCGAGGACCGGCGGGGAAAAACCCCTCCGGGGTGAGTATCTTGGCAGTCCGAGCCGCGGAGGGGTTTCCCCGGCGGGCCAGTGAAGTGGGCCCGGGTCCAGACCAACTCCCCCGGCGGGCCAGACAAGCGGACCCGGGGCCAGACCAACTCCCCCGGCAGGCCAGGGAAGCGGACCCAGGGCCAGACCAACTCCCCCGGCGGGCCAGTGAAGCGGCCCCGGGGCCAGACCAACTCCCCCGGCGGGCCCGGGGCCAGACGAACCCGCCCGCCGGGGCCGCCGCTGGCGGCGGAGAGTGAAGCCTCGACGCCATGCCCGGGCCGCTCACCGGTCCATCAGAGCTTGCCGCAACACTGCTTGTACTTCTTGCCCGAACCGCAGGGGCAGGGCTCGTTGCGACCCACCTTCGGCTGCTCGCGGGTGAAGGTGCGCGGCGTCTCCATCGACTCCGGCGCCTGGCCCTCGGGCAGCGGCCTGCCAGTCTCCTCGGCCAGCGCGCTGGCCTCGGCGTGCTGGTACGCCATGCGCTCGCGCTCGGCGGCCTCGCGGCGCTGCCGCTCGATTTCCTCCGCCTCGTCCTGGCGCTGGATCTGCACGTGGCTGAGGAACTTGACCACCTCGTACTTGAGGTTGGTCAGCAGTTGCTGGAACAGCTCGAAGGACTCGCGTTTGTATTCCTGTTTCGGGTTCTTCTGCGCGTAGGCGCGCAGGTGGATGCCCTGGCGCAGGTGATCCATGGTGGCCAGGTGGTCCTTCCACAGGGTGTCCAGCACCTGCAGCATGATCTGCTTCTCGATCTTGCGCATGTCCGGGCCGACCACCGCGCCCTTCTCGTCGTAGGCGGCCTGGACGGCCTCGAGGATCTTCTCGCGCAGGGCCTCCTCGTGCAGCTGGTCGTCCTCCTCCAGCCAGCGGGTCAGCGGCAGGCTGATGGCGAACTCCGCCTCGAGCTGTTTTTCCAGCCCGGGCACGTCCCACTGCTCCTCGACGCTCATGGGCGGAATGAAGCCGTCGATGGCCTCGGACACCACGTCGCGGCGGATCGCCGTCACGGTCTCGGAGATGTCCGCCTCGCCGAGCAGGTCGTTGCGCTGCTGGTAGATGATCTGGCGCTGGTCGTTGGCGACGTCGTCGTACTCGAGCAACTGCTTGCGGATGTCGAAGTTGCGCCCCTCGACCTTGCGCTGGGCCTTCTCGATGGCGTTGGTCACCATCTTGTGCTCGATGGCCTCGCCCTTCTCCATGCCCAGGGCCTGCATGAAGCCCTTGATGCGGTCCGAGGCGAAGATACGCATCAGGCTGTCTTCCATCGACAGGTAGAAGCGCGATACGCCGGGGTCGCCCTGGCGCCCGGCGCGGCCGCGCAGCTGGTTGTCGATGCGCCGCGACTCGTGGCGCTCGGTGCCGAGGATATGCAGGCCGCCGGCCTCGATCACCTTGTCGTGCCGCTGCTGCCAGGCGCGCTGCACCTCGGCCTTTTTCGCCTCGTCCAGGTTCTCGCCCAGCGCCTTGAGTTCCGCCTCGAGGTTGCCGCCGAGCACGATGTCGGTGCCGCGGCCGGCCATGTTGGTGGCGATGGTGACCACGCCGGGACGGCCCGCCTGGGCGATGATTTCCGCCTCCTGCTCGTGGTACTTGGCGTTGAGCACCTTGTGCTCGATGTTCGCCTTGCGGAAGCGCGCCGACAGCACCTCGGAGGTTTCCACCGACGCGGTGCCCACCAGCACCGGCGCGCCGTTGTCCATGCACTCGCGCACGTCGTTGACGATGGCGTCGAACTTCTCCTCGGCGGTGAGGTAGACCACGTCGTTGAGGTCGTTGCGCTGCGCCGGCACGTTGGTCGGGATCACCAGCACTTCCAGGCCGTAGATCTGGCGGAACTCGAAGGCCTCGGTATCGGCGGTGCCGGTCATGCCGGCGAGCTTGTCGTAGAGGCGGAAGTAGTTCTGGAAGGTAGTCGAGGCCAGGGTCTGGCTCTCGCTCTGGATCGACACGCCCTCCTTCGCCTCGATCGCCTGGTGCAGGCCCTCGGAGAGACGGCGGCCGGGCATGGTGCGGCCGGTGTGCTCGTCGATCAGCACCACCTGGCCCTCCTGCACGATGTACTCGACATCGCGGTGGTACAGGGCGTGGGCGCGCAGGCCGGAATACACGTGGTGCAGCAGGTTGAGGTTGGTCGCGCCGTACAGGCTGTCGCCCTCTTCCAGCAGGCCCTCGCGAATCATCGTCTCCTCGATGAACTCGTGGCCCGTCTCGGTCAGCTCCACCTGGCGCTGTTTCTCGTCGATGGTGAAATGGCCCGGCTCCTCGTCGCTGTCCAGGCGCAGCGACGGGATGATGCGGTTGATGCGCCGGTACAGTTCGGAACTGTCCTCGGAGGCGCCGGAGATGATCAGCGGGGTGCGCGCCTCGTCGATGAGGATGGAGTCCACCTCGTCGACGATGGCGAAGGCCATGTCGCGCTGCATGCGATCGTCCAGGCTGAACGCCATGTTGTCGCGCAGGTAGTCGAAGCCGAACTCGTTGTTGGTGCCGTAGACCACGTCGCACTGGTAGGCGGCGCGCTTGTCCTGCGGCATCTGGCCGGAGCGGATCACGCCGACCGACAGGTCGAGGAAGCTGTACAACGGGCTCATCCAGCCGGCGTCGCGCGCGGCGAGGTAGTCGTTGACGGTGACGATGTGCACACTGTTGCCGGTCAGTGCATTGAGATAGGCGGGCAGCGTCGCCACCAGCGTCTTGCCCTCACCGGTGCGCATCTCGGCGATCTTGCCCTCGTGCAGCGCCATGCCGCCGATCAGCTGCACGTCGAAGTGGCGCAGGCCCAGGGTGCGCTCGCCGGCCTCGCGCACCACCGCGAAGGCCTCGGGCAGGATCTTGTCCAGCGCCTCGCCGTCCGCCAGGCGCTGCCGGAACTCGGCGGTTTTCGCTGCCAGGGCGGCGTCGTCCAGCGCGCCGATCTCCTCGGCCAGGGCATTGACCTGGCGCACCACCTTGCCCATGCGCTTGAGCTCACGGCTGTTGCGCGTTCCAAAAACGGTTTTCAGGACTTTATTGATCATCGCGATTCATCTGCTTGACGTGGGTAAGGCCCACCCGCCGCGGCGGGAGGGGCTCCGTTGTACGCGGAGCAATCAGCGTCGACGGGTGCGCGCGAGGTAACTGGAAGGGTCCACCGATCGGCCGTGCTTGTACACCTCGTAGTGTACGTGGGCGCCGGTGGAGCGGCCGCTGGAGCCCATCAGGGCAATGGTCTCGCCCTTGCGCACGAAGTCGCCGGGCTCCACCAGGTTCTGCTGGTTGTGCGAGTAGCGGGTGACGAAGCCGTCGCCGTGGGACACCTCCACCATCTCGCCGTAACCCGGCCTGCGGCCGGCCCAGGTGACCACGCCCGCGGCCACGGCGAGGACATCCGAGCCCTCCTGGCCGGCGAAGTCGATGCCGTGGTGCATGGCCTGCTTGCCGGTGAACGGGTCGGTGCGCATGCCGTAGCGGGAGGATATCCAGCCCTTGGCGACCGGCTGGCCGCTGAGCCTGCGCTGGTCGTGGAGGTGGCGGTTGCTCAGCAGCGACTCGAGGATACCCAGCTGTTGTTCGCGGTCGTCGAGTTGCGCCTCGAAGCGGTCCAGCTCGGCGCTCAGCGCGCCGCTGTCGAAGTCGACGCTGAACTCGCCGGCCAGCGGCCCGCCCAGCGCGGGGACGCGGCTGAAATCGAACTCGCCCTCTTCCAGGTCGGCCATGGCGGTGAGGTGCTGGCCGAGGGCGTCGAGCCGCGTGATGCGCGCCTGCAACTCCGCCAGCCCGAGCGTCATGGCCTGCAGGCGGCGATCGGCAAGTGCTTGTAATTCCTCGAATTCTTCGGCCTGGCGCTGCAGTTCATCCTGCATTTCATCGAGGGCCGCGCCGCGCACGCTGCGCGCCTCGCTCGCCTGCCCGGCCTGGTAGCCCCAGGTCACCAGCCCCAGGGGCAGGCCGAGGCAGCACAGTGACAGCAGCGCCCGGGACCATTTGCCCAGTTCCAGGGTGCGTGAACCGCCGTGCCTGCCGCTGATCAGAATGACTTTCATCGAGTGGGGTACGTGGACGAAGTGGCAGCGAACTATGCCACAATGAGTGAAGAAATACCATTTCCGGCAGCCCCGTGCGGGGTACGCCCGAGGGCCTCAACGCCAGGCAAGCGGCGCGCTGGCGCTGTCCGCGCCGCTGACCCACTCCCAGGCGTTGCGCCGCTGCAACAGCGCGCGCACGGCGGCGTTGTTCAGGCTGTGGCCCGACTTGTAGGCGCGGAACTCGCCGATCAGGCCGGCGCCGAGCAGGGACAGGTCGCCGAGGGCGTCGAGCACCTTGTGCTTGACGAACTCGTCCTCGCTGCGCAGGCCGCCGCGGTTGAGGATGCGGTCCTCGGCAATGACCACCGCGTTGTCCAGGCTGCCGCCCAGGGCCAGGCCGCGCGAGCGCAAGCCCTCCACCTCGTGCATGAAACCGAAGGTGCGCGCCCGGCTCACCTCGTCGATGAAGGAGGTGCGCGCGAAGTCCATCTCCACGTGGGTGGTGCGCTCGCGCACCACGGGCTGGTCGAAATCGATGGTGAAGGCGATCTTGAAGCCGGCATAGGGGAGAAAGCTGGCTACCTTGTCGCCCGCCTCGACGACGACCTCCCGGGTGACGCGCAGGAAGCGCTTGGGCACGGCCTGCTCGCGGATGCCCGCGGACTGGATCAGGTCCACGAAGGGTCCGGCGCTGCCGTCCATGATGGGCACTTCCGGCGCGTTGAGCTCCACCAGTACGTTGTCCACGCCCAGCCCGGCCAGGGCCGCCAGCAGGTGCTCCACGGTGGAAACCCGCTGGCCGTCACGCTGCAGGGAAGTGGACAGCGTGGTGGCGCCGACATGGCGCGAGTGCGCCGGGATGCTCAGCGCCGGCCGCAGGTCGATGCGGCGGAACACCACGCCGCTGCCCGCGGGCGCGGGGCACAGGCACAGTTCCACCGGCGCGCCCGTGTGCAGGCCGATGCCCGTGGTAGAGACCGCCTTACGCAGGGTGCGCTGGCGCAGCACTGTCATGCCCTCGCTGTGCCCGGGTCGGCACACCGGCCGCGGCGCAAGGCCCCGCGGCCGGCCTCCCGGGTCAGTCGGCCTGGCGGCGCAGGAAGGCCGGGATATCGAAGTAGTCCTCGCCCTGCGCCTCCGCTTCCACAGCGGCCGGCGCCGCCGCGGCCTGGCGCTGGCGATTGCGCATCGCCGTCGGCCGTTCGTAGTCGCGGTAGTCGGGTTTGGCATCCGTCTCCACCGGCTCCGGTTCGCGCACCGGGCTCTCCACCACCGCCAGCGGCGCGCGTGCGGCCTCGGCGCCAAGGCCCGTGGCCACGACGGTGACCTTGAGCTCTTCCTTCATATCCGGGTCGATCACGGTGCCGACCACCACGGTGGCCTCCTCGGAAGCGAACTCCTCTATAGTGTCGCCCACTTCGGAGAATTCGCCCAGCGACAGATCGAAACCGGCGGTGATATTGACCAGGATGCCGCGGGCGCCGGCCAGGTTGATATCGTCCAGCAACGGGCTGTTGATGGCCTTTTCCGCCGCCTCGCGCGCGCGGTCTTCACCCTTGGCGTGACCGGTGCCCATCATCGCCATGCCCATTTCCGACATGACGGTGCGCACGTCGGCGAAGTCGACGTTGATCATGCCGGGGCGGATGATCAGGTCGGCGATGCCCTGCACGGCGCCCAGCAGCACGTCGTTGGCCTCCTTGAACGCGTCGAGCAGGCTGGTGTTCTTGCCCAGCACCTCGAGCAGTTTCTCGTTCGGGATGGTGATCAGCGAGTCGACGTGCTGCTGCAGCTCGGTGACGCCTTCCAGGGCGATGCCCAGGCGCTTCTTGCCCTCGAAGGGGAAAGGCCGGGTCACCACCGCCACGGTGAGGATGCCCAGCTCGCGCGCCACTTCGGCCACTACCGGCGCGCCGCCGGTGCCGGTGCCGCCGCCCATACCGGCGGTGATGAACACCATGTCCGCCCCGTGCAGGGCGTCGGCGATGCGGTCGCGGTCCTCCATGGCGGCCGCGCGCCCGATCTCCGGGTTGGCGCCGGCGCCCAGGCCCTTGGTGATGTTGCCGCCCAATTGCAGGACCGTCCTGGACTCGATGTCCGAGAGCGCCTGCGCGTCGGTGTTGGCGCAGATGAAATCGACGCCCTCCACCTCGTTCTCGATCATGTGCTTGACGGCGTTACCGCCGCCGCCGCCCACACCGATCACCTTGATGACAGCATTTGATGGTTGGTTATCAACTAGTTCAAACATGGTGTATCTCCCCTTTAATGATCATGCCGTCCCCCGGGACGACGCTCTCCAACAAAACCAGGCCGGCGCGTACGGGCCGCCCTAGAAATTACTCTGCAGCCAGCTCCTGAGCCGGCCCAGTAAACCCTCGTTCTGCCCCGCGCCCTTGCCGGGAACCGGCGAACCGCCCCCTTCCGGGTGCTGCGCGCCGTACTGCAACAGGCCCACGCTGGTGGCGTAGATCGGGTTGCGCACGATGTCCGTCAGGCCCTGCACGGTGGCCGGGTAACCCACGCGCACCGGCATGTGGAATATCTCCTCGGCCAGCTCCACCACGCCTTCCATCTTCGAGGTGCCGCCGGTCAGCACCACCCCGGCGGGTATCATGTCCTCGAAACCGGAACGGCGGATTTCCGCCTGTACCAGCGTGAACAACTCGTCGTAACGCGGCTCGACCACCTCCGCCAGCGACTGGCGCGACAGGTCCCTGGGCGGGCGATCGCCGACACAGGGCACCTTGATGGTTTCCTCCGGGCCGGCCAGCTGGGCCAGCGCACAGGCGTACTTGATCTTGATCTCCTCGGCGTGCTGCGTCGGCGTGCGCAGCGCCATGGCGATGTCGTTGGTCACCTGGTCGCCGGCGATGGGAATCACGCCGGTGTGGCGAATCGAACCCTCGGTGAAGATGGCGATGTCGGTGGTGCCGCCGCCGATGTCCACCAGACACACACCCAGTTCGCGCTCGTCGTCGGTGAGCACGGAGTAGCTGGAGGCCAGCTGCTCGAGAATGATGTCCTCGACATCCAGCCCGCAGCGGCGGATACATTTCTCGATGTTCTGCGCGGCGTTCACCGCGCAGGTCACCAGGTGCACCTTCGCCTCCAGGCGCACCCCGGACATGCCCAGCGGCTCCTTGATGCCCTCCTGGTGATCGATGACGTAGTCCTGGGGCAGGATGTGCAACACCTTCTGGTCGGCGGGTATGGCCACGGCCTGGGCCGCGTCGATCACCCGTTCCAGGTCATGGCCGAACACTTCCTGCTCCTTGATCGCGACGATGCCGTGGGAATTCAGGCTGCGGATATGACTGCCAGCGATGCCCACGTACACCGAGTGGATCTGGCAGCCGGCCATCAACTCGGCCTCTTCCACGGCGCGCTGGATGGACTGCACGGTGGACTCGATATTCACCACCACGCCCTTTTTCATGCCCTTGGAGGGATTGGAGCCGATACCGACCACCTCGATCTCCCCGTCCGGGCCGATCTCGCCGACGATGGCCACGACCTTGGAGGTGCCGATGTCCAGTCCGACGATCATCTTTTTGTCCTGCGCGCTGCCCATGGCAGTCTCTCCTGCTTGTGCGTCTCTATCCTGCTCAAAGTCCGGCGACCTGCGAGCCTTCCTGCGGCGCCGGCTCTTGCGCGAACGCCACCGCCACACCGCTGGCGTAGCGCAGGTCCACGCGCAGCACCTGCTGCGCCCGCGGCGCCAGCTCGCGGCGGTACACGGTGACGAAGCGCTGCATGCGCTGGCGAAAATCCCGGCTGCCCAGCACCAGCTGCATACCGCCGTCCAGCACCGCCTGCACCTGCCCGCGCTCGTCCACCTGCAGCTGCCGCACCGTCAGGTGCAACGGCGCGAGCATCTCCAGCAGGCGCTGGTAGCGCGCCATCAGCGCCGGCGCCGAGCCCTCGGGGCCCAGCAGCAGGGGCAGCGAGTCCCACTCCCCCTCGCGTTCCGGGTGGAACACCCCGCCCTCATGGTTGAGGAAGCCGTCACTGCCCCAGCGGGCGATGGGCAGCTGCTCCACCACGTGAATTTCCAGCGCCGCCGGCCAGCGCCGCCGGATCGTCGCCTCGAAAATCCACGGCAATGCTTCCAGCTCCGCGCGCATGCGCTGCAGGTCGGCGCCGAGAAAGCCCCCGGCCAGGGAGGACTGCACCTGCTCCTGCACCGCCTCCGCCTGGGTGTGCGCCAGCTCGCCGGTCACCGTGATGCGCTGCACCGGGATGGCCTGCAGCGTGACCCAGGCCTTGCCGCCCGCCGCCAGCACCACGCCGGCGCCGACCAGGATCAACAGCCGGTTGAACCACACCGAGGGCTGGCGCCGGCGCGCCGCCGACGCCGCGACCCGCGGCGTGGCCCCCTGGGCGCTGCGGCGGCGCTTGCCGCGCGCGGCGCGCGGCGGCTTGCCGCGACGGCGCCAGCGGTCAAACAGGCCCATGGGCGGCGCCCTCCAGGCTCAGTTCGACAATGCGCGTCACCAGCGCGGGCAGGTCCATGCCCGCGGCCGCGGCGGCCATGGGCACCAGGCTGTGCGAGGTCATCCCCGGGATGGTGTTCACCTCCAGTACATAGAACGCGCCGTCGGCGCCGCGCATCAGGTCCACCCGACCCCAGACCGAGCAGTCCAGGGAGTGGAACGCGCGCAGCGACAGCAGCGCGATTTCCTCTTCCTCCGCCGGCGTCAGGCCGCTGGGGCAGTGGTAGCGCGTGTCGTCGGAGAGGTACTTCGCCGCGTAGTCATAAAACACGTTGTCCGTCTCCAGGCGGATCGACGGCAGGGTCTGTCCGCCGAGTATCGCCACCGTGTACTCCGGCCCGTCGATGAAGCGCTCGGCCAGCACCGCGCCGGCGTACTGCCGCGCGTCGGCGAAGGCCCGGGCCAGCGCGCCGGCGCTGTCCACGCGCGCCATGCCGATGCTCGACCCCTCGCAGGCGGGCTTGACGAACACCTCGCCCAGGCGGTCGATGACGCCCTGCCAGTCGGTCTGCGGCGTGAGCACCTCGAAATCGGCGCTGGGCAGGCCGATGCCGCGCCACAACTGCTTGCAGCGCTGCTTGTCCATGGCCAGGGCCGAGCCGAGCACGCCCGAACCACTGCCGGGCACGCCCAGGGCCGCCAGCGCGCCCTGCATGCTGCCGTCCTCGCCCCCCGGGCCGTGCAGGGCGTTGAAGGCGAACGCCGTGGCCTGCAGCTGCGCGATCCAGTCCGGCTGCGCCGGGTCCACCGAGACGGCGTCGAAGCCCGCCGCGCGCAGCGCCGCCAGCACCGTGGCGCCGCTTTGCAGCGACACCTCGCGCTCCGCGGAACTGCCGCCGCAGAGCACGGCGATGCGCCGCTCGCGCAGGCTGTCCAGGCTCATGCCCCCACCTCCGCCAGGTTCAGCGCGCACAGTTGCTGCGCCAGGCGGCCGATATCGCCGGCGCCCTGGGTCACCACCACGTCGCCGTCGGCGACAATGGCGGCCAGCAGCGCCGGCACCTCGTCGGCGCTCTCGGCGAACACCGGCTCCACCTGGCCGCGCTGGCGGATGCTGCGCGTCAGGCTGCGGCTGTCGGCGCCGGCGATGGGCGCCTCCCCGGCGGGATAGACGTCCAGCAGCACCAGCACGTCACAGGCGGACAGCACCGCGACAAAATCCTCGTACAGGTCGCGAGTGCGGGTGTAGCGGTGCGGCTGGTACACCATCACCAGGCGGCGCCCCGGCCAGGCCTGGCGCACCGATTCCTGGGTCGCACGCACCTCCGTGGGGTGGTGGCCATAGTCGTCGACCAGCAGGGCGCTGCCACCGCGGCAGGGCAGCTCGCCGAGCTGGGTGAAGCGGCGATTGACGCCGCTGAACTGCGCCAGGCCACGCGCGATGGCGGCGTCCGCGACGCCCTCGTCGCAGGCCACCGCCACGGCGGCGGTGGCATTCAGTACATTGTGCCGCCCGGGCAGGTTCAGGCTGATATCCAGCGGCGCGGCGTTACCGGGGCGGTGCACGCGAAAGTGTGTGCTGCCGCCGTCGGGGCGCAGCGCGTCGATGCGGTAATCAGCGTCCGCGGCAAAGCCGTAGGTGATCACCTGGCGCGAAATCTCCGGCAGCAGCTCGCGCACCACCGCGTCGTCGATACACAGTACGGCCACGCCGTAGAACGGCAGGTTGTGCAGGAAATCGAGGAAGGTGCGGCGCAGCAGCGCGAAATCGCCGCCGTAGGTCTCCATGTGGTCGGCCTCGATATTGGTGACCACGGCGACCATGGGCTGCAGGTGCAGGAACGACGCGTCGCTCTCGTCCGCCTCGGCGATGAGGAAACGGCCGGCGCCGAGCTGCGCATTACTGCCCACGCTGTTGACCAGCCCGCCGATGACAAAGGTCGGGTCCAGTTCGGCGGCGGCAAACACCGCGGCGATGAGGCTGGTGGTGGTGGTCTTGCCGTGCGTACCGGCCACCGCCACGCCGTGGCGATAGCGCATCAGTTCGGCCAGCATCTCCGCGCGCGGCACCACCGGCACCCGCGCCGCGCGCGCCGCGACCACTTCCGGGTTGGCCTCGTCCACGGCGCTGGAGGTCACCACCACGTCGGCGCCGGCGACGTTGGCGCCGGCATGGCCGATGAACACCTCGACACCCAGCGCGGCCAGCCGCTGCGTCACCGCGCCGCCGCGCAGGTCCGAACCGCTGACCTGGTAGCCGAGATTGACCAGCACCTCGGCGATGCCGCTCATGCCGGCGCCGCCGATACCGATCATGTGGATGCGGCGGATGCGGCGCATTTCGGGGATGCTGTAGACACTGCGCTGGTCAGCCATCGAGCAGCTCCTCGCAGCAGTCGCTGACCTGCGCGGCCGCGAGCGGCGTGGCCGCCTCGCGCGCGGCCCTGGCCATGGCGGCGAGACGTTCCGGGTGCGTCATGAACTCGCGCAGCAGCGCGCCCAGCATGTAGGCGTCGAGCTGGCTCTGCAGCATGACCAGCGCGGCGCCGCGGGCGGTGAGCGAACGCGCGTTGGCGGTCTGGTGGTCGTCGATGGCGTGCGGCAGGGGCACCAGGATCGAGGGCCTGCCCATCACCGCCAGTTCCGACACGGTGAGCGCCCCGGCGCGGCACAGGACCAGGTCGGCCCACTGGTAGGCCGCGGCCATGTCCTCGATGAACGGCGCCACGCGGATCTCCTCGCCGAGCATGTCGGCGTAGCGCCTGCGCAGGGCGTCGTAGTGCGCCTCCCCCGCCTGGTGCCAGATCTCCAGCGCGGCGCCACCGTCGCGGTTGAGCCGGCGCACCATGCCCGGCAGGACCTCGTTGATCGGCTGCGCGCCGAGACTCCCCCCCAGCACCAGCAGGCGCAGCGGGCGCCGGCCGTCGTAGTCGTAGCCGGCGCGCGCCCCCGCCTCGATCAACTCGCGGCGCAGTGGGTTGCCGACCACGCGGTAGTCCAGGCCACCGGGGAAGGCCCCGGGAAAGGCGCCCATGACGCGCCGCGCGAAGCGCGACAGCATGCGGTTGGTGGTGCCGGCCACGGCGTTCTGCTCGTGGATCAGCAGGGGTTTGCGCAGCAGCCAGGCGGCCATCCCGGCGGGACCGGCGGCGTAGCCGCCCATGCCCACCACACAGGCGGGCCTGCGCCGCAGCAGCAGCCACAGCGCCCCCAGCTGCGCGCGCAACAGGCTGAACACCGCACGCAACCGGTGCCAGGCGCTCTTGCCGCGAATCCCCTGCACCGGCAGGCAGTGCAGCGTGATCCCCGCGGCGGGCACCACGCGGTGCTCCAGGCCGGCGCGGGTGCCCACCCACTCCACGCGGTAGCCGCGCGCCAGCAATTCCAGCGCCACTGCCAGCGCCGGGTAGACGTGTCCCCCCGTGCCCCCGGCCGTGACCAGCACCAATGGTTTCTGCTCGGCCATTAGCGCTGCCTCCTGCGGCGCGGCTGCGGCCGCGTCTCGCGCTCGACGCGCAGCACCAGGGCGAGCATGGCGCAGCACACGATCAGGCTGGTGCCGCCGTAGCTGACAAAAGGCAAGGTCAGGCCCTTGGTGGGCAACAGCCCGGAGCTGACGCCCATGTTGACGAAGGCCTGCCCGGAAAAGATCAGCGCGACGCCGTAACACACATAGGCGCCGAAGGCGTTGCCCGCCAGCAGCGCGCGGCGCCCGGTCCACAGGATGCGCGCGACCAGTGCGGCGAACAGCGCGATCACCGCGAGGGCGCCGACAAAACCGGTCTCCTCGGCCCAGATGGAAAAGACGAAGTCGGTGTGCGCCTCGGGCAGGTAGAACAGTTTCTGGATGCTGTTCCCCAGACCGACCCCCAGCCACTCGCCCCGACCGAAGGCGATCAGGGACTGGGTCAACTGGAATCCCGTGTTGTAGGGGTCGGCCCAGGGATCCGTGAATGCGGTGAGACGCTTCACCCGGTAAGGTGCGCTGAGCACCAGCACCAGCATGGCCGCCAGCGCGCCGGCCAGTACCAGCAGGAAATTGCCCAGGCGCACGCCGGCCAGGAAGAGCATGCCGAAACTGGTGGCGACGACGATCACGGTGGCGCCGAAATCCGGCTCCACCATGAGTAACAGGGTGGCGGCGAACAGCACCGCCATGGGCTTGAGGAAGCCCTGCCACTGGTGGCGCACCTCGTGTTCACGGCGCACCACGTAGCCCGCCAGGTACACCACCATGGCCAGCTTGGCCAACTCGGAGGGCTGCAGGGTGAACCCGGCCAGGCGCAGCCAGCGCTGGCTGCCGTTGACCTCGTGGCCGACGCCGGGTATGAGCACCAGGATAAGCAGGCCCAGCGCGATAAAAAGCCAGATCCAGCCCGTGTCCTCCCAGAACTGCAACGGTATGCGGTAGACCAGCGCCGCCGCGAGCAGCGCGGCCGCCATGTACACCAGGTGCCGCGTCGCGTTGTGCCAGGGGCTGCCGTAGTGCAGGTCGGCGTATTCGATGGACGCCGAGGTGATCGCCACCAGCCCGATCAGCATCAGCGCCAGCCCCAGCAGCAGCAGCGGCCTGTCCGGCAGCGCCATGTCCTGCGCCGCGCTCACGCCGCGCCCCCGGGCAGGGCCGCGACGGCGGCGCAGAATTGCTCGCCGCGCTCGGCGTAGCCGCTGAACATGTCGAAGCTGGCGCAGGCCGGGGACAGCAGCACCGTGTCGCCCGGGCGCGCCGCGGCGGCGGCGCGGCGCACCGCCTCGTCCATGGACGCCGCGCATGCCACCGGCGCCACGTCCTGCAGCGCCGCCTGCAGCAGCGGCGCATCCTCGCCGATCAGCACCAGTTGCCGGCAGTGCGCGGCGACGGCCTCGCGCAGGTCGGCGAAGTCCGCGCCCTTGCCCTGGCCGCCGGCGATAAGCACCACATCGTTGGCCCCGCCCAGGCCCTGCAGGGCCGCGCGGGTGGCGCCGGTATTGGTGCCCTTGGAGTCGTTGACGAAGCGCACGCCAGCGCGCTCGCCGACCAGTTCACAGCGGTGCGGCAGGCCGCGAAAACGCCGCAGGGTCGCGGTCATGCCCTGCACCGGCAGGCCCACGCAGTTCCCCAGCGCCAGGGCGGCCAGTGCGTTGGCCAGGTTGTGGCGGCCCGGCAGGGCCACCTCGTCCGCCGGCATGAGGCTCTCGAAACCGCGGCAGAGGTATTCGCGACCGTCGACCACGCGCAGGCCGAAGCCGCCCAGTTCCGGCTCGCCCATGCGCCAGCCGACCACGTCCACGTCCGGCGGCACCAGCGGTACGGTCAGCGGGTCGTCGCGGTGCACCACCGCCGCGCGGCAGCCGCGGAAAATGCGGTGCTTGGCCTGGTGGTAGGCGATCATGCTGCCGTGCCGGTCCAGGTGATCCGGGCTGATGTTCAGCACCGCGGCCACCGACAGGTCGAGTTCGGCGGCGCGCTCGAGCTGGAAACTGGACAGTTCCAGCACGTACAGCTCGCGCTGCGGCGCCAGCAGGTCCAGGGCGGGCGTGCCCAGGTTGCCGCCGACCCCGGTATCCAGGCCGGCATCGCGCGCCATCTGCCCGAGCAGTTCGGTCACCGTGGACTTGGCGTTGGAGCCGGTGATCCCCACCACCGGCGCCTGGGCCTCGCGCATGAACAGGTCGATATCGCCGACCACCGGCACGCCGCGCGCGCGGGCCAGCGCAACCAGCGGCTGGTCGAGGGCGACGCCGGGGCTGACCACCAGCTCGCCGGCGCCGGTGATGACGTCCTCGGGACAGTCGCCGGCGAACACGGCGATATCGGGCATCTCGGCGCGCATCTCCGCCAGCCCGGGCGGCGCGCTGCGCGTATCGACCACGCTGAAGCGCGTGCCGGCGCGGTACAGGTAGCGCGCGCAGGACAGGCCCGTCGCCCCCAGGCCGACGATGACCCGGTTGTCGGTGCTCGCTATGAGTTCAGGCGCCACTAACATCCCTATCGCAACTTGAGTGTCGCCAGCCCGAACAGGACCAGCATGACGGTGATAATCCAGAAGCGCACGATGACGCGCGGTTCCGGCCAGCCTTTCAGTTCAAAATGGTGGTGAATCGGCGCCATGCGGAAGATGCGCTTGCCGGTGAGGCGGAACGACAGCACCTGCAGGATCACCGACACCGTCTCCAGCACGAAGATGCCGCCCATGATGAAGAACACGATCTCGTGGCGCGTGATCACCGCCACCGTGCCCAGCGCGGCGCCCAGGGACAGGGCGCCGACGTCGCCCATGAAGACCTGCGCCGGGTAGGTGTTGAACCAGAGGAAACCCAGGCCGGCGCCGGCGATCGCACCGCAGAACACCGCCAGCTCACCACTGCCGGCCACGTAGGGGATGTGCAGGTACTCGGCGAAGTCCACGCGGCCGGTGAGATAGGCGATGATGCCCAGCGCGGTGCCGACCATCACCGTGGGCAGGATGGCCAGGCCGTCCAGGCCGTCGGTGAGGTTCACCGCGTTGCTGGCGCCGACAATCACGAAGTAGGCCAGCACGACGAACAGCGGCCCCATGCTCCAGGCGAAATCCTTGAAAAACGGTATGTACAGCTCGGTGGTCACCGGCGTGTCGAAGGCCAGGTACAGGTACAGCGCCGCCGCCAGGCCGGCGACGGACTGCCAGAAATATTTCCAGCGCGCCGGCAGGCCGCGCGAGTCGCGCTCGACCACCTTGCGGTAGTCATCGACCCAGCCCACCGCGCCGAACACCAGGGTGACCAGCAGCGCGATCCACAGGTAGGGATTGCGCAGGTCGCCCCACAACAGGCTGGAGGCGACGATGCCCACCAGCAGCAGCGCGCCGCCCATGGTCGGCGTGCCGCTCTTGCTCAGGTGCGACTCGGGGCCGTCGTCGCGCACCGCCTGGCCGACCTGGTAAAAATTCAGCCGGCGGATCATAGGCGGTCCGACCAGCAGCGAAATAGCCAGGGCGGTGCCCGCGGCGAGGATGCCGCGCAGGGTCAGGTACTGGAAAACGGTGAACCCACTTTCGAATTGCGCCAGGTATTGTGTGAGCAGCAACAGCATCGTTCAGCACTCCCCCGCCTGCGCGTCCGCGAGCAGGCCGTGCAGCACCTGTTCCATCCCCGCGCTGCGCGATCCCTTGACCAGCACCGTGTCGTCCTGGCCGAACTCGCCCGCCAGGGCGCCCAGCGCCGCCTTGCGCTCCTCGAAGTGGCGGCCGCCGGCGCCGAAGGCGTCCACCGCCACGGCCAGCTCCGCGCCGACACCCCAGAAGCGATCGATGCCGGCCTGGCGCGCGTACGCGCCGATCTCGCGGTGCATCTGCTCGCTGTCCGCGCCCAGTTCGCGCATCGCCCCGAGCAGCAGCGTGCGCCGGCCGGCGCAGTCCGCGAGCAGGTCGATGGCCGCGCGCACGGAGCCGGGGTTGGCGTTGTAACAGTCGTCGATGACCGTGCAGCCCGCCGTACCCGCGCGTGCACACAGCCGCCCCGCCACCGGGCGCAGCGCTTCCAGGCCGTCCCGAATGGCGGTCAGGGGCAGGTCGCAGGCCAGGCCCGCGGCGATCGCCGCCAGCGCGTTGGCGACGTTGTGCCGCCCCGGCAGGGCCAGGCGTATGGCGATGTCGCCGGCGGGCGTGGAGGCGGTGAAGGCGATGCCCTGCACACCGCGCGCGTTGATGCCCGAGGCGCCGATCGCCGCGGCCTGCCGCAGGCCGAAGTCGAGGATGCGCGCCGGCCCGGCGCGCCGCCGCCACTGCGCCGCCCAGGGCTGGTCCGCGTTGATCACCGCGCAGTCGCTGGCGCCGAGCCCGTCGAAGATTTCCCCCTTGGCCGCGGCGACATCGTCGACGCTGCCAAAGCCCTGCAGGTGGGCCGGCATGGCGTTGAGCAGCAGCGCCACGGTCGGCCGCCCCAGTTCGCACAGCCAGGCGATGTCGCCGGCGCGGGTCGCGCCCATCTCGACCACCGCGAAGCGGGTGGCGCTGTCCAGGCGCAGCAGGGTCAGCGGCACGCCGATCTCGTTGTTGAAATTCCCCTCGGTGGCCAGGGTGTGGCCGGCCCGCGACAACACCGAGTGCAGCATGTTTTTCACCGTGGTCTTGCCGCTGCTGCCGGTGATGGCCACCAGCGGCCCGTCGTACAGGGCGCGGTTGTAGGCGCCGAGCCGACCCAGGGCCGCGCGCGTGTCGGCGACCTGCAGCAGCGGCAGCTGCGCGGGCACCGGGTCGCTGACCAGCGCGGCGACAGCGCCCTGCCGTTGCGCCTGCTCGAGATAGCGGTGACCGTCGAAGCGCTCGCCGCGCAGGGCGACGAACAGGTCGCCCGCGCGCAGGCTGCGCGTGTCGGTGGAGACGTTGTCAAAGCGCGTGTCGGGGCCGTGCAGGCTGGCCTGCAGCGGCGCCTGCAGTTCCGCCAGGGTCAGCGCGCGCATCATGTCCGTTCCCTCCGCGCCAGGGCCAGGCGCGCCTGGGCGACGTCGGAGAAGGGCAGTTTCTCGCCCTCGACCAGCTGGTACTGTTCGTGCCCCTTGCCGGCGATGAGCACGCAGTCGCCGCTGCGCGCGCTGCTCAGGGCGGCGCTGATGGCGCTGGCGCGGTCCGGCTCCAGCGCGTAACTGCCGCTGCAGCCGGACTCGATGTCGCGCAGGATGTCCATGGGGTCCTCGCCGCGCGGGTTGTCGCTGGTGACGATGACCTGGTCGGCGTGACTGCAGGCGACGCGCCCCATGAGCTGGCGCTTGTCGCGATCGCGCTCGCCGCCGCAGCCGAACACCGCGACCAGCGCGCCCTCGACGTGCGGGCGCAGCGCGCGCAGCGCGTGCTCCAGGGCATCCGGCGTGTGCGCGTAATCGATGATGACCTGCAGCCCCAGCGCATTGGGAACACGCTGCATGCGCCCCGGCACCGGGCGCAGCTGCGCGACCGCCGCGAGCAGCGCGTCGAGGTCCTCGCCGGCCAGCGCCAGGGCGGTCACGGCCGCTGCGAGGTTGGCCAGGTTGAAGGCGCCGGGCAGGGGGCTGTCGAACTCACCGCTGCCCCAGGGCGTATGCAGTTCGCCGCGCACGCCGGCGCCGTGGAAGCGCGTGTTCAGCACGCGCACGTCGGCGCCGGCGCCGCGCGCGGAGTAGGTGAGAATCTGCGCGCCCTCGGTGGTCGCGGCGGCGACCAGCGCGGCCAGGTCGTCGTCCACGTTGACCACCGAATGGCGCAGCTGCGGCGTGGCGAACAGGCGCAGTTTGGCGCGCGCATAACTGCCGAGGCTGCCGTGGTAGTCCAGGTGATCGTGGGACAGGTTGGTGTAGATGGCCGTGGTGAAACTCACCCCGTTCACCCGACCCTGCACCAGGGCGTGGGAGGAGACCTCCATGCTCACCGCGCCGACACCCTGGTCGCGCCAGGCGGCGAGCTGGCGCTGCAGGGCCAGCGCGTCGGGCGTGGTGTTGCCCGCATCCTCCACGCCGTCGTCGAGGGTGGCGCCGAGCGTGCCGATCACGCCGCACTGCCGCCCCAGGGCATGGGCCAGTTGCGCGATCAGGCGGCTGGTGGTGGTCTTGCCGTTGGTACCGGTGATGCCGGTCACCTGCATGTCCCGGCTCGGTTCGCGGTAGAAGCGCGCGGCCAGCGGCCCCGCCTCCAGGCGCAGGTCCGGCCACTCCACCAGGGGCACCGGCAGCGCGTCGACAAAACCGGCCGCCGGCGCCTCCGCCAGTACGGCGCAGGCGCCATTGGCCACCGCCTGTTCGATGAACTGGCGGCCGTCATGCACGTCCCCTGGCATGGCGAGAAAAAGATCCCCGGGACCCACGCGCCTGCTGTCCAGCGCCAGCCCGGAGACCATGGTGTCGGCGTAGGCGCCGTCCTCCCGCTCGAGCAGGGCGGACAGCGACATCGGGTGCGCCTCCCCGGTGCGCGCCGCGAGCATCACGCGGCACCTCCGGGCTGCGCCGTGTCGTCGATGTGATTGGGCGCGATGTTCAGCAGGCGCAGCGCGCCGCGGGTGACCGCGGAAAACACCGGCGCCGCGGCCGAGCCGCCGCCGTGATGCTCTCCCTGCGGCTCGTTGATCACCACCACGGTGACGATGCGCGGGTCCTCGACCGGCGCGATGCCGGCGAACAGCGCCACGTACTTGTCGTCCAGGTAGCCGCCGGGGCCCACCTTGTGCACGGTGCCGGTCTTGCCGCCAACGGCGTAACCGGGCACACGCGCCCGCCGCCCGGTGCCCTCTTCCCCGGTGACCGCGTGCAGGACCTGTAACACCTTGTCCGCGACGCCGGCATCCACCAGCCGCGTGCCCTCGGGGACCTCGCCGTCCAGCGCCAGCAGGCTGACCGGCAGTTGCACGCCGTCATTGGCGAAGGCGGCGTAGGCGTTGGCCAGTTGCAGCGGGGTGGCGGTGATGCCGTAACCGAAGGCCAGGGACACTTTTTCCGTGGCGTGCCAGCGCTGCCGCTGGGGTAACTGGCCGGCGCTCTCCCCCGGGAAACCCGTGCCCGGCGGACGGCCGATGCCGAAGCGGTTGAACACGTCGCGGATCGGCTCGTGCCCCAGGTCCAGGGCCAGTTGCGTGACCCCGACCTGGCTGGATTTCTCGATTACCCGGCTCAGTGTGATCTCGCCGTAGTCGCGCGGGTCGACGTAGGTCTTGCGTCCCACGCGGATGCGCCCGGGAGAAGTGTCGAACAGCGTTTCCGTGGAGTAACGCCCGCTCTCCAGCGCCGCCACCAGGGTCAGCGTCTTCATGGTGGAACCGGGCTCGTAGACGTCGGTGAGCGCGCGGTTGCGCATGGCGGCGGGGCGCGCGTTGTCGCGACTGTTGGGGTTGAACACCGGGTAGTTGACCATGGCCAGCACCTCGCCGCTGCGGCTGTCCAGGGTCACCACGGAGCCGGAGGCGGCGCCGAGCAGCTTGACCGCCCGGCGCAACTCGCGGTGCTGCAGGTACTGCAGGCGCAGGTCGATGGACAGGCGCAGGTCGCGACCCGGTCGCGCCGGCTCCAGCACGCCGATATCGCGCACCACGTCGCCGTGCAGGTCCTTGATGTACTGCTTGCGCCCGGGCTCGCCGCGCAGCCAGTCGTCGTAGGCCAGCTCCAGCCCGGCGATGCCCTGCCCGTCGACATTGGTAAAGCCCACCAGTTGCGCCGCCACCTCCCCGGCCGGGTAGAAGCGGCGGTACTCGCGCTCGCCGTAGACGCCGGGGATGCCGCGCTCGAGGATCGCCCTCGCTTCACCGGGTACGCGGTGGCGCTGCAGGTACATGAAGCGCTTGTCGCGGTAGCGCGCGAGCTTGTCGCGCAGTGTCGCCGGCGGCATATCCAGCGCCCCGGCCAGCTCCTCCAGGCGCTGTGACCCGGCCAGCAGGCGCGGGTCGGCCCAGATCGACACCACCGGCGTGCTCACCGCCAGCGGCTCGCCACGACGGTCGGCAATGACGCCGCGGTAGGCGGGAATCTCCGCGGTGCGCAGCGCGCGCATGGCGCCCTGGTCCTGCAGGAACTCGCGGCCGCGCTCGACGTCCAGCACCTGCAGCGAGAGCACGCGTCCGACCAGCAACAGCAGCATCGCGGCGAGGCCGGCGCTCACTGTATACAGGCGCCACATGGACGGAACGGCTGCCTTTTTGCCTCTCACTGCTCCAGCACCTCAAAGTGCGCCAGGTCCGGCGCGCGCATACCCAGGTCGCCTCGCGCCACCTTCTCCACGCGGTGGTGCGACGCCCAGGTGCTCTGTTCCAGCAATAGCCGGCCGTAATCTTCCTGCAGGTACCAGCGCGAGGATTCCAGCACCTGCAACCGCGCGTAGAGCTCGCGACACGCGTGGGTGGAATGGATCACGCTGAATGCGCAGACCAGGACCAACACCAGCAGCGCGCCGTTGACCAGGGCCAGTCGGGGCGCTGCGCCCTCTCCGGCAAGCGGTCGCTGTACGTTGTTTTTCCTGGCTGCCACCGACGTCCGGATCGCCTCCTACGCTATCTTTTCTGCCGCGCGCATCACCGCGCTGCGCGCCCGTGCGTTCGCGCGCACTTCCTCGTCGCCGGCGCGCACCGCCTTGCCCACCAGGCGCAGCCTGCGCGCGATGGCGCTGTCGGGTACCGGGAGGTGTCGCGGCAGGTCCTGCCCGCGCGCCATGTCGCGCATGTAGCGCTTGACCATGCGGTCCTCCAGGGAGTGAAAGCTGATCACCACCAGGCGCCCGCCGACACGCAGCAGGTCCAGCGCGCCGTCGAGCAACTCGCGCAGGTCATCCAGCTCGTGGTTGACGCGAATGCGGATCGCCTGGAAGGCGCGCGTGGCCGGGTGCTTGTGCTTTTCCCAGCGCGGGTTGGCCGCGCTGACGACGCGTGCCAGCTCACCGGTGGTCTCGATCGGCGCGTCGGCGCGCGCGGCGACGATGGCCGCCGCGATACGCCGCGCGAAGCGCTCCTCGCCGTAATCGCGCAGCACCGCGGCGATCTCCGCCTCGTCGGCGCCGGACAGCCACTGCGCGGCGGTCTCGCCGCCGCTGGTGTCCATGCGCATATCCAGCGGCCCGTCGTGCTGGAAGCTGAAGCCGCGCCCGGGCTCGTCCAGTTGCGGGCTGGACACTCCCAGGTCCAGAAGAATGCCATCAACTGCGTCGATCCCCATACGACGCAGTTGATGGGGAAGCCGGGCGAAAGAACCGTGAAAGAATTCAAACCGGGGTTCGCCCGCAGCCAGTTCCGCGGCGACCGCTGCCGCCGCGGGATCCTTGTCCACCGCCAGCAGGCGGCCGTTGTCGTCCAGGCGCGCCAGCAGCTCGCGGCTGTGCCCGCCGCGGCCGAACGTGCCGTCGATATAAAAGCCCCCCGGGCGCGTTACCAGGGCGTCGACGGCCTCGTGCAATAGCACTGTCTGGTGCATAGTTCCGCCTACAGTTTCAGCGACATCATTTCTTCGGGCAGCTCGTCCTCGGCCGCCGAATCGTGCAGCGCCTGTTCGCGCTCGCCCAGCCACAGGTCCTCGGCCCACAGCTCCAGCTTGTTGCCCAGGCCCACCAGGACCAGTTTCTTCTCCAGGCGCGCGTACTCGCGCAGGGACTGGGGCAACAGCACGCGGCCATTGCCGTCCAGCTCCAGGTCGGAGGCGTAGCCCAGCACCAGGCGCTGGAAGCGCTTGACCGCCGGTTTCAGCTCGGGCAGGGCCTGGATGTCCTGTTCGATGCGCTCCCACTCAGGCAGCGGGTAGACCACCAGGCACGGGGAGCGGGTGTCGATCGTGATGACGATGCGGCCCTCACAGGCGGACACCAGGGGCTCGCGCTGGCGCGCGGGCATGGCCAGGCGCCCCTTGGCATCCATGTTGATGTGCTGCACTCCGCGAAACACGCCAGGCGTCCCCACTCTTTTGGCTTTTCATCCCACAAAAAGCCAAATAATCCCACTTCTTTCTACTTTTCGACACTATAGGTCCCGCTCGCTCGGGGTGTCAAGCTGGGCGGAGTCAAAAAACGTTTTATTTTCAGGGAATTAGGGCCGATATCGGCAGCTCCGGAGCAAGTTTTGGGGGGTGCTATTAATGAGAAAAATTACATAAAACAGCCGAATAAACCCCCTTCCTGAGGATCTACTTTAAGTTAAAGGCTGATTTTTTATTTCTCAGGCTTCGCTTAGGCGAAAACGATCTAAGAGACGGGGGAAAAAGACGAGTCGGTCGATAAGCCGGGTTCTGTCGTGGACGATCATTCATCTGCGACAGGTGTCACCACCTGCCTGTAGCGACCTACCCGAATCCGCTGTGGGCCACAGCTGACGGATTCCTATTTGGTCTTGCTCCGGGTGGGGTTTACCATCGCCACGCCTGTTGCCAGCCGCGCGGTGCGCTCTTACCGCACCTTTTCACCCTTACCCCCCTGTCGAAACGGGGAGGCGGTATCCTTTCTGTTGCACTTTCCGTAGGCTCGCGCCCCCCAGGTGTTACCTGGCACCCTGCCCTGTGGAGCCCGGACTTTCCTCCCCGCCACGCACTGGTGGCCGGGCGATCGCCTGACCGACTCGGCGGCAAGCCTAACACAGATCCGCACCCCGGGGGCGGTCGGCGCACTACTCCTGTTTCTGCGTGAGCAGGAAGTCGTACAGCAGGTTCCTGCGCAGACCGCTGCACTCGGCGACCACCGCTGCGGCGCGCCGCGCCGGCAGCTCCTGCGCCAGGCGCAACAGCCACTTGCGCGTGGCGGCATCGATCTCGCCCTGCGCGCCGCGCGGCGCCGGCGCCACCAGCAGCACCAGCTCCCCGCGACACTGGTTGTCGTCCGCGGCGACGAACTGCACCAGTTCGCGCAGGCTGGCGCGACGCACGGTCTCGAACGCCTTGGTGATTTCCCGCGCCAGCACCGCCTCGCGCTCGCCACCGAAAGCGCTGAGCATGGCGTCGAGGCAGTCGCGCAGGCGGTGCGGCGCCTCGTAGAACACCAGGGTGCAGGTCTGCCCCGCCAATTCCGCCAGGCGCTTTTCCCGCGCCTGCGCCTTCGCCGGCAGGAAACCCTCGAACAGGAAGCGGTCGGTCGGCAGCCCGGACACGCTCAGGGCGGCCACCGCAGCGCAGGCGCCGGGCACGGGGCGCACGGCGCAGCCCCTGTCCTGGACGCGACGCACCAGCCGGTACCCCGGGTCGGAAATCAGCGGCGTGCCCGCATCGGAAATCAGCGCCACGCTGCCGCCGGCCGCCAGGCACTGCTCGATGCGGGCCAGGTCGCGTCCGGCGCTGTGCTCGTGATAGGCCACCAGGGCGCTGTCGATGCCGTGGGCGTCCAGCAGCCGGCGGCTGTGCCGCGTGTCCTCGGCGGCGACGAGATCGGCTTCGCGCAGCACCTCCACGGCGCGCTGTGACAGATCGGCGAGGTTGCCGATCGGCGTGGCCACCACGTAGAGTCCGGGATCCACAAATTCCCCTTATAATGTCAGACTGTCGCAACGCCCGGACAACCGGACCCCTGTCGAAACGTCGGTGAAGCATAACATGAGACATCCCTCGCGCCGGGCACACGCCGCGGCCCTGCTGGTACTGGCCGCCCTGCTGCACGGCTGCGCCGGGGCGCCTTCGCAACAGGACACAAAGGCGCCGCCGCCAGTCGTCGAGACACAGCAACCCGACCCGGGTGTTTCCCTGGCGCTGCCGCCCAGCGCCTACCGCGCGCAGTTCAACGCCGCGGAGCAGGCGCTGGCCGGGTTCGACTGGATGCAGGCCAGCCTGGCCCTGGAGGCGCTACCGGCGACGGCACTGGACGCCGACGACACGGCCTACCTGCACTACCTGCGCGCGCGCATCGCCTGGGTGCGCGGCACCCGCGACAGCGCGCTGGACGAATTGCAGCAGGCGCGCGCCGCCAGCGCCAACCCGGCGCTCATCTACCGCTCGCGCACCTTCGCCTTTTACATGTTTTCCCTGCGCGGCGAGCACATCCGCGCGGCCCAGGAAGCGACACAACTGCTGCAGCTGGTGCCCGAGGCACAGCGCGCGGACTGGAAGCGCCACGCCTGGCGCGAGCTGAACCGGGCGGACACCGGGGCCCTGCGCGCGGCGCTGGAGCAGGACGCCGACACCGCCTGGCTGGCCTGGCTGCAGCTGGCGCTGGACTGCCGCGAGCCGGACCCCGCGGCCGCCGTGGACGCCTGGCTGGCGCGCCATGCGCAGCACCCGGCCGCCAACCCGCTGCCGGGAGGACTGCACTACCTGCAGCCCGCGGCGAGCGGGCCGCGGCGCACAGCGCTGTTGCTGCCGCTGAGCGGGCGCCTCGCCCCCGCCGGACGCGCGGTGCTGGACGGTTACCTGGCCGCGCACTACGCCGCCGCCGGACGCGGGGACGCGACCGCCGAACTACTGGTCTTCGACCTCGGCAGCCAGTCCGCCGACGGCGCCTACCAGGCCGCAGTGAGCCAGGGCGCGAGCATGGTGATCGGCCCGCTGAGCAAGGAGTCCGTCGCGCAACTGGCGGCGCGGGAACGGCGGCCGGTACCGGTGCTGGCGCTGAACCGGCTGGACGGGCCCGCGCCGCCGGCCGCCGGCAGCGCGCTGGTGCAACTGGCCCTGGCGCCGGAGGACGAGGCGGCAACCCTGGCGCAACAGGCCTACGGCGACGGCGGCCGCCTGGCCATGATCATTCGCCCGCAGGGCGCCTGGGGCGAAAAGGTCGAACGCGCCCTGCGCGAGCGCTGGCGCGACCTCGGCGGCCGCGTGGTCAGCGCCGCCACCTACGGCGAACGCGAGGACTACTCGCGCGGGGTCAAGGGCGCCCTTGGGGTGTCGGCCAGCGAACAGCGCGCGCGGCAGGTCCGCGACATGCTCGCCACCAATATCGAATTCACGCCGCGCCGCCGCGAGGACCCCGACGTCGTCTTCCTGCTCAGTGCGGACGGCGCGGAGGCGCGCTCGATCAAGCCGCTGTTGGCATTTCACTACGCCGGCGGCCTGCCCGTGTACGCGCTGTCCAGCGTGTACAGCGGCGTCCCCGACGCGCGCAACCGCGACCTGGACGGCCTGCACCTGGTGGAGACGCCGTGGCTGCTCGGCGCCAGTCCCGAGCTGCGCGTGGCCATCGCCGCCGGCGCTACCGGCAGCGCCAGCTACACGCGCCTCAACGCCCTGGGTGTCGACGCCTATCTGCTCGGGTCACAGTTCGCCCGCCTGCGCGCCGGCCCCGACGCACTGCTGCGCGGCACCACCGGGCTGCTCGACATGGACCCGCAACTGCGCATACACCGTGAACTGTCCCCGGCCACATTTGATAAGGGCGAGATTCGGCCACTCTAGGTACACTGGCTCGCCGCGGGCGGGGAGGCGGGCCATGAACAGCGACGGGGACCAGGGCGAGCGACGCGCGGCGCAATGGCTGCAGGAGCAGGGCCTGCATATCATCGAGCGCAACTTCCGCGCGCGCTGCGGCGAGATCGATATCGTCGCCCGCGACGGCGCGGTGCTGGTGTTCGTGGAGGTGCGTGCGCGGCGCGCGTCGCGCTTCGCCTCGGCGGCGGCCTCGGTGACCCGGCCGAAACAGGCGCGCCTGCTGCGCACCGCCGCGTTGTACCTGCAGCGCCACCCGCACCTGGCCTCCCTGGCCTGCCGATTTGACGTGGTCGCCATCGAGCCGCGACAATCCGCAGGCGCCGCGCGCCTGCGCTGGATTCGCCACGCCTTCACCGCCTAGGGGACAGGGAACACATGGACTACTACCAGACCATCGCCGGCAGTTTCCAGGCCACAATAGAAGCCGCCGCGAACTCCGTCGATGCGCTGGCCGCGCCGATAGAGCGCGCCGCCAGGCTGATGACCGACTGCCTGCTGGGCGACCACAAGATCGTCGCCTGTGGCAATGGCGCCGACGCCGCCATGGCCCAGCTGTTCAGCGGGCAGTTGCTCGGCCACCACGCGCGCGAGCGCCCCGCCCTGCCCGCGCTCACCCTGGGCGGCGACAGCGCCGGGCTGACCGCACTGGCGCGCGCCGGCGCCGCCGCGGACGCCTACGCACGGCAGCTGCGCGCCCTCGGCCAGGCCGGCGACCTGATGCTTTACATCAACAGCGGCGGCAGCGACGACAGCCTGCTGCGCGCGGTGCGCACCGCGCGCGAACGAAACCTGACAGTGGTCGCGCTGTCCAACGTGCTCGACGACGGCCTCGCCGGACAGCTCGGCGACACCGACGTCCTGCTGCGCGTCGAGGCGCCGCGCAGCGCGGCGGTGCGCGAGCTGCAGCTCATGGTCATCAACTGCCTGTGCGCCCTGGTCGACCAGGGTCTGTTCGGCAACTACAGCGAGGAATGAACACGATGCGAAGCCTGTTAACCACGATCCTGCTCACCGCCTGTTGCGGGCTGGCCGGCTGCGGCAGCCTGCTGGCGACCATGCAGGCTGACACGATCGAGGAGGACAGGGGCGAGCGCACCCTCGGCATGATGGTCGAGGACAACAATATCGAGACCAAGGCCATCGTCAACATCCACGCCGCCGACGAGGCCTTCCACGACGCACACGTCGTGGTGGTGAGCTACAACGGCTACGTGTTGCTGGCCGGGCAGGTCAACAGCGAGGCGCTCAAGGCGCAGGCCACCGCGGTGGTGCGCAAGGTGCGCGGCGTGCGCCGCATCTACAACGAACTGGAGATCGCCGCGCCCAGTTCGGGCATGACGCGCACCTCCGACGCCTGGATCACCGCCAAGGTGAAATCCTGGCTGATCGGCGCGAAGGACATCGAGGGAACGCGGGTAAAAGTCACCACCGAGGACGGCGTGGTCTTCCTGATGGGCCTGGCCACCGCCGCCGAGGCGGACCGCATCGCCGAGACCGCCGCCGGCATCTCCGGCGTGCAGCGCGTGGTGCGCCTGTTCGAGTTGATCGACTGACCCGGGGCGGACGCCGGGCTACTTGACGATGCGCAGGGAGGGCCGACGCTCCGACTTGCGTGGCTGCGGCGGTTCGTCGTCCGGCGGTTCGGAGGGATCCTCGGGCTCGAAGACCATGCCCTGGCCGTTCTCCCTGGCGTAGATACCGACCACGGCGGCAATGGGCACGTACACGTCGGTGGCGACGCCACCGAAGCGGCCGTTGAAGGACACCGCCTGGTTGGTGATGTCCAGGTCGACCACCGCATCCGGCGAGATATTCAGCACGATCTGGTCGTCCTTGACGAATTGCCGCGGCACCGACACATCGCTCGCCGAGGCGTCGACCAGCACGTAGGGCGTACACTCGTTGTCCACGATCCACTCGTAGAGCGCGCGCATGATGTAGGGGCGGCTGGACGTCACGGGTCGGTCTGCCGGGGCGCCGGGTGCGACCTAAAGGCGCATTTCCCGTTCCTGCTCGGACAGGCTGTCCTGGAAAGAATCGCGGTTGAACAGGCGGTCCATGTAGGCTTGCAGGGGCTTGGACTGCTTGCTGTTGCGAATCTCCACACCCAGCGAGGGCAGGCGCCACAGGATGGGTGCGATGCAGCAGTCGACCAGCGTGAACTCGTCGCTCATGAAGAACGGCTTCTCGGCGAAGATCGGCGCGATGGCCATGATGCCCTCGCGCAGCTCCTTGGTGGACTTCTTGATCACGTTGTCGCTGCGCGTGTGCTGTATGGCGTCGACCAGGCTGCACCAGTCTTTCTCTATGCGGTGGATGAACAGGCGGCTCTCGGCGCGGGCCACCGGGTACACCGGCAGCAGCGGCGGGTGCGGGAAGCGCTCGTCCAGGTACTCCATCATGACCTTGGATTCATACAGTACCAGGTCGCGGTCGACCAGCGTCGGCAGGCTGTTGTAGGGGTTGAGGTCGGCGAGTTCCTCGGGCGGGTGGGCCGAATCGGATTCGATCATGTCCACCGTGACGCCCTTTTCCGCGAGAACGATGCGCACGCGATGGCTGTAGTGACTGGTGTTGTCGGAAAAAAATGTCATGGACGACCGTTTTGCCACTACACCCATGGGGGAATCCTCAGTTGCTTGTTTCAGGGCCACTGTGCGCGCTGCTTCGCGTCGGGGCGGCGATCAGTGTACGTCTTTCCAGTATTCGCGGTTGAGCAGCGCGGCGAATACCGTAAACAACGCGATGAAAAGCAGGGTAAACGTACCGATGCGGTGGCGGTCTTTGACGACCGGTTCCGCGGTATAGGCGAGGAAGTTTACCAGATCGTACATGGCGCCATCGAATTCCTCGGTGCTCATGCTGCCCTCGCTGGCCAGGGCGAACTCGCCGCAGGGATCTTCCTTGATGTCCTCACCGGTCAGCGGATCGCGCTTGATGCCGCCGTTCTCCGCTTTCACCGGCCCCGGGGCACACTCCTGCATGCCCTGCAGCTCCAGCAGCACGTGGGGCATGCCCACGTCCTTGAACACGCGGTTGTTGACGCCGTAGGGGCGGCTGTCGTCGCGGTAGAACGTGCGCAGGTAGGTATAGAGCCACTCGGGCTGGCGCGCGCGCGATACCAGGGTCAGGTCCGGAGGGGTGGCGCCGAACCAGACCTTGGCGCTGGCCTCGTCCATGGCGTTTTCCATCAGCGCGCCGATTTTCACCTCGGGGTCAAAAATCAGGTGCTGCTCCATCAGGTCCTCTGGAATACCCAGGTCCGCGGCAACACGGTTGTAGCGCGAGTACTGCAGCGAGTGACAGCCGTAGCAGTAGTTCATGTATAGCCTGGCGCCATTCTGCAGGGAGGCCTTGTCGCCGGGATCGGCGCTGAACTCATCGCAGGGTATGGCGCCACAGCTGTGCGCCGACTCCGCGCCCACCGCCTTCAGCGGCAGGAAGGTGAGCAAGCCGATCAGCGCCAGGCCGCCCAGGCTGCCCCAGAAGCCGATGCCGCCGTCCATGGTGACCCGCTCCGGCACGGGCTTCGTCTTGTCCATGGCGCTCCAGATGGGCATGAGCAAAAAGAAGGCGAAGTAGAACACGCTGCAGATCTGCGCCAGCACGGTGCGCGCCGGTGTCGGCGCCTTGACGCCGAGCACGCCGAGAATCAGGAAGGAGGCGACGAACAGCAGCAGCATGACCTTGGTGATGTTGCCCCGGTAGCGCCAGGATTTCACCGGGCTGCGGTCCAGCCACGGCAGCACAAAGGGAATGGCCACCGACGCGGCGAAGGCGACGAAGCCCCAGAACTTGTCCGGCACCGCACGCAGCACCGAGTAGAACGGGGTGAAGTACCATACCGGCGCGATATGCTCCGGGGTCTTCAGGTTATTGGCCTCCTCGAAGTTGGCGAACTCGAGGAAGTAACCGCCCATCTCGGGCATGAAGAAGATCACGCCGCAGAAAATGAACAGGAACACGCCCACGGCCTGCAGGTCGTGCACCGTGTAGTAGGGGTGGAAGGCGACGCCGTCCAGGGGCACGCCGTTCTCGTCCTTGTGCTTCTTGATATCCACGCCGTCGGGGTTGTTCGAGCCGACCTCGTGCAGCGCCAGCAGGTGCAGCACCACCAGCGCCAGCAGGATGATCGGCAGCGCCACCACGTGCAGGGCGAAGAAGCGGTTCAGGGTGATGCCCGAGATGAGGTAGTCGCCGCGGATCCAGGTGACGATATCCTCGCCCACCACCGGGATCGCGCCGAACAGCGAAATGATGACCTGGGCGCCCCAGTAGGACATCTGGCCCCAGGGCAGTACGTAGCCGACAAAGGCCTCGGCCATGAGCACCACGAAGATGAGCATGCCGAAAATCCAGATCAGTTCGCGCGGTTTCTTGTAGGAACCGTAGAGCAGCGCGCGGAACATATGCAGGTACACCACGACAAAGAACGCCGAGGCGCCGGTAGAGTGCATGTAGCGCAGTATCCAGCCGTAATCCACGTCGCGCATGATGTACTCGACCGAGGCGAAGGCGCCCTCCTGGCTCGGGTTGTAGCTCATGGTCAGCCAGATGCCGGTGAGCAGCTGGTTGACCAGCACCAGCAGCGACAACACGCCGAAGAAGTACCAGAAGTTGAAGTTCTTGGGCGCGTAGTACTTGCCCATGTGGGTGTCCCAGGCGCGCATGATGGGCAGGCGCGCGTCGACCCAGTCGCGCAGACCGATGAGCATGTTAATCATTACGCGGCCTCCGCATCGACGCCGATCACGAGGATGTTGTCACCCTCGAAGGAATACGGCGGGACAATCAGGTTCTTGGACGCCGGCACCCCGGCGTAGACACGACCGGACAGGTCGAACAGGGAGCCGTGACAGGGGCAGAAGAAACCGCCGAGCCAGTTGTCGCCGCCGAACTCGGCCACGCCGACCTCCGGGCGAAACTTCGGCGCGCAGCCCAGGTGCGTACACAGGCCCTCGATGACCAGGATTTCCGGGCGGATGGAACGCGCGATACCGGAGACATAGGCCGGCTGCGAACCCTCGATGGTGGACTCCGGGTCCTTGAGCTGGTCGTTGATGCTGGCCAGCGCCTCGACCTGCTCGGGCGTGCGGTGCAGCACGTAGACCGGCTTGCCACGCCACTCGACGTTGATCATCTGGCCGGGTTCCAGCTTGCTGATGTCCTGCTTGACCGGTGCGCCGGCCGCCTTGGCCTTGGCGGAGGGGTTCCATGACCCGACAAACGGTACCAGGATACCCACCGCACCGGCGGCGCCCACCGCACTCGTGGCCGCGGTCAGAAACCTGCGCCTGCCGTCGTTCACGCCCTCGCTACTCATGCTTTGATCTCCAGATTACAGGCCCGGCTGCCTCGCGACGCAAGGCAATGCCCCGACTCCCAAAAAGGGTGCTAATGCTAATGATTTTACCCCGTACTGACAAGGTAAACGCCTTGATTTCACTGTAGTTTCGGCCGTGTTACCGACCCGGGGCAATTTGCCTGACCGCCGTTGAACCAGGTAAATCGACCGCATAAACGAGCAAAAAAAACGCCCGGTTTGACGCAGCAAACGGGCGTTTTCGCTACCGCGGGCCCGGTGGCCGGGCCGGCACGTCGTCCGCTTAGCGCTTGGAGTACTGCGGACGCTTGCGCGCCTTGCGCAGGCCGACTTTCTTGCGCTCCACCTCGCGCGCGTCGCGCGTGACGTAACCGGCGCCGCGCAGTGTGCCGCGCAGAGATTCGTCGTACTCCATCAGGGCGCGGGTGATGCCGTGGCGAATGGCGCCGGCCTGGCCGAAGCTGCCGCCGCCGGCGACGGTGACGTTGATGTCGAACTTGTCTGCCAGCTCGACCAGGTCCAGCGGCTGACGCACGATCATGCGCGCAACTTCACGGCCGAAGTACTGGTCCAGGGGACGCTTGTTGACAGTGATGTTGCCGGCACCTGAACGCAGGAACACGCGGGCTGTGGAGGTCTTGCGGCGACCGGTTCCGTAATACTGGGTAGCGGACATAGGAGTCGATCCCTCAAATATTCAGTGGCTGCGGTTGTTGCGCGGCGTGGGGGTGCTCGGTGCCCGCGTAGACCTTCAGCTTGCGGAACATGGCGCGGCCCAGCGGGTTGCGCGGCAGCATGCCCTTGACGGCGTTCTGGATGGCGCGCTCCGGGGCTTTCTCGATCAGTTTCTCGAAGGAAATGCTCTTCAGGCCGCCCGGGTAGCCGGTGTGGTGATGGTAGAACTTGTCGGTACGCTTGGCGCCGGTGACACGCACTTTCTCGGCGTTGACCACGACGATGTAGTCGCCGGTATCCACGTGCGGGGTGTACTCCGCCTTGTGCTTGCCGCGCAGGCGGTGGGCGATTTCGCTGGCCAGGCGACCCAGGGTCTTGTCAGCAGCGTCCACCACGAACCAGTCGCGGGTGACGTCTTCTGCTTTGGCGCTGTACGTTTTCATGGCTGATAACCGCCTTGCGGGGGCTGCAAATTCGAGAGCGCGAATTCTAGGGGAACGACCGCCCCATTTCAAGCCAAAAATCGAAGATATTTCGCCACTTACCGCCCGGCGCCGCTACAGGGGCTGGCGCCGCGCAGCCCTCCCCGCGGACGCTTTGGGCCGCGCCGAGGGAGTGGAGCGAGACCGCAGGGCTCGCGACCGACCGAGGGCAGCCCGGAGGGCCGCGGGTCGCGAAGCGGGGAGGGCTGCGCGGCGCCAGCCCGACAGTCCGCGCCACTCGCCCCCCGCAGCACGCCGGCACCCGCACGCAGGTTGCAGCAGGTGCCAACGACAGCGTCCGGCGTCCGGCGCCCCGCGTCAACAAAAGTTCAGGGGCGGTGCTCCCGCGCCAGGTACTCGAACGACTGCATCTCCTGCAGTCGCGAGACCGTGCGCTGGAACTCGAACTCGAGCTGCCCGCCGCCGTACAGCTCCAGCAGCGGCACCGCCGCCGCCAGCACCAGCTTGACGTTGCGGTCGTAGAACTCGTCCACCAGGTTGATGAAGCGCCGCGCCTGGTCGTCCGTGCCGGCGACGAACTGTGGCACGCCCGACACCAGCACCGCGTGGAAGATGCGCGCCAGCTCGATATAGTCGTTCTGCGAGCGCGGACCGTCGCACAGCTCGGCGAAATCGAACCAGGCCACGTCCTCGGACACACGGCGGCAGGTCAGGTAGCGGCGGTTGATCTCGATGCGCTCCCAACCCTGCCCCTGGTCCAGGGCCAGGCGGGAGAAGCTGTCCTGCAGCGAACGGTCCGCCGCCGCATCCAGCGGGCAGTGGTACAGCTCCGCCTGTTGCAACGTGCGCAGCCGGTAGTCGGTGCCCGCGTCGACATTCACCACGCGGGTGTACTTCTGCAGCATATCGATGACCGGCAGGAAGCGCTGCCGCTGCAGGCCGTTCTCGTAGAGCCGCTGCGGCTCGATATTCGACGTGGCCACCAGGCAGACGCCGCGCGCAAACAGCGCCTCCATCAGGCCGCCCAGGATCATCGCGTCGCCGATGTCGGTGACGAAAAACTCGTCGAAGCAGATCACCCGCGCATCCTCGGCGATGCGCCCGGCGACGCCCAGCAGCGGGTCCTTCTCCCCCTCCAGCGCCGCCAGCTCGGCGTGCACGCGCTGCATGAAACGGTGGAAATGCACGCGCAGTTTGCGCCTGAACGGCAGGCACTCGTAGAAGTTGTCCATCAGGTAGGTCTTGCCGCGCCCGACGCCGCCCCACAGGTACAGGCCGGTTTCCGGCTCCGGGGTGTCGCCGCGCAGGCGGCCGATGAATGCGCGCAGGCCGCCGCTCGATTGCGGTGCGCTGCACAGCCGTTCGTACAAATCCTGCAGCAGCCTGACCGCCTCCTCCTGGGCGGGATCGTGGCTGAAATCCTGCCGCTGGAGGTCCGCCTGGTAGCGTTGCCAGGGTGTCGTCATGTCGGGGCCGGACCGTCTCCGTGTGCTGCGAGCGGCACACTGTACCCAGCAGCCCGGCGCTTGGCAACGCGCCCCCGCGGGGGCCGCACCCTATGGCGGCAGCGGCAATGGAGGTATACTGCGCTTCCCGTCACGACTGCACCGAGGAAACACCCGTGGAAGCACCCCTGTACAGCCTGCAAACGCTGCTCCTGGCGGCGGCACTCACCGGCCTGGTCGGCATCGCGCTGGGGCTGTTGATCGGCAGGCGCTCGTCCGCCACGAACCGCAAGTACCGCGACGTGGAGCGCAAACTGGACCAGGTGCTGCAGGACAAGAAACTGTACGAGGACGAGGTGGTCGGGCATTTCAGCGAAACCGCGCAGCTGCTGAACAAGCTCACCGACAGCTACCGCGACGTGCACAATCACCTGGCCACCGGCGCACAGAGCCTGTGCCGCGGCGAGGGGCCGGTGTCACTGGACCAGCTGCAACCGGGCAGCGACCCGGCGGAGATCCCGTCCGACCTCGTCGACGTGCGGCCGCCCCTGGACTACGCGCCGAAAACCTCCCCCGACGAAAAGGGCACGCTGCACGAGGAGTTTGGCCTGGAGCGCGAGCGCAAGGCGAAGCCGGCGGAAGACACGACCGCACCCTAACCGGCCGCATTCTCGCCGGCCGCATCCTGGCCGGCCGCACCGCGGAACATTACACCGGGTTGTCGATATCGAAGTAGCGGTGCTCGATGGCGAAGTGCTGCGCCAGGTGTTCGCCCAGCGCCTGCACGCCGTAGCGCTCAGTGGCGTGGTGCCCGGCGGCGATGAAGCCGATGCCCTCCTCGCGCGCAATGTGCACCGTTTGCTCGGACGCCTCGCCGGTGACGTACAGATCCGCCCCCGCCGCCAGCGCGGCCTCGAGGTAACCCTGGGCCGCGCCGGTGCACCAGGCGAGGCGGGCCACCGCCTGCTCCGGCGCACCGATGTGCAGCGGCGCGCGCCCGCTGATCTGGCGCAAACTGTCCACCAGCGCCTGCGCCGGCTGCGGCTGCGCCAGGGTGGCGATACAGCCCACCGCGCTCGCATCGCCCGGCTGCAACGGCTCCTGCCGGTCCAGCGGGATGCCCAGCAGTTCGCCCAGGCGGGCGTTGTTGCCCCAGCGCGGGTGCGCGTCCAGCGGCAGGTGGTAGGCCAGCAGGCTGAGGTCATGGCCCAGCAGCGTCGCCAGGCGGCGGCGCTTCATGCCGGTGACCCGCGGCGATTCGCCGCGCCAGAAATAGCCGTGGTGCACCAGCACCGCGTCGGCGCCCCAGGCGACGGCGGCGTCCAGCAGCGCCTGGTTCGCGGTCACCCCGCTGGCCAGCCGGCCCACGCGGTCACGGCCCTGCACCTGCAGGCCGTTCGGGCAGTAATCGCTGAAACGGGGGACGTCCAGGCAATCGTCCAGGTAGGCGGTCAGCTCGACGAGGGGCAGGCTCATGGTCACTCCGGGGCAAAGGCCGGGATGCGGCGGGCGCATCATCATATACAATGCGGGCAGGCAACTTAAACCGGCAGCGATGAAAGATACCCTCACCTACGTGTTATGGCCCGCCCTGGCCGGGCTGCTGGCGGCCCTGCTGATCCTCGATCGCTGGGGGCCGGCCGCCGCGAACGGCGCGCCTGACGCGAGCCGGGAACCCGTCAGCTATGCGCGCGCGGTCGCCGCGGCCACCCCCTCGGTGGTCAATATCTACATCGCCAAACTGGTGCCCACCCAGGACACCCCCCTGGCCAGTGACTCCCTGTTCCGCCGCTTCGGCCAGGCCCAGGTGCGGCGCCAGCGCGTCGAGCGTTCGCTGGGATCCGGTGTGATCGTCAGCGACGAAGGGCATATCCTGACCAACAACCACGTCATCGACGATGCCGACGCCATCCAGGTCATGCTGCACGACGGCCGCTCCGCCAACGCCATCGTCATCGGCACGGACTCGGCCACCGACCTGGCGGTGCTGCGTGTGCAGCTGCCCGATCTCGAGCCGATCGCACTGGGCGACTCGGACAGTACGCGCGTCGGCGATGTGGTGCTGGCCATCGGCAACCCGCTGGGCTTCGGCCACTCGGTCACCCAGGGCATCGTCTCGGCCATGGGTCGCTACGGCCTGCAACTGAGCACCTACGAGGACTACATCCAGACCGACGCCACCATTCACCTGGGCAACTCCGGCGGCGCGCTGATCGACACCAGCGGCAGGCTGCTGGGCATCAACACCCTGATCTACACCGGCAACAGCCGCGCCGGCGGCAACGGCATCAGCCTGGCGATCCCGGTCAACCTGGCCATTTTTGTCATGCAGGACCTGATCCGCTACGGCGAGGTGATTCGCGGCTGGCTGGGCGTCAGCGTGGAGCCGACCCCGCTGTTCAACGGCGACGGCAAGCCGCTGCCCGCGCTGTCGGTGATGGCCGTGGCGGAAAACAGCCCCGCCGCCAGGGCGGGCCTGGAAGCCGGCGACGTGATCACGCATATCAACGGCGAGGCGGTGCGCGACGGCCGTACCACCATGCACAGCATCGCGCGGCTGCGTCCGGGGGACACGGTGGAGGTCTCGGTGCGCAGGGACCGGCAGAGCCTGGAACTGCGCGCCACGGTGGGCGTGCTCAGCCAGTCCACCGGCGCCGCGCCGGTGCGCTGAGGCGACTCAGTCGTCGCGCGCCAGGCGCAACTGCGCCGAGCGCGCGTGGGCCTGCAGCGACTCGCCGCGCGCCAGGGTCGCGGCGACCCGGCCCAGCTCCGCCACCCCCTGGGCGCTGCAACCGATCAGCGAACTGCGCTTCTGGAAATCGTACACCCCCAGCGGCGAGGAAAAGCGCGCGCTGCCCGCGGTGGGCAGGACGTGATTGGGGCCGGCGCAGTAGTCGCCCAGCGCCTCGGAGGTCCAGGGCCCGAGGAATATCGCCCCGGCGTTACGCACCAGCGGCAGCAGCGCCTGCGGGTCCGCCACGGACAACTCCAGGTGCTCCGGGGCGATGCGGTTACTCAGCGCCACCGCCTCTTCCAGGTCGGCGGTGCGAATGAGCGCGCCGCGGCGCTGCAGCGAGGCGCGCACAATAGCGGCGCGCTCCAGTTGCGGCAGCAGCCGCTCGATGGCGCCGGCGACCGCGTCCAGGTAGTCGCCGTGCGGCGACAGCAGCAACGACTGCGCGTTCTCGTCGTGCTCGGCCTGGGAAAACAGGTCCATGGCCACCCACTCCGGGTCGGTGCCGCCGTCGCCGATCACCAGGATTTCCGAGGGGCCGGCGACCATGTCGATGCCCACGCGGCCAAACACCTGGCGCTTCGCGGTGGCCACGTAGAGGTTGCCCGGACCGACGATCTTGTCCACCGCCGGCAGGGTCTCGGTGCCGTAGGCCAGGGCGGCCACCGCCTGGGCGCCGCCCACGGTGAACACGCGGTCGACCCCGGCGATGTCGGCGGCGGCCAGCACCATGTCGTTGAGCTCGCCCGCGGGCGCCGGCACCACCATGACGATCTCCTCGACCCCCGCCACCCGCGCCGGGATCGCGTTCATCAGCACCGAGGAGGGATAGCTGGCCCTGCCGCCGGGGACGTAGATGCCGACGCGCTGCAGCGCGGTAACCTGCTGGCCCAGGGTATTGCCCGCCGCATCCTGGTACTGCCAGCTCTCCTGCCGCTGGTGTGCGTGGTACTCGCGCACCCGCGCCGCGGCGAACTCCAGCGCCTCGCGCTGCGCCGGGTCGATGGCCTGCAGGGCCGCCCGGCGGCGCGCGGCGGGAATTTCCAGCGCTGCGACGTCGGGCGCCGACAGCTTGTCGAAACGCGCGGTGTACTCCAGCAGGGCGGCGTCGCCGCGGGCCGCGACATCCGCGATGATCGCGGCGACCACCGTCTCGACATCGCCGTCGTCGCCGGCCGGGGCACGGCGCAGCTGCGCCAGGGCCTGTTCGAAATCCGCGTCGGCGGTGTCAAGCCGGCGCATCGTCACCGTTCCCCACCGCGGACCCCAGCGCGTCGATGATGCTGTCGATCGCGTCGTGCTGCGAGCGCATGGCCGCCTTGTTCACCACCAGGCGCGAGCTGATCGCGGCGATCTCGTCCAGCGGCTGCATGCCGTTGGCGCGCAGCGTGTTGCCGGTGTCGACGATGTCCACGATCAGGTCGGCCAGGTCCATCGCCGGGGCCAGCTCCATGGCGCCGTAGAGCTTGATGACATCGGCGTTGACGCCCTGGCGCGCGAAGTGCCGCCGGGCGATGTTGACGAACTTGGTGGCCACGCGCACGCGCGCACCCAGCGGCGCGCGCCCCACCGGGCCCGCCGTCATCAGGCGACAGCGCGCGATACCCAGGTCCAGCGGTTCGTACAGGCCCTCGGCGCCGTGCTCGAGCAGGACGTCCTTGCCGACCACGCCCAGGTCCGCCGCCCCCAGGCGCACGTAGGTGGGCACATCGGTGCCGCGCAGCACCACCAGTTGCAGGTCCTGCCGGTTGGTGGGAAAGATCAGCTTGCGGCTGGCGCCGATATCCTCGGCGGGCTCGATGCCGGCGCGCGCCAGCAGCGGCAGCGTCTCCTTGAGGATACGCCCCTTGGTCAGGGCCAGGGTCAGTTTTGCGGTCACCAGAGATTCCCGGCGGCGCGCTAGCGCGCCTGCCTCTCGGCGGGCGTCGCGGTGCGGATGTTAACCGCGTGTATGCTGCCGTCAGCGATGTTGTCACTCAGGGCGGCGTAGACCAGCTGCTGCCGCTGCACCGCACGCTTGCCCTCGAATACGTCACCGACCACGTCGATATCGTAGTTCGCCCCCTCCCCCTGCACGTGGCACTCACAGTCGGGTAATTGCGCCAGGACAAGTGCCTTGACGGTGGCTGCATCCATAAATCTGGTCTCCGCTGGTCGGGCGCGCCGGGGCCGGCGCGAACTCGCCGTGCCGGGGTCGCCGGGAGGGGCATTTTAGGAGAAAAGTCGCGCCGTTGCGACCGCCGGCGCGGTTGTCGCGCTCAGTCTTCCACGTCGACGGTCACGGTGGTCCAGTTGGCGATCACCGCGTCCAGGTCGCCGTTGTAATCCCGCGCCGAGGACTCGAACTGGTCGCGGTAGACCTCGCCCAGGTTGACGCCCTCGATAATCATGTTGCGCAGCTGCCACTGGCCGTCGCGGCCGCGCCCCATGAAATACAGCACGACATAGGGCTCGCTGCGGTCGGCGAATACGTGCTGGCGCACCGCGGCGCGCGCGCTGACGTCGGCGCCCTCCTCCGCTGGCAGCACCTCGATGCGCGAACCGCCGAAGGCGAGCAGGCCCTTGCTGTAGGTACGCACCAGGCTCTTGCGCATGACTTTGGTGAACCGGTCCAGCTGGCCCTTCAACTGCGCCAGGGTTTCCTTGTCGCCGCGCTGGCGCAGGCCGTCGATACGCCTGGGCGACGCGTACCGGCCCATCACGCCGCGCGCGAAGCCGCGGTAATCGATGAGCGGGTCGAGCAGGGCCTGGACCTGGTCGTAGTAGCGCTCCGGGTCGTCGTCGACATAGGCGTCGGCGGCCGCGACCACCTCCATGACCTCGGTGGTGGCGGCTTCCACCAGTTCGTGCGCACTGCCCCCGCTCGCCTCTGGCTGACCCACCGCGTGCGCGGCGAGCAGGCAAAGCAAATACGGGACCAACAGGTGAAAACGAAAGGTCATTCCCTTCACTCCAATTCGAGGATTTGCCACTGGCAGCCAAGGCGCTGCCCTGTATAATCGGCGCTTGCCCTGATGCAACCAGCGTGGCAGTCATTGCCGCCAGGGATATATGACAACAGGCCTGCCCAAGCGGTTCCAAAGCACATCGCGGCGCATACTTTAGCAGGAAATCGGTTTATATGCTGTTAGCGGCCGCCACTATCATCATCGGCTTCATCGTCCTTATCTGGAGCGCCGACCTGTTCGTCGCCGGCGCCGCGTCCATCGCCCAGAATATGGGTATGTCGCCGATCATCGTCGGCCTGACCATCGTCTCGCTGGGCACCTCCGCGCCGGAAATCCTCGTCTCCCTCACCGCATCCATCTCCGGCTCCGGCAGCCTGGCCATCGGCAACGCGATCGGTTCCAACATCGCCAACATCGCGCTGGTGCTGGGCACGACGCTGCTGGTCGCGCCGCTGATGGTGCAGGAGCAGTGCATGCGCAAGGAAGTGCCCGCCCTGCTCCTGGTCACCTTCGGCGTCGGCTTCCTCATTCGCGACCAGCTGCTGTCGCCGCTGGACGGCTGGATCATGTTCGGCGTCATGGTGCTCATCATCGTCCACCTGGTGCGCAGCCAGGTGCGCGACCCCTCGCTGCAGCTCGAGGCCGAGGAAGACGAGCTGCCCCACCTGCCGCGCCTGCGCGCCTGGGTCTACTTCATCGCCGGGCTGGTGCTGCTGATCGTCAGCTCCAAGGTGCTGGTGTGGGGCGCCCACCGCGCGGCGCTGGAGCTGGGCGTCTCGGAGATGGTCATCGGCCTGACCATCGTCGCCGTCGGCACCAGCCTGCCCGAACTGGCCGCGACCGTGGCCAGCGCCATGCGCGGTCACACCGAGATCGCGCTGGGCAATATCATCGGCTCCAACCTGTTCAACCTGCTCGCCGTCATGTCCATACCGGGGATGGTCGCGCCGCAGCACCTGGAGCCTGCAGCGCTGTCCCGGGACTACCTGACCATGACCTTCCTCACGGTGTTCCTGGCGCTGGCCATCATGGTCAGTCGCAAGCGCAGCAAGTCGCGCCCCGGGCACTCCTACCTGGGCCGTATACTGGGCACGCTGTTAGTGTCTTTCTACGGCCTGTATTATTATCTGCTACACACCACTCTCTAACTCCATGGAACAGGCAATGTCGGAGCCAGGCTCCACCAGTTTCAGCGCATCCGCGCGACGCACCATCCGCATGGAGGCAGCCGCCGTGGCCGCGCTCGAGGCGCGCACCGGCGAGGACTTCGACCGCGCCTGCGAATTGCTGCTCACCGTGCAGGGACGCATTATCGTCACCGGCATGGGCAAGTCCGGCCACATCGCGCGCAAGATCGCGGCGACCCTGGCGAGCACCGGCTCGCCGGCGTTCTTCGTGCACCCCGGCGAGGCCAGCCACGGCGACATGGGCATGATCACCGCCGAGGACGCGGTCATCGCCCTGTCGAACAGCGGCGGCGCCGCGGAGATCGTCACCCTGCTGCCGCTGCTGAAGCGCCTGGGCATACCGCTGATCGCCATGACCGGCAACCCGCAATCCGCCCTGGCCGAGGCCGCTGACGTCAACCTGGACGCGGGCGTGGAAACCGAGGCCTGCCCGCTGGACCTGGCGCCCACCTCCAGCACCACCGCCGCGCTGGTCATGGGCGATGCCCTAGCGATCGCCCTGCTGGAAGCGCGCGGCTTCACCGCCGACGATTTCGCCTTCTCGCACCCCGGCGGCACCCTGGGCAAGAAGCTGCTGCTGATGGTGCGCGACGTGATGCAAACCGGCGCGGCCATTCCACGGGTGCAGGTGGACACCACCCTGTCGCAGGCCCTGCTGGAGATCAGCGACAAGGGCCTGGGCATGACCACGGTGGTGGATGCCGACGGCGCCCTGCTGGGCGTCTTCACCGATGGCGACCTGCGCCGCTCGCTCGGCTCGCGCACTGACATCAATACCACGAACATCGGCGAACTGATGACCGTGAATGCCAAGAGCGTCGGCCCGGAGATGCTCGCGGCCGAGGCCATGCGCATCATGGAAGAGAACGAGATCGGCGCCCTGGTGGTGGTCGACGAGCACGGCGCCATCACCGGCGTACTGCACCTGAAAGACCTGCTGCACGCGGGGATCGCGTGAACGGACGGCGCCGCACATGAGCGCTGTCGAACAGGCCGCGGCCACGGTACGCCTGCTGGTGCTGGATGTCGACGGCGTGCTGACCGACGGCCGCCTGTACTACGGCAACGACGGCGAGGAACTCAAGGCGTTCAATATCAAGGACGGCCTGGGTATCAAGCTGTTGCGCGACGCCGGTGTGGGCGTCGCCATCATCACCGGTCGCGAATCGGAGATTGTCGCGCGACGCGCGCGGGAACTTGGCATCGACCAGGTCGTCCAAGGACGAGAGGACAAACGACAGGCCCTGCGCGAATTGTGCGCGCGCGAGGGTCTGCAGTTGACGGAGTGCGCCTACATGGGCGATGACCTGCCCGACCTGGGCGCCATCCTGGATGCGGGGCTGGGCATGACAGTCGCCGACGCCAGCCCCGACGTGCGCGAGGCCGCCGCCTGGTGCAGCGTGCTGGACGGCGGTTGCGGCGCGGTGCGCGAGGCCTGCGAATTCATTCTGCGCGCGCGCGGCGACTGGGCCGCGACAGCGGCGGGCTTCACACAATGACCCAGCTCCTGCTTCCCGCGTGGCGCACAGTGGCGCTGCTCTGCGGCCTGCTCGCGGGCCTGTGCGCGACACCGGCGCACGCGCTGCCGGAGGACCGCGAACAACCCATCCACATCACCGCCGATAAAGCGGTGCGCGATGAAAAGCGCGGGTTGACCGTGTACAGCGGCAATGTCGAGATGCGCCAGGGCAGCATGGAACTCGAGGCGGACACCCTGACCATCTACCACGAGGCCAACGACGCCAACAAGATTGTCGCGCGCGGCGCCCCCGCGCGCATGCGCCAACAGCCCGAGATCGACAAGGGGCTGGTGCACGCCCACGCCGCCATCATCACCTACCTGCGCGACGTCGAACGCGTCAACCTGCGCAAGGGCGCACACCTGGAACGCGACGACGGCACACTGGTGACCGGCGATTCCATCGACTATTTCATCATCAAGCAGCTGGTCAAGGCGGAGTCGGACCGCAACGACGAGGACAACAAGGTCGTGGTGGTAATACCGCCGAGTGTCCACCAGGGCGCAGCGGCGGACGACGCGCCGCCCCCCGGGGACGACGCCGGGACGCCGCCGGAGAGTACAGCGGCGCCCGAGGCGGCCCCCGCACCCGGCGAGGCGGGCAGCGAGGACGGCGCGGACGACACGGGGCAGGCGACAGAAGACGGTGGCGGTGGCGGAACTCAGGGCGAATAACCTGGCCAAGGCCTACCGCGGCCGCGAGGTGATCCAGGATGTCTCCGTGGCCATCGACAGCGGCCAGGTGGTGGGCCTGCTGGGACCCAATGGCGCCGGCAAGACCACCTGTTTCTACATGATCATCGGCATCATCCCCGCCGACCGCGGCCAGATCACCATCAACGGCGAGGACATCACCGGCCGCAGCATGCACGAGCGGGCGCGGCGCGGCATCGGCTACCTGCCGCAGGAGGCGTCGATTTTCCGCAAGCTGACCGTGGGCGACAACCTCATGGCCATCCTGCAGACCCGCCGCGACCTGAACCGCCGCCAGCGCGTGGCGCGGCGCGACGAACTGCTGGAGGAATTCCACGTGCAGCACCTGCGCGACAGCCTGGGGCAGGCGCTGTCCGGCGGCGAACGCCGCCGCGTCGAGATCGCCCGGGCGCTGGCCACGGAGCCGGAGTTCATCCTGCTCGACGAACCCTTCGCCGGCGTCGACCCGATCTCCGTGGGCGAGATCAAGCAGATCATCAATCACCTGCGCGAGCGCGACATCGGCGTACTCATCACCGACCACAATGTGCGCGATACCCTGGACATTTGCGAGACGGCCTATATCGTGGGAGAAGGGCATATCATCGCCGCCGGCACCACCGAGGAGGTGCTGGCGAACAGGGCGGTACGCGAGGTCTACCTGGGCGAACAGTTCCGCATGTAAGGCCGCGCGCCGGGCTTAATTTCGGCCTGGTTCACACTTGCGTCGATTTCCGCAAAATTTTGTAAGCAATTTTCACGCCAATAGATTGCATCCGGCGCAAACCGGGGGCTAAACTGGTGCCGACAAGCTATTTAGGGGGCCCAGGGGCACACCGCGAAACGCCCGGGGACATCGATGAAACAGTCTCTGCAACTGAAGCTCGGTCAGCAGCTGACCATGACGCCGCAACTGCAACAGGCAATACGCCTGCTGCAGCTGTCGACCATGGATCTGCAGCAGGAGATTCAGCAGGCGCTGGACAGCAATCCCCTGCTGGAAGTGACCGAGGACGAGGACAGCGACGCCCCCGAGGAGTCCTGGAGCGAGGAGGCGAAGGCCAGCGACAGCGACGGCCCGCTGCAGAACCTGGAACAGGCGGCCAGCGCCGACAGCGACAGTGACAGCTGGGACAGCGACCAGGGCCAGGCGGCCATGCCCGAGGACCTGCCCGTCGATACCCAGTGGGACGACCTGCTGCCCTCGGCCTCCGCCCCGGCGCCCGCCGGCGAAGACTTCCCCGACAACGACTTCGACAACAGGAACAGCAGCAGCGATTCGCTGCGCGAACAGCTGCTGTGGCAGCTCAGCCTGACGCGCCTGTCCGACACCGATCGCCTGATCGCGCTGGCCATCATCGACGCCACCGACGGTCGCGGGCGCCTGCTGATGAGCCTGGAGGAAATCCACGAATCCCTGGTCGAGCACCTGGAAATCGACCTGGACGAGGTGGTGGCGGTACTGCACTGCCTGCAGCAGTTCGAGCCCGCCGGCGTCTGCACCCGCGACCTGCAGGAATGCCTGCAGGTGCAACTGGAACAACTGCCCCCGCAGACACCCTGGCTGGAACAGGCCAAGCTGGTGATCAGTCGCTACATCAACCAGCTCGCCAGCAGCGATTTCAACCAGATTCAGCGTCGCACCCGCCTGCGCGAACACGAGTTGAAGGAAGTACTGGCCCTGATCCAGTCGCTGGACCCCAACCCGGGGCATACCGCGGTGCCCGACGAGGTCGAGTACATCGTACCCGACGTGTTCGTGAGCAAGCGCGAGGGGCGCTGGGTGGTGGAACTGAACCCGGACATCGCCCCGCGGCTGCGCATCAACAGCAACTACGCGAGTCTGATCAAGCGCGCCGACAGCAGCGCGGACAACACCTTCCTGCGCGACAACCTGCAGGAGGCCCGCTGGTTCCTGAAGAGCCTGCACAGCCGCAACGAGACGCTGATGAAGGTCGCCTCGAAGATCGTCGAACACCAGCGCAATTTCCTCGAATACGGCGAGGAAGCCATGAAACCGCTGGTCCTGCACGATATTGCCGAGGCGGTGGAAATGCACGAATCGACCATTTCCAGGGTGACGACCAACAAGTACATGCACACGCCGCGCGGGATCTACGAGCTGAAATACTTCTTCTCCAGCCACGTGGCGACCACCGCCGGCGGCGAGTGCTCGTCGACGGCCATCCGCGCCCTGATCAAGAAACTGGTTGCCGCGGAAAACCCGCGCAAACCGCTCAGCGACAGCAAGATTACCCAGCTGCTCGAGGAACAGGGCATCAAGGTCGCCCGCCGCACCATCGCAAAATACCGCGACACACTGTTTATTCCGCCCTCCAACGAACGCAAGCGCCTGGTCTAGTGCGCCCGGAGCCTGCTGTGTGCGCCCCGGGGGCGGCGGGTCTGTGGTGACGACCCAAACTGGTCTAGAATCAACATAGCAAACACCGGTTTCACCGGTCCCGGGCGGATTTTCGCCCGGCGCAGCAAAGGGAGTATTTCATGCAATTAAACATCAGTGGCCATCACCTGGACCTGACCCCCCCACTCAAGGAGTATGTAGAGAGCAAGTTCGAACGCCTGCAACGCCACTTCGACCAGATCGACACCACCCACGTCATTCTCTCCGTGGAGAAGATGGTGCAAAAAGCAGAGGCGACCGTGCACATCGCGGGCGCGGACCTGTTCGCGGCCGCCGAGGACGAGGACATGTACGCCGCTATCGATGCACTGGCCGACAAACTGGACCGCCAGCTCATCAAGCACAAACAAAAGCACCGGGGGCACTGACCGCGTCACACCATGCATGCCTTCAGCAAGATTCTGACCCCGGCGCGGACCGTCTGCCATGTCCCCGGGTCGAGCAAGAAAAGACTGTTCGAAACCATCGCGCGCATCATCGCCGACGACCAGCCGCAGATGCCCTACGACGAGGTGCTGGACAACCTCGTGGCGCGGGAAAAGCTCGGCAGCACCGGGCTGGGCCAGGGTATTGCCATCCCGCACTGCCGCGCCGAGCACTGCACCGCCCCGCTGGGCACCCTGATCTCCCTGGCGCAGCCGATCCCCTTCGACGCGCCGGATGAGCGCGACGTGGACCTGTTGTTCGTGCTGCTGGTGCCCCCGGAGGCGCACCAGCAGCACCTGGACATCCTCGCCGAGATAGCGCGCCGCCTCAGCGAGGCCGCGTACTGCGAGCGCCTGCGCGCCGCCACGGATGACCGCGGCCTGTTCGACGCCGCCGTCGGCGACACCGGCTGAGCCGTATGCGCCTGATTGTCATCAGCGGCAGTTCCGGTTCAGGCAAGAGTACCGCGCTGAACCAGCTGGAGGATGAGGGCTTCTACTGCATCGACAACCTGCCCGTGGCGCTGCTGCCCTCCCTGGTGGAGGAAACCAGCGGCGCGGAGTTCGCGCAGTTCCACGGCACCGCGGTGGGTATCGACGCGCGCAACGCCTGGAAGGGGCTGGACGATTTCCCGCGCATTCTCGAGTCCCTGCCCGGCTCGGTCGACAGCCAGGTGCTGTTCCTCGACGCGCGGCGCGACACCCTCATCCAGCGCTTTGGCGAGACTCGCCGCAAACACCCGCTGAGCAGCGAGGACACGCCGCTACCCGAGGCGATCGACAAGGAACGCGAACTGCTCGAGCCGATCTTCTCGGTCGCCTCCCTGGTGCTGGACACCAGCCAGATGACCATCTACGAGTTGCGCGACGCGATCAAGCAACGCCTGCTGGGCAAGAGCGAGGGCAACATGTCCATCCTCGTGCAGTCCTTCGGCTTCAAGCGCGGCGTGCCGGTGGACGCGGACCTGGTGTTCGATGTGCGTATGCTGCCCAACCCGCACTGGGTCGGCGAGCTGCGCGGCAAGACCGGCCTGGACCCCGAGGTGCAGACCTTCCTGGAGGGGCAGCCGATGACCGGGGAGCTGTACGCCGACATCTGCAGCTACCTGGACACCTGGCTGCCGCGCTACCGCGACAGCAACCGCAGCTACATGACCATCGCCGTGGGTTGTACCGGCGGGCAACATCGTTCAGTATATCTGGCCGACCGGCTGTACCGACACTACAAGACGCAGTACCAGGCGGTGGACGTGCGCCACCGGGAACTTCAATAGGGCCTGCCCGGCGTGATCCGAACCCAGCTCACCATCATCAACAAGCTCGGCCTGCACGCGCGCGCCGCCGCCAAGTTCGTCGCCTGCACCTCCGCGTTCTCCAGCAGCATCCAGGCCGGGGTCGACGGCCAGCTGGTGGACGCCAAGAGCATCATGTCGGTGATGATGCTGGCGGCCGGCAAGGGCACGGTGCTGGATGTGCAAATCGACGGCAGCGACGAGGAGGCCGCACTCGCGGCCTTGCGGGCGCTGATTGAAAATCGTTTCGAAGAAGCCGAATAGCCGTTCAATCCGGCACTAATTCCATTGTTGCTGTTCCGGGATTTCCGGATAATTGCGCCATCAGGTGATCGCCTGAGGGGTTGGGTCGGGAGATTGCAATGGGCCAGAAAAACGTCGCGTCCCAGGATGCACTGGACAAGCTGACCAGCGCCCTGGAAAGCGGCACCTTCGTCGACGTCCGCCGCATGCTCAATGGCCTGTCACCCGCGGACGTGGCCCACCTGCTGGAATCCTCACCGCCGAAGTTCCGCCACATCATCTGGCAGATGATGGAGATGGACCAGGAGGGTGAGGTCCTGGGCGAGTTGAGCGACGAGCTGCAGGCGCAGTTCCTGGGCAGCATGGACGCCGCCGAAGTCGCCGCCATCACCGAAGGGCTCGAAGACGACGACATCGCCGATATCCTGCAGCAACTGCCGGACCGGGTCACCTTCGAAGTTCTAAACGCCATGGACCACCAGGACCGCGCGCGCCTGGAACAGGTGATGTTCTACCCGGACGATGTCGCCGGCGGCCTGATGAACACCGACACCATCACCATTCGCGCGCGCCTGACCCTGGACGTGGTGCTGCGCTACCTGCGCCGCCACGACGAGATCCCGGCGATGACCGACAACCTGATCGTCGTCAATCGCGCGGACCAGTTCATCGGCCTGCTGCCGCTGCGCACCCTGCTGGTGTCCGACCCCGCCGCCAGCGTGCGCGAGATGATGGTGACCGACGTGGAGCCGATTGCCGTGGATATGCCCGACACCGAGGTGGCGCGATTGTTCGAGCGCAACGACTGGGTGTCCGCGCCGGTGGTGGACAATCACGGCAAGCTGCTGGGGCGCATCACCATCGACGACGTGGTCGACGTGATCCGCGAGGACGCGGACCACTCCTTCATGTCCATGGCCGGCCTGGACGAGGAGGAGGACACCTTCGCCCCGATCAAGCGCGCCGCGCCGCGCCGCGCCATCTGGCTGGGCGCCAACCTGGTCACCGCTTTCATCGCCGCCTCGGTGATCAACATTTTCCAGGACACCATCGAGAAGGTGGTCGCCCTGGCGGTGCTCATGCCCATCGTCGCGTCCATGGGCGGCATCGCCGGCACCCAGACGCTGACGGTACTGGTGCGCGGCATCGCCATGGGCCAGGTGGTGCGCACCAACCAGGCCTGGCTGGTCAACCGCGAGCTGCTGATGGGCCTGATCAACGGCGTGCTGTGGGCGGCCGTGGTGGCGGTCGCCGCCTCGCTGTGGTTCGACGACTGGAACATCGGCATCATCATCGCCCTCGCCATCGTCATCAACATGCTCACCGCGGCACTGGCCGGGGCCACCCTGCCCCTGCTCATGACCCGCGCCAACATCGACCCGGCGCTGGCCGGCGGCGTGGTCCTGACCACGGTCACCGACGTGGTGGGTTTCGTCTCCTTCCTCGGCCTGGCTACCCTGTTCTATGCCTGAGCAACCCCCGCAAGACGCGCCGGACGACGCCGACGATGCGCGCCCCAGCAAGAGCGAGCGCAAGCGCCAGATGCACGCGTTGCAGGAACTGGGCGAGGCCCTGCTGGCGCTGAACGACAAGCAGCTCGCCGCCATCCCGGTGCAGGACGAGCAGTTGCTGGAAGCGCTGCGCGACTGCCGCCGCATCCGCAGCAACAGCGCGCGCAAACGCCAGTTGCAGTTCATCGGCAAGCTGATGCGCGGTATCGACGCACAGCCCATCGAACGCGCCCTGGCGCGGCTGCACGAGAGTCGTCAGCAGGCGGCGCAGTCATTTCACGAGCTGGAACAGCTGCGCGACGAGGTGCTCGCCGGGGGACCCGGCGGCGTGGAAACCGCCCTGGCGCAGTTCCCGCAGGCCGACCGCCAGCAGTTGCGACAGCTGGTGCTGCAGCACCAGCGGGAACTGCAGCGCGGCAAGCCGCCGGCCGCCAGCCGCAAACTGTTCCGCTATCTCAGGGCGCTGCGGGAGGAGCAGGCGTAAGCGCCGCGGGCGCTTCTTCGTTCACGGCCTCTTCTTGCGCGGCGGTGTCCGCGGGCTCGACCGCCAGCCGCTCCTCCTCCGCCGCGGGCGCCGGCGGGTCCGCCGCGCGCGGTTGCGCCGTGGCCAGTTCCTGCGGGCTGTCGTCGAAGATGCGGTCGAAACTCACCTGCGGTTCGTCCCAGGTGCCCTCGATGGCGTAGACCGCGCTGGACATGCGGTTCATCTGCTTGTCGAAAATCTGGCTCACCACGAAAACCCCTGCGGCCACTGGCAGGCTCGCCGCCAGCGCCGCCACCCAGGGCAGGTTCTTGGCCACGGGCAGGGTCGCGACGAGTTCGCCGCGCAGGGTTTGCCGCTCTATGTCCGAGACACCGCTGAAGCGGAAGCTGGAAGGACCCTTGATATCCAGCCGCGGCACCTCGATGGTGCCCTCGTGCAGGTAGATCTCGCCGTCCACCGCGTCGAAGGGTATGCCCGACTCGAACATGTGCGCCAGGCTCAGGCGCTGCACGATATCGACGAGATTGAGGATGCTGACCACGCGCAGGGCGCCGGCGGCGCCGGTCGGCGCGCTGAGGAAATTGCCCTTGCCGATATCGACCTCGATGGTGCCCCCGGCGGCGGCGAGGGCGAACGCCGCCGGGTCGCCCGGCCAGCGCAGGTCCAGGTCGATCGCCCCCGCCCCGGTTTGCAGGATGCGCTGGTAGCCAAGGTAGTCCAGGATGTCGCCGAAATCGGCGAAGCCCAGGGCGGCCCGCACCCGGGTCTCGCCGTCCGCGCCCTGGCGCCAGATCAGGCTGGCGGGTTCCTCCGCCCCCACCGTGGCGCGCGCGAGCTGGCCGCGAACGTCGCTGGCGGTGAGCACCCCGTCCCGTGCGACCACGCTGAATGACAGCTCGCCGAGTTGCCGCTCCGCCTGGCGCAAGCTGGCGATTTTCACCTGCATGGGCGGCACCTCCAGCGACGACCCGCCGGCGGCACGCGCCGCGCCGGCGCCGGTCGTCAACGCCGCCAGCCGAGACAGGTCCAGGTCCTGCACCTCGACGGCAGTGACGCCGCTGGCGCGGTCCAGCACCGCGTTGCCCGTCAGCCAGTCGGTGTCCAGGTCAAGGCGCCAGGCCTGTTCGTCCAGGTCCAGGCTCAACTGCACGGCGTCGAATTCGCGGCCAAACAGCGCCAGGGTTTCGGCGTACAGCCGCTGCACCTGCACGCGCAGCGGCGCCGCGGACTGCTGCGCCGGCATATCAGGATCGGGCGTGGCGGGGGCGGGATCGGTCGGGGTCTGCGCCTGCAGCATGGCGCCCTGCAGCAGGTAGGTGTTGACCCAGTCCAGCCAGGCCTGCGCGTGCAGCACCTCGGCGCGACCGGCGACGTGGAACAGGCCCTGCCGCGGCGCGGCGGGCGCCTCGTTGATCCCCAGGGAACCGCCATGCAGGCCACCCGCGGTGATATCCAGGGCCAGGTTCAGCTCCTCGCCCAGGGACAGCTCGATGACCTGGCGGTCCCCGGCCAGGGGCATTTCCAGGTGCAGCGGCAGGGACTCCGCGGCCTCCTTCTGCCAGGGCTGCGGCAGGTCCAGCTGCACGCCCTGCAGGTCGCTGTCCACGGTGAGCGTCGGCGGCTGCCCCGGGGCGATGCGCACGCCCACCCCGGCGCTGGCCTCGCCGCTGCTGAAGGCCAGGGCGCCCAGGCCCAGCCATTCGCGCAGCTCCGCCATCGCCACGTCGGTGGCCACCTGTACCGTCAGCACGGAGCTGGCGGGGTCGTAGCCCGCGCCGCTGTGGGTCTGTTCCAGGCGCGCGCTGATGTCGCCGCCCCACAGCCGGCCGCGCAACTCACTGGCGCTGAAACCGCGCGCACTGCTGTAGGCGAAGTCGCCGTGCAGGCCGCGCACCGGCAGGTTGCCCGGTGCGATATCCATGTCCACGTCCAGCCAGCGGGTCTGCACCTCCACGCGCGGCGGCGGCGGGTTGTCGCCCAGCTCCAGCTGCAGGCGCAGGTCCGCCTGCATATCGCCGCGCAGGGACCACTGGCTGAAAGCGTCGCCCACCAGGCCGGACAGCGGCGAGTTGTTGACCACCGCCAGGCCGTCCCCGGCGGGCCCGGTGATGGCGCCCTGCACGCCGAGGCTGACGGCGCCGCGCGGGTTGACCCAGGTCTCCACCGACAGGTTCTGAACCGCCGATTCGCTCAGCCGCCCGCTGTCGGCCCACACGCTCACCCGCCCGTCGTCGATCAGCACCACGCCGTCATCGATGGTGACGGCGGGCCAGTCGGGGTGGTAGTCCAGCGCGGTATCGCGCACGTTGAACGCCAGCTGTACGGTGCGCCGCTGCACTGCCTGTGGGCGCAGGCTGCCGCGCCAGAGGAACGCGCCGTCGTCGATCACCCCGCCGCCGATGCTGGCGGAGAGCCAGTCGAGCAGGCCCTGGTTGAGCACATAGGGCAGGTATTTGCTGCGGTACTGCGGGGTGGAGTCGCGCAGGCCCACCAGCAGCGTCATATCCGGGCCGATCTCGCTGCTGACCAGGGGGATATCCAGGCTGAACAGCGCGCGCGCCGTGCCCTCCTCGCCGCGCGCGGTGAGCACGCCCGAGGTCAGGCGCACCTGTTCGCCGCTCCAGGCGAGGTCCAGTGAGCCGTACAGCTCGTCGAAGGCCAGCGGCTGGCGATACACCTGGGGAAATGCCAGGCTGACGTCGCTGCTGTCGACCACCACGCCGCCGCCACCGGGTCCCAGCCTGGCGTAACCGCGCAGGCCGCTGCCCCCCGGCGCGCCGCGATAGGGCGCCACCGACACCGCGGCGAATTCTGCCTCCACCTCCCAGTCGTCCGCCGGCCGGTTGGCATCGCCGAGGCTGATCTGCAACGCGTCGACCCGGCCGGCCGGGTCCAGGGCCGCGAACACCTCGCGCAGGTTCTGCGGCAGGCTCTCCACGCCGGCGGCGAAGGCGTGTAGCGGCTGCAGCGACAGGTCCGCCGCGCGCAGCCGCAGCGAGTTGCCCCAGCTGTCCAGTTGCAGCCGTGGCAGTGCCAACTCACCGCCGGCGTTGGCCACCTCCACGTCGGCGGCGAACAGGGTCCAGTGTTCGCGCTCGCGCGCCAGTTCCGCCTGCAGCGACAGGCGGTGCAGGGGCAGGCTCCAGGCACCGTCGCGCGGGGTGACCAGCACGTCGCGCGCATCCACCCGCGTCTGCACGCGGGGCCGCCCGTGGTCCCAGGACAGCCACAGTTCCAGGTCGAGGTTGCCCTGCGCCCACACCGCCGGCGCCGCGTTCGCGAGCATGTCGCGCACCGCGCCCAGGTCCGTGGTGTCGATGTCCAGGTAGAGATCGCCGCTGAACGTCTGCGGCCGGAACGGGTCGCCGCGCCCCGAGGCCAGGGCGGTGATGGTCGCGCCGCCGGTGGAGGCCAGCTGCGCCTCGACCTGCCGCGCACTGCCGTCGCGCGACAGCATCAGGTCCAGGTCCAGTTCACGCACCTCGCCGCCGGGCAGGGCCAGGCGCAGCAGGTTGCGCCGCAGGGACACGAATTCGACATTGAGCAGGAACTCGCGCAGCCAGGCGCCGGTTTCCCCGGCGCCGCCCTCCAGGCCGGTCAGGCGCAGCCGCCCCTGCGCGTCCAGTTCACCATCCAGTTCGAGCCCGTCCAGCACCAGCCGCGTCACCTGCAGCGAGCCGGTGCGCAGGCTGTCCAGCACGTCCAGGCCGATACGCCCCTCGGCCAGGCGAATGGCGCTGCGCTCGTTGCCGGGCACGCCGATGCGCAGTTCCGTGAGCACGATGAACGGGGTGAAGGACTGCCACTGGCCGGAGACGTGGTCCGCCTCGATGTCGAAGGGGGTGCGCAGGTTGAGTTCCTGCAGGATCGCGGTCTGGTAAGGGCCCAGATTGGCGGTGACCAGGCGGCCGACACCCACGTACACGGCCAGCACCAGCAGCAGCGTGACGAGCACGCCCCAGAGCAGGTTGCTGAGTCTGTGGTATACGGAGGTTTCCACGTCGGCTCCCGGTTGTCAGGCGAGGGGTGAGCGAGGCACCCGCGATTCAGAGCAGTATGATATCGAAGTGCTCCTGGTTGTAACTGGGTTCGGCGCGGAAACTGATCGCCTTGCCCACCAGTTCCTCCAGGTCCGCCAGGTTGGCCGATTCCTCGTCGAGCAGCCTGTCCACCACCGGCTGCGCCGCCAGTACCATCAGTTTATCGTTGTCATAGGCGCGGGCGTCGCGAATGATCTCGCGGAAAATCTCGTAACACACGGTTTCGGCGGTCTTCAGCACGCCGCGCCCGCTGCACACCGGGCACTCCTCGCAGAGCATGTGCTCCAGGCTCTCACGGGTGCGCTTGCGCGTCATCTCCACCAGGCCCAGCTCCGAAACGCCGGTGATCTGGTTGCGCGCCGGGTCGCGCTGCATCGCCTTCTCCAGGCTGCGGTGCACCTGGCGACGGTGTTCCGGGTCGGCCATGTCGATAAAGTCGACGATGATGATGCCGCCGAGGTTGCGCAGGCGCAGCTGCCGCGACAGGGCGCCCACCGCCTCGAGATTGGTCTTGAGGATGGTCTCGGCCTGGTTGCGCCGGCCGACGAAGGAACCGGTGTTGACGTCGATGGTGGTCATCGCCTCGGTCTGGTCGATAATCAGGTAGCCGCCGGACTTCAGCTCCACCTTGCGCTGCAGCGCCCGCTGGATCTCCTCCTCCACGCCGTGCAGGTCGAACAGGGGGCGCTCGCCCTCGTAGTGCTCCAGCAGGTCGGAGACCTGCGGCATGTACTCGCGGCAGAACTCGGCCATGGTCGCGGCGCCCTCGCTGCTGTCCACCAGGATGCGCCCGACCGAGGCGCGCGCCAGGTCGCGCACGGTGCGCAGGTGCAACGGCAGGTCGGCGTACAGCAACTGCGGCTCCGCGGCGGCCTCGATGCGCCGCGACACCGCCGCCCACAGGCGCTTGAGGAAGCGCAGGTCGGCGACGATCTCGTCGCTGCCCACGCCCTCGGCCGCGGTGCGCAGGATGAAACCGCCGGCGCCCTCCATGGACTCCGCGGCGACGCCGTCGGCGAGCACCTGCTGCAGGCGCTCGCGCTCCTGCTGCTCGTCGATCAACTGCGATACGCCGACGTGGTCGGTCTGCGGCATCAGCACCAGGTAGCGCGTGGATACCGACAGCGCGGTGGTCAGTCGCGCCCCCTTGGTGCCCAGCGGGTCGCGGGTGACCTGGACCACGATGGTCTTGCCCTCGTGCAGGTGTTCGGTGATATTTTCCGGCTCGCGGCCGCGCGCCTCGGCGGCGACGATGTCCGACACGTGGATGAAGCCGGTGCGCTCCACACCGATGTCCACAAAGGCCGCCTGCATACCCGGCAGTACGCGCACCACCTTGCCGGCGTAGATGTTGCCGACGATGCCGCGGTTGACCGCGCGCTCGATATGGATGTCCTGGGTCGCACCGTTTTCCAGCACCGCCACACGGGTTTCCATGGGCGTGATATTGACCAGGATCTCGTCGCTCATCGACATCTCCTCAAGCTCCGGCCGAAGGGTCCAGCGCCGTGACCACGCCGTTGGCGGCCAGCAGTGCGCGTGTCTGCGCCAGCGGCAGGCCGACGACATTGCTGTAGCTGCCGTGTATGGCGCGCACCAGGGCGCCGCCCAGGCCCTGGATGGCGTAGGCGCCCGCCTTGTCCCAGGGTTCGTCGGTGGCCAGGTAGGCCTCGCAGGTGGCGCGGTCCAGGGTGACGAATTCCACCGCGGTTTGCACCAGCTCAGTCTGCGCGCCGCGCGGACCCAGCAGGCACACCGCGGTCAGCACCTGGTGCTCGCGGCCGCTGAGCCGCGCCAGCATGGCCAGGCCCTGCATGTGATCCGCCGGCTTGCCCAGGATGTCCTCCTCCACCACCACCGTGGTGTCGGCGCCGAGTACCAGGCAGCCCTGCGCCTGCGGCCGCGCCGCGACGGCGCGCGCTTTCTCCTGCGCCATGCGCTGCACGTAATCCGCGGGCGCCTCGCGCGCCGCGGGTGTCTCGTCTATGTCGGCCGCGACACAGCTGAACTCGACGCCCAGGCCCTGCAGCAACTGCCGCCGCCGCGGCGAGGCGGAGGCCAGCAGCAGGTGCGGCGCCGGCACCTCAGGTGACCTCGTAGCGGCGGCGCACGCCGCGCAGGGTGTGCAGCATCACCGGCCACAGCAGCGCACTGGACAGGGCCGGCAGGAGAAACAGCAGGGAGCGCGCGCCGACGCCCTGCAGGTTCTGCACCCACTGGCAGATGAGCTGGTTGATGCCCACGAGCACGAACACCACCCCCGCCTGCTGCCACAGGCTGTACACGCGCAGGCGCTGGTAGAGGATGAGAGCGAGCAGCGCCACCACGACCAGGGCGAAGGCGTTCTGCCCCAGCACCGCGCCGTCGAGAACGTCCAGGCCAATACCCAGCAGCAGGCCGGTGGTGATGCCGACGCGGTGCGGCAATGCGATGGTCCAGTAGATCAGCGCCAGCGCGACCCACTCCGGGCGACCCCACATCAACCACGGCGGCAGGGGCAGCACCGCGAGCACGAAGGCGACCAGGAACGTCAGCAGGATGACGCCGTAGCCGCGCCCGCTCTCCTCCACGCCGTCAGCCTTCGCTGTCGCCGTCGCCGGCGGGCTTGCCGCCGGTAAACACCAGCAACACATGGCGGCTGCGGTCCAGCGCGGCCGTGGGAATGGCGACGATGCGCGCGAAGGCCTCGCCCGGGTCGCGTTCGACCGTGCTGACCCGCGCGACGGGATAGCCCACCGGGAAGCGCCCCCCCAGGCCGGAGGTCTCCAGCAGGTCGCCCTCGCGGATATCGGTGGTGGCCGAGACATGATGCACTTCCAGCGAGCCAAGCGCGCCGGTGCCCTCGGCGATCGCGCGCACGCCGTTGCGGTTGACCTGGACCGGGATCGAGTGGGTGGCGTCGGTGATCAGCAGCGCCCGCGCGCTGCCGGCGGCCACCTCCACCACCTGCCCGAGCAGGCCGCCCGCGTCGATCAGGGGCTGGCCGGTGAACACACCGTCGCGCGCCCCCTTGTTCAGCACGAGCTGGTGGCGCGCCGGGTCTGGCGATACACCGATCAGCTCCGCCACCAGCACGTCGTCGCGCAGCATGGCGGAGGAATTGAGCAGGGCGCGCAGGCGCACGTTCTCCGCCTGCAGGGAAGCCATCTGCGAGGAGCGTCCCAGCAGCACCAGGTTCTCGCGCCGGAGGCGCTCGTTATCCTCCAGCAGGGCGTCGCGGGACTGCAACTGCGAGGAACCCCAGTCGCTGATGCGCGAGGGTACGTCGGCGATCCAGAAAACGGGGGTGAGCAGGGTGTCGAGAACGGCGCGGCCGCGCTCGAGCTGGTTGAAATGCAGGTCGGCGGCAATGAGCGCGACAACCACCGCGGTCGCCAGCAGCACCCGTGACACCAGGGACGATTCCTTGACGAATAACGGCTTGATGACGATTCCTCAGTTCCCGCGGCCAGTGTATCCGTTGCGGCCGTTATCCTCCAGCGGGACGCCCCGCGCGGGAATGGAGGCGCCTCAGTCGGTGGACAGCAGGTCGATGGTATGCCGGTCCATGCGCTCCATCGCCATGCCGCCGCCGCGGGCGACGCAGGTCAGCGGGTCGTCGGCGACGATGACCGGCAGGCCGGTCTCCTCGGAGATCAGGCGGTCGAGATCGCGCAGCAGGGCACCGCCGCCGGTGAGGACGATACCGCTCTCGGCGATATCCGCCGCCAGTTCCGGCGGCGACTGTTCCAGGGCGGACTTGACCGCCTGGACGATGGCGGCCAGCGGGTCCTGCAGCGACTCCAGTATCTCGTCGCTGTTCAGGGTGAAGCTGCGCGGCACCCCCTCGGCGAGGTTGCGGCCGCGCACGTCGATCTCGCGCAGCTCGCTGCCGGCGAACGCGCAGCCCACTTCCAGCTTGATGCGCTCGGCGGTGGCGTCGCCGATCAGGCTGCCGTAGCGCCGGCGCACGTGGGAGACGATGGCCTCGTCGAAGCGGTCGCCGCCGACGCGCACGGAATCGCGGTAGACCACGCCGTTCAGGGAGATGATGGCCACCTCCGTGGTGCCGCCGCCCACGTCGACCACCATGCAGCCGGTGGCTTCCTCGACACTGAGCCCGGCGCCGATGGCCGCCGCCATGGGCTCCTCGATCAGGCGCACGTCGCGGGCGCCGGCGCCCAGCGCCGATTCCTTGATCGCCCGGCGCTCGACCTGGGTGGACATACAGGGCACACAGACCAGCACGCGCGGGCTGGGGCGGATAAAGCGGGTTTCGTGCACCTTGGCGATGAAGTGCTGGAGCATCTTCTCGGTGACTTCGAAATCGGCGATGACGCCGTCTTTCAGCGGGCGGATGGCAGTGATATTGCCGGGGGTGCGACCCAGCATGCGCTTGGCCTCGTTGCCGACCGCCTCGATGGTCTTCTGCCCGTTGTGAATACGGATGGCGACCACCGAGGGCTCGTCCAGGATAATTCCCCTGTCGCGCACATAGATCAGGGTATTGGCCGTACCCAGATCGATGGAGAGGTCATTGGAGAACACTCCGCGCAGTTTTCTGAACATGAAATCTCGTTATCCTGTGAGTGCGGCGGCGAGGCCGCGCCGGGGCCCTGTCAGTCTGTTCACGCCGCGCCTGGGTGGCGGCTTTCGCGCCGCATTTCAGGGCCGGAAACTCCCTCTGTTTCAGGGCCGGAAACTCCCTCTGGATGCGGTCTTTTTCGGGGTTTGAGTTATTCGCGCAACTGTATCAACCGCGGGGATTTTGGGCAAGGCGCAAATGTGATAAGTTTACGCCCCCTGCCGCGCGGGCCGCGGCTCGCGGGCCACGACACGGCGCCGCGACACGCACCCGGACAGCTACCCGAGACGACCAGACAGTACCAGCATGGCTATCGACCAGCACGAGATCGAGAAAATTGCGCAACTGGCGCGAATTCGCATCGCCGACGACCAGATCGGCGAGGTCACCGCACGCATCGCCGAGATCCTCGGCATGGTGGATCGCCTGCAGGCGGTGGATACCGCCGCGGTGGAACCGATGGCCAACCCACTGGACGACACCCAGCGCCTGCGTCCGGACGCGGTGACCGAGGAAAACCGTCGCGAGGACTTCCAGGCCATCGCCCCGGCGGTGGAGGACGGCCTCTACCTGGTTCCCCGGGTCATAGACTAGGATTCCGCCCAACATGCACGATTACTCTGTCGCCGAACTGGCACAAGGGCTGCGCGAAGGCCGCTTCAGCAGTGTCGAGGTGACCCGCGCCCACCTGCAGCGCATCGCCGCACTGGACGAGCGTTTCAACAGCTTTATCAGCGTGGACGAGAGCGCTGCCCTGGCCGAGGCCGAGCAGGCCGACGCGCGCCGCGCCGCCGGCGAGGCCTCGGCGCTGACCGGCGTGCCCATCGCGCACAAGGACATTTTCTGCACCCGCGGGCTGCGCACCAGCTGCGGCTCGAAGATGCTGGACAATTTCGTGCCGCCCTACGACGCCACCGTGGTGTCGCGCCTGCGCGAGGCCGGCGCGGTGACCCTGGGCAAGACCAACATGGACGAGTTCGCCATGGGCTCCTCCAACGAGACAAGCTATTACGGCGCGGTGCGCAACCCGTGGGACACGGACGCGGTGCCCGGCGGCTCCTCCGGCGGCTCCGCCGCCGCGGTGGCCGCGCGCCTGGCGCCCGCCGCCACCGGCACCGACACCGGCGGCTCGATCCGCCAGCCCGCGGCCTGTTGCGGCATCACCGGCATCAAGCCCACCTACGGACGCGTCTCGCGCCTGGGCATGGTGGCCTTCGCCTCCAGCCTCGACCAGGGCGGGCCGATGGCGCGCAGCGCCGAGGACTGCGCGCTGCTGCTCAACGCCATGGCCGGTCACGACCCGCTGGACTCGACCTCCTCCACCCGCGACACGCAGGACTACACGGCGCAGCTTGAGCGCGACCTGTCCGGGCTGCGCATCGGCCTGCCGACACAGTACTTCGGCGAGGGGCTGTCCGCGGCGACGGCGGCCTGCGTGCAGGATGCACTGCGCGAGCTGCAGGCCCGCGGCGCCACCCTGGTGGACGTGAGCCTGCCGCACAGCGAGCTGACCGTGCCCACCTACTACATCATCGCGCCGGCGGAGGCCTCTACCAACCTGTCGCGCTACGACGGCGTGCGCTACGGGCACCGCTGCGAGGATCCCCAGGACCTGCTGGACCTGTACACGCGCACGCGCGAGGAGGGCTTCGGCGACGAGGTCAAGCGGCGCATCCTGGTGGGCACCTACGCGCTTTCCGCGGGCTACTACGACGCCTACTACAAGAAGGCGCAGCAGGTGCGGCGCCTGATCCGGCAGGATTTCCTCGACTGCTTCGAACAGGTCGACATCATCGCCGGGCCGACCACGCCCGGACCGGCCTTCGCCCTGGGGGCCAAGTCCGACGACCCGGTCTCGATGTACCTGGAGGACGTCTACACGCTGGCGGTCAACCTGGCCGGGCTGCCGGCCATGTCGGTTCCCGCGGGACTGGTGGAGGGCATGCCGGTCGGCCTGCAGCTGATCGGCCAGCACTTCGACGAGGCGCGCCTGCTCAACGTCGCGCACCAGTTCCAGCAGGCCACCGACTGGCACCTGCGCGCACCGGGAGGGATCGACTGATGGCCTGGGAGAGCGTCATCGGGCTGGAAGTTCACCTGCAGCTCGCCACCGTGTCGAAAATCTTTTCCGGCGCGCCGACCACCTTTGGCGCCGCACCCAACACCCAGGCCTGCGCGGTAGACCTGGCCATGCCCGGCATGCTGCCGGTGCTCAATGCGGAGGCGGTGCGCTGCGCGGTCAAGTTCGGCCTGGGCATCGGCGCGCAGATTGGCCACCGCTCGGTGTTCGACCGCAAGAACTACTTCTACCCGGACCTGCCCAAGGGCTACCAGATCAGCCAGTTCGAGGCGCCCATCGTCGGCCGCGGCGAGTTCGAAATCGCGCTGGAAGACGGCAGCACACGCAGCATCGGCATCACCCGCGCCCACCTGGAAGAGGACGCCGGCAAGTCGCTGCACGAGGACTACCACGGCTGCAGCGGCATCGACCTGAACCGCGCCGGCACCCCGCTGCTGGAAATCGTCACCGACCCGGATATCCGCAACGCACAGGAGGCGGTCGCCTATCTCAAGGCGCTGCACAGCCTGGTCACCTACCTGGGCATCTCGGACGGCGATATGTCGCAGGGGTCCATGCGCTGCGATATCAACATCTCCCTGCGCCCCGCCGGCACGGATACACTCGGCACGCGGGCGGAGATCAAGAACGTCAACTCCTTCCGCTTCGTGGAAAAGGCCATCGCCTGCGAGATCGAGCGCCAGTCGGACATCCTCGAGGACGGCGGCGAGGTGGTGCAGGAAACGCGGCTGTACGACGCCGAGCGCGACGAGACCCGCTCCATGCGTTCCAAGGAGGTGGCCAATGACTACCGCTACTTCCCCGAACCGGACCTGCTGCCGGTGGTCATCGACGACGATTATATAGAGGCAGTGCGCGCCAGCCTGCCGGAACTGCCGGTGGAAAAGCGTCACCGCTTCGCCGCACAGTACGGACTGTCGACCTATGACGCCGGCGTGCTCAGCGACAGCCGCGAGCTGGCCGACTACTTCGAGGCGGTGGCGGCCGCCTGCGGCGATGCCAAGATGGCCGCCAACTGGGTGCAGGTGGAGCTGCTGGGCCAGCTCAACCGCTCGGAACTGGGCATCGCGGACAGCCCGGTGTCCGCGGCGGACCTCGGTGGCCTGATCGCGCGCATCCTGGACAACAGCATCTCCGGAAAGATCGCCAAGCAGGTGTTTGAACACATGTGGCAGGGCCAGGGCAGCGCCGACGAGATCATCGAGGCGCAGGGCCTGAAACAGGTCTCCGACAGCGGCGCACTGGAAGCCATGGTGGACCAGGTGATCGCCGACAATGGCGCCCAGGTGGAACAGTACCTGGCGGCGGACGAGGGCAAACGCAAGAAGCTGATCGGCTTCTTCGTCGGCCAGGTCATGAAGGTCTCGAAGGGTCAGGCCAACCCGAAGATGGTCAATGAGCTGCTGGCGAAAAAATTGACCTGAGGACTTGCCCGGATCCATTCCGCGGTCGTCTACAAGCTGGCCGCTCGGCACACAACACTGGAATTCCTGGATTCCCGCGTACGCGGGAATGACGGAGCGCGAGCATGACGAGGCGCGCGAATGACGAGGCGGGAGATAGCCATGAAGAAAGACAAGGAAAAGGTACTCGACGAGGTATGGACCGAGGAGCGCGTGCGCAGTTTCCTCGACGTGCGCTCCTACAATGACGAGCCCGATGACTTCCACATGCTACTCAAGGCCTACCACAGCATGCGCGCCTCGGACTTCGAGCTGTTCGTGTCGTTTTTCACCGACGCGGGCCGCGACATCAACGCCACGGGCCGCGATGGCCGCAGCGTACTGGCAATCCTGTCCACCCACCGCCACGGGGCAGAATACGCCGACATCCTGCGCCAGGCCGGCGCGGCCTAACCAACGACAGGGGGTCAGGTCTTACAGTTTACACCAAGGTGTAAACTGTAAGACCTGACCCCATGGTTGCTGACCTCACGGTTGCTACTCAATCGGCACCCGACCCTTGGAAAAATGCTCGCGGGTCTCACGCTTGGCCTCCTCGCTCTTACGCAGCAGGACGTAAACCGCGCCAGTGCCGCCGTGGCGAGCCTGCGCGCTATGGAAGGCCTGCACCACATCCAGTTCACGCAGCCAGCGGTCGACACCGCCCTTGAGGATCGAGCAGCGCTCGCGGTCAGTGCCGCCCTGCCCCTTGCCGTGAATGACCAGTATGCAGCGCAGGCCCAGTTGCAGGGACTCCTCAACATAATCGAAGATTTCCTGTCGCGCCTGCTGCAGGCTCATGCGATGCAGGTCCAGCCGCGCCTGCGGCTCGTAGCGCCCCTGCTTGAACTTGCGAAACACCCCGTTCTGCACGCCGGGGCGCTTGAAATCGAGGACGTACCAGGCATCCAGGGAGGGAATATCGGCATCGGAGAGGGGGTTGCCCGCGACCGCGGGCGCGTCGACCGCGGCCGCGCGACGTCGCGCCAGCGAGGGGTCGGCGGCCTGCCCGGCGCCGCTGCGGCGCTGGATGCGCGGCTCTCGCTGCAACGGTTTGACCCCGGCCATCTCCTCCCGGAACAAACTGTCGTCGTCGCCGTCCATACTTACACCCCGTCCGCCGTACAGTATTATAGCCCCGAAGCCGCGTGGAGTAGACCATGACGAATGCCGACCCGCTGGAAAAAACCTGCCCTCTGTGCGGTGGCGACAATGCCTGTGCCGTCGCCGCCGGCCGCTCCCACGAAGCCTGCTGGTGCTGGGACGCGACTCTGGACGCCGACGCCCTCGCCGCGATCCCGCCAGCATCGAAAAACCGCCACTGTATCTGTGCCGCCTGCGGCCGGATCGAACCCGGGCTGACCGATGAGCACTGACCTTGCCCGCGGCGCCCGCTACCTCACCCGCGGCGCGAGCATGCTTGGCCACCCCGCGTTGCGCCTGTTCGTCATCGTGCCGCTGCTGGTCAACGTGGTGATCTTCGCCGGCCTGCTGGGCATCGGCTTCGGCTACGTCACCGGCATGATGGAGGGGATGGACGCGAAGCTGCCGGACTGGCTGGACTTCCTGCAGTGGATTCTCTGGCCGCTGATCGTCATTACCGCCTGCCTCATCTCCGGCTACCTGTTTACCTCGGTGGCGCTGGTCATCGCCTCGCCGTTCAACGGCCTGCTGGCCGAAAAAGCCGAGGAACTGGTCACCGGTCGCCCGGTCGCCGGACCCGAGGGACTCGGAGCGGCCCTGCTACTGGTGCCACGCGGCATCCTGCGTGAGATCCTCAAACTGCTCTACTACATCCCGCTGGCCCTGGCGGTACTGGTGGTGTCCCTGATCCCGGGCATCAATGCGGCCGCCCCCGTGTTGTGGTTCCTGCTCGGCGCCTGGATGATGAGCATCACCTTTGTCGACTACCCAATGGACAATCACCAGCTGGGCTTTTCCGAGGTAAAGGCGGCGGTGCGCGAGCGGCGGATGAGCAGCATGGGCTTCGGCGGTCTGGTCGCTCTCTGCGCGGGCATTCCGTTGGTCAACTTTTTCGTCGTGCCCGCCGCAGTGGTCGGCGCGACGCTTCTGTGGTGCGAGGAACTGCGCGACCGCTAAACAGCGGGCAGCTCGGGGTCAGGTCTTACAGTTCACACAATAGTGTGAACTGTAAGACCTGACCCCGAGGTATGACCCCTCAACAGTGTGAACTGTAAGACCTGACCCCGAGCTATTAGGAGAGCAGCTCCTGCGGCGGGTGGGTGCACTCCAGCTTTTCACCCAGCAGGGCCTCCAGGTCGGGCAGCAGGAAGGCGTCGTCCTCGCTGGCGAAGCTGATGGACACGCCGGTCGCGCCGGCGCGGCCGGTGCGTCCGATGCGGTGCACGTAGTCCTCCGGGTCCTCGGGGAGGTTGTAGTTGACCACGTGGCTCACGCCCTCGACGTGGATACCGCGGCCGGCGACGTCGGTGGCCACCAGCACCTTCACGTCACCAGACTTGAACTGTTCCAGCGTGCGCGTGCGTTTTTGCTGCGGAATCTCCCCCGAGAGGATGCCGGCGGAGAAGCCGGACTTGCGCAGGCGCTCGTGCAGGCGCCGCACCTGGTCGCGCCGATTGGCGAAGACGATAACGCTGCTCGCCTCCTGCGAACGCAGCAGGTTGCTCAACACGCGGTAACGCTGCTGGCTGCTGACCAGGTAGATCTTCTGGTCCACCGTATCGGTGGCGACGCTCTCCGGCTCGATCTCCACCTTGACCGGCTCGTAGGTCCACTGCTGTGACAGGTTGATGATGTCCTGGGTGAAGGTCGCGGAGAACAGCAGGGTTTGCCGGTTTTCCTTGCGCGGCGTGGCGCGCACGATGCGCTTGACCTGGGGGATGAAGCCCATGTCGAGCATGCGGTCCGCCTCGTCCAGCACGAGGGTTTCCACGTGGTCCAGGAACAGGTCGCGGCGGCCCATGAAATCCAGCAGGCGCCCCGGGGTGGCCACTACCAGGTCGACGACACGGCTGCCCAGGCGATTGAGTTGCTTCTGGTAATCCATGCCGCCGATCAGCGTCGCGATCTGCAGCGGGCTGTGCCGCGCCAGGTCCTCCGCGTCGGCGGCGATCTGCATCACCAGTTCGCGGGTCGGCGCGATCACCAGCGCGCGCGGTTCGCCCAGGAAACGCTCGCCCTCGGGCGGGTGATTGAGCAGGTCGTTGAAAATAGTGATGAGAAACGCGGCCGTCTTGCCGGTGCCGGTCTGGGCCTTGCCGATGGCGTCGTGGCCCTGCAACGTGTGCGGCAGGACCTGCGCCTGGATGGGCGAACAGTACTGGAACCCGAGGTCGGCGATGGCATGCATTAGTTCATCGCGCAGACCAAGGTCGTGGAAGCGGGTCTGGCCCTCCTGCGGCTGCACCACGAACTGGTCGACGGACCAGGGTGACGCCTGAGGGGTGTCGCTGCGGTTGGCGCTGCTGTCGTTCAATGCGTTACATCCTGTAGCTGTCGAAAAAAGCGGGCTAGTCTACCATTTTTGCACAGAAAATGGGCAGGCTCGCGGCATCGCCCTCCCGGGCACACCCGGCCGCGCCGGGGGGATGCCCGCCCCGCGCCGTACACGCCCGCGGGCACTCAGGATCGCGCCGGCCACAGGCGGCCGAGATAGTAGTCCAGGCTGGTGTAGCGCCCGCCGCCGGTAAAGAACAGGCTGAGCAGCATCACCAGGTAGGTGACGGCGAATTCGATGCCGTTGTTGAGAATGACGAAGTTGCCCTTCTCGGTCAGCCAGGTGTAGTTGCCGTGCTCGCGCAGGATATCCTTGGCCATGCCCAGGCGCACGGCGACATCCTGGGCGCTGGAATCGGCGATGGCCGCCCAGCCGTTGTCCCAGTGCACCGCGAAAATCGCCACCAGCATGGTGATGATCAGCGGCACCGATATCCAGCGCGTGGCCAGGCCGATCAGCAGCAGCCAGGCGCCGACATACTCGGTGTAGGCCGCCAGGTAGGCCAGCACCTCGGGAAACGGCAGGCCCAGGCCCCAGTCCGGGTTGCCGAACCACTCGATAGTGTTCTCCATGCCGTTGATCTTCTGCCGGCCCGCCATGAGGAAGGGAAAAAACAGGTAGATGCGCAGCGCCAGCGGCGCCAGGCCATCGAGCCGGGACAAGGGTGTGAAGATGGCCTTGTGTATACTGTGATACGTCTGTGCGAGTGCATTCATGGTGTCATTTCCATTGTAGTCGCCTCCGTGTGACAACCGGATCGCGGGAAAGGTTTCCCCGACCGCCCATAATCCGGCCCCATAATAACGGCACTGTCATGAAGCGGAAAATCCCCGCCTACACCCAGGAATTCCGCGCCCTGTTCGCCATCGCCTGGCCCACCCTCATCGCACAGGTCGCGCAAATGGCCACCGGCGTGGTGGACACGGTCATGGCGGGCCACTACAGCGCGGTGGACCTGGCGGCCATCGCCATCGGCTACAACATCTGGCTGCCGTTGTACCTGGTGTTCATCGGCGTCATGCTCGGCGCCACCACGATTATCGCCCAGGACTACGGCGCGGGCCGCGTGCAGCGCATCCGCGCCTGCCTGCCCCAGGCGCTGTGGCTGGCGCTGTTGCTGGGCCTGGTGGCAGGCCCGCTGCTGTACAGCGCGGAGCCGCTGCTGCACCTGCTCGACCTGGCGCCGCAGACCCACGCGCGCAGCCTGGGCTACCTGCAGGCAACCGCCTTCGGCCTGCCCGCCGCCGCCCTCTTCCAGGCCCTGCGCTGCCACACCCAGGGCATCGGCTTCATGCGCCCCTTCGCCCTGGCCAGCGTGCTCGGCTTCCTCGCCAACATCCCGCTGAACTACGCACTGATCTACGGCAAGTGGGGCGCACCCGAGCTGGGTGCCGCGGGCTGCGGCTGGGCCACGGCGATCTCCATGTGGCTGAGCCCGCTGCTGATCGGCGTGTACATGCTGCGCGCGCGCGACCTGCGCCCCTACCTGCCGGACTCACTGCTGGTGGCGCCACGCCTGGACATCCTGCGCGATATCCTGCGCCTGGGCACACCCATGGGCCTGTCGTTTTTCCTCGAGGTCGGCGTGTTCTCGGTCATCGGCCTGCTCATCGCCACGCTGGGCGATACCGTGATGGCCGCGCACCAGATCGCCTACAACGTGTGGGACGTCACCTACATCTTCCTCATCAGTGTCGGTTCCGCGCTGGCCACCCGCGTCGGCCACGCGGTCGGCGCCGGGGACAGCGTCGCGGTGCAACGCGCCATCGCCTGCGGCGCTTGCGCCACACTGCTGATCGGCGCCGTGTGCTCGCTGGTGCTGCTCACCGGCCCCGGACTGATCATCGCCGCCTTCACCGGCGACGCGGACATCCAGCGCGTGGCCGCGGCGCTGGTCGGCCTGGCGGCGCTGTTCATCGTTATCGACGCGGCGCAGGTGACCGCCACGTTCTGCCTGCGCGCTTTCAAGGACACCACCTTTCCCTTCCTGGTGCTGTGCGGCACCTACTGGTTGCTGACCCTGCCGCTGGGTTACTACTGGGGAATGCTGCGCGCGGAGGATGGCCTGGCGGGCGCGCTGGGGTTCTGGCGGGCCATGATCGCCGGTATCGCGCTGACCTCCGCGGTGCTGCTGTGGCGCCTGTACCGCACGCTGCAACGGCCGCTGTCGGCGCCGGCCACCTAGCGCAGGTGGGCGCAGTCCGGGCAGTCCGCGGCGGGCGCCAGGGCCAGCTTGCGCACCTCCATGCTGTGCAGGTCCAGCACCAGCAGGGCGTCGCGCAGCGGCTCGCCGTAGCCGGCGAGGACCTTCAGCGTCTCCATGGCCAGCAGTGAGCCGAGCACACCGACCAGCGGCGCCAGCACACCGCTCTGGCTGCAACTGAGCGCGCTGTCGTCGGCGCCCTCGCGGTACAGGCAGCGGTAGCAGGGGCCGCCGCGCAGCGGGTCGAACACCGCCCCCTGCCCCTCGGCGCGCACCGCGGCGGCGGACACCAGGGGCAGGCCCGCGTCGATACACGCGCGGTTGAGCGCGAAACGCACCGGGTAGTTGTCAGTGGCGTCCACCACCAGGTCCACGCGCTGCAACAGCGCCGCAAGGTCGGCGGCCTGCAGGTGTTGCGGCAGCACCTCGACGGCGGTCGAGGCGTTCAACGCGGCCACGGCCGCGGCGGCGGACTGCGCCTTGTTGCGCCCCAGGTCCGCCTCGGTGTGGGCGATCTGGCGCTGCAGGTTGCTCGCCTCCACCGCGTCGCCATCGGCCAGCACCAGGCTGCCGACGCCCGCGGCGGCGAGGTACAGGGCGGCGGGACAGCCCAGCCCGCCCAGGCCGACCACCAGCACGCGCGCGGCGAGCAGTTTTTCCTGCCCGGCGATGTCGAAATCGTGCAGCAGGAGCTGGCGGCTGTAGCGCAGCAACTGCGCGTCAGTGAGCACCGAGCACTCCCCCGCTGATGCGCTCGTGACCGGCCAGATCGCGCACGCTGTCGACCTGCTGGAAACCACCCTCGCGCAGCAGGCGGCGCACCGCCTCGCCCTGCTGGTAGCCGTGTTCCAGCCACAGGGCGCCGCCGGGGCGCAGGTGCGCGGGGGCGTCGCGGACGATCCCCGCCAGGTCCGCCAGCCCGCCCTGCGCCGCGACCAGCGCGCCGCGCGGTTCAAAGCGCAGGTCGCCGCGGTCCAGGTGAGGGTCGGCCGGGTCGATATAGGGCGGGTTGGACAGCACCAGGTCGAAGCGCCGCCCCTGCAGCCCGTCGAACCAGTCCGCGCTGAGCAGTTCGACGCGCTGTTGCAGGCCGCAGTCGCGCGCGTTGCGCAGCGCCACGGCCAACGCCGCGGGGCATTTGTCGGTAGCCGTCACGCGCCAGCCCGGCCGCTCGCTGGCCAGGGCCAGGGCGATGGCGCCGCTGCCGGTGCCCAGGTCCAGCACCGCGGCATCCGCCGCCAGCGGCAACTCCAGGGCGCGCGCCACCAGGGTCTCGGTTTCCGGGCGCGGGATCAGCGTCGCGTCGTTCACCGCCAGGTCCAGCGACCAGAACTCGCGCCGGCCGGTGAGGTAGGCCAGCGGCCTGCCCGCGCGGCGCTGGGCCAACATCTGCGCATAGTGCCGCTGCTGCGGCGCATCGATTTCCGCCTCCGGCCAGGCGTACAGCCAGGCGCGCGATTTACCCAGGCAGTGGCACAGCAGGACTTCCACGTCGCGTCGCGCACTCTCGCCGGGCAGGTCCGCCGCCGCGTCGAGCAACTCGCGCACCGTGGCCATCAGTCTTCGGCCAGCGCCGCCAGTTGGTCCGCCTGGTACTCCTGGCGCAGCGGGTCGACCACCGCTGCCAGGTCGCCTTCCATGATCTCGGCCAACTTGTACAGGGTCAGGTTGATGCGGTGGTCGGTGATGCGCCCCTGGGGGAAGTTGTAGGTGCGGATGCGGTCGGAGCGGTCGCCGGAGCCGACCAGGTCCCGGCGCAGTGAGGCCTGCTCCTGCGCCTGGGCGTCCTGCGCGCTGGTGAGCAGCTTTGCCTGCAGCAGGGACATGGCGCGGGCGCGGTTCTTGTGCTGCGAGCGCTCGTCCTGACACTCCACCACGATACCGCTGGGCAGGTGCGTGATGCGCACGGCGGAATCGGTCTTGTTCACGTGCTGGCCGCCCGCGCCGGAGGCGCGGTAGGTGTCGATACGCAGGTCGGCCTTGTTGATCTCCACCGCGTCGACCTCCTCGGCCTCGGGCATTACCGCGACGGTACAGGCGGAGGTGTGGATGCGGCCCTGGGATTCCGTTTCCGGCACGCGCTGCACCCGGTGCGCGCCGGATTCGAATTTCAGGTGGGCATAGACGTCGCGGCCCTCGACGCGGGTGATGATTTCCTTGTAGCCGCCGTGCTCCCCGGGACGCTCGGACAACACCTCGATGCGCCAGCCCATGCCCTCGGCGAAGCGCGAGTACATGCGGAACAGGTCGCCGGAAAAAATCGCCGCCTCGTCGCCGCCGGTGCCGGCGCGGATTTCCAGGAACACGTTGTGCGAGTCGTTGGGATCGCGCGGCAGCAACAGCGTTTGCAGTTGCAGTTCCAGCGCCTGCAGGCTCTCGCCGCCCGCCTCCAGTTCCTCGCGCGCCATCTCGCGCACGTCGTCGTCACTGTCCTCGAGCATGCCGCGGGCATCCTCCAGGTCCGCCTGCACCTGCCTGTAGTCGGAATAACACTTCACCACCGCCTCCAGCTCCGCGTACTCGCGGGACAGGTCGCGGAAGCGCGCCTGGTCGGTGATGATCTCGCTGTCCCCGAGCAGGGCCGACACCTCCTCGTGCCGGTCCGTCAGGGTTTCCAGCTTGCTCAGCAGGGAGGCCTTCATTGCAGTGTGCGCCGGTCGGTCTCCACCGCGTTGGGGGGAATGTTCAGTTCCGCGTCCGGCTCCTGTGCCGCCGCGGCGGGTTCGTCCGCCGCCAGCCCGAGCAGGGCGCAGGCGTTGTCGAGCAGGTCCTGGCGCCCCTGCGCGCTGGCCTGTTTGAGACCGGCGGTGGGCGCGTGGATCAGCTTGTTGGTGAGGGCGCGCGACAGGCGGTTGAGCACCTGCAACGGATCGTCGCCGCGCGCCAGGGCGCGCTCGGCGCGCTGCAACTCCTCGCCGCGCAGCTGCTCGGCCATGCCGCGGTAGGCCTTGACCACGTCCACCGCGCGCAGGCTGCGCACCTCTTCCATGTACAGCGCCACGCCCTCGTCGATGATGAGGTCGGCCTTGCTCGCCTCGTCGCGGCGGGTGCGCAGGTTCTCGTCGACGATCTCGCGCAGGTCGTCGACGCTGTACAGGTAGACGTCGCGCAGCTCGCCCACCTGCGGTTCGATGTCGCGGGGCACGGCGATATCCACCATGAGGAACGGGCGGTGCTTGCGCACCTTCAGCGCCTGTTCCACCGCGCCCTTGCCGAGAATCGGCAACTGGCTGGCGGTGGAGGTGATGACGATATCGGCGCGCTCCAGTTGTTCGGGTATCTCCGCCAGCAGCACCGCCTCGGCGCCGAACTTCTGCGCCAGCTCGCGCGCCCTGCCCAGGGTGCGGTTGGCGATGACGATGTGGCTGACGCCCGCCTCGATCAGGTGACGCGCGACCAGTTCCACCGTCTCGCCCGCGCCGACCAGCAGCGCGTGGCAGTGCGACAGGTCAGAGAAAATGTGCCCGGCCAGGTCGACGGCGGCGTAGGCCACCGACACCGGGTTCTCGCCGATGGCGGTATCGGTGCGCACGCGCTTGGCGATGGAGAACACGCGCGGGAACAGGCGACCCAGTTCCGGCCCGACGGTACCGGCCTCGCGCGCGACGGCGAAGGCGGATTTCAACTGGCCGAAGATCTGCGGCTCCCCCAGCACCATGGAGTCCAGGCCGCTGGCCACCTGCACCAGGTGGCGCACGGCGTCGCCGGCGTGGAAGTGGTAGGCGCAGCGCTGCAGTTCCTCGTCGCCCAGGTGGTGGTAGTTGGCCACCCAGTCGATCAGCTGTTGCGCGCGCGCCGTGGGTTCCTGCCCCTCGGGCACGATGGCGTAGAGCTCGGTGCGGTTGCAGGTGGACAGGATGACCACCTCGTCCACCCCCGCCCCGGCGCAGGCGTCGGCCAGCGCCTCGCTCACCTGTTCCGGTGCGAACGCGACCCGCTCGCGCATCTCGACGGCGGCGGAATTGTGGCTGATGCCCAGGGCGATGAAGTTCATGCAGGTGTGGTGAGTTCCCGGGGAGTTGGCGGGGCGGGCCGCTGCCCACCCGGGCGCGCCCCGGCTCCGTATGCAAAATATCGCCCAATTTTAACAAGTTACACGCCAAATGACAGCGCGGGCCGGCGCCCTGTGCGGCCAGTGGGTTTCGGCCGCGGTCTGTGTCATTATTGCGGCTGTTCTATCGCCGGGCCTTCCCCCACCGCCGTCATGCCGCGTTTTACATCCATGCTCCTGGCCTGCGCACTGTTGGCCGCCTGCTCCTCGACCGCGCCGGCCCCGCCGCCGGCACAGGTCGAGGCGCCCGCGCCCGCGGCGCCGCCCGAGCCCCCGCCGCCGCCCGAGCGGGCCTTTCCCGAGGACAGCCTGTACGCCCTGCTGGTGGCGGAATTCGCCCTGCGGCGCCGCGAGTTCGACGTCGCCGTCAACACCTACATGCAGCAGGCGCCGGCACTGCGCGACCCCGGCGTGAGCGCGCACACCACCCACCTCACCCAGTACCTGCGCCGCGACGCGGAGACGCTGGCGGCAGCGGAACTCTGGGTCAGCCTGGAACCGGACAACCTGGAGGCGCGCAATACCCTGGCCAGCCTGCTGGTGCGACGGCGGCGCAGCGCCGAGGCCCTGCCGCACCTGGTGGCCATCGAGCGCGCCGGCCACGAGGCGAACTTCCCCGTGGTGGTGAACGACTTCCACCGGCTGTCCGACGCCGAGCGCGCCGAGCTGGTGGCCGCGGTGAACGCCCTGGCGCTGGAGTTCCCCGACAACCCCAGCGTGCTGCTGACCCAGGCCATACTGCAACACGACACGGGCGAACAAAACGCGGCCCTGGCGACACTGGCCAGGCTGTTCGAGCTGGACCCACAGCAGGAGCAGGCGCTGCTGCTGGAGGCGCAGATCCGCGCCGCGCAGGGCGCAAAAAATCCCTACGCGCGTATCGAGCGCGTGCTGGCCGACGATCCCGACAACCAGGTGCTGCGCCTGCGCTACGCTCGACTGCTCACGCGCACGGACATGCGCGCGGCGCGCGCGCAGTTCGAGATCCTCTCGGCGCGCTCGCCCGAGGACGGCGACCTGCTGTACACGCTGGCGCTGATCAACCGCGAGACCGGCGACCCGCTCGCCGCCGCGGCCTACCTGCGCCAGCTCATCGAGCTGGAGCAGCGCGTCGACGAGGCGCACTACCACCTCGGGCGCATCGAGGAGGAGCGCGACAACCCGCAGGCGGCCATCGTTCACTACCAGGCGGTGGGCACCGGCGAGCAGTACATGGCGGCCAACAGCCGCATCGGCGAGTTGCTGATCGAGGGGGGCCAGCCGGAGCAGGCGCGCGCCTGGTTCGACGAACAACGCCGGCTGTACCCGCAGCGGCGCCAGGCGCTGTTCGGGCTGGAGTCCGAACTGCTCAACCGGGCGGGCTACGAAAGCGAGGCGATGACACTGCTGGACAGCGCGCTGCAGGAGGCCCCCGGCGCCAACACCCTGCTGTATGCGCGCGCCATGCTCTACGAGCAGCGCGGCGACCTGGCGTTTATGGAGCGGGACCTGCGCGCTATCCTCGAGGACGACCCGGACAACGCCACCGCCCTCAACGCGCTGGGCTACACGCTGGCTAACCGCACGCCGCGACTGGACGAGGCGCTGCAGCTGATCAGCCGCGCCCTGGAACTGCAGCCGGGAGAGCCGGCCATCCTCGACAGCATGGGCTGGGTGCTGTATCGCCTGGGGCGCAACGACGAGGCGATGGACTACCTGGCCCGGGCCTACGCGGAATTCCCGGACCCGGAAGTGGCCGCCCACCTGGGCGAGGTCATGTGGGTGAGCGGCGACAGGCCCGGGGCCCTGGCCATCTGGCGCGCGGCGCACGCGCTCGACCCGCAGCACAAGGTGCTGCGCGAGACCCTGCAGCGCCTCGGCGTCGACTCCCTGGAGGCGGACGCCGCCGCGGGGGAAGAGCCCTGAGGATGCCGCGCCTGTTGGCCGCGACGCTGGTCGCGCTGCTCGCCGCCTGCAGCACCACGGACACCCTCCCGCCGGCCCCGGCGGACTGGGAACAGCACCGCGCCCGCCTGGCGCAACTGCACAGCTGGAGCGCCAGCGGCAAGATTTCCCTGCGCAGCCCCGACGCCGCGGAGTCCGCCTCGCTGAAGTGGCAACAGCGCGAGGGGCGCACGCGCATTCGCCTGAGCGGCCCCCTGGGAACCGGCGCCACCGAGATTCGCAGCCACGGCGACTACCTGGAGGTGCGCCGCGGCGACGAACTGCGGCGGGTGGACATGTCCTCGCGCGCGACCATCCTGCGCGACACCGGCTGGGACCTGCCGCTGCGCGCCCTGCCGTACTGGCTGCGCGGCCTGCCGGACCCGCAACTGCCGCTGCAGGCGCTGGCCTTCGACCCGGACAGCGGGCTGCCGCGCGCGCTGTCCCAGGACGGCTGGCAGGTGCGCTTCGAGGCCTACGGCGAGTTCGACGCCCTGCCGCTGCCCACGCGCCTGGTCGTCGAGAACGGCGCCACCCGGGTGACGCTGTTGCTGCGCCGCTGGCAGACCGGGCAGGACTGATGCGCGACGCCCTGACCCTGCCCGCGCCGGCCAAGCTGAACCTGTTCCTGCACATCACCGGGCGCCGGGCGGACGGCTACCACGAGTTGCAAACCGTGTTCGCCCTGCTGGACTGGGGCGATACCCTGCGCTTCCGGCGCAACGACAGCGGTGCCGTCACCCTGTCCGGGGACGACCTGGGCCTGGCGCCGCAGGACAACTTGGTGGTGCGCGCCGCGCGCCTGTTGCAGCAGGGCTCCCAGGGGGTGCATATCGAGATCGACAAGCGCATTCCCAGCGGCGGCGGCCTCGGCGGCGGCAGCTCCGACGCCGCCACCACCCTGCTCGCCCTGAACCATTTGTGGGGCGCGGGCAAGTCCGCCGCGGAACTGGCCGCGCTGGGCGCCGGGCTGGGCGCGGACGTGCCGGTGTTCCTCGGCGGCCACAGCGCCTGGGCGGAGGGCACGGGCGAACGGCTCACGCCTCTGGACCTGCCCGCGCGCTGGTACCTGGTGGCGGTGCCCGATTGCCACGTGTCCACCGCGGAAATATTTTCCCACGGACAATTGACACGCAACTCCACTCCCATCAAAATGGCGACCTTTTTTCAGGGGCACTCCCGCAACGACTGCCAGCCACTGGTCAGGCGCCTCTACCCGGAAGTAGACAAGGCGCTGATTTTGCTGGATAAATTTGGGGAGGCACGGCTGACGGGAACAGGCGCCTGCGTGTTCGTCGGCTTCCCGGACGAGGCCGGCGCCCGCGCCGCCCAGGGGCAGCTTCCGGCGGGCCTGCGCAGCTTTGTTGCACGCTGCGTGAACCGCTCGCCGGCACTGGCTGCCCTGACCGAACAGACAGGCTAACTTGGGGTGTCGCCAAGCGGCAAGGCACCGGGTTTTGATCCCGGCATTCGCAGGTTCGAATCCTGCCACCCCAGCCATATCCGACACCACGGTCCGGCGAGCGTGGTGTCTTTTGCGTTTCGAGAAATACATTAATTGACCCAGGGATAGCGCGCAGTGTCCTCCAAAATGATGGTGTTCTCGGGTAATGCCAACCCGGAACTGTCCCAGAAAGTGGCGAGCCGCCTGTACCTGTCCCTGGGCAAGGCCGATGTCGGCAAGTTCAGTGACGGGGAGACCTCGCTGGAACTGAACGAAAACGTCCGCGGCAAGGACGTCTTCGTGCTGCAATCCACCTGCGCGCCGACCAACGACAACCTGATGGAACTGGTGGTCATGATCGACGCCCTGCGCAGAGCCTCGGCGACGCGCATCACCGCGGTAGTGCCCTACTTCGGCTACGCGCGCCAGGACCGCCGGGTGCGCTCGGCGCGGGTGCCCATCACCGCCAAGGTCGTGGCGGACATGATGGTCGCGGTGGGCGTGGACCGGGTGTTGACCGTGGACCTGCACGCCGAGCAGATCCAGGGCTTCTTCCAGTGCCCGGTGGATAACGTGTACGGCTCGCCGGTGCTGATCAGCGACATCCAGGCCTGTAACTACGACAACCTGATCGTCGTGTCGCCGGATATCGGCGGCGTGGTGCGGGCGCGGGCGGTGGCCAAGCAACTGGACGACGCCGACCTGGCGATCATCGACAAGCGCCGGCCGAAGGCCAACGAGGCGCAGGTCATGAACCTGATCGGCGAGGTCCAGGGTCGCACCTGCCTGCTGGTGGACGACATGGTCGACACCGCCGGCACCCTGTGCAAGGCCGCCGACGCGCTCAAGGAGCGCAAGGCCGCGCGCGTGGTGGCCTACTGCACCCACGCGGTGCTGTCGGGCAACGCCCTGGAAAACATACGCAATTCCGAGCTCGACGAGCTCGTGGTAACGGACACGATTCCTCTGGGTGAGGAGGCGAAACAGATCGGCAAGATCCGCCAGCTCACCATCGCCGACCTGCTGGCCGAGTCCATGCGCAGGGTGTCGAACGAGGAATCCATCAGCGCGCTGTTCAACTGATTTGCAGGAGAACGGCGTAATACCCACCCACCGCGGCGCTGGTCGCAAGCATCGCGGTGCACTATCAAAGGAGTCATGACAATGTCTGACCAATTTGAACTGAACGCGGAAGTGCGCGAGGACATGGGGAAAGGTGCGAGCCGCCGCCTGCGTCGTCTCGCCGATCTTGTACCGGCCATTATCTACGGCGGCGACAAGGACCCCCAACCCCTGAGCCTGGTACGCAAGGACCTGGAAAAAGCGCTGGAAAACGAGGCGTTCTACTCCCAGATCCTCACCATCAAGATCGGTGGCGGCAAGGAAAAGGCCATTCTCAAGGATCTGCAGCGCCACCCCGCGAAGCATCGCGTGCTGCACGCGGACTTCATGCGCGTGAACGAGAACGTGGCGATCAAGGTGCACGTACCCATCCACTTCCTCAACGAGACCACGTGTGTGGGCGTGAAAATGGAAGGCGGCGTGATCCAGCACCAGGTGACGGATATCGAGATACAGGCCCTGCCGGCGGACCTGCCCGCCTACATCGAGGTGGACATGAAGGACGTCGCCGTGGGCCAGATCGTGCACCTGTCCGAAGTGCCCCTGCCCGAAGGCGTGACCTCCGTGGCGCTCGCCCTGGGCGAGGACCACGACCTGGCCATTGCCTCGGTCATCGCGCCGCGCGGTGGTGCGGACGAGGACGAGGAAGCCGAAGCGGCTGCCGCCGGTGAAGACGGCGATGCGGCCGACGGCGACGCGGGCGATGCCGGCGACGGCGACGACAAGAGCGGGGACTGAGGTCCCCGCCGGATTCGCGTCACGGAACTGACCCGTGTCCGCCATCAAGCTGATCGTGGGGCTGGGCAACCCGGGCAGTGAGTACCGGGGCACCCGCCACAACGCCGGCGCCGATTTCGTCGAGGAACTGGCGCGCAAGACCGGCGCCACGCTGCAGGACGAAGCGAAGTTTTTCGGACTGACCGGACGGGCGACCCTGTCCGGACACGACCTGCGCCTGCTGGTGCCGACCACCTTCATGAACCTCAGCGGCAAGGCCGTGGCGGCGCTGGCGGGCTTCTACAAGATCGCCCCGCAGCAGATACTCGTCGCCCACGACGAACTGGATATCGCCCCTGGCAGCGCCCGCTTCAAGCAGGGCGGTGGTCACGGCGGCCACAACGGCCTGCGCGATATCATCCCCGCCCTGGGCAACAACCGCGATTTTCACCGGCTGCGCATCGGCATCGGTCATCCGGGCCACGCCTCGAAGGTGACCGGCTACGTGCTCAAGCCGCCCTCGCGGCAGGACCGCGAGCGCATCGACGCCAGCATCGACGAGGCCATCGCCGCCCTGCCGCTGCTGCTGGACGGCGACAGCACCAAGGCCATGACGCGGCTGCACAGTTTCAACGCGGCCTGACGCGCGGCCCTACGCACACAACAGCAAGGAGATTCCATGGGCTTCAACTGCGGTATCGTCGGCCTGCCCAATGTCGGCAAGTCGACCCTGTTCAACGCCCTGACCCGGGCGGGTATCGGCGCGGAGAACTTCCCGTTCTGCACCATCGAGCCCAACGCGGGTGTGGTGCCGGTACCCGACCCGCGCCAGGCCGAGATCGCCGCCATCGTCAAACCCGAGCGCGAGATATCCACCAGCATGGAGTTCGTGGACATCGCCGGCCTGGTGGCGGGCGCATCGAAAGGCGAGGGCCTGGGCAACCAGTTCCTGGCCAATATTCGCGAGACCGACGCTATCGCCCACGTGGTGCGCTGCTTCGAGGACGACAACGTCATCCACGTGGCCAATACCATCGACCCCACCGCGGATATCGAGGTAATCAATACGGAACTGGCGCTGGCGGACCTGGAAAGTTGCGAAAAGCAGCTACAGAAAGTGACGCGTACCGCCAAGGGCGGCGACAAGGAAGCGGTGGCGATGAAGGCGCTGCTGGAAAACCGTCTGCTGCCGCACCTCAACGAGGCGCGGCCGGTACGCGCGCTGGCGCTGGACGACAACGAGCGCGCGCTGACGCGGCAACTGTTCCTGCTCACCAGCAAGCCGACCATGTACATCGCCAACGTCGACGAGGGCGGCTTCGAGAACAACCCTCACCTGGACGCGGTGCGCGCCATCGCCGAGGGCGAAAACGCCGTGGTCGTGGCCATCTGCAACCAGATGGAGGCGGAGATCGCCGACCTGGAAGAGGAGGAGAAGCTCGAGTTTCTCGCCGAGATGGGCATGTCCGAGCCGGGGCTGGACCGGGTAATTCGCGCCGGCTACCAATTGCTGGACCTGCAGACCTTCTTCACCGCCGGCGAGAAGGAAGTGCGCGCCTGGACCGTGAAAGTGGGGGCCACCGCGCCGGAGGCCGCCGGAGTGATCCACACGGATTTCCAGAAAGGCTTTATCCGCGCCGAGGTGGTGAGCTACGCCGACTTCATCGCCAACGGCGGCGAACAGGGCGCGAAAGACGCCGGCCGCTGGCGCCTGGAAGGCAAGGACTACATCGTCGCCGACGGCGACATCATCCACTTCCGCTTCAACGTCTAGACCGCGCCGCCGCCGGGCGCAAACCCGGCGGCGAGATTAATCGTCGCCCAGGGACTGGGCCAGGTCCTGCAGGTAGTCGATGTAGGCGAGTTTCATGGTGCTGTCGAAATTCTGCGGGTCCGCCGCCAGCTTGACAATGACCACGCGGTTGCGCGGGTGCACAAAAATCGTCTGCCCCCAGATGCCGCGGGCGAGGAAGTCGCCGTCCCAGTCGCGCGGTGTCCACCACTGGTACATGTAGCCCGAGGGATTGGAGGAGGCCGGGTTGTCGCCGGGCATCAGGTGCGGCTCATTCGGCGTTACCGATTCCCGCACCCAGTCCGCCGGCAGTAGCTGCCGCTCGCCGCGCCTGCCCTGGTTCAGGTAGAGCAGTCCCAGCTTGGCGTAATCACGCGCGCTGGCGGCCAGGCCGCCCATGGCCAGCTCGATACCCTCCCCGTCCAGCGTCCACAAGCCCCGCTGCTCCATGCCCAGCGGGTGCCACAGGCGCGAGGTCATGTAGTCGGTGAGCGACTCGCCGGTGACCTGCACCAGCAGGATACCCAGCAACTGCGTGTTGATGCTGGCGTAGTGGTTGAAGCTGCCCGGCGCGTGGTCGCGCTGCAGCGTGTTGATGTACTGCAGGTACGTTAGCGGCGGCACCTGCGTGGTCATCGTATTGATGTCCGAGTCGGGGTCGGTGTAGGTCTCGTTGAAGCGCACACCGGTGGACATCTGCAACACGTGCCGGATCGTCACCCCGTCAAAGGTGGGACTGGTCAGCTCCGGCAGGTACTTGCGCACGGGGTCGTCCAGGTCATCGAGATGCCCCTCGGCCAGGGCGACGCCCACCAGGGCCGAGGTGAAGGACTTGGCCACCGAGAAGGAGGTGTGCAGGCTGTCGCGGGAATCGCCGCGGCCGTAGTGTTCGTAGATGATCTGCCCGTCGCGGATCACCAGCAGGGACGAGGTGTTGGACAACTCGATGAAGGCTTGCAGGGCCACGTCGCTGCCCAGGAACGGGCCGCTGTAAGCCAGCGTATCCTGGTTCTCGCCAAGGTCCCAGGGGTCCGGCGACGCCGACATGGTGGAGGTCGGCACGAAGCGCTCCATATGACGGAAGTTGTCGAAGCGATCGCCGGCGAACATGGCCATGAAACCCGCCGTCTCGCCCTCGGCCGCGGTGCCGCCGATGGTCACGCCCTGGGCGTGGCAGAGGCCTGCGACGGCCTGGGCAGCCACGCCCAGCAGCACGGCGGCCAGTGTTTTCGAATTGGTCATGGGCAGCTCCTGTACGCGTGTGGGCGGAAGCAGGCTACCAGGGAATCTCCTCGCCCTGGAAGTCGATGAAGCGGCCATTGTCCGCCGGCTCCAGGCCGTCGATAACCTGCACCAGGCCGGCGACACTCTCCTTCACCTCCAACTGCGCCTGGGCGCCGCCGAGGCGGGTTTTCACCCAGCCCGGGTGCAGCGCCACGCAGGTGAAGCCCTGCCGGCCCAGTTCGATCGACAGCGACTTGTTCAGCTGGTTCAGCGCCGTTTTGCTGGCGCGGTAGCTGTAGTAGCCACCGCGGTTCTGCGCGATGCTGCCCATGACACTGGAAATCTGCACCACGGTTTTTTTCTCTCCCGCCTGCAGGTTCGGCAGCAGCGCCTGGGTGACGCGCAGCGGGCCGTAGGTATTCACCTCGAAGGTCCAGGCCATCTGCTCGAAATCGATCTCGGCGAGCTGGTTGACGCGCTGCCCGCCGACCCCGGCATTGTTGACCAGGATATCGATGGGCACCTCGGCCAGGGTAGCGGCCAGGGCGGCGACGCTGGCCGCGTCGGTGACGTCCAGTTGCTCGACCCGCACGTCCAGCGCCTGCAGCTCACTGGCCTGCGCCGGCTTGCGCGCGGTGCCGATCACCGCGTAGCCCTGCGAGTGCAGCTGCCTGGCCAGTTCCAGGCCGATACCGCGGTTGGCGCCGGTAACCAGCACCGTGGCGGCCTTGTCCTCCCCGGCCGCAAGGGGCAGCGTGGTGAGGGCCAAAAACAGGGTAAACAGACGGGCGATGTGTCGCAGCATGGGAGCCTCCGGGAATCGACGTGGCGCGGACGATGGGAGGCAGTGTACCCGCTGGCGGCGTGTGCGTCTTGCCCCGTGTGCGGGGCGCGCGGCAGTGGCCCGTTAACTCGCCAAGCGCGAGTCGCCGCTGGTAATGTTGCGCAGCAAGTCGCCGGTGAGCGCCTGCAGTTCTTCCGCCGGGTGCTCGAACTTCAGGCCCACGTGGTAGACCTCCATGTTGCCCATGGTCACCGCCTCCTGGCGCACCACCCGCGCGCGCAGCTTCAGGTGGCAGGCATCGTCCAGCGTGCTGATCTCGGCCTGCAGGGACTGGCCGAGCTGCATGGGTTCGGGAACGGTCACGCCCAGGCCGCCGGCGGAAATGTCGTCCAGGGTGGCCTGCAGCTCCGGCACATCGGCAAAATGGATATCCAGCCGCTGGCTGAGTCGCGCGTGCTGGCGCTGGCCCTGCTCGTCGCTGGACTGCAGCAACTCCTGCAGCAGTTTTTCCAGCTCGGCCTCGTCGCGGGTGCTCATGGTGGCAAAGCGCACGGCCAAACCCTGGCCGCCCGCGGCCAGGTCCCAGCTACGCAGGTACTTCGCCACGATGGAAATCGCGCCGCCGTCAGGCTTGGGCAGGATGACGCGCAACTTGTCGCCCTGCTCCAGCCGCGTCTCGTCGACATGAATCGCCGCGCCACCCCAGGAGATATTCTCCAGTTGCGCCGCCACCGGCTCGCTCTCCCCCGGCCACAGCACCTTGACCGGGATGCGCACGTTGATGCGGTACTGGCTGCGCTTCTCCTCCGGCGACAGGCTCTCGCCCACGCCCTCGGAGGCCTCGGTAGCCCCGGCCGCGGCCACCTGGACCGCTTCCAGGGCCTCTTCCAGCACCTCTGCGCCCAGCGCATGGTCCGGGTCGTTCGCCACGGCGTCCTGCAGGCTCTGCAGGGAACTGCCCAGTGACACGAAGCCGTTGCTGTCGCGGTGCTGCGCCACACTCAGGGCGAGCAGTCGCAGGCAGGTGAACAACTCGTCCTCGCCCACACTGCGCAGGAGCTTCAGATGGTCCGTCATGCCGAGGGTCCTCTTCCCCGCTGTCGCGGAGCTGGCTGGTCTCTTCTGGGACTGTAAAAAAGCCGGCGGTGGCGGGGCAAGCAAAAACCTGACTTTTCGGCAGATTGGCGACTAAGGTGCGGGGGTGGCGCCGCGCTTGACTCCCCCGGGCAAATTCCGGAAAATGCGCCGCTCTCGGGGCTCCAGCCCCGGTGCATGCCTGAAGTGGCTACGTAGCTCAGCTGGTTAGAGCACAGCATTCATAATGCTGGGGTCGGTGGTTCAAGTCCACCCGTAGCTACCACTTAACTTCATTTTTTCTTCTTATATTTCATAAGCTTAGCGCATTTTTCAGATTGCGCAAGACTGACTGTTTTTTAACCAAAATCGATTTGTGCCCAAAGCGTGCCCATTTTGTGCCCAGTCGATTTGCAGCCCCCTACAAACCGCTCAACCCCAAGCCTCCCTTCCATACATTATTCCCACAGCCTGAGCACATCAATTAGACCTGCGTCAGGTGATTTCCCTCAACACGCGCGGCGAAAAACCCAGGTCTGCGACCTGAATTTTTCGCGTATTAGGTGGGAAGGATAAAGGTGAAGGCCGACCTCGAACCGGCTGATTTTATCCGTTTCCCTTCCGCCTGCAGGCATTCGCAATCCATGAAATGTTAGGTCCATAAGGTGATCAACAGGGCATGGGGCTCTACCGATCACCCGATTGTTGATTTGCACTTAAAACTGACCCAGGATTTGCATCTAATATTGACCCACCCTGGTCGCCAGATTATGGCGTAGTTTTAGGTTTCTTGCTGCCTTT
>PABK01000059.1 GCA_002699145.1 Halioglobus sp.
TTGGAAAGTGAAGGGATGCCCGTAACACTCGAAAATCTATTTACGACTAACGGAATACATTTACAACGAGCCGCAAGAGAGCCTGTAGCTTTGCAATTTAAGGATGGCAGTCAATTATACGTACGCGCCGAACTACAATCTGCGCGTACGGTGATCCCACACCACCAAACAGCCTCGATTAAACATGTTGGCTCTAATGCAGAATTAATTTCCCCGTTATATCAACGTGCTCTGAAGGCGTTTTGTGGCGATGTACCTGTATTGATTAATGGTGAAACCGGTACAGGCAAAGACGTATTGGCACGCTGGCTACATCGAAACGGCCCGCTAGGTAGAGGCAACTTTGTGGGGGTGAACTGCGCATCAATTCCAGAAACCTTAATTGAATCTGAACTTTTCGGCTATGAGGACGGAGCTTTTACCGGCGCTCGTCGTGGCGGCATGGCGGGAAAAATTGAACTAGCTAGTGAAGGAACATTATTCCTCGACGAAATTGGAGATATGCCGCTGGACATGCAATCCAGATTGCTACGCGCTCTACAGGATCGGGAAGTGACGCGTCTTGGGAGTAGCCGCGCTCGAGCAGTTTCATTTTCATTAGTATGCGCCACCCATCGCTCGTTACACGAACAAATTCAGAAGGGGCTATTTCGGGAAGACTTGTATTACCGTATCAATGGCCTTCAACTCACTCTACCGCCCTTGCGCGATCGCCCTGATCTAGAGAAATTGATTGACGAGATTCTACGGGAAGCCGCCGCACCAAGTGCGCCACCTACGCTCTCCCCTGCGGCTCATGCAGCGCTTCATGCTTACAACTGGCCGGGAAATATTAGAGAACTGCAGCAGGCACTTAAGTTGGGCGTTGCGTTAGCAGAAGATGATTGCATTGAACTTAACCATCTTCCATCGGCGCTGCGTAACCAAGCGATTTTGTCGCCAGCGGCACAAACCTTAGCCGACCAAAATAAACAAGCTATCATCGTAGCTCTGCGGAAACACGATGGAAACGTGTCTGCAGCTGCTCGCAGTTTAGGAATTAGTCGGGCAACTTTTTATCGAAAAATGCGTCTATCGGGTTTGGATCGTTAGCGCTGAATATCAATGAGCGTTTTGCCGCTGTGTAAGTCCATTGCCTTCGGATTGCGAATCGGGCCGCCCAAAACACGTAGCTGGAGGGCAATCTTTATGAAATTCGAAAGCAGGTTTGGTATCGTGTACAGATTTTAGCAGCGCTTTGAGGTTTTTGCTGTAGGACATGCCTTTCAAGGCAAATCCCGCCGCTTAAGGTTAGAGAAGCTCTAAACCATAGACGCCTACTAGGATACTGCGACCAAACTGATCCGTCATGACACCAAAAACGTACTCGACTTTCGACTTGTTGCGATTCTCAGCAGCTCAAATCGCACAATTTCAACCCATTGTTCTCGCTGGAAATGACACACGAGACCTATTAAACTTGGGTATCCGGAATTTCTGGTTGATAAAATGCCAAAGATGTAAAGAAGAAAATCTTTCTCAGCGGATTATCTGATTGATCCTCTTCAGCCTACTCTACTGCCAATTTTCTGTTTCCACCTTCGCCTGAGTCTTCATAGCGATGCTGACTAGGGAGGACAGCGAGAGCTGGGCAAGCGTCAAAGCGGTTCTGGTTCATGCGCAATCCGAACACCTGCACAACATTCCTCTTGTAAGAAACCGATCAAATTCTCTAGGTGCCCATACTCGGATATACAGACAATCGTGCGGCTATGTTTCTCCTGCCGGATCAGCCCTACCTTGGCCATGCGCGCAAGGTGATGTGATAGCGTCGAAGCAGGAATACCCAGCCCCTTCTGGATATCTCCGACCGAAGCCCCATCATGGCCAGCTTTGACCAGAAAGCGGAACACGGACAGTCGGTGACTATTCCCTAGCTCAGCTAAGCTGGCTGCAACCTTTTCGTGATCCATAGCACGCCCCAATAATTCGATGTTTCTAGAATTATAGTTGACAGGTCGGATAAACGCAAGTAGGCTGCGTACATCATTTCGACAATACTAGAAATATAGGAGTAATATTGAATGTCATCTCAACTCCAAGACGCTCTAGGCATGTTCGCCTTTCTCGCTATCGAGCTATCGGTTTTATTCATTGGCATTAGCTTGCTGGTCGGAGTTCTTCAACGTCACATCCCACCATCCAAGGTGGAAGCGTTACTGACTTCCAGTGGGAAGCGAGGCTATTTTCTTGCTGCTGGTTTAGGAGCTATAACGCCCTTCTGTAGTTGCTCGACTATCCCCATGTTGAAAGGGTTGATTCGGGCACGGGCCGGTTTTGGGCCGATGATGGTGTTTCTTTTCTCATCTCCGTTGCTGAATCCTATCGTCGTCGGCCTGCTGGTTGCCACGTTTGGATGGACACTTACTGCTATCTATGTGCTCGCCGCTTTGGTGGTCGCGGTAGGTGCCGGATGGCTGCTTCACACGCTTGGCTTCGAGCGTTATGTGCGCCGGACGGCGACACAAGAGAGCAGTGGATGTAGTTCATCAGCAAGCCCGTGCAGTGCTACATCGACCGCATCGAGTTGCGGCACCAACAGCTGCGACACCACTCCGAAGACGGCTTCTTGCGGGGCTGATAGGAAGACAACAGTCTCTACGTCTAGCGAATGCTGTGACAGTCAACCCACTGTCACGGTTAAGAAAGAAGGGAAGTACAGTGGTGTGTGGCGGGAAGCTTGGTGGGGTACTAGGGATTTTCCGTCCAAAAACGACAAGAATCGCTGAAAGCCCCGCCATCCGAGGCCTCCCAGGGGGTATTACTTTTCCCGAACCGGTAAATATCCCTCGATTGTGCGCATCAGTTCCTCCAGATCCGGTAGTTTTTCACTCATTTCGAAGGTATAGATACCCTTCAAGTTGATGTTATACCAAGCCACTGGAGAAGCCTGTTTGACAATCTGTATTCGCTTATCGTCATTCTGATATTCGAAGCTCGTCAGCAGCTGGCTGAGTATGCTGGAATTGAAGTAAATAATGGCGTTGGTGACCAAGCGCGCGCATTCGTTCCATAGTTGGATTTCTTCATCAGAGCTGCCCCGGAACTGATCCCCATTGACGTTGCTGATTGCTCGACGCAGCTGGTGGTAAGCTTCCCCCCGATTAAGGGCTCGCTGAACGTAGTTACGCAGGCTGGCATCATCGATGTAGTTCAACAAGTAATTCGCTTTTACCAAGCGGTTGTACTCCGTTAGGGCCTCCAGCAAGGGATGGTTTTTCTTGTACCCGGAGAGTTTACGAACCAGCGTGGCCTGTGTCGTTTTTCGCTCCTTGAGTGACACTGCGATCCGTTGGATGGTGTCCCAGTGCTGCATGATACGTTTGGTATTGATGGCTTTTTTCAGGCGTAGCTGAATTCTCTGATCTTTGTCTTCTTTTACATCAAACATCTCGTTGATGACGCGACTAACCTGCGCGTAACGCGGTGCAAAGCTGTATCCAAACAAGTCTAGCAGAGCGAAGTTGACGTGATTAACTCCGTGGGTATCCGTAGAGAGCACGTCCGGAATGATTTCCGAGCTGTTATTCATCAGCAAGTCAAAGATGTAATGGGATTCGTGTTCATTCGCTCCGATCACCCTGGCGTTAATAGCGGCATGGTTAGCGATTAAGCTCATGGCCGAGACGCCTTTCTGAGTTCCAAAGTACTTCGATGAATAGCGGGTTTTGAAGGTCTCTCGCCGGGCCTCAAACTTTTGACCATCGGCACTGGCGTGGATAATATCCTCTTGGATATTGTAATGCTTGAAGATTGGAAGCATGGCCGTCGCATTGTTGATGTTGTCGTTGGCAGCATTCAGGGTTTCCAGTCGCAGGTAATTCGCTTGGATGGTACTGAGCTGATCATAAGTGCGATCGGAGATTTGAGCCATGCCGTAGATGCCTTGGTTCGTTGCATTCCCCACCAGAATCGCCAGAAGGTCATATTCGTGGGCTCGGTTCTTGGACTGAGCGCCCAGCACATGTTCAAAGCACTCAATGAAGCCGGTATCACGGTCCACCATGCGCAGCACATCGGCAACGCCCGTCGTCGGTATCTGCTGGAAGAAGGGGTTGTTGACCAAGTACTTTTTACTCCCCGTCGGCAACCGCCATAGGCGCTTACCCTTCGGATTACGTAGGATAATGTTCCGGTTGTCATCCTGTTCCAGGTAGTCACTGACCTCATACAAACGGATCTCCAGATCATTGGCTGTTCGCTCGATCAGCTTACTCGGTTCAGCGGTCAACTTTGGTAGCTGAGTTTGCTCCAGCAAATTGTGCTTTTCTCTTCGCCAGCGTTCTCGACTCACCAGATCTGCATCCAAGGCCCGGTATTTAATGACATCAGGCAAGGTCAGCTGGCCATTCAACCGATCGGGGATCTGTAGATACAGGTACCATTCGTAGCGATCTGGGTTAAACGTCCCACCCTCGTCCTGCAAGAACGGTAATTGTTTCTTGGAGGGCAACCGGGCGTCTATCGTTGCATTTGAGATGACCCCTTGTGCTGCAAGATCAAGCCGAGCGTGATTCAGTGCTGCTGCCAGGCGTTGGGCGCCTGCGCTGGCTTCATAGCGTAGGCAAAGAAACAGCTGCCGAAGCAACCCTTCCCTTAAGCTATCTCTCTGGTCATAGTATTGCCACATAGCTTCCTCAACGGAACGCTTTTGTTCATTCAGGAACAGGTAGACAGACTTCAGATCTTTCTCCGCAAGCAGCTTCAGCGCTTTCTGTCTTACCGCCCCAAACGGTTGCTGTTGATCGATGCTATCATCAATGAACAGATGTAGAACTTCCGCAGCCTTGCTGACATTTTTAGCGGCTTTTTGCCAATCTTGATAAACTACTTCCTGCGCATAAGCCTTCGATTTATTCTTGGCCTGTCGGACATGATGAACAAAACCATCGGCTATGCGTTCCAACGCCTGCTGCCAGCGGAACTGCAAATAGCACAGGAGATAAAGCCTCTGATTTCCCACAGACTGCCGCTTCAGTTTAGCCCCATAGTAATCGACCCGTTCTGCAAAGTGCTGCTGATTTTTCTGGGACAACGATAGCGTACTCAATATGGCATTCACTTGCGACATCCAGTGCTGGATGTGGCGATGTACGGTCAGCTCCTTCTCCAGCTCAGTTCCTGTGAAGTTACGGGCAGATTGACGTAACTGTCGCAACGTTAGCGATCCGTCTACGTTTACGAGGGCAGCCAATGCGTCTTTTAGCTCCTGAGGCAGTTCGAGATCTACGTGGGTAATCAGCCGATCTTGCTCCTGACCAACAACCTGGCTGATGATCTTTTGCAGGGTGCTGTAGGCAGGGATCGCAATTTTCTGCCCTGATAAATACTCAATCGCTGCGTCGAAGAGGTGCCTCGGAGCAGACCAGGCTTTGGCCTGCTGCGTTAGGTGGGCTACCAAAGCAGATCCATGGGCTTTAAAACTCCAGCGCTGGTATTCGCAGAGTTCGAATATCCGCTTGTAAATCCTCTCGTTTTCTTTCTGCGAGAGATTGAACGGTCTGAAGCCGGGTCCTGGCAGTACCGTTTCGTGGACGTGCTTTAGATCATGTTTTATCTGATGAAATCCAGGATTCAGCACTACAGGTTTAGCCTTAAAATAACCCAGCAGCACAATAAACATGTAGCGCTGCCCACGATTTCGGAATTTATTAGCGACAGCCAGTTCCTTGTCGTTCAGAGCGAAAATGAAGCGTTGATCGTTGGACGTGAAAATTGGGGGCCCATAAAAATCGTCTTGTTCTGCATCGGACAAGATTTGAACACGTTCTTCATATGCCATACGTTTAGCCTAAAAAGGCCAAATCTTAACCAAAATTGGTGTAAATATGGACTTCAGAAAAAGCAATCCCCTCTTGGAGGCCCCGGATGGCGGGGCTTTCGGCGATTATTGTCGTTTTTGGACGGAAAAACCCTAGTACCCCAATATGTGAGAGAAGCACAGGGCTGTTGTTTCAGTTTTTTAGGGTATTCCCGTGGCTCAAGCACTATCAATGCTGGGGTCATCAGAATTTAAGTCGCTGCCACTCGTCATGCCATTTATGATCTTCGGCATGCTGGTAGATAGCGGTGGTTTCCAGCTTGTCGTGACGGGCAGAAGCCTGAATGTATTTGAGGCCGATACCTGAATCATCACCATGAGTAACAGCTGTATGCCGGAACCAGTGGGTAGATGCACTTCTGAGCTTTCGTGCACAGGCTGGCGATTCAGCCTCTATGCTGTCAGCCGCCCCAACGACAATCTCCTTCACCAGGCGATAGATCATATTGCCAGTGACGCCATTGGTCCCCTTGACGCTCCGAAACACCGGTGACGTGTCATCCTCGGGGGGGAAGTCATCCAAACCTAAAAAACGACGATAACGTATCAATGCATCCATCATTTCATCATTAGCGGGGACCCGGGCGCGCTTGCCACCTTTGCCTTCGACAAACCACCACCACCTACCCCGGAATTCCCTGAAGCTATTCATTGAATGGCTCGCAATTTCCGACACCCTGGGTGCGAGCAAATAGAGGAAGTGAAACAAATAGCGGATCCGCTCGAAATGCTCGATCTCTCGGCGTGTGCCTTGGGGCAGGGCAGCGATATAAGTCTTCAGGTGCTCCCACGTCTCTTGGTCGAGAAAGCGCTCTTGTACGATGACATCATCGGTAGCAGGCGTCAGCATCTTATTCCGCCGGCGGATCAACGACAGCGGATTCCCGCGTATATACCCGGCGTCCACCCAGTAGGAGAGGAGGGCATTGATCACGATCAGGGCCTGTCGCTGGCTACTCTGGCTCAATGGCCCCTGGAAAGGCTTCCAGGATGGCGAATGCCGCGGAGCTCGCGGACCACACCAGTAGGCCTCGGGCTGGGGATTTCCTATAAACACCTGGTAGGCCTGAAAGTCCTCCCTCAACAATCCCGAGATCGGCTTGTACTGCTGCTTGATCGACCAGAGGAGCAGGCGTTCGGCTTCGATACGATATTTGCGGTAGGTGTGCGGTGAGTCCTCGAACTCTGCCAACCAGCACTGAATCGCTTCCCAATCGTTATTCGCTTGGATCTGGCAATGCGACTGAGACAGCCGATTGTCTCCCTGGCTGCCATCCAGTTCCTCGGGCAGGGCGCCCAATCCATCCAGCGACACCGGATGCAGTCCAAAATTGGCTAATTCCACACCTGAAAGGTCTCCTACTGCTAAATCGGCGATATTGAGATTTTACCTCTCATAAATTCATGATAATAGGGTTAATCATGAAAATATTATAAAAATAGGCCAAAAAGTATTAATATCAATACACCTTACATCGCACATTTTGTAGAATTCCAACTGCTGAGAATGTTTATGTTAATTACGGCGGGCAAATCCCCACCGGGAGGGGAGTGATCATGCCCAAGACAATTGCCAATGCCAGTAACGTCTTTGCTGCCTGCGACAGGCTCGATGCGGCTAAAGACCGCTGGAATCGCGAGGATGTGCGCAGTGAAGTTGGAGGCGGTGGCTGGGTAGTCATCGATCCACTGATCAAAGCCTGGCGCGCATTGCGACCATTGAGGGAGGTGGCGCCAAGTACCCCGACTGAATTGCTTCAACAGGTGGCGGCCTCATTGGAGGCACACATTGCTGGCTTCACGGAGGAAGCGGAGGGGCGACTCTCTGAGAACCAAAAGATCTTTGATACGACCGTTTCTGAGCTGTCTGAAAAGTTGGCGATCCTGGAAGCTGAGTTGGAACAAAAAACCGAGAGTTTGCAGGCAAGCGACGTCGTTAACGCAGCATTAACCGAGCAACTCGAACAAGCGCAAATGGAACTCGCGGAATCGAGGACAGAGAATGCCAAGTTGGTGACCGAGAACGACGGCCTCACCGGACAAGTCTCTCGCATGGAGAAAGAGCACAAGACCGCAATTCAGTCGATACAAACTGAGCAACGGGAGCTGCTCAAGCAGCATGCCCAGGAGCGATCGCAGGCAGCAGAGGAGCACGCTACAGCAATTGCCGCTCAGCGTAAGGAACTGGCGCAGCAAGCTGAACAGGCTGAAAACCGACTGATGGTGCTCCTGGACCAGGAGAGACAAGAAGCCAAGACAGCTGAATCAAAATTGTCCGGAAACCTGGAGAAGGTTACGCAGAAGGTCCAAGCGCAGCGAGATACGATCATTGCCTTAGAAACCAGCGTGAAGGAGCTTACTCGTCAGAACGAAAAACTAGATTTAGAGCTGACTGCTCGAGTTGAGAACTACACTGCTCTCCAAACATCACTCGAAGAGCAAAAAGCGACTACAGCGTCGATCAAGCAGGAATTCACAGCCTATAAACAGCAACATGCCTTGGGTGGTGAATTAGGGGCATTACAGGACGCTGTAGCGGGCCTACAGGCCCAGCTAACCGAACGCAAAAAGAAAAGGAGGGAGTAGGCAATAAAACAGCTTCGAATTTCGAGAGACGGAAAGTTGGCGGCTATCGCAGCTACCCGGTCACTACCTGTGATAGCTCAGATGTGAGCTGACAGACAGTGTCAGAGATCATCGAAACTAAGCCCCAAAGCAGACGTTCATAACGCAAATAATTGGGGTCTGCTTTTGTTTCTAATCGGCCAACTGCGGCCGTTCAGATAGCTCGTTCGACGCCCTCAATCTCAGGAACCTCGGTCTCGATGGTTTCGAGAAAGGTTTTCAGTCGTAGCGTTCGGTGCCGCCCTGGCAAGTAGGACACATGAATGTCGAGCGACGGTGCGCGCCAGGTAGGTAGCAAATCCACAAGTTCTCCGCTTTGTAACTCATCAGCTATAAACCAGCTCGGGAGGACCGCCATGCCCAAACCCATGTTCGTCGCTTCTTTGAGCGCGAAAATGTTGTTGGTCTGCATCCTCGCATCGGGCTGAATGGTCACCACGCGCTTACCCTGATGCAACGGGATCTGTCCACCCTCAAACGGGTCTAAGGCGATAAGCGGCAGCTTCTCCGCCTGTCTTGGTGAGTTCGGCTGGCTGTGTTCTGCAACGAATCCCCGAGAGGCAACCAGCAACCGCTCCACTGATCCCAAGCGCTTTACGATGAGTGTTTCGTCGGGCACAGGCCCGATCTTCACCCAGCAATCGCAGCCGACTTCGGCGAAACGTATCGGCTGATCGTCGAGCTGCCAGGTAATCGTCACTCCGGGATGATCGCGCTGGAACTGCCACGCGATACGCGCCAAGTGCATCTGACCCAGCGCGATCGGGGCAACCACCTTGAGCTTGCCGCGAATCCCCGTCTCACCCGCCAAGTGCTTTTCTTCCAAAGAGTCCCAACTGTCAAGCAGCACACGTGCGTCGGCCAGCAGATCGATACCTGCGTCCGTTAGGGCCAGGGAGTGCGTCGTGCGACGGACAAGCTGTGTCTTTAGTCGGCCTTCCAACTCCGCAAGCTGCCGACTGACCGAGGGCTGAGACAGCCCAATGTCGCGCGCGGCCGCACTGATGCTGCCGGTATCGGCGATGCGAACAAAAGTTTCCAGCAGGGTGATTCGATCGAGTGGCTTGCTCATACGAAATACGTATATCAGTTATTGCTATTACTCGTCTACCAACTTTCTCGTAATTCACGGAAAGTAGCCTCAACACGAACGGCAAGCCACACAAAGGACATCGCCATGACGAACGATATCAATACAACATTCAATCTCGGCGGAGAGCTGGCAGTGAATCGCCTTGGCTACGGCGCTATGCGCCTTACGGGTCAGCCTGGCAACTTCGGCCCTTACCCCAAATGGGATGACGGCAAGGCACTGCTGCAACGCGCCGTTGAGTTAGGGGTAAATTTCTTCGACTCAGCCCGCGCCTACGGTCCCGAATGGGCCGACAAAATCATTGCCGATGCACTGCACCCGTACGCAGAGAACGTCGTTATCGCAACCAAAGGTGGCGTCGACAAATTTGCGCCGGACCAGATTGTCACTGATGGATTACCTGCAACGCTGACTCGTCAAATCGATCAGGCGTTGGTGAACTTACGAGTTGAGCTAATCGACCTCTTTCAATTGCACCGCGTCGATCCCAAGGTCGCTATCGAAGAATCGGTGGGGGCCATCGAAGCCGCACGCCAGGCCGGCAAGGTCCGACTAATCGGCTTATCGAACATCGATCGCACAAACCTGGATCGTGCGATGAGCATCGCTCCGATCGCTTCGGTGCAAAACCGATTCAATCAGGCTGAGGAAGCGCAGAGTGACTTGGTGGATTACACGGCCGAACACGGCATTGCATTCATTCCTTACGGTCCACTTGGTGCGCACCCGATGAAGCAAGGCGCTGCTCTGCCGGCACAAGAAGCTCTGGCCTGGTTGCTGCGCCGCTCGCCAAACATCGTGGTTATTCCGGGCACAACATCAATTGGGCATCTGGAAGAAAACGTCCGCACTTGGGACTTGGTTTAGTCCGACAGAGCATTAGGAGACCGTTATGAATCATCGACTTCGAACAACGCTCATCACGTGGCTTGTCGTGTACCCAATGATCACCGGGCTACTGGCGCTTCTGGAGCCGTTCGTCACGAGCTGGCCGATGCCGCTACGAACGCTGCTACTAACGGCGCTGATGGTGCCGCTGATGGTTCTTTGGGCCGCCCCTAGCCAACGCTCGATTCAAAGCCTTCCTGAATCCCGACACCAACAACTGCACGCAATAACAAATACTCAGCAATTGGAGAAGATCATGACACAGACATTCAGCCAACATTTCGCGCCCCACTTGGGCCTAATGTCACCCGACGAAGGTATGTTCAGAACGCATGCCGGCGACGATCCGGTGGATCAAATTCACTTCATGGCCGACGAGGGATTTACGGCGATTGAAGACAACTTCATGGCGGCACGATCGATCGAGACCCAGGAGGCGATTGGTAAAGCGCTGCGAGAGCGCGATATGCGAATGGGCGTCATCGTCAACACGATGGTCTACGACAGCCGAGCTTTGTGCTCAACAACAAGGACGAACGCGCGCGGTTGATTGAGGAAGTACGCAGTACCGCCAAAATTGCGCGCCGAGTGGGGGCCACGCACGTAACGACTTTGTCGGGTACCGCGCATCCGGACCTGCCGCGTGACTACCAGACTGCCAACATGATTGAAAACTTGAAGTGGGTGGGCGATGTCGCCGCCGAAGAAGGACTGGTGTTGGCTTTGGAGCCAATCAACCACAAGGGCTGGCCCGGCACCTTCATGACCGAAGTCGCCCATGCTTACCAAATCAGCAAAGCCGTGGGCTTGCCATCGGTGAAGGTGTTATACGACTTCTGGCATCAACAGATTCACGCCGGCGACCTGCTCGACAATCTTGAGCTGGCATGGGATGAAATCGCCTACTTCCAAGTTGCCGATAATCCTGGCCGCGTTGAACCTGGCGCCGGTGAAATCAACTACAAAACGATACTGCGCCGCATCGCTGAGAAAGGATTCGACGGCATTATCGGAATGGAGTTTGGCCCCTCGAAACCCGGCTTAGAAGGCGAACAGTCGATGCTCCAAGCCATGCGTGATATTGATCCTCGTTTGCCAAGGACCGTAAAGGAGGCCGCATGAATCGCACACCCCTTCTGACGCTGGTTGGCATCCTACAGGCCACGGCCACCACGACGGCCGTCGCACAAACCGCTGCGGAAACGGCCTTGTTTCGCGGCCACAACACACATGTTGTGGACCGTGGAACGCGCCCCGCCGTTGTCCTGGTGCATGGGTTGGGGGCGGATGTGTCCAAGTGGCATGCCAACATTGATGTGTTGGCCCAAACACATCGCGTATTGGCCCTCGATCTGCTGGGATTTGGTCAGTCAGACAAGCCGAATGTCGATTATCGCATTCAGGTTTACGTCGATCAGATTCGCGAGCTACTGGATTCGCGCGGTATCGAACAAGCGACGTTGGTCGGTAACTCGATGGGCGGGTTAGTGTCTCTCCAGTTTGCGGCCCAACACCCGGAACGGGTGAAGTCACTGGTACTGGTCGCACCCGCGTTTGTGTTTGGGTTGCCGAATGGGCTGAACGCAGACCAGCTAGCCGGTGGCGCTAATCCCCAAACCTTGGCCGCAATGAAAGCATACCTTAACCGCATCTACCACGAGCCAGTCATCGATGACGAAACGATAGCGAGCGAACTCATGCGCAAACGCGCTATCGGCGACGGTCGCACTATTGAGCGGATTGCGCGATCACTAGCATCGGAAACCGATGTGTTCTCAGACTCTAGCCTAAGAAAAATTGTCGCGAAAACACTTGTCGTACACGGCACGAGCGACGGTGTTGTGCCAGTAGATCAATCCCGCCATCTGGTCGGCTTGTTGCCCAATGCCACGCTTATTGAACTCGAAGAAACCGGGCACTGGCCTCAAATCGAGGCTGCCGATGAATTCAACACGCTATTGTTGAGGTGGGAAGATGAATGACCGCAATGGGAACAAATCGGCTGTTGCCGATTTCTTTTGGCCAGCGTCCGCTTTAGAGAACATCTGACACTGTCTGTCAGCTCAGATACCGACTATTACAACTACCCCATCTCATGTGGCACATGTAGCAGAACGGGAGTGCGACTTTCTGAGCAGCAGGGCAATCTTCAGTATTTGCCTTGCCCTGGTGGCCGTATGCATGGGAAAATCACTGGCTCCGGTTGAACCCAATAATTCGGGTTTACCTCCCTCTAAGCGGGGCTGACCGATAGGCCTTTTAGAATGCCGCATTGCGCTACCGTTCCTTGGTTGGAACAACTTAGGCGAAGCGCTTTCAATTGCTCGCTGAGTTTCGTCAACTCTCCGATGCGCGCTTCCACCTCTTCAATATGAGCGTCCATCATCCTGTTCACATTATCACATTGCGCGCCGGGTGACTGATTTAACGCCAATAACTGCCGGATCTCCTGCAAACTGATATCCAGGCCGCGGCAATGTTTTATGAACAGCAATTGATCGATGGCAGTTTCATCGTACAGACGGAAATTCCCCTCACTGCGTTCGGCACAGGTCAACAGGCGTTCCTTTTCATAATGACGGATGGTCTGTACTGAGCAGCCGGTTACTTTTGAAAGCTGGCCGATTTTTATCATCTGCAATTTTCACGGTTGACTCTACAGTTAGTATAGAGTCTAAACTCATTAGCCTTCCAGTTACAAGAGTTGTGCAACCATGAGTGAACTATGGGGCGGCGGTTGCCAGGGAGGCAAGACTCCTGGTGCCTCCGTGCCTCCTAAGCAGACCGCTGGCCCCGCAGCTCAACATACCTATGTCAGCGAATATCGAGTACCAGGGATGGACTGTCCCTCAGAAGAGGGCCTGATCCGCATGGTGCTGGATGGTATTGAGCCCCGAGTCCTCCTGGAGTTCGACCTCCCCGGCCGGCAGGTGCGTGTTTTCCATGGCGCAAACGCGGCCATTATCAAGGAACGGATGCTCTCCGTGGGGCTGGGTGCCACGTTGGTAAAGACCTCGCCCGTTTTGGAAGAGGAGGTTGCCCGGGCACGAGACCTTGAGGAAACGGCAGCCCAGGTCGAGGCCGGTATTCTGAAGTGGTTGCTGGCCATCAATGGCGTGATGTTTGGGGTTGAAATCACGGTGGGCTGGTTAGCGCAATCGACCGGCTTGATTGCTGATTCCCTGGATATGTTTGCCGATGCGGCGGTCTATGGTGTGGCGCTCTATGCAGTGGGTCGCAGCGTCCGCACGAAGCTCCGGGCGGCCCATTTTTCCGGCTGGCTGCAGTTAGTATTGGCTCTCGGAGCTCTGGCGGAAGTCGGGCGGCGATTGGTATTCGGCAGCGAGCCTGTGTCTGGCCTGATGATGGGATTCGGGCTGCTGGCCCTTACGGCCAATGTGTGGTGCCTGGTGCTCATTTCGCGTAACCGGCACGGTGGTGCCCATATGAAAGCGAGTTGGATATTTTCCGCTAACGATGTCATCGCCAACCTCGGCGTCATTCTGGCGGGTGCGTTGGTCGCCTGGACCGGCTCTCGCTATCCCGACCTGATCATCGGCGTGATTATCGGCTTGATTGTACTGAATGGCGCTCGGCGCATTCTGCAGCTGCGGAATTAGGTTTTGTTGGTGGGACTACAAGAGATGAGCTTCGGGAACTGGAGGTGCGGTTCTGACCGCGATAGTCCGCGCCGTCAAAATTGCATAACCTGAGAAGACCGAAAGGAGATTGCTATGCGGGAGATACTAACGTTCTTTTTGCCAGTTTATTTTCTACTTTTTTTCGGTTTCGCCTTTCTGTGGCGAACCTGGAAAACCTATAAAATGACGGGTGTAAATCCTTATCGCTTGATGAGCAATCCTGGTGCAGAGGAGATTACCAGTCGCTACTTCCGGGTACTTCCGCTTTTGTCGCTTCTGGTGATGGTGGTGTATTTGCTGCCGGAGCGGTATTACGAATACCTCGCTCCATTTCATTGGCTGAACCATGAGAGTTTGCAGACTTTGGGGATTGCAGTGATGTCTATAGCGTTGGGAATTATTGTGGTTGCCCAGGGGCAGATGGGTGAGTCGTGGCGCATCGGTGTTGATTATGACCATCGAACCGAGTTTGTGCAGCAAGGGTTGTTCAAGTACTCCCGCAATCCCATTTTCGCGGGCATTATGCTAAGTGTTTTTGGGTTCTTCCTGGTACTTCCTAATGCCGTCACCCTGTTGATCATGATGTTGGACCTGGCGCTAATACAAGTACAGATAAGACTGGAGGAGCAGCATCTGGCGGTGGAGCACGGGGAATTGTACAAGCGGTATTGTAATGCTGTGCGGCGCTGGATTTAGGGTCATTAAAATGACCGTTTGCTCGCTGCGAAAACCTCGTATGGTGCCGTCCATGAAGGTGAATCATAAGATTTTGCATGACTGCGCTTCTCTACCTTTTCATTGAGGAGCTGCTTACAGAAGCGCACTAAACCACAAACCGGCCATAGGGTACAGCGATGTTCTTCATCGGGATTTTTCATCTCCTTGCATCTGAGGAAGTGATGAGATTAGATCGATACTACAAGCGAATGAAAGGAAAACAGATGACGCACGACCACGTCCATATGGAACCCAAAGAGGGTGATCGAAAGGTTGCAATGGCCATCTGGGCCAACGGGCTTCTGACCGTCGCACAGATCATTGGCGGAATATTCTCGGGCAGTCTCGCACTGATCGCGGACGCCATCCACAACTTCTCGGACATGGCCTCGCTCGTCATCGCCTTCGGTGCGCGCAAGATAGCGCGTCGCCCGACCGATGGGAAGATGACATTTGGCTACGGGAGGGTTGAGATCGTGGCAGCCTTGATCAACTACACATCGCTAATCATCATCGGGCTCTATCTCATCTATGAAGGCGCGATGCGCTTCGTCGATACACCAGAAATTGCTGGCTGGACCGTGGTAATCCTTGGCGGAGTGGCCCTTGCCATAGATACATTTACAGCGTTACTAACCTATAGCATGCAAAAAGGCAGTGTAAATATCCGAGCGCTGTTCTTGCACAACCTCAGTGACGCGTTGGCTTCGGTAGCGGTCATAGCTGGCGGGGTCCTGATACTGCTCTACGATATCCGCTGGGTCGATCCAGCAATCACTATCGGTATTGCAGCCTACATCCTCTGGCTCGCTTTCACGGAAATCGGCGGCCCGATCCGCACACTGATGCTGGGCAGCCCGCCCAACATCGACATTGATGCGGTACTTGCCGCCATGGAGGGCGTGGACGGGGTCGAAGAGGTGCACCACGCCCATTTCTGGCAGATGCAGGAACATCAGGCCGCGCTGGATACTCATGTTGTGATTCAGGATGGCCGATGGGACGGCCTCGACAGTATCAAGGAGGCGATCAAGATTTGCCTTGACGAGGAGTTCGAAATCACCCATTCGACATTGGAATTCGAGCGATCAGGCAACAAGCATAAGGATGCAGCGCGGTATGGTCATGGTTGAGTCTGAGACTACTCTCGTTCTGTCGGGTTCTAGTGCCAAAATGGTCTTCTTGGCCCAGATCGCCGAAAAGGTTCACTAGGGGAGGGGATTCACCAGTAATCCTTGTGCGGCTTGTGGTTCCCGAGCGGAAAAACCACCTCGTCGCCATCAACTGATCCCCGATTTAGCAACCGGCACAGACGTGCCTCCTCCCTACGCCGGGGATGTGTCATGAATAGGTTCACCCACCACCCAGGTGTCTCTCCCGAGTGAATCCATGACCGGTCGTGGTGATTGTATTTGCGGCGAATAGGCCGATATTTCTCGCGATCTTCCGCTTTGTTTTTGACAGACATTGCCATCTCCTGGGTGTGAATACCTAGAAGATGTCCTGCCCCCAATAGAAGATGCACATAGTCGGCACCTGATTTCCGCCGACCGCACAGTCTACGCTTCAGGGGTGGCCTTTACAAGGTTTTGGCCACGCCAAAACGGTTAGCGAGGGAGGCAATGCATGCCACAAGACGACGATTATTCTACCGATGATATCCTGCCACAGAGCGAGCGCCTCCAGGCGCTCTCTCCGGAGGAGTACGAACTGCTTTGGGGGCATCCGGTCTTCTCAGATTCTGACCGGGCCTTGTTCTTCCAGCTCAATGCCCGTGAGCAGGAGTACTTCGGTCAGCTGCGAACACCCAAAACCCGAGCCAATTTCCTGCTCCAGCTCGGTTACTTCAGGGCGCGACAGCGATTCTTCGTCCTGACGCCCGCTTTGGTCGCTGACGACCTGGCTTACCGCAGAGAGAAATACCTCGAGGGTAAGCCGGTCCCCAATCTAAAGATGTCCAAGGTGGTGTGCCAGCGCCAATTGGCCTGGATTCTCGATCACTTCGGGTTCGAGTGCATGTCCTCACAGCACCGGGATACCCTGGAGAGCAGGGCATTGGATACGGTACGGATATCCGGTCGTCCGTTGTATGTCATGCGTGATCAGGGCAACCAAACTAACCCCGGAAAGCGTGCGCTTCTACGCCTCGCTTGTGGACTACTACACGGTGTACAAACTGAAGAGAATGGCCGAATCGAGTAGTCGCTTATATGTGCTGTGCTTTATCCACGACCGATACCGCCGGTTGTACGATCATCTGCTCAATGCACACTGTGCACTGATCCGTCGCTACAGCGAGGAGGTGAAAGAAGCTACTCGGGAGGCCATTCTGGAACAGCGCCAGCAAGTTTCCAGTGATATGGACCGGGGTATCGAGATCCTGCAGATGTTTCTCGATTCGGACATCGACGACGCGGTGACCTTTGGCAGTATCAGGCGTATGGCCTTCAAAAAGCTGCCAAAGGCTCGCCTTGAGCGGCTCTGCGATTACCTGGCTGAAGATGGCGCCATTGATGACCGCGTACTGGAGTGGCAGGCGGTCGATAGTATTATGCCTAAGGTGAAACGGAATCTCCGTCCGCTGCTCCGTTTCTTGGACCTATCGGGCACACGCTCCCAGGCCACGCTGGTATCAGAGCTCAATAAGATGGCAGATTCCTTCCGTCGGGGAGTGCACATGCCCGACAACATGCCGCTATCGATCGTCCCAGAGCGTTATCGGCGCCACCTAATCCAGAGCGATGGTACGCTCAACCGCAATCGCTATGAATACTTCCTCTATCGGCAATTTAGAGATCGCCTTGAAGCGGGTGACATCTTCTGCGCTGAAAGCACGCGATACCGAAGCCTGGAAGATGACCTTGTGGACCGCGAGGTGCTGGAGAACAAAGAGGTCTTGCTGCCAAATTTGGGATTGGTCGAGGCCAGTTCGCCAGTCCGAGATCAGCTAGACAATCTGAAAGAGGAACTGGCGGCGCGCTATAAGGCGGTGAATGAGCGCATCAAGGGCGGAGCCAATCCTTATGTTCATCTGCGTAACGGTCGACTCGCCTGGTCCAGGAGTCTGGAGGCGGATGAGCCAGCCGAGCACGAACCCCTTTTCGATGTGGCTGAGCGGATCGATATCGACCAATTACTGCTTCATATCGATCGGCGGACGCATTTCTTGTCTTCCTTTGAACATGTGATGGGGCGGTACCAGCGGGGGAGGGCTAATAAGCCCCTTCTCGTTGCAGGCCTGATGGCGTTCGCCACTAAAATGGGCCTTGGGCGCATGTCTGAGATATCTAACTTCACGCGGGACCAGCTAAGTACGGCAGCGGCTAACTTCACAAGGCTGGAGACGCTCCGGGAAGCGAATGACCGACTGGCGGATGCCACTGCCAAGCTGCCGATCTTCCGGTACTTCGACATCGGTGACACCGTGCATTCCTCCAGTGACGGCCAGAAGTTTGAGACGGAGGTGCCCACGGTAAACTCTCGCCACTCAGCCAAGTACTTCGGGCTAAAAAAGGGGGTTATTGCGTACACGCTGCTGGCCAGCCACGTACCCCTCAGCGCACGCATCATTGGCGCTAATGAGCACGAGAGCCACTATGTGTTCTATGTCCTGTTCAACAATACGTCTGATGCCCAGCCAAGCACTCACTCGACGGATACGCATGGCTCAAACCAGGTGAACTTCGCGCTGCTGCATTTCTTCGGCTACCGCTTTGCGCCGCGGTACCGCGATTTCAGGCACAAGATTGATACTGGACTGTATGGATTCGATAATCCCCGAACAGCCGCGGGGCCGTTGAAACCCATCCGGAAGATCAAGGAAGATCTCATCTGTGACAGGGGCGGCCGCCACCCGTTTTGTCTTGCTCTTAGTAAGCCGCACAAGTATGAGGTCAGTTCCGGAATGCTGCTGCTTTAGAACGACCAGTTAAAACCGATCGAGGCGGTGCGTGGCTTGTTCGGCCGTGCGCCATCGGGCTGGCGGGAAACGATCGCCTGTTCATCCATCAGGTTGTCCACCTTGAGGATGATCGTGGCGGAGTCGTTCAGTTCATAGCGACTGATAAAGTCCACAACGAACAGGTCTTCACTCCGATCGAACCGGGAGCCACCGTTGTTGCAACCCACGTCCATGCACATCTCGTCGATGTACTTGGCAACCGCGTAGTTGTTCCAGCCGAAGCCGGTCTCCACGCCCAGGCGCAGGCTGAACACGTTTTCTGGCACCGAGGCCAGGTGGTCGCCCTCGCTGAAACCTGCCTCGTCATTGTCCTTGCTGACTTCCGCATCGGTGTAGGTGTACATGGCATCGAGTGGAATCATGAGATTGCCCAGCTCGAGGGAAGTACCCGCCTGCAGTTCCAGGCCGGTAATAGTTGCCTCGCCGGTATTGAAGGAGCCCGAGGTCGAGCCATCGCTGCAGGGGCTGGCGTTGGAGCAGTTTTCGGTTTTGTTGTTGAAATCGCTGTAAAAACCGATCGCCTCGACAAACCAGCTGCCCTGGTAGCGCACACCGGCTTCCCAGTTGGTGCTGGTTTCGGGATCTTCATTGCGCTGGGCGCTACCACCGAGGGGAGAGAATCCGCGGTGAACACCCGCCAGTACCTGCCAGTTGTCGCTCAGGTCATAGGTGAATGATGCGCCGGGGAGCCACTCGGCGGAACTGTTCTCGCGACGGCTATCCAGTACCTGGCGCTCGGGGTCCTCGTACTGTTTGCGCCAGGATTCGACATCTTCGTAACGCAGGGCTAGGTTTGCATTGAGTGCGTCGTTAAGCTGCCAACTGTCCACTGCCCAGAAGGAGAGGGCGTCGGCCTGTTCCAGGCGGTTGTCGCTGCCAGAGGGCTCTTTGATGCTGACGAATACCAGTCCACCGTTTACCTGATCGTAGTACTCGGTGGGCTGAAAACGGTCCATCTCGTCTTGGTGAACGCGTCCGCCCAGGGCCAGCTGGTGAGCGCCCAGATCGACGTCGAAGTTGACATCCAGGCCCTTGGATTCATATTCCCGGCTGTTGTGCTTGTAGGGCAGGCCCTCGGCGTCGATGGTGCCTTCGAGGATGCCCTGGGTTTCCAGGTCACCGCCGTTGGCGGCTTCCACCAGGCTGCCGCCACCACTGAGCTTGAACCAGTCCCGGGTGAACTCGTTGTAGTAGCCGATTGCGGTCATGTTCACGTTGCTCCCGAGGCGGAGCTGGTAGGTTAGGCTATAGCCCTGGTGCTCGTTGTCCATCTGGTCGATAGATGACAGGCCATAGCGCCGATTCTCGTTTCGATCGAAATCCCGGTCGGTGGCACCTAGGTAGGTCTCGTCTGACGTCTCCTCGGAGTACTGGGCCTTGAGGAGCAGGCTCTGGAGGTCGCCTTCCCAACCCAGCTTGACCACATAGTCGGCAATATCGTAGCCGGTGTCATTGCTGCTGCGGTCGATGTCCTTGAAGCCATCGCTCTGGCGCTGGGCGGTTTCCACTAGGTAGCCGAAGTCACCGGAGCGCCCGCCCCAGTTGGCCAGCAGATCCATCTCGTTGTTCTCACCGTATCGGAAACTGACGCCACCTGTGTTTTCCTGCGGGATCGGGGTGGAAACCATGTTTACCACACCGCCGGTAGTCTGGGGGCCGTAGCGCAGAAGCGGTGCGCCCTTGAGTACCTCTACTGAGTGCATGCGCAGCGCAGTGGGGAAATAGTAGGCCGCCGGGTTGGAGTAGGGCGCGGGGGCGATCATGACTCCGTCTTCCATCAAGGTCACCTTGGAAGCTCGTTCACTGGTTGCACCGCGGATACCGATGTTGGGTCGCAGGCCGTAACCGTCTTCCTCCTGGATGTAGATTCCCGGGACCGTCTTGAGCAACTGGTTGATGTCGTTGGCGGCCTCGATAAGAATCTGGTCATTGCCCACCACGGAACCGGATCCTGGCAGGGTCCTAGCCTCGTCCTGGCTGCCGACGATGGTGATTTCTTCCAACGCAATACCGTACGCGTTGCTGGCCACAATGGTCGCTATCGCAGCGCTCAGGAAATGCTTCTTCATGTTCTACCCTTGGTTGTTTTGATTTTGTGCAAGACCAACCACCGAAGCCTGGTCAGCCGGTCAAGATTGGAGTGAATACTAATGATAATGATTATTATTTGCAACAGATAATGGAATAATTCTTATGGGGGGAATCGAGTTAGTTCCTGAAGGTGACCCGGCGGCGCTGGACGAGGGCGACCGGCATTGCGTCACCAATTGCCAGGCTGACATGGTTGGGGGCTTGGCACAGAATTCGCTGGCCATCGGGTAGCGACAGCGCGTAGAGATAACTTGCCCCGCGGAAAGTGCGGGCGGCTACCGGCAGGCGCAGGTCGCTTCCTGGCTGGTAGCTGACATCTTCCGGGCGCAGCAGCAGCTTCAGCCGCTCCCCTGGCACCGGGTCTTCCCCCTCATTGAGACCGAGTGCGCGATCCAGCTCGGGGTTCTCGCCAGTGGCGAGACGGAGTATGGCCCCCTGGCCGACGAAGCCGGCCACGAATTCGGAGACGGGATCGTGATATAGCTGGTAGGGTGTGCCCGCCTGTATGAGTTCGCCGTCCTTGAGTAGGGCTATGTGGTCTGACATAGCGAAGGCCTCGTGCTGGTCGTGGGTAACCAAGATGGCCGTCACGTTGTTGGCCTTAAGCAGGTCGCGCACCTCACAGGCCAGCTGTTCACGCAGATCGGTGTCTAGGCTGGCGAACGGCTCATCCAGCAGCAGTATCTCAGGGTCCGGCGCCAGGGCGCGGGCCAGGGCTACCCGCTGCTGTTGGCCGCCGGATAGTTCGTGGGGGTAGCGGTCCGACTGTGCACTAAGGCCAACCAGCCGCAGCATTTTGTCAATTCGCGCACGCCGCGCGTCTGCCGCCAGCGAGTTGAGCCCGAAGCCCACGTTGCCGCGCACATTGAGGTGGGGAAACAGAGCAAAATCCTGGAAAACCATGCCCACCCTGCGCTGCTCCGATGGCAATCTGAATCCGGGGCAGCTGATCAGGTGGTCGTGCAGGCTGATCTCGCCGGCGGCGACCGGCTCGAATCCGGCGATGGCGCGCAACAGGGTGGTCTTGCCACAGCCCGAGGGGCCCAGCAGGCAACCAATCTGGCCCGTTTCCAGGTTGAGGGAAATATCGCGGGCGGCGGTGAAGCTGGCATAGTTCACTGACACCTGCCGTAATTCAAGTTGCCTGGTCATTGTTCCTCTCCTGAGGAGATACCCCGGCTGAGCAGTATGACCGGCAGCAGCCCGATCAGCACAATGGTCAGTGCCGGTGTGGCGGCATCCGCCAAGCGTTCATCCGAGGCCAGTTCGTAGGTCCTGACCGCCAAGGTGTTGAAGTTAAAGGGGCGCAGGATCAGGGTGGCGGGTAACTCCTTGAGTACATCCACGAATACCAGTAGCAGGGCAGTCAGCATGCTGCCCCGCAGTATAGGCAGGTGAACCCGGCGCAGCACGGCGGCCGGTGTATGGCCGAGGGAGCGGGCGGATTCATCGAGGCTGGGTCTGACTCTCGCCAGGCCGGACTCAACTGACTGCAGGGATACCGAGAGGAACCGCACCAGGTAGGCAAAGACCAGCGCGATCAGGGATCCGCTCAACAGCAGCCCGCTGGAAATGCCGAAGTGCTCACGCAGGAAGCTGTCAAGGTGATTGTCGAACCAGGCAAAGGGAATCAGTACTCCAACCGCGATAACGGTGCCGGGCACGGCGTAACCCATGGCCGCTGTCCGCACGGACAGGGCCTCCATACGCCCGGGATAGAGTCGCCTGCCGTAGGCGAGGAACAGCGCGATCAACAGGCAGCAGGTACTGGCGACCGCAGCCAGCATGAAGCTGTTGCCGGCCAGCGCCAGAAAGTCCGTATCGAACTGCCGGGGCCAGTCGCGGGCGGCCCAGAACAACAGCTGTCCGGCGGGCAGGATGAAACCGGCCAGGAGTATGGCGGCTGACGCGCCGAAACAGGCGCTGCCGCGCCAGCCATGTAGTTCAACGCGGGCTACCTGTCTGCGCACTGCACTGTGGTGAAAGCGAATGCGTCCCCTGGATATCCGTTCCAGGGCGAACAGGGCAAATACGAACAGCAACAGGAAGGAGGCGAGTTGGGCGGCAGTGGTTAGTTCACCCAGGCCATACCAGGTGCGAAAAATCCCGGTGGTGAATACGCTGACACCGAAGTAATCCACGGTACCGAAATCCGCAAGGGTTTCCATCAGTGCCAGGCTGACACCCGCGGCGACAGCCGGGCGGGCCATTGGCAGGGCAACCAGGAAGAGAGTTGTCCAAGGGCCCCGTCCCAGGTTACGGCTGGCCTCCAGCAGGGCGGTGGACTGCTCGGTGAAGGCCACGCGCGCCAGCAGGTACACGTAGGGGTAGAGCACCAGCGACAGCATACATGCCGCCCCGCCGAGAGAGCGGATCTCCGGGAACCAGTAGTCGCCATAACCCCAGTTGAAAGTTTCCCGAAGGATTGTTTGAACAGGTCCGGTGAAGTCCAGTATGCCGGTATAGGTGTAGGCTATAATGTATGCGGGCATGGCCAACGGCAGCAGCAGTGCCCAGCTGAAAAAACGACGCCCCGGGAAGTCACACATGGCAGTCAGCCAGGCGGCGCTAACTCCAAGGAAAAAGGTGCCGAGGCCAACTCCAATCATCAACAGTAGGGAATTGACGATGTAATCAGATAGCACCGTCTGAATCAGGTGGTGCCACATCTCGCTGAAGGGCAGCGCGAGGCTGCCAATAATCACTAATACCGGGACGGCCAGGAGCAGTGCGACCACAAGCAGGCCGCCGCGCCAACTTTTAACGTTTGCGACAGGCGCAACCTTTTGGGAGATTGGTTGAGCAGAGCTCTCGCCTACTTCCAACTAGCTCGGTCCATAGCCATTACGGCTTGGGCATTTAGCCGACCCAATTCGCTGACATCGACCTGATCGGCTTTGAAATCGCCCCAGGATTTGAGCAGTTCGCCGGGGTCAACACCAGCTCGGCTGGGGTATTCGTTGTTGGATTCGGCATACCACGTCTGGCTATCACTGCGGGCGAGAAACTCGATCAGGGCGATGGCCTGCTCCCTGTTCTTGCTCGCCGAGGTAACGCCGGCACCACTGACATTGATGTGGGTGCCGCGATCCTCTTGGTTGGGCCAAAAAATGCCAACTTTGGCCGCCGCTGCCTGTTGTTTTGGGTCGCTGGATTTGATCATGGCGCCGAGGTAATAGCTGTTCACCACGGCCACATCACACAGTCCTGCAGCAATCGCAGCAACCTGGTCCCGATCGCCGCCCTGTGGTGGACGGGCAAAATTGGGTACAAACGCTGCCAGCCAGGAGGCGGTCTTTTTTTCGCCCTGGGTTGCCAGCATGCCTGCCACCAACGACTGGTTATAGATATTGCTGGAGGATCGGATGCAAATGCGGCCCTTCCACTGGGGTTCGGTCAAGGCCTCGTAGGTGCTGAGATTCGTAGGCTGAACACGGTTGTTGGAGTAAACGATGGCTCGGGCCCTAACGGACAGACCGAACCAGAAGTTTTCCGGGCTGCGCAGATGGGCGGGGATGCTCTCGGACAGCATCTCGGACGCTATCGGCTGCAAAACATCGGCCTGCTGGGCCCGGTAGAGACGTCCGGCGTCGGTTGTGATCAGAACATCCGCAGGCGAGTTGAGCCCTTCGCTTTTCAGCCGCGTCAGCAGGGCATCGCCCTTGGCGGTAACTAGGTTTACCTTAATGCCGGATTCGGCGCTGAACTTATCGAGTAGCGGTTTGATTAGCGCTTCCTTGCGGGCAGAATACACGTTGACCTCTGCGGCAATGAGACTGGGGGTCACCAGGATAAAGGTGAACAGTGGGATTAGGCGGGTCAGTTTTTTCAGAGGAACTAGCATGGGATTTTTTCGGGCAGATTTCGAGAATGGCAATTATTCTCATTTAGATGCCGTTGGCAAGGGGTATTTGTAGGTGAGTAACCAAAACCCAGAGTAATTCTCACTATCCAATTGCATAATTCCGCATAAAATACTGAAAAATATAGATGTTACCAAGGAGCGCGGGTGAATGAGAGGCGGTCCCGCCGAATGGTTCCTAGTCTCAAGTCCGGCGTATGGGAATTTTCTTACATTGACTCCTTATAGCCACTACTGTAACGTGACAGCGATGCTTGTTGTAGGGACCGTAGACTGATGTCCAGATCGTGGACAATAATACTGATTGCGATAGTGATGGTGGTGCAAACCTTCTCCGTCATATCTGATGTCTTGCCGTCGCACCTTGGTGATATCCATCAGCACGAGCAGGATTCGCATGCGATTATCGATGATCTCCCCTCCTCGACGGACATTGGTTTAAGCGAGTCAACTGAGCACTCGGCCGATCTTTCCGATAACTGTCAGGGAAACCATTGTCATGGTTCTCATTTATTGGTGATCACGAATGTCGGTGATTACCCAGCATTGATGACTTCACTGTACGATTCTAGTTACAGCGTTAAATACATAGCCAAACACGTAGACTCATTCCTCCGCCCTCCCATCGCCTGAACCTGTAAATCAAGCCCCCGGAAGGGGATTTACTTACTGTTGATTTCACAGGAATCAGGTTATGTACTACCACGATTTTTTGTGGCGCCCACGGCGTGGGCTGCCGGCAAAACTATTGGCTCTGTGCCTGAGTATAATTGGCCTCCTACCGGGAGGCGCACAAGCTGACACGCAAGCGCTGACACTCGCCGATGCCGTGAGACTATCTCTCAAGCAAAACCCCATGCTTGAGGTGTTTTCACTGAGACTGGAAGGGCTCGAGGGCCAGCGGCTCGCCGCCGACCAGGCTCCCGCGCTGGAAACGGCTTTCGAAGCTGAAAATGTTCTCGGTTCGGGAAACTACGGAGACCTTGATGGGGCTGAGTACACCCTTTCCCTATCATCGGTCATCGAACTGGGCGACAAGCGTGTTGCGCGCACCCAGGCTGTCTCTGGCCGCTATACGCTCGTTGACGCTGAACGTAAAGCCGAAGCGCTAAGCCTGATAGGCGAGGTTACCCGCACCTTTATCAGCACTCTCGCGCTACAAGAAAAGCAGCGACTCGCCAGCGACGCCGTAAGCCTTGCAAAAGACACCCTCGAGGTTGTCACTCGGAGGGCAGAACGGGGTGCCACGCCTCAAGCAGAGGTACTGCGTGCCCGGGCACAAATGAAGGAAACGTTACTGGATCAGCAAAGGCTGCAGGCGGCACTCGACAGCAGCCTAATGGCAATGTCCGCCTTGCTTGGCATGCCAAACGTAGATTTTAGACGGCTCAATGGCAATCTATTTGCCTTCACTAATCCAGCGAATTTTTCAGCATTGTTCAAGCGCGCTAGCGACAGTCCGAATATTCAAGTGTTCGCCAGTGAACAACGCTTGCGAGATGCAGAGCTCGCGCTTGTCCGCAGTCAATCGCGTAGTGATCTCCGCTGGCAGATCGGCGCTCGGTATTTCGAGGAAAGTGGAGACTCAGCGCTGGTGGCGGGCGTCTCAGTGCCTCTGTTCTCGAAGAGCCGCAACCAGGGACAGATACGGGCGGCACAGGCGGCCCGAAATGAGGTGAGTCTGCGACGGGATAGCGCGCTACTGATGCTGCGCGCACGTCTCTATGAAGCCTACCAGCTTCACGTCCAGGCGGTGGGTGCTGCGACCACAATGCAAAAGCAGGTGATTCCGGACCTTGAGAGGGCATTAGAGCTTACCAGAGACGCCTATGAACAGGGTCGTTATAGCTATATCGAGTGGCAATCCGCCCAACGGGACTTGCTCGCAAGCCAGCGCAACCTTGTCGATGCGGCTACCTCAGCGCTACTCAACCAGGCCCTAATCGAACAACTGACAGGCGAGTCGTTGGCTGCTGCAGCCGTTGACTCCAGCCGTTGAAAGCACAGGATTTCCGATCATGAATCTATTACAGACACTGCTGGTTGTCGCAAGCACATTGGGCTTTGCGTGGGGACCGGCATACGCAACTGAGTCCTCCGATTCGGTAAAACATGACCATGAATATGAAACAGAAGGGGGTCACGAAGAGGTCCGTCAGGAAGAGGAAGCCCATGTACGTATTAGCCTCGCATTGGCTGAACAGTCCGGATTAAGAGTTGCGGAGGCGGGGCCGATGGTTGTAACCGAGACCCGGACAAGTTATGGACGCCTAGTGACAGATCCAGAACGATTGGCGCATGTCACCGGTCGGTTTAATGGGCAGGTGCGGCGAGTGGAAGTGAGTCTTGGTGATGCGGTCAAGGCAGGGGACGCCCTGGCTGTCATCGAATCCAATGAAAGTCTTCAGTCCTATACGGTAACTGCGCCGATTGCTGGCACAATTACCCAACGAAACGTCAATGTTGGAGAGCTGGTCAACGGCCAGCCGCTGTTCGCTATCGCCGATCTCGATACTCTTTGGGCAGAGTTGAAGATTTTTCCAGGACAACGCGAGGACGTCAGTATCGGACAGCAGGTGCGATTTGCCATTGAAGATAAAGCTTATGACGGCAACATCCTGCATCTTCTACCGAGCAAGAATGATGCTCCCTATGTTGTTGCTCGTGTTGCTGTTGATAATAACCTGGGACTGCTTTCGCCAGGTTTGCTCGTGACTGCCAAGATCGTCGTCGAATCCTCCGAAGTACAATTGGCCGTTGATAGGCGGGGTATACAGCAATTCGAAAACCGAACGGTGGTGTTCGTTCAGGAGGGAGAGACTTATGAGCCCCGCCCTGTGGTGTTAGGTCGTAGCGATGAACGCGTTGCCGAAGTACGGTCAGGCCTGGAGCCCGGCGACAAGTATGTTGTCGAGAACAGCTACTTGATCAAAGCCGATCTGGAAAAGTCCAGCGCTACTCACGAACATTAACAGGAGGCAATCATGATTGATGCTATCGTGCGCCTCTCTGTAGAGCGGCGCTATCTTATCCTATCTCTGGTTTTGATTGTTGTCGGATTCGGCGTCTGGAGTTTTCAACGCCTGCCTATCGACGCAGTGCCGGATATCACCAATGTCCAAGTCCAGATCAATACTGAAGCGGAGGGCTACTCGCCGCTTGAGGTCGAGCAGAGGGTGACGTTTCCGATTGAAACTGCGCTCTATGGGTTACCCAGACTGGCCTATACACGCTCATTGTCCAGATATGGCCTTTCCCAGATTACAGTCGTCTTCGAAGAAGGCACGGATATCTACTTTGCTCGCAATCTGATCACTGAACGATTGGGCGCTATCAAGGGGGTTTTGCCCATCGGCCTCGAGCCGAAAATGGGGCCTATTTCCACCGGTCTCGGTGAGATCTTTATGTACACGGTGACTGCAAAAGTCGGAACTTCCCAAGCAAATGGCGAGCCCTGGGATGCGACGGCACTGCGCGAAGTGCAGGACTGGATTATCCGCCCTCAGCTTGCTCAGGTCCCCGGGGTGGTGGAAATCAACACAATTGGCGGATACGACAAGCAATATCATGTCACGCCTTACCCCGCCAGATTGCTTGAGTTCGACTTAAGCCTTGCTGATGTTAGCGATGCACTGCGTGCCAACAACGACAACCGGGGCGCCGGCTACATTGAGCGAAATGGACAACAGTTGCTGGTGCGTTCTCCGGGGTTGCTGGAGAACATCGCGGAAATTGAGCAGGTTGTCATTGCCAACCGAGGCGGTGTGCCGGTACAGGTGGGCGATGTGGCGGATGTCGCGATTGGCAAGGAACTGCGCACTGGCGCTGCAACCAGGGACGGTGAAGAAACGGTTCTGGGTACCGCGATGATGTTGATGGGAGAGAATTCTCGCAGCGTAGCAAAGGCGGTGGGAGAGCAACTGGAAAGCATTCGTCCTTCACTACCAGAGGGTGTCGAGTTGGAATTAGTCTACGACCGCACCTCTCTAGTAGATCGGGCCATTGCCACCGTACAAAAGAATCTGCTCGAGGGCGCGCTGCTGGTAGTAGTGGTCTTGTTATTGCTACTGGGAAATCTGCGAGCGGCTTTGATCACGGCAGCCGTCATCCCCCTATCTATGCTGGCAACTATTAGCGGCATGGTACGTACAGGTGTCTCTGCCAACTTGATGAGTCTGGGCGCACTTGACTTCGGATTGATCGTAGACGGTGCGGTAATCATTGTTGAGAACTGTATTCGACGCCTCGCTGAAACACAGGCGGGCAGTGGGGGCCTTCTCCCAATAAAGGAACGGCTCCAACTGGTGTATGAGGCCACAACGGAAGTGATACGACCAGCGTTGTTCGGTGTGGCGATTATCACCGTGGTTTACATTCCTATCTTCAGTCTCACTGGTGTCGAAGGAAAGATGTTCCATCCGATGGCCGCCACGGTCGTCATGGCGCTTCTTGCAGCCATGGTGTTTTCGCTCACTATCGTTCCCGCAGCGATTGCCATCTTTATGAATGGCAAGGTTGAGGAAAAGGAAAGTCGCGTTATGCGTTACGCGAAATTCATTTATCGACCGATGCTCGAGTATGCCCTGGAATTCCGCTGGGTGGTACTGGGCAGTGCGAGTGCGCTGTTGGCAAGCTGTCTTTGGCTGGCAACTACCCTAGGAACAGAGTTCGTACCACAACTGGGCGAGGGCGATTTTGCTTTACAGGCGCTACGTGCACCCGGCACAGGCCTGGAACAAGCACTGGAGATGCAGGAACAGCTGGAAAAACGTATAAAAGCGTTTCCTGAAGTGGATAAAGTGTTTGCGCGCACAGGTACAGCAGAAGTCGCGACGGACGCCATGCCACCCAATATATCCGACATTTATGTCATCGTTAAACCCAGCGACCAGTGGCCTGATCCTGGAAAGTCGCGTGAGGCTCTGATTGCGGAAGTTCAGGAGGCTGTAGAGCTCCTGCCTGGCAATAACTATGAATTCACCCAACCTATCGAAATGCGCTTCAATGAGCTCATTTCCGGGGTGCGAGCAGATCTAGGCATCAAAGTATTCGGAGACGATCTAGATCAACTTCTAGATACTGCGAACGCAGTGATGGAAGTGGTGCAGTCGGTTGAGGGTGCCGCCGACGTCCGAGTAGAGCAGGTTACGGGACTTCCCATGTTGTCCGTTCATCCCAAGCGAATGGCATTAGCGCGCTATGGTCTTACTGTTGACTCGTTACAGGATTTAGTCGCGGCCGCGGTCGGCGGAGAAAATGCCGGAATGATCTATGAGGGTGACCGGCGGTTCCAACTGGTGGTTCGTCTGCCTGAGACCATTCGCCGTGACGTTGATAATCTTGGAAATCTACCTGTTCCATTGCCGGATGACGAGTTTGTGCCGCTTTCTGAAGTCGCGACAGTTGAGTTGGCACCAGCGCCTAACCAGATCAGCCGCGAGAATGGAAAACGGAGGGTGGTCGTTACAGCTAATGTTCGTGGCCGAGATCTGGGCAGCTTCGTATCTGAAATTCAGCAGCGCGCTCGCGAGGAGGTGGATATTCCCGCGGGTTACTGGCTGGATTATGGCGGAACGTTCGAGCAGCTACAGTCGGCTAGCCAGCGGCTGTCTGTCGTAGTGCCAGTGACGCTGGCGCTCATTATTGCTCTGTTGGTGATGGCTTTTGGTTCAATCAAGGACGCGCTAATCATTTTCAGTGGTGTACCGCTTGCACTCACTGGCGGCGTGTTGATGCTATGGCTGCGGGATATGCCGCTTTCCATATCAGCGGGAGTGGGATTTATCGCGCTGTCTGGAGTCGCGGTATTGAATGGCCTGGTTATGGTTGCATTTATTCGTGATCTGTGGCATCAACATGATGATTTGAGGGCGGCCGTTGTCAACGGGGCACTGGTCAGATTGCGACCGGTTCTAATGACTGCATTAGTAGCCAGCCTTGGTTTTGTCCCAATGGCGCTGAACACCGGAACCGGAGCGGAAGTACAACGGCCACTGGCGACAGTGGTTATTGGTGGGATTATATCCTCGACACTTTTAACACTTTTTGTGCTTCCCGTACTTTACTCAATGCTGCATCAGAAGACAGTCAATGGAGGCAGGAGATGAATAAAAGTAGCATTTGCCAGTCTAGGTCTTTAGCGCATTTCAACATTCAGGTAAAAGGCTGTCGGATTGCGCGGCGCAGATAATGCTTAAGTGGACATCACTAATACTAACCGTTTTGATTGCTTTTCAATCAGGGGTTGCTATGGGTGATGTCCACCAGTCCGACCAAAGTGGTTTGGATCACCTGGAACTCAAGCAGGGCCATGATTCCGAGTCATTCAGCGAGGCTGAAAACCCCTCCCCGTTCGGAGCCTCCGATCACATCGACTGCCATCATTGCTGCCATTGTCATAACATATTTCCAGCATTCTTAACTGTTCATAGTTGTGGCTTGGTACCTTCACGCTCTGACCGCAACGCCAGTGTTTATTTGCTTGTATACCAATCCAATTTTGTGTCCCCAGGCCTTAGACCCCCTATCGCCTGACGTCACTCTCCGGTTGCCGACTGGCATCAAAATTTCTCAATAATCTGTACGTGAGGTAATGCATGTTCATGTATTTTCGTTGCCGTCAGGATATAGGCCGAAACCTGATACCCTGGACAAGACGCATATTTCAATGCGGTGCGCTTATCGGCTTTTCCTCCCTTGTCTCAGCCACGGGAGTTCAAGAGACAAGGCTTACGTTTCCCGAGGCCTTATCTCGGGTTCTAAGGGGGAATCCCGAACTGGCTGTGTACCCCTATGACATTCGCGCGGCCGAGGCACGGGCCCTTCAGGCAGGGTTCCGGCCTAACCCGCAAATTTCCCTCGATGTAGAGAATATCGCTGGTGGTGGTGAATTTTCGGGGACCGACGCCATGGAAACCACCCTGGCGCTCAGCCAGGTCATTGAGATGGGTGGCAAGCGTTCCCTGCGCCGTGATGTTGGCCAATGGCGCCGCCAAACCATTGAACGCGACTACGAACTTGCCCGTCTGGACGCGTTGTCGGCGGCGGCCAGTCGTTATCTGGAAGTGGCGCAAACACAACGCTTGCTGGTCTTTGCTCGGCAAGTCGTGGACTTTACAAGCACCGCAGAAAACGTCGCCCAAAGGCGGTTTAATGCTGGCAGCGCTAGTCGGGCGGAACTGAGCCGTGCTCGCACGGACTTGATGCAGGCCAGGCTGGCGGTGAGCAATCTCACGGTGCGCCAGGCGAACACCAAGCGGCGCTTGGCGAGTCTGTGGGGCGAAACCTCAGTGGATTTTACCGGTGTCGAGGCCGAGCTCTTTGCCCTGGCGCCAACGCCTGAGTTTGCCAGCGTCCAATTCCAACTGGAACAGGCCCCGCAGCTCCAACAGTATATTACCCTGGAAAGACTGCGCCAGGCTGAACTGGACCTGGCCATTGCCCGGGGCCGACAGGATATCGAAGTCGGCGCGGGCTTCCGACGGGTCGAAGACACCGGCGATACTGGTGTGGTTTTTTCGTTTTCCATGCCCCTTGGCGTCTCTAACCGAAACCAGGGCAACATCACTGCCGCGCGGGAAAACCTGACAAAACTGGATCTCGAAGAGAAGGCCACCCGGGTGAAAGTGTTCACAGAACTGCGCAATGCCTTCGCCTGGCTGGATCAGGCCCGCGAGCGGGTTACCCTGTTACGTGAGCAGATACTACCCGAGTCCCATCAGGCACTCGCGCTGATTCAGGAAGGCTACGGTGACGGGCGTTTCTCCTATCTGGAGCTGGTGGAGGCCCGGCGCCAATTGCTGTCATTCGAAACCGAGGCCATTGTCGCTGCCACTGACTTTCACCAAACCCTGATCACCTTGGAGACTTTGACCGGCCAGCCACTCACGGCGGAACGTCGTTTACTGTACCCCACCGGCACAGTGAGTAATTTCGGATCTGATCTGCGCCTGCCTACGCTTGACGGCATCAAAGTTAAAGGGTCTCTTTCACCACAGGATGAATCACAATGAATACTTTGTTGAGTTGTGTATTTTGCGGAATTTTGATTCTTGCACTATCACCACAAAGCTCGATCGCCGCCGCTACCACTACTATCGCAGACGAAGCCGCTCACACTGAAGAGCGCGCTCGGCATACAGACGACAAACAACACTCTGAACATGACCCCGTTGAAGGGAAACATGAGGGGAAAGCTCACTCCGACGATTACGGCGACCACGTTGAAGAAGCCAGTCATGAGGGCCATGAGGAGGAAGAGCCCGAGCTAAACCTTGGCGCCGACCTGCTATTTGACTTTGGCGGTGAAATTGCTACCGCTGAAGCTGGTGTGATTCGCCAACAAGTCTCGCTGCCCGGAGAAGTAAAACTCAACGAGGAAGCCGTGGCCCATATCACGCCTCGCTTCCCGGCCAAGATCGTCGAGGTGCTGGCAAAAACCGGTGACAGTGTGAAAACGGACGATATTCTCGCCGTGGCCGAAAGTTCCGAGACGCTGTCTCGTTTCTCACTGAGATCCCTCATCGATGGCGTGGTCATCAAACGCCACGTCACCTTGGGGGAACACCTGGCACCTGACGATACCGCTTTTGTGGTGGCGGGTTTGTCTACATTGTGGGTGGATATCGCCCTCTATCCCAAGCAAGTACCTCTGGTAAAGATAGGGCAGCCGGTGCGGGTAACTACCAGCCACGGTCCAGCACCTGTGGAGACCAGCCTGGACTATGTGGCTCCCTTGGTGGACGAGGCCACGCGTACGGGCTTGGCAAGGGTCTTCCTGGACAATTCGGAGAATGACTGGAAACCGGGCATGTTCATTGAAGGCCAAATCACCCTAGGTGAATTTTCCGCTGCTGTCGTGGTACCCAGGACCGCCATTATTGATTTGGAAGGCCAGTCAACGATATTCGTGCGGCACGACGGGAACTGGGAACCTCGCCAGGCCAAGCTGGGTCGCGGAGACAGCGACTCGGTGGAAGTCTTGGCTGGCCTGGAGTCGGGCGAACGTTATGTTGCCAAGGGGGCATTCGTGCTCAAGGCACAGCTGCAGAAAAGTGAATTTGAATCCGGACACAACCACTAATTGCGGGAGAACAGTATGCAAACTCTTATTCGTTTTGCGCTGGAGAACCGGCTCTTAGTGGTCGTGATTTCTCTTGCAATGCTTATCGGTGGTTACTTCGCGTATCGGACTTTACCGGTTGACGCCTATCCGGATATTTCACCCGCGTTGGTGCAGGTCTTTGTGGAAACCGAAGGCCTGGCGCCGGAGGAAGTCGAGAAATACGTTACCTACCCGATCGAAAGCGCCATGAATGGCCTGCCGCAACTGGATCATGTGCGATCGATCTCCAACTTCGGTTTGTCCGTGGTCAATATCTACTTTGAGGACGGAACCGATATCTACTTCGCCCGCCAGTTGGTAGGGGAACGCCTGCAGGTGGCCCGGGGGGCCATTCCTGAGGGTTTCGGCGAGCCGGTAATGGGACCAATTACCACAGGCCTCGGCCAGATACTGTTCTACGTGCTTGAAGATACTAGCGGACAATACAGCAACACCGAGTTGCGGGAGGTCCAGGACTGGATCGTCAAGTTCAATCTCCAGACCGTTAAAGGCGTGACGGAGGTCCTCTCCATCGGCGGCGAGGTCAAGCAATTCCAGGTGCGCATCGATCCCGACTCGCTGATCCGCTACGACGTGTCGCTGCCCGACATCAAGGATCGGATCGAGGCCAACAATGCCAACGCTGGGGCACAATTTATCGTCAAGAATGATGAGGAATACATCGTCCGCTCCGTGGGCCTGGCCACGGACCTGGATGCGCTGCGCAATATCGTGGTGAAAACTATCGATGGCACGCCCGTCTACCTGCATCAGTTGGGCGAGCTGGACATTGGCGGCGAAGTCCGGCGCGGCCTGACAAGTAAGGATGGTCAGGGCGAAGTGGTCGTGGGCATGGTGTTGAAGCTGATCGGCAGCAACACCTCCCAAGTGATCGGCGCCGTCAAAGAAGAACTGGCCACGATCAACGCCAACCTGCCAGACGGTATCGAAGTACAGCCCTATTACGACCAAGCAACGCTGGTCAAAGCAGCGGTGAGCACGGTGATCAATGCCCTGTTGCAGGGCATTATTCTGGTGGCGCTAGTACTGTTGGCGTTTATGGGTGGCCTACGGCCCAGCTTGGTGGTGGCACTCTCGATTCCGTTTTCCGTCGGTTTTACCTTTCTCACCATGAAATTCTTTGACATCTCCGCCAACCTGATGTCCCTGGGCGGGATCGCCATCGCCATCGGCATGATGGTGGATGGCGCGGTGGTTGTGGTGGAGAATATCGACCGGATGTTGCGCGAATCCTCCCCGGAAGAATCGCGGCTACACCTAATTGCGCGGGCCTGTCAGACAGTGGCGCGCCCTATTCTGTTTGCCATCAGTATCATCATCATCGTGTTCTTGCCACTGTTCACTTTACGGGGTGTAGAGGGTGCAACTTTCCGGCCACTGGCCTATACAGTGGCAATGGCGATGCTCGGTTCGCTATTTTTTGCCCTGATTGTGGCACCAGTAGCTTCATCCCTGCTGATGAAACGCCCAAAGACAGACCCTGACAAACCCCGCAGAGACATTGTCAGTCTGCTACTGAAAGGCTACCAACCCCTGGTTCAGGCCATGGTGGCTCACCGTTGGATTGCGGTGACCTTGGCAGCGGTGGTCCTCGGTATCGGCATTGTTGTCGCCCCGAGACTGGGATCCGAGTTTGTGCCACGCTTCAATGAAGGGGATTTACTGATCCGCGCCACCATGGCGCCTTCCATCTCGCTGGAAAAAGCCGAGACGACAATCAGCGTATTCGAGCGGGAATTAATCGAGGCGTTTCCGGAGGTCACCCAGGTGGTATCTCGAATAGGCCGCGGTGAAGTCGGCGCTCACGCCGACCCAGTGAATAACGCGGAGATATTCGTCGCACTTAAACCGCAGGATAAATGGGAAAGTGCGGAGACGCTGGATGGCCTGTACGCAGCCATGAGTGAAGAATTCGCAGATTTCCCCGGCGCGCAATTCAACTTCACACAACCCATTGCCGCGGCCGTGGATGAACTACTGACTGGCACCAAGGCGGAACTGGCCGCCAAACTCTTTGGCGATGACCTGGATGTGCTAGTGGAGAAGGCACAGGCCATCGAACAGGTGATGCGCACCGTGCAGGGTGCCCAAGACGTTCAGCGTGATCAAATCGGCGGCACACCGCAACTGCGAATTACTTTAAACAGGGAAGCGATCGCCCGCTACGGCCTCAATGTCAGCGATGTACAGCGCACCCTGAGCATCGCTGTGGGTGGCAGCGAGGCGGGACAGGTGTTCGAAGGTATCCGCCGCTTTGACATCTTTGTGCGTCTTAAGGAGCCCGCGCGCGATCGGGTCGATGTTATCGGGCAACTCATTATCGAAAATGCCACCGGGCAGCGTATTCCCTTGGAGGAACTGGCAGCCATCGAGGAAGTCGTGGGGCCGCGTCAGATCACACGGGAAAACAACCAGCGCTTTATCACCATCCAGACCAATGTCCGCGACCGGGATATTGGCTCCTTCGTGGCTGAAGCCGATGCCGCTATTGCCGAACAGGTGGATTTGCCGCCGGGTTATTTTCTCAAGTGGGGAGGGCAGTTCGAGCTCCAGCAGCAAGCGAACAAGCGCCTGATGATCGTAGTGCCCATTACCCTGGCACTAGTGTTCTTGATGCTATTCGTCAACTTCAGATCCCTGAGAAACGCCATGTTGATCATGCTCAATATCCCTCTGGCACTGGTGGGCGGTATTGTCGGTCTATGGCTAAGTAATCAGAGTCTCTCGGTACCGGCTTCGGTAGGGTTTATCGCCCTGTTTGGTATAGCTCTGGAAAATGGGCTCGTGTTGGTGAGTTACCTGAATGAGCTGGTCAAGGACGGGATGTCTATTGCGGAAGCCAGTGTACGGGCGGCCTGTGCCAGGCTGCGCGCGGTGATCATGACCGCCGTGACCACCGCCCTAGGGCTTTTTCCGTTGCTGTTCGCCACCGGTACCGGTAGTGAAGTCCAGCGGCCATTGGCGACCGTCGTTGTCGGTGGCTTGGTGACGGCAACAATCCTGACCCTATTGGTTCTTCCCGCACTTTATCAGTGGTTTGCCGACAAACCAACTGATTCGAGCGAATCCCACTAAATTGGGGATAGTGCTATGCAAGAGATCAGGGCCAATATCAAGCGCCACCAACCCTCTTGATTTGGATAGCGAATCCATCAACTACTCGAAGGTGGAAATTATTTTTTGAAGACCGGTGCTTGGCCGAGGTCGTTCAAGTACCAAAAAAGAAAACCACATCGGACTGCATGACAGTTCTAGTCTTTATCACGGCGTGGGCTGCAATAAAATGTGCTACATATTTTTGGAGATATTGAGATGGACGGTACTGTAGAAGAAATTATGACTACGGCGGTAGTCTGCGCGAAAACTGACTACAGCGTAAAAGAATTGATGGAGATAATGGACAGAGAAGAACTCCACTGTATGCCAATCATAGATTGCGAGGGTTTCTGCGTCGGCATTGTCAGCGGCGCTGATTTGATCCGCTGGCACAAAATACGAAAGAGAAGTACTGAGGTTTATGCTCATGAGATCTTATCTCACCCGGTCATCACAGTGTCTCCCCAGATTGAATTGAAAGATGCCGTGAAATTGATGATCTCAAACAACATTCACCATCTCTTGGTAATGGAAAGCGGCGAACTGATCGGAATAGTTTCTGTTATGGATGTCTTAAAGCATTTCATTTTGGATTAAAGCGTGAATCATGGCTAGCTACAAAAGACGGCGGCGAGAGACTTTGAACAGACCTTTCCCAAAGAAAATGGTTTTAATATGGCTTTTGATGACGGCTATTTCACTTGGTTTTTTGATCACTCTGCAGATTTTTGAGATCGATATTGATGAAGCAGACATGGTGGTCTATCAATCAAAAAAATGTAGCTGTGTAAATGAATGGATTGCGCAGCTAAAGAGTGAGGGCTACTCTGTTGCAGTTAAGAAACCCATGTTTGTCAGTGTTATCAGGAAAAAGAACGATATACCAAAGGAGTTTTCCTCATGCCATACCACCATTGCTGGGCAGTACTTTATTGAAGGGCATGTACCTATGAGAAGTGTTAATTTCCTTTTGGACACCCAGCCTAATGTCGCGGGTATAGCACCTCTGGGCGAGATGGAAGGAGAATATTCTAATATGACCGAAATGAAGACTTCTAAAGAAGTTGTAGCTTTTAGTGATGATGGACGATACAGCATATTTGAGCAGGAATAAGCGTCCGCACATTGCTGTGATTCGAGAGTCACAGCAACAAATGGACCAAGGCCTTGGCGGCTCTTCTCACTGTGTGCTTCACCACATATGTTCAATGAATGAAAAGGGTCGGCAGCATCGGTCAGCTCACTGCAAGATTCCCTCGTTTTAGTAATAGATAGGGCCATTGGCAGAACGGCTAGCGTTATCTTCCATGCTCGAAAAGCGTACCGAAAATGAAAAGTGAAATGACAACCAAAAAAAAATCGACCTAAAACTGATATTGCCGGACGTAGACGACCAGGGGGATGCGTGTCTTGAACGTCTTCGCGACATCGTTCAAGCGAAGCGCGGTATCGAACGCTCGCACGTCGTCGAAACTGGCGATCGGCGCACAGGCGAACTGTGCGTGCACTTCGATCACGGCCTACTGTCGTTGCAGGACGTGCGTCAACTTGCGCAACAGGCAGGCCTACAACTGCAAGCATCCTACGGCCACCTGCGCACGGACATCGATCCCTTACCGGAGAGGCGGGCAAAGCAGTTCGCCCGGTCGCTACAAAATGAGGAAGGTATTCTCGAAGCGTTCGTTTCCGGAGACGGAGCAGTTCGGGTCGAATTCAATCGCGAACAAATCGACGACGACGGCGTACGCAGTCACATAGAGCGCCTGAGCGGTATCGCAGAGCATGCGGACGACGAGACGCACGCACACGGTGGCATTTTCGGCGAACGGACCGAACTGATTTTTGTTGTATTGTGTGGTGTTGCACTTTTCTTGGGTTGGCTGATGCCCAAGCTCGCGACTGTCCCCGAAGGGGTTACGTTGTCAGTACTGATTGGCGCCTATTTCTTCGGTGGCTGGTTCACGGTCAAAGAGGCCTGGGCAAACCTCCGCTCCGGACGCTTTGAGATCGACTCACTGATGTTGGTCGCAGCCGCTGGCGCCGCTGCGCTGGGCGCCTGGGCCGAAGGCGCGCTGCTGTTGTTCTTGTTTAGCCTGGGTCACGCCCTCGAAGCCTACGCAATGGGGCGTGCCAAGCGAGCGATCGAAGCATTGGGTGAGTTAGCGCCGCGGACCGCGACTGTTCGCCGCAACGGTTCGGTGCAAGAGGTCGAGGTCGAAAGCCTGCGTATTGGAGACGTCGTCCTGGTCAAGCCGAATGCGCGCTTACCGGCTGACGGATTTGTCAGCCTTGGCGAGAGCAGCGTGAACCAGGCGCCGATTACCGGCGAGAGCGTCCCGGTTGACAAATCGCCTGTCCCGGATGAGGCGATGGCCGCTGCGAATCCAGACCAACTTGAGGCCGCGCATCGCGTGTTTGCGGGGTCGATCAATGGTGGTGGTGCGCTGGAGATCTGCGTGATACGAGTGGCCGCCGACTCCACGCTGGCGCGTGTGGTTGAAATGGTGCGCAATGCCGAAACACAACAATCACCGACACAGCAATTCACGGATCGATTCGAGAGAATTTTTGTCCCGGTCGTGATCGCTGGCGCAGTGCTGGCTATGTTTTCCTGGGTGGTTATCGATGAAACATTTAGTGAGAGTTTCTATCGAGCCATGGCATTGCTCGTTGCGGCAAGTCCTTGTGCACTGGCCATCGCGACTCCGAGTGCAGTGCTCAGCGGCGTCGCCCGCGCAGCGCGTGGCGGCGTATTGGTGAAAGGTGGTGCGCCACTGGAACACCTGGGTCGACTCAACGCGATTGCCTTTGACAAAACCGGCACGCTCACCGAGGGCAAGCCCAAGCTAACCGATGTTGTTCCGTACGGGCCGACCGACGAGCAACATTTACTGCGGGTTGCCATTGGCATTGAGATGCTGAGCGATCATCCCCTGGCCGCGGCCGTCGTGCGGGATGGCAAAGAGCGGCTCGGTTCAGTCGAGCCTTTTTTAGCGTCGAATCTGAAGAGCATCACAGGGCGCGGTGTAACGGCCGAGATCGAAGGCGAAACCACTTTCATCGGGAAGGATGATTTGTTCGCCGAGGTGGACGGACCACCGCTTCCGGATGGGTTACGTGAGGAGGTAGAGAACCTCGAATCGGCCGGTCGCACGACAATGATCGTGCGACATGGTGACGCCTATCTTGGCGTGATTGGGTTAATGGATACCCCGCGCGAAGCGGCAACGGCGGTGATAAAGCGTCTGCGGTCTTTAGGTATCAAACGCATGCTGATGATCTCTGGTGACAACCAGCAAGTAGCAGATGCCGTTGCGCGTGAAGTTGGACTCGATGAAGCGCGCGGTGACCTGATGCCTGACGATAAGGTCACGACCATCAAGCAACTGCGATCAGAGGCTCACGCTGCTATGGTTGGCGATGGCGTCAACGATGCACCGGCTATGGCCAATGCGACCGTGGGTATTGCGATGGGTGCCGCGGGCTCTGACGTTGCCTTGGAAACGGCAGACGTCGCACTGATGGCGGATGACCTCAATCATTTGCCATTTGCGGTAGGCCTGAGTCGCGCGACCAGCCGAATCATTCGACAAAATCTTTGGCTAAGCCTCGGTATTGTGGCCGTCCTGGTTCCCTCGACGCTTTTCGGTTTGAGTATCGGCGCAGCGGTTCTGGTACATGAAGGTTCAACGGTCATCGTCGTATTCAATGCATTGCGGCTGCTGGCATTCAGCGATGCAGAAAATTTGAAGGGGAAAGCACGTGGATAGGGCGAATCCGTCACGGCTGGATCAGGCAGACATCGTCGTTGTCTCAGTGCGTTGTGGCGGCCGGCGCGTAGGTATCTCAACCCGCTTTCCATTAAGTAGATCCGAACATCGATAGTTCTCCGATAAGCCAAGGTAACCAGTCATGAAGCGCATTTTTCACCGTCATCGATCGATGCTCGTCCAGCTAGCTATAGGCGCGTTTCTTGGGGTTTTGTTACTGCACCCATTGACGATGCTGGTCTTCTATTTTGAGTTCAATGAGGAGTTGGCTGCACCTTATTCCAACGCATTGTCCTTTATGGCGAATCGGCTGCAAACCTCGACGTTTCAGGAGTTGGTTCCTATGAATGCTGTATTTGCTGTGCTTGGTGCTGGTCTCGGGGTCGTTATATTTTTTTACAATCGGATAATTGAAACGGAGCAACGACGGGCCCAATGGTTAGAGCGGGAGCTGAACGTAAACCTACCGGGTCTTATTGCGACAGGCGAGAATGAGCGCCTGGAGTTCAAGTCGACGTTGCGCTGGAATCTGCGAGAAAAACGAGCCGATAAAGCACTCGAGCAAGTTATCGTAAAATCAATTGCCGGATTGATGAATCACCGTGGGGGTAGTTTGTTAATCGGTGTTAGTGATACCGGCGATGCCGTCGGCATCAGTGCCGATTGCGAAACACTGAGGCACAAAAACGCGGACGGCTTTGAGCGTGCACTCATGGATATCGTGCGCAGTTGTTGATTTGCACTTAAAACTGACCCAGGATTTGCATCTAATATTGACCCACCCTGGTCGCCAGATTATGGCGTAGTTTTAGGTTTCTTGCTGCCTTTTCCTCCCTCCTGATTGATCGTCGAGTGCTTTAGTCGGTAGCTGTCATTGCCTGTCTCGAGGATATGGCAGTGATGGGTCAACCGATCCAGCAGCGCTGTTGTCATCTTCTCGTCTACAAACACCGTCGACCACTCCGCGAAGCTGAGGTTGGTGGTAATGATGATGCTGGTGCGCTCGTACAGCTTGCTGATCAGATGGAACAAGAGAGCTCCACCCACCTGGCTGATAGGCAAGTAGCCCAGTTCATCCAGGATCACCAGGTCGGTGTGGATCAACCGGTTGGCCAGTCGGCCCTGCTGTCCGGCCTGCTTCTCCTGCTCCAGTGCGTTGACCAATTCGATGGTGGATAGGAACCTGACGCGCTGACGGTGGTGCTGTATAGCCTGGACAGCGATGGCAGTCGCCAGATGGGTTTTGCCAGTGCCTGGGCCTCCCACCAATACAACGTTCTGGGCATCTTCCAGGAACTGGCACCGGTGCAGCGATTTCACCAACGCCTCATCCACCAGGCTCTGGCTAAAGTCGAAGCCGGTGAGATCCCGGTAGGCCGGGAACTTGGCTACCTTCATCTGGTAGTTGATCGAGCGCACATCCCGCTCTGAGGCTTCAGCCTTGAGCAGCATCTCCAGCACCGGGACTGCCTGTTGGTAGGCCGGCGACGACTGCGTAGAGAGCTCGCCGACAGCATCGGCCATGCCGTGCAGCTTCATTGATTTCAGGGTGGTGATCATGGCATCAGGGTTCATGGCGTGTCCTCCGGAGTTTGTCGTAGCGTGCGGTGTCGGCCAAGGGCTCAGTGACCAGCTTCAGCGCTGGCGGTGCCTTAAGCCGTTTGGGCCGTCTGGGTTCCTCTAGTCGGCTGAGGCAATTCAAGACGTGCTGTTTGGAGGGCTCGCCGGCTTCCAAGGCCTTAGCCACGGCTCGCTCTACCTGCTGTTCGTCGTGGAGTAATACCAGGGCGAGGATGTCGACCATCTCCCGGTCGCCACCAGGGCGCTTCAGAAGCCGTGTACGTAATTGCCGGAAGCTCTCAGGCAGTTCCATAAACGGGGCACCGTTGCGTAAGGCGCCTGGTTTGCGTTGCGCCACCGAGAGGTAGTGGCGCCACTTGTAGATGGTTTGCCCCGGCGTGCTCTTGTCCCGATTGAACGCACGGACATGTTCTGCGACTACCTGGGCCTCGGCAACAATCACCAGCCGCTCCGGATAGACGCGCAGACTGATCACACGGTTGGCGAAGCTGGCAGGCACACTGTACCGATTATGTTCGAAGGTGATCAGGCAGGTGGAGGAGACCCGTTTGCTGTGCTCAACAAAGCCGTCGAAGGCGGCAGGCACCTGCATCATCTTCGATTGCTCGTCCTCCAGGCATTCGGCCAGGGAGCGGTTCTTGAGCTGAGGATGGGCAGTCTCCTGCCACAACACCTGGCAGCGTTCCTGTAGCCAGATGTTCAGCTCTTGCAGGGATTTGAACGGCGGGGTGTCGTACCAGAGGCCGTGGCGAGCATCCAGAACCGCTTTTTCAACCTGACCCTTCTCCCAGCCAGCAGCGGGATTACAGAACTCGGGCTCATACAGGTAGTGGCCGACCATGGCGTGGAAGCGCTTGTTGACCTGGCGTTGTTTGCCGCGGCCTACCTTGTCCACGGCAGTCTTCATGTTGTCGTAGATGCCCCGCTCCGGTATACCGCCGAAGGCCATGAACGCGTGGTAGTGCGCATCGAACAACATCTCGTGGGACTGGGTCAGGTAGGCCCGCATGAAGTAGGCCCGGCTGTAGCTCAGCTTGAAGTGGGCGATTTGCAGCTTGGTCCTGATGCCGTTGATCTTTACCCAATCTTCGCTCCAGTCGAACTGGAAGGCTTCTCCGGGGGCAAACTGAAGTGGCACATAGGCCTGCTTCGCCGCCTGCAACTTGGCGTCCTGCTGAGCCTGGCGCCACTGGCGGGCAAATGCCGCTACGCGATCATAAGAGCCGGTGTAGCCCAGGCCCACCAGATCTTTGTAGAGCCGCTTCACGGTACGTCGCTGTTTACGGTGTCGCCGGGATTCCCGGAACAGCCAGTTGGTTAAGGTTTCTTCGTAGCTGTCCAGTTTGCTGGGAGACTTGCGAGAGGGGTACGCCGGTTCGAGATCCTTGCTGGCAAGGTACTTGCGAACCGTGTTTCTGGACAGTCCGGTGCGGCGTGCGATCTCCCGGATCGGCATGCCATCACGTAGATGCCAGCGTCGAATTACACTTACTAGTGCCACGTCTATCACTCCTGTTACCCCTGCTCATTATTTGTGCAGGGAGGGGTTATACGTGGGTCAAAATTCGATGCAAATCTGGGGGGTTAGTGGGTCAATTTTCGGTGCAAATCAACA
>PABK01000060.1 GCA_002699145.1 Halioglobus sp.
AGACGCATCCCCACGCGGCTCGCGACCGACCGAGGGCAGCCCGGAGGGCCGCCAGTAGTGTGCAGCGCCGCTTTTTCCCAGCGCGCGGCCGACTCTTTGCGAAGACCCCCTGCAGACTAATTCGGGACTAGAACGGTCCTTCGGGGCCCGGGGCGGAAACGCTTTCAGGCCGAGTATCTCAGCCTTCCGAGGCCAGAAAGCGTTTCCGCCCCGGGCCAGAGAACCGTCCCTGAAACGGCCAGAAAGCGTTTCCGCCCCGGGCCAGAGAACCGCCCCTGAAACGGCCAGAAAGCGTCTCCGCCCCGGGCCAGAGAACGAGGCCTGCAGAATCACCACCCCGGGCCAGCGAACGAAACGCCCCGCCTTTCTTTTGGCGCCGATACTGACCCCACCTGTAAATTTGTACATAATACAGGGCAGGGGCAATCAGGCAGATGACGCATGTCGCTAATCCTGGGAATCGATCCCGGTTCACGCAAGACCGGCTTCGGCATCATCAACCATGTCGGGGGGCGCAACGAGTATGTCACCAGCGGTGTCATCCGCCTGCCCGATGACGCGTTGCCCGAGCGTCTGCGTATCATCTATGAGAACGTCACCGAACTGGTGCAGCGCCACTGCCCCCAGGAAGTGGCCGTGGAACAGGTGTTCATGGCGCGCAGCGCCGACTCCGCCCTCAAGCTCGGCCAGGCCCGGGGCGCGGCGATCGTCGCCTGCGTGGCGCAACAGATGGCCGTGTCCGAGTACTCGGCGCGGCAGATCAAGCAGTCGGTGGTGGGCACCGGCGCCGCCGACAAGGAGCAGGTACAACACATGGTGAAAGTGCTGCTGGAACTGCCCGCAGCGCCCGCCGAGGATGCGGCGGACGCACTCGCCGCGGCGCTGTGCCACGCCCATACGCAACAGTCGCTGGTGCGCATCGCGGGGGCGCGCGGCGTGCGCCGGCGGCGCCTGCGATGATCGGCCGGATTCGCGGCGTGCTGGCCGCAAAACAGCCCCCGGACATCCTGGTGGAAGTCGGCGGCGTCGGCTACGAACTGCAGGTGCCCATGACCACCCTGTTCCGCCTGCCCGAGGTCGGCCAGGAAGTGGTCCTGGTGACGCATTTCGTCGTGCGCGAGGACGCCCAGCTGCTCTATGGTTTCTTTGACGAAGACGACCGCAGCCTGTTCCGCCAGCTGATCCGCGTCAACGGCGTGGGGCCTAAACTGGCGCTGACGATTCTCTCGGGCATGGACTCGGCGAGTTTCGCGCGCTGTGTGCAACAGGATGATATTTCCTCCCTGGTGGCCCTGCCCGGTGTGGGCAAGAAGACCGCCGAGCGCCTGCTGGTGGAGATGCGCGACAAGTTGCAGGACTGGCTCGCCCGCTCCGTCGCCGCCGGGCAGGGTGAGGCGCTGGCGGCGCCGGTCGCCGCGCCTGTAGACATCGTCGCCGACGCGGAGGGCGCGCTGGTGGCGCTGGGCTACAAGCCCCAGGAAGCCAGCCGCATGGTGGCGGCGGTCAACGACGATGACGTGGTGAACAGCGAGGAGTTGATCCGCCGCGCGCTGAAATCCGTGGTGACGGCGTGAAGCCGGTGAGCGCCGGGCGCGAGGCGGGAGTCGCCGTCGTGAGGAGGGCAACGTGATAGAGACAGACCGCCTGATCGCCCCGCAGGCCGACAGCCCCGCCGAGGAGGTCCTGGACCGGGCCATCCGCCCGAAAACTCTGCAGGAGTATGTCGGCCAGCAGGCGGTGCGCGAGCAGATGGATATCTTCCTGCAGGCCGCGCGCGGCCGCGGCGAACCCCTGGACCACACGCTGATATTCGGCCCGCCGGGGCTGGGCAAGACCACCCTGGCCAGCATCATCGCCAATGAGATGGGCGTGTCGTTGAAGACCACGTCCGGCCCGGTGCTGGAGAAGGCCGGCGATATCGCCGCGCTGATGACCAACCTGGAGCCCGGTGACGTGCTGTTCATCGACGAGATTCACCGGCTCAGTCCCTTTGTCGAGGAGATCCTCTATCCCGCCATGGAGGACTACCAGCTCGATATCATGATCGGCGAGGGTCCCGCCGCGCGCTCCATCAAGCTGGACCTGCCCCCCTTCACCCTGGTCGGCGCGACCACGCGCGCGGGCCTGTTGACCTCGCCCCTGCGCGACCGCTTCGGTATCGTGCAGCGCCTGGAGTTCTACCAGGTGGCCGACCTGGCGCACATCGTCGAGCGCTCGGCGCGTATCCTGGAGATCGGCATCGACGGCGCCGGCGCCGCGGAGATCGCGCGCCGTTCCCGCGGCACGCCGCGCATCGCCAACCGCCTGCTGCGGCGGGTGCGCGACTACGCCGAGGTGAAGGCGGACGGGCATATCGACGCGGCGGTTGCGGACCGCGCCCTGGACATGCTCAGCGTCGACCAGAAGGGGTTCGATCATCTCGACCGCCGCCTGCTGCTGGCCATGATCGAGAAGTTCGACGGCGGCCCGGTGGGCGTGGACAGCCTGTCCGCGTCGATTTCCGAGGAGCGCGGCACCATCGAGGACGTGCTGGAGCCCTACCTCATCCAGCAGGGGTACATGCTGCGCACCCCCCGCGGGCGCATGGTGACACGCAACGCCTACCTGCATTTCGGCCTGCCGGCGCCCTCCGTCGAGACGCCGGCACGGGACGCCAACCTGCCGCTGGACCTGGGAGATGACTGAGGGTGAGGCGGAATTTTCGCTGCCGCTGCGGGTCTACATCGAGGATACCGACGCCGGTGGCATCGTTTACTACGTCAACTACCTCAAGTACATGGAGCGGGCGCGCACCGAGTTCATGCGCGCGCGGGGGTTTGGCAAGGACTACATATTCAACAGCGACCTGATGTTCGTGGTGCGCGATGCGGCGGTGCGCTATCGCCGGCCGGCGCGGCTGGACGATGAGCTGGTCGCCACCGCCGCCCTGGCGCGCCTGCGCGGTGCCGCCATGGTGTTCCGCCAGAGCGTGCGCCGCGGCGACACGCTGCTGGCGGAGGGCGATATCACGGTCGCCTGCGTGGACCGCGCCGGCCTGGGCGCGCGGCGCCTGCCGGCGGAGGTCGTGCAGGCATTGGCAACCGGTGGCGGTGCGCCTGGCTGACGGCGTGGTATACGCCACGGCGGATGCCGGTAAACTGTCGCCGCAATACTCTGCTTAGGGGATGGGGAATTGGAAGAACAACTGAGCCTGCTGGACCTGGTGCTGGGCGCCAGTCTCACCGTACAGGCGGTTATGGCATTGCTGCTGCTGGCGTCGATGCTGTCCTGGTACATGATCGTCAACCGCTTTATCTATTTCCGCAACGCGCGCGACGAGATGTACCTGTTCGAGGAGCGCTTCTGGTCCGGCATCGACCTGGCGCAGCTCTACCGCGAGGGCAATGAGAAAGCCCAGGACGGTCAGGCGATACTTGGTATGGAGAGCATCTTCCGCGCCGGCTTCAAGGAGTTTTCGCGCCTGGCGCAGCAGAAGGAAGTGGATTCAGACGGCGTGATCGAGGGCGCGCGCCGCGCCATGCGTGTGGCGGCAATGCGCGAGGAAGAGCGCCTGGAGAAGCACCTGGCCTTTCTCGCCTCGGTGGGCTCCACCAGCCCCTATATCGGCCTGTTCGGCACCGTCTGGGGCATCATGCACTCCTTCCGCGGCCTGGCCAACGCCACCCAGGCCACCCTGGCCACCGTCGCCCCGGGTATTTCCGAGGCGCTGGTCGCCACCGCCATGGGCCTGTTCGCGGCGATTCCCGCGGTGCTGGCCTACAACCGGTTTGCCGCGCGTGTGGATGTGCTCAGCGGCCGCTACGATACCTTCATGGACGAGTTTTCCAGCATCCTCTACCGCCAGGCGTATAGCCTGCGCTCCCGGGACGGGTAGGCGGCGACCGTGGCAGGCAAGCGCAGCAAGCACCGCCCCATGTCGGAGATCAACGTGGTGCCCTACATCGACGTGATGCTGGTGCTGCTCATCATCTTCATGGTCACCGCACCGATGCTCATGCAGGGCGTCAAGGTGGAGCTGCCCGAGGCCAGCGCCGACCCGGTGGAGAACCAGGACAGCGAGCCGCTGATCGTGTCGGTGGACGCCGCCGGCCAGCTCTACCTGAATCTCGGTGAGGAGAAGCAGGTGCTGTCCCTGCCGACGATCAGGGATCGCGTGGGCAAGGTCCTGCGCCGCAACAGGGACAAACCCGTGCTGGTGTGGGGCGACCGCAACGTGCCCTACGGCCAGGTAGTGGAAGTCATGGTAGCGCTACAGGAGGCCGGTGCGCCCAGCGTGGGGCTGGTCACCGAAGACCCGCATTGAATTCCTCGATCTACGCCAGGCCGGTGATGCCGCGCATTGTGCTGCGGCCGGTCCTGGCCACCCTGGCACTGCACGGCCTGATGCTCTATCTGCTGACGGTCAATTTCAGCTTCAGCGAGCGCGAGGTGGTGCCCGTGAAGCCGGCGCCGAAAGCCATCAACGCGCGACTGGTGGACGTGAGCGAATTACAGAAACCCAAACCCAAACCGCAAGCGCAGCGCAAGGTGGCCAATCCCAGGCCCGCCCCGGCGCCGAAGCCCGCGGCCAAACCCAGGCCGGCGCCGCAACCGGTCGCCAAACCCAGGCCCCAGCCCGAGCCGAAGCCACAGCCGCAGGCCAAGCCCGAGCCGAAACCCGAGCCGAAACCCGAGCCGAAACCCGAGCCGCGCATGAGCGCCGCGCAACTGGCCGCCCTGGCCCGGGCGGAGCTGGAGGAATCCCTGGCCGAGCAGGAGGCCGCCAGCGCCGACGAACTGGCGGCGAGCTTCGCCGCCCTCATCCAGCAGACCGTGATCGGTTACTGGAGCCGGCCGCCCAGCGCGCGCAACGGCATGGAGGCCCTGTTACAGGTACAGTTGATTCCCACCGGCGAGGTGGTTAGCGTTAGCGTGCTGAAAAGCAGCGGCGACAGCGCGTTCGACCGCTCTGCGGTAAACGCGGTGGAGAAAGCGGGGTCCTTCCCCGAACTGCAAAAGCTGCCCAGCCGAGAATTCGAGCGACAGTTCAGGCGCCTGCGCCTGCTGTTCAGACCAGAGGACCTGCGTTACTGATGAAACGCCTACTTGTTGTACTGTTTGCCCTGCCGCTGGCGCTGGGCGCCCTGGCGGCCCGCGCCCAGCTGACCATCGAGATCACCGAGGGCGTGGACAACCCCACGCCCATCGCCGTGGTGCCCTTCGCCTGGCAGGGGCCGGGTGTCGCGCCGGAGGACATGGCGGCGGTCATCGACGGCGATTTCGCCCGCAGCGGCCTGTTCGCCCCGGTGGACCGCGCCGATATGCTGGGCCGGCCCAGTTCCGAGCAGGAGGTGTTCTACCGCGACTGGCGCGCCATCGACACCGACTACCTGCTCATCGGACGCGCCTCGGTCAGCGAGGGACAGATGCGCGTCGAGTACGAGTTGTTCAATGTGCTGCGCCAGACGCGGGTGTTGCGCGGCGGCCACCTAGGGCCGGCGAGCGAGGCGCGCATGCTCGCGCACCGCGTGGCCGACGACGTCTACGAGCATATTCGCGGCATTCGCGGGGCCTTTGCCACGCGCCTGCTTTACGTCTCGGTGACCCGGGTGCCCGGGGGCAAGGACTACTTCCGCCTGACCCTGGCGGACTCGGACGGTGCGCGGCCCATCGTGCTGCTGGAGTCGCGCGAGCCCATCCTCTCGCCCACCTGGTCGCCGGACGGCAGGGAGATCGCCTACGTCTCCTTCGAGAGCAGCCGTCCCGCCATCTACCGCCAGGAACTGGCCACCGGCCGTCGCGAGCAACTCACCAGTTTCAAGGGCCTGAACGGCTCCCCGGCCTGGTCGCCGGACGGCAATACCCTGGCCATGGTGCTGTCCAAGGACGGCAGCCCGGACATCTACCTGATGGACCTGGCCAGCAAGCGCCTGACGCGGGTGACCACGCACTACGCCATCGACACCGAACCGACCTGGATGCCCGACGGGCGCTCGCTGCTGTTCACCTCCGACCGCGGCGGCAAGCCGCAGATCTACCGCTACGACCTGCGCTCGCGCAACGTCGAGCGGGTGACATTCGAAGGCACTTACAACGCGCGGGCGCGCATCGCCCAGGACGGCCGCAACATGGTGGTGGTGCACCAGCAGGACGACCGTTTCCACATCGCCCTGCACGACCTGAAAACCGGCCGGCTGTACGTGTTGACCTCCACGGAGTTGGACGAAAGTCCCAGTATCGCGCCAAATGGCTCTATGGTATTGTACGCAACGAAACACTCGGGGCGCGGCATCCTGGCCGCCGTTTCCGTGGAAGGGGGGTTCAAATTCCGCTTGCCGGCGCGTGAAGGGGACGTACGAGAGCCCGCCTGGTCACCGTACATGACGCGTTAATTGCCGCCCCAATGCTTTGCCAGACAACTGAAAACGGAAGGATGGGACTATGAAATATCTACCTGTGGCCGGCAAGCTCTGCGCCGTGCTGTTCACCGCGCTCGTGTTGGCGGCCTGCTCCGGCAGTGACACCAAGGACCAGGACGATGCGGCCGTAGCAGCTGCCGCCGCCGAAGAGGCCGCGGCACAGGCCAAAGCCGCGCAAATGGCGGAACTGCAGCGCCTGGAAGACGCCGCGGCGGCGGTGGGCAATGTGTTCTACTTCGAGTTCGACAGCTCCGCCCTCACCCAGGAGTCGATCAACCAGCTCAACGCCCATATCGCGGTACTGCGGCAGGAGACCGACCGCAACGTGCGCCTGGAAGGCCACGCCGACGAGCGCGGCACCCGCGAGTACAATATGGCCCTGGGCGAGCGCCGCGCCAATTCGGTGCGCGACTACATGGTCGCCAACGGCATCGCCACCTACCGCATCGAGACGGTGAGCTACGGTGAGGAGCGCCCGGTGGCCTACGGTTCCGGCGAGTCCAACTGGTCGCAGAACCGCCGCGTGGAACTGAAGTAACGGCTTCCCCATGCGGTTGTTGAACAAACTGCTTGTCACTGGCGGGCTGGTCGTTTCGACCGGCCCGCTCTGCTTCATGGCCGCGGCGCAGGACTATGTCGACCTGGAGGCCGAGGCGGCGGCGCGCGAGGCGGCGGGCATGTCCGCCCCGCAGGACCCCTACGGCGCGCAACCGGCCCAGGCCTACCCTGTCACCACCTACGGCGTGGACAGCTCCGCCGCCGGGCCCGCGGGCAGCGGCGCCTACAGCGCGGCCGCCCCGGTCGCCGGCGCCGCCGCCGGTAGCGGCGGCAGCGGGCTGGGCAACCTGTTCCTGCAGGTGCAACAGTTGCAGCAGGAGGTCATGCGCCTCAACGGCAAGGTGGAGGAACAGGCGCACGAGTTGCGCCAGCTCAAGGAACAGAGCCTGCAGCGCTACATGGACCTGGACAAGCGCCTCAGCGAGGGCGGCGCCAGCACCGCACCGGGCGGTGCGGCGACGGCGGCCCCCGCACCTGCGCCGGCCGTCCCCACGGCGGACGCGGCCGGTTCGGGCGGAGCCGAGCAGCCGGGCGAAAAGGCCGCTTACGACGCCGCCTACGCGCTGGTCGTGGGGCGCCAGTTTGACAGCGCCGTGCAGGCTTTCCAGCAATTCCTCGAGGATTTCCCCGACGGCAGGTACGCACCCAACGCCTACTACTGGCTCGGCGAGCTGTACCTGGTGGTGCAGCCACCGGCACTGGAAAACGCCCGGCAGGCCTTCGCCCTGCTGGTCAACCAGTACCCGGAGCACGCCAAGACTGCGGACGCGCTGTACAAGCTCGGCAAGGTGCAGTACATGAAGGGCAATCGCGAGAAGGCGCGCAGCTACCTGGACCTGGTTATCCAGCAGTACGCCTCCAGCAACCCGGCGGTGGTGAAGCTCGCGCGGGATTTCATCGCCGACAACAATCTCTGAACCGGGGCGACAGCGATGCCCCGTAGTCATGTCCCAGAACCAGCGCCAGGGTGACGCCGCGCAGCCAGTGGAAAACGCGCTGCGGATCACCGAAATTTTCTACTCGCTACAGGGCGAGGCGCGCACCGTGGGCCTGCCCACCGTGTTCGTGCGCCTCACCGGTTGCCCGCTGCGCTGCGTGTACTGCGACACGGCGTATGCCTTCAGCGGCGGGCGCATGCGCGACATCGAGGAGATCGCCGCCGAGGTGGCCGGCTACCGTCCGCGTTACGTCACGGTGACCGGCGGCGAACCGCTGGCCCAGCCCGGCTGCCTGCCCCTGCTGGGCACGTTGTGCGACGCCGGCTACGAGGTGTCCCTGGAGACCGGCGGCGCCATGTCACTGGCCGGCGTGGACCCGCGGGTGGTCACCGTGCTGGACCTGAAAACTCCAGGATCGGCCGAGATGGCGCGCAACGACTACGCCAATATCGAGCTGTTGCAAGCGCAGGACCAGGTCAAGTTCGTGATCTGCGACCGCGCCGACTACGAGTGGGCGCGCTTCAAGGTGGACGAGTACGGCCTGGCCGGGCGCGTGGCCGATGTGCTGTTCTCGCCCAGCTACGGGCAGGTGGAGGGACGCGAGCTGGCCGAGTGGATTCTCGCGGACAACCTGCCGGTGCGCCTGCAACTGCAGTTGCACAAGCTGCTGTGGAACGACGAGCCGGGACGTTGATGACTGGCCGCGAATCGCACAGGGCAGGAGCGGCGACGCCGTGAGTGCGCGAGCCAAGGCCGTCGTCCTGGTCAGTGGCGGCCTCGACTCCACCACCGTGCTGGCCATGGCCCGGGCGCGCGGCTTCGCCTGCTACACCCTCAGCTTCGACTACGGCCAGCGGCACCGCGCCGAGCTGGCCGCCGCCGAGCGCGTCTCCGCCGCCCTGGGCGATGTCGAGCACAAGGTGGTGACGCTGAACCTCGACAGCATCGGCGGTTCGGCCCTCACCGATTTGTCCATCGCCGTGCCGGAACAGGAGACCGAGGGCATCCCGGTCACCTACGTGCCCGCGCGCAACACGGTGTTCCTGTCCATCGCCCTGGGCTGGGCGGAAGTGCTCGGCGCGCAGGATATTTTCATCGGCGTGAATGCGGTGGACTACTCCGGTTATCCCGACTGCCGGCCGCAGTTCATCGACGCCTTCGAGGCCATGGCCAACCTCGCCACCCGCGAGGGTGTCGAGGGACGGAAGATCAGCGTGCATGCGCCGCTGATCGACCTGGGCAAGGGCGAGATCATCCGCGCCGGGCTGGAGCTGGGCGTGGACTACGCGCTGACGGTGTCCTGCTACCAGGCCACCGCCACCGGGTTGGCCTGCGGGCGCTGCGACAGTTGTCGCCTGCGCCGCGCGGGCTTCGAGCAAGCCGGCGTGGCCGATCCCACGCGTTACGTCTGAGCCGTAAACGGCGCCCGCTCGCCGCAAGCTGCTGTCAGTAAATTTTACACCGGGCCGGGCGTCGCGGCTCCGTCGCCCGTAAACGCCGCGGATTTATTGCCGGCGGCACAAATCTTGCTTAATCTCTGGCATTGGTCCGCCACGAGCGACCCGGTCAGGGGCGTCTGGCGGGACAGGGAAGAACAGGGTGGCCCCGGCCTGCGGGGGTCGAGGAATCCCGGGATCGCCAGGGATTGCAATCTGAAGGGAGACGGAACGATGTCCTTCGTCCTGCTGGCAAGAAAATTGGGTCTACACCCAGGTAAGCGTACGTTAACACTCCTCGTTGCGGCCGGGTTGGCGCTAACGGGCGCACTGCCGGCGGCGGCGCAACCGGCTAACCACAATATCCTGTTCCTGGTCGTCGATGACCTGCGCACCTGGGTCGGCTACACGGGCGAGTACCCCGGCAGCAGTATCCACGGTCCGGGTGTCTATACGCCCGCCATCGACGCTCTCGCCGCGGCCTCCACACGCTACCTGAACGCCTACACCACCGTGCCGACCTGCGCCGCGTCACGCACCTCGGTCATGTTCGGGTTGAGCCCGGCGACTCACGGGCTGACGGCCTCGGCGGCGAACTTCACCCCGGAGTACGCCGCGTTGTACGCGGATGAGTCGCTGGTGACCATACCGCAGGTCATGAGCGCTAACGGCTATCACGCCGCCGCCGCGGGCAAGGTATTCCATTCGCAACTGCCGGCGCGCTGGGATGAAACCGGGCCGCCCATCGACTACGGGTCGTTCTACGACCCATTCGACCCGGGCCCCGACAACACCTGGATCGTGCCGGAGGTTCTTCCCGAGGGCGAACTGCACCCGGACCAGGCGGTGGCCGACTGGGGCGCGAATTTCATCCAGGGTTACGCGCAGAGCGTGGCGGGCATCGAGGGCCAGCCGTTCTTCCTGGCGCTGGGCTTCTACCAGCCCCACCTGCCCTGGCGTGTGCCGCAGGCCTACTACGATCTCTACCCCCTGGAGGACGTGGTGGCGCCCAGCGCAATTCCCGGCGACCTGGACGATGTGCCTGCCGCCGGTGTGGACTACGCCAATGCGCCCTTCATCTTCGGCCTGGTGCCACAGTACGACGCCATCGAGGCCGCGGGGGTCGCCACCGAGTACACCCGCGCCTACCTGGCGTCGATTTCGCACACCGACGCCATGGTCAGCCAGGTGCTGGCCGCGCTGGCCGCCAGCCCCTACGCCAGCAATACCAGCGTGGTATTTTTTTCCGATCACGGTTATCACCTGGGTGAAAAATTCCACTGGCGCAAGAACACCCTGTGGGAGCAGTCCGCGCGGGTGCCGCTGCTGGTCAGCTCACCGGGAAACCCTGACTACCCGGTGGGGGACGTGACCGAGGAGGTGAGCCTGCTGGACATCGCCGCGACCGTGCTGGACCTCGCGGGCCTGCCCCCCGAGACGCAGTTCACGGGCGCGCCGCTGCACGATGCGCTGAATCGCAGCCCGGTGGAGATCTACCTCGGCACCGGTGTCGCCCAGGTGGACGCCGGTATCAAGCGCATCGATTACGACACCTCCGTGTCCGGCGCCGGCGACAAGGAACGCTACGACCTGAGCAGCGATCCGCAGGAAGTGGCCAACCTCATCCCCGGATGCTGATCCCGGCAGCGTGCTGATGCGCGGGCCCGCCCGCCGGGCCCACTCCCGCCGGGGACGCAATGCATCTGGCGCGCGCGGGCTCCCGCCGCGGCTCCTGTGCTGCGCCCTACTATTGTCCTGCTGGCCCGGCGAGGACAGCCGGGCGGCGGACCGGCTCGCCGCGAGCTACCTGCAACACTGCGCCGCCTGCCACGGCGCCGACCTGAAGGGCGGTGGGCGCGCAGGCACCGCGCTGCTCGGTGTCGAACTGGCGCACGGCGCTTCCATGGACGACATCGACGGCAGTATCGCGCGCCTGCCGGCGCACCGCGGCGCCCCCGGCGAGCCGGCGCTGCTGGACGCGCAGGCTCGGCACGGCATTGCGTTCTACGTCGCCGAGCGGCGCGCGGAGCGCCTGTCGGCGAAGTTCAAGCTGGGCGCGCCGGTGGTGGTGCCGGCAGGGGTCATCGCCAGCGAACGGCACGCGTTCCGTGTGGAGGAGGTTACCGCGGGCCTGGACCCCAGGCCCTTTTCCCTGCAGCCACTGCCCGACGGGCGCATCCTGGTCAGCGAAAAAACCCGGGGCCTGCGTGTGGTCGGTCCCGGCGGCGAGGTCTCGGCCTATATCGAGGGCATCCCGGGCGCCCACGCGGACGCGCAGAAGTCCGGCTGGGGTCACGGCTGGTTGCTGGATGTGGCCCTGCACCCGGAGTACGCCGATAACGGCTGGATCTACCTGCATCACACGAAGCGCTGCGGCGACTGTACGGATGCGCCGAAGAGCTTCAACCGCGTGGTGCGCGGTCGTATTCGCGCCGGGCGCTGGGTGGACGAACAGGAGATCTGGTACCCGGGCGACACCTACTTCTCCGCCATGCCGGATATCGGCGCGGGCGGCCGGCTGGCCTTCGACCGCGACGGCTATCTCTTTTTCAGCGTTGGCATCAAAGGCCGCGGCGAGTACGACGGCGCCGACGATCTCGGCAAACCCTGGGGCAAGGTGCACCGCCTGCACGCCGACGGGCGCGTGCCCCGGGACAACCCCTTTGTCTCCAGCGCCGGCGCCCTCGCTTCCATCTGGACCTACGGTCATCGCAATCCGCAGGGTCTGGAGTACGCGCCGCACAGCGCCACGCTGTGGTCCACGGAAATGGGTCCGCGCGGCGGGGACGAGCTGAACCGCCTGCTGCCCGGACGCGACTACGGCTGGCCGCGGCACTCCCTGGGCCTGAACTACGACGGGACGCCGCTGAGGCCCGGCGTGCCGGCGGGGGGCGCGGCGCCGCGGCAATACGAGCAGCCGGTGATCGACTTCACCCCGGCGCCGGCGCTATCCAGCTTCATCGTCTACGCCGGCAGCCGTTTCCCGCGCTGGCGCGGCGACCTGTTGGTCGGTTCGCTCAAGGGCGCCTCGCTGTACCGCCTCGAACTGGACGCGCATGGCCGCCATGTGCACACGGAGGTGTTGCTGCAATCCCTGGCGCGTATCCGCGATATCGAGAGCGGTCCCGACGGCGCGATCTACCTGTTGCTGGAGCATCCCGGCGGCGGGCGCATCCTGCGCCTGGTGCCGGCCGGCGACTGATTTATGCGCCCTGCGCGGCGTGCCACGCTGCCAGCACCTGCGCCTGGCGCCTGGCGCTGATGCCCGCTTTCAGTGTGCCGCGCCGCTGCGGCGACAGGGTCTGGAACCAGTCGTGGGCGGCGACGATGGTGTCGCCCAGTGGTCGCTGCGCGAGGCCGTGCGCCGAGGCCAGGCTGGTGTCGATCTGCCAGGCGCCGGCGTCGGGCGCATCGGGCGGCACCCACAGGGGCAGGTCGGTCCTGGCGGCAATGCCCTGGCGGGCGAGGAAGTCGGCGGGCACCCAGGTCAGCTGCGCCCGCGGGTTGAGCCGCTGCCGACACAGCTGCAGCATGTCGCCGAAAGTGTAGCGCCCGGGCGGGCCGGTGGTGTTGTAGGGCCCGGTCAGGCCGGCGTCGATGCAGTGCACCACCCAGTCTGCCAGGTCCCTGGCGTCGATCAGTTGCAGCAGGCCGTCGCCGGACCCAGGCGCCAGCACCTCCGCGCCGGTGGCGATGCGCTGCGGCCAGTAGATGAACTGGTCGGCGCTGTCACCGGGCCCGACGATCTGCCCGCAGCGCAGCCGCGTCACCCGTCCGGGCAGGGCCAGCTCGGCGCGCTGTTCGCACTGCGCCTTGAGCGGCCCGTAGTAGCGGCTCACGTCCTCGGACTGCGGGTCCTCGTCCATGCGCGCCAGCGCCGCGTCCTCGCGCAGGCCCGGGCGGGAGAAGTCGCGATAGGCCAGCACGCTGGAGATCAGGACGTACTGTTGCAGGGCGTCGCGGTCGACCGCGGCCATGAGCAGGTCGACGGCGCGCGGCAGGTAGCAGGAGGTGTCCACGATCACGTCCCAGCGTGTGCCGGCGAGCTGTTCGATATCCGCCGTGGTGCGGTCGCCGCGAATCCTGCGTAGCCCGGGAAACAGGTGCGGGTTGCTGCGGCCGCGATTGAACAGCGTCACCTCGCACCCCGCGCGCAGCAGCGCGCGCACCATGTGCGGCCCGATGAAGCCGGTACCGCCCATAAACAGCACGGAGCGCCCGGCGACGCCCTTCGCCCGGGCGAGCGCCGCGCTGACGAGCGCCGCGCTGACGAGCGCCGCGCTGGCGAGCGCCGCACCTGTCGCGGCCTGCAAAAATGTCCTGCGCCTGAGAATACCCGCCTCCCCGCCTGGATTGTCGAGCCGTGGCCCAGTATAGGCCGGTGCCGGGCCGGGGAGCGAGCGGCGGTTGTCGTCCCGGTAGTGTGACCTGGCGCTACAAACCGACAGCTCGCAGTTGCCCGGCGCCGGTGAAATTCGGAGAATTGCCGGGTCGGCAGCCATTACCGGCTGCGACGGGTGGGGATACAGCATGTCGCTGATCGAGCAGGCCAGTGAATTGAAGTGGGTACGCAATCGTCCGCTCAGGTTTGTGCTCGCGGGCGGCATCTCCGCGCTGTGCAATTTCGGCAGCCGTTTTTTCTACAGCCTCTTCATGGACTTCAGTGTCGCGGTGGTGTGCGCGTTCATGACCGGCATGACCGTGGCTTTTGTCCTCAACAAGCTCTTCGTATTCACCACCAGCAGGCGCAGGGTGGGCGAGGAGGTCATCTGGTTCACCGTGGTAAATATGTTCGGCCTGTTGCAGACGTGGCTGATAAGCGTCTACCTGAACATGGGCCTGCAACAGCTCGCGCTCTTTTCCGGGGCGCAGGGCATCGCCTGGGCCGAAGCGCTGGCGCACGGCACCGGGGTGGCGTTCCCGGTGTTCACCAGCTACCTCGGCCACAAGTACCTGACCTTCAGGGAGTAGGCGGGGGCGGTTCTGTGCGCGCCGGCTCAGTGCGGGTCCGGCGCCGGGGTCACCTCGATCGTCACCGGGCCGAGCAAGCCGGACGGGAGCAGGGTCGCGTCGGCGCGATAGCCCGCGGAATTGGTCACGAAGTCGCCGTCCAGCGCGCCGCGCGCCGCGCCGATGGCGCGGTTTACCCAGAGATTGCTCACCCTCACCTCGAGGTTGTTGCGGCCAGGCCGCAGCGCATCGGTGATGTCCAGCCGGTAGGGTGGCCGCCATAGCACTCCCAGGGAGACGCCGTTCACACTGACCGCGGCCAGTTCGCCCACGGCGCCCAGGTCCAGGTAAAAGCGCGAACCGCCGTCCAGTTGTTGTGCGGGGATATCCGCGCTGTTGCGGTAGTTGCCCGTGCCGGCGTGGTAGCGCACCTGCGGCTCGTCGAACGCGTTCCAGGGGCGCAGGCTGCCATCCGTTGCGACTGGCTGCTGTGTATCCGAGCCCGGTGACTGCAACGACAGGCTCCAGCCCGCATCCAGGTGGTAGCGCGGCTGCGCCGGGGCCTGCGACCGCGACGCCGGCTGACTGGCGAAGTCCCCGAACACGACGAACAGCGACTGCAGTGGTGCGAAGCGCACCCGGGCCAGGGTGCGCTGGCCCAGCGTGCGGGTGGGCAGGGCGGCGACGCTGGCGTCGATGGCCTGCCACAGCTGGGCGGGTCGCCCGTGCGCGCGGAAGGACAGCTCGATGTCCTGCGCCGAGTCGGACTGGTTGCTGAGGAAATAGATATCTGCGGTTGCCAGTTTGCGGTGTTGAAACAATAGCGGCGCGGCGCCGTCGTCGCCCGGGTAGCGCAGGTCCGGGGTGATGCCCGCCGCCGCGAGCGCCTCGCTGGCGCGCGCCAGGGGCCAGACCCGTCGCGCGGCGGGGGAGTCGGTTCCCCGTGCCGGCTCATCGCCCCACAGCGCGGCGATCAGTGCCGCCACCTCCTGCGCATCATCCGCGAGACTGGGCGAACCCTCAGGTCGCGTGCCGATGACCAGCGCGCCCGCCGTGACCAGGCGCTGCAGCTTGCGCAGTACGGGCAGGGTGAGCAGGCGGCTGTGCCCGCCCAGCAACAGGGCGCGGTAGGTGGCGCCGCCCGGCGACCTGAGCAGCCCGCCGGCGTACTCCAGGTCGTTCAGCAGCGCCGCGGCGCTGACCAGGTCGAACTCGTAGCCTGGGGGTAGCGGCGCGGACAGGCGCGCGGCGCCCAGCGTGACCGGTGGTGCGTCCTGGCCGTAGAACAGCGCAATGTCGGTCACGTTGGTCCCCTGTTGCAGCAGGTACGCGGTGCGCGCCAGGTAGTCCGTCCAGCTCGTCGCCAGCGGGGCCCAGCTGGCGTGCCGGTTGAAGTCCTGACCGAAGATGGACAACGACAGGCCGGGCCCTGGCGCGTCCAGGGGCTGGTGCACGGAGGTGTGAATGAGCGGCCGGGTCATGCCCAGGGCGAAGGCGAGGTCGGCGACCGGTTGCAGCGTGCGGGGTGAGTGAGCCCAGGGCGAGAGGGCGGAGGTGAACAGCTCCACGGCGACCTGTTCCCTGGCGTAAAAGTGGGCGACTGAGGCGGCGCCGAGTATGTCGGCGACGTAGTTGTCCGGTGCGGCCGCGCCCGGCGTGAAGGTCCACAGTGCGGCGCTGGGGACGTCGGCGAAGCGGCGGCAGTCGAGGTCGTCGCCCAGCGCCGGCCGGCCGTGCTCGAAGCCCTCGCTGTACAGGGTGAGGTCGTGCTCCCGCGCCACGCTGGCCAGTGTGGCGTAGTGGTTGTCGCACAGGCTTTCGCCAATGGTGCGGCGGAAATCCCACAGGAAGCGATCGCTGCTGGCGCTGTCCTGGACGACCACGCCGGTTAGCGCCGGCAGCCACGGTGTGGGGTCGTAACCGCGGCGCCGCGCGAACTCTGCGAGCAGCTGTTCGGAGCCGTTCTGCGCTCCGACCTCGTAGCTGTCGACGAACAATGCATCGATGGGCAGGTCTGTCCGCGCGGAGCCCTCGGCGGTGCGCCGGTACTCCCCCAGGTAGCGCTGCAGGTAGTTGCGCACGTGCCCTGCGTCGAGCTTGTCCACCTCCAGCCCGGTGGCCCCGGCGGGGGCCGCGTGATTGACGGCGCCGGTGAGGGAGTAGCCCAGCCGCAGTACCTCCCACTCCCCCGGGGGGATCTCCCAGTCCAGGCTGCCGTCTTCTCCGAGGCGGTCGCTGAGATCGATCACCTGCGTGGCGGGCACACCGCTGGCGGACGCCTTCTCCTGTGGCAGGGACAGGGCGCCGTAGTCCTGGGCCAGGTCGAAACCCGCCTTCTGCTCGAAGCGGTGTACGCGTGGGCGCGGCCACAGGGTCAGGTCGCGCAGGATGAGCAATTGCTGCTGCGCGTCCCCGGCCAGCAATTCTTGCAGGGTGTCGGTGGACGCACCCGGCGCCCGGTCGCCCCAGGTCGGGGCGGCGCGGTGATGGGCGATGTAGAAGCGGAAAAAGCGCGCGGTGACCGCGGTGACCGCCTGGGTCGTCTGGCCCGCCGCTCCCAGCACCAGCCTGTCCAGCATGGTAAACGACCGGCCGTCATCGCTGTACCTGACGTTGACCGCGGAGCCGGGCGGTCCCAGGGATACGCTCACCGCGCTGACGCTGACCGGTGCGGCGAACTCGTACTGGATCCACTTGCGCCTGACGCTGGAGGGCGGGTCGACGGTAAGGTGCGTGGCCGTATCGTTGTCGGCAAGCTCCGTCATGGCGCCGTCGAGGAAGTTTCTGCTGATCCTTGCCGGTGTGAGCGGTTCACCGCTGCCGGCGGCGGCCGGGTAGGCGACGACGGCCGCGTCGCGGTAGTAGGGCGGCGCGGCGTGGTCCGCCCCGTCGGGCACCAGCCAGCCGTGCCGTCGCGGGATGGACTGCAACGGCCCGGCCAGCGCCGGTGGGCGCGGCAGTGTTCCCGTGTAGCGGCGACCGCCGCGCAGTCGCGTCCTCGACCAGACCAGTTTTTTCATCGCCTGCTGCGGCTGCACCCAGTTTGCGCCGCTGAGGCTCCAGCCGGCGGAGGAAAAGATGCCGAGGTCCATGCCGCGCTCTCGCGTCAGCTCACGCGCGCGGCGCAACGCCCGCGTCCAGCCCGGCGACAGGCGCTGTTGCCGCTGCGCGGTAAACTGCCCGATGGACAGGCCGATGTCGGTGGTGTGCACCCCGCCCACGCCGCTGTCGGCGAGCCAGGCCAGGTCGCGCTCCACGCCCTGCGCGGCGACATTGCCATTGGCCCAGTGCCAGGTGACATGGGGGCGGGCGGCCTGCGGCGGTTGCGCAAAGCCGGTGGCGAGTTGCGCGATGTCCGTGGCGGCGCGCGCGGCTGCGCCAGCCGTCGCGCTGCAGGCTGCCAGGAGCAGGAGTGGCGCCAGGGCGCGCGTGGCGCGCGCGCGCCGCCGCTCGCGCCTGCAGGGCTTCACTCCCGGTGTGATGCCCGCCGGCCGGCAGGCGCGGGGGTCAGGAGGCCGCACTGCCCGCGGTTAACAGGCGCGGCCGGGCGATGGGCGAGCTCAGTTCCCAGGTGCGCAGGTTGTAGTCCAGCACATACTTGGGTTCGCCGACGTCGCGCAGGCAGATGAAGCTCGGGTCCTCGACGCGCAGTTGCGCCGGGCCGAACTCGGCCAGCCGCGGTACGTGGTCCTGCCAGTCGGGGCGGTGCCCCTGCTCGCGCGCGGCCTGGATGGCCGCCTGCCAGGCGGCGAAGTCGTGTTCCAGCTCGATGCTGAGCGGGAACCTGCGGTCCGGTGACGGCAGGTGCGCGTGCTGTACCGCGAGCACGGTGCGCAGGGCGCTGTCGTTGGCCAGGCCGAGGCGCTCGGTGAGGTAGCGGCGGATCTCCTCGATGAACAGTTTCCACGATCCCGGCGGCCCCATGTGTCCCTCCAGCGAACGCAGGCAGGTCGACACGATCGGCCATTCCGCGTCGTTGTGCAGGATGTCGGTACGGATGCGATCGTAGAAGTCGACCTCCAGCAGCCCCGACTGGCTGCGCACGAAGGTGGCCACGTAGCGCAGGATGCCGAAGGAATCCAGCAGGTAGTACAGCAGCCGCAGGTCGTTCATCTCCTCCCACTCCTGGCGGGTGTAGGTGGAGGTTTCCTGCAGGATCTCACCCGGCACGGCGCTGATACCGTATTCCTGGCGGTAGTCCGGGGAATTCATCGGGCTGTTCGGCAGCAACTGGGTGTAGTTGGCCCTGGCCCTGACCTCGCGGTCCGTGCAGCCCTGCAGGTCCTTGCGGAACGAGGCCGGTGTGGAGCCGGGCAGGCCCATCATGATGTCCGCCGCCAGCGGCAGGTTGGACTGGCGAAACTCGGTGACCAGTTCGTCGTATTTTTCCAGCTTGATGTTGGAGCGGTCGATGGACTTCAGCGTGACCTCGTCCATGGACTGCAGGGACACCACGCCCTCGGAGAGAATCTCCGCGGCGGAGAATATCTCGATGATCTTTTTCAGGTAGCGCACCTGGTTTTTCGCATAGTTGATGGAGACGGTGCGCGGGTAGCCGTACCTGCCCTTGAGTTCGGCGATCTTTTCCGCGATCTGTACATCGCGCTCCAGCATGCCGAAGTTCGCGTCGGCGATGGAGGCGTCCTCGATCTGGTGCCTGGCGGCCCATTCCAGCTCCGCGAACACCCGGTCCAGGTCGAAGCGGCGCACCTTGGACAGCGTGGCGGAGCCCCAGTCGCAGAACGTGCAGCCATAGGGGCAGCCGCGGTTGCTCTCGATGATCGCCGCGGCCTTGACGGAACCGAATTCCTCGAACAGCCCGGTGAGGAATGGCGAGGGTATGGTGTCGAGGTCGGCGATGCGCTCGCGCTCCTCGGTCCTGACCACCTTGCCGTTGTAGCGGAACGCCAGTCCGGGAACGTTGAACAGGGCTTCCAGGCCGATCTGGTTCGGCAGGTCCAGTTTGTCCAGGGTGTCCGCCAGCGTCAGTTCGCCCTCGCCGAGCACGGCGATGTCGACCTGCGGGTTGTCGGCGAAGAACTTATCCGCGTCGGCGGGAAATTTCGGTGTGCTCGGGCCGCCGTGGATGGTAACGCTGTTCGGGTTGGCCGCCTTGATCGCCGCGGACAGCCGCAGGTTTTCCTCGACGTTCCAGATGTAATTGGAGAACAGGTAGACGCCGACGCGGTCCTTGCGCTTGAGCAGGCGCGACTCGTCGGTCATGAACATCGGCACGAAGTCGTACTTCCCGGTGAGCTTGCCGCCCTCGTAGTCGATGGCGTAGGCAACCAGCATGCCCAGTGACTGCGGCGCCCTGCCTTTCTGGGTGTTGACCGGGACCACTTCCACCAGGTTCCTGCCCGACTGCGCCACGGCGGCGTCGTGGGCGGCCACGCGCGCGTCGATCTGCTCCTGCAGCTCCGATTTCTGCACCGTGTCGTACAGCGGCGTATCGTCGAATTCGGTCTTGCCGTCCGGCGCCAGCAACAGGCCGGCGCCCATCAGTCGTTGCAGGAACGCGTCGTACTGCGACCTTTGCAGCAACTCGATTCCCCTGGCCTCGCAGTAAGCGGCCCAGGCGGTGTCCACATCGGTGGGCCGGGTGAAGTACGAGGCGGCGGTGATCTCCGCCAGGCTCAGGCTGAGCAGCAACTCGCCGTCGTGGTTGAACCACAGGTAGGCGCCATCCTGCACCAGCAGCGTGGCCGGGGCGGGTACCTGCAGCCGGGCCTGGGGCAGCGGCGCGGGTACCGGGTCCTTGGCCGGGGGGAACAGCAGGTGACGTTTTTCCAGGCGGGCGACGTGTCCCTTGTCGAGCAGGGCGGCGGCGAACTCGCGCAGCATCTGGTGCGGTTTCGTGCCCGCCTGGGCGATCTGCTCCACCAGCTCGTCCATGGGACCGGGGTAGCCACGGCTGAGCGTGTCGATGAGCTTCAGCCGCGGAATCCGTGCGCGCTTCAGGGTGCCTTTGAGTTGCGGAAACTGGATGACGCCAGGGTTCTTGGACAGCGCGACCTGGAATGCCGACTGCAGGTAAAGTGGACTGGCCGATTCTTCTTTGGGATTGGACATCTCAGACGCACGCATGGTGTTAGGGGTTGGCTGGACCTGTTGTTGTCAGGGCAGTGGCAAGGGCGGCGTGGCTACCGGGCGGGCCTGCCTGTCGCGGGAAATGGATTTCATGCTCCGTTACCTCGTCGCGGGCGGTACGTTGACGTGTGCAGCGCTTGCCACCACGGTCCACCCGTACCGCTCAGCGTGCCGCTTAACCTCAGTGTTTATATGGAATTAAGAGTTCGAAATGTCAGCGAGCACGGCAAAAACAATACACGAATATCAGGGACTTACCAATATAGCGGCGGCGCAAAAGTTGCGAAGCAGGTCTCAACTCACGGTAATACCGCCGGGGCGTCGGCGCCCTGCGCGGAGGGCGTGGACGCGCCGCGCCGGCCGTCACGTGGCGGGGCTTGCGCGCAGGTGCGCGCCGTGGCCGTGACACCCCGCGCCAGTTTGCGTATGTTGGGGTGCGCAAGCCACAGCCGGGGGCTCCATTGACCGTTCTCACCGCCGCCTTTTACCTGCTCATGCCCGCCCTGGTCATCTACCTCGCTCATCACCTCGCCTGGGTGCGCAGCATCGGTGTCATCATCGTCTGCTACGCCCTGGGTATGGGCCTGGGTTTTGGCGGGCTGGTGCCGGCGTCGGCCGCGCCGGTGCCCGAGGTGCTGTCGCAGCTGAGTATCGTGCTCGGCCTGCCGCTGCTGCTGTTCAGCCTCGACGTGCGCCAGTGGTCGCGGGTGGCGGGCAAGGCGCTGTTGTCACTGCTGTTCGCGGTGGGCTCGGTGGCCTGCCTGGCCAGTGCGCTGTACCTGCTGCTGCGCGACGGCACGGACACCGCGGCCAACCTCGCGGCGATGTCCGTGGGGGTGTACTCCGGCGGCACACCCAACCTGGCGGCGATCAAGACCGGGCTGGACATTCCCAACGCCCAGTACCTGGCGTTTCACAGCCTGGATGCTGTGGTTGGCTCGCTGTATTTCTTTTTCATGCTGACCCTGGGTGTGCCGCTGTTTCGCGCGCTATTGCCCGGCCGCGGCGCGGCAGGCGCGACCGGAGGGCCCACAGCGGCCGGGCAGGCGGCGGACGAGGACGACTACCGCCCCCTGCTGGACCCGGCCAACCTGCGCCAGGCGGCCGCGGCGCTGTTGCTGGCGCTGCTGCTGGTGTTGTTGTCCATGGGCATCGCGCGCCTGTGGGCCAGCGTCTTCGGCGAGGCCGGCAACAGCGCGGTACTGATCATCGCGCTGACCACGCTGGCCATCGGCTGTTCCCTGCACCGGCGGGTGCGCGCCTTTACCCTGTCCTACCGCCTGGGTATGTACCTGATCTACGTCTTCTGCCTTGCGGTGGCCTCCCTGGTCAGCGTCGAGGAACTGGCGCGCCTGGACGCCACCCTGGCGATCTTCCTGCTCTCGGTGGTGTTCGGCGGCCTGGGCCTGCACGCCCTGCTGTGCCGTATCGCCGGTGTGGACGGTGATACCTTCCTGGTCACCTCCGTGGCCGCGGTGGCCAGCCCGCCCTTTGTGCCGCTTATGGCCAGGGCATTGAACAATCCGAATGCTATGCTTGCAGGAATGACTACCGGCGTGATCGGTTACGCCCTGGGCAGCTACCTGGGTATCAGCCTCGGCTTGTACCTGCGCGGCCTTTAACCCTGATTGTGCGGAGAAGCGCATGCACCACCCCATGCCCGAGCGGGGCGCCCCCCGAGACGAGATCCTGGCCAGCCTGGAGGCCTTCAAGGAGCGCGACCCGCGCTACAAGGAAGGTCGCGTGTGGAGCCTGGTGTACTACCTGGACGAGGAGCACCAGGGCTTCCTCAAGGACGCCTACCACCTATTTTCCAGCGAGAACGGCCTCAACCCGGGGGCGTTCAAGAGCCTGAAGAAGCTCGAGACCGAGATCATCAGCGCCACGGCGGACATCCTGCACGGCAGCGACGAGGTGTGCGGCGTGGTGACTTCCGGCGGCACCGAGAGCTGCCTGATGGCGGTGAAGACCTACCGCGACATGGCTCGCCAGCAGCGCGGCGTGAAGAAGCCGGAAATGGTTATTCCCGAGACCGCCCACGTGGCCTGGTTCAAGGCCTCGGAGTACTTCAATGTGAAGATTCGCCTGGTGCCGCTGACCCGGGACTTCACCCCGGACCTGAAGAAGCTGCGGCGCATGATCAACCGCAACACGGTGATGATTCTCGGCAGCGCGCCGGAATACCCCCACGGCACCATCGACCCGATCGCCGAGATGGGCGAGATCGCCCGGCGCAAGAAAATTCCCCTGCATGTGGACGCCTGCGTCGGCGGCTTCATCCTGCCCTTCATGGAGATGAACGGCGAGTCGCTGCCGCCCTGGGACTACCGCGTGCCCGGGGTGACCTCCATATCCGCGGATATCCACAAGTACGGCTATGCCGCCAAGGGCGCCTCCACCATCACCTACCGCAACCTGGACTACCTGCGCTACCAGATGTTCGTCTATGAGGACTGGCCCGGCGGTGTGTTCGCCTCCTCGGCGCTGCTCGGCACGCGCCCCGGCGGCGGTTACGCCGCGGCCTGGGGCGCCCTGCAGTACTTCGGCAAGGAGGGTTACCGCAAGCTGGCGGCGGACACCCTGGAGGCGGTCAACCGCCTGAAGGCCGGCGTGCAGGCCATCCCCGGACTGGCGCTGATCGGCGAACCCCGGGGGCCGCTGTTTTCCTACCGCTCCACCGACCCGGAGCTGAACATCTACGCCGTGGGCGACCAGATGGACGCGCGCGGCTGGCAGGTGAACCGCAACCAGTCCCCGCCCGGGCTGCATGCCATGGTCACGGCGCAGCACCTGGCGGTGGTGGAAGACTACCTGGCGGACCTGGCAGCCGCGGTAGCCGCGGTGCGCGCCGACCCGGAACTGGCGAAGCAGGGCGGGGCCGCCACCTACGGTATGATGGCCCACGTGCCCCTGCGCGGCATGGTGAAGAAGAAGATCCTGGAAATGTACGCGGAACAGTACCGCGCCGGCGGCGCCGAGCTGGATATCGCCGCGGGTTCCGAGGAGGGCATAGGCGGCGGCAAGCCCGGCCTGCTGGACCGCGTTGTCCACTGGTACGTGGAGCGCCAGTCGCGCCGCCAGGGCTAGTCCCGGGCGGCTCGCGCAGGGCCATGATTCGGCGGGAAAAAACCTTGAGTTTTAGCGCAAAATCCGTACTATGGCGCACTCTTTTCAGGGCCGTTAGCTCAGTTGGTAGAGCAGTTGGCTTTTAACCAATTGGTCACTGGTTCGAATCCAGTACGGCCCACCAAATGAAACAGAAATGCCACCCTCGCGGTGGCATTTCTGTTTCATGGGGTTGGTTCGTCTGGAGCGGGCAGCCGGTTCGACAAAACGCGACCACAGGAGCGTTTTGGACGCGGGAGCAAGCGCAGCGCGGCGACGGCGCCCCGCAGGGGTGCTTGCAGCCCTTAGGCTGCAAGCATCAATCCAGTACGGCCCACCATATGAAACAAAAATGCCACCCTCGCGGTGGCATTTTTGTTTCATGGGGTTGGTTCGTCTGGAGCGGGCAGCCGGTTCGACAAAACGCGGCTCTTCCCTATTAAGAGGGGATGGGCCGATATTCATTAAACCCGATTCATCATGCCATCCCACCTGCAGTGGGTTAAAACGCGCAATCGGAAGTTCTCAAAATTCCTAGATTCATACGCCCACCGGGTCATCATCTCCATCTTGTTGTGGAAACCCTCGGTGGGCCCATTACTCTTGTTGGTCCGCCACATCATGACGATGGGTTCGAGCCAGGACGTCAGGGTTCTCGCCAGCCGCCTGAGTGGTGTATGACGCAGTTGTTCGATCAGCGTCATTGGCTCAGGCAGCGTCTGCCCGGCCCGTTTCTTCCTCAGGTTCTTGAGCAGCAACCAGCGCTTGTAACGCTGTTTGGCTTCGTAAAGTGCCGCCAGTGCAGGATAGTCATCCAGGTAGCGCTGCAGGCTCTCTCGTTGCGGGGTAGAAAGCCCCGTCAACTAAAAATATTACTGCAGGGCGAAATACAGAAAATATTGGTGTTATCGTGAGTGATCCAATTAAATAGATCCAAATAGAAGTATGATCTATTAAAATATATCGATAATTGGCATGATACAGAATATGATATATAAAAATAGATATAAAGTATTTAATGATTGTTAATAATAGATCATAGGTGGGTATATGGACACGATAGGCGAGATTGCGAGGACGATAAAGGCTGCCCGTGCAGCCAAGGGCTTGAGCCAGCGCGCGCTCGCGAAAATCGCGGGCGTGCCGCAGAGCCATATCTCCAAGATCGAGAATGCGGGGGTCGATCTGCGTGTATCCAGCCTGACCGAGATTTCCCGTGCCCTGGACCTTGAACTGGCGCTTGTGCCGCGCAAGACCGTCCCGGCAGTGAAGTCCATCGTTCGCAGTGTCCAGTCCGACATTCCCAGCCTGACAAGCCTCGCGCTGAATGACGATCTGGCCAAGCTCGAAAAAATTGCCGATGAGATCGCTGAACGGTTCAGCTCGGTGAAGGAAGCGGCTCAGCTACAAAGCCGTGTACATGACCTAACGCGCTTTGCCATGCCTGAATCCTATCTGGGTAACATCAGGAAACTGCAAAAGGAGCTCGACAGAGTCAACAAGCAGCCCGACCTCAAGGGCTTGATCGCGTCACTCGATAGTGTGCAGGAGCTGCGCAATGCCTTGGCGCATTCTCCTGCGAAGGAGCTCCGGCGGGTGAGCCGGTCTGCCTACAGTCTGGAGGATGATGATGGCTAATGTCTCTGTACTTGAGGTGCTGTTGTATGGCGAGCCTGTCGGTACGTTGACGCGTGTCGAAGGTGACCGCAGTCTCTTCGCCTTTAATGAAGCATATATTGCGGATGAAAACCGGCCTGTTCTGGGACTGGCGTTCAAGGACAGGTTTGGTGAGTTGCTCACCGAGTTCAGGCCCTGTCAAGCCCGTGTGATGCCGTTCTTTTCCAATCTCCTGCCCGAGGAGCGGCTGCGCGAGTATCTCGCCGAACGGGCCGGGGTTGATCCCGAGCGCGAGTTTTTCCTGCTCTGGGTGTTGGGTGATGATTTGCCAGGCGCGGTGACGGTCCGGCCCGCTGATGGTGAGGACTGGCCGCCCGAAGCCGGGGAGCCGCTGGACGAGGATGCGGTGCGCGCGCGTGAAGAAAGGGCACTGCGTTTTTCGCTGGCTGGTGTGCAGCTTAAATTTTCTGCTGTGACGAGGACCAGCGGCGGGCTGACCATCCCCGCCAAAGGCGTGGGCGGCTCCTGGATCGTCAAACTGCCTTCAGAAAAATACGATGGCGTGCCCGAAAATGAATTCTCGATGATGACCCTTGCGCGCAAGATGGGCATGAATGTGCCTGCTCTGGAGCTTATCGATGTGAATGAAATCGGCGGCTTGCCGCAAGATGTGGCGGCGATGAAGGGGCAGGCGCTCGCCATCGAGCGCTTTGATCGCTTAAGCGATGGCAGCAGCGTGCATATTGAAGACTTCGCCCAGGTCTTCGGTATCTATCCGCAGGACAAATACAAGAAGGCGAGTATGTTCAATATCGCCAGTGTCATCGCTGTCGAAAGTGATGATGCCGATATTCGCGAATTTATTCGGCGGCTCGTCTTCAATACGCTAATCGGCAATGCCGACATGCACATCAAGAACTGGTCGGTCTATTACCCGGATCGGCGGATCGCCCGGTTGGCGCCGGCTTATGATTTTGTATCCACGATTGCTTACTTGCCGGATACCGAGGCGGCACTGACCGCCGGGCGGACCAGGCGTTTTGACCAGTTTGATGAGGACGAGCTTGTGTATTTGGCGGACCGGGTCGGGCTTGCCAGGGCGCTGGTGCTCGATACCGCCAGAGAGACGGTAGAGCTGTTTCACCAGCACTGGCCAGAAGAGAAAAATAATCTGCCGCTTTATCCTGATGCGGTATCAAAGATTGATAAGCATCTGAAAGCGGTGCCGCTGGCTGGGGTATCTCGGTAATGGATTTACTGGCCGTGCCAAAAGCTTGGATGGTGCTTTTGAAACACAACTCGCTGCACAAACTATCCGCAAGGCTGTACCCGACACTTCGTTAGCGCCCCAATGAGCGTTCATGACATGAACGATGCCAGTCGCCGTTGGGGTTCAAACCGTTGAAAGCGCTCAAAGTCTCCCCAGGATGACCACGGTTTCGCCCGTTGGCCCCGCCAGCGCTATCTCGAGATCGAGGGGATAGGTGCGTGAGACATTGAACAGGGAGAGCAAGGTAAGCCTCGATCGAGCGAAGGCTTGCCGGTTGGTAATAGATTGTGCAGCGGCCCCCCGCGCTGGCCGCAGAGCCTGACTTGTCCGGTCCGGGAGTCTGCGGTACGGTGAAGCCATGACTTTGCTCGCATCCCATGTCCCTGGTCGCGCACTGTGCCGCGGCCGCAGCGGAGGCCCCTCGCCGGCCCGACTCCGCCTGCGCGGCTGAACAGCAGTACCCGTTCAGTCGCGTTTCTCCGAACCAGACCACCCATACAATCTGAAAACTGGCGCCTCGCGCGTCCAGGGGAGCGAATGCATGGCCACGCCGCGTTCTGTACTGATAAAACATTCCGAGCATGCACACCTGATGGCGTTGCTGGACAAGGCCGACCCGGATGGCGAGTCGCTGCTGTTCGACGAGCTCGACGCGGCGACGATCGTCGCCGACGGCGAGGAATTGTCCGACGTGGTGACCATGGGCGCGGAGGTCACCTTCCTGGATGTCGACGCCGGCGAATCGACCGTCATGCGCCTGGTCTACCCCGATGCAGCGGACCCTTCCCGTCATCATGTCTCGGTGCTGGCGCCGGTGGGCGCCGCGTTGATCGGCCTGAGGAAGGGTGAGGAAATTGACTGGCCGGTGCCCGGCGGCAAACTGCGGCGCCTGCGGGTGACCGATGTGCGCCACGCGGGCGCAGGGGCAGGAAGCTAGAAAGACGAGGTTGCCTTCAGCTGCTCTAGCCAGACTTGTATATATCGGCATCGAGCGAAGGGTTTTTGGTGTTGGCGTATAGGCGTTTTACGGCAACTGCGTCAGTACAGTACTAGCAATGAGAGATAAGCTGTTGCCGGGTGGTCAATGGCTAGTCCAGTTGAGCGGTGCGCTACGACTGGCGGTCGACGCCTGGTTGTTGCTTGCCAGCCTAGGGAAAAGTGCGGTAAGGAGCAGTATCCACTGTTCAGGAGCAGCAGTGGGAACTCAGCGCTAAAAGGTGGGCGGTGGGTAGTTGGTGCGCCTGTCGGGTATGGACGCTAGTACCCCTTCGGTGCGTCGCCGTAACGCATCTACATCCTCGGAATCGGTCTTCGACGTGCCTAATGCACCGGCATAAATCTTTGCAATTTCCCTGTCTTTCGCATTTGCGAAAGCATTGAAACGTTCTGTATAGGCCTGCTTCAATGCTATCAACAATGGGGACAATCCAGGCATATTGGGGTAGCTTTGCCTCGCCTCGGCAAGGGCATCAAAAGCTCCTATAAGTTCTGCTGCTTGGTTGCTATGGTAGCTGGCAAGATCGTTGTCCTGAAATCCTTCGTCAATATTGGCCAGGACAAACTCAACTTCGGCTTTCTTGCTCGCTGCGATCTCGATGCGCGCTTCGAGATCGTTGAGCCTATTGGTCAAATCTCCGAGAAAGGCAGCCTCGGGAAAATAAGAAGTCAAAAAATCAAGCGCCCTCCTCGCCTCCGCTGTATCTCCCCTTGACAACGCCTGTTCGAACAGGTTGATTTCTACATTGCGAATTTCCAGAGCGCCGGCAACGACGCCCTTGTCGCCCGGCCTGAGTTGTTTGATTTGCTCCAGCAGTGCCAGACCCTCGCCGCGACCATCCCTGCTAGAACTAAAAGATTCTTGCAGGTCAGAAAATTCGTTCTTTAACTTTTCATAGTTCGCTGCTTGCCTTTCACTGGCGGCCCGCTGACTCTTCAACTCGTCGCCAAGTCGTTGCGCCAATTCATGCGCGCTATACTTGGAAATTTGCTCGATAGCTCTGTTCGTCTCGTCAAAGTCCCTGCTTGCAATCTGTCGACGAACTGATTTCTCTATCGCCCCGTGCAACCGCTTACGCATTTCACTGAGTCGACCGGAATCCTCAGCAAACCCGCTGAGCTGATCTAGCGTCAGAAACGCGTTCGCCGTATCAGGTGCATAGAGTCTACCGGCAGCCATCTCTAACTCGAATTGTTCTTCCAGTTCCAATATCTTGGCATCGAGCGCTGCTACTTCTGCGCGATTAACTTTGACCTGCGCCAATCTGTTTGTCACATCATCGGATTCTAGCCCCATCTCCTCGACGAGGCTGATATAGATATCTGCACTGTCAATACTGCCTGCAGTCAATGCACGTTCCGCTTTCTCGAGGGAAGACTTTGCCATTTTTACTGCGGGATCTTCACCAGGAACAATGGGCGCTGCATCTTTCTTTGGTGTAACAGCGGAACTTGCTGTAATTGAAGTACCAATTTTTGACTTAACCGCCTGCGCCTCCAGGTCGATATCCGTCGGTTCTCGTAGAACAAACAAGAAAAATGCGCCAATGATGATACCGGACATCGCAGCGGCAACGAGGGCAGAGTAGAGGTGCGATAATCGCGACTCGACGGCCGTGGTGCTCCGCCCCCCTGTGGCGCCGGTACTGCGCCGCCTGGAACTCCAACTGCGATTGCCTGAGCCAAAGGAACCTGCCAAGCCCGCGTGGGGCTTGCTCATTAGGATGGTAGTTGCAAGGTCTGGGGGGAGTTCCTTTCGAATTAGGTCGATATCTGCAATCAGTTCCCCGCCGCTTTGGTAGCGGTCATCGGGGTGTTTCTCCAAAATCTTGTTGATAATTCCCTGGAATACCCGAGTTGCGTCCGGCAGCAACGGTACTGGGGCTGAGAGGTGTTGTGCTCCAACGCCGGCGGCGCTGGTTGCGGTAAACGGCACATCACCGGACAGGAGTTCGTAGAAAACTATTCCGATACTGTATAAGTCCGAGCGCAGATCAACCGTATCTCCCAGGCTTTGCTCGGGGCTCATGTATCGCGGCGTGCCCAGTACTGTGCCCGCCTGTGTGACCTCGGTATCCGAACTAATATCCCGGGCGATGCCGAAATCTACGATGGCAACACTACCGTCTTCACGGAACATGACGTTCGAGGGCTTGATGTCCCGATGAATAACACCATGTGAAGAGGCATACTCGATCGCGTCCGCCATCGCACAGATAATCTCAAGACTTTCCAGCAGCGCAAGACCGGAACCGATTCTACGCCTCAAATCTCCGCCTGGAAGGTACTCCATCGCCAGGTAGTAGCTTCCGTCGATAACGCCTGTATCGATGACCGATACGATATTGGGGTGCACTAGTTGCGCCGCGATCTTTGCCTCGCGCAGGAACCGACGACCGAACTGCTCTGTCTGAGCGCGGTGCTTATTGAGTACCTTGAGCGCAACCGTGCGCTCAAAGCTCTCTTGCTCTGCCAGGTAGACGGTGGCCATGCCCCCCTCACCTAGCTGGCTGAGTATTTTGAAGCCGGGAATCTGCAAACTCGACAAGGGTAAGATCCCTAGAAACAGTCCTTTTTTATGTAACGGCTTTCCGTATGGGGCATCAGTGTAGCAGATAATCTTCGGGGACAGCATCCGATTCGGCTACTCTGCACTTTTACGGCTGGAGATGAGTGTGGATGCGAAGTGAAACATAGAGTCCCGCGACCAGGTTAATACACTGTCTGGGTTTCATCTATCGCATGGGGGTCAGCGGCAGTCGCGCCTCTGATCTGCGTCTGGCCAGGCCAGGAACGCATGGACGAAAGAGCTCCCCGAACGCTGACACTGCATTGTTTCCACCGCTGTCAGTAATCTTTACAGCCGGTATCGACAATCGCCAGACGGGCAGGAGGCCTTGGGTTATCCTATTGATTTCGCATTAGATAATAGGCTGTGGATCAAGCTTTGCACATTTTCTGAAACTTACAACAGCCGCAGCGGTGTAGACAGCTTACCGAAGCATATCTGAACAAATGTACAGGAAGTCAGGATCAATGAACAAGTTGGTGTCCAGCACAATCGCTGTCGGTTTTTCTTGGTCTATCCTGAGCTTTCCCGCGAGCGCTGATCTGATGGCCTACGCGAATCTGCTGGTAGAGGGTTTCCGTGTTCTGGACAGCGATAGCGAAACCCTGGGCGCTGGTCCCGGCGGAGATTTCTCCAATTTGTTTTTCGCCCGAAGCGCCGATATGAGTGGCGACCTGGCCGGTACACCGGGATTTTCAAACAGCGTGCCAGGCACAGTGGGGATATCGATTTTCCCTCGAGTTGTGTATCCTCTACCGGCGATTGCAACCCGCTCCTGGAAAATGCATTCTAATTGCTTACCGGCGCCCAGGGCACAGTTTACATCGACGCCGATCAGCTATTTTCCGGGTCTCCCTTCCTGGGAGCTGGCTTGGGTTCCCCTGCGACGATTGGCGCAATCACCGCCGCCAACCTGTCCGCGACCTCCGGAGTTGGATCTGCCAATACCAACAACGGAATGCAGGTTAGTTGGCAGTTCTCACTCGTTCAATGCCACGGTATTATCTTTGAGCGTAGTCTACGCACCTCTTTGGAGGCGTTGGCAACCACGGGAGAAGTGGCTCCCGGCAGTTCAAGCGCGGCGACGGAGTTCCTGATCGCACTTACCAACTAGAGACAGGATCTGTCATTTTTAACAGTCGTGATGCTTTGGGAGGCGACCTGGTAAATCAAACCTCAGCCGCCAACGCTAATGGACTCCCCGCAGACATCAAGTGATCTGCAAGTTGTGCTGGGAAACTGCGGGACCGAACTGTGGCTGCCCTTTAGTTTTACGACACAATCGCTAGATGCGGGAGCGCTTTACCAACTAGCCATGCGCAGCAGTGTCAATGTCGATATTGCTCGGGCAATACCACTTCCCGGCAGCCTCCTTCTGTTCGGCACAGGACTAATGGCCGCGGTGGCCTCCCGTCGCGTGCGCCGAATTTCTGGGGTCGCCGACTAGTGGAACAAATACTGGACCCCGAACGAAATCGCCAAATCTTCATGGTCGGTATCTATATCGTCGACAAGTATCGGATCGAACTGCTCACCTGACAGTATCACCGGTAGCGTGGTTGTGTTGTTTTCCGACTCGTAGTGTTGATACTTGACAGCAAGATTATAGGTCCAGTTATCGGTAAGAGGCGCCGCTAATTGTGCTCCGAAGCTCAATCCACGGCCGGAACCTTCGAAAGCAAAGTTTCCAAAAGAAATATCTCCGATTGTGCTTTCCTGGCCTACGTTGGAATCTCTAATCTCAACATCAAGAAACGCATATGCGGCGCTCAAGGAAAATGACATTGATTGCCCAAACTGCCAGGTGTAATTGCCCCCTAGAAACAAACCGTATTCTGTATAATTTTGGTCCTTAGCGCCCAACAGAAAACTATCTTCATTGGCTTCGAGATTGAACTCGGTGTACTTGTAGCCGCTGAATACGCTCAATCCTTGCCATACGTTAAAGCCCATGGTGAGACTGTAGTCGGACCTATCCAGGTCTGAACTGCGGACCCCGTCAAATTCCGGAAAGGAATCTGACTGCATTTGTACGTCGGTACTTTCACTGGGGCTAATATCGACTCTGCCAGTCACATAGAAGCGGTCATACAACAACGAGCCCCAGAGCGCCCCCGTATACAGCGTTTCTTCGAAATTGAAACCGACCTTGCCTGCCGGACTGGTAAGAAATTCGCCTCCGGTTGCTGTCAGCTCAAAATCAATATCCCTGAGGCCCAGTGCAAATCCAGCCGCGTAGTCCACTTCCTGAGCAGACGCCTCTAATGCTGTCATACTCCAGAGTAAAACTGACGCAACGCACAACTTGGTGTGAATTCCGTTTCTCATTTTTGTTTTCTCCATAGTGTGTTCCTTGCTCGATTATCTTGTTAATTCTCGCCGGCGGACAGGCTGCAATCAGGACTGCGCCATAAGCGTACGGATAATGGCGCGGCCTGTACACGATATCCCATGAACAAAGATACCCCTATTAGATGAAAGATTTCCACTGCGCCGGCAAACGGTGAACCACTGCGGCCCGGTCTTCGCCACTACCGTGGTTTTTGGCGGGCAGGCGTATTGATACAATTGCATCTTCAGTATTCTTTGCAGTTCTAGGCAGCGGTCTGAAAAAGCGAGGAACATAGTTGAATTTAATCAATCAGGTAGCATGATTGGTGTAAGTATTACGTGAACTTGAACCTTGGTAGGTAAAATCCGAACAAGGCCGTTCCGCAGCAAGAAAACTAAGACATGACGCTCCATGATTGCATTGATCGGCCTGAAAAAAGGCGAGGAAATTGACTGGCCGGTGCCCGGCGGCAAGCTGCGGCGCCTGCGTGTGACTGATGTGCGCCACGCGGGCGCCGGGCAGACGGCTTGACTTCCCGGGTCCGCGCGTGGGAAGTTTCCCCACATATTGCGGGCCTGCGACAGTGGCCGGCCGTGACTGACAGAACCCAGGCGCGTATCCATGAACAGCTATCCCAAACTGACACTGGCTGTGCTGCTGGCCATGGGCGCCGCGTTGCTCTACCTCTTGCACTCGCCGCAGCCGCCGCCCGCGCCCGTTCCGGCGGTGACTTTCAGCAACCAGACCGTGGGCGCCGGCCTGCTGGTCTACTCCCCAACCTTTGCGCTGGTTGCCTCTGACATCGACGGTGATGGTCGCGACGACCTGTTCGTGGGCAATCACGGCTACCCCCCGGCGCTGTACCTGAATCGTGACGGGGTGTTCCAGCGCGACAAGGATGCCGTGCCCATCGATCGGCGCGCCGACCGGCACGGCTACACGTTCGTCGACCTGGATAACGATGGAGACCGCGATTTCGTCTACGCAGGTGGTGGCGCAGACGGTATTGGCAAGGGCTCTGAAAACCAGGCCTACAGGAATCTACTGTCCGAATCCGGCGCGCTGCGCTTCGTGCAGGACCCGGTCAGTGCAGTCATCGGCTATCGTAATATGCGCGCGCGCCAGTTCCTGCCAGTGCCTTCAGCCAACGGCGCGGCGGTGGACCTGTACCTGACGTCGCTACACAAGCGGCGCAAGGGTTCCACGAATCTGTATTTCAGTAACAACAGTACGACCGATACCCTGCAACTTGCCCTGGATGTGGACTCCACGTTGAATCAGCCCTTCGAGTCGAACGGCCGGGACATCTTTTTCGACTTTGACCGCGATGGCGATGTGGATTTCCTGCGCCTGGGACAGCAACGCGCGCGCTTGTACGAGAACGACGCCGGGCAGTTCCGGCACCTCCCCGGCGCGCTCGACGACCTGAGGCGAGTGGAGACGGCAGTGGTCGCCGATCTCGACAACGATGGTTACCTGGATATCTACCTCGGCGCGATCAGCGGTCATTCGCATTCGGACAACGTATCCGCCAACGACCGCGAGATCCATTTCGTGATCGTCAACCAGGAGGGCGACGACAGCGACAGCATCGCCTTTTCCGCCGAGTCCAGGTCCATTCGCATCGATCTCGTCGAGCACCTCTCCGAGCAGGGCAGGAATCGCACCGATGCCGGCGATATTTTCCTCGGCACGGACCGGGTCAACCCGGCCGGGCGCAAGGTAAAAGTTGGCAGGGGTCAGGCGCGGGGCAGGCCGCAGTCATTCGATCAGCCGGGGACCTACCTCTGGTTCGACCCGGATACCCAGCTCTGGCATGCGCTGTGGAAACATGGCGACAAGCCGGAGTCCGGCGCCAAGGGTATCATCGCCGCCAGCGGTCTCAGCCTGGTGCGCCGCGAAGACCTGGAGACCAACAACCCGCGCGAGGTGCGCGACTGTATTGCCTTCAATCGCCGTGGCAAGTCCTGGAAAACCGACTGCCCCGAGGCGCTGGCCCATACCCAGTGGATCAACGATGTCACCGCGGCGGATTTCAACAACGATGGCCTGGTCGACATCGCCGGAACCAGCGCACACGACTACGCGCACGAGAACGGCACGCCCTTCCTCGCACTCAATCACGGTGATGGACGCTTCACCCGGCATGCCATACTGGACAACAGCGAAGACGACATTTTTCGCGCGGACCTCATCGTGCATGGCTTTTTCAACGATGACGGCCTGCCCGACCTGTTCTATACCAACGGCGATGGCCTGATGCCCTCACACCGCGGACCCTACCAGCTCTGGTTCAATAGCAGCGATAGCCCGGGAGGGTACCTGATACTGGAACTGGAGGGCGGCACGTCGAATCGCGACGCGATAGGCGCGCAGGTTGAACTGCGCGATGCGGCCGGCGCACTACTCGGGTACCGCGAACTCGGCCCGGCCTACGGACGCTCCCAGGACACCCACAAGTTGCACTTTGGCCTTGCGGATCACCCGGGCCCGTTCCACTGAGTGTTCGCTGGCCCGGTCACCAGGAGCCACAGGTCCTGCAGGTGCAGCGCAACAGCCTGCGCCATGTGCGGCAACACTGACGCGGTCCGGCGTCCGGGTTCGGGTGAGCGGCGCGCTGGTTGGGGCGGCGATCGCCCGGCGCATGCCGTGGATCAGGCAGGCGCGGCGGCGAGATCCGCGAGCAGTGCCTGCGACTCCCGCACCAGCTTTTCCATGAGCGCCGCCGCGCTCGTCTCCTCCAGCATGGCCACACCCTGGCCGGACCACATGGCCGGGAAGTCCGGCAGGTTCCTGCGCACCGCCTCGCGCCGGATCGGCCCGGACAACGCATACTGCAGGGGATAGGGCAGCAGCGGCTCGTCGATGGCTTCCATCTCGTTGATATAGCGATTGCGCAGCCCCCTGGCCGGTTTGCCGGACATGACCGCGGTGACCGTTGTGTCGGACGGTGACGCCGCCTTGAGCTGTTCGAGCCAGACCGGCGCAATGCCCGCCTCGGGGCAGCCCAGGAATGCGGTGCCCAGCTGCACGCCGGCGGCGCCCAGCGCGCGACAGGCGACGATGCCCCGGGCATCCATGATGCCGCCGGCCGCGATGACCGGTACGGATACCGCGTCGACCACCTGCGGCACCAGGGCCAGCGTGCCGATAAGCGCCTCACGGTAGTCGCCGTCGAAGGTGCCGCGGTGTCCGCCCGCTTCGCTGCCCTGGGCGATGACGGCGTCCACGCCCAGGCGATCCAGCGCGACCGCTTCCTCGACGGTGGTGGCGGAACAGATGACCAGCAGGCCGGCGTCGTGGATCGCTTGCACGTGCGCGGCCTCGACGCCGAAGTGAAAGCTGATGACAGGCACCCGCTCATCGAGCAGGACCTGCAATTGCGCTTCCGGGTCGGCAAAAGGGCTCTCCAGCGTTGCCGGCGGCTCGAGGTCCAGGGCCTCGCTGTAGTGGCGAATCAACGCCATGGCCTGCGGGCCGGGGCGGGCCGCGGTGTCAATGCGCTGCGAGGCGGGCGCAAACAGGTTCACGTTGAACGGCCGCCCGCTGCGCTGGCGAATGGCGCGCAGTTGGGCGCGCAGAGTATCGGGCGGCAGCGCCGCGGCGCCCAGTCCTCCCAGTCCCCCCGCCTCGCTGACAGCGCAGACCAGTTCGACGGGACTGGCGCCGGCCATCGGCGCCTGCAGGATGGGGTGCTGGATAGCGAACAGCGTGCGCAGCGACTGCGGGTCTGGAGAAGCTGCCATCGTGGGGCCTGTATTGCCTGGGCGGTTCCGGCATCTTACTGCAAGCGGCGCGTCAGTGTCGCGCTGCCAGCAGTAATGCGCGTCGGGCGCGCCGCGCGGTGGCATGCCACACCGAACACGGGTGCCACACAGGCGCCGCGGGCCCCTTGGGCCTGGCGCGGCGAGCCGGTATGGTGGGCGCAAACGGGGGAAGTATCGTGATTCGCACGTGGATAGAAACGTTTACCGCCTGGGTGTGGGGCCCACCCATGCTCTTGCTGCTGGTGGGTGGCGGGCTGTTCTTTTGTTGCTACAGCCGCCTGCTGCCCTACCGCTACCTGGGACATTCCCTGGCTCTGCTCAGCGGTCGTTATGACAACGCCGGCGACGCGGGGGAGTTGCGTCACCGCGAAGCGCTGGCCGCGGCGCTGTCCGGCACCCTGGGGCTGGGCAACATCGCCGGTGTGGCCCTGGCGATCAGCGCCGGCGGTCCGGGCGTGGTGTTCTGGATGTGGTTGACGGCGCTGATCGGCGTCTGCACCAAGTTTTTTACCTGTACCCTCGGCGTCATGTACCGTGGCAGGGACAGCGCCGGCCAGCTACAGGGCGGCCCGATGTACGTCATCCGCGAGGCGCTGCCGCGGCGCTGGCACTGGCTGGCGGTGCTGTTCGCGCTGGCCGGCCTGCTCGGCACCGTGCCGTCGTTCCAGGTCAACCAGCTGGCGGCCGTGGTGTCGCAGCAGTTGTTGCCGGAAACCGCTGGCGGCCCCTGGGACTGGGGCCTGGGGTTGGGCCTGGCGCTGCTGGTGGGGCTGGTGATCTGGGGCGGGCTGGGCCGTATCGCCCGGGTTGCCGAGGTGCTGGTGCCCGCCATGGTGATCAGTTACCTCGCCATGGCGGCGCTGGTGATTGCCGCCCACGCCGCGCAGCTGCCGGCGGTGCTGGCGGCGATTTTTACCCAGGCTTTCAGTCCCGACGCGCTCTACGGTGGTGCGCTGGGTGTGGCGATCATCGGCATCAGCCGCGGCGCGTTCTCCAACGAGGCGGGTATCGGCACCGAGGTCATGGCCCACGGCGCGGCGCGCACCAACGAACCGGTGCGCGAGGGGCTGGTGGCCAGTCTCGGCCCCATGGTGGACACGCTGCTGGTGTGCAGCTGCACCGCCGGTGTGATTCTCGTGTCCGGCGTGCACGCGCCGGGCGACGACGTACAGGGCGTCAGCCTGACCATGGCGGCCTTCGGCGAGGTGTTGGGCGGCTGGGGGCGCTGGCTGCTGGCGCTGCAGGTACTGGTCCTGTCCGCCACCACGGTGTTTACGTTCTGGTACTACGGGCAGAAGTGCTGCGCCTTCCTGTTCGGTGTCGGCCCGGCGCGTTACTACCGCTACTTTTATCTTGCCGCCGTCGTGCTCGGCGCGGTGGTGTCGGTGGAGCTGTTGTTCACTTTCCTGGTCGGGGTCTACGGCCTGATGGCCCTGCCCACCATGCTCTCCAGCCTGCTGCTGGCGCCGCGGGTGATGTGCGAGGCCCGGCGCTACCTGGGCGCCCTGGACGCGGCCCGCTGAACGCGGCGCAGGCGCCAAACACCGGCAATCCTGCATTGATCGCTCATTATTTATCGCCATTTGCGCCGTTCCTGCGTGTTTGTCGGCGAACCCCGCGCGCCAACGCCGGTGCCGGTCACGGGCGGCGGCGCAACGTTCGCGGCGGGAAAGTGTCTATGCACCAAAGGCGGGCGGGCGGCGACGGTCGCGCCAGGTCGCCCGGGCATTTTTGCACCAAAAGCGGGAATGGCTTTGATCCTTGTCCGGGAAAATGTGGCTGTTCCCGCCACGGGGCCATTGATATCGCGACAATCCCGCGTAAGGTGGGCGCAAGGGCAAACATGGAGCGTTTCTTGCTGAGCAATTCGTGAAAGCGTGCAACCAACCGGTTGCAGCGCCATCGGAGGCAAACTGTGTCGAGTGACTGGCAGGGCAACATTGCGGCAGCAACAGCTTTTCGCCGTACGCTGCACCAGCAACCCGAACTGGGCTGGCAGGAGCACAACACGGCGGCGGCGATTCGCGATGAGCTGGATACGCTGGGTATTTCCTGGCGCAGCTGTGCCGGCACAGGTACGCTGGCGTGGATAAATGCCGGGGGCGCGGGGCAGGCCATCGCCCTGCGCGGGGACATCGACGCCCTGCCGATACACGAGGAAACCGGCAAGGACTGGCAGTCCCGCATCGCCGGCGCCATGCACGCCTGTGGCCACGACGGCCACGCGGCGACCCTGCTGGCCACCGCGCGCTGGCTCAAGGCCCACGAGGCAGAGCTGCAACGCAAGATCGTCCTGCTGTTCCAGCCGGCGGAGGAGGGCGGTCACGGCGCCCGCGAGATGATCGCCGACGGCGCGCTGGACGATGTCGCCGAGATCTACGGCTGGCACAACTGGCCGGCCCTGTCCTACGGCGCCTTCGCCTGCCCGGATGAACTGGTCATGTGCGGCAACGGCACCTTCACCATCCGCCTGCAGGGCGTGGGCGGGCACGCCAGCCAGCCCGAGCTGTGTGCGGACCCGGTGCTGGCCGCCAGCGCCATCACCCTCGCCCTGCAACAGATCTGCAGCCGCCGCCTGCCGCCGCAAAAAGCGGCCGTGATCAGCGTAACGCGTATCCAGTGCGGTGACGCGCTGACCGTCATCCCGCAGTACGCCGATATCGGCGGCAGCATCCGCGTGCCCGACGAGGACACGCGCGAACGGGTCAACCAGCTCATCACGCAGGTGTGTCAGCACACGGCGGCCGGTTACGGCGTCAGTTGCGAGGTGCAACACCAGCAGCGCTACAGCGCCACCATCAACCATCCACAACAGGCCGCCTTCGCCCGGGACTGCTGGCGCGAGATACACGGCGAGGCCGGCCTGGCGCACGGGCAGCCGCTGCCGATCATGGCCTCGGAAGACTTCAGCTACTACCTGCGCGAGCGCCCCGGCGCCTTCGCGCTGATTGGCAGCGACGACGGCGAGGGGCACGACGCGCCCTGTCACAGTCCGCACTACGATTTCAATGACCGGCTGATCAACGACGTGTGCCGCTGGTTCTGCCGCCTCGCCGGGATGCGCACCCCGCCCTGACACCGCCTCCGGATCGGAGTAAGGCAACCACTGCAACCCGGAGGAAACAACATGACCATTTTTACAGCGCGTGAATCGACTATTCGCGCCTACAGCCGCACCTACCCTGTCGTCTTCAAGACGGCGAGCTACGCGCGCCAGATTGATAGCGACGGCAAGGAGTACATCGACTTCTTCGCCGGCGCCGGCGTGCTCAACTTCGGCCACAACAACGCCGCCATGAAAGCCGCCGTGGTGGATTACCTGCAGCGCGACGGCGTGCTGCACAGCCTGGATTTGCACACCGAGGCCAAGGCGCAGTTCATGCAGTGTTTCACAGACGTGATCCTGCAACCGCGCGACATGCCGCACCGCATGCAGTTTACCGGGCCGACCGGCACCAACGCGGTGGAGGCGGCACTGAAGCTGGCGCGGCGGGTGACCGGGCGCCGGCACGTGGTGGCGTTCAACCAGGGCTTCCACGGCATGACGCTGGGCGCCCTGGCCGCCACGGCGAACGAGTACTTTCGCGGCGCGGCGGGGGTGCCGCTGGAGTACGTCAGCCACCAGCCCTTCGGCGACGAGTCGGCCGACGCCGAGGCGCTGCTGACCGCCCTGCGCGACGCGCTGCAGGAACCGGGTGTGGAACCACCCGCAGCCTTCCTGCTGGAGACGATCCAGGCCGAAGGCGGCGTGAACGTCGCCAGCGCGGCCTGGCTGCAGGGCGTCGCCGCCCTGGCGAAGGAACTGGGCGCCCTGTTCATCGTCGACGACATCCAGGTCGGCTGTGGCCGCACCGGCAGTTATTTCAGCTTTGACGACCTGGCCATCGAACCGGATATCGTCTGCCTGGCCAAGGGGATCGGTGGCATCGGTACGCCCATGGCCATGAACCTGGTGCGCCCGGAGCACGACGAGCACTGGTCGCCGGGGGAGCACACCGGCACGTTTCGCGGCCAGAACCTCTCTTTCGTCGCCGGCAAGGTGGCGCTGGACTACTTCGCCGACGACACGCTGATGAACGAGGTGAAGGAAAAAACCGGCCTGATGCGCGATACCCTGCAACCCCTGCTGACCGGGGATTCCTCCCTGCAGTTGCGCGGCAAGGGCATGATCATCGGGCTGGACGTGGGCGACGGCGAACGCGCGGCGGCCATCGTGCGCCAGTGTTTCGACGACGGCCTGATTGTCGCCAGTTGCGGCATCGGCGGCCGGGTGCTGAAGCTGATCCCGCCGTTGACCACTCCCCATGGCGACCTGGTCGCCGGACTGGATATTTTTGTCAGTGCCGCGCGCCGGGTACTTGAGGAGGCAGCATGAACAAACGAGAAGATATGACCTTCCCGCCGGAAGAGTACGAGCGCCGCCTGGCCGAGTTGCGCCAGCGTATCGCCGAGCGGCACCTGGACGCGGTGGTGATTACCGACCCGGCCAACCTCATGTACATGACGGACTACCAGACCACCGGCTACTCCTTTTTCCAGGCCCTGGTGGTGCCGCTGGAGCAGGAACCGTTCATGATCACCCGGGCCCTGGAAGAGTCCAATGTGATCGCGCGCACCTGGGTGGAGGTCACCCGGCCCTACCCGGATACCGGCGACGCCATCCAGATGCTGGTGGACGCCCTGCGCGAGTTCGGCCTGTCGAACAAGCGCATCGGCTACGAGCGCAACAGCTATTTCTTCCCCGCCTATCACCAGGACGTGATCCACAACACGCTCAAGGACGCCAAACTGCTGGATTGCTTCGGCATCGTCGAGGAGGGCCGCATCTGCAAGTCGCCGGTGGAAATCGAGCTGATGGGTAAGGCGGCGCTTGCCACGGAGGCCGGCATGGCTGCCGGCATCGACGCCTGTGTCGCCGGCGCGACGGAGAACGAGATCGGCGGCGCCATCAGCGCGGCGATGTTTCGTGCAGGCGGCGAGCCGCCGGCGGTCATGCCCTACGTGACCTCCGGCCCGCGTACGATGATCGGCCACGCCACCTGGGAGGGCAGGGTGGTGCAGGACAACGAGCATGTCTTCCTGGAGGTGGGCGGCTGCTATCGACGCTACCACACGGCGATGATGCGCACGGTGGTGCTGGGCGAGCTGAGCGATTCGATGTACGCCGCGCAGGAGGTCATGAAGTACGCGCTGGACAGCGTGCACAGCATACTGCAGCCGGGGATGACGGTGTCCGACGTGGACAACCTGGTGCGCAAGATCATCAGTGACAACAAGGTCGGCGCGCGGCTGATCACCCGCTCCGGCTACTCCATCGGCATCGCCTTCCCGCCTAGCTGGGACGAGGGCTATATGCTCAGCCTGAAACAGGGCCAGTCCACCGTGCTGCGCGAGGGGATGACGTTCCACCTGATCCCGTGGATGTGGGCGGTCGATGGCGACAAGACCTGTGGTATCTCCGACACGATCTACATCACCGAGGACGGCTGCGCCTCCTTCTTCAGCAACACGCCGCGTGACTTCACGGTAAAGCCCGGCAGTGCCGGCAGCGGCGCCTGCGTGGACCTGGCCGAGGCGCGGCAGCCGCGCAAGGGCGGCCCGCGCAAGGGCGACCCGCGCAAGGGCGACCCGCGCAAGGGCGGCGGCAAGAAGGCGGACAAGGCGGAAGTGCAGGAGGTGGGGTGATGTTGACACCGGTCAACCCGAGTACTGGCGAGACCCTGCCGCCCTGGCCGTCGCTGGACGACGCACAGGCGCGCGCCGCCATCGACGAGGCGGTCCAGGCCTTCCCGGGCTGGCGCGATACGCCGCTGCAGGAGCGGTCGGAATGCCTACACGCGGTCGCTGCCGCCCTGCGCGACAACAGCGAGACGCTGACGCGATTGATGGCGCAGGAGATGGGCAAGCCCTGGCGCGAGGGGCTGGGGGAGGTGGAAAAGGCCGCCGGCTGCGCCGAGTACTACGCGGACAACGCCGCGCAGTTTCTCGCCAGCGACACCCTGCCTTCGGACGCCAGTCGCAGCTACGTGTGTTACCAGCCGCTGGGCGCGCTGTTGGGAATCCTGCCGTGGAACGCGCCGGTCTGGCTGGCCCTGCGTTTTCTCGCGCCGGGGCTGATGGCCGGCAATACCTGCGTGATGAAGCCCGATCCCAACGTGCCGGCGACGGGCAACGCACTGGCCGGGGTGTTCGAGCAGGCCGGCCTGCCGCCGGGCGTGATGGTCAACCTGCCCATTACCACCGCACAGGTCGGCGAGGCCATAGACCACCCGGGCATCAAGGGGGTGTCCTTTACCGGCTCCAGCGCCGCCGGCAGCAGGGTGGCCGCGCGCGCCGCCGCCGCGCTGAAACCCGCCGTGCTGGAACTGGGCGGCTCGGACCCGTGTATCGTGCTGGCCGACGCCGACCTCGAGCGCGCCTGCGAGGTGATCACGCTGTCGCGCATCATCAATGCCGGACAGTCGTGCATCGCCGCCAAGCGAGTCATCGTCGAGGCCGGCGTTTACGACCAGGTCTGTGCCATGCTGGGCGAGCGCTTCGCGGAACTCACGCTGGGTGACCCGCTGCAGCCGGATTCCGCGGCGCTGGGACCCATCGCCCGGCAGGATTTACGCACCCTGCTGCACGACCAGGTGCAGCGCAGCCTGGGGCAGGGCGCGCGGTGCGTCTGCGGCGGCGAACTGCCGCCCGGTCCGGGCTTTTTCTACCCGCCGACCCTGCTGGCGGACGTGGAGCCGGGCATGGCGGTGTTCGCCGAGGAGACCTTCGGGCCGGTCCTGGCCCTGGTCGAGGCGAGGGATTTCGAGCATGCGTTGGCGCTGGCCAACGACACCGATTACGGGCTGGGCTCGAGTATCTGGACGCGGGACGAGGACCGGGCCGCGCGGGCGGCGGTATCGCTGCACGCCGGGCAGGTGGCCGTCAACGGTATCGTGAAGACCGACCCGCGGCTGCCCAGCGGCGGCATCGGGCGCTCCGGCTACGGACGTGAACTGGGGCCGCACGGCATCCGCGAGTTCGTCAACGCCAAGCAGGTGTGGATCGCCTAGGCGTGCCATATCGTTGCACTGGCTGGGGCGTTGTCGCCCCGGCCAGTTGCTCACTATTATAAAGAGAAATGATAGTTTATATTCTGGATCGACTGTTTTTGGCGCCCGCTAGCGGTAAGGTGGATGGCGGAAGCTCGCTAAGGGAATCACCGCATGCAACGCGTTTTGCTGCTGGCCGCCATCGCCCTGGCGGTGATCGTTCTGCTCTGTTTCCTGCGCGTACCGGACGCGGAACGGGGACCGCCGAACATCCTGCTTATCGTGCTGGACGACCTCGGCTACAACGACCTGGGCGCCAACGGCAATCCGGATATGCCGACACCCCGGTTGGACGCACTGGCTGGCCAGGGTAGCCGCTATACCCGGCACTATGCGGACAGCACCTGCTCTGTGGCCAGGGTCGCCCTGCTCACCGGCACCTATCCCTCGCGATATGGTTTTCGCCCCAACAAGCTCGGCCTGTCGCGTGACACGGTCACCATTGCCAGCACCCTGCGCGAAAGAGGTTACCTTACGCAACATATTGGCAAGTGGCACGTGGGCAATGCCGAGTTGGGCCAGTCCCCGACACAGCTCGGTTTCGACCAGTGGTTTGGCTTCCTGTTCCAGTCGCAGTTGGCTGGCCTGCCCGAGGACGGAATCAACTACGCGCGGCCGACCTATTATGACCCGTGGTTGCGTGAAAACGCCGGCCCGTTGCAACAGTACAGCGGCCAACTGACGGACATCCTGACCGACAGGGCAGTCGAATTTGTCGAAGGGCAGTCACAGCAGTCGACCCCGTGGTTCCTGAATCTCTGGTACCTGGCGCCACACAATCCGGTGCAGGCGGCGGCGCGATTCAGGGAGAAATATCCACAGGATGGTCCCGGCCGCTATCGCGCCATGATCGAGCAGCTGGATACGAGCATCGGACGTGTCCTGGACGCGCTCGATGCTCAGGGCCTGGCGGACAACACGCTGCTGATCGTGGTCAGTGATAATGGCGGTACCAACTCGTTGCTGAACAACAATGGGCCTTACGTCGGTCGCAAAGGTCAGTACACCGAGGGCGGGCTGCGCACACCCCTGCTGCTGCGCTGGCCCGGTCATATCGAGCCGGAAACGGTGACGGACGAACTGGTCAGCCTTTACGACCTGTTTCCCACTATTGCCGCCGCGGCGGATGTGCCTGTGCCCAGGCAGGTGATCGGCCGTGACCTGTTGACGCTGCCGCTGCCGCCATCGCAACCGCTGTACTGGGAGTCGAGTGATTCTCGCATACACAGCTACTCGGTTCTCAGTTCAGACGGGCGGTGGCGGTTATCCCGCAGCGGTTCGCGGCCGCCAACCCTGCATGATCTGCACGAAGACCCCAGCGGCGAGCACAATAGCATCGAGCGCCATTGGGAAACCGCCGCGCGATTGAATGACGAATATTTGCAGTGGCGGCGCGGCGCGCGCATCGTCGACGTTACCTATGAACCACTGAATGCGCGCGGCGCGGCGATTCTGCGTGGCCAGGACGTGCAGCGTTCCCCGGGCTCATCCGGATTTACCTTCGCCATTGCCGTGAGGCCCGACGAAAAAGCCGGGACGGGCACGATCGCGCAGCAGGCACACCGCTGGAGCTTGTCGCAAGCGCCCGCTAGCGGGCTGGAGCTGGTCGTACTGGGCACCCGGCTGCGGGGTCCGGCGTTGCCCGCGGGGCGGTGCAGCGAGGTGGTGGTAAGTAGTCACTACAAGCTTGGGCCGTTCAAGCCCGAAAACAATAGCGCCAGCCTTGACCTCTTCATTGATGGAAATTTGATTGACAGCAAGCACTTGAAGAAGGTGGTTCCGCAGAACTGGGGAATTGCCAATCCTACCTATACTGGCATCAGTGCCGACGGCACGCAGCCCTTTGCGGGCACACTGGGCAGGCCGCTGATCCTCAATGAGCGCCTGGTGGCCGATGCCCATGACCGGATCGGCAATGGCATTTCCAGCCTGCCTGCCCTGTGTCCACGCAGTGAAGGCGAGGAGCATGCGCAGGCCGTCGCGGCGGGAAACCAGTAGTCGCGGGAGACTTGCGGGTATCTCCCTGGCAGTTCAGTCGCGCAACAGCGTCTGGCCGGTTTGCGCGACGACGATCTCCGCGTCGCCGTCGCCGTCTGGCAGCGTCGTTTCAAACGCCACGTAGCGCTCGCGGGGGAAACGGAACTTGACGTGCTGGTTGTAGAAGCGGTTCGCCACCAGGCTCTGCTGCGTCACGCCATTGCGCTGCACCTGCAACTCGACCGATTCGTCGCTGTCGGCGAAATAGGCGATGCCGGATAGCCGCCCCTCTTCGCCCAGACGGTAGTAGCCGTGACACCAGGGCAGACCCCTGGAGAAATGGTCGAAGCGCTGCTCGTGCAGTGCCAGGGCGCGCTGGTACAGCGCGATATCCTTGCGATTGTTTTCCCGGATCAGTTCGCGGATGTCATCGGAGAGTTCGTCGGTCGGCAGCGCTTTCAGCGGGTTGATGTTGGCGTGCCGAGTCTGCAAGCGGGTGCCGAGCTGGGCATTGATGAGTTGTAGCGACTCCCCGATTTTTTCCGTAACCCCCACGCAGCCGATGCAGCCCAGCGGCAGCGAGCCCAGCTTGCGCGCCTGCTCGTTGCGGTGAGTCTTCTGCAGCAGGAAGGGTTCCAGTTCCCAGTCCGGATTGATATACAACTTCGCATGGTTGAAGTGCGACACCATGCGTCTCACCGGCTCCCTGACGAAGGTGAAGATGCGCCGACAGTCCACCAGGTCCGCGTACTCGAGCAATGGGAAGTGTCCGACCATCCATGCCCGTTTCGCCCTTACGTACTGGCGCACCCGGTAGGGGTCCTGGCTGTCGTACTTGTACTGCTTGATGACCGGGCTGGTTTTGGGGCCGCCGGCGCCGTAGTCGCAAACCACCGCCTCGCTCTCTTCCAGGGATTCGCGGATGCTGATACCGGCGGTTTTCTTGATGTGCACGAACAGTCCGGCTGCTGCGGCCGCCGGTGTATCGCGTTCTGCTGGTCCGCTCATTCGGGCCGCTCCGGCATGCCGCTGCGCAAACGACGGCTGATAACAAGTCCCAGGAAGCGGAAAAAGGTAGACGCCGACTGGTACTTCTCCCTGATCATCTGGCCACGGTTGTAGTAGTTGACCGGGATCTCCAGTACGCGGCGGTGCCGGTTCAACAGGGTGATCATCATCTCGGCCGAGAACTCCGGGCCCCTGCTGGTGAGTTGCTTCTCGACCTGTTCGAACTCATTCTTCCAGATGGCGCGGAAAGTGCAGCCGACGTCGGTATAGCGGCCACGGCGATTCCACCACAGCAACTCGACCAGCCTGCCGAGAAAGGAATTGGCCAGCCGCACCAGGCCGCGCATGTTCGAGCCCTGTTCAATGAGCTGGCGGGTGGTTCGGGTTCCTACCACCATGTCCGCCTCGGGCATGTAGGTGAGCAGTTTTTCCACATCCCGGCTGGGAAAGGAGTAGTCCGCCTCAGTGAGTACGATGATGTCCTCGCCGGTACGCTGCATGGCGTACTTCAGTTTTTCGCCGTATAGCGTCAGCTCGCCGGGGCAGATCAACGCCTCGGCTGCCGTATTCCCGATGACCTCTTCCAGTTCGTTCCTGAATGGCAGTACCACGACAATGCGTGTAAACAGATCAAGTTGCGCATAGTGCTCGATGGTGAACTCGATATTCTCTTCCGCGCCCTCCGAGTAGATGAGCAGGGCCTTCGAATAGGTGGGCAGGTTGCGCTTCCTGTCGTGATACTTGGCCAGGTAGAGCGAATCCCGGTCATTGATGTTGACATAGGTGCCCTTTATCTCGAAGTAGCCCAGCGTATCGGCCCCCTGCTGGCCGCGGAACAACGTGGTGACGAAGTCGATGGGGTCCGGGCTGCTCTGCGCGAAACCATCCTCGAGCAGGTCGAACACGCGCTGGTCACAGACGAACGTGCCTGTACCCATGATGCGGCTGGAGACCGATCTGGGTTTTTCCTCCAGGCGAGTAATACTGTTGGCCGCGTCGAGGTAGACGGCGAAGTTGCGCTTTATCAGGTTGGTATCGTCCACCGCCAGGCCGCAGCAGGTCGCAAAATGGGGCTGGTAGTCGAAGTCGAGAATCTCCTTGTGATTGGAGGAAATGTAGCACTCGTCGCACAGCATGATGCAGAAGTGTTGTGCGTTTATCGCAGATTTCGCCAGGTACACCGACCAGGCCAGCCCCTTGTCCAGGTCATCGTTCTGCACATAGACGAGCTCGACCCCGAGTGCGTCGCCGTCGCCGAAATACGCGCGGATTGAATCGCCGAGATGGCCGACGATAATGACAATTCTCCGGATCGCCAGTTCATCGCGCATGATTTCGATGATGCGCTGTATGTTGGGCTTGCCGTTGATATCCAGCATGCCCTTGTGGGTATTTGCCGTGTAGGGCCTGGCGCGAACGCCTTTCCCCGCCGCGGGTATGACCCCTTCGAGTACCTGCTCCATCGCGGCGCCCTAGCGGCTGCCCATGGGCAGCAAGCGGAAATACACCAGCAGTGCGAGAAATTTTACAGTCTCGGACACATGTTTCATCTTTGACTTGCCTGAGGCTCGCGGTTGAAAGTCCACCGGCACGTCGTGGATGCGGTAACCGCGCCTGGACAGCAGACAGGCGAACTCCAGCACGTGTTCGAAGCCCGTGTACCTGAAGTTCAGGCCCTCCAGGCAGTCGCGGCGAAATCCCTTGCAGCCGGTATAAAGGTCGGTGGTCGATTGTGCGAAGAACAGGTTAAATAGCGTCGAAATGATACGATTGCCCAGCATCTTGAGCTGGGGCATATTCGCCTCGGTCGAGGACTTTCTGCCCAGCAGGCGGCTGGTGTAGACAACAGGGTGCGTTTGCAACGCGTCGAGTATCGACGGTATCGCCTCGGGGGGATACTCGCAGTCGGCGTCGATGACGATTACGTAGTCGCTGCTGCATTCCGCCATGCCATGAATGAGCGAGCCGCCATAGCCGCGGTTGCTGTCGTGCCGGATCAGCCTCGCGCCCTCCACCCGGGAGACGATGTCCGGGCTGCGGTCCGTGGAGGCGTTGTCGATAAATATCAGGTTGAGGTCCAGGCCGAGACTGGATACCCGGCGAATAAACTCCGGCAGTATCTGTTCCTCGTTCAGGACGGGTACGATCACGTCGACAGATTTCATGCTGATTATTGTATTTACCGTTTTATGTGTCTTGGCAGAATGATGCGTCGATAATTATTACAGGCGCTGCCTATTGGAAACCGTCACTGGTTCGTCTTCGCCGCATCCAGTGTATGACCCTTTTGAAAAATAGTGGCGCCAGCCCGATCAGTGCCAGTGAGAATACCAGTTCAGGTGTCACCAGGTCGGTAGTTTTTTCTATCTGGGCCAGTTGTGAGCCCGCGTACGCCCAGACGGTAGCGACAATGAGCTGGCTGCACAACGTGGCGCTGAAAAAGACCGCGAAACGCAGGGATGTCAGGGCGCACAGCACATTGACCAGAAAATAGGGGAACACCATGAGCAGGCGCAGGCTGAACACGTAGAACCAGCCCTCGCGCGCGACGCCGCGGTTGATCACGTCGAGCTGTACCTTGTAGCGGTGCTGTAACAGGTCGCGGAACAGGTAACGCGACCAGAGAAAGCCAAAGGACGCACCGAGAGTGCAGGCGATACCGCCGGCCAGGGCGCCGAGGGGAAAGCCGAACAGCGCGCCGGCCAGCAACAGCGCCAGGCCATTGACCGGCAGCAGCAGGCCGACCAGCGCCGCCGCGAGCAGGACGTACAGGCAGAACACCAGCACGGGATGTCGCGTGTGGTACTCGAGGTAATTCCCGCGCTGCATGTCCAGGTATTCCACGGACAGATAGGGGGACAGGAGGTAGTACAACAGCGCCGAGCCAGCGAGAATACAGCCGCCAAGGACCAACTTATGTCGCATTGTGTGACTGGATGTCATGCTCGACTATCTTTGGGCGCGCCGACAACTGCCGATCTTCTCACCCCGGTATTGGCCGGGGTTGCCGGGTCGCCATGGGTGCTGCTGACCGCGGAGGTCGCATCGCCGTGTCGTAGTAATTGTGCGCCTGATCATACCACTCCCCATGCGGGCTCGCGATGTGCCGCCGTGGCCCGGCGGTGTGATTGGCCCAGTTAGAGCAAGTTCGCCTATAGACACAAGAAGTTTGGGGTCAAAAAGGGAATCAGGTCACAGTGCGCATAGCGTGTGCTAGAAAAACAGGAATGGATAGGGCAGGATTGGAGGCTGGCCCATGCAGTATAGAAAACTGGGTTTTATAAAAATGGATCCCGGTCCGGTGTGGTAAGCAGTACCGCGTGACCCGCGCCAATTTCGGGCAAGCTACGGACATTAGTCGAATACATTTATGGATCATTTGGTATCCAGCGAGGCTGTAAGTCGATGAGTAATCCGCTCGCCATGGCGAACAGTATCGGCAGCTATCTTGTCAGCCGAAAAATGCAGCACATGATCGTACATGTGACCAACGCCTGTAATTTCCGCTGTGATCATTGTTTTGTCGATTTTGAAACCAGCAAGCGTGATCTCAAGCTGCCCTATTACCAGAAGCTGGGCAGTGAAAGCCCGCCATTGATGTGGCTGGACATCGGCGGAGGCGAACCCTTCCTGCGCAAGGATCTCGCCGATATCGTGCTCAGCTTCGATTCGAAGATCGTGCATGTGCCGACCAACGGCTCGCTGATTCCGCAGATGCTCAAGCAGATCGAGAAAATCCAGGCGCACAGCGATCGCGAAATCATCATCGGGTTGAGTCTCGATGGACTGCAGGAGACTCACGATACGATCCGCAAGCAGCCTGGCAACTGGGACCAGATCTGGGACGCCTTCGCCGCGTTGCGCGACATCGATGGCGTTTCGGTCAAGGTGTGCACGGTAATCCACAAGGGCAATTACGACGAGATCATCCCGCTGATGGAAGAGGTATACGCCCGCGGGGTCGATTTTCACTCGGTCATCCTGCTGCGCGGAACACCGCTGAACAAGGCGGTACACCTGCCGTCAACCGACGCCCTGCGTGAACTGGGGCGCAAGATGTTTCCGATACTGGAGCGCTACGACTACGGCAAGGGCACGTTGTCGGCGCACCTGCTGCGGAACTTCCACCGCTTCTTGTGGAACACGTCGCTGAAAACCATCGACGAGGAGCGCCAGGTGATTCCCTGCCTTGCCGGCCAGAGCCAGGTCGTGGTGTGGGGTGACGGGCAGGTCGCCTCGTGCGAACTGCTGCCCAGCGTGGGAGATCTCAAGGAGCAGTCGCTGGGTGAGATCATTGCCAGTGACCGCTTCCAGCAGCAGGTCGAGGATATCAAGCAGGACCGCTGTCACTGCACGCACAACTGCGCCATGCTAGACAGCATTTTCTACAACCCGTCGAACCTGCCCCAACTGATGTACCAGCGTGTCAGCTGAGCAAGCAGCAAGTCACGGCGTAATTATTCCTTTTTACAATCGCGTCGGGCAGGTGCTTGAGTGCATGCAGGCGCTGCTCGCCCAGGCCCCGGCGCGGACCGAGTTTCTATTGGTCGACGATGCGTCGACGGAAAGTCTCGACGCCCTGCGCCCGCTGCTGGACAGGGATAATGTCTTCCTGATTTCCCATCCCGACAACCAGGGTGTCGCCGCCGCGCGCAACTCCGCGCTGCACTGGTGCAGGCACCGCGGTCACGAACTGGTCATCATGATCGACAGCGACTGCCTGCCGGGGCCAGACTTCATTTCCACTCACCTGGACATGCACAGGGAGAGCCCTGGTGTGGCCTGCATCGGCGGTGCGGTGGTCGGGCGCGGCTCCTCCGCCTGGGCGCGCCTGGACGGCATCATGTCCTGGGTGCACGCCGCTCCGCACTACCCGCGGCACACGGTGGAAACTCCCTACCACCTGCCGACAACGAATTTCAGCGTGAAGCTGGCCCTGCTGCCGAACCGGCCCTTTGTCTTCGACGAGCGCCTGCGCACGGGGGAGGACTGCCTGCTGATTCGCGAGCTGCGGCACAATGGGCAGCGCGCGGAGTTTTCTCCCAGCCCGGTGATCTACCACCGCGACCGCGAACGCCTGTGGGACGTGGTGCGGCATCACTACGCCTGGGGGCACCACCAGTACTTCATCCAGTTGGGCGGAGACCTGTCGCCGCGTGTGTTCAACCCGCTGTACAGGCTGGCGTTTTTCGTGGTGTTTTTCTGGCTGTGGCCGCTCTACTCGCTGGCCGGGGCGGTGCTCAACCTGGTGCCCTGGCTATCGCGCCGCGCCCGCAATATTTTCTGGATGCCAGCGGTGTATGCCCTTTGGTTGTGCAAGGGGGCTGCGGTGCTGGAGGCGGCTGTGCGGCCGCGCGCGGTGCTGCGCGCGGCGAGGGCGGAGGTGACATATAACCCGGTGCTGTCCACAACACCGGCGGCTGTCGCGGAAGGGGCGCCGCTGGCGGGCCGGGCCGGCGCCGCACCTTAGTTCCCGGGTGCGGCGAGCAGCGGGAGCGGGGCGCCCTGCCAGTCCACTTCAAGCGCAAACAGGCCGCCGGAGAGGGGAAAGCGCGCCAGTTCCGTCTCGTCCAGCCCCTTGCGCGCCGTGCTGACGTACAGCGTGTTGTAATTCGGGCCGCCAAAGGCGCACTTGGTCACGTTGGGGGCGGGTATCTCTATCACCGCGGTGACCTCGCCCTGCGCGTCCAGACGGCTGACGCGGCTGCCGCCGAAATGACAGACCCACAACCCGCCTTCCGTGTCTGTACACATACCGTCGGGGTGGCCGTCGGGGGCGGCGAGGCGGGCAAACTCCTCCGCGGCCCCCGGCTTGCCGTGCGTATCCAGAGGCGCAGAGTAAATTCGCCGGTTCACGCTGTCGGTAAAGTAAATGCGATGTCCGTCGAGGCTGAAAGCGGGCCCGTTGGTGATGCAGAAGTGTCCCAACTGGTCGAGTCGCTCGGGCCGGGCGCCCTGGCGCCAGCGGTAAAAGTACCCGGTCTCGCTGCGCTCGGCATCGTCCATGCTGCCGAACCAGAGCTGGCCCCGGGTGTCGGTGGTCGCGTCGTTGCAGCGGTTGCCGGGCAGGTCGGCTTCCACTGCGTACAGCCGTTTGCGTGTGGCACTTTGCAGGTCCAGGCTGTAGACGCCATCGCGGAATGTCGCCACGAGGCTCCCGTCTGCACAGGGCAGGGCGGCGCTCAGGGTGCCGGGAAAGTCCCAGCTCGTCTGTGAGCCGTCCGCCGAGAGGCGGTATAGCCGGGAGGCCAGTATATCGACCCAGTAGGCGGCGTATTCCCGCGGGTGCCAGAAGACGCCTTCGCCCAGTTGTGCGCGGGCATCCCAGAGGCACTGTGCTTGCGTCATGTCGCGGCCTGTCAGTGATTGTGGCGCGGTGTACCGTGCCGGGCGTGGATGCCCTGGTACTGGCCATCGGTGGTCAGCACCGCGCCGTCCTCGAGCTGGTTCACCCCGCGCGGTAGATCTCCTGCCAGGGGGTCTGGCTGGTCAGGGTGAGCGGTTCATGCGCTTGCAGCCTGCGCGTGATCTCCGCGTCGTCGAGCAGCAGGTTGACCCTGTTTGCCGCCAGGTCGATCTCTATCCTGTCGCCATTCTCAACAATGCCCAGCAGGCCGCCCGCCGCGGACTCCGGTGAAATATTAAGGATGGACGGGCTGGCCGATGTGCCGCTCTGTCGCCCGTCGCCCATGGTGGGCAGGCAGGTCACGCCGCGTTTGACCAGGTAGTCCGGCGGCCGCATGTTGACGACCTCCGCGGACCCGGGATAGCCGATCGGCCCGCAGTTGCGCATGACAAGTATGCAGCCCTCATCGATGGCCAGCTGCGGATCATCGATACGCGCATGGTAGTCCTCGGGCCCCTCGAAGACGACGGCCCGGCAGGTAAAGCATTCAGGGCTGTCTTCACTGGCCAGGTACCGGGCCCTGAACGCCGTGTCGATCACCGACTTTTTCATGATGGCCGAGTGAAAGAAGTTGCCGCTCAACACCGCGAAGCCCGCATCCTGGCGCAGCGGCCTGGCAAAGCTGCGAATGACGTCGCTATTGCGGCTTGTACAATTGGCGTAGTTTTCGCCCACGCTTTGTCCGCTGACGGTTTGGCAGTCGCCATGGATGACTCCGGCGCGCAGCAACTCCCCCATTACGGCACCCACCGCACCGGCGCGCTGGAAATCCTCGCCCAGGTATTCCCCGGCGGGCTGGCAATTGGCCAGTAGCGGCAGTTTTTCGCCGTGCGTCTGCCAGTCGCGGAGATGCAGCTCGACGCCGGGCAGGTAGTGGCTGATCGCCTGCAGGTGTGGCGGTGCGTTTGACGAGCCGCCGATGGCGGTGCACAGCGCGATCGCGTTGTGAAAAGCCGCGGTTGTCATGATGTCGGAGGGTTTCAGGTCCTCGTGCACGAGTTCGACGATGCGGCGGCCGCTATGGTAGGCGTTCTGTGAACGCTCGCGATACGGCGCGGGGATTGCCGCGCTGCCCGGCAGGGACATACCCAGGCCCTCGGCCAGGCAGTTCATGGTCAATGCGGTGCCCATCGTGTTGCAGTGCCCCTCGCTGGGTGCTGAGGTGGCGGCGCGGCGGATAAACTCGGCGCCATCGATCTCGCCCGTGGCGAGCTTTTCCCGCCCCTCCCAGATGACCTGCCCGGAGCCGACGCGGCGCTCTCCAGCGCTGTCGCCAGACCAGCCGTTCAGCATTGGTCCGCCGGACAGGACGATCGCCGGAATATCCACGCAGGCCGCGGCCATGAGCAGCGCGGGGGTGGTCTTGTCGCAGCCGGTCATGAGAATGACGCCATCCAGGGGGTAGCCGTGCAGGATCTCGATGAGGCCGAGGGTGGCGAGATTGCGATCCAGTGCGGCGGTAGGTCGCCTGGCATTCTCGAAGATCGGGTGAACGGGAAACTCCAGCGGCACGCCGCCGCTATCCCTGACGCCATCCCGTGCGCGGCCGGCCAGTCGCAGGTGGTGGCGATTGCACGGCACCAGGTCGCTTCCTGTCTGGGCGATGCCGATGATGGGCCTGCCACTGCGCAGTTCGTCCAGGGTCAGGCCGAAATTCAGAAATCGCTCAAGGTAGAGCGCGGTCTGGTCCGGTCGTTGCGTATCGCTGAACCAGTCCAAACTGCGCAGTTTCTTCTTTGCCTTTCCCATCGCTTCACCAGAACAGGAGTTCGCCGCCCCGGGAGCAGCCACAATGCCCAAAGATTGCCACGTGGGCCTACAGGGCTGCAATAGTCACTGGCGCGCCGGAGTCACATTGTTACCACGAGTCCCGACGCCGGCTTCCAGGCCGGCCTCGCACTGGCCTTGCCGGGCCAAATATGACAAGCTTTCGCGGGGCAGGGAACGCTCGCTGCGCGGTGACCACCGTGTGGAGAACAATAATAGGTCCGGGATGATTAGCGGGATTGTCACGCCAGCCAGAAGCTCTTTTTCAGCCTGAATGGTGCGCTGTTCTCCGGAAGCTGTCGAAGCGGGTTATCCGAATTGAGCAACACCGTGCGAAGAGTTCTGAAGCGGCCGTCTTTCTACCTGCTCCTGGGGCTTGTCCTGGCTGTGGGCGCCTGCCTGGCTGCCCTGTTTGCCGAACCGGATTTTAGTTCACGCGCGATTGGCATCGCTATCCTGCACGGGCAGGATCCCGGTGCCAGGACCAGGGTCTACGTCCTCGTCGTATTGAGTGCGGTCTGTTTTTTCACGGGATGGTTTTTGCGTGTGGATGGAGCTCGCGCGGCTGTGCGCGGCGCTGCCGGCATCCACTCGTTGTGGCTGTTGCTTGTGCTGCTGGCTATCGCCAACCTCGCACTATTCTGGCTCGACGGTGACGAAACCTTTCTTCGCAGTGTCTACGCCCTGGCCTACCTGGCAATTTTTGCCGCGGCGGTGCAGCGCCTGTTCAAGGACGATATCTCCAGGGCTTTTTGCTGGATTATTGCCGCCCTGGCGTACCAGGCATTGCTGACCGCTTACGGCCTGTGGGGGTCGCAGCCGGCCTTTGATCTCACCTTTTTCATCGCCTTCACCGCGTTGGTGCTGCTTGCCATCGGCTTGCTCGCGTACACCCCGAGCTGTCGCAACCGCGATGTCATCCTGGCCCTGGGTACCGCCCTGTGGCCGCTTGCACTGCTTCCACTGACGATTATTGTCGCGCAGGAGTTGCGCTACACCCTTCAGGTCAGGGGCTTGTTGAGCGTCTCCGTGCTGACTGTCTGGGTGTTCGCCCTGGGCCTGCAGGTCATGGCCGCGGGGTTGGTGCACTGGTACTCATGGCGGCGTGTGCAGCGCCCGACGGGTGACCGTGAAGCCTGTTTGCGACTATGCCGCCTGCTGTTCCGCCTGTACATGCCGTGCATTCTGTTGACCACGGTAGCGCTGAACGAGTATGAGAGTGCGTTCGCGTTTCAGCATTTTCACGACCTGTTTCACGGTGGCGAAGCCGTCGTGCCGGTGCAGCAGCTTTTTGATTTTGGCATCGTGCCCTACATTGACTACTACCCCACGCACGGCCTGTTCGATATGTTTCCGCAGGCGTTCTACCAGTTGCTCAACGCAACGCCCTATGAGGAGTCCCTGGTGTGGGGAATGGGCTATATACGCGGCTGGATGCCGCGAATGCTCGCAGTGCTCCTGCTGTACTGGCTGCTCGCAAAGTACGTTGGTTATCGAGTCGCGTTCTTTTCCCTGCTGTTTCTGCCTACTTATCAACTATTCCATCCGTATTACACGCCCGTACTGTTACCACTGCTGTTTGTTTTTATGCGGGCCGGTACACTTATCAAGTGGCTGCTGGCCGGGGCATGCATCTTCCTGCTGTTGTTGTGGCGGGTCGACTTCGGGGTGGTGTCCATGTGCGCGCTGACATTTGTGCTGTTGGCCAGGTGGTGGCTGGGAATGGAGCGAGAGGAATTGTCTGCGATCCTGGTGGCATTTTTCTCAGTTGCCTGTGTGGCCCTGGCGCTGTTTGTGTTCCTGTCGTTGCTGAAAGATCGTTCCCCGCTGCATCTCCTGGGACAGCTAATGAGCTACATCGGGGTGCAGAACTACGCCGCTGCCAAGGAGGGGATCATTCGCGGTGTCGACAGCATGGCGGTGTTGCAGTACCTGGCTTTACCCCTGGTTGGCGTGATTTACCTCGCCTACTTCAGCGCCGGGACCCTGTCAGGCAGGACGCTGGGGCGGCGGCACGAGATATTGGCATACATAGCGGTGGTATCCCTGATACTGTCTACCCGGGCGATCAATCGTCATTCGCACTTTCTTGGGGGATTTAACCCATTCCTGTTTGTGTTTGTTGCCGCAGCCCTGCCGCTCCTCGTTGCCAGGTTGCCAGCCATGGCGCGGCTCGCGGGGTTTGTGGGTATCGTCACGGCCAGCGCGGCATTGCTGCCGGTCAGTAAGAACCCCGCAGACTGGTTTTTCTACCTGACCCGGCCCGCCGACCAGTACGCCACGCCCAGCGGGAAGCATAAGCAGTTTCCTATCCTCGCCGAGACGGCCATGCCGGACGGACGTGTGCGCATGGCCGACCTGGGTATAGACAATGTTCTTGATGTCATCGATGATTTTCTCGCAGAGGATGAAACGTTCTTTGATTTTTCCAATTCGCCGCTGCTCTATGGTCTGTCAGGCAGGGAGCTTCCCGTCTACCTGATGGAAAACTTCTACCACACATCAAAGTCTATCCAGGCAGACACCATTGCCCGGCTGGACGGTTACTACCAGCAAGGTCGGCTGCCGCTGGTAATTTTCAGCAGTCGCGAGGGGATCGATGGGGTGGACAACGAAGTGCGGTCTTATGAAATTGCAGAGTATGTCTACCGCAACTTCATGCCCTGTGCCGCTGTCGACGAGTACGAACTCTGGGTAGACAGAAGACGTCCGGGCGGTAGAGAGTGCTTCGACTACCTGCTGGGTGAACTGGGCGCGGATGGCGCTTCACAGAATTCTCCGGCGTGGCTGCGGCCCTACGGTGGAGCTCCCCAGACGTTTGACCTCAAGTGGTTGCCCTATGTACAGGCCAATTACGATCCGGCGAACGTTTTGTCACGCGCAGATAGCGCGTCCTACCGCCAAATCCTGCGCGCGAGTGGGCAGGGTCCTGCGACTTCCATCTGGCTGGACATTCCCGCGGCGATAGACAGGCGCCATGGCAACTATCTGCACCTCTCCATGCAGGCGACAGCCGAGACAGAGGTGACTATAGAGTACGCCCAGGGGAATGCGCTGACATTTGAACTGCAGCGCGAGCAGATGCCCGTGTCCTACCTGGTGAGAATCAGCAGCCAGTACGCCTGGCACGCGCAGGAGGTAAGCCGGGTACACCTTACTTCCAGCGCCCCTGTCGAACTGCGGCTGGCGGAGCTCTACCCGGGCGATTAGGCCGTCCCCGCACGGGCAGGGGCGACCGGGTATTCACGGTTTCCCGGGAGTTACCTCGATGCGGACCGACTCGATGGACTTGATCGACGGGATATCGCTCGCGGGATCCACGTAGTGCGCATCAACGGCCAGTCCGTGCCAGGTGCTGTCGACCAGGCCCGGGTCTATCTCCAGGGGCTTGAACCCCTGGCCGTCGTTCAGCTCGACCTGTTCGCCGTCGACAAATATTGTCACGCGTCCAGGCTCCTCTGCGCGTAGTTCTACCCGTCTAGGCGTGCCGTCGGGTTTCTTTGGCAGCTTGCCGGCGGCGATGACCTCGAAATTTTCCGGGGGCGAGGCCATGTAGCCGGCAAAGATCACCGGTGAGTTGAACAACTGGGTGATCCAGGCGCCGAAACCGAAGCGTGGATGCCCGGGTGTGACGTAGAGCAGTGGGGTTCCTTCCACGTGGTTGACCGGCGGTTTGTGATTGATACCGAAGTTGCCGGACCACTCGATGGTCACCGACACGGTGGTCGATCCGGTGTCTACGACGGCGCAGCCGATGCCCGGAAACAGCTTGTCGTCCAACGGCGGATGCGCCACAGGCGGTGCGGTGTCATATACCCCGGGCCGGGTGAACGCATCGGCGATGACCACGCCGCCATCGAACACGCCCAGCGGTTCGAAGTGTTCCGGAATGAGGGACTTGCAGTCGGTCCATCGCTCGCCCAGGCTCGCACTGTCTTCACGTTCGAAATCGTCGGCCAGCGTAAATACGTCGGCGCAGGGTTGTTCGGCACAGCCGGCGTTGAGCGCCGGCACGGCGGCTTCTGGCGATCGCGCCAGTGCATCGGGTGCTCCCGCGGAAAAGCAGCTTGCGAGTACGATGGCAGCTGTAGCCAGGTAGTTCTGGTGGGGCTTTTGTAGCAAGTTAGTGCTCACGTCAGTACAGGTCGACAAATCATGTAGTGCTGTATGGAGGGCTCGGGGTCATTCAGGGACTCAATCTGCCAGCCGCTGCCCTGCACCAGCCGCAGCGCGTGTTCCCGTGAGTAGACTGCCCACTTCAACGGTTGCTGCGGGTCCCAGTCGCGGAAGTCAGGTGGTCCCTGCCAGTTGGCGATCTGCTCTTCGGTAGGTTTGAGGTGCCGCGAGACATGGTCGATAAAGCCTAGCCCGCCGGGAGTGGTTTCATACAAGAACAGGCTGAAAATCAGCCTGCCGTCGGGCTTGATATAGCGTCGCAGCATTTTCAGCATGGCGACGTAATCGTGCGGTGCGAGATGGGTGAACACCGAGAACAGGCAGATGATGTCCATGCTGGCCTCGGGCACGGGAAGCTGGGTTGCGGCGCTGAGCGGCTCCCCCTCGGGGTTGTACATCTCGTTGTGCAGGTTCAGGGCGTGAAACTCGAAGCGGGCGTCCTCCACGTTCTCGCGCAGGAAACTGATTTGCTCCGGGAACACGTCAATGCCGGTATAGCGGCCAAGCGGTAACTCATCGGCGAGAATCGCCTGCACCAGCTTTACGCCGCAGCCGAAGTCGAGTACGGCACTGTTGCCGAGGTCGGGCAATTCCAGGCGCCGGCACATGAGGTCGATCAGTTCGACACCCGATTCGACCGAATTATCCTCGTCGTTGGCCTTGCCGCCGCGACGATATTCACGCGGCACATGGAGACCTTGAGCGGCCATAAGCTTTCTCCGGTTCAGAAGCCGCGACCCCGGCCCGCTATGCGGCGTGGCCGGCGCGGTGCGGTTTTCAGCCCGCTTCCGTCAATACCCGCGGACGCGTCACCGGCGAATCCAGCTCCCAGGTCCTGATGTTGATCAACAGCACGTACATGGTGCTGCCCAGGTCGCGCTGGCAGATGCGGTTCGGGTCCTCGATGGTCAGGGTGGCGGGCCCGAACTCCGACAGCCTGGGGGTGTGCTGCTCCCAGTCGTCGCGATGCCCTTCCTCTCTGGAGGTCAGCACGGTTTCCCACCAGCCGGCGAAGTCGTGCTGCAGTTCCATGACGTCGGGGAACCTCCGCCCCGGCGCGGGCAGGTGCGCCAGTTGCACGTCGAACGCGGTTTGCAGGCAGGGGGTGTCGGGCAGGCCCAGGCGTTCGGTAATGAAGCGTCGCACCTCTGCAAGGAATAACCCCCAGGATGCCGGCGGCGACATATGCTTTTCCATCGTGTTGATGGCCAGGGCCATGATCGGCCATTCCCGTGGCTCGTGCAGCGCCGCGCTGCGCACCTTGTCGTAGAACTCCACCTCGCCCATGCCGGATTCGCTGCGCACGTAGCGCGCGACGTAGCGCAGCAGCCCGTAGCTGTCCAGCAGGTAGTAGGAGCTGCGCAGGTGGTACATATCGTCCCAGTCATCCCGCGAGTAGGTCGCCGTCTCGGTGAGCAGTTCTCCCGGTTTGGCCACGATGCCGTGTTCCTGGCGGTAGTTGGGGTCGTTCATGGGGCTGTTGGGCAGCAACTGGGTCGGGTTGAGCATCGCCCGGATGTCCCTGTCGGTACACTTCTGCAGGTCGTCGCGGAACGACTGCGCGGTTGAGCCGGGCAGGCCCATCATGATTTCCGCGGCCAGCGGAAGGCGGGCGCGGCGGAATTCGGTGGCCAGCTCGTTGTATTTCTCCAGCTTGATATTGGAGCGGTCGATGACCTCCAGCGTCTGCTCGTCCATGGACTGCAGCGAGACCTTGCCCTCGGTGAGGATGCCCACGTTGGCCATGATCTGGATGATCTTCTTCAGGTGCCGCACCTGGTTCTTGGCGTAATTGATGGACACGGTGCGAGGGTAGCCGTAGTTGCGTTTCAGGTCGGCCACCTTCTCGGTGATCTCCACATCCCGCTCCAGCATGCCGAAATTGGCGTCGGCGATGGAGGCGTCCTCGATCTGCCGTTCCGCACACCACTCGAGCTCCTTGTACACGCGGTCCAGGTCGAAACGACGCACCTTGGACAGGGTTGCCGAGCCCCAGTCGCAGAAGGTGCAACCGTAGGGGCAGCCGCGATTACTCTCGACGATGGCGCCGGCCCTGACCGAGCCGAACTCCTCGAACAGGCCCATGAGGAATGGCGAGGGAATCGTGTTCAGGTCGGCGATGCGCTCGCGGTCCTCTGTACGCCGGGTGCCGTCTGCGGTGCGGTAGGTCAGGCCGGTGACATCGTGCAGGACATCGAGGCCGGCGCGTCCTGGCACGTCCAGCTTGTCCAGGATCTCGGCGAAGGTCGCCTCGCCCTCGCCGCGTACGGTGATATCCACGTGCGGGTTGTCGGCGAAGAACGCGTCCGACTCCGCCAGGTACTTGGGCGTGCTGGGGCCGCCGTGAATGGTGATGCTCGCCGGGTTTGCCGCCTTTATCGCGGCCGATAGCGCCAGGTTGCTCTCCAGGTTCCACAGGTAGTTGGAGAACAGGAAGACGCCGGGCTCACAGGCGCGTTGCAGCAGCCGCTCCTCGTCGGTAAAAAACATCGGCACGAAATTGTAGCGCTCGCGCAGTCGCTGGTCTTCGAACTCCATCGCGTAGGCGACGATCAGGCCCAACGCCTGGGGTGCGATACCCTGGCGGGTGTGCACCGGCACGACCTGGGTCAATGCCTTGCCCGAAGCGGCGATCTCCTCGTCGTGCCGGGCGACGCGCTCGTCGACCAGCTGCTGAATCTTCTCGGCGTCGACCACGTTGAACTGCTGGTCGCTTTCCATGATGTCGAAGGCCAGGTCGGGTTCGACCAGCAGGCCGGCGCCGTCCAGGCGCGCCACCAGCAGGGTGTACTCTTGCTTGTCCAGGCTGTCGGGGTAATTCTGCTCCTGGTAGAACGCCCAGGCGTCCTCCAGCGTGGTGGGGCGGGTCAGCGAGGCCGCGGCGAACAGTTCGCCCAGCGTCAGCCTGGCCTTGAGTTCGCCGTGGTGGTTGTACCAGTGGAAAAAGCCCTGCTCCGCCAGGAATGTGGTCGGCGCGGCGATGGCGAAGCGATCGCTGCGGACACGCCCCGGGCGTGTCGCGGGCTCCCCGGCAAACTGCGGAGCCTGGGGCGTTTCGTGCAGGAAGCCGGTGTCCTGCAGGTGCCGGGAGAAGTGCTGCAGACCCTTGGCAAGGACGCCGTACTTTTTCGCCAGGGGCTGAAGCTGGTCCGTCAGGGCGCCTGAGCCGCCCTTGCTGAGGAATTCGATAAGCGCCAGCCGCGAGATCGGGGCTCGCTTGAACGGACCCTGGAACGTGGGGAAGCGAATGCCTCCGCGCACCCTGCCGTTCAACTCCACCGGGAATCCGCTGGACAGGTAATACGTCTGCTTCGGTTTAATCATGGATCGGTACTGCCTCTAGCTCATTTTATTTATGCATAGGCCGCGTATCGGGCCGGTTCTTGTCACGGGCATCAGTGGCCATTGCCCGATGCCACCCGGGCTGCCGCGAGACGCAGCTGCGCGCTGACAGCAAAAGCGTGCCCACTCGCTGGCGCCGGACAACTCCCGCGACGCCACGGCCGGCGTGTCAACCGGGTCTGGCAAGCGGACCCAGTATAGCAGTCTCCAGCGCCGGGACTACTGCGACCCAGGTCTCAAAGCGGACAAATAGATCGGCTGCCAGTACGGCTCGCGGCGGCTGCGCCACGGGCTATTGCAGCGCTGCGAATGGAGATATAATCCATTGATATTTATAATAAAAATGGAGTTTGTCGGGGCTGGCCGCGAGCTGCGCGGGCCCTGCGCCGGCGCGATATCCTGTGCGGCATGAGATTGGCAGCGCATTGCCAGCACCGCCCCGCACTGGAAAGGAGCCCGGGCCTTGAATAGCGGCCTGACAGGCCTGGAGCGGGTGCCGGGAGTCCAGGGACGTACCGCCTACCAGCTGATTTCGATTTCCAGGCTGGATTTCTTTTTCTTCAGTTCGACCTCGAACTCGACCTCTACCCGGTCCGGTACTCGCACCTGGACCTTCATACCGCCCTGCATAAGGTCCACCCCGTTGTGCCGCGCCAGGGAGTCGGCCAGTTCACGCAGGAGCCCGGCTGCCTGTTCGCGCGACATGTCGCGTTTTTCCTCGATGTCCAGTAGTTTCATAGCGGCTACCCTTACCTGAATCTGCGCTGGCCAAACTAGCATGTTTACACGGCCGGCCCAATCGTCCGGGAGGGTACAGGCGTGCTTTCCTTGACCGGGCGCAGTTTACAGGCACATTCTGACGGGAAGATACTGGATGGCTATGCAGCTGACAGACCGCGCGGCCCTATGAACGCGCCACAGGCCAGGGCGCTGGCAGAAAACCCCTCGCACCTCGAGCAGCTCTGTACGGTGTTCGCCCTAGGCAGCGCCCTGGAGGCGCCCGCCCGTGTGAGCGGCGGTTTTCACCATCGCATGTGGCGCCTGGATACGCCTGCCGGGCGCTACGCGGTCAAGCAAATTGCCGCTGACCTGGACCTGCGGGACACGGCCACCGTCCGGCGCCTGAACGCCACGGAGACCGCCGCCCGGCGTTTTGCCGACAGCGGTATCCCGGCGCTTGTATCGCTAGCACGCGACGGACAGCACCTGCGCGTGCTCGATGACAGCGGTTACCTCGTCTTTCCCTGGACGGACAGCAAGGCCCGCGGTGAGAGTGAAATCGACGCTACGCACGCACGGACCGTGGCGCGCATACTGGCGCGCATGCATCGCGCGGATATCCGCGTACCGGGTCTGGGTCGACCGGTCACATGGCCGCTGACGACAGCGCGGGTTGACGAGCTGCTGGCGCGCGCGCAGAAGCACAATGCCCGCGATGCCGGCTACCTGCTGCAGCGCCGCAACGACATTCTCACCGTGGTGCAGCGCCAGGACGCTGCAGGCACAGTGCTGGCGCAACAGCAGGTGGTAAGCCACGGCGACCTGGATCACAAGAACGTGTTGTGGAGTGCAGGGGGCGAGCCGTTGGTGATCGACTGGGAATCCGCCAGGCCGCTGAATCCCACCTATGAGCTGCTGCTGGAGGCGCTGGACTGGAGCGGGATTACCGCGAACTTCGAGCTGGCTCCCTTCGACGACTTTCTGCAGGCTTACATCGACGCCGGTGGTGTAATCGTCGGGGACACGCTGCCGGCCGCGTTTGACGCGGTCCTGGGCTCATGGGTCGAGTGGCTGTTGTTCAACGTGGCGCGGGCGGCGGGGGTACGCGACCTGCGCCAGCGCGCCCTCGGCTCGAAGCTGGTGGACCTGTCTGTGGGCGCGCTGTTGCGCCTGGAGCGCAACAGCTCCAGGATAACGGCTGTCGCCGCCGGGTACGCGACGTGACACTGTCGGGAGAGGGGAATGTTTGACCTTGCCGCATGTCACGTGGAACGCACAGCCGCACAGGACTACCTGGTGCACTGGCACAGCCTGCACCCCGGGCAGAAGGTCTCTGTGTACATGTCGGAGGACCCGGAGCATTTCTATCAGCACCGGGAGCTGGAGAATCCCGTGGTGGAAACCACCGCCGAGCAGGCGGTGGTCGCCAACCCCGACCAGGGTGTAAGACACTATTTCTACCTGCTGTCCGAGCACGGCGAGGGCGTGGTCCTGGCCGAGCGCGAGTTGTCTTTGCAGGGAGCGAAGAACTTCCGTGACCTGGGCGGATACTCCACGCAGGAGGGAGCGAGGCTGAAGTGGGGCAAGCTGTACCGCTCCAGCAAACTGTCCACGCTTACCGAAGAAGATATGAACAGGGTGCGCAGGCTCGGCCTCACACTGGTGTGCGACTTTCGCCAGGCGGTGGAACAGGAACTGGACCCGACCAACCTCGGCGCAAATCCCATGCACCAGCACGCCAGCCTCCCGGTCAATCCCGGCAGTGCGCATAATTTCATGGAGAACCTGCACAATGGCGTCATCGTCGTCGACGACCCGTCGCAGTTCATGCTTGAGATGAACCGCGAGTTCGTCGCCTCGGAGCTGCCGCGTTACGCGGAGATGTTCCAGTTGTTATTGATGGGCAATCAGCAGGTGCTTATCCACTGCGCCTCGGGAAAGGATCGCACGGGCTTTGGCTCGGCGCTGATTCTGGATGTGCTGGGTGTGCCCGAGGAGGCGATCGTCGAGGACTACCTGCTAACCAACAAGTACCTGCCGATCGACGAGGAAGCGGCCAGGCTCGCCGGCCAGTTCACCGACCAGTCAGGCAAGGCGGTGAGCAACGAGGTATTGCGGGCGCTGCTGGAAGTGCGGCCGGAATACATCCGCGCCTGCTTCGAGGAAATCGCCAGGCACTATCGTTCGAAAGACCACTTCTACCAGGCGGCGTTGAACCTGGACCGGGAGAAGATCGGGAAACTGAAGGACAAGTATCTGCACTAATGCTGATAGTTGCGGCCTCGCGCTTCCCGCTATGCGGCTCTATACCATCCTCCAGACATTCGGCCAGCCGTGGCGTACCGGCTTCCTTCTGCGCGCCTCGTTCTCCGGCGCGATGCCATCGAGGCTTTGTCGTATGTCGTCATTGACCTTACCGCACAGGTAGTAGCTGTGCTCTACCAGCCCGGTGACGATCGGGCTGCAGTCCACCTGGTGAACCCGCCCGTCCAGTTCGGCCGGACGGTTCGCGCCACCCCAGCCGAGGCGATCGGTATTCCCCTTGGTGTAGTCGGACACGGGCATCGCCATGTCGCCACGGTTGTGATACACGGTAACCTGCTGCCCGAGTTCGGGCAGGCGACGCATGGGGCCGTCGGGTTCGAATACGTTGTCCGCCACATCCGCGGCACACAGGAACACCTGGTCGAAGATGCGTGGTGGTTTGCCGCCGGATGAAAACTCGCGGGTGCGTTCCAGCGCCTTCTGCAGTACGAAATTGCCCATGGAGTGACACAACAGGTGGATGGACTGGCGGCAGGGCTCCACGCCGGCCCTGGCGTCCTCGCGCCGTGCCTGGATGAGAAAATCGCGCAGCTTGAGAATGCCCCGGCCCATCGCGGCGCCGGAGTACGTCGCATCGCTGCGGTCGGAAAAATACGACCAGTAGGGAATCGCCTTGCCGTCCGAGGGCCAGGAAAACAGCACCACCAGCAGGTCCCGGTCGCGGTCGCGGTTCAGCATCATCTGCAGGCTGGCGGCGGCGCTGACCGCTTCCCACCAGTCGACATTGAAACCGTGGATGTATATAAGCACCTCGCAGCCCGCTTGCATCTTGTCGCGCAGCTCATTGAAGGCGCGGCTCGAGCCGAACTTCTTCCTGTCCTGCTCCGTGTCCGCGACGTCGGTCTGCAGTTGCTCCCGGAACGCCTCGATGGATGCCTGGCCACGCTTCCTGTACAGGTAGGCGGCCAGCTCCTCCCCGTCGCCGACGCCAAAGCCCGAGCCCTTGGTCAGGTACTTGTCGGCTTTCTCCTTGTCGTACTTCAGGGAGACCTTGCCAAAGCGCAGGTTTTCGCTACCGCTTTTGCTTGGGTCATAGCCGTAACCTCTGGGTCGCCACTGGTCCTTGCCCCTGTGGCGCCGGTTGGTCGCGTAGTAGAGAGTTAGCTCCGCCATACCGTTTCCTCCTTCTGCGGCCCTTGTTGCCTCCCTGTTCGAGCTTACAGCAAGGCATGGCCGCCTGCTGTTACAGCCTGCTGCCGCGGCGCGGATGAGGCCGGGAAGTCACGCGTACGCGAGGTGTCGCACGTCATCGAGTGGCGCTGTCCTGTCCACCAGCTCCAGCACGTTGCGCGCCTCCATTTTCTCCATGACCCGGCCCCTGTGCACCTCCACGGTGCGACTGCTGATGCCCAGGATGCGCGCGATCTCCTTGTTGGATTTGCCCTTGACCATCCAGTCCATGACCTCGCGTTCGCGCCGGGTCAGCAGGCGTCTCTTCAGCTCCGCCTCGCAGCGCCGCGACTTTACATAGCGCCGCTCGAGATCCAGTTGCACGGCGTACTGCACGCACCGCTTTATGCGTGTGGCATTGAGGGGCTTTTCGATAAAATCGATTGCGCCCGCCTTCAGCGCCCTCACGGCGGTACGGACTTCCGCCGTGCCGGAGAGGAAGATAATGGGAATATCGCTGCCCAGCTCATCCAGCGTTCGCTGCAGTTCCAGGCCATCCATGCCCGGCATGACTACGTCCAGCAGCAGGCACCCGGGCCGCTCGGGGCTGTAGGCGAGCAGGAACGACTCGGCGGACTCGTAGGTTTCAACCTGCACGTCTGCATCGGCGAGCAGTGCCCTGAGCAGGGTCAGCGTGGTCGGGTCGTCGTCTACCGCGTAGACGGTGGTCATGTTTTGCATCGGCTACGTCCTTGTAGGCTGTGCTTGGTAGGGGGACAGGTAAACCTGCACGTGCCCACAGAGTCCGGTGTGTGAGCCGATTGGTGGGTGCAGGGCGTAGGTCGGCGTGCCCGTGGCCGGGCCGTAATGGGGCAAACTGGTCGTTCTGTCGCCGTTGCGTTCCATGTCTGTCGCGAGAGAATCCGGTCACGCTGTATCCGCGTCCAACCGGCGTTGGTACGGGCCGCGCATTTTATGGTTATTCCATGCAATGTAGACGAGGCTCGGCACTTTGCAAGTCGCCCGTACGCCCGTTCTCGAAATAGGGCGGGGCGCGGCTTCGATGCGTGGGGTCCCTCGACAGGAAATGCTTGCGGCGCGCGGGGCTGCGGGCGAGATCCCGGGTGTCGCCACCGCCGGTAGACGCCCAGGTGATGCAGGTCTATTCTTCTGGTGCGACCGCCCAGGAGGCCGCCCGTGCCCGGCAGGCCGTGCTGTTCCCGCAATGAAGGAGAGTTTCCTATGAAGTTCAACGCACGGAACCGTCGTTGCGCGCGCCGGGTAGCGTCCTTGCCGAGGCTGGCGCGGTCGCTGCTGCTGGGCCTGCTGGTCGCCAGTCCCCTGATGGCCGATCCGGATGCCGACGCGAGCAAGCGTTTGCAGGAGCAGATCAACCAGCGCCTGGAACAGATTGCACAGAAGCACAACCCTGACCCCTCCACCCTGGCGTCCGACGTCGGCGCGATCCTGCACGATGCCAGGCAGTGGCGTGGGTACGGTAGCGACTGCAACATGGAGCACCTGGGTGTGCGCCAGCGCAAGGTCGCCGAGGCGCACATGAACCTGGTCGCCATGCGCGCCTCCACCATGGGCACCATCATGGAGATGGCGGCGAACCTGCGCGAGATATTCGCCGGCATGGAGTCCATGTTCCCCGGCGGGCCCACCGCCTATGACGCGCTGATGAAACCCACCCAGGCGGCGCTGGGCAAGCTCGGCCCCTACGGACAAATCGCCAAGGGCGTGACCGAGGTGCTGGACAACTACAAGGACTGGCATAACTCCGAGGTGGCCAAGGATCTCGCGGCTGACGTGAAGGCGGCGGCCAAGCGGCAGATGGACGCACTGAAAGAGGCGCTGGACCTGCTCGAGGATATCGAGACCGCCACCGACGAGGTCGAGCGCATGCTCGATACGATCCAGCAGCTCATGCAGACCTACCCGCAGCGCTGCCTGAAGGGCCAGCCGATCACGCCGCAGCTGCTGCGCGTGGGTGAGACCTCGAGCTGGTCCGATATCGAGGGCGACCTGTTCAGCGAGTTGAACAAGCCCATCGACGACTGTGACCTGGAGGCCCTGATCAACCGTCTGGCCTACCTGAACCAGATGCGCGGCCTGCTGGAGAGCCAGCTGGAGGCGACCACCGGTGAGATGATCGCCGCCTTCAACGCCCTCAATGCGGAACTGGCGAAGTTCGAGGGTCAGTTGCCCAAGTACGAGATGAAGGATTTCGTCAAGCTACTGAAGAGCGGGGAGGGCATCGCCAAGGGCATGATCGGCCTGGACAAGGCGACCCAGGGCGCGATGAACGCCGAAACCGGCGAGTACACGCCGTTCACCGGCGGGGCGGACTTCAGCGGTTCCACGCCGAGTGAATTCCTGCCGCTGGAAGAGATCAAGGGCGCCATGGACAAGGCCAAGGCCGCCGACAAGCTGAAGCAGGACGCGAACAAGAAGCTCGAGGCGCTGAAAGAGCTGATCAAGAAGCGCGACGCCATCATGAGCACCCTGTTGCTGGCCTGGGCGGAGCAGCGCCGCATCCAGCGTCTGATAGAAACCTGGGAGGAGCGTTGCCTGAAGGAGGATGACGACAGCGCTATCGGCATGGGTTCGGACGGGCGCCCGGTGACCGGGTCGACCGGTACCACCGGCACCCTGGTCGGCGGCACGGGTATTCCCGTGGCGACGGACTCGCCGCTGTGGTGCACTTACCGCGAGGGCAACCCGGAGACCACCACGCCCGGTGGCGGGACCACGCCCCCGGGCAGCTCTTCCGGCACCACGCCGCCGCCGGGCAGCTCCTCGGGCAGTGCGCCGCCCCCGGGCAGTTCCTCGGGCACCACGCCGCCGGGCGGGGGTACGCCGCCCGGCAGTACGCCGCGCAAGGGCCCCTGCCCGGACGAGCTGCGCACCATCAACCAGTTCCTCGAGGAGCACGGCGCGCAACTGCGCGAGGAGGCGCGCACAAATACGCAGAAACAGCAGGACCTCGACGAGATCATGCGGCGCAAGCGCGAGCTGGAAACCGAGTGCCCGGAGGGTTCGGATCCCCGCGATACCGGCGGTCCGGGCAGCACGACCACCGGCGGCCCGACCATCACCTCCGTGCCCAGGGACCCGGACGACGAGGACCCGCGCGACACCGGCGAGCCCACCGTGGTCATCTACGTCAAGGCCAAAGCGGCGGTGAGCATTACCGCCCAGGTGACCTCGGGCCAGCAGATCAAGCTGTTCGCCCGCTCCACCACCGGCAATGCGCTGCCCGGCCCGGGTGTGGCCAGGGCACAGACGGACCACGACCAGGATCCCATACAGGGCGTCACCGACGGCAATGGCAACGCCACGCTGCGCGCCACGCCAACGGCGCTGGGGATCACCGTCAACCCCAACGCAAGCGGGACCGCGTTTGAAATCGCCGTGGACACCACCGCCCAGAGCAGCCTGAACGCGCGCACCGCCGGTGACCCGAACGCGGTGGCGAGCCGCTTGCCGGGCGGCGTTGCAGTGTTTGTCTCCGACGTGACCTCGATCAACGGGCAGGGCTTCATCACTTTCACCTTCCCCTCGTCGATGCTCGGCACCATGCAGACCGTGCTGGTCAATATCCCGGGCATTGTCTCCGTGCAGATCAACTTCTGCCGCGACAAGCAGGCCTCCCCGGACGACCCGCTGTTCCAGGGCAACCGCGCCTGGGGGCAGAAGTATGACAACCAGTGGGCGCTCAAGCGCGTGGGCGTGGACAGGGCCTGGAACAAGCTGGGCAGGAGCCCGCAACCGGTGACGGTCGCCGTGATCGACACCGGGCTGGACTGGAACCACCTGGATATTAACTGGGACAACCTGTGGCAGAACCCGGGCGAGGTGCGCGACAACGGTATCGACGATGACGGCAACGGCTTTGTCGACGACATCATCGGCTGGGATTTCTTCGGTCGCCACAACAACCCCTGGGATCACGACGGCCACGGCACCTTTGTCGCCGGGGTGATCGCCGCCGCTACCGACAACGGCGTCGGCATCGCGGGGATCAACCCGCATGCGCGCATCATGGTGCTCAAGGCGCTGAACAGCTTCGGCCACTCGCGCGCCTCCTACCTCGCCAGGGCCATCGTCTACGCGGTGGACAACGGCGCGCAGGTGATCAACATGAGTGTCGGCGGCAAGGAGATGTCGGACATGGAGATCGCGGCGATCGAGTACGCCAACGAGAAGGATGTGCTGGTTATCGTGGCGGCCGGCAACGAGGGCCTGGATGTCAGCAACTACGGCATTGCCGGACTGCCCGGCGTAATCACGGTTGCGGCCACCGACCTGGACGACAGGCGCGCGGGCTTTTCCAACTGGGGGGCGCCCATCGATATCGCCGCGCCGGGCCTGGAGGTGCTCAGCCTGCGCGCGCGGCGCACCGACACCATGCGCGATATACCGGGTGTGGAGTATGTCGATGGCGCCAACTACGTCGGCGAGGACAGGCGTTACTACCGCGCCAGCGGCACCTCGTTCTCCGCGCCCATCGTCGCCGGCGTGGCGTCCATGCTGCTCAGCCGTGACCCGCAGCTGGGCGCCGCGCAGGTCAAGCAGATCCTGCTGCAGAGCGCGCAGGACCTGGAGGTGCCCGGCATCGACCAGTACACCGGCTACGGCATGGTCGATGCGCTGGCGGCGTTGCAGGCCGATGCGGACTACTTCATCGAGAGCGGCATCGAGCGTGTGGAAGTCGTGCAGGAGGGCGGCGCCACCCTGGTGCGTGTACTGGGCACGGCGGACGCGGACCGCTTCGACGGCGCACGGCTGGAGCTGGGCCAGGGCGAGGCACCGACGAGCTGGAAACCCGTGGCGCAGCCGTTGCGCCGGGCCGTGGAGTCCGGGGTGCTGGGCGACATCGACGCGGCCAACTTCGCCGGCGCGGTGAAGTGGACCATCCGCGTTATTACCACGCACAAAAACGGCAAGACGCGTGAAGCCTGGTACCTGCTTGAGCTGGGCTAGCACGCCGCCCGCGACGGCCGCGCATGGTAGCGTGAGCGCCGCGGGCAGGCGCCGCGCGACCGGCTGGCGGGCGGTGGTGCGGCGGGACGCTGGTACAATCTGCTGACGCGGGGGTCACTGCTCCCGGGAATTTTCCGGGAGTACCCCTTGGACCGCCAGAAATCCCTGCTCGCCTTCCTCTTCGCCACCTTGCTGCTGGACTCCATCGGCTTTGGCATCATCCTGCCGGTAATGCCGCAGCTCATCATGGAGGTCACCGGTCAGGACCTGTCGCGCGCCGCGGTCTACGGTGGCCTGCTGCTGTTCCTGTACGCCGCGGTGCAGTTCTTCTCTGCGCCGCTGATGGGCAACCTGTCGGACCGCTACGGCCGGCGGCGGGTGCTGCTGCTGTCGCTGCTGGCTTTCGGCCTGGACTACCTGTTGATGGGCTGGGCGCCGACCTTCGGCTGGCTGGTGCTGGGGCGGATGATCGCCGGCTGTGTCTCCTCCACCTGGTCCGTGGCCAATGCGGCCATCGCCGATTCCTTCGAGCCGGAGCATCGCGCCAAGCAGTTCGCGCTGCTCGGCGCTGCCTTTGGCGGTGGCTTCATCGTCGGCCCGGTGCTCGGTGGCTTTCTGGGGGAACTGGGCTCGCGGGTGCCGTTTTACGCCACGGCGGCGCTGGCGCTGGCCAACGCATTGTTCGGCGCGCTGTACTTTCCTGAGACCCTGGCGCGCGAGCGGCGCAGGCCTTTCCGCTGGAGGCGTGCAAACCCCTTCGGCGCATTCGTACAGTTGCGTCGTTACCCGATGGTCGGCGGACTCATCGTCGCCTGGTTTTTTTTCCTCGTCGCCCACCACGCGTTGCCCTCGACCTGGAGCTATTTCACCATGGAGCGTTTTGGCTGGAGCGAGAGCCAGATCGGCTACTCGCTGGGATTTGTCGGCGTGCTGATGATGATCGTGCAGGCGGGGCTCATCCGCGTGGTGCTGGACAGTTACGGGCCGGCGGTCACCGCCGTGCTGGGACTGCTCGGCGCGATGACCAGTTTCGCCGGCTACGCCTTTGCCTCCCAGGGCTGGGTGATCTACCTGTTCCTGATGCTGGGCGCGACCCAGGGATTCCTGTCACCGGCGGTACAGGGCCTGATGTCCGCGCGTATCCCGCCGGACGCCCAGGGCGAACTGCAGGGCGCCCTCGGTTCGGTGATGAGCCTGGCGACCATTATCAGCCCGCTGATCATGACCAACCTGTTCGGCTATTTCACCGCCGCAAGCGCGCCGTTGTACTTCCCCGGCGCGCCCTACCTGCTGGCCTTCGGCCTGTGCGTGGTGAGCCTGCTGTTATTCTTGCCGCAGCTGCGGCGCGCCGGTGATGCAGCGGGCGACAGCGGCTAGGGTCGCAGCCAGTGCGGTGGCAGGTTTTCCTCTACCAGTTGCGTGATGCTCACGCTGGTGATGTTGTGCTCCCGCCCGACCTCGCTGGCGAACAGGGATTCCCGCGTCGTGCGTGATATCACCATGGCGCCGGGGTATTTCTGCCGCAGCCACAGGCTCATGCGCAGGTTCTCCTCTTCGCGCCCGGTACCCAGGACAAACACCGTGTTATCGCCGGATATGTCCACCGTGCGCTGCACGCGTTCCCACACCTCCGGGTGTGCGATATCGCCCTCGAACAGCTCGCGGCGGTAGGCGCCGGAAAACTCCATCTGCTCGTCCGCGACAAGGACGCGGCGGTGCGCATCGCGGTCGATGATGACCACGGTGTCCAGCTCTCCCAGCGCGCTCTTCTGCAACTCTTCCAGTACCGTTTGCCCGAAGCGGCCAAAGCCGGCGAGAATCACCACATCCTTGGCGCTGGTGTCGCGGAACTGTGGCAGCATTTGACTGCGTACCAGGCCCGATGCGGCCAGGTGGTAGGTATTGAAGATCTCGCAGCGCTGTGCCACCGCGGTGTTGTCCATGGAACGCATGAAGCGCAGGCTCGCGCAGTGGATGATCACCCGGTCGCCGATGCCCGGCGCGCGCTCCAGCAGGCCGGCGGCGGCCTCGTAGCTGCGCAGGCTGTTGTCCTCCAGCAGAAAGATCCTGCGCGCGAATTTGGCGCGCAACTGCTCGATGAAAAAGGCGTTGCTGATGTCGCCGGTCACCACCATCGCGCCGAAGTTCTGCTTCAATTCGTCAGCCACGATGCGCTCGCCGCTATTGCTTACCACCACCACCGGCACGTGGCTGCCCTGCTTGCGCAGCGCGCGCAGCGTGCTCATGGTCAGCTCGCCGTCGCCGACCAGGATGATATGGTCGCGCAGCCGCCGCAGGTACCAGGTCTGCGGGTCGAGGGCGCGCAGCAGGGCGGTGATCAGCGTTGACGCGGCCAGGATGGGCGCGCCGAAATAGGCTGTCCACACCAGGGCGCGGCCGATAAACGACCCGCCGTAGGGTGTGCCCAGGTCGACGCCGCCGACCACGAACAGGCTCAGGCTGTAGTAGGCCTTGGTGAGAAATCCCGAGTCGACGATCTCCGGGCGTTCGCTGACCGCCACGCCCATCTCGAAGCCGACCATGGCGCTGACCAGGAAGAACAGCGCGCCGGCGGTGCGCCAGGGAAATTTTCTCTGCGGGGAGTACGGTTCGTGCGGCATGCGCCCATGATACCGGAAACAGGGGGCGGGCGGCCCGCTTGCGAGAGCGGGCGGGCGCCTGTCGTCAGTCGCGCAACTGGTAGCGTACCGGCAGCGACTTCAGTCCGCCGACGAAGTTCGCCTGGATCCACTGCGGCTCCCCGGCCAGCTCGATGCCCTGCAGCCGCGGTAGCAGTTCGCGGTAGAAGCGCGCGACCTCCAGTACCGCCAGGTGCATGCCCAGGCACATATGCTCGCCGTAACCAAAGGCGATGTGCTGCTTCGGGTTGCGCGTGATGTCCAGCTCGTGCGGCCTGTCGAACACCTCCGGATCGCGGTTGGCGGCCGGGAACCAGATGGCGAGGTTGTCGCCGGCCCTGATTTGCTTGCCGCGCAGCTCAAAGTCTTCGGTGGCGGTGCGCATCATGTGCCGCACCGGCGAGACATAGCGCATCAGCTCCTTGCTCGCGCCGTCGTCCAGGTCCGGGTTGTCGCGCCACAGCGCCATCTGCCCGGGATTCTCCAGCAATGCTTTCATGCCCGCGCCGAGCACTGAGGAGGTGGTGTCGTGCCCGGCGGTGGCAGTGATGATGAAGTAGCTCATCTGGTCCATCTTGTCCATGGGCTGGCCGTCGACCTCGGCATTGGCCAGCACTGTCGCCAGGTCATCGCTCGGGTTCTTTTTCCTGTCCTCGACGATTTCGGTGAAATACTCCCCCAGCTCGACCAGTGTGCCCATGGATATGTCGTCGCTGCCGGGATCACGCTGCAGGTCCGGATCGCTGGGTCCGAATATTTCCTGGGTCAGTTTCAGCATGGTGGCCTCGGATTGCCGCGGCAGGCCGAGGATGGACATGATGATGCGCAGCGGGTAGAGCAGGGTGATGTCCTTGATGAAATCGCACTCGCCGTCCATGTCGCGCATGCGGTCGACGTACTCCTTGCACAGGGTCTGCACCTCCGCGTCCAGCTTGGCGATGGAGCGCGGCAGGAACCAGTCGCGGGTGACGCGGCGCAGCTTCAGGTGCTTGGGCTTGTCCATGTGGATGAGTGTTTCCAGGCCGTTCCTGTTGCCGAACTGCGCCGTGAGCATGTCCTCGACCTCGATGGGCAGCAGCACCGTGCGCGGCGCGTTGAGGAGCTTGTCATTGCTGCTGCCGACGCGCTTGATGTCCTCGTACTTGCTCAGCGTCCAGAAAGGGTGGTACTCGGGGTCGTCGACCCAGGCCACCGGGTCGTGCTCGCGCAGGTGGTCGAACAGGCCGTGCATGGTCTGTTCATTTCCCATGATCTTAACGTTGAGAACGTCGGCGGGCTTGTACTGGGTCACGTAGGGGTTCCTTCCACGGCTGTGTAGTTGTGCCGGAATCCTATCAGGCCGCAAGCGCTCTTGATAAGGTGCATGATGGCCGAAACGTGGTCTGCACTGGCCAGCCTGCGCCGTCCGCGGCGCCCGGCTGCAGCGCCGGAGCCGCGCCTGCGTCGCGCGCGGCTTTACCGTGGCTGCGCGGGGCCCAGCCTGACAATGCCGCCGTTCTCGGTCAGCAGGTACAGCAGCCCGTCGGGCCCCTGCGCCAGGTTGCGCGCGCGGAAACCGAAATCTTCCAGCAGGCGTTCATCGGCCATGCCGTCGCCCTGCGGGTAGACCCGGCTGATGGAAAAGGAGCGCAGGCCGGCGACGAAGAAGCTGCCGCGCCAGCCGGGCAGGGCCGCGCCGTCGTACCAGACGATGCCGCCGGTGGCGATGGACGGCAGGTAGTAGTGCAGGGGTTGCTCCATGCCCTCCTTGTGCGTGCCCTCGCCGATCTTGCCGCCGCCGTATTCCTCGCCGTAGGTGATCACCGGCCAGCCGTAATTGGCGCCGGGCCGCAGCAGGTTGATCTCGTCGCCGCCCTGGGGGCCGTGCTCGACGGTCCACACACGGCCGCTGGCGCGATCGATGGTGATGCCCTGGGGATTCCTGTGGCCCCGGCTATAGATCTCCGGCAGGGCGCCGGGGGTGTCCACGAAGGGGTTGTCTGCCGGGATGCGGCCGTCGTCGTGGTAGCGCATCACCTTGCCCATCGAGGCGCCCAGGTCCTGGGCGAGATTTCGTTTGCCGCGCTCGCCCATGGTGATGAACAGGTAGCCGTCGTTGTCGAACAACAGCGCGCCGCCGTAGTGCTTGCTCGTATCCTGCGCCGGCCGCGCCTCGAAGATGAGGCGCTGGTCGCGCAGTTGCTCACCCTCCAGGTGAAAACGCCACACGCGGGTGGTGCGCTGTTCCTCGCCCACCTCGACCGCGGCGCTGAGGTAGATCCAGCCGTTGCTGGCGAAGTCCGGGTGCACCGCCACATCGAGCAGGCCGCCCTGGCCTTTGTAGGCCACGGCGGGTACGCCGCTGATCATGACGCTCTGGCGGGTCTCCGTGTCGAAGTAGCGCAGGCGGCCGGGTTTTTCCGTCACCAGCAGGCGGCCGTCCGGCAGGAAGGCGAAGCCCCAGGGGAACTCCAGTTCATCGGTCAGGGCCTCGACACGGAAGTCCTGCACCTCGGTGCGGACCGTCACGGCGCCGGATTCCGGGGTGAGGCCCTTGCTCACGGCCATGTAGGACTTCAGCGCCTGGTACTGCACGGCGTCACAGCCGCCCGCCAGGGCGATGCAGGCGGCGATGGCCAGGATCATGCGAGACACGGGGTATTTCCTCGGGATGGCGATGCTCACAGGATACCGTCCCGGCCCGGTGCAGTTAAGCCCGGCGGCGGGGTGTTCAACCGGTCTGAATAATTTAACCAGAATACTATTGACAATCATTCTCATTCGCCATAGATTAGTCTCCCGTAAGGACAATTAGTGTGGTGACGCCGATGTACGTCTGCCTCTGCAAACAGATTACCGATACCCAGATCCGCGCCGCGGTTCAGGACGGCGCGAGTTCCTTCAAGGACGTGCGCAATACCCTCGGCGTGGCCAGCCAGTGCGGCAAGTGCGGCACCCTGACCCGGGAGATACTGCGCGAGGCCCTGGTCGATCACGTCGATGACGATTCGCTCTTCTACGCGGTCAGCTAGGCGCCGCGAATCACACTGATTCTCATTCTTTTTTACCTTTAAAAACAATTACTTAGCTTGATCTGCGCCGCGCGCAGCGGTATCATTCGCTCTCAGCAATGAGGAGAGCAGTCATGAAGGGCGACCCGAAAGTTATCGAGTACCTGAACAAGGTGCTGGGCAACGAACTCGTAGCCATCAACCAGTATTTCCTGCATGCCAAGATGTACCAGGACTGGGGCCTGAAAGAGCTCTACGAGCACGAGTACCACGAGTCCATCGACGAGATGAAGCACGCGGACAAGCTCACCGAGCGCATCCTCTTCCTGGAGGGTCTGCCCAACCTGCAGGACCTGGGCAAGCTGCTGATCGGCGAGAACACCGAGGAGATGCTGCGCTGTGACCTGAAGCTGGAGATGATCGCCCACCAGGACCTGAAGGACGCCGTCGCCTACTGCGAGTCGGCCGGCGACTACGTGTCCCGCGAGCTGTTCGAGGACATCCTGGAGTCGGAAGAGGAACACATCGACTGGCTGGAAACCCAGCTCGGCCTGATCGACAAGGTCGGCATCCAGAACTACCTGCAAAGCCAGATGGACGACGCATCCTAGGGCGCGGCCGTCGCGTTGCACGAACCCCGGGCCCTGTCCCGGGGTTTTTTTTGCCCGCGCTGTCATACAGGTGTTCCCGCCCGGCCACTAATGCACAGGCACAGGGAGAATGACACCATGCTCACACCCGGTTTAGTGCAGTCGCGGCCCTTCCTGGCAGTGCTGTTGGCACTGTCGCTGTACGCCTGTGGCGGCGGGGGCGGCGGTTCGGGCGCCGCCGGGGAACCCGCTCCCCCGACGGCGCCGCCACAGGAACCGGCGCCGCCGGTGCAGCCCCTGGGCGAGGCCGAAGCGGTACGATTTCTCAGCCAGGCCACGTTCGGGCCCAGCCCGGCGTCGGTGGCGGAGGTCGTGGACGTCGGGCTGGAGAACTGGTTTCTCGCCGAGCTGGACAAGCCCGCCTCCCTGCACCTGGCGACGGTGCTCGAGGGTTTCCCCGACGACGGCCAGTTTCTCGACGACAACGGCATGCCCCTGCCCGGCCTGATTTTCCTGCCTTCCAATTCTTTCTGGCGTACCGCCATCGAAGCCGACGACCAGCTGCGCCAGCGCATGGCCTTCGCGCTGTCGCAAATCCTGGTGGTGTCGGCGGACAGCAACGTGGGGCGCGCGCCGCAGACCCTGGCCCACTACGCCGACATACTCACCGCCGGGGCTTTCGGCAACTACCGCGACCTGCTGGAGGCGGTGACCTACTCGCCGGCCATGGCGGTGTACCTGACCTACCTGCGCAACGAGAAGGCAGACCCGCAGACCGGCCGTGTACCGGACGAGAACTACGCCCGGGAACTGCTGCAGCTGTTCACCGTGGGGCTGGTGGCGCTGAACCCGGACGGTACGCCGCTCACCGATGCTCAGGGGCAGGAGGCGGAGCTGTACGACAACCAGGACATTACCGAGCTGGCCAAGGTGTTTACCGGGCTCAGCTTCGCCGGCACCGCGTTCAACGCGCCGCTGCGCTTCATCCCCTTCGAGTCCTTCCACTCGCCCCTGGACACTTTCGAGGCGTTCCACTCCAGTGCGGCGAAAAATTTCCTCGGCACGAGCATACCCGCGGGCACGGGCGCGGCAGACAGTATCGACATGGCCCTGGACGCGATCTTCAACCATCCCAATGTCGGGCCTTTCATCGGCCGCCAGTTGATCCAGCGCTTCGTCACCAGCGCACCGCAGCCCGCCTACGTGGAGCGGGTCGCAGCGGCTTTCGACAGCGGCAGCTACGCGCTGCCCTCCGGGGCGACAGTGGGCAGTGGCCAGCGCGGCGACCTCGCCGCGACCCTGGCCGCGGTACTGTTCGACGCGCGGGCCAGGGACGCGGCGCCGCGGCAAGAGGCGGGCTTCGGCAAACTGCGCGAGCCGGTGTTGCGCTTCACCCACTGGGCGCGGGCTTTCCAGGTCAACAGCGCCGACGCCGGTAACGAGCTGGCCTTGCGCAATACCTCCGGCGCGGAAGCGCTGAACCAGCACCCCTACCTGTCCCCCTCGGTGTTCAACTTCTACCGTCCAGGTTACATCGCGCCGGGGACCCATACAGGCGACGCGGGGCTGACCGCCCCGGAACTGCAGATCACCAATGCCACCAGCCTGGTCGGCTACCCGAACTTTCTCACGGTCTATGCATTGGGCCTGTCGCCCAAGGAACGCCAGGGCCTGCCCGCGGCTTTTGTGGCCGATTACAGCGCCGAGGTCGCCCTGGCGGCTGACCCACAGGCGCTGGTGGCTCACCTGGACGCCAGGCTCGCCCACGACACTCTGCGCCAGGCCACCCGCGACAGAATCGCCGATCTCATCGCGCGACTGGACGGCAGCACCGAGCAGGGGCGCGACCTTCGCGCGCGGGTCGCCAGCGTACTGGTGATGACATCGCCTGAATACATTGTGCTGCGCTGAGGCCCGGCCGGGGAGAACAACATGCAAAACAGACGCAAATTTCTCAGGTCCATGCTGTCGATGCCGCTGGCGCTGGCCGGTGGCTCCATGCTCAGTCCGCTGACCGTTACCCCGGCACTGGGCGCGGACGTATCGGGCTACCGCGCCCTGGTATGCGTGTTCCTGTTCGGCGGCATGGATTGCCACGATACCGTGCTGCCCTACGACCAGGCGTCCTACGACAGCTACGCGCAGATCCGCGCCTCGCTGCTGCAGTCCTACGCGGCGCTGCCCGGCGGCTCGACGCGCACCCGCGACAGCCTGCTCGAACTCGATCCCGCCACGCCCAGCGCCGACGGGCGTCGCTTCGCGCTGCCGCCGGAGCTGGCCGGCCTGCACAGCCTGTTCGAACAGGGGCGCGCGGCCATCGTGGGCAATGTCGGGCCGCTGCTGGAACCGACCCAGCGCGCCGCTTTTCTCGACGGCACTGCCGCCCTGCCGGCGCGCCTGTTCTCGCACAACGACCAGCAGTCCACCTGGATGTCCTTCGCCCCGGAGGGTTCGCAGCTGGGCTGGGGCGGCCTGTTCAGCGATGCGGCGGTGCAGGCCGGCGCCAACACCCAGAGTATCTTTTCCCAGGTTTCCCTGGCCGGCAACGCCGTGTTCCTCACCGGGAACCAGGTGTCGCCCTACCAGATCAGCGCCGACGGTGTGCCGAGCATCCTGCTCATCGACGCCGCCGGGGACCGCCTGTCGCCCCAGGCGCAGGCCGCCATGCGCGACCATTTCGCCGCTACCGCCAGCGCGCCATTCAACCTGTTCGAGCGCGACTTCGTCGATCTCAGCCGGGTCTCGCTGGACGCCAACGACACCCTGGAGGCCGCCCTGGCGTCCGCCACGACGGTGACGACACCGTTTCCCGCCAGTGCGCTGGGCGCGCAACTGGCCGCGGTGGCGCGCACCATCGCCGTGCGCGAGACCCTGGGCGCTGGTCGCCAGGTGTTCTTCGTTGCCCAGGGCGGCTTTGACACCCACTCCGCCCAGGCCCAGGACCTGCCCGGCCTGCAGCAGGGTATCGGCGACGCGATCGCCGCGTTCTACGCGGCCACCGAGGAGCTGGGCGTGGCCGAACAGGTGACCACTTTCACCGCCGCGGACTTCGGCCGCACACTCACCGTCAATGGCGACGGTACGGACCACGGCTGGGGTGGTCACCACTTTGTCGTTGGCGGCGCGGTGCGTGGCGGCGATATCTACGGCGATATACCCGTGGCGGAACTGGGCCATGCCCAGGACGCCGGCAACGGCCGGCTCATCCCCACCACCGCGGTGGAACAGTTCGCCGCGCCACTGGGCAGCTGGTTCGGGCTCGACGCGGGGGAACTGGCCGGCGCGCTGCCCGGCCTGGGGGCCTTCGGTGCGCCAGCCCTGGATTTCATCTGAGCCCGCCACAGGCTCCGCAGCGGGCGGCAGCGGTGCTGGCGGGACGCTACAATGCAAGTCCCCGCACAGGAGAATGCCCAAGTTGCCAGCCCTGCTCGAGGAACTGCGCGACCAGCACCAGCGCGCCCACGGCTGGTCCCTGGCCTGTTGCGCCTGGCAGCAGGACCTGGCCGAGGACGTGCTGCAGGAAGCCTACCTGCGCGTGCTCGACGGTCGGGCGACGTTCTCCGGCGGGTCGGCGCTGACCACCTGGTTCTACGCCGTCATTCGGCGTGTGGCGAGTGAACAGCGCCGGGGAGCGGCGCGCCGCGCGGCGCTCAACCTGCGCCTGGTCACGGAAGAGCCGGCGTCGACCGCGGCGGAGGACGCCGCCGGCGCCCTGTCGGTTGAGGCGCGGGCAGACTCGCTGCGCGCGGCACTGCTGCAGCTGTCAGAGCGCCAGCGCGAGGTGCTGCACCTGGTTTTTTACGCCGAGTTCACCCTGGAGGAGGCCGCCCAGACCCTGGATATCACGGTGGGTTCGGCGCGCACTCATTATCACCGCGGCAAGCGGCGCCTGGCTGAATTGCTGCAACTGGAACAGGACGATGACTGACTTGCCCGACAAGCCCACGGCCCTGGAGCGAGCCCTGGCCGCCCGTTTTCAACACCAGCGCGAACAGGAGGCGGCGCACGCGCCGCCCTTTCCCCGGCAAGAGTTGTCGGCGCAGCCGGTGCCCTCGCCACCCGCGGCGCGGCGCGCGGCGCCCGGAGCCGCGGCGGCGCTGGCGGCGGCCATCCTGGTCGCCCTGCTGTTCCTGCCCGAGCGCGAGGCGCCGGACGTCGTCTACCTTGAGGTGATCGGCGCCAGCGCCATGCTGACCGACGGCCTGCTCGAGGTCTCCGCCGGGGTGCTGCCCGAAAACGGGTCGCTACCGCACCTGTACCATGTCGAAACGGGTCCCGCGAGCCCCGGGCAATTCAACTGACAATGAGGGAATTGCGCATGTATACCGTGAGAATCACTCTGGCCCTCCTGCTGCTGGCAGTCGGGAGCGGTGTCCTGGCCCAGGGGGTGAGCGGGCAGGATGCCCGTCCAAATCACCGCGAGGTGCTGGCCATGGGCCTGTACCCGCCGGACATCATCATGCGGCACCAGCAAACCCTGGGTATCACCGATGTCCAGCGCGGCAGGATGCTGAAGCTGGTGCGCGCCTTCCAGGACGAGGTCGCCGAGCTGCAGTGGAACCTGCAGAGCGAACAGCAGTTGTTGCGACAGTCGCTGGTGCAGGACGAGGTGGACGCCCAGGCGGTCCTGCCGCGGGTGGAGCGTGTGCTGCAGATGGAGAGCGAGTTCAAGCTGGCGCATTTCAGGCTGCTCATCGCCGTCAAGAACGAACTGAGCCAGGAGCAGATTGCGATGATCAAGCGGCGCCTGTCGCAACGGCGCAAGTGAGCGCAGGACGATGCAGCTGAACAGGCAGAAACTGTTGCAAGCCGAAGCGCGCTTTCTCGCGCGCTACCCGGGCGGGTTCGAGGACCCAGGGCTGGCGGCCGTCAGAAAAAAACACAACGTCGACAGGCTGGTGGATTTCGCGCGCGACAACCTGGGCAGAGGCTGCTTCAACCGCCCCGCCCAGGTGGCCGACAGTGTGCTCAAACTGGTCAGCCGCTCGTCCATGGTGTCCCGCTTCGAGAAACCGCGCTTGCGCGACTTTATCGCCTGCCTCAACAGCAGGGAGAAGGAGGCATTCGCCCTGGCCATGGAGAAGCGTCTGTACGGGCGCAGCAAAAAACAGGGCTTCGACGAACTGGTGGGGATGTTGCAACCCTTCGGGTTGGCGAAGTGGTCCGTGGTGTCGGCGGTGCCGTTCTACCTGGCACCGCAGGCCGAGGCTTTCGTCAAGCCGACCACTGCCAAAGGCATCATTGCCAACCTGGAGGTGCAGGGCCTGGAATACCTGCCGACGCCGACCTGGGCGTTTTACCAGGGTTACCGCCGCCTGTTGCGCGAGGTTCGCGCGACGATCTCGCCGGCCTTGTCGCCCAACTACGCGGCGCTGACCGGTTTCCTGATGAGTAGTTTCTAGGGGTCGCTACCCGCCCTGGTCGGAGTGCAGCTCGCGCACGCGGATATTGCGGTACCACACCGGGTCGCCGTGGTCCTGCAGCACGATGTAGCCCTCGTCGGCCTTGCCGAAGCGTGGCATGTCGGCGAACTTGCTCGCCGCAACCAGTTCGTTCCAGTGCGGCGAGCCGCGGGTCACCTCCACCACCTTGACGCCATTCAGCCAGTGCTCGATGCGGTTGTCCTGTATGCGCAGCAGCACCTCGTTCCACTGTCCCGGCGGGCGCACTGTCTCGGGGTCGGCGGCGATGAGGTCGTAGAGGTCGCCGGCGCGGTGGGTCTCGATCTGGCCGTCGCGGTGCCCCTCGTTGTGCAGCACCTGCATCTCGATGCCGGTCAGCCACGGCGTCTTTTCCGTCTCGTCCGCCACCAGGTAGAAAATGCCGCTGTTTCCGCCCTCGGAAATTTTCCATTCCAGGCTCAGTTCGAAGTCGCGAAATTTCTTGCGGTGGTAGATCAGGTCGCTGCTGCCGCCGCCGAAGACGGCGCTTTTGACCAGGTCCCACATGGGGATGGCGCCGTCCTGCAGCAGCGCGAGGCTGCCGTCCTGCACTGTCCACTTGCGCACGTCGTCGACGTCGCCGCCGTAGTTGCGCCAGCCGTCCAGGCTGTGGCCGTCGAACAGCGGTTGCCAGCCGTCGCCTGCGGGGGTCGCCGCGGCGGCGCTGACGGGGGCGCCGCGGGTGACCTGCGCGCCACCGGGGATCGCGTTGAGGGTGTACCAGGACTCCGCCGTCCACAGCGCGCGACCCTCGTCATCGCGCAGCCGCTCGTCCAGGCGCAGGTAGACGATGTAGCCCGCGCGCAGGCCGGGAATGCGCGCGCTGATGCGGCGCCGGTCCGCGGACAAGGTCAGTGCGCTGGGCAGCAGCGTCGCCTCGTCGTATTTCGGGCCGCCGTACTGTTCGTTGGGATGGTAGAACCACTGCTTGACCAGCAGGTCCGACGGCGACAGCTCGATGTCCTGCGCCAGCGGCTGCGTCAGCTCCAGCTCGAAGCCGTCGGCTTGCGCGCGCACGGCGAGTATCTCGAAGGCGTTGTTGCCGCTAAAGCGCATGCGCTCCAGGCCATACCAGGGCTTGCCGTACTCGCCCCAGTTCGGCGGGTTGCCCGTCTCGCCGATGTAGATGGCGCCATCAGGGCCGCGCTCCAGGCGATTGACGGAACCCTGGAAGCCGGCGCTGAAGTGGAACACGGCGCCCTGTTCGCGGCCATCCACGGTCTCCAGGAACACGCGCTTGATGCCGCCGTTGTAGACATCGCCGTGAATCAACTGTCCGACGTACGGCGCCTCGACCAGTTCCAGCGGTTGCGTGGGCGAGTTGCCCACCTCGTCCTGGGGCAGCCACACCGCCGGGGGCGCCTCTTGCAAGGCCATGACGCCCTCGTTGGGGACGGCGCGGGAGCCGTAGAAGTCGCCCTCGCGCACGCGCACCAGCTTGCTGGCCGGCAGCCAGTCGCCCTGGTTGTCGGTCACGTAGATGCCGCCGTCGCGGGCGAAGCTGATGCCGTTGGGTGTGCGGAAGCCGGAGGCGTAGACACTGGTATTGCCCTGGGTGTCGGCGCGCAACAGTTTGCCCTGGGTCGGCAACTGCTCCGGGCAGCTCGCGCCCCCGGGCAGCACGCAGATGGACAACAGGAAATAGAAGGCGTCGTCGCGATGCAGCAGGCCGAAGGCGAAGGAGTGGAAGTTGGCGTTGCTCGGCCAGTCGTACGAGACCGCGGCATAGCGGTCGATGACACCGTCGCCGTCGCGGTCGATGAGCTCGGTCAGCTCCTGTTTCTGCATGACGAAGATGCGCTCGTCGACCACGGTCAGGCCCAGGGGCTCGTGCAGGCCCTCGGCGATGCGCCGTACGCGCGTCTCGGCGGGGGCGTCTGTGTCAATCAGGTAGACCGCGCCGTCCAGGTCCCAGCTGGCCAGCGCCAGGGTGCCGTCGTCGAGGAAATCCATGCCGCCAACCTTGGGCTCGAAGCCCCGCGGCGCGACATTGTCCAGCGCAAAGGACGGGTGCGGATCTGCCAGCCGCGGCAGGATGTCGTACTCCAGGGTGGCCGTGTAGGGCTTGCCCTGGGGATCCAGGGGCGGGTCGCGTTCCTGCTCCGGCTCGCCGATGCTGAGTATATAGACGACCGCGTCGCGGGCGTCCTGCTCTGACATCTGCGGGTGGGGCGGCATGGGCACCTGGCCCCAGGTGCCGACGCTGCCCTCGAGCACGCTGCGCGTGAGGGCCTGCACCACCTCGTCCTGGATCTTGCCGCGGAACTTGCCCGACACCTGGGTCCAGGCCGGGCCCGCCACGCGGTGCGTTTCCGCGTGGCAACCCAGGCAGTCGCTGCCGGCGATGACCGCGGCGCCGTGCTCGAGTTCGCCGGCCTCGGCGTCGCGGCCGCGCCTGGGCCCCTCGATCGGCGTGATGGGCGTCGTCCCGGCCAGGGTGATATCGATATTGCCCGACGCCAGGTAGCGCCTGCCGCCGCCGTCGCGAAAACCGGCGACCAGGCTCGGGTCGTCCTGGCTGAAGCTGCGCCGGAAGATGCGCTCTTCACCCTGCTGCACCAGTTCGGGCTCCTCGGTCAGCACCAGGTTGTGCTCACCGGCGTTCAGCGCGAAGCGCATCTGCGCACTGGCGCGTCCCGGGCCGTAGTCGTGTCCCAGCCAGCTGACCGTCGCGGGGAGTTCGCGGCCATCCACCTCGATGAACCAGCGTGTGTCCGCCTCGTCGCGCAGGTACCACTCGCCCCGGCTGGAAGGCTGCGGGCCGTGCTGGTAGTTGTAGGCCGCTCCCTCGAACAGCACCTCCCCGTCCCAGACCTGGTACAGCGACAGGCTTTCGGTGCGGTAGGCCGCCCAGAGGCCGGGCGCCAGGGCGAATTTGATCATGCGCGGGTGCCCGTCGAGGTTGCCGCGCACCACCCAGGGTGCGTGGCCGCGCCCGGGCACCGCTTCGCGGCCGTAGGACGGGTCCGCGGCGTTGTCCTCGTCCACGCCGTAGATCTCCGCCTTAATGACCGAGTACACCGCCGCCAGGCCATCGCGGCGGCCCAGGTCGACCAGGAAAGCGAGGTCTGAGCGCGACACCATCTTGGTCTGCACGGCAATGCCCACCACCAGCGCCACTACCAGGGCGAGGGTGAGCGCAACTGCGAGCAGGGTCAGTGTGATTCTTTTCATGGGCTACCCTGGTAAAAAGTTAGGGGTCGCTATGATATACGACCTCATTAGGCGCGCAAGCGCCGCGGTTTTTATTGCAAGACGCTTGACCTATGATACTGGACCCCAGTACTGATTGTCGCCGACCGGGCGCGCCGAGGAATCCGTGCATGACCACGCTGTTCTATGAAGAAGACGCCGACCCGTGCGCGCTCGATGGGCAGAGCCTGGCCATTGTCGGTTACGGCAACCAGGGGCGTCCCTGGGCACTGAACCTGCGCGATTCCGGCCTGGACCCGCGGGTCTGTGTGCGCAACGACGAGAGCAGGGCGCAGGCCGCCGCCGATGGCTTCGTCGTGGGCGACATAGCCGACGCGGATGCGGCGGACGTGGTCTGCCTGCTCGTCCCCGATGACGCCATTCCGCAGCTCGGCCTGGCGCGGCGCGAGGGCGCGCTGACCATCATTGCCAGCGGCTACAGCTACGCCTTCGGGCGCTACGATCCGCGCGGCGACCAGGCCATGATCGCGCCGCGTATGCTCGGCCCGGAAGTCCGCAACTGCTACACCCAGGGCGGCGGCTTCATCACCGCCCTGGGTATACAGCGGGACGCCAGCGGCACCGCACTGGCGCGCACCCTGGCCGTCGCCCGCGCGCTGGGCGGGCTGCGCGAGGGCGCCATCGAGATGACGCCGCACCAGGAAGCCTTGCTGGACCTGGCGGTGGAGCAGGTGTTGTCGCCGGCGCTGACCCACGTCAACGGCAGTTTCGTCGCCACCCTGCTGGAACACGGTATCCCGCTGGAGGCGATTCTCACCGAGCTGTTCCTGTCCGGCGAGGTGGAGCGCAACTACGGCCTGTTGCGCACCGAGGGTTTCGTCGCCCAGCTGGAGCACCACTCCCCGGCCAGTCAGTACGGCCAGTTGTCCCGCCGCGGTCGCTACGACAGCCTGGATGTCGGCGCGGTGATGAAGGAGATTGTCGCGGACATCGCCAGCGGCAGGTTCGCCGACGAATGGGATGCCGAAGCGGCGTCGGGTTACGCGCGCCTGCGGGAGCTGAAAGAGGAACACGCCGGGGAAATGGTCAAGGCGCTGGAAGACGATCTCATGCGCAAGCTGGGCCCCGGCGCCAGCCCGCGCGGCTGACCGGCCCGTGCTCGAGGCCATTTTCGACAGTTACGCCAGCTACGAGTATATCCTCGCCTCCTCGCAGTTATTCCTGGCCATGCTCGGTATGGGCGCCCTGCTCACGCCGCAGGATTTCCTGCTGGAGCTGCGCAATCCCAGGGGGCTGGTAACGGGCCTGGCATTCCAGTGGGCGCTGGTGCCGCTGATCGCGCTGGGCCTGGGGGCGATCATGCCGATACCGGCGGGCATCGCGGTCGGCCTGATCCTGATCGCGGCGGTGCCAGGGGGTACGCTGTCCAACATTCTCACGCTGTTCGGTCGCGGCAACATCGCGTTGTCTATTTCACTGACGTCCATCACCACGGTCGCCGCCCTGGTCACCACGCCACTGCTGCTGCAGTTGCTGATATCCCAGTACCTGCCTCAGGGGTTCCGCATGCCGGCCGGTCGCCTGGCCCTGGATATCTTCGTCACGCTGGTGGTGCCGCTGGCCATCGGCATGCTCGTGCGCCAGCACGCCAACGTGGTGCTCTGCGCCAACTTTTCCAAGTGGGTGATCCGCGTGAGCCTGTCGCTGATCGTGATTATGGCGGTGGGCGCCGGCGGCAGTGGGCGGCTGGACGCCAATGCCTACGGTAGCGCGGGCGTGGTGAGCCTGGTGCTGTTCTGCCTGGCGGTACAGGGCAGCGCGTTGCTGGTGTGCCGCCTCGGCGGGATGAAAGCCGTGGACAGCCTCGCCGTTATCATCGAGGTGGGCTTTCGCAATATGTCGCTGGCGGTGGCGGTCAAGGCGGTGGTTTTTCCCGCCCAGGCCGGCGTGCTGGACCCGCTCGGCGACGCGGTGTTGTTCACAGCCTTGCTGTACGGCGGGGTAAGCCTGTTCATGAGCCTGCCGGCCGTGTTGATCAATCGGCGCCTGACCCCCGCGTCGCCGGCGCCGGCGACAGCCGGGCAGGCGACTAGCGCGTGAGATAGCGGCGCAGCGCGCTCTCGCCCGGCTTGTTCCGGGCGCGCAGCTGCAACATTTCGGCAATGAGTTGTTCCACACTGGCCGCGGTCTGCGCGCGAATGTCCGCCTGCAGCGCTTTGGGGATGCGTTTCCTGCCGCTGTAGTCGGGCACCTGCACGGGCTCCCCGAAGGCCAGGTAGCAGCGCTGCGGCCTGGGCAGCAACGTGTAGAACATACCGCGTGGAATCGGCGGCAACAGGTCTTCGCGGAAGTCCGGCTTGATTACGCCCATGCGCTTGAGCAACCGGAACAGGCCGCTGTTGCGCAGTGCCCTGCCCTCCAGGGCCTGCTCGTACCACTCATCGGGACCGACCAGTCCGAAGGGCGTGATGTTGTAGCCGTGGAGCGCGGCCATGCGTACAAAACCGTGGCGCTCCTTCCACTGCAGAGTGTACTTGTCCGCCGAGGGTTTGTTGGCTTCCGCCGCTCCGCCGGGGAATACCACCAGGTCCTGGCCGGTGGCCATCAGCGCGCTGCACACCCGTGGATGCGCCAGCACCAGCCCCTGCCTGGCGAGACGCTCGCCCACCCCGGTCTGGAAGAGAAGATTGTCGCCCATGCCGCGGGGGAATCGCCCCGTGGCCTGGTAGATGGCGGGCATCAGGATCAAGCCGTCCACGGCGAACATGGCGTGGTTGCCGACGAACAGGGTGGGCTCGTCGGGAATGTTGTCGACGCCGACCAGGGTCGGCTTGAAATAGCCTTCCAGCAGTCGGTAGAGGCCGCGGGTGAGGGCAGGCGAGGGTTTGTCGAAAGCCAGGAACAGCTCGATGAGCTGGTCGATTTCCGCCTCGCTAAAGACGTCTTTGCCGGGCTTGCGGGCCGCCATGTTTTAGTCTCCGGGGCAGCCCCGGTAGGGCCATGGAAGTGGGTGCGCTCGGGCACCGGGTGAATCAGGCGCGCGATTATACGCAGCGTCCCCGGTGTGCGCCAGCGTTCGCCGGCGAGATTTATATATGACCGATGGCATAAAAAATGCCGGCCGCGGCCACCTGTGTTAGTCTTTTTCCAGCCTGTGGTCGGCGCTCGCGACGCGCCACCGCGAGTCGAACCCCTGCAGAGGGCGCAGAATGCCACTCAAAGCCATCGACCCCTGGGTCAACGTCAGCATGGGCGCTGTGGCCGATCTACCGTTCATGCGCCGGGTGAAGGAAGACTACTTCAAGGGCGGTGAGGATTTTTTCCGCAACATCGAGTCGCCGGAACTCGTCGCGCTCATGGATGAGATCGGGGTAGAGAAAGTGCTGCTCAGTTGCGATCCCTACCGGCCGGAACAGCGTCTGCTGGATTTCACCAGCGACTACCCGGGGCGCTTCTACCTGGCCCCGCAACCGAGAATCCAGAAGGGCATGAAGGCGCTGTGGGCGCTGGAAGACCTGGCGCGCGAGTATCCCGTGGTCATGGCCAGGGTGACGCCCTTCGAACTGGACCGGCCGCCAACGGATCCGCTCTACTACCCGCTGTACGCCAAGTGCATCGAAATGGATATACCGGTGGGTATCAATACCGGTATCCCTGGGCCGCCCATGCCCGGCGAGTGCCAGCACCCCATGCACCTGGATCGGGTGTGCCTGCATTTCCCGCAGTTGAAGCTGATCATGCAGCACGGCGCCGACCCCTGGTGGGACGTGGCCATACGGTTGATGATCAAGTACCGCAATCTGTACCTGATGACTTCCGCCTACGCGCCGCAATACCTGCCCGCGTCGCTGCTTCACTACATGAACACACGCGGCCAGCACAAGATCATGTTCGCCTCGGACCACCCTGTGCTGTCCATGCAGCGCTGCCTGGAAGAGGCAGCGGCGCTGGACCTGCGCGAGGGTGTGCTGGAGAAGTACCTGTATGAAAACGCCAACGCGGTGCTGTTTGGCGAGCGCGAGCCGCGCTACGGTGAATTCAGGCGTTGACGCAGCGCGCTGCCACGACGGGAGTGACCTACCATGCGACGTACGCTTGGCACGATATTCGGGGCGCTGCTCACCGTGGCCGTACAGGCGCAGCCAGGGCAAGGGCAGCCAGCGTTTTCCCGCACGGAGCAGCGCCAGCCCTGCGCCGACTACGATCCGCTGCGCCGGGCGTTCTTTGGCGATACCCATGTGCACACGGCCTGGTCATTCGACGCCAGCGGTCAGGACACCCGCAACACGCCGACTGACGCCTACCGCTTCGCCGTCGGCGGACCCATGCGTATCCAGCCCTACGATGAGAACGGACGCGGTCTGCGCGAGATACGCATCGACCGGCCGCTGGACTTTGCCGCGGTAACCGATCACTCGGAGTTTTTCGGTGAAATGCGCCTGTGCGCCAGCGAGGGGGAGGCGGGCTACTCGCACCCGGTGTGCCGCGTACACCGGAACCTGCCGGCGCTGACGCAACTGATGTTTGGCGGTTACGGCCTGTCGATGAAGCGTCGCTGGGGGCTGTGCGGGGAGGATGGGTCGGTATGCCTGGATGCCGCCGGGGATACCTGGCGCGCCGTGCAGGACGCCGCCGAGGCGGCCTACGACCGCAGCGCGGACTGCAGTTTCACCAGTTTTGTCGGATACGAGTGGACGGCCACGGTGGGGCGCGGGCGCAACCTGCACCACAATGTCATCTTTCGCAACGACAAGGTACCCGACCACCCACTGAGCTGGATCGAGTCGCCGTCCCAGGTGCAATTGTGGGATTACCTGGAGCAGGATTGCGTGGCCGCGAACCCCGGGTGCGACGCCATCGCCATTCCGCACAACACCAATCTCAGCGGCGGCCTGGCCTTCGAAACCGCGCGCCTGTCCAGCGCCGAGATACCGCCAGAACCGGTCAGCGCCGCGGAGGCCGCGCGGCGGGCGCACTGGAACCCGCTGCTGGAGTTGATGCAGCACAAGGGGTCCTCGGAATGCGACAGCCGGCTGCCGACCTGGTCGCGGGACGAGTACTGCGCGTTCGAGAAGCTGCCCTACGATAATTTCGGCACCAAGAATACCGGTGAGGATGGCAGCGGGCTGCTCTACGTATTGAAGTTGCTGTTCGGCGGGCAGGAGTACCGCGAAGTGCGCCTCCCGGGGGAGTCGAGTTTTGTGCGCTACGCCCTGAAGCAGGGGCTGCAGCAGCAGCGGGAACTGGGCGTGAACAGTTTCAAGTACGGACTGATCGCCAGTACCGACACGCATATCGCCGCGCCGGGCCTGGTCATGGAAAAGAACCACCCCGGGCACGGCGGCGCCGGTATGGGCGCGCGCGACGACGTGTTGCCGCTGCCTGACGAACTGGAGTTCAATCCCGGCGGCCTGGCCGTGCTGTACGCCGAGGAAAACAGCCGCGACGCCCTGTTCGCGGCCATGCGTCGGCGCGAGGCCTACGCCACCAGTGGTACGCGTTCCACCTTGCGCTTCTTTGGCGGCTGGGACTATCCCGCGCAGGCCTGCGACGCGCCGGACATGGTCGCCCAGGGCTACGCGCGGGGTGTCCCCATGGGCGGCGACCTGCCGGCCGCACCCGGCCGCGCGGCGCCGCGCTTCCTGGTGTCGGTGCAGGCCGATGCGGGCACGCCGGAGTACCCGGGCAACCTGTTGCAGCGGGTGCAGATCGTCAAGGGCTGGTACGCCGACGGGGAGTTGCGCGAGCGCGTGCTGGACGTCGCCGGTGGCGACAACGGCGCGCGGGTCGATCCCGCGACCTGCGAACAGAGTGGCCCGGGGCACCAGCACCTGTGCGCTGTGTGGCAGGACCCGGATTTCGACCCGGCGGCCCCGGCGTTTTACTACGCGCGCGCGCTGGAGAATCCCGCCTGTCGCTGGAGCCAGCACGTGTGCGTCGACGCCGGCGTGGATTGCGCCGACCCCTCCAGCGTGCCGGAGGCGCTGCAGCAGTGCTGCGCGGAACAGCACATCCGGGTGATCCAGGAGCGCGCCTGGAGCTCGCCAATCTGGTATACCCCACCGCCCTAGCCGAGAAACAACAGTCCGCGGACGGCCGCCCGCGGAGGTTCATCGGCCCGTAACGTTCGCGTCAACTGGCTGTCACAGGCCGGTGTGAGACTCCATCCAGATTCAATCAACCGTCCCCTCCGGGACGGCTTGCCCTGTTTACACCTGAAACTGACAAAAAGAGGGAACTGGTATGGATAACTGCAAACCGAAACATCGCCGGTACAGGTTGCGTGCGGCGGTTCTGGCGGCCACCGCGGTCCTGGCCGCACCACTGGCCAGCGCTGGCTGGGGCGGCCACAACAGGGACAACAACTTCCACTGGATCGGCAGCTTCGATGTCATGGCCGGTAATGGCTCGGGCGTGGCCGAGATCATCGATGTGACGCGCAACAACCGGCAGCTGGTGTACACCGACGCCGAGAAGCAGCAGATTGGTTTTGTCGACATCCGTTTTCCCTGGAAGCCCAGGGGCCAGGGCGTGGTGGACGTCGGCGGCGAGCCGACCAGCCTGGTCATCAAGGATCCCTACGTGCTGGTGGGTGTGAACACCTCCGCGAGCTTCACCGAACCCTCCGGCAAGCTCGTGGTGGTGCACAAGAACACGCGCCAGGTCGTCGCCGAATACGACCTGGGCGGACAGCCGGACTCCATTGCCCTGGCGCCGGACCGCAAGCGCGCCGCCATCGTCATCGAGAACGAGCGCGACGAGGACCTCAACGACGGCCTGCTGCCGCAGTTGCCCTCCGGCGGCCTGAAAGTTGTCGAGTTGTGGGGCCCGGTCGACGCCTGGAACATTTTCGATGTGGACCTCTCCCCGGTGACCGACAACGCGGTCGACGGCAGCGACCTGGAACCCGAGTACGTCGACATCAACCGCGAAAACGAGGCGGTGGTGTCCTTCCAGGAAAACAACCACCTGGCAGTCGTGGATATCGTCAGCGGCACCACACTCAGCGAGTTTTCCGCCGGCAGCGTCGCCCTGAGCAATGTCGACACGGCCGAGGAAGACCTGATTACCCTGGACTCCGATATTGTCCGGCGCCGTGAACCCGACGCCGTGACCTGGATCGACGACGATTCCTTCGCCACCGCCAACGAGGGCGACTACGAAGACATGTTCGGCGAGGAGGGCGGCAGCCGCGGTTTCACCATCTTCAACCAGGACGGCACGGTCGAGTTCGAGTCCGCGGAGAGCTTTGAGCACCTGCTGGTATCGGTGGGCCACTACAATGAGAGTCGCTCCGAGAACAAGGGTGTGGAACCCGAATCCGTCGAGAGCGCCCGGTTCTGGCGCGACAAGCTGCTGTTCGTCGGCTCCGAGCGTTCCAACGCCGTCGGCGTCTACGATGTCAGCGACGGTGAGCCCGAACTGAAGCAGGTCTTGCCCACCGGTATCGGGCCCGAGGGTATCAAGGCTATCCCCTGGCGCGGACTGCTGGCGGTGAGCACCGAGTCCGAGGTGGCCGACGCCGGTATTCCCACCATGATCAATCTCTACCACTACTCGCGCGGTGAGTCGAACTACCCGATGATCCAGTCGGCCCAGGACGACCGTGGGCTGCCCATTCCCTGGGTGGCGCTGTCCGGCCTCGCCGGCGACCCCTTTGACGCCGACACGCTGTACGCGGTCAGCGATTCCTTCCTGGGCTCGGGCTTTATCTACACGGTTGACGTCTCCAGCAAGCCGGCGAGCATCGTCGATCGCCTGGAGGTCAGCGGCGCCAGCCAGGGCCTGGACCTGGAAGGTATTGCCGTGGGTCCCGACGGCAATTTCTGGCTCGGCAGCGAGGGCAACGCGGACAGCCGCGAAAACCAGGTGCTCAAGGTCGACCCGCTCAGCGGCGAGGTCAGCGACGAGATCGAACTGCCCGCCGGCATGGTTGACCAGCGCCGCAGCAACGGTATCGAGGGTATCGCGGTTACCGGCGCAGCCGGCGCGGAAGTGGTCTACGTGGCCATCCAGCGCGCCTGGCCCGAGGAGGGCGACACGGATGAGGTCAACACCAAGATCGGTCGCTACGACGTGGCTACCGGGGAGTGGGGCTTCGTGCACTATCCGCTGCAGCCCGAGGGCAATGGCGACTGGATCGGCCTGTCCGAGCTGACGGCCATGCCCGACGGCAGTTTCGTGGTTATCGAGCGCGACAAGGGCTGGGGCCCGAGCACCGCGCCGAACGCGGAACTCAAGGCGCTGTACCGCATCAAGCTGAAGGACGGTGACTTCCGCGCCTTCGACGACCCGCGTGGGCTGGTGACGATCCGCAAGCGCCTGTTCCGCGATGTCCTGCCGGAACTGGCCAGGAACAGCATCTGGAATACGGAGAAGCTGGAGGGCTTCGCGGTATCCGCGGATGAACGCATGTTCATCGTGACCGACAACGACGGCGTCGACGATGCGCCCGGCGAAACGGTGTTCCTGGAATTGCGCCGGCGGGGCCACTGGCGCGGCCGGTAATTGCCGTCCGCCGCCGCATCAGGCGGCGGTCTTTCGCGACGACGGGGGCCTGTGCCCCCGTCGTTCGTTTACAGCCGGGTGACCGCGTGTATACTGGGTGGCAAAACCAGCCCCGATCAACTCCATGCCTCCCAGACCCCTCGTACACATCGGCATGCCGAAGTGCGCCTCCACTTGGTTGCAGCGGCACCTGTTCATCGCCAGGAACGGCTACGGCAAGGCCCTGGCGACCAAGCCCGCGCATTTCGCGCTGATCTACCCCGACAGCTTCTGCATCAGCGACTGGAGCGAGGCGCGCAGCATGTTCGACTTCGACCTGGGCGACAAGGTCCCGGTCATTTCCCTGGAAGTGCTGGTGGGCAATCCGCTCACCGGCGGCGAGAACGGCGAGGGCAACCTGCACCGCCTGTCGCGGGTGGCGCCCGAGGCGCGCATCCTGCTGGTGATTCGCGAGCAGCAGGCGATGCTGCGCTCCATCTACAAGACGCTGGTCAATTTCGGCTCGCCCCTGTCCATCCAGACCCTGCTCGACAACGATCTCACCGGCACCGTGCCCGCATTCAGCCTGAGCTACCTCTACTACGACAGGATCATCGCCGCCTACCGACACGTGTTTGGCGAGGACTCGGTGTTGGTACTGCCCATGGAACTGTTGCAGGAGAACCCGGACGCCTTCGTGCAGTCCATCAATACGTTCAGCGGTATCGACAGCGAGCGCTATCCCCCGCACGCCAACCCCAACGTGCGCGAAAACGTCAACCGCAGCCTGCTCGATCTGGAGGTGAAGCGCCTGTACAACCGCTTCATCGCGCGCACGCGGTTGAGCCCGGGCGGTTTCTACAAACCGACGATGATTGGCAACAGCGGCAACCTTCACATTCCGGCCCCGGCCGCCGTGCACCGCGCCATGGAGCGGCGCTTCGCCGACAAGGTGGCGGCGATGACGGCGGGTCACTACGAGCAGAGCAACGCCGCCACGCGCGAGCTGACCGGACTGGACCTGGCGCGCTGGGGGTATGCGCTGCCCGCCTAGCCGGCGCAGCCCGCGCCGTGCTCCCCCTCAGGCCTCCGACCTGATCGAGCCGTAGGCGGCCAGCGCCGCCTCCCGCGCCTGGCCGTGGTCCACGATCGGTTCGGGATAGGTCTCCCCGAGAACCACGCCCGCGGCGGCCAGCACCTGCTGCGGCGCGCGTGCCGGTTCGTGGATATGCTTGTCCGGCAGCTGCGCCAGTTCCGGAACCCAGCGCCGCACGTATTCGCCCTGTGCGTCAAAGCGCTTGCCCTGCAGGGTGGGGTTGAAGATGCGGAAAAAAGGAGCGGCGTCGGCGCCGCTGCCGGCGACCCACTGCCAGCCGCAGGTGTTGTTGGCCAGGTCCGCGTCCACCAGGGTGTCGTGGAACCAGCGCTCGCCACTGCGCCAGTGCACCAGCAGGTGTTTGGTCAGGAAAGAGGCGACGATCATCCGCACGCGGTTGTGCATGTAGCCAGTGCGCCACAGCTCGCGCATCCCGGCGTCCACCAGCGGGTAGCCCGTCATGCCGCGCTGCCAGGCGCGCAGCAACTGCTCGTTCCCAAGCCAGGGGAATTTGCTGAATTCCTCCTTGAACGGTTTTTCCACGATGTGCGGGAAGTGGTGCAGCAGGTAGTGGCTGAACTCGCGCCATCCCAGTTCCGAGAGAAACTTGTGCCGCTGGGCCTCCAGGTCCGGCTGTCCCTGGCAGTGGGCGGTCACCGCGTGCCACACCGCGCGCGGCGATATCTCACCGAAGTGCAGGTGCGGCGACAGTCGCGAGGTGGCCTCGCGCTGTGGGTGGTTGCGCCCCTCGTCGTAGTCGCCGATGGCGTTTTCGAGAAAGCGTTGCAGGGCGGCGCGCGCGCCAGCGGTCCCGGGTTGCCACAAGCGCGGCCAGTGCCCGGCCCAGTCGGGATCGCGTGGCAGCAGCGCCAGGTCGTCCAGCGACAGCGACCCGGGCAGCGTGGCGGGCGCCGCGGGCTTGTCCGGCGCGGCCGCGGGTGCGGCGGGCGCAGGTTCGCGCAGGCAGGCTTTCCAGAATGGGGTGAATACCTTGTACGCTGCGTCCGCCTGGGTGCGGATGGCCTCGGGTTCGAACAGCAGGCTCCCGGGGTAGCGCTTGAGCGTCACCCCGTCCGCTGCGAGGGCCTCGTGCAGCGTGCGCTCGCGCGCCGCCTCGGCCGGTTCCACCCGGCGACTGCAGTACACGGTCTGTGCGCCTGTCTGCGCGACCAGTTGCGCCAGCTCGTCAGCGTGGGCGCCGCGGCGCAGCAGCAGCGGCAGGCCCAGCTTGCCCAGGTCCTGTGCCAGGGCCGCCAGGCTGTGGTGCAGCCACCAGCGGCTGGCGCCGCCGGGCCGTTCCCGCTCGGGCAGGGTGTCGTCGAGGATGAAGCAGGGCAGCACCGGGCGGCCGGCGCTGGCGGCCGCCGCCAGCCCGGGCAGGTCGTCCACGCGCAGGTCCTGGCGATACCAGTAAATGACAGGGGTTTCAGCCACGGTGCCTCCTTGAGCGTCCTTCCCAGTGTACGCGCAAAAGCCCACAGGGGATCAGCGACATCGCCTCTGGCTGCTATGGTTAAAGCACAGCACAGACGGCAGGCGACTACGGAGAGGGTGATGACAGTGAAGATTAAGGGTCCCTGGGACCGGCGGGCAATCGATGACTACCTCGGCGCGGCGCACTTCCCGCTGCGCCTGGCCTGCGTCGGTGACGACGGGTTCCCGCGGGTGGTGTCGGTCTGGTATCACTACGACGACGGGGCGCTGTACTGCGTTTCGCACCGCGATTCGCTGCTGGTGACCCTGCTGGCGAAAATGCCCAAGGTGGGCTTCGAGGTAGCGCCCAACGAGCCGCCCTACCGCGGTGTGCGCGGTCGCGGCCTGGCCGCGGTGGCACCGGAGGGCGGCGGGGAGATGCTCGAGCGCCTGTTGCGGCACTACCTGGGTAGCACGGAGTCCTCACTGGCCCAGTGGCTGTTGTCCAGGGCGGAGGACGAGTTGTTGATCACGCTACGACCGCAGCACCTGTTCAGCTGGGACTACACCGAGCGTATGTCCTGAGCCGGCGGGCCTAGCAGAGCCGCTCCGCCGTGCGCGCCAGCAGGGGCCCGGCGGGCGATGTCAGCTTGAGGCGCGCCATGTCGTCGGCGCGGGTCAGTCCGGGATTGACCAGCACCACCGGTTTGCCCAGTTGTTGCGCACGGCGGCAGAAGCGGTAGCCCGAGTACACCTGCAGGGAACTGCCCACGCACAGCAGGGCGTCTGCCTGCTCGAGGCTATCCATGCAGGTCGCCACGCGTCGCCGCGGCACGCTGCCGCCAAAAAACACCACGTCCGGCATGAGATCGCCCTGGCACAGCTCGCAGCGGGGCAGTACCAGCCGCCGGCAAACGTCCTCGGGAATGTCCACGTCGCCGTCGGGCCGGGTGGCCACCGGTCCGCGATAGGTCCAGCGGTTGCGCGCCTGTAGCAGTCCCTGGACGGTTTCGCGCGCATGCACACGCGTACAGGACAGGCAGCGCACCCGGTCGATACGCCCGTGCAGGTCGACGACGCGGCGGCTGCCCGCGCGCTGGTGCAGCCGGTCGATGTTCTGCGTGATCAGCAACTGCACGCTGCCCCCGGCCTCCAGCTGCGCCAGGGCGTAATGGGCCGGGTTGGGGATGGCGTCGCGCACTACCGGCCAGCCGAACCAGGAGCGCGCCCAGTAACGTCGCCGGGTGTTTTCGTCCTCCAGAAAGGCCTGTTGCTGGATGGGTTCCCGGTGCAGCCAGACACCTCGCCGGTCGCGGTAGGTGGGGATGCCGGAATCGGCGCTGATGCCGGCGCCGGTGAGCACCACGAGCCTGGGATGGTCGCGGATGAAGGCACACAGGGCGCGGCTGTCCTGGTCGACGCTGTCCACGGGGTCATTATACGCACACGTGTGACATACAGATGAAGCTGATCCGGGAGCGCTCACGGGCGTAGAATGAACACAGCAGAAGAGGGCGCGGACATGCATATCGTGGTCACCGGGGGTACGGGATTTATCGGCACGCCGCTGTGCGCGGCGCTGCGCGCCAGCGGTCACCGGGTGACGGTACTGAGCCGCCGGTCGCGGCAGGATGCGGCGACTGTCGGCAGTCTGGATGAAATCGACAGCGCCACCCGGGTCGATGCGTTGATCAACCTCGCCGGCGCGCCGCTGAACGGACGGCGCTGGAGCGCCGCCTACAAACAGGAGATTATCGACAGCCGCCTGCGCACCACCCGCGCCGTACTCGACCTGGTGGAGCGCCTGGATGCGCCTCCCGCGGCGCTGCTCAGCGCCAGCGCCGTCGGTTACTACGGCCACCACGGCGACGAGATCCTCGATGAACAGGGCGCGACGGAACCGGGCTTCGCCCAGGACCTGTGCGCGCGCTGGGAGGAACTCGCCGGCCGCGCCGCCGCGCGCGGGGTGCGCGTCTGCCTGCTGCGCCTGGGGGTGGTGCTCGACGCCGGCGGGGGCGCGTTGCAGGAAATGGCCAACTCCTTCCGTTTTGGCGTGGGCAGCTGGATTGGTTCCGGCGAGCAGTGGTTGAGCTGGATACACCGCGACGACGTGGTGCGCGCCGTCGCCTTCCTGCTGCAGCGGGACGAGTTGCAGGGGCCGTTCAACCTCACCGCGCCGGCGCCGGTCACCAGCCAGCAACTGTGCGCTGCGCTCGCGCAACATCACCGGGTGCTGCTGCGCGCCGGCGTACCGGGGCCCGTGTTGCGCCTGCTGCTGGGTGAGGTGGCGCAGGAGTTGTTGCTCAATGGGCAACGGGTGGTGCCGGCGGCGCTGCAGGCGGCGGGTTTCCGCTTCGACTACCCGGACGTCGAACGCGCCCTGGCGGCCATCTACGCGGACCAGGCGAGTTAAACCAGGCTGCGCAGGCGCGCCGCGTCGGGATAGGGGTCCATGAACACCTGGCCGTTGATATAGGCGTCCGGGTTGTCGGCGAAGTGATGCTTGAGCAGGGTGATGGGCACGATCAGCGGCACCTGTCCGGTGCGGTAGTCCTCGATCAGCTCGCTGAGCCGGCGCCGCTGCTCCGGCGAGATCCTGCGTTTCAGGTAGCCGGCGATATGGAACAGCACGTTACTGTGACTGCGCCGGGTCGCCGGGCGCGCCAGGGCGGTCATCAGGGTGCTGATGAACTCGTCGGCCAGCGGCTGCAGCGGCGCCTTGCCCGCCTGCGCCAGCAGCGGCCCGATGGCCTTGTAGGCGGGGACATGGTGAGCCATCACCAGGTACTTGTAGCGGCTCCAGAAATCGACCAGCAGGCGGGCGCTGACGCCGTCGGCGACACTGCGTTTCCAGTCGTGGTAGGCGCAGGCGCGGGTGACGAAACTCTCGCGCAGTCCCGGGTCATTGAGGCGGCCGTCGTCTTCCAGCGCCAGCAGGGGGTCCAGGCGCCGCAACTCTGCGGCGAAAATGCCGTCCTGGTCCGAGGCCACGAAATGCCCCGCCGGCGAGTAGCGCTTGACCCGCCCGTAGCCGCAACTCGGGCTGCCCTTGACGAGGATATAGCCGACCATCCCGGGCGCCTGCTGCACCACCTGTGCGGCATAGGCGCGGATCTGCTCCGTGTAGTCGTGCTCGTGGGTCTCGACGTCGACGATGCGCACCGCGTGTTCGTCGCCCACCAGGTGAATGGGAGGGCGGGGCACGCCCAGGCCGATGCCCATCTCCGGGCAGAACGCGCGCGTTTGGAAGCGTTCGCACAGGTTGCGCACGTGGGTGTTCGGGCTCTTGGTCTGCCCGTTGTAGCGCACGGCGTTGCCGGCCAGGCAGGAGCCAATGCCCAGCAGCGGAAGCGCTTCGCTCGAATCGGTTGTCGTCGCCATGCTTGCCACTCCTGTTCTCACCCGGACCTCAACGCTACCCCTACCGCCGGCAAAGCGCTAGTGGCCCGTTTCCCTGTGCTCGCTGTAGACACCGGCCAGTTCCCGGTCGCCGCGCAGCTTGTCCAGCGCCGCCACCTCCACCTGGCGCACCCGCTCGGTGGATACGCCCAGCAGGGGGGCGACCTGTGCCCGCGACAGCGGTGGTGACTGTTCCAGGCCCCAGCGCATGGCGATCACACGTTGTTCGGTCGGTGACAGCGTGCGCATGCGCTTGTGTACCGTGCGCCGCAGCGAGTTGCCTTCGGCGCTGGCCGCGGTGTCGGGGAAGGGGCCGCCGGACAGGGTCGCGCCGAGCGTGGGGCTGTCTTCCTCTTCGCCCTGGGGCGTTTCCAGCGACACGCCGAAGTTGGCCAGCTGGCGCAGGCTTTCCACCTCGGCGCTGTCCAGTTGCAGGCGCTCGGCCAGGGTGCGCGTCGAGGGCTCCCTGCCGGTGTACTGCAGGTGCTGCAGGCGCTCGCGATGCAGGCGCTTGACGCGGTCCATCACCTGGGTGGGGTAGCGCAGGATGCCCTCCTGCTCGTTGAGTGCGCGCCGGATCGACTGGCTGACCCAGTTGTAGGCGTAGGTGCTGAAACGGTATCCGCGGCGGTGGTGAAACTTTTCCGCCGCGCGCAGCAGGCCGAACACGCCTTCCTGCACCAGGTCGCAGAACGACACATTGCTCGAGGGTGTGCGGCCGGCGATGGAAAACACCAGGCGCAGGTTGTGATGCACCAGTTGCTCGCGCGCGGCCAGGTAGCGCCCGAGCGGTTCCTCCAGTGCGCGTCGTGTCCGTTCGCCGGCGCGGGACGGCGTGTCCGCCTCGGGCCACTGCGCCCGCCAGTCGCGCAGTCCCGCGGCCACGCCGTCCCGCTCGTCGCGGTCCAGCGCCAGGGAGGCGATAGCCGCGACCAGCGCCGCCGGCATCTGCAGCTCCCGCAGGGCGGTCGCCGCCTGCGGTTTGTCGGGCGCGGCCAGGGCCGCGTGCAACGCGGTCAACGCGGCGTGGCCGGGCTTGCCCGGCAGGTAATCGCTGATTTCGCGCCGCAGCAGGCCGTAGTGCGGCGAGTGCCCCAGGTCCCGGGCCGCGGGCGGGTTGCTCACGAGGTTCGTCACCAGCGCCCCCAGCAGCGCGCGGCACTGCGTGTCAGCCAGGAAGACGTCCTGCAAATCCCCGACCGCCCGCCACTTGCGCTGGTCGATGGCCAGCTCCTGCGCTGTGGTGAGCAGGGGATATCGCCGCGCCTGGGCGAACAGCCAGTCCAGGCCCGTGTCGCCCTGCAGGCGCGCCCGGGTCAGTGAATTGTCCATACGCTTACCTCCCGCTGGGTATACGCCCTGTCCGTACGGTCTGACCAGGCAGGCGCGGCGAATGTCCAGTTGCAGGCCGGGCAAATCCTGGGCAAGTCATCCGATTGCGCTGTCCCGTCGTAATACCGCTGATCACAAGCGAGGTACACCATGGGAGCCATACAGTTACAGTCTCGACCCCTCTACGGTATCGGCACGGTTGCCCGACTGACGGGTATAAAACCGGACACATTGCGCATCTGGGAGCGACGCTACCAGCTCGGCGCCAGTCACAAGTCCGCTTCGGGTCGCCGCCAGTACACCCAGTCGGACCTGGAGCACCTGCAACTGGTCGCCGCACTGGTGGCGGACGGCGCGCGCATCGGCGAGATCGCCGCCAGTGAGCGCCGCACGCTGGAGATGATGCTGCGCGCCCGCGATGAGTCCAGCCCCGCTGACATCCCGGCGCCCAAGCCGCGCGTGCTGTTCGTCGGGCGCGGCCTGTGCGACTGGCTGGACGAGCACCAGGGATGCCTGGTCAATGTCAACGCCGTACTCGCTCCCTGCGCCCTGCAGGAGGTGGATGCGGAGCTGCTGGCGCAGCTCGAGACGGTGGACGCGATCGTGGTTGAGTGCAGCGGTGTCAACGCGACGCGGGTGCAGGAGCTGGAGCAGGTCAGTGACGCACTGCAGGCGGATAGCGTCATGGTGCTGCAGCATTGTAGCGGCGAGCGCTGGCGCGACGCCCTGACCGCGAAGGGCTACCAGCATGCGCAGTTTCCGCCCGACCCGGCGCAGCTCGCCTTTCACCTGGCGCGCAGCGCGGCGGAGAAGGAGGCCAGCGTCGGCAGCAGCAACCTCGGCGAACTGATGCAGGGCAAGCCGCGGTTGTTCAGTGAAGCCGAGATATCGGCCGCGCGCGCCATCCAGGGCGCGCTCACCTGTGAGTGCCCGCGGCATATCAGTGACCTCGTGCGGTCGCTGGCGGCATTCGAGGAGTACTCCTCGAACTGTTCCGTGGAGAACTGGTCCGATGCCTCGGTGCACGCCTGCGTCTACGCCTACGCTGGCCAGGCGCGCTGGCTGATGGAAAAGGCGCTGGGTCACGTGCTGGATGCGCACGGGGACGCGTTGCGCGGTGCAGATTGAGCCCGGCGCAGCCGCGCCCTGGTTTTGCAAGGCAGTTGTCCTGCGAAGTCCGCGGTAGTACCATAGGCCGGCGCTGTCGGCGGTGAGCAGGCCGTCCACGGCACTTCGAGGCTGACGGGTAACCCGCCATGATGCGCTTGTTCCTCGCCCTGGTTTGCACCGTGTTCCTGGCACTGCCGGCGTCCGCCGGCGAGCCCTCGCCGGGGCGCTTCTTTTACGGTCGCGTAAGCACCGACGGGCAGCCGGTGAAGGGCGCCATGGTGACCTTTTATCACGGTCGCCCGGTCCATTCGCTGAGTGTGTTCGCCGATGACCAGGGCCGCTTCCTGTCCCCCGACCTGCCCTGGGATTCGGGTTACCGGGTGCGCGTGCGCCGTCCGGGCTGGCGCGACGTGGTGATCGAGCGGCAGTCACCCGTCCGCGGCGGGCAGTGGCTGGACGTGCGCATGCAGCGCATCGAGGACCCCGCCGAGATGATCCAGCAACTGCCGAGCAATTACTGGATGAACCTCGTGCTGGAGGAGATGGACAATCGCGAGCACCTGCTGGAATTCAAGATGCAGTGTACCTACTGCCACCAACAGGGTTCGCCGCTGACCTCGCGGCGCCAGTTCACGCGGCAGCAGTGGCTGGACATTATCATCGACATGGGCCGGCGCAGCGCCATCATCAGCAACAGCCTGCGCGCCAGGCTGCCGGACTACTATCTCGCGGCCTACGACCCGGGCAACGTACTGGACAAGCTGCCGCGCTACGACGGACCGGACGGCCCGCTGCCGGTGCCCTCGCCAGTGGTGCGCCGCGCCGTGGTGGAGGAGTGGGACCTGGGCGGGCCCACCTCGGGCCAGCACGACATGATGGTCTACCATCGCGACGGCTCCATCTGGAGCGTCGACGGTCCCATGGATACCCTGCACGTGATCCGCGTGGACGAGAACCCGGACGGCGTGCGCCGCAGCTACGCCATACCCCGCGGCGAGCACAAACCCGGTGGCGTGTACTGGAAGATGGAGCGCCGCAAGAAGAACGGCGTGGAGACCTACCTGGCGCCACACTCCCTGCAGACCGCGCCGGACGGTGTCATCTGGCTGACCCTGGCGTCGGGCAACCAGCTGGCCGGCTTCGACCCCGTCAGCGAGACCTGGGACATTGTCGACCTGGAACAGGGCATCAACCCGCACACCCTGCGCTTCGACTCGCGCGGCCGCCTCTGGTACACCGTGACCGCGACCAACCACGTGGGCATGTTCGACCCGCAAACCCGTGAACAAGAGTTCATCCGCCTCGACTTTCCCGATTTCAGCACGCGCCTGATCACCTGGCTGACACCGCTGTTCATCGCCAACGCGGACCTGCTGGACCTGGACGATCGCTCCGCGCAGATGGACGGCGTCACCATGCCCATGCCCTACGGCATCGACATCCACCCGCTCGATGGCAGCGTCTGGTTCAGCCAGCTCAACATGAGTCACATTGGCCGTATCGACCCGGACAACTTCGAGTTGACCTCCATTCCCACTCCCTTCGTCACCCCGCGCCGGCTGCGGTTCGATTCACGCGGCAACCTGTGGGTGCCATCCTACGCGGAGGGCACTCTGAACCGCTTTGACACCGTGGCCATGGACTGGAAGGAAAGCCACGAGATCCCGGTGGCGCCGCGCGGCAGCGAGGTGCCCTACGCGGTATTCGTGGATCGCGAGTCCGACCACGTGTGGATTACCGGCACGCAGAGCGATTCCATGATTCGCTTCGACCCGGACAGCGGCCGGTGGGACATCTATCCACTACCCACCCTGGTGACCTATACGCGCGAGCTGGACATGGACGCTCAGGGCAGGGTGTGGACCTCCCACTCCAGCAGTCCCGCCTGGCACGTGGAGGACGGGATTCCCAAGGTCACGCGGCTGGATCCCGACGGCGCCCCCGATATCGAGGCCTCGGGCCTGTTCGACGGCACCGCGCCGGCGGCGCGCGTCGCCGATGGCGTCGCCGCGCGCTGACCGAATGACCGCAGCCGGCGCCACCGCGTGAAACGCCCCGTACTGGCCGCGGTGCTACTGTGCGCCGCGTATGCGGCGGGTGCCGCGGACTGGCCCTACTACGGTCGCGACCAGGGGGGGTCGAAGTATTCCCCCCTGGCCGATATACATCCTGGCAACGTGCGCGAACTGTCCCTGGCGTGGAGCTATCGCACCGGCGACTCCTCGGAGCTGCGACCCGCAGCCGTGCCCAGCTCCTTCCTGGCGACACCGGTGCTGCACGACAACACACTGTTTTTTTGCTCCGGCCTGGGCCGCGCCTTCGCCGTGGACGCAGAGAGCGGCCGGGAGCGCTGGGTTTACGACAGCCGCCCGAGCATGGACGGCGGCACCGGCAAATGCCGCGGCGTGGCCCTGTGGCACGACGCCACGGCGGCGGCGACGGTCTGCCGCTCGCGGGTGTTCATGGGCACGATAGACGGTCGCCTGGTCGCGCTGGACGCGGACAGTGGCCGACCTTGCGGCGATTTCGGCGAGGGCGGCAGTATCGACCTGGGTCAGGGCATGGGGCCGCTGTACCGCAACGAGTTGGCCATGACATCGCCGCCGGTGGTGGTCGATGACCTGGTCATCCAGGGCGCGGCGGTGCGCGACAACCAGCGGGTGGATGCGCCGCCGGGGGTGATCCGCGCCTGGGATGCGCGCAGCGGGGCGCTGCGCTGGGCCTTCGACCCGGTGCCCGCCGACGCCCCCTCGCCACAGGCCGTGGGCGCGCCGCCGGGGCAGCGCTATCACGCCGGGACCGCCAACGCCTGGAGCCTGCTGTCGGCGGACGAGGAACTGGGCCTGGTGTACGTGCCCTTCGGCAGCCCCGGCCTGGACTTCATCGGCGGCCATCGAGGGCGCAACGGCGTGGACGTGGACCACTTCGCCAACTCGGTGGTCGCCCTGCGCGTCGCCAGCGGCGAGGTGGCCTGGTCCTTCCAGGCGGTGCACCACGACCTGTGGGACTACGACCTGCCGGCCCAGCCCCTGCTGATCGACATCGAAAAAGACGGCGCGCTGCGGTCGGCATTGGTGCAGGCCACCAAGATGGGGCATTTGTTCATCCTCGACCGCGCCAGCGGCGAGCCACTGTACCCGGTACAGGAGCGCGCCGTGCCGCAGACCGACGTGCCCGGGGAGTACACCGCGCCGACGCAACCCTTCCCGACCTTTCCCGCCCCCCTGCACCCGGCTGGCCTGGGCGCGCAGGACGCCTGGGGCTTCACCTTCTACGACCGCCGCGCCTGCCGCGAGAAGATCGCCGCGGCGCGCAGCGAGGGTATCTTCACGCCACCGACACTCGACGGTTACTACATCCAGTATCCCGGCGTGGCCGGCGGCCAGAACTGGGGCGGCCTGGCCTTTGACGCGCGCAACAACACGCTGATACTGCCGCAGAATCACGTGGTGGTGCACAACCGCCTGCTGCGCCGCGAGGATCTGCCGGCGGACGCCGGCGCCAGCGACACCGGAGGCTACTCGCTGTCACAGGGCAGTCCCTACATCGTACAGCACGGCATCCTGCTCTCGCCCTTCGGTACACCGTGCATCGCGCCGCCCTGGGGCACCCTAGTCGCGGTCAGTCTCGACAGTGGCGGCAAGCGCTGGGAGGTCCCCCTGGGCACACCCCGCGACATGCTGCCGGGCCTGTCCTGGTTCCCGTTCTTCCCCGCGCTGGGACTGCCCAGCGCCGGCGGTGCAATGGTGACCGCCGGCGGGCTGGTCTTCATTGGCGCGGCCATGGACAACTACCTGCGCGCCTTCGATGCGGACAGCGGCGCCGAGCTGTGGCGCGCCCGCCTTCCCGCCGGTGGCCAGGCCACGCCCATGACCTATCGCGGTGCGCGCAGCGGTCGCCAGTTCGTGGTAATAGCCGCCGGCGGGCACGCCTACATGCGCACGGCCCTGGGCGACTCACTGGTCGCTTTCAGCCTGCGCGAGTGACCGCCACCACGCGGCGCGGCGCCGGGATGCGACTTGTAAACCGGGATAAATCACCGCATGCTGCGCCTGAGCCGGATGCCCGGCGCAATTTCCATGAATACGCTGCGGTTACATTGCGATGGTAACGCTCGACGATGCGGATTTCCCGGCATCGACAGACACCGACCTGATCTGCTCCAGTGCCCTGGATGTCGAGTGCCTGGGCTGTAAGCTCCGCCTGCTTTGCCTGCCGGCCGGACTGACGGCCGATGAAGTGGGCAAGCTCGAGGCGAGCGTGGAGCAAAGCGTCAGTATCGCGGCGGGTGAGTCCCTGTACGAGGCGGGCGACGCCTTCACCTCCCTCTACGCGGTACTGCGTGGCGGTATCAAGAAATATCGCCTGGCCCCGGACGGTGAGATCGATATCACTGGCTTCCACCTCCCCGGCGAGATATTCGGCTACTCCGGTATCGACAGCGGCCACTACCTGGAACATGCGCTGGCGTTCGCCGACAGCGTGGTGTGCGAGATACCTTTCGAGGACATCGAGGCGCTCAGCCGCGACATTCCCAATCTGCAGCGCCGCCTGTTGCACCTGATGAGCCAGCGCATCGTGGAAGATCACGAACTCATGTGCCAGCTGGTCGACCAGACGCCCTCGCGCAAGCGCATCTGTGCCTTCCTGCTGGGCCTGTCCTCGCGCGCGGCGCGGCGCGGCGAGTCCAGCACGCGCATCGAGATACCGGTCACGCTGGTGGACATCGGCAACTACCTCGGTGTGCGACCGGAAACCGTCAGTCGACTCCTGACGCAGCTGGCCGCCGAGGGCGCCATCCGACGGGACAAGCGCAGCGTGACGATCCTCGACATGGAGAAGCTGCGCAAACCCGTGTGCGGGGCGGGCGCCGGGACTGGCTAGCAGGCGGCACTACCTGCTAAGCTGGCGCGGCGCGGAGCGTGAGTTGCCTGGCCTGCCTTCGCTGACACCATCCTGGAACTACCCTGGCCTCACGCAGGCCGACTGCCATAGGGAACGTGGTCGAGTCACCGCAACGATGTATCAGCTCTTCGCCGAAATACCCCACCAGGGGCCGGGTTGCCTGTCACCCGAGGTCGCTTTCCGCCCCGACGGGCAGCAGTTCGCCGTCAGCTACCTCGATTATGACGAGGTGCGCATCTACAACTCGGCGGAATGCACACTGGCCCGGACCTACGGCAACCCGGAAGCGCAACTGGACAGGCCCCACGGTGTACTCCTGACGGACAAGCACCTGATTGTCGCCAACCGGCACCGCGAGAAGTGCCCCGCGACCTACACGGTGTACCGGCTGGGAAGCGAGTCATCCGCCCCGGTGTTCACCCTGCAGACACCGGTAGACCACCTGCTCGAGGCGCACAGCCTGGCGATGCGCGATGACCTGCTGGTGGCCACGCATTGCGAACACGACAGTTCCCTGGGCGCCCTGTTGTCCTATCGCTTCGATGACGACACGGGTGAGATTCACGGCCCGCTGGACTGCCGGGAAGACGCCTTCGATGACCTCGGCATGGCCAAGGGCGTGGCATTTGCGGCTGACCGTGAGGGAATCCTCGTCAGCTTCAACTCGGACAAGCGCATTTCACGGCGACAAAAACTGGCGTTTCGCCTGTTCAAGGCCTGGAATATTGTCGCCACCGGCGGCCTGCGCGGGGTCGCCAACAGGCTGGACCCGCAGAGGCAGTTGCGTACTCGGGAGAAGGCATATGCCGGCAACGGTATCGCCTTGTTTGACGTGGACGGCAAAGGGCGTTTCTCCGCCGGTCCACGGCGCGTCATGCTGCGCGCGGAGTTCTGCCGGTTGGAAAACGTCGCGGTCAGCCAGGACGCGGTGGCGCTTACCGATACCGTCAATCACCAGGTGCAGATATTCGATGCCGGGCGCGATCCCGAACTGCAGCACCCCATGCAATGCATTACCCGGGACCTGTCCCTGCCTCACGGCGTCAAGTTTTCACCGGACGGGCAGTTGCTGGTGGTCACCAACTACGGGCTGCGCAGTTACAACCAGCTGATTCACTGGCAGCACTTCCGCAACCCCCGCGGGGACAAGGTGATGGTGTACAAACGTCAATGACGTCGCCTTGCCGGTAGGGCCGGCCCGGCGGCGCGGCCTGTCCGCGGCTGAGAACCTGCCGGGCAGCCGCGGCTAGTGCGAGCTGCCCACGATGTCGACAAAAATCCCGGACAGGTGTGACATACCCGACAGCGCTTCAATATTGTCCGCCCCGTCGCCGGCGAGGTAGTTGGAGTTCACCCCGGGGTGCTGGCGCGCATGGCTCAGGCCGTCAGCATTCTTGTGGCCCCAGCACTGGGGAATCGCCACCGTGCGCGGCATCATCTCGTCGCTGACTTTCACCGGGATGCGGATACTGCCGAAAGCGGAACGCACGGTGACCTCGTCACCAGTGCCCACGCCGATGCTGTGCGCGTCCTCGGGATTCAGGTAGGCGTAGTTGGTCTCGTCCTTCACCAGTCGCGGCACGTTGGCGGAGGCCGTGTTCATGCGCTTGATCTCGCGCTTGCCGATCAGCTTGAACTCCTGGCGCCTGGCGCGTTCCTCCTCGAACAGCTCCGGCGCGCTCGCGGCGAGGGTCGCCACGTAGTCTGCCGGGGCCAGGTGGACGCGACCGTCCTGCGTCAGTACGCGATCGGTGCCGAGAAAGTTGCCGCCGCGATTCGGCGACAACAGCAGCCCGTGGCGGTGTTGTTGCAGGAAGGCCTTGCGCCCGGGCAGGCCGCCCTTCTTCAGCATGCCGTCGATCATTTTTTCCGGGGTCAGTGCGAGTCTGCGCAGCCAGCGGCGCGGCGCATACGCCAGCCGTGTATTCAAGCGCAGCAGCTGCGCCAGCCAGCGCTTGCCGAACATGGTCAGCCCGGCGGCTTCGGCCAGGCGGCTGTAAATCCACCATTCGTGGCGCACGTTCTGGGGTGGCTCGACAACCGCGTCGCTGTAGCTCATGTACGGCACCGGTGTACAGGCGGTGAAACTCTGCAGCGCGTAGGGCAGTTCGGCGCGCTCCAGCCAGGTCGGCGCCGGCAGTATGTAGTGAGCGAGATTGCCCACCTCGTTGCGAAACAGGTCTATGCATACCAGCAGCTCCAGGTCGGCGAAGGCGCGGTCCAGCCGTCCGTCCGGGTTGGAGCAGGCCAGTAGCGGGTTGCTCGCCTCGACGATCATGCCGCGCACCCGGCCGCTCTCCATGTCCGCCGCGAGCATGCCCGAGGGCTGCAGGCCTACCACGCTGACCAGCCCGTCCTCGCGGTCGACGCGTGCGGTGAGCTGTCCCTCCTCCTTGATCTGCCGCGCCATGTCGAACAGCCCCTCACCCATGAGCATGCCGCCGGGCCGGTCGAGATTGCCGGAGATGGCATTGATCGCCTCGAGCAGCCAGAAGCAGAGAGTGCCGCTGCGGCCCTGGTTGACGCCTGTCGCCATGTACAGGCAGGCACCAGTCGACTGGCGATGGGATGTCACCAGGTCACGCAGCGTGGCCGCGTCGACCCCCGTGACCTGCGCCTGCCTTTCGGCTGTCCAGGGAGCGACGGCCTCCCGCAGTGCCTCGAAACCGACCATGTGCCGCTCGACAATCTCCTGGTCTGCCGCGCCCTGTTGTATCAGCTCGCGACAGAAAGCGGCGAGAAAGTACAGGTCCGTGTCGGGGCGAATGAACAGGTGCTCTCCCGCCTGCGCGGTCTCGATGCGCCGGGGATTGACGAACACGACGCGGCCACCGCGTTTCACCACCGCCTTGAAACGCTGCACAGCGCCGGGCAGGTGGTACAGGGTGTTGCCGGACACCGCCGGGTTGGCTCCAAGCACCATGACGAATTGCGTATTGTCGATATCCGGGTAGGCCAGGCGGAACGGCGAGCCGTACATGTCCTCGCAGACGCGAAACTTGTTGGTGGTATCGCAGGTGCCGGTGCCGTACATGCGGCGCGACCCCAGCGCCTGGTAGAACGCGTTGCGGAACATCGGCGCCAGCAGGTTGGCGCCGCCGGCGGAACCGACCAGGTGGGCGAAGCTCTGTGCCCCGTGGCGGTCCACGAGGGCGCGAATCTTCGCGCCGATTTCCGCCAGCGCCTGGTCCCAGCTGATGGTTTGCCAGCTGTCGCCGACGCGCTTCTGCGGCGCGGTGAGGCGGTCCGGGCTGTTTTGTACCTTGTCGAAATGTATGCCCTTGACGCAGGAGTAGCCCTTGCTGACCACGTGCGCCTTGTCCGGCCGGATTTTCACCACCCGGTTGTCCTGGACATCGACTTCCAGGCCGCAGGTGGCCTCGCAGGTACGGCAGAAGGTGTAGCGGGTTTCCATGGCGCGGGTCCTGTGGCTTCCGGTACTGCGGGCATTTCATCACCACGCCGGGGAGATTTGAAGAACGGCGGTTCAGCAATCCGCACCGTCACCGTTCTACTGTGGTTTTCGACGGCAACGCCGTGCTGGCCTATTATTGTTCCAGTGCCGCGCTGTCGCGCGGACAGTACCGGTAATCATAACAATACCCCTGGAGACCTGTAGCATGAGCCTGAGCGAATCCTGCGCCGTGGGTACCGACGACCCTGTTGTGCGCGACCTGACCATCGGCGACGCACTGCGCGAGGCGGCCGCCGCCGCGCCGCAGCGACCGGCACTGGTCGCCGGCAGCGCGGACCCCGCGGCCCGGCGGCAGTGGAGCTACAGCGAGCTGCTGGCGCAGTCGGAGGAGGTGGCGCACGCGTTGCTCGCGCGCTTCCGGCCCGGCGAGCGGGTCGCCGTGTGGGCGCCGAATATCCCCGAGTGGGTGTTGCTGGAGTACGGCGCGGCCCTCGCCGGTGTCGTGCTGGTTACCGTCAACCCGTCCTACCAAGCCGAGGAGCTCGCCTACGTGCTCAACCAGTCACGTGCGGCGGGCATCTTCCTGCTGCGCGAGTTTCGCGGCAATCCCATGGGGGAACATCTGCAGGCCGCCCGCGACCGCTGCCCGCACCTGCGCGAGGTCCTGTACATCGAGGCCTGGGAGGCGTTCCTGCAGGACGCGACTGCCGCTAGCGCCCTGCCGGCGGTCGCGCCGGGAGATGCGTGCATGATCCAGTACACCTCGGGCACAACGGGCTTCCCGAAAGGCGCGCTGCTGCACCACCGCGGCCTGGTCAACAACGGCGCTCACACCATGGCGACGAACGGCGCGCGCGACGGCTGTGTGTATGTGGGTATCATGCCCCTGTTCCACACGGCCGGCTGCGTGCTGGCGGTACTGGGTGCCCTGGCCTGCCGCGGCACGCTGGTGCTGGTGGAAATGTTCGAGCCGGGCCTGGTACTGGAACTCATGGAAGCGTATCGCGCCAACGCAATGCTCGGTGTGCCGACCATGCTGGTGGCGCTGCTGGAACACCCGGACTTTAGCCGGCGCGACCTGTCCAGCGTGGAAGTGATCTGTTCCGGCGGTTCCACCGTGCCGGCGGCACTGGTACAGCGCCTGGAGCAGGTCCTGGACGCGCCCTTTACCATTGTGTTCGGGCAAACCGAGTGCTCGCCGGTCGCCTGCATGACGCGGCCCGACGACAGCATCGAGGACAAGGCGCACACCCTGGGCCGGCCCATGCCCAACGTGGAAGTGAAAATCGTCGACCCGCAGAGCGGGGCGACGCTGCCCGTGGGGCAGCTCGGCGAGTTCCTGACCCGGGGTTACCACGTGATGCTCGAGTACTTCGACAACCCGGAAGCCACGGCCAAGACCATCGACGCGCAGGGATGGCTGCATACCGGCGATCTCTGCTCAATGGACGAACGCGGTTACTGCAGGATCGAGGGACGCTTGAAGGACATGATCATCCGCGGCGGAGAGAATATCTATCCGCGCGAGATCGAGGAGTTGCTGTTCAAACACCCGCAGGTCGGTGAGGTGGCGGTGGTCGGCCTGCCCGACGAGCGTATGGGAGAGGAGGTCGGCGCGTTCCTGCGTCCGGCGCCAGGGCAGTCCCTGGAGCGCGATGAGCTGTTCGCCTACCTGCGCGAGCACCTGTCGCCGCAGAAGACGCCGCGCCTGTGGTTTGAAGTCGACGCCTTCCCGCTAACCGGCTCCGGCAAGATCCAGAAGTTCGCCCTGCGCGAGCAGTGGCAGGCGGGGCAGTGCCGTGAGCTGACGGCCGCGTCCGCGTGATCGCAGCGACGCTCGGTGCTCGCGCCGCGTCGCGCCCGCAACTCGGGTCGTGCCGCTGGCGAGCTTGATTCAGCCGCCGACAAAACGCATCAGTGACAGCTGGAACATGCGTTGCCGCCTGCTTTCTTCGGCCTTGAACACGCGCAGTTGCTGGTTGTAGGCGTCCGCCAGCAGTTGCAGGTAGTCGATAATCTCGTTGTGTCGCGAGACGTCCTGGACAGCGGGCAGCGCCTGTTCCTGTTCCCTGATGAACTGTTGCAGGATCTCTCCGTAGCTTTGCATGTCCGCGAAGGTGGCGGTCCTGCCGTCCGGTAACTGGACGGAAATCGATTGCCCGTTGTGCACTGGTTGTTCCTCACGGTTGGACCGGGTAGCGGTAAGCGATGAGAGAAACAGGGTCGGCTGGTTCTCCCTCGCAGGGGTTCAAGCAATAACAGTGCCAACGTGAGCGATACCGCGCCCTGACGGGTGAATTACGGGGTCGCGGGGAGTACGGTCCCTGTTGTGTGCTGGCGCAGGGCCGCCGGGAGCGCCAACGATGGCGCCGCCGTGGTGCGCCGGCGCACCAGAATGTGCTCGCCCGACGGCCGGCGCCGCCGGTGTCCCGAGTCGATGGCGCGGGGAGCGCGGCTGCGCCTATTCCTCCACCAGGCGCATGTCCGCGTCGCCGCGCAGCACATTTTTCAGCACCTTGCCCGCCGCGTTGCGCGGTAGTGGCTGCGCCTGGATTTGCCAGGCAGTGGGAACCTTGAATGCCGCGAGCCTGGCGCTGCAGTGGGCGTGCAGCGCATCGACCTCGACGCTGCCGCCCGCAGCGACCACCACGACCGCCTTCACCTCCTCTCCCCAATCGCTGTGCGGGACGCCGAATACCGCCGCTTCCACGACCGCGCGGTGGGTCTCCAGGCAGTGCTCGACCTCCACCGGGTAGACATTCTCCGCGTTGCGCAGGATCAGGTCCCGGGCGCGCGTGTTGATATAGAGAAGCTCGTCCTCGAAGTGGCCGATATCGCCGGTCTTCAGTCAGCCGCCCGGGGCCATGGTCGCCGCGGTGGCCTCGGGGTTGCGCCAGTAGCCCAGCATGACGCAACTGCCGCGTATGCAGATCTCGCCCTGTTCTCCCGCCGGCAGGTCCCTGTTTTGCTCGTCGCGGATGCTCATCTCGATACCGGGAAAGACGCGACCCACGGCTTCCGGGTGCTGCCGCAACAGGTCGCCCCAGTTGTGCGTGCCGACGCCGGTGGATTCGGTAAGGCCGTACCCTATCGTCATCTGTCCCGCGCTGCCGCAGAAACCGCGGGTCATACGCTGCTGTTGTCGTTTCGAGGTGGGGGCGCCACCCGACCCCAGGCGCTGCACGCTGGAAACGTCGTACTGCTGGAAGTCCGGGTGGTCCAGCACGCGCGCCGCCATGCTGCCCAGTGACGGCCAGGTGGTGACCTTTTCCGCCTCGATCAGCTGCAGGATTCTGGCCGGATCGAAACGGCCCAGTGTCCACACGGTTTTCATACCCACACCCAGGCTGGTGATAGCCCCGGTGAACAGCCCCGACAGGTGAAACAGCGGCGCGGAAAACAGTCCGCAGTGGGGCAGGCCGGCACTGTCGCCGGCCTTGCCCGACTCCATCTCCAGCAGCATCATGCGCAGGCCGCTGAAGACGGTGGAGGAATAAAAAGTGAGCAGGTTGCGGTGACTGAGCAGTGCGCCCCTGGCGTTGCCGGTGGTGCCGCTGGTGTAGAGAATCACCGCCGGGTCGTCCTCGGCGATGTCCACCGCGGGAAGGCCGTCGTCCCGGGTAGTTTCCAGCGCGGCGAAGTCGTCCTCGATACAGACGGTGGGGCAGGGCAGTGTATCGCCGGCGATGCGCGCCAGGCGCTTGCGGTCGCCCAGCAGCAGCCTGGGCTCGCTGTTGCCGATGCCGTAGAGAATTTCCTCGCGCTGCCACCAGCCGTTGAGCGCGACGCAGATCGCGCCGATGCTGACCGTCGCCCAGAACGTGATGATCCACTCGGGGTGATTGTCCGCGAGGATGGCCACGCGGTCGCCCCTGGCCACCCCGTACTTATCGCGCAGTGTATTGGCCACTGCGCAGACCCGTTGGTAGTGCGCGGCAAAGGTGATGCGCTGGTCCTGGCAGACTATATACTCGCCGTCCGCGTGGTGTAGCGAGTTCTGCACCAGCTCGCGCAGGCAGCGGTGGCGCTCCCTGAAGACCTTGATGGTCTCGCCCAGGACTTCCTCCTGCACGATCTCGAAGGCGCCGCCGGGGGCGATGAGTTCCTGTTCGATCTGCGCGACGGTCTTCATCCTTTGCCTCCCATGGATCAGGCGCCGGGCGGCCCGAGCAGCTTTTCCGCCGCGGCGCCGTCCAGCGCCAGGCGCGACAGCTCGCGGCAACCGAACACGTCGCGGTAGAACGCGAGCGAGCGCTGCAGGTCGCTGACGCAGAGCCCGAAGTGTGACAGTCGCTGTACCTGCATGACGGTCGGCGACTCAGGCGACGATGTCGCCGAGTTGGCGAAAATGGGCGGCGTCCTGCGCGGGCAGCACCGGGGGTTCCTTGCCCAGGGCGTAGCAGCCGAGCATGATTTCCGCGGAGCGCTCGATGATCTCCACCATGTCGGCGGCGCGGCGCAGCGTGCGCCCGCCGACGATGAGGCCGTGATTCACCAGCAGCGCCGCCCACTCGTCCTGCATCGCCTCGCCTACCAGGTCCGCCAGCTCCACGGTGCCGGGCATGGTGAAGGGAATGCGCGGGATGTTGCCGAAGAAGGCCGCCTCGGTGGAGATGGGCAGGAAGGGCAGGCCGGCGTTGGCCAGGATGGTGGCGTTCGGCGCGTGGGCGTGGATGACCGCCGTCGCCTCGGGCTTCACCTGCAGTATGCGCGTGTGCATGCACCACTCGCTCGATGGCGAGCGCGCGCCGGTATCCAGGCTCTCTCCCTGCATATTGATACGCACCAGGACTTCCGGCCGCAGGTCGCCCTTGAACAACCGGCTCGGCGTGATCCACAGTTGGTCCTCGCTGTCGGGAATGCGCACGCTGATGTTGCCGCCGGTGGCGGTGATGACCTGCGCCTCGTACAGTTCCTGCATGATGGCGACCAGTTCCTCGCGAATATCGCCGGGCTTTAGCGGCGCCGGGGCGGCGGCGCTGCCGGGGCGGGGAATGGCGGCGAGGTCGCCGGGGTCGCCCACCGCTGCGCGCGCGGCGGTGTACAGGCGCTGCATGTCCTGGTTCATATGCTGCAGGGTCATGGCCTTGGCCGCGTCACCCATGAAGGATATCTCGCCGTTCATGGCGCATTCCATGGTGTCGATTGTGCCGCTGAACATGCCGTCGAGGATCTCGCCGCGCATCTCCAGGTGCACCTCGGCGCCGTGTGCGGGCGCGCCCAGGCCGCTGTGCACCTCCCCCTGGTCGAGCTGGAAGTAGAACTGCAGGCCCAGGTCGTAGGCGTTGAAGTGCAGCGTGACCTCCTGGCCGGCGCTGAAAGCGCGCACCGCGGGATCCGCCGCCAGGCCGGCGCAGAACTCCGCGAGAACGGCGCGCATGTTGGCCACGATCTCAGCGGATGCGGTGGCGCGTTCGCCGCTGTCGGCCCGCTGCGCCTGTGCCGGCCTGGCGTCGCGCTGCAGGTCCGTGACCGCCGGGCCGCCTCGCTGCGCCAGTTGCGCCAGTTCCTGCGCCGTGGGCTCGCGGCGCGGGCCACTCCAGCTGAAGTTTTCCAGCGTCTGCGGGTTGAGCACGTTGTGCGGTCGCCCGCCATCCAGCAATTGCAACAGGGCCGCGGACACGCAGTCGCCCTGGTGGGCGGCGACCTCGCGGGTATTGCCCGCGGAGTGGGGGGTGGTAATGACCCCGGGGTGTTGTACCAGGGGGTGGTCAAAGCCGGGCGGCTCGACGGCGAAGGTGTCCAGCGCGGCGCCGCCGATGCGCTCCTGTTGCAGCGCCTCCACCAGGGCCTGCTCATCGACCAGGGCGGCGCGCGCGGTGTTGATGAAGAAGGCCCCGGGCTTCATTTTCGCCAGCTGCTGCGCGCCTATCATGCCGGTAGTCTTTGCGGTCACCGCCGCGTGCAGGCTGACAAAATCCGCCTGCGCCAGCAGCGTGTCCAGGTCGGTGAGGCGGCAGCCCGCCAGGGCCGCCTGCTCCGGGCTGACGAAGGGGTCATGGACCAGTATCTCCACGTCGAAGCCCGCCAGGCGCCGGGCAACCGCGCGTCCGACCGCGCCCAGGCCGACCAGGCCTACGGTCTTGCCCCACAGCTCCACGCCCTGTAACTGGTTGAAGGCCTGGCCCATCTTGCCCATGTTGCCCGCCGTGCAGTCCGGCTGGCGCAGGAACTGGCCTGCTGCGGGCAGCTTGCGCGCCAGGCTGAGCATGAACGCCACGGCCAGGTCGGCCACCGCGATGGCGTTGCGGCCGGGGGCGAAGAGCACGGGAATGCCGAATGCGCTGCAGGCCTCGACGTCGACGTTCACCGCGTCGCCGCGGCAGGCGGCGACCACGCGCAACTGCGGCAGCTGCTGCAGCGCCGCCAGGTCCAGTACGTCCACCTCGGTGACGAAGACCTGCCGGTCCGCCAGCGCGGCGACCAGGTCCGGCCCGGTGAGCAGGCGGTGATGGTCGCGGAAACTGGCGTACTCCACGTCCATGCGCGCTCCCAGGCGCTGCAGGGACGCCTCGTCGAAAGAGGCGGACACCAGCGCGACGGGCCGCTCCCGGGGCGGCGAGTGCGCGACGGCGGCAGGCGCGGGTTCGCGCAGCATGCGCGGCAGCAGGTGCTCCGCGGCCAGCGGCGCGGTGCTCTCCCGCGCCCGCTCGCGGAAGCGGTTCCAGGTGTCGTAGAGCTGTGCGTTGGCCGCCGCGTTGTCGCGGTCGGGTGTAAAGTGTCGCCGGTTCGCGCACAGGGCTGCGCCTGCTGCCGCGAAATCCGCGTAGTGGCCCGCGCCGACACCGGCGCACAGCACGGCGCCCAGGGCGCTGGTCTGCCAGGGGGCCGCCGCCACGACCTCGCGGCCTGTGATATCCGCCACCAGCTGCGTGAAGACGTCGCTGCGCGACAGCCCGCCGGACAGGGCGATGGCGCCACTATCCAGCTGTGCGCCCTGTGCCGCCAGGCTTGCCTGCAAGCGTTCCAGGTTGGCGCGCAGGGCGCAGGCGCTGCCCTCCACGGCGGCGCGCGCGACATGGCGGCCGGGGCGCGCATCCTCCGTGCAGGTCATGTGGCTGAGGGTGAGGTGGCCCAGCGGCACGGTCGGCGCGGACATGTCCAGCAAATCGGCGCCGAGGGTGGAGAGCATGCCGGCGGCGCCGGGCTCGGACAGTTGCGCCTCGGCGAACAGGCGCGACTCGGGCTGGGGTGCGTCCGGGAACAGTGTCCTGGCCAGCATGCCCAGGGAGTGTCCCATGGCGCCGCCGTTGCTCTCCAGCACCCAGGCTCCGGGCAGCGCGTGGTGCGCGGTCTGCATTGCGCCGGTCGCGTCGACCAGCGGCGTATCCAGCACCACCTGCAGCGGCACGGTGGTGCCGCCGACCACCCCCGCCTGACCCGGCGCGGTCACACCGCTGCCCAGCAGGCTCATCTGCGAATCGCCGCCCCCCATAACCACCTGCACCGCGCTGTGCAGGCCCAGGTGCGCGGCGGCCTCGTCGGTGAGTGCGCCCAGCCGGGCGCCGGCCGGCGCGATAGCGGGGAAGATCGCGCGCGGCAGGGCGAGTTCGTCGATGAGCTCCAGGGCCCAGTCCGCCCGCGCAACCTGCAGCAGGCCGGTGGCGCTGCCCTGGGAGGGGTCGACGGCGCGCGCGCCGCACAGCCGCTGGTTCAGCCATTCGCCGACGCCATACAGGGTCGCGACGCGGCCGAAGCGCTGCGGGTCCTGTTTGCGCAGCCAGGCAAGGCGCGCCGCCGCGTGCAGCGGCAGGGCGCAGGAACCCGTGGTCGCCGACAGCGTTTCACCGAGGCGTTCGGCCAGTTCGAAGCTCTCGCCCGCGGCGCGCGCGTCGGTGTTGGGTACGGCGAGTAACACCGCCCCGGCGTCATCGGTCAGCACCGTGCTGAAGCGGATGGCGGAAACCGCCAGGGCGCTGACCGCGGCGCCGTCGATGCCGGCGCCAGCCAGCGCCTCGCGGGAGGCCTCGCCGACCGCCCGCCACAGGCTCGCCAGGTCCAGGTCGAAGCCGGTGCCGAAGGTGCCGTGCGCCGGTATGAAACGCCAGGGCCTGGCGCTGGCGGCACTGGCCCCGGTCTCGGTATCGACCAGCAGGCAGCGCACGCCGCTGCCGCCGAGATCGAAACCCATCAACCATGGATTTGCCATGAGCAATGTCCCTGAACGTTTGCGGGGGCCTTAGCGCGAAGAGGCGAGCATGTTATCATCAGACACTTGTCTTATAAAGATAGTCGCTGCCGGGTCGTTCGGCTATACTTTTGCGCACCACGCCGGGGGCGTTGCGCACTCCCGCCGACCCGTTCCCACCGCGTATGACGAGGCTGCCCCATGAGTGATCGAATTCCGCTGCCCATGCCCTTCGGCTGGTTCCGCGTCGCCGAGTCCAGCGACCTGGCCGCCGGGGAGGTGCAGTCCATTCACTACCTGGGCAAGGACTTCGTACTGTTTCGCACTGCGCAGGGCGAGGCCAGCGTGATGGATGCCTACTGCCCGCACCTCGGGGCGCACCTGGGCTACGGCGGCGAGGTGGTGGGCGACAGCATTCGCTGCCCCTTCCACCACTGGCGCTTCGACTGCAGTGGCGCCTGTGTCGAGGTGCCCTACGCTAAACGCATACCGCCGAAGGCGCGCATCAAGACCTACCCGACCTGTGAGAAGAACGGCATCATTTTCATCTGGCACCACCCCCACGACGAGGCGCCGCGCTGGGAGGTTCCGGAGATTCCCGAGTTGACCGCCGAGGTGGGCTGGCTGGACATTGTCTATCACACCGCGCGCGTGCGCAGCCACCCGCAGGAAATGGCGGAAAACGTCGTCGACTCCGCCCACTTCCGCTACGTGCACGGCACGCCGGACATTCCGGAAAAGACCTTTACCTTCGATGGCCATATCATGCGCGCCTTCCAGGGGCTGACCTTCAGCACGCCGGACGGCGAACTCAAGGGCAGCGTGAACATCGAGTCCCACGGCGGCAGCATCGGCATCACGCGCTTCGAGGGCATCGGCGAGACCTTGCTGGTGATTACCGGCACGCCGGTGGACGAGGAGCTGCACGAGTCGGTGATCCGCTTCCGCTTCCGCGTGGTGGACGGTGACGAGGCCACCGCGCAGGCGCTGGGCGACGCCTTCATCGCCGAGGTTACGCGCCAGCACAGCCAGGACGTGCCCATCTGGGAGCACAAGAAGTTCCACGAAACCCCGGTGCTGTGCGACGGCGACGGGCCGATACACTCCATCCGCAAGTACTACCAGCAGTTTTACGCCTAAGCTTCCTGCGCGCCCGCTGCCGGCGTGGCCTAGCAGCCCGGCGGCACCTGGGTGACGCTGATCCCCGGGTCTTCGCTGGTTACGCCGGTCAGGACCGCGTTGGTATAAAACAGCTTGTCGCGACTCTGTGCGGAGACGCCGCGCTCGCCCAGTGCGGCGTTGCTGTTGATGAGCGCGGCGCTGGCAGCTGCAAGATCGGCGGGCGACTGGCCCGCGTAGGTGTCCAGCGCGAAAAACTGGCCGTCGACGATAAAACTCACCCTGCCGCCTGCTCCACTGCCCGTGTACAACTGGAAACTCTCCGTCTGGCACCGTGCCGAGCAACCATCGCCATCCGTGGCGTTGCCATCGTCGCACTGTTCCGCGGGGTCCACCAGGCCGTTCTGGCAAATGTTGCAGCGCGGAGTGCCGGGCACGCACAGGGCCGTCAGCGGCGAGGGTGTACCGGCGGCGATGTCTGAGGGCCCGCTGCCGGTGCGGGTGCGGGTGCCTATGCCGCCGCCTACGAGCAGCAGGCCATCGACGAACGCCGGGGCCGAGGCCAGGGCGGAATTGCCCAGGTTGTAACGGCTCAGTAGCGTGCCGTCATCGCCTTCGGTGTTATAGGCGCGCAGGATAGCGAAGGGCACCTGCCCGGCGAAGACGAGGCCGGGTACGGCGCTGGTCGGGGCGAAGCTGGCGAATGCGTCGGTGTCCGCGGCGTTGTCCCAGACCACGGCGCCGCTGTCCATGTCCAGCGCGTGCATGGTCGGGCGCTGTGGCGCTGACGGGGGGCCGTTGGCGGCGTTGCTGCCGGGAGCGGTGGAGAAATAGATGCGGCGCCTGTCCTGGTCGACGGCGGCGGTGGCGATGATGCCGCCGATGTCGCCGCCGGGCACCACGTTGCGGGTCCAGTAGGGCAGGGCGGAGGGGTCGGTATCGTTCCAGGCGACGCCGTTGACCTCGTTCACGCCGTCGCGGGCGAGCACATAGTAGGTGCCGTCCTTGTTGCCCACGCCCAACACCTCGCGCTCGGCGCCAGCGAAATCGATGCTGAACAGGTTGGGCGCGGCGCCGAAGGCCAGGTCCTCGTTGTCCACTTCTCGCGGGCGCCAGCGCCAGGCCGGGTCGCCGTCGTAGTCCAGGGCGATGATGGCCTCGTCGAAGGGTGGCATCTGCGGCCCGGGTGCGGGCGTGGCGGGGTCATCGTCCGTGTCGCAGTTGGAGCTGGCGAAATAAAGCAGGCCCCGGCTCTCGTCCACCGCCGGCGATGACCAGACGTTGCCGCAGCCCGTGGTGCTGCGGTCGAAATCGCAGCCCGGCCGTGAGGCGAGAAAGCCGGCGGGCAGGTCCAGTTCCGTCTCCGTGTGGTAGCCGTCGAATTTGCGAATATCGTCGCCCGGCAGCGGTCGACAGGTGGCGCCGGTCTCCAGGTCGAAGTACCAGTCCATACGTCCACTGCGCGCGTCCAGGCCGTAGAAACCACCCTTGCCGGTGGCGACGTCGTTCACGTCCATGCTGAAGAACACCCGTCCGTCGACCACGGCGGGTGAACTTTCTATCTGGTTGCGCTCACCGGAGAATCCGCACAGGCCCGGGTGGTTGCCGTACCTGTCATGGCAGCCGCTGCCGGCGGTGAAACGCCAGATTTCCTCGCCGTCGACCGCGTCCAGGGCGTACATGATCTGTCCCGCGCCGACAAAGACCACATCGCGGCCGTCGATGCGTGTGACATCTACCGAGCCGGAACTGGGGAAGGAAGCGCCCGGTTGTTCCACCGTCTGCACTTCCCAGACCAGGCTGCCGTCGAGCAGGCGCAGCGCGTAAACAGAATAATCCCAGGACTGGAAGTAGACCACCTGGGTTGGCCCTTCCCCGGGGAGGTTCACGGCGGCGACGCTGGGCGAAGCGGTAATGATGGCGTCGGTGGGGAACTGCCAGGCCCGTTGCAGCAGGTGCACGTTGGCCTGGGTGATCACCTGCTCGTCGGGATTGTAGAAAAGGCGGTCGTAGGAACCGGCGTAGGTGCGCCACTCGCTCAACGGCTCCAGGTTGCCGGGCAGGATGGCCACGCCGTCGGGGAATGCCAGGCCCTCGCGTACGATCTGTGGCGGGTTGGGTGCCTCGCCGTCAGAGAAGGTGATGCGCCGTACCTTGCCGTTCGGCCCCGGGCCCACGGCGGGCAGCGTGCCCTGCAGGTCCAGGTCGGCGTAGTAGATCGTGCCGTCCGGGGCGACGGCGAGGCTCTGCGGGTTGCCGCTGGCGATTGGCAGTCCGGCAAAGGGGCCGGGGTCGAGAATCTTGCGCACCCGGGTGCCGTCCGGATTGTACTCGGCGATGGTGCCGGTCAGGTTGGTGGCGATGTACAGGTTGCCGTTGGGCGCCAGCGCGATGCCAGAGTACGTCGACAGCCCGTCCGGGGGCAGGAACACCTCGCGTGTGACCTGTTCCGCCAGCGGCGACCCCTGGGCGTCGCTGGCGCCGCAACCGCCCTGCGCATCGGGGCCTGTGGGGAAGGGGGGTGAAAAGCGCAGCACCGACAGGCCGCCGGAGGAGGTGACGTAGACGCGGCCCTGGTCGTCGATGACCGGCTGGCCGGCGGTGCCGATGTCCACGGCGATCTTGCAAAAATTGTTGGAGATTTCCGCGTTGGGATAAGCCAGCGGTTCCCCCGGGAACACGTCGTAGGGCGGAAACCAGAGAATGAGCTGGCCGTTTGCCGAGCCGACAGCCTGGCTGCCCACGTCCGTGGTGAACAGGCGCGCGCGGTCGTCGAAGGCACAGCCGAAAGGCTCCGCGCCACTGGTCTGGTAGGTGGCGGTCAGCTTGCCTTCCTGCACGCCGTCGGCGGAAAACACGCCCCAGCCAGCCGGTGTGTCCGGTTGGCCGGTGTCCTCGCCGAGGACGAAGCGGCCGCTGCCGTCGGGTATGGCACAGATAATGCCATTGCTGTCGCGGCCGGTGACCGGGTCCAGGGACGCGCGTTCGATGAGAATGTCCTCGACCAGCGTGCTGCCAATGGTGTCCACGTCGTAGCGACGCAGGCGGTTGCCCTCGGTGGAGTAGAGCAGCAGGCCGGAGTCGAAAGGGCCTGCCGCGTGGGCGGGGCCAGCGGGTGCCAGTACGGCGGGCAGCGATGCGGCGCAGAGTGCCAGCGCGGCCGCCAGCGCTGTGCGTGGCGCGAAACGGGTGGGGAACATGTCGCCTCCGGCGACGCGAGGTCGCGAATCTTATATAGTTGCTTCGGGCGCGTACCCCTGATGCTAGACAAGGTATTGACGCTATGTCAAAAAACGCGGGGCTGTTGTGAGCGGTGTCACAGAATCATGCGCAATGCCGCGCTGGCCGGGCCCGGCCGGTGGTGCGCCTGCCCGTGGAGCACTGGACTGGCCGGTATCTCCCGGCGATCGTGATGCACGGCGCCGGCACCGGGCTCGGACGATGCGCCTGCCAGGTATCGATGCAGACACAAGGAGAACCCAATGACACAACCGTTTCCCGACAACGTCTTCCTGCGTGGACCCATGGGGCCCAGCGGCGTGGAGTGCGACGCCCCGGACCTCGTCATCCAGGGGGAGCTACCGGCGGATCTGGAGGGCGTGTACTTTCGCAACGGCCCCGACCCCCTCTACCCGCCGCGGGACGGCGACGAGTACCACTGGTTTCACGGAGACGGCATGATCCAGCGTTTCGAGTTCGCCGCTGGGCGGGTGTCCTGGCGCAACCGCTGGGTGCGCACGGAAAAGTACGCGCTGGAGCGCGCCGCCGGTGAGTCCCTGTTCGGTGTGCTGGGCAACCCGCTGAAGGCCGACCCGGCGGTGGCCAGTGAACACTACAACACGGCGAACACCCACGTGGTCTGGCACGGCGGGCGCCTGCTGGCCCTGATGGAGGGCACCATCGCTGTCGAGCTGCAGGCGGACACGCTGGACACGGTGGGCAACTTCGATTTCGACGGGCAGGTCGACGGCCCGATCACTGCCCACCCCAAGTTCGACCACGCTACGGGCGAGATGATTTTCTTCGGCAACCAGGCGCGCGGCCCGTTCAGCGAGTTCCTGCGCCTGAACATCGCCGACCGCGACGGCAGGCTGGTGAAGAGCGAAATGATCCAGGCGCCCTTTCCGTCCTTCGCCCACGACTTTTTCGTCACCGAACACTACGTGGTGTTTCCGGTCTACCCGCTGGTGTTCAGCCTCGAGCGCGCCATGAAAGGCGGCCTGCCCATGGCCTGGGAACCCGAGCGCGGTGCGCACTTCGGCGTCCTGCCGCGCAACGGCAGCGCGGCGGACGTGCAATGGTTCGACATGGAGGCGCGCTGGAGCTTTCACATGGTCAATGCCTGGGAGGACAACGGCGTCATCAAGGTCGACGTGTGCGCCTCCAACGGCACCAACTTCGCCCCCATGGCGGATGGCAGGATGGCGGACCCCGCGATCGGCCTGCAGCCGCGCCTGCGGCGCTGGACCATCGACCCCGCCGCCGGCAGCAAGGCGGTGTCCGAGGAGATACTGGATGGCGACAGCAGCGGCGAGTTCCCGCGCACCGATGACCGCTATATGACGCGGCCCTACCGGCACGCCTACCTTGCCGGCAGCAGTGGCGAGGCCATGGCGTTCGACCAGCTACTGCACTACGACGTGCAGAGCGGCCGTTGCGTTCGCTGGGGCGACGGCAGTTACCTGCTGGGAGAGCCGATCCTGGCGCCTCGCGGCGAGGACGCCGATGAGGGGGAGGGCTACCTGCTCAACCTGGCCTACAACCGGTCCACCGCGCTGTCTGAGCTGCTGGTGCTGGATGCGACGGACGTCGCCGCCGGGCCGCTGGCGCGCGTGATGCTGCCGTTGCGCATCCCCATGGGCTTCCACGGCTCCTGGATCGGGGCGAGCTGACCTGGCCTAGTTGCCGCCGAGCAGGGCGTCCAGTTCGGCGATGGTGGCCGCCAAATCCGGCACCACGGTGAGCGCCTGCATGCCGACGGCGCGCGCCGCCTCGACATTGGCGTGGTAGTCGTCGAGGAACACGGTCTCTTCCGGGGCAATACCCTCAAGCTGCTCCAGTGCGATGGCGAAGATACGTGGGTCGGGCTTGCGCACCCCGACGGCGCTGGAGTCGACGACGAAGTCGAACAGTTCGTCTACCGGGATGAGCCCGCGCCAGCCATCGCCGAATTCCGCCACGTTGTTGGTGACCAGGCCGGTGGGGTAGCCGTCGCGTTTCAGCTCGCGCACGCGCTCCACCAGGGCCTGCCGTTCACCGGCGCCGGCGTTGTTGCCCGCCATGCGCATGAACAGGTCGTAGATATCGATCTCAAGGTCCCGCGCCCGGCCCTGCTCGAGGATGAGCTCCCGGGCGCGCTCCATGCTGATCTCCCCCCGCTCGAGCTGGTGCCAGGGGTGGTCGCCGTCGTTCTCGTAGGAGCCGAAGACAATCTCGGTGACCTGTGCGGCGCCGATACCCAGGTCCTCGCCGTAGGCGTTGACCGCGTGGAACGGCGAGTCGGTAAAGACACCGCCAAAGTCGAACAGTACGGCGCGGATGGCGCTCATCTTCAGTTTCTCCTTACAGCGCGCCGAAACGATAACTGATGTCCACCCCGTAGGTGCGCGGCGGCGCGTAGATATAGCCGGTAGTGCGCGCCACGCCGACGGTGGGCACGCCGCCGCGCAGGTGGTCGTCGATGTCGGTGATGTTCTTCACCCAGGCGACGACGGTGGTGCGCTCATCAGGTGCCCGCCAGGTCAGGCGCGCGTCGTAGAAAGTTTCGGAGGGGATGGTCACCTTGTCCGCCACCTCGAAGCTGGGTCGGTCGAAGCCGCCGTAAATTTCGTCGGAGTAGCGTAGCACGACATTGGGCACGAAGCTGCCCCAGTCCGCGGTGTCGAGGAAGTAGTCCACGGCCAGAAAGGCGGTCCACTCCGGGGCGCGCGGCATGGGTTCGTCCGAGCGGTCGATGACCACCTGTTCGCCGCTGGTCGGGTCTGGAATCTCCGACAGCCACTCCTTGTACTCGGCATCCATGTAGGCAACGCTGCCGGTCAGGCGCAGTTTATCCGTGGGCAGCAGGGTGAACTCGGACTCCACGCCCCAGATTTCCGCCTTGCCGGCGTTCTCGATGGCCGGCAAGGGTACGCCGAAGTTCGGGTCCGGGATCGTCGTGGTCAACTGGATGTCGTCGTATTCCTGGTAATAGGCGGCGATATTGGTGCGCAGCCGGCGGTCCCAGGCGTCGATCTTCAGCCCCAGCTCGTACATGTCCACGTACTCGGGTTTGAAGTTTTCCAGGTCGATAATCTGGTCGCCGTCGAAGTCGCCGTTGCCCACGGTGACCCCGCCGGAACGGAAACCGGAGCTGTAGGTCAGGTAGGTCATGGCGTCGTCCAGCCGCAACTTGTCGAGCAGTGCGTCGGGCGCGATGTACTTGATGCTGCCCATGGGGCTCCAGTCGTCGTCGTTGCGGTCGTCCCTGAGTTCGCCGAAGGCGCCGACCTCAAAAGGTTCGCCGCCGGGTCCGTCCGGGTCGAAGCCGTACAGCCAGTCTTTCACCGGTACGCCGCCCGGTTCGGAGAAGGCGTGCAGGATGTTGCCGCTGTAAATGGTGTCGAGGTCGCCCAGGTAGTCGCCGCTGCCGATGCTGGGCAGGTAGACGCGCGCCTCGCGGTAGGCGGTCTTGCGTTCTTCCCAGGTGTAGCGCACGCCCAGGGTGAGAACTGTGCTCTCGGTGACATTGAAATCGAGCTGGCTGAAACCCGCCCAGGCGGTATTCTCGGTCTCGCGTTCGGTCAGGTTGGAGCGCGCCAGCATGCTGCTGGCGCGGCCGGGCACGGAAGTGGTGGTGGTTTCGACGTAGCCGGCAAAATCCTGCAGCCAGTCGTCATTGGTTTCCTCGTAGAAGCCGTACACTCCCAGCGTGTAGTTGAGCCGGTCGTCCAGCGCCGAACCGATGAGCTGGAACTCCTGTGAGTACTGGTCGGTGTCGTTGTTCTCGGGTGTGTAGCGAACCACGAGCACCGCCTCCATGGCGTCTATGTCCTCGTCGGCTATCTGCTCGGTGTTGCGGTAAGCGGTGATGCTTTTCAGTTGCAGTGTGTCGCTGATTTCCCAGTTCGCCGTGGCGGAGAGCATCGCGGTGTCCACCTCGTAGGAGCCCTGGTAGAAAATCGGGTCCTCGCTGTTCTGCTCGCTCTGGAAGCGGTCGATGGGCAGGTCGTCGCCGCTGCGCTCGCAGTACTCCTGCACCGGTGTCGGGGAGAAGATGTCGTAGGCCGCCTCCAGCGAGCCCTGCTGCGGAAACCCGGCCTGCGCCAGTTCCTCGCCCAGCCATACGCATTTCTGGCCCTGCGGCCGCTGCCTGGTCCTGGTGTAGTTCGCCGCCAGGTCGACGATCACCGCGTCCGAGGCCAGCCAGCGCAACTGGCCGATGGCCATGGCGCGATCGTCATCTGTCCAGTCGGTGCCGTCCAGGTTGTTCTCGATGTAGCCGTCCTGTTGCACACTGGCCACGGTCCAGCGCGACAGCAGGGTGTCGTCGACCAGTGGCAGGTCCACTGACAGGGAGGCGTCCTGCCGGTCGTAGTTGCCCAGTGTGACGCTGGCGTCGGCGGAAAACTCCGAGGTCGGCTTGATGGACTGGTAGAGGATGGCGCCGCCGGTGGTGTTCTTGCCGAACAGGGTGCCCTGGGGCCCGCGCAGCACCTGGACGCTTTCGATATCCACCGCGTCCAGCAGGGCGCCGGAGGCGCGCGCTATATACACATCGTCGAGGTAGATACCCACGCCGGAATCGATGGTGACGCGGGTTTCACGCTGCCCGACGCCGCGGATATAGGCATTGCCGTCGCCCTTGAGGCCATTGCCGCCGCCCCCCAGGTGCAGGCCCGGCACCAGCCCGTCGAAATCGCGCAGGTTCTTGATGCCCAGGGATTTCATCGATTCGGCACTGAACGCCGAGACCGCCACCGGGACTTCCTGCAGCGACTCCTCGCGCTTGCGCGCGGTCACCACCACTTCTTCGAGCACCAGCGACTGGGCGCAGGCGGTGTGGCTGGTCTGGATCAGGGCAAAACCGAGGCTGGCGGCGCCAAGCAGGGGGATGCAGCGCTTCATAAGTCACTCTCCGCTGTTTATAGTTATAATCAATGCCGCCGGCACCGGGGCGTTGGGATCACAGCGTCGGGCCGATCCGGTCTTCCCGCATGCTAGAGAAATGCCGCTGGGGCGTAAACCCCCGCCTGGGTCAGTTTGTCCACAGGCGGTCCGTGGTTTTTTTTGCGGCGGAAGACTTGCGGCGTGGGGCGCCGCGACGTGCCGATAGCGGCAGACTTGCAAGCTTGTACCGACCGAGACGAGACATGCGCTATCCCTACCTGCTGTTCGATCACGACGGCGTGCTGGTGGACACCGAGTACTGGTACTACGAGGCGACGCGGCGCGCCCTGGCGCCGCTGGGCATAACACTGGACCGCCAGGCATACCAGCAGATCATGGTGCAGGGTCGGGCGGCCTGGGAGCTGGCCGAACAGGCCGGCATCGACGAGCGTCGCATCGCCGCGCAGCGCCGCTTGCGCAACAGCTGGTACCAGGAATTCCTGCGCACCCGGGATATCGAGATCGACGGCGTGCGCGAACTCCTTGGCCGGCTGGCCACGCGCCACCGCATGGCGGTGGTGACCACTGCCAGGCGCGTCGACTTCGAGCTCATTCACCGTGAGCGCGACCTGTTGGCGACCATGGAATTCGTGCTGACGCGCGAGGACTACCGCCAGGCCAAACCGCACCCTGAACCCTACCTGCTGGCGCTGCAGCGCCTGGGCGCCCGACCGGAGCAGGCCCTGGTGATCGAGGACTCCGAGCGCGGCCTGCGCGCCGCCGTGGCCGCGGGCATCGACTGCGCGGTGGTGCACAATGACTTCACCGCCGGGCACGACTTCAGCACCGCCAGTTACCGTCTGCAGACGCTGGCCGGCCTGGCTGATATTCTGCGCTCCTGATTCGCCCGGCGCCCGCGCCTACGAGGACAGGCATGCACACTCCCGGCACGCACGACAATGACAATGACAATCGCGGCGTCTTGAGCAAACTGGTTACGCGCGCCAGTTCCATCAACCGGGCCCTGGACGAGATCGGTGACAAGTGGTGCCTGTTGATCCTGCAGGAGGGATTCTGGGGCGTCAGCGCCTTCAACGAACTGATGCACGCCACCGGCGCCTCCCGCGGGGTGTTGTCCAACCGCCTGAAGTGGCTACAGTCGGTGGGCTGCCTGTCGCGCGAGCGCGGCGCCGCCGGACAGGTTCGCTACCACCTCACCGACAAGTCACTGGACCTCTACCAGTGCGCGCTGATGGCCCTGCAGTGGGAGCGTCACCACGGTCGCGACCGCGGCGCCGAGGACGTTGTGTTGCGACACCGCGGTTGCGGCAGCGAGTTTATTCCGCGCGTGCGCTGTGGCGCCTGTGACGGCGAGATCGGGGCCTGGGACGTGGACTATGCGCCGGGGCCGGGGGCGACCCACGACGAGCGCGAGAAAAAAACCCGCCGACGTTCCTCGGTGCCGCTGGGTCGCGTGTCCGGCCGCCGGCATTACCTGGGCCTGATCAATATTGTCGGCGATCGCTGGACGGCCAACCTGATCGCCCTGTGCTTTCACGGGTTGACCCGCTTCGAGCAGTTTCACCGGGAGTTGCCGGTGGCGACCAACATCCTGGCCGACCGTCTCAGGTTGCTGCTCGCCCAGGACATCCTCGTGCGCGAACCCTACCAGGTGCGGCCGCCGCGCCATGACTATCGGCTGAGCGCGCGCGGCGAGGCGTTGTTTCCCTGGTTTCTTACCCTTCTGCACTGGGGTGATCGCTGGTGCGACGCCCGTGGTGCGGGCCCGCCCCTGCGCCTGACGCACCGCAGCTGTGGTGAGCCCCTGGTGGCGCAGGTCACATGCGGCGCCTGTGGCGAGGTGTTGCGAGCGCGGGAAGTCGAGTTTCGCGCGAGCCCGGCTCAGCGGTAGGCGGCCAGGCGGCGCATGGCGTCGGCGCGCTGCACCGCGTTGTCGCGGATGGCCTGGTAGAAAAGGGCGTAGTCGCGGGTGTGATAGTTCTGTCGCTCGTCGTCGCGCTCGCTGGCGAAGGGGCCGGCCAGTTGTGGCTCCACGTAGAGAATGCCGTCGCGACATTGCGCCCAGGTCCACTGCGGCAGCACCGGCGGCAGGGCCAGGATCTGTTCTCCCGACGGCTGGTTGAACAGCCGGTTGCCCAGGCCGAAATCCGCTGGTAGCTGCAGCGCCCCGGGGTGAAGGTCGGCCGGCGCGAGCGAGCCGTCCGTGGTCCAGTTCAGCGGGTTCGTGCACAGCATTTCCTTGCCATCGGAGTACTCCCAGCCCTCCGTGTACCAGTGCGGTACAGAGGGCGTCGGGGTGCCGTTGTCACCGTAGGTGGACCAGTGCACGATACAGCCGGTATCGCTGGCGCTCTCGCAGGGATGCAGGTTGGTCAGCTCGCGGCTGAACATGTCCACGGGCAGGTAGTAACCGATGAGGTAGGCACCGACCAGGCGGTGCCGCAGGCGGCTGCTGTTGACCTTGTGGCTGAGCAGTCGCAGCGCGTGGGCCGTGCCCTGGCTGTGACTGGCGATAATGAACGGGCGGCCCTCGCTGAAGCGGTTGATGAACTCGTCGAAGGCGCGCGATACGTCCATGTAGGCGAGTTCCAGCGCGCGCAGTCCATCCTCGCTGTCGCGTTCGATGAAGCTCCACAGCGTGGCCTCGCGGTAGTGTGGCGCGTAGACGTCGCAACAGGCGTTGAACGCGCTGGCCTGCGTCGCCATCATGCGGTCGACCATTTCCCAGGCCCAGCTGTTGGCGAACAGTGGCGCGTTCCAGCGCTTGCCGGAGAGGTAGGAGGTGGGGTGCAGGTAGAAAACGGCGACCTCGGCGCGGCCGCTGCGCTGTGGCTGCTGGCCCGGAACGAGGTTTGCCAGCCCGGTGCCCGGCAGGGACGCCCAGTAGCGATCATCGCGGTAGTCCGGCGGCACCGTAATGGGGTCGTCTCGCTGCGGGTGATCCGGGCGCAGCATCGAGTTTATCATCTGCCCGCCCCACAAGGTGATCGCTCCCCACAATGACAGGGGCAGCAGCAGTAGGGCCAGTACCAGGGCAAGCACACCTTTTTTCATCGGTATGTCGGGTCCGCGGTTATCATTATGATCGATCCCGATGCAAGTATAACCGCGTGCAGCCCGCTTGGGCAGGGTCTGCCGAATTTGCAGTCCGGCGCTATAGTAGTGGCGCTGGACAGGTTTACTTCACGGGCATTACAGGGGCGGTTGCTGGCCGCGTCGGGGAGTCGCTATGCACTATCGCAGGCTGGGTCGAACGGAGTTGCAGGTCTCGGCAGTCGGTATCGGCACCTGGCAGTTGTCGGGCGTGTGGAACAAGCAGTTCGAACAGTCTGAGGTCGAGCAGATCCTGGCGCGCGCGCGGGAACTCGGGGTGAACTTCATCGACACGGCCGAGTGCTACGGCGATCACCTGGCGGAGACATTGATCGGCAAGGCGATTGCCGGGCAACGTGAGCGCTGGATCGTCGCGACCAAGTTCGGCCACAACACGGCGAACGACCTGGGCGAGGAAAACTATGCGCCGCGGCAGGTGCTGGAACAGCTCGAGGCGTCGTTGCGCGCGCTGCGCACGGACTATATCGATATCTACCAGATCCATTCCGCCAGCGACGAGCGCTTCGACAATGACGCGTTGTGGACGATGCTGGACAAGCAGGTCCAGGCGGGCAAGCTGCGTTACCTGGGTAACTCCGTGGCCATGCCGAACATGCGCCACCAGGTGGAGCGCTCCACGCACTACGGCATCAGCGTTATCCAGACCATTTTCAACGCGGTGCGCGGCGGCGCTCGCCGGCATATCTTCCCGCTCGCGCGGGAACAGGACCTGGGGATTATCGCCCGCGTGCCGCTGGCCAGCGGTTTTCTCGGCGGCAGGTACCAACCCGGCCACGCATTCGAGCACGGCGACGTCCGCTCCTGGCGCCCTGACGAGGGCCGCGACCGCGAGATCGCCCGTGCCCTGGAAGTTCTGGAGCAGCGCCCGGCGGGCATGGCCGCCGCCACCTGGGCCAATGCGTGGTGCCTGGGCTACCAGGAAGTGGCGACGGTGATTCCCGGCATCAAGACGGTGGCGCAACTGGAGGAAAACGCCGCCGCTGCCGATGTCGCGCTATGACAGCGGCAGGATTTGGCGGAAGGTCAGGTTCACCCGCGGCCCGCAGGGCCGGGCGGTGCGGCGCAGGCCGTGCTTCCAGCAGGCCTGTGTGTCGCCGCGCATGATCAGCGCGCTGCAGTGCGGCAGGTCGATGCTGTGGGTCGGCAGGTCGCGGCGCGTTTTATGGCGGAAGTACATACGCCGGGTGGCGCCGAGACTGAGCGAGGCGATGACCGGGTCCGCGCCCAATTCCCTCTCGTCGTCGGCGTGCAGGCCCATGCTGTCTTTGCCGTCGCGGTAGTAATTGAGCAGGACACTGTTGAAACTGCAGGCGCACAGCCCGGCCATGGTGTCGCGCAGGCGCGCCAGGTCGCGTGTCCAGGGCAGCGGCTCGTGACGAATGCCGGAGTAGGTATAACTGGCGCCCGGGTCTCCGTACCAGGCCACCAGGCGCGGCTGTGGCCGGGTGACGCCGAACAGGGTGATGTGCTCCTGGCGCCAGGGGACGTGGCTGATGAGGCGGGAGAGCAGGGCGTCGGCGTCCGCCAGTGCGACGCGCGGGTGCAGGCACAGGTCAGCGCCTGGCAGGTCGATCCGGCGGGGGGCGCAGGCTTCGGTGGGGGTGGGCGTGCTCATGCGCGACAGGTTACCACCGCGCGGTTCGCCCCGGCAGTAGTCGCCACGCCCCGATTTCGCCGCGGTCGCGGCGTCGGCTCAGGCCATCAAGGCCGGCTCGGCGGCCAGCAGGGCTTCACGATTGCGCCGGGCCTCGTGGACCCTGGCCACCGCCGAGCAGAACAGCTGGTCGAGGTTCCTGCCGGTTTCACCCTGGCACTCGAAAGAGCAGCGACCTTCCTGTACCAGCGCCATCACCATGAGAAGCTCACGCGGGTCGAGGTGGATCGTCGCACCTTCCGCGTTGTGGTTTACCAGGTTCATCACCCTTTCCTCCGTAGGCCCGGGTCTAGCCCGGGGCTTGTCCAGGGCTGTCCCGGTCGCCCGATTGGCAGCCCTGTAAGCCCAGTTGTAGCAAGCTGCAGGTGAAATGCAAAACGCAAAATGCAGAAAAGTACAGAAAGCACCTGGCGGCGCGGTGCCGCCCCGCGCCCGGGCGGTAGTGCGCTTGGCGCCGATTGCTTCTATCATGGACGCCCCCAGGCACTGCCCCGCGAGGCTGACAATGGCCGCTGAGCCCGGAACCCTGAACCTCCAGGTCGATATCGTCTCGGACGTGGTTTGCCCCTGGTGCATCATCGGCTACCTGCAGTTACGGAAGGCGCTGGATTCCATGGATTTCACTGTCGACGCCGAGCTGCGCTGGCGCCCCTTCGAACTGAACCCCGACATGCCGCCACAGGGCCAGGACCTGCGTGAACACCTGGCGCTGAAATACGGCCCCGCGGCCGCGCGCGGCGACGGGGCGCGGCAGCGTCTCACGCAACTGGGCGCCGAACTGGGTTTCGAGTTCGACTACCACGAGGGGATGCGCATGGTGAACACGTTTCGCGCGCACCAGTTGTTGCACTGGGCGCGGGAAAGAGGCGCGCAGACAGCCCTGAAGCTGGCCCTGTTCGAGGCGTTTTTTCGTCGCCGTGAAGATGTCAGCGACGTGCAGACCCTGGCCGCGGTGGCGGCCCGGGCCGGCCTGGACGCGCCGCAGGCCGCCGCGGTACTGGCGGATGAACGCTACGCGGCGCCGGTGCGGCGGGAACAGGCGCAATGGCTGGAGCGCGAGGGTCACGCCGTGCCCACGTTTTTTTTCCAGGGCCGCTACATGGTCCCCGGCGCGCAGGAAGCCGCGGCTTTCCGGCGTGTACTGCTGAAAATCCACGAGCGGGGAGAGGATCCGGGGAGCGGCGCGGGGTGAGTGAGCCGGTTTACGAGGCGCGCGTCATTGTCGATCCGGGGCAGGGGGTGGTGCTGGATTGCGACAGCGAGGCGGCCCGGCTGCTCGGCGCGAGCAGCGAGTCCCTGCAGGGCGCGGCCTGGCATCGCGCACTGCGCTGTGATGGGCTCACCCGTGTCGCACTGGGTCACGCGCTGCAGTCGCGGCGCCGGGTCAAGCTGCCGCCGTTCATCCTGCGCAGCATGACCGATGAGGAATCCGTGGTCGGCGCCATGATTTTTCCCGACAGGCTGGGTGACAGCGACACCTCGACGCTGCTGCTGTGGGACAGTCCCGCCGTGGCGCTGCAGTCGATGACGCCGCCGCCGGACACCGCGGACACGCTCGCGGTGCTGGGAGTCGATCAATTCCGACACGACGCCGCCCAGGGTCCGCGCGAGGTCGCGGAGCTGATGTCCGCCCTGCGCGCCAGCCTGCTGGAGATCGTGCGCACCCGCGATGTCGTATCCCGGCCGGCGGGCACCTCCCTTGCCATTGCGCTGCGCGATGTCGACCTGGACGCGGCGAGCGATATCTGTACTGCGCTGCTCTCCCACCTGCACCGCGCGCACGGGCGCGAGTTGCGCATACGCCTGGGCCTGGCGCGCATGTCCCGGGAACGCAGTGCGCTGGCGACCCTGCTTGCCGCCAACAATGCCCTGCTGCAGGGGCGTGCCCTGGCGGCGCGGGACACCGTGCGGCGCGAGCAGGAGGAGGATTTCGCGCAACTGGTCGCCGCCGCGATCAACGCCGTTGGTATTTTCGGCGCGCCGCAGGTATCGCAGGCCGCGCCGGTGACGGCCGAGTCCGCGGTGGTGCCTGCCAAGGCTCCCGTACAGCCTGTCGAGCGCGATATCGAGGGCTACGTCGTCGACAACATGGAAGGCGCGGTGGACCAGGCGCTGTACCTCGCGCGCCTGGATATCCCGGTGGCGATCATCGGGCCGGCGGGAACCGGCAAGATGTATGTCGCGAAAATCATGCATGAACACGTCGGCGGCGCTGCGGACATGCTCAGCACCATCGACTGCCGTGAATTTCGCAGCCGCGGCGAGGCCAACAAACGCATTGGCCGCGAACTGGCATCCAGTGAGGGCAGGACGCTGGTGTTCAAGTCTCCCCACCTGATGAATGGCGAGGCCCAGGCGAAGCTGGCGCGGCAGATCCGTTCACGCCGCCTGGCCGATGCCGACCCGCCCCGGGCTCTGCCCGCCGCCAGGTTCATCGCCCTGTTTCCGGATACGCTGGAGCGCCTGGTCGCCCGCGGCCAACTGGATATGCAGCTGGCCAGCGCATTCGCCGGCATGCCTATCCAGGTACCGCCGATACGCGATCGCAAGCAGGCGGTGCTGCGCTGGGCGCACAAGATACTATTGCAGGAGGGCGCCCGGCGCGACCGGGACATGCGCGGTTTCACCCCCGACGCGGAGCGCGCGATGCTGCAGTACGAATGGCCGGGCAATATCAGCGAGATGCGCCAGTGCATCTGCGACGCCATGGATAAAACGGACAAGAACTGGCTGACGCCGGTAGACCTGGGTCTGTTCCAGGGGATAGAAGCCGCGGGAACCGCGCGCGTGGGCGAGTCCCGTCCATTCCTGGAAGTGGTCGACAGCGCTGCGCAGGAAGTGCCGGACTACGCGCCGTCCTCCCTTGACGCGCTGGACTTCGCCCTGGCCGAGGCGGTGCACAGCCTGCTGCAACTGGAAGCCATCAAGCCGCTCGGCACCTGGCTGGACGATGACCTGGTCAGTTCGGCCCTGGAGCGCTACCGGGGCGATGCGCGCCGCGCAGCGGATTTTCTCCATACCCGCGCGCGCAATATCAGCCGCTGGCTGCCGAAGATCCAGGCGCGCGAGGAGGAGCGCAATGCCAGCGCCCTGTGGCAGGAGCCCAGGAGGCGCCTGCGCGAGTGGGTGCGCGAATCGCCGCAGCTGGAAAAATCCCCGATGCAGTTGCTGCAGGGCAGGCTGCTGGCGCATGTCGAGGGTCAGGGCAGCGACCTAGGTACAGCCAGGCGTGCGGGCATCATGGGCGTGTCGACGCCCACCTATCTGAAGCGGGTACGGGAACAGGATGGCGCCTGATATGTCCGGTGACGGTAACAGGAGGATTTGTGCAAATGGCGGATGACGGCGAGCAGTACGCTGGCGGTGGACAGTCCCTGCAGCGCGGCAAGTCAGTGGAGGAACTGGCGCGTGACTTCGACAAGACACAGGTCGAGGAACTGCCGGTCGTACTGGGTTTTTCCGCCCGGCTGAACATGCTGTGGGACCTGGCCGGGGCCGCACCGCCACAGGCCGAGGGCAGGGTGATCAGCGTTCTCGCCATCAACCGCGAATGGCGCGAGTCCGATGTGCGCGGCTGGTTGCAGAAGGATGTGCTGCCACCGCGGCTGGACCTGTACAACATGGTCCGCTTCCTGGTGTCACAGCTCGACGAGGGTCAGGACCCGCGGCGCTGGGAGGCGTTTCTTGTCTACGGCTCGCCAATCGTTTCATCACCGATCAGCAGCGCGATGTACCGCGAAGACCAGACGCGTCGCGAAATCGCCTCGACGATTTTTGCACAGATCACCGATGAGTACGGTATTCCGCCCTCGGCCTACGAGGCGGACGAGGTTTTTCAGCGCTGCCTGACGCTTATGCACAAGTTCAACATCTACGAGCTGCGCGACTTTCAGTCCGGACACCTCGAGCCGTTCAAGAACTACATGTTCCCCTCCCAGGGTTGATCCCGGGCGCTGACTGGACTGTGCCTGGCCGGGCAGCCTTCCACGCTGTTCACCTGGCTCGTTGCGGCGATCCGCGCGGGGTCTCGAAGTCGTGGTCAAGCATAAACTTCACTTTTTCCACATCCTGGTAATTTTCCCTACGGGCTGCCGGAAACTCACCCTGGCAGGTCTGCTCGCATCTGCGTAGTTCCTTCGCCGCGTGCCCGTGCGGTGTAAAAGTTCAGATTCTGGAGAAAACTCCAGTTTTCCCTTGATGGAATTTGGCCACCTGAAAATACTGTTATCGCACCTGAACTGGCGTTGAAAGATTCAGCGCACGAAAAAAAGTACGAGGGCGACCATGAGTAATGCAACTGAAGAGATGGACATCACCGGCGTGAAAATCGCCGTTGTCGATGATGCCAAGACCATTCGCATGATGATGTCCCACACGCTGCGCGGCATGGGCTGCGAAGTGGAGGTGGCGGAAGATGGCTACAAGGCGTTGGGTATGCTGCGCCGCTTCAAGCCGGATTTGATCTTCCTGGATATCACCATGCCGGAACTTGACGGCTACCAGACCTGCTCGTTGATCCGCAATGCCGAGGATACGAAAAACACTCCCGTAGTGATGTTGTCGTCCTCGGACGGCATCTTCGACATCGCGAAAGGCCAGGCGCGTGGCGCCACGGCCCATGTCACGAAGATCCCGCCGGATACGGTACTGCGCGAACTTATCTTCAACCATACGCAGAAGAAAGCGGCAGCCTGATCATGGCTATCTCAGCACTGCAATCCCTGGAACTGATCGAGCGTTTACACGCCTACGATGGCGTTGAACCTCCGAAGACGGAGGAGCAGCGCATGGAGTGGGTGGGCACTTCGCTGGGTATTGCCGGTGTCCCCCTGCTGGTCGGTGAAGGCGCGCTCGAAGAGATTATCGAGACGCCAAAAGTGACCAGTATCCCCGGCACCAAGCCGTGGGTCATGGGTGTGGCCGCCTACAAGGGAGGGCTGTTGCCGGTCTTCAGCGGTGATGTGCTGTTCAGAAATAGACCCTACACGGGCAGGGTCCGCGACTACAGCATGGTAGTGCGCAAGCCCGGTATGTATTTCGCGATCACCTTGAGCCATGTGCAGCGCGACCTGCGCCTGCCGCTCGAGGAGCGACTCATGGATCATCCAATAGACCCGGACTTCGCCAGGTATTCACTGGGCGGATTCAGATACAGAGGCGAGTTCCTGGCGATTCTGGATATAGACAAGTTGGTCAAGGACGAAGAACTGGTGAATGCGTCCGCCACCGAGAGTTTTTTACCAAGGGGAAAGAACGATGAGCAATAAAACGAAAATGGGAGCGTCCAGTTTCTGGGTTATCGTGATGACCCTGGGAATACTGGGCTGTCTGGCAGGTGTTTTCTACACCTTCTACATGATCCAGGAGGAAGCTGGCCAGGAGGGCGAGTACCGACTGGCAGCGCACCAGATGCGCCTTCTCTCGCAGCAGATCGCCGCCAACGCGCGCGCCTCGGTGCAGGGTGACGAGGCTACCTTCGAGGACCTGAAGAGTAATATGGGCAGCTTCACCGTGGAACTGGGGCAGATCCAGTCCACCGGGCTGGAGAGCGAGGTGCAACGTATTCGCGACCAGTGGAAGCCGGTGGCCGATTCCACTCGTTCGTTGATCAACGCCAGCGACCGGGTGGTATTCCTGCACTCCGTGTCCAGCGAGCTGGAAAACAACATCAAGCCGATCCAGAGCCAGTTCGCGGGTGTCGTCGATATCCTGCACGATGAGAATGTTTCCGCCGAAACTATCGTCGCCGCGCAGAAAACGCTGTGGCTGACGGAGCGCATCGCGCGGAACATCGAGAAAATCATGGCGGGGGACAGCGATAGCCAGGCCGCGGCGGACGAGTTCCGCACCGATGCGGCTGACTTCATGCGCATCGTGGATGCGCTGAACAACGGCAGCCGCATCATGGGTGTGGACAAGGTAACCGACGCTGACGCGATCGATTCCATACGTACTGCGTCCAACCTGTTCGCGGTGGTCTCGACCTCGATTGAGCAGATCGCCAGCGCTTCACCGGAGCTGCGTGACGCGGCGCTGGCGCGCGACGCCATTATCAAGGAATCCGACGGCCTGACCGACGCGGTATCGGCGCTGGAGCCGGCGATCGAGAAGATGACCGTTGCGCGCCTGTACGATCGCGGCACCCTGATGGCGCTGTTTGGCGCACCGGGTGTGCTGGCGGTGGCCCTGTTGGTTGTCATGTACCGCAGCCAGCGTCGCCGGGTGGTGTATACCGAGCAGGGTGTTGCGGAAATCAACGGCGCCCTGGTGAAAATCGCCGAGGGTGACCTGACCGTGACTGTACCGGAAAGCAACACGGTAACGCGCGAAATCGCCAGGGAGATCAATGCCTCTACCGAGCGGCAGCGCGAACTGATCCGCAACATCAAGACGCCGTTCGAGGTGTCCACTGAAGGGATTACCAAGATCGGTATTTCCGCCGAGGGCCAGGTGGCGAAAGGCCGCGTGCTGACCCGGGCAGTGGCGGATTCGGTCGCCGCGACCACCGAGATGGTGCGCACCAGTGAAAAGATCAAGGCGTCTACCGCGGAGGCGGCAACGACTTCCGAGCGCAACCGGCAGCGAGTGGCCCAGGGTTACGAACTGACCAAGGATATGTCGACGGCTTCCGCCGACGTGCGTGAGGCAGTCCAGGAGACATCCAAGTCGGCCAAGCGCCAGGGTGAATTGATTCAGTCGGTGACCGCCGCGGCGGAGTATATCCAGGCCCTCAACACCAAGATATCGGTTGTCGCTATCAACACCCGGATCGAGGCCGAGAAAGCCGGCGAGCACGGACGCCCGTTCCTGGGTATTGCCGAGGCCATCGGTGACCTGCTGCGCGAAGCCGAGGAAGAGGGCCGCAAGATTATCTCCGAGGTGCGCATGCTGCAAAACCTCTCGGCGGACAACCTGGCGAGCATGGAAACCACGGTGGGAACGGTCGTGACCATCCTGGAGTACATCGAGCGCCTGGACAGCTCGCTTGAGGAGATCAATGCGGGATCCTCCGCGATCACCTCGATCATTAACTCGGTGGACGAGGCCGCGGGACACTCGGCGAGCACCTCGCGGCAGATCAACAGCGCCATGGATGAGATCCGCGAGCGCAACCTGGATATCAGCGAGTACAGCGAATCGACCCAGGTCGGCGTGAGCAGCCTCAAGGCGTCCATGCGCGAAGTAGCCGAGAGCCTGAGCCAGTTCCGCATCGAGAACGAGGCGAAGGCGGCTGCCGGCGAGGTCAACCTCGCGGAGGTCGAAGACCTCAAGCAGATCCAGAGCGCCACGCGCATCTACCGCGAGGAAGAGATGCAGGCCATGGAGGAAGCACCGGAGGAGGTCAGGGCATCAGTGTAATCACTGGTGTCCTGCCCCTTGCACAGGTTTAGTGGAGGTTTGAGAAGTGGATAAGAAGCCAGACATAGTGTCCCTCAAGTGGGTCATCGGCCTGATGAATGCGCAGGCGGACAGTGCGGAAGCAGCGCTGGTGGAATACAGCAACGATCCGTCACGCCGCCAGGCCCTGCTTCGCTGCATGTGGTCTGTTCACCAGGTGACGTCGACGCTGCGTGCCCTGGGTATGCGCAAGGCGGAGATGTTGACCCTGGAGATGGAGCGTAGCCTTAACTACCTGTACAAGGACAAGCTGTCCGGGGACCGGCGCAAGCTCGCCATGGGGGGTCTCATGCAGGGCCTGAAGGTGATACCGGCGTACCTGGAGCATACCCAGAGCGTACGCCTGGACACCGGGCGCGGCCTGGAGCAGTACGTCAACGACCTGCGCCGCTGGGTTGGGGAAAAGCCCAGGCCCAGAGCGTTCTTCTTTCACATGGATATCCCGGCGGATGTCGGGATAACCACCGATGCCCGCCCGGCCTCGGACGACGAGATCAAGAGCCGCGCCAACGTCATGCTGGCCCTGTACCTGGAGATGGCCAAGCAGGGCTTGCGCCGCCGCAACGTCGGTGAAAGCATGAAAACGGTCGCGCGTATTGCGCGCAAGATGCAGACGCTGTTTGCCGGGTCCGAACCTGAGCGTTTCTGGTTTGTACTCATCGGTCTGTGCGAGGGTATTGCCGGCGGTTTGATCGCGCCGGACGAGTGTATCGCCCAGATTTTCAAGTCCGGCGCATTTGCCATCAAGCATGCACGGGAAAATGGCGGCAAGCTCGACGAAAACATGGACTACGACAGCTACCTTCAGCAGATGCTGTACTACGTGGCTTCCTGTCGCTCCAAGCCGGTGCACATAGCCGGAATCCGCGATGTCTTCGGCATCGATGACAACACGATCCTCGATGCAAACCACGGTCTTATTCACAGCGACGCCATCGTCATCGCGATCAATGCCGCGCTGGAGCGCCTGCAGAAGGTGGTCGATTTTCTCAACAGCAATGACCTCACCGGGCTGTCACTGCAGGACAACGAGGCCGGGGCCCTGAGCCTGGACAAGGTCGAGGAAGCGATAGAAGAGGCTGAGCACCGGCTGATTGCCGCCGGCCAGATTCCCCACGCGGATTCGCTGAAGAAGGTGCAGAAGCACTTCAAATCGGTAGTTGGCAGCCTCGATCGCGGGGCGGCTCCCCAGGCGCACGCCGTGAGTGAAATCATCCGCGGTGTCGTCGACGTCATCCTGGACCTTGAACACAAACTCAAGCACGGCCTGGCCAGCTCGGTATCGGGCAGGGAGTACGAGCTGCGCGAGAGCGTGGTGACGGCAACGTTCAACCAGATGAGCCTGGTGGAGAACTACCTGCACCAGATCCTGCGGCGCAAGGCGCTGAAAAGCTCCCTGGACAAGAAACCTTTTGATGAGGCGAGCACACTGCGCCTGACCCTGGCCCTGCACCGCTATCTAAATAAAACGGACATGGGCCACGAGGAGCTGCGCAAGGCGGTGCGCGACGCCGACAATGGTGACCCGGATCTGGACCTGTTGTACCAGCTCTCCAGGGAGTTCCTGGACGAGCAGGAGTCCATGCCGGATCGCAAGGCGATCGACAAGTCACTGGAGTTGCTCCGGGACATCATCGGCGCTCTGAATTTCGCCGGCATGGAAGTGGAAGCGCGTGTCATCGAGGGCTGCGAGCGCTGGCTCACTGCCGCCTCCGATGCGGGCGCCGTGCGCGAGGACGATGCGTTCCGCTGCTTCGCCGAGGCATTTGCCCAGATCGAGATGCACATGCAGCGGTCACTTATCGATCCGCTGGACGACACGTCCCACATGGTGGCCGTGGCGCAGCAGCGTGTCGCGGAGCTGGCAGGGCATATCGATGGCCTGTCACCGGGGCGCAACACGGCGGCTCCGGTCGCCAGCGCCGATGCGATGCCGCCGCAGATACAGGACGCGGATATCCCGGCGGAATTTCGCGAGGTCTTTATCGAGGAGTCGGAAGAGATCATCGCCGAGCTGGTGCGTCTCACCGAGGAGTGGCTGGATGAGCCGGAGGTGAACGAGGTGCTGCGCGATATGCGGCGTCACTTCCACACTTTCAAGGGCAACGGGCGCGCGGTTGGCGCGAACATCCTCGGTGAGCTCGGCTGGGCGGCCCAGGACATGCTGGACCGCTCGCTCGACGGCGAATTGGTTCCCGGCTACGACGTGCAGAACCTGGTGAGCGAAGTGGTACAGGCGCTGCCCGCGCTGGTCGAGTCCTACAGCAAGGACGAGGGGCCGGACGTGAGCCGCATCCGCCAGCTGACCAACCAGTGTTTCGCCCTGGCGAACGCGGGGACGGCCAGGCAGTCCAGGGGGGCGCCGCTGCGGGAAGAAAATGCCGGTACGGACAAGTCCTCTGCCCGGGAACCGCTGTCCCACTGAATGGGCGGGCCCGACCCGTCACAACAGGAGATAAATGATGCGTACGCACAAGGAGCTCGACGTCGAACAGGTCGACGAGGCCATTGACTCCGCGGAGCCGAACGAAGAAGAAAAACTGGAATGGCTCCTGGACATGGACGTCGATGAGCCCGAGGAGTCGCTGTTCAAGATCGAGGACGACTACGTTGACGCGGGCCTGTCCGCTTTCGAGGCGGAGGTGGCTGGCAGGCCGATGTTCCGCGGCAACGAGGGTGGAGACGACCTGGCGAACTACGTTGAGGAGGAGATCGTCATTTCCTCGGACAGCGCGCGCAGCGACATATACTCCGACGAGGTCGCAGAGGAAAAAGTGGTCGAGGAAGAGTCGCACATCATGGCCATCGACTACTCGCGTCGCGAGGAGTCGGCGCGCGACGCCGACGCCGTGGTCGAGGAAGGCCTCGACATCCTCGGCCTGGCCAGTGAAGACGACATGGGCGAGTCCTTCCTCACGATCAAGCGGGTCAAGGGAGCCTCCGCGGCGGCGGATACGGTCGCCCGGCCAGTCGCGCGCGTGGTGAACGGCGCGTCACAGCCCGGCGATGCGGGCGCCGCGGACACCCCGGCGCCGGCTGACCTGGAGGATGCTCCGGTGACCAGCCAGGTGGCGGACCCACAGGACCAGCAGGTCGCCAACGAGGCGCCGCCGGCGGCGCCTGCTTTCGGGGAGACGCTGGACATGTCGCCCGAGTTGCCCGCGGCGGACCTGTCCGCGCAGGCCGGGGTCGCCGCTGCCGGCCCCCTGGAGGGTATCGCGCAGGATGCCGACGCCACTGAACTCGATACGACGGCGGTGGCGCAGGATGCTGACGAGGGTTTTGGCCAGGAGCTGCAAGCGCTGCAAGACCTGCCAGGCCTTCAGGGATTGGATGACCTGGAAGGGTTGGAAAATCAGGAAGGATTGCAAGACCTGGAAGGATTGGACGACCAGGTAGGATTGGACGACCTGGAGGAGCAAGCGCAGGCGGTTGCGGCGCGGGGCGACGACGACTACGCCAGCGTGCTGGACTATGTCGCCAGCACTCCCCGGCCCGAAGACGACGACGAGTTTGATGACTTCCTGTTGCAGGGCGGCCACCTGGACAGCCAGGATGCGGACCCGGATGAACTGGAGCTGGTTGCCGCGGAAGGTGATTTCAGCCTGGATGCCTCCGCCGAGGTGGAAATCGATTACCACGAAGATTTCGCCATGATGGACGGCCTCAGTCGCGACAGCGCGGCGGAGATCGCCGCCACGATCCCCTCCATCATGCGCGAACTTGGCGAGGCGGCGACCGCCCGCCTTGCCGGTGTCGGCCTGGACGCGGCGGAGCTGGGTGTGGATGCGCGGCTGGGCGTCGACGAGGCGTCTATCAAGCAGTGTTATACCGACGGTTACGAACCTGTGTGTTCCGTGTTCCCGGGTGTGCCCGGCGCACTGCAGCACCTGGCCGCGAACGAGCGCGAAGCGGTTTATGTGCGCCTGTACAACAGCGCTAGCGGACAGAGCTGGAACGACCTGTTCAGTCCCGATTTTCACGCGCCCGCGGATATGCTCGATGAGTCCTCGACTGTCGCCAGCGCTGAAGCAATGTTCAACGATGACTCGCCCGAGTACGAGTTCTCCGTGTTGGGCGACCTCGACGGCTTCGACGACGAGGTGGTCTTGCACGAGAGCGACCCGGGCGACCTGCTGGACGAGCTGGATAGCTTTGGCGAGAGCTTGCTGTCGACAGCCGCGAACGACGATATCGCGGAACTGGATGACGCCGCGCCGCCCGCTGCCCGGGACGATGACGCTGTGCCCCCGGCCTTTGCCGGGGATACGGCCGCAGATATGGCCGAGGACATTTTCGGTGGCGACCTGAGTGTCGAGTTCGATGACGCGGATATGGCCCTGGAAGCCGGCCTGACACAGGATATCGACGCGGCCTTTGCCAGCCTGTCCGCCGACGCGGTAGCCGGCGCAGGTGAAATTTGTGGCGTGGACATGGACGAGTTCGGCGCCGGCGCGGATGAGCCCGCAGCCGCGGATGAGCCCGTAGCGGCGACGGCGGAGCAGCCGTTCGAACCGGGGCGGGAAGACACCCCGGCGCCGGCGGTGGAGCAGGCACAGGAGCAACCACAGGAGCTGGTACTGGAGCAGGCGCAGGAGCCTGTCGCGCAAGCTGACACCTGCGCGGACCTGTCCTGGTGTGTCCCCGCGCATATCAAGTTCAGCTACACCACTCGTACCGGGGGTGAGATCTTCACCGATTTCCTCGATGCCTTCCTGGAGGAGGGGTCCGCAGAGGTCGAGAAGCTCGAGGACCTGATCAGCGAGTGGGAGAAGGACAGCGGAGCCGAGCAGGTCGTCGCGGAGATATCCCGCACGCTGCATACCGTCAAGGGTATTGCCAAGGGGGTCGGCCTGCAGCGGTTCGGCACCCTGATCCACAATTTCGAGACTCTGCTCGACGCGATGCCGCAGCCCGAGAGTGACGACGAGCAAACCTACTTCCGCATGGTCAACGTGTGGCTGGATGCGGTAGTGCGTGGCATCGACTTCGTCGGTGCGCAGCGCGCGGATATTGCCAGCGAACTGCCGCAAGTCGGCAAGGCCGGTGCGGCTGACCCGGTAGCGCAGGTCGCGGAGGCGGCCGAGCCGGCACTGCAGGAGGCGCCGGTTGAAGATGTGGCGGCCGAGCAGCCGGCAAGCCCGGCCGGGGAGCGCGAAAAGCGCAAGGACCAGCAGCTGGCGGACGAAGGGGCCAAGGCCCTCGCGGCCCAGCAGTCTGTGCGTATTACCTCGGAGAAGCTGGATCACCTGCTGAACCTGGCCAGCCAGTCACAACAACTGTGTGTACGCGCCTCGCAGAGCACCTCGCGCAGCAAGCGCTCGACATCGGAGCTGCAGGGGAGGCTCTCCTCGGTGCGCACGCATATCGGCAAGATCGCCGACCGGGCGCTGCTCACCGTCAACGCCCGGGGCGCCAGCAAGACACCGGACCTCGACGCCCTGGAAATGGACCAGTATTCGGAACTGCAGGAGGCCGCGAGTATCCTGCGCGAGGGCGTGGAAGACCTGGCGGACCTGATCGAGTTGCTCGGCCGCCAGAATTCACAGGTCGAGGCCCTGTTGAAGCAGCAGTCCTCGGTGATCTCCAGTATTTCCTCGTCGATTCAGGCAGCGCGGGTGGTCCCCGTGTCGCGCCTGATGCCCGGCCTGCGCCGCATCGTGCGCACGGTCAGCACCGACCTGGGAAAGGTGGTCACTTTCCGTGTCCTGAACGAGGTGGGCGCCCTGGACCGCGATTACTACGCGCGTCTGCAGGTGGCCCTGGAGCACATGGTGCGCAACGCACTGGACCACGGCATCGAGGCGCCGGAAGACCGGCTGGCGGCGGGCAAGCCCAATGCCGGGCGCATCACCATCGACGTGGACAAGTCCGGTGGCGACTACGTCATCCGCCTGTCGGATGACGGCAAGGGCATCGACCCGGACGCATTGCGCGAATCCGCTTACGAGAAAGGCCTGGATGTGGATGTCGATGCGTTGAGCGACGAGGAGGCGATCCGGCTGATTTTTCACAAGGGCTTTTCCACCGCCAGCACCCTGAGCGAGATTTCCGGGCGCGGTGTCGGCATGGACATCGTGCTGACCGAGATTCAGCAGATCGGCGGGGATATCCAGATCGAGTCGGTGGTGGGTGAGGGCACCACGTTTATCGTGCGCATTCCCAGCAATGTGACCGTCAACGGCGCGTTGCTGGTGACCGCCGGCGACCACTCCTACGCGGTGCCGCTCAACGGCCTGATCGCGGTAGACCAGGTGCCGGCGGATGATTTCTTTGCCGCGGTCGCCAGCGGCGAACCACTGCGGCTGTTCGATATGGACTGCGAACCGGGTTACCTGGCGACCCTGTGCCAGGGAGTGGCCCTGCCCGAACGCAGCTTCTGGGAAAGCTTCGTACCGGTGATTATCGCCGGTTCGGAAGAGCGGCACATGGCTATCGCGCTGGACAGCGTGCAGGAGGCACTGGAACTGGTGGTGCGCTCTTTGGGCTCACAGTTTTCCGCGGTCCCCGGGGTTGCCGGCGCGGCGACGACATCCGACGGTGAAGCGATCGTGGCGCTGGACCTGAACATGCTGGTCGACAGCGTGCGCGATGACGGCGTGGCCGCCGTCGCGGTGGATCGTGACGACGACGCGCCCCTGCTGGCGCTGGTCGTGGACGATTCGCGCACCCAGCGCATGGTGGCGACCAGCCAGCTGGATACCGTGGGCGTGGAAACGGTCACGGCGGAGAACGGCCTGGTGGCGATCGATCTCCTCAACGCCACGCACCGGCTGCCGGACGTGGTGCTGCTCGACGTCGAGATGCCGGTCAAGGACGGTATCCAGACGCTGCGCGAGATCCGCAAATCGCGGCGCTACGGCCACCTGCCGGTGATCATGGTGACCTCGCGCACCGGCGCGAAACACCGCGCGCTGGCGAAAGAGGCCGGCTGCAATGCCTACATGGGCAAACCCTTCAATTTCCCGGCCCTGGTCGAGCAGATCAACGTGCTCACCGGCCATGACCTGCAACTGTCCTGAGGAGTGACGATGAGCGAAGAGTCCACAACGTCCTGTGTGCTTATCCCGATATCCAGCGCGGAGAACTGGGCGGTTCCCCAGAACTGCCTGGCGGAGATACTCACGGTCAACGCCGATGCCGATACGCCCCCCGAGTCCGTATCCTGGCGTGGTCGCGATATCCCGGTACTGGATTTCGGCGCAGACAGCGGCGCGCGCTGGATGCACGAGCGAATCCACACCGGCCTGGTGGCCGTGTTTCTCGGCCTGGCTGGGGAGGGTTGTGAATACTGGGGGGTTGCACTGCGCGGTGAGGGACTGGCGGTCGCCAGGCTCGATGGCGAGCAGGTGACCGACGTACCGGACAGCGTCGCCGAACACGCGTCGGCGGCGTTCAGGTTCCGCGACAGTGTGTACCAGGTGCCCGACCTGGATGGACTGCAGAAGAAACTTGCCGCCAGCGTGCAGGCCGCCTGAGCGCTGCCGGGGAATGAACGTGCATCTGGACGAGATCATCGGGTGGATCGACCGCGCCTTCGGCAACGAACCCGCAGTTTATGACTGCGCGGTGCCGGACGGGGTCGAGACCTTGCGCAGCCTGCTCGGAGACGAGGGCTACCAGCGCTACCAGCGCGACCAGGTCAACCGGCAGATTATCAGGGACTACCTGACCAACGCCGTTGTCCTGGGCATTATCAGTGAGGGCGGCCTGGCGGCCTTTGCCGCGCCGCTTTCCTCCGAGGAGGGGCGCTCTACGCTGGCGCTGTACATGTTGATGAGCGCGGTCGAGGACGCCGCTGCCCTGCCGCCGGTGTGCGGTGAACTCGAGGTGCTCAAGCCGCTCGAGCCGCAGCCCGGCGATCGCTCGCATATCAAGCTCGTACCGCGTTAACCCTGCCCGGGGCCGCCCTGCCGGCCCCGCTGTTCTCGCGCCGCGCCCTTTTACCTGGGCGCGGCGCGTTCGTTATCCGTCAAAAAAATGACGCGATGCCCCGCCTCACGGCGAAAAAATGCCTGCATTACAAAAATAATGGCCATAATTTTACTCAAAATTCATATTTACTAAAAATATGGCAGAAAAACCGTTGTTTGACCCGTCCCTCTCGCCGTATAACTGAACCCACGCTGCGCAAACGCATGTGGCGACACCGGGCGACCCGGTACCCCCAGGGGACCGAAGCGGTCGGTGAACAAACAAACTACAACGAAAGAACAGGCAAATTGAGGGGTAACCAGACATGTTGACTATCACTCCCACCGCAGTGGTCGGCGAGTCGCCGGAGAAGGATACGGAAGTCTTTGCCGTCATCGACGGGCGCAAGGTATTCCTGCCCGAGGACGCCAAGTATGTTATGCAGGACCGTCGTGGCCTGTGGTACTACAGCTCGCGCAAGCCGCGTCCGAAGGAAGGGGACTGGACGCCGAACAAGACCAGCATCTCCTGTATTACCGAGCAGGGCTACGTGCGGGCGCTCAGGACCGAAACCCGCGTGGAATGGCTGCAGACCTGCCAGCGCACGATCCGCATGGTGCGCGACGCCGCCAACGACAGCCGTCGCCCGGCTGACGACTGAGCAGGGGTCGCCGACCCCTCACGCCCTGGCGCGGCCCCTCGCGGCTGATCCGGGACTGGTTGCCGCCGGTCCCGGACGTCCACGTCACGCCATTCTTATCTACCGCATTCCTCCCGCAGCGGGCTTTTGCCGGCCCGGCCTGCAGCTGTATGTCGCGCCTGCAACCGCGGGCGATTCCCGGTCGCGACCGCGCAGTGGGCGGCGACGGCCATCGACAGCCTGTCCGCCCCGGGTATACCGGCGCCCGGTGTTGCCCGCGCTCACGCGGCCGCTACAGGCGGGCTGGGGGTAGCCTGGGGCGCGCTCACCGGGTAGAGAGTGGCACAGGGCCCCGGGGCAGGCGCCGCCGCCTGCCCCGCCGGAGCACTGGCTGTTGCTACTGCAGGCGGAAATTGACCGGCAGGGGAATGGTAAAGCGGCCGCTGGCGAAGTCGCCGAATTCGGCGATGGCCACCGGGTCGACCGCGATGGGCAGGCCGTCGCGGAAGGCCGTTTGCGCCGCTTCCACGGCCGCTTCGTCGAGCAGGCGGTGGCCCGAGTCCTGGGCTATTGCTATCGCGACAACCTCTCCCGAGGCGGTAATCGTCAGGTCGAGTTCAAGCCGGCCCTCCAGGCTGCGCCGCACCGCGCGCTTGGGATAGCGGATCTCGCCGTAGACCAGGCGGATCAGGCTGCCGTGGAAATCCGACAGGCGCCGGGAGTACTCCTGCACGCCCAGTGCGCGGATCTCGTCCTCCAGGCTGGTAGTCGGGAGCATGCCCGGCACTGGCACCAGCGCGGCGAGTTGTACCTGCGGCGGGGCGACCTGTGGCGCCGGCGTCATGGCCGCCGGTAGCGCGGAAGTTGTGGGCGGCGGCGCCGCGGGAGGTGGCACCGCTGTCGTCGTCAGCGCGCCGCCGGTTGCGGCGGGGCGCGCCACGGCCGGGGCCGCGGCCACGCTCGCCGCTGGCAGCCCCGCGTCGGCGGGCGCCGCATCGGCGGGCGCCGCATCGGCGGGCGCCGCATCGCGGGACGCTTCGTGCGCAGTGGGCGGCGTTGTCCCGGCGGGTGCCGCACCTGCCACGGCGGCGGTTTGCGCGCCGGCGTCCGCTGCCGCGGGTACGACTGCCGCGGCGGCCGCCGGCGCGGGCTCGTCCTCGGCCCGCACCCAGCGCGCGACCTCCGCCTCGCGATCCGGTGAATAGGTATTGGCCTCCAGGGTGGACAGCAGGGAGGGGTCCACCTGCCCCGCGGTGAGCTTGTCGCGGAACACGGTGGACGGGCCGGATTCGCCGACCCATCCCATCAGCAGGTAGTCCGCGACGCCGGCGTCATCCACCCGCGCCAGTTCGTAGCCATTGAGCCTGGCAATGGTGGTGTCGCCGCCGCTGAGCTCGATTTTCAGGGAATCCCCGGCGTAGAGGCTGGTGTTGACGGCGGACAGTATCGCGTCGGCGAAATCCGTGGTGGCCTGGTCCGGTGGCTGGCCCGTCGCGACCTCGCTCTGCAGCAGCATGCCGCCGAGCAGGCTGCGGATACTGGTGCGCCGCGCCACGACCCGGTACTCCATGACGCGGGTGCCGGAAGCCTCGGTCAGGCTGGCCGGCCGCGGCGCCTCGCGCTCCAGGTAGATACCCCCCAGGTAGATATTGCGGCCGGTCTCCTGGTGCAACCCGAGTCCCGCCAGGTAGAGGTCCGCGTCCAGCGCAGAGACCGGCGCCGGCATCACCAGCAGCGCGGCGAACAGGACCAGGTTGCCCCATCGGTCTATCAGAAAACGTCCCATGTTTTTCTTCTGCATTGTGTCGGTTACGGGACAATTAGAATTGCAAAGGGCGGGCGCTGCGCGCAAGAAAAAACCGGAGAAAACGGCAGAAACCGCTCGCTGTCGCCCGGGCGGCACTGTTGGCCGATAATGACCGGTCGGTGCGGGTTAATTCACCCGGGTTTGGTACACTGCGAAGTTCCTGCTACCCGGTGGTCCAATGAGCACAGATTCTGTCAACGCTGCCCCCGTCACCGCGGCGCACAAGGCCAGGCTGATGCGCCTGGCCACCTACGCCTCGGTGTCGGTGGCCCTGACGCTGGTCGTGCTGAAAGCCTTTGCCTGGAGCGTGAGCGGCTCGGTCAGCCTGCTGGCCACACTGGTCGATTCCGCCCTGGACTGCCTGGCCTCCCTGCTGAACCTGCTGGCGGTGCACCACTCCCTGTCGCCGGCCGATCGCGAACACCGTTTCGGTCACGGCAAGTACGAGGCGCTGTCCGGGCTCGGCCAGGCGGTTTTTATCGCCGGCTCCGCCGTGTTCCTGCTGGTCGAAGCCACACGACGGCTGCTGCACCCGGTGGCGCCGGAAAGCTGGGATATCGGCGTGCTGGTGATGCTGGTTTCGATCGGCCTGACCTTCGCGCTGGTACTGTTCCAGCGGCACGTGGTGCGCGTCACCGATTCGCCGGCCATCCGCGCCGACGCCCTGCACTTTCGCGCCGACCTGCTGGTCAACGCCAGTGTCGTACTGGCGCTGTTACTGGCTGCCTGGGGCTGGCCGGGCTTCGACGCGCTGTTCGCCGCGGCGATCGCCCTGTACATACTGGCCAGCGTGAAGCAGATTCTGGCGCAGTCGGTGGATCACCTGATGGACCGGGAGCTGCCCGAGGGCAAGCGTGAGAAGATCAAGCGCATCGCCCTGGACCACCCGGGCGTGCTCGGCCTGCACGACCTGCGTTCGCGGCGCGCGGGCCGTGTGACGTTCATCCAGTTCCACCTGGAGCTGGCAGACGAACTGTCGCTGATGGAGGCGCACCGCATTGCCGACGAGGTCGAGGCGCGGCTGCTGGGCGCCTTCCCGGGCGCGGATATTCTCATCCACACGGACCCGGCCAGTGTCGCGGCCGAGGAAGAGCACCTGGTGATCAAGGGTGAGAGCTAGGCGCTAGAAGTTGTACATGAAGCGGGCGAAGACATTCGCGCCGTAGGCGGGAAGACGCTCGCCGCGTTCGATGTCGGGGTTGGCCGCGCGGTTGTAGCCGCCCAGGTGTGGCCGGTATTTCTTGTCGAACAGGTTGTCCACGCCGGCGGCGAACTGCAGTTTGTCTGTTGCCTGCCACGTCGTCAGCAGGTTGACCAGCGCATAGCCGTCGCTGGACTGTTCGCGATTGGTCGCGCTGACGTCGTCCTGCTCCGCGTAGGCGATGCCCTCCAGCTCGGCGCCCCAGCGCGCCGACTGGTAGGTGATGCGCAGGCTGGTGTTGGGCGGCGCGATGCGGTACAGGTCATCGTTGCTGTCGTCGCGCTGTCCGCGGACGTAGTTGACGATGCCGCCCAGCGTCCAGTGCTCGTCCAGTCGCAGCAGCCAGTCCATGTCGAACCCGTAGAGAATGGCGTCGACGTTGTTGAATTGCAGCGGGTCGGCATTGTTCGTGCCGTTCATGCTGTTCATCATGCGCACCAGCATGACCGCCGCGCTGTCCTGGCTGGGCGTGCCCTGGATGTAGTCTTTCACGTTGTTGTAGAACACCCGCGGTGACAGCGTCAGGCGCTGGTCACTGTAGTCCAGCCCGAACTCGATCTGCCGCGACACCTCAGGGTCCAGCTCGATGTTACCTGTGTAGAGGTTGCCGTCAGCCAGGCCCGCCGTGGCCTCCAGCGGCAGCCAGAGATAGCGTTCCTGGTAGCTGGGCGAGCGGGTGCGGCGTGCGGCGCCGATGTACAGGCTGCTGCGCTCTGACAGTTCCATCCATGCCCTGGCGGTGACATCGAAGTTGTCGTCGCTGCGCTCGCGGTCGGCGCTGTTGAACGCGTCGCGCAGCGCCTGCGCCGGGGGCATCATACGCGCCGGGGTGGCGTCGACCCGGTCCGCGTCCATCTCCACCCGGTTGTAGCGCAGGCCGAACTCGGCGCGCGTGTCGGTGCCCAGTGCCTGTCGCCTCTCGACGAACAGGCCGAGGATTTCGCGGCGCGCGTCGTTGAAGTTCTCCACGAAGAACATCGGGTTGTTGGGGTTGTCGATATCCGAGTCGTGGCTCTCGCTGAAGCCGTCCACGCCGAAGGTCCAGCCGCTGCCCTGCGTGGCGGCGAACTGCGTCACCAGTTCGAAGCCGAGGTTGTCGGAACTGGCCGTGTTGCGGCGCCACATGGCCGGTGCCGGTGCGCTGCGCAGCTCGAAGTTGGTCATGGTGTGATCCAGGTCCGAGGCGAACAGCGCGGCCTGCGTACGCAGTTGTGTGTCGCTGTCGTGGGTGTAACCGATGCGGTAGAGGTCGCCCTCGATGGTCTCGATATCCATCGGCAGCGCCGGGGTGCCGCTGTCGCCGGTGTCGTTGTAGCCGTAGTCGAGCTGCAGTGTGTGATTGCCGGCGCGCAGGCCGTAGCCCACGTCGTAGCGCTGGCGTTCGTACTCGGTTGGCGTGACGTCACCCCCGGGAAATTCCGCGTCGTCACCGCTCTCGGCCATCGCCGCCAGTTTCAGGCGTTGCGTGTCGCTGGCGGCGAACAACGCCGTGTTCACGTTGAAGGCGTCGTTGACCGTCGCCGCAGAGCCGATGACGCGGCCCTCCAGCCGCCGCTCTCCTGCGCCGGCGAAATCGCCGTGGCTGGAGCGCGCGTCCACGGCGCCACCGATGGCCTCTGCGGCGACGCTGACCGGTACGATGCCGCGGTACAACTCCAGCGAGTCCAGCTGCCCCCCCACCGCGTAGGACAGCGGTGGGTCCATCCAGTTGGGGCCCGAGGGCGCCAGTTGCATGCCGTCCAGGGCGGTGGACACGCGCGCCCCGAACATGCCGCGGTACTGCGGGATGCCGGTGATCGGGCCGTTGCTGTTGACGTTTGCCCCGGGCGCCTTTTTCAGCAGTTGCGTCACGTCCGGCGCAATGCTGAAGGCGTCGGTGACGTCGATGACGCGGGTGTCGTGGCTGGCGGTGACCACCAGTTCCTCGATGTGGTCGGCGGCTGCGGGAGCCGCGCAGGCGAAGGCGAGGGCGGCCAGTTTCAGGTGTGTCGGGCGCTGCTGCATGGTGTGTCCGTGACGGCTGATTGATGGCGCGGAATTATAGGGAGGCGAGGGCTCGCTGGCCTGTGACCTGTTGTCGCAGCGCGCCGGCGGCGTGTGGCCTGCACAACAGCCTGTGGGGAGCTCCCTAATAAGGCTAACTTATTGTATTTAAAGAATTTAGATATTTTATGAAACCAGCTCTTGGGAAATAATTCACAAGTCTCGAGAGGCGCGATTCCTTAGTATTACCGACACAAAGCGAAACGCGCCGGAGCCCGCCCGGCCTAGCCTATAACGAGAAATGGAGTTGCCCCATGTCAGATCGTTTTACCCGCAAGAATTTGGTCCTGGCCGTCGCTGTCGCGAGCAGCCTCGGCGCCACCGAGGCGCTGGCCGTGCTGGAAGATGTCAGGGTGACCGCGCAGAAACGCGCCGAGTCGCTGCAGGACGTGCCCATCGCCATCAGTGCACTGGACGCGGAGCAGATCGAGGCCAAAGGTATCGTCAACGCGGTGGATTTCGGCCTCAGCTCGCCGAATATCCAGATGCCGGCCTACCCGTTTTCCAACAACAACGTGTCGCTGTTCATTCGCGGTATCGGCAACGCCGACTCGATCGTGCTGACCAAGGACAACACCGTTGGCCTTTACTATGACGGCGTCTATGCGGCGCGACCCACTGGCGTGCTCTCCGACCTGTCTGACCTGGAGCGCGTGGAAATCCTGCGCGGACCGCAGGGCACCCTGTACGGGCGCAACACCACCGGCGGCGCGATCAATTTCATCAACGCCAGGCCCACCGGCGAACTCGGCTTCAAGCAAACCCTCAGCGTGGGCAATTACGACAGCTGGCGCTCGGTTTCGCACATCAACCTGCCCGAGACGGCGGGTATCAAGGCCAAGGTCTCGGCCACCTTTTCCGACCGCGACGGCTGGGTGGAGAACGAGGGGCCGAACCAGACGCCAGGCTACCCGTACAACGACTATTATAAAAAGGAGACCGAGGGCTATCGCCTTGCGCTCAGCTACGATGGCGTGGACCGGCTGCAGGTCGACTACAGTTACGACTACTCCGACGTCACCCACACGCCGGGCTACTTCCAGTACGGCGGCCCTGTCGGCGGCGCAGACGCCGCGGGCAACCCGATCACCAACAGCTTCAACGACCGCCTGGACGACACCCGTTCACCCACCGGCGGCGGCAAGCTGGCCTACTACCTGCCGGATTCGGACACCGAGGTACAGGGTCACAACCTGACCATTAGCTACGACCTGACCGACAACCTGACCCTGAAGTCGATCACCGGTTACCGGGAATTCGATGACGACGCCTCGCAGAACTTTTCCCAGTCCTTCGGCGGTGCCGGCAGCCTGGAGACGAATACGGTGACCGACCAGGACCAGTTTTCCCAGGAACTGCAGCTCGTGGGCAGTACCGAGCGCGTGAAATACGTCGCCGGGCTGTACTACTTCGACGAATCGGGCGACCAGTCCGAGATGCAGTACCTGGACCGTTCCCAGGTCGACCAGAACGGGGCCCTGGCGCTGGATTTGATCACTTTCATGCCCTGCAGTGACGGCCGCAACGGCGATCCCGTGTGCACGGATTTTTCCCTGGTCTTCCCCTATTACCTGGGCGAGTACGTGGTGAAAACGAACGTCGAGTCCCTGTCCGCCTTCGGTCAGGCCACCTGGACCCCGGATGTGCTCGATGATCGCCTCGACCTGACCCTGGGCCTGCGCTACACCGACGACGACCGCGACGCGAAACGTACCTGGGACGCCTGGGTCTTCAACGGCTTCGCGCCAGGCTCCTCGGATTCTGACGAGGAGAAAACCGACTACTCGGTAGTGGCGAACTACCGCTGGACCGATGAGATGTCCACCTATGCCAAGGTGTCCACGGGCTTCCGCTCCGGCGGTTCCAGCCGCAACGGCCTCGACTTCGACCAGGCCTTCGACAAGGAGGATGTCATTTCCTACGAGCTGGGGCTGAAGTCCGAGCTGTTCGACAATCGCCTGCGCCTGAACGCGGCGGCCTTCTACATGGAAGTCGACGACATCATCCTCGACTACCTGCCCGACCCGGTCAACGCGCCGCAGTTTGTCGAGGTGTTCAACTCCGGCGACGCGGAGATCTCCGGTGTGGAGATCGACGCGGAGGCGGCGATCACGGCGAACTTCTTCCTCAGCTTCAGCTACGCTTACATCGACTACGAGATCAACGACGCCATCTTCCCCGACGGCTCAGACCGTTCCAACAGCACCGAGCTGTTGTGGGCGCCGGAGAACGCCTGGTCCGCCAGCGCGGACTACGACCTGCCGCTGGCGGTGGGCTCGCTGCGCTTCCACCTGGACTACAGCTGGCAGGACGAGCAGTACGCCCTGGCAAACACCGATGGTGGTGATTTCACGGTCGATGATTTCGGGCAGTTTAATGCCCGCGTCAGCCTGGCCGAGGTGGAGCTGTTCGGCGGCAACTGGCAATTCGCCGCCTGGGGCAAGAATCTCACCGACGAGGACACCGCCAACTACCAGATCGGCGGTACCGCGTTCACCTACCTGCCACCGCGCATGTACGGCGGCGAGATTATCCTGGAGTTCTGATACCGGGCGGCGCCCGGCAGCGCGCCGGGCGCCGCGCAGGGCCACGCCGCACCCCGGTGCGCAGCCTTCCATTCACGCGTGCAGCTGTGGCCGTGGCCTGCAGGCCCTGCGCGCGCCCATCCGCCGGAGCAGTCCCTTGCGCGCAATCCGCGACAGGTCGGGCAGAATACTTGAAGGTCCGTAAAACATACTGTATGTTCAAAACCGCTTTATCGGCGTCGGTGCTGCCGCGCCGGTACGCCCGTTGACCCGTGGCGGCCAGGCCGGGACCCCGTGCCCCGCAGGCCGGTCCGACAGACAGTGTGAGAGGTAACCCCGTGAGCGACCTTGAACAGTTCCGCCAGGAGACGCGCGCCTGGCTGGAGGAAAATTGCCCCCCTTCCATGCGCGAGCCCGTGAAGAGTTTCGAAGATATCTACAACGGCGGTCGCAGGCCCGAAATTTCCCACCCCGACCAGGTGCTGTGGTGCGAGCGCATGGCCGCGCGCGGCTGGACCGTGCCGCACTGGCCGCGGGAGTACGGCGGCGGTGGCCTGGACAAGCAACAGGTGAAGGTGCTGAACCAGGAGATGGCGCGCATCGGTGCGCGTCGCGCCCTGGACAGCTTCGGCATTTCCATGCTCGGGCCGGCGCTGCTGGAGTTTGGCAACGAGGAGCAGAAAAAGGAACACCTGCCGAAAATCTGCCGCGGCGAGATCCGCTGGTGCCAGGGTTACTCCGAACCGAACGCCGGTTCGGACCTGGCCAGCCTGGCGACGAAGGCGGAAGACCAGGGCGACCACTACCTGATCAATGGGCAGAAGATCTGGACCTCCTACGCGGACAAGGCGGACTGGATTTTCTGCCTGGTGCGCACGGACAACAGTGGCAGCAAGCACGAGGGTATCAGCTTCGTCCTGTTCGACATGGACCAGCCCGGCGTCACGGTAAAGCCGATCCGGCTGATCAGCGGCAGCTCGCCGTTTTGCGAGACGTTTTTCGACAACGCGGTCGCCGACAAGAAAAATCTCGTGGGCGAGGAAGGCAAGGGCTGGACCATCGCCAAGTACCTGCTGACCCACGAGCGCGAGATGATCTCCAGCTTCGGCGCCGCGCCGAAGAAGTCGCTGGGCCAGCACGCGGGGGAAATCGTCGGCACCGACGCCAGCGGCCGCCTCGCCAACGGTGTGTTGCGGCAGGACCTGGCCCAGTACCAGCTGGACACGCTGGCTTTCGGCGCGACCATGGCGCGCGTGGGCGACGAGGTGAAGTCCGGCAAGGGCCTGGGCGCCGCCTCGTCGATCTTCAAGTACTACGGTACCGAACTGAACAAGCGGCGCAACGAGCTGAATCTGGCCGTCTTCGGCGAACAGGCCCTGGGTTGGGAAGGCGAGGCCTACGACGACGGCACGCTCAGTCGCGACTGGTTGCGCTCCAAGGGCAACTCGATCGAGGGCGGCACATCCGAGGTACAACTGAACATCGTGGCCAAGCGCGTGCTCGGCCTGCCCGACGCCTGATAGCGCGGAGGAACTGGATATGGCACTGGTATTGAATGAAGAGCAGGTCATGCTCAAGGACGCGGCCGCGGGTTTCCTCGCCGAGAAGGCGACGGTCGCACACCAGCGGGAACTGCGCGACAGCGGCAGCGAGCGCGGCTTCGACGACGCGGTCTGGGGGGAAATGGCGGCCATGGGCTGGGCCGGTATCGCCATCCCCGAAGCATTCGGCGGACTGGGTTACGGTTACACCGGCCTTGGCCTGGTGCTGGAGCAGGTGGGGCGCAATCTCAGCGCCAGCCCACTGCAGTCCACGGTGCTGGTGGCGGCCAGCGTCATTGCCGAACTGGGCAGCCAGGCGCAGAAGGAATCCCTGCTGGCGGCAATCGCCGCGGGTGACAAACTGGTCAGCCTGGCGCTGCAGGAGGGGCGTCACCACGCGCCGTTGCACACCGCCACCAGCGCCAGCGCCGAGGGCGACGACTACATCCTCCACGGCAACAAGGTGCTGGTAGCGGACGCCGTGGCCGCCGACAGCTTTATCGTCGTGGCGCGGACCGCGGGTGAACCGGGGGAAGCCGAGGGGCTGAGTGCTTTCCTGGTCGATGCCGGCAGCGCCGGCCTGAGCGTGGACAGGCGCAGCATGGTCGATGCGCGCAGCGCCGGCGCCGTGGCGCTGGACGGGGTCCGGGTGCCGGCGGCAAACCTGCTCGGCACGCCGGGCGCAGCCTGGACGGGACTGGAGCGCGCCCTGGACATCGCCAACGTGGGCCTGGCGGCGGAATTGCTGGGCCTGTCCTGCGAGGCGTTCGAGCGCACGGTGGCCTACCTGCAGGAGCGCAAGCAGTTCGGCCGGGTGATCGGCTCCTTCCAGGGCCTGCAACACCGCGCGGCTGACCTGTTCGCCGAACTGGAGCTGTGCCGCTCCATCGTGCTGCAGGCGCTGCACGCCATCGACGAGGGCAGCGACCGGCTGCCGCTGCTGGCCAGCGCCGCCAAGGCCAAGCTGTGCCAGGTGGCGCAACGGGCCACCAGCGAGGGCATCCAGATGCACGGCGGTATCGGCATGACCGACGAGCACGAAATCGGCTTTTTCATCAAGCGCGCGCGGGTGGCCCAACACACGTTCGGCGACTATAACTATCACCTGGACCGCTTCGCACAACTGAGCGGATTCTGACCCACAGCCACACAGGAGATTCGCTCACCGATGAGCTCGGAACTGGAAGCCTTTGACGCCGCTGTCGCCAGCCTGACTTCACCCGGCCAACCCTTCGAACTGAACACGGTCACCATCGGCGGGCACGAGTACCGCAATTTCGCCAATATGCAACGCAACTTGGGCGAGTACTACCAGGTCATGCATGCCCATGCCGACAAGGACTTCGCGGTTTATCTCGACGAGCGCTACACCTTCGCCCAGGGTTACCAGCACAGCGCCGAATTCGCCACCGCACTGCTGCGGCGTTACGGCGTGAGCAAGGGCGATCGCGTCGCCATTCTCAGCCGCAACAACCCGCAGTGGATGATGGCCTTCATCGGCACCACCGCGGTCGGCGCGGTCGCCGTGCCGATGAACGCCTGGTGGACCACCGAGGAACTGGAGTACGGCTTCCAGGACTGTGGCGCACAGGTGGTGGTCGCCGACCGCCAGCGCATCGAGCGCCTGGCGCCGATCGCCGACAGGCTCGGGCTACGCATTATTTCCGTCGACGACTGCAGTGGGCTGGAGGTCGAGCACACCCCCTTCACCGAACTGCTCAAGGAGTTTGCCGGTAGCCCGATGCCCGAGGTCGACGTGGCGCCGGAGGACCACGCCACGATCATGTACACCTCCGGTTCCACCGGTCACCCCAAGGGCGCGCTGTCCTCGCACCGCGGCATACTCTCCGCGCTGTGGAGCTGGATGTGCATGGGCGTGGCGACCAGGATAGCCGGCAGCCAGGAGGTGCGAGACCAGGAATTGCCGCCGGTGGCGCTGGTCACCATCCCGTTGTTTCACTGTACCGGCAGCCATTCCGCCTTCCTGCTCTCGCTGATCGTCGGCCGTACCATGGTGATCATGCACAAGTGGGACGCGCAGGAGGCCCTGCGGCTCATCGAGCGGGAAAAGGTGACCTGGTTCAACGGTGTGCCGACGATGTCTGCCGAACTGCAGGCGGCGGCGGAGACCACGGAGCGCGATATCTCCTCGCTCACGGAAATCATGGCCGGGGGCGCGGCGCGCCCGCCGGAGCAGGTGAGAAAAATTACCGGCACGTTCAAGAAATCCGCCCCCGGCATCGGCTGGGGCCTGACCGAAACGAATGCCCTGGGGGCGGTCAACGCCGGCGCCTTCTACGTGGCGCGACCGGACAGCACAGGCCGCGCGGTGCCGGCGGTCACCGACTTCAAGATCATCGACGAGCACGGCCGGGAACTGCCGGCGGGAGAGAAGGGCGAAATCTGCGTCAAATCGCCGGTCAACGTGCTCGGCTACTGGAACAAGCCCGAGGCGACCGCCGAGGCGTTTATAGACGGCTGGTTCCACACCGGTGACGTGGCCTACATGGACGAGGACGGCTTCGTCTATATCGTCGACCGGATCAAGGAAATCATCATTCGCGGCGGCGAAAATATCAGCTGCCTGGAAGTGGAGGCGGCAATCTACAAGCACCCGGCGGTCTACGAGGCGGCGGTGTTCGGCTTGCCCGACGAGCGCCTGGGCGAAATCGTCGGCGCCGCGATTGTGCCCAGGGAGGGAGAGACCCTGGACGTCGACGAACTGCGTGCATTCCTCGCCGACCACCTGGCCGGCTTCAAGATCCCGACGCAGGTGTTCCTGCGCGACGAGCAATTGCCGCGCATCGCCTCGGGCAAGATATTCAAACGCCAGCTCAAGGCCGACTACGCCGCCGAACTCGGCCTGGCGTGACACGAGTCGATACGTCATCCCCGCGCAAGCGGGGATCCAGCGCACAGTACGTCATCCCCGCGTAAGCGGGGAACCAGTACACGAGTCGATACGTCATCCCCGCGCAAGCGGGGAACCAGTACACGAGTCGATACGTCATCCCCGCGCAAGCGGGGATCCAGTGAACAAACCGCCGCCGCAAGCGGCCCAAGGAGCAAACCATGGACCTGGGAATCAGCCAGAAAGTCGCCCCCCTGCTGGACGAGGTAAGGCGTTTCATCGACGACGAAATCCTGCCGGTGGAAATGGACTACTACGCCGATATCGCCGTGGGTGATCGCTGGGAGTTCACCGAGCGCCAGACCGAAATCCGCGAGGGCCTGAAGGAAAAGGCCAGGGCGAAGGGCCTGTGGAATTTCTTCCTGACCGAGGGCGAACACAGCGCCGGCCTGAATACCGTGGAGTACGCCTACCTCGCCGAGGAGATGGGCAAGTCACACCTGGCCGCGGAGGTGTTCAACTGCGCGGCGCCTGACACCGGCAATATGGAAGTGCTGGCCAAGTACGGCAGCGAGGCGCAGAAGGCGCAGTGGCTGGAGCCTTTGCTCAACGGCGAGATCCGCTCCGCGTTCGCCATGACCGAACCGGGCGTGGCCTCCTCGGACGCGACGAACATCTCCACCAGCGCGGTGCTCGACGGTGACGAATGGGTCATCAACGGCGAGAAACACTATATCTCCGGCGCTGGCGATCCGCGCTGCAAGATCATGATCGTCATGGTCAAGACCGACCCGGACGCCCCCAAGCACCTGCAGCAGTCGCAAATCCTGGTGCCCATGGAGACCCCGGGAGTGGAAAACCTGCGCCCGATGAATGTCTTTTCCATGGACGACGCGCCCCACGGCCACATGCACCAGCGCTACACCGATGTGCGCGTGCCCAGGGACAACATCATCCTGGGTCCGGGCCGCGGCTTCGAAATCTCCCAGGGCCGCCTCGGTCCCGGCCGCATCCACCACTGCATGCGCGCCATTGGCGCCGCGGAGAAGGCCCTGCAGCTGTTGTGCGAACGCTCCGTATCGCGCGTCGCCTTCGGCAAGCCGCTGGCGCGCCTGGGCGGCAATATCGACATCATCGCCAACGCGCGCATGGACATCGAGCAGGCGCGGCTGCTGACGCTGAAAACCGCGTGGATGATGGACAACGTCGACCCGAAGGAGGCGCGGGTGTGGATTTCCATGATCAAGACCGCCGTGCCCAATATCTCCATCCGTATCGTCGACGAGGCGATCCAGGTTTTCGGCGCGCTGGGCGTGTCCCAGGACACGCCGCTGGCCAACATGTACATGGCCCAGCGCACATTGCGCCTGGCGGACGGGCCGGACGCGGTGCACCGCATGGTGGTGGGCCGGCAGGAACTGAAAAAGTACCTCGGGGAGCAGAAAAACGAGGTCAGCGCGACTTTCCGCGACGGCTGAAGACCTGCGCCTTGCAGACGGCGGGGGATTGATTTACATTCAGGCTGACTATGACCGCGCGGTCATTATGTTCTGCCACCTCCCCGCCGCTGCTTCCCCGGGCGTGCGCAGAACCGCGAGAGCGGGCGCCCGTGCCGCGACAGTATCGACACCGCGCGTCTAACAGACATAACAATACGAACGGTGAGTGGTATGAACGCAGTTTCCCGGGGTCGCGCCACCCTGACAGGCGCCGCTGTCCTTGTCCTTTCCCTGCCCACCGCACCCGACGCGGAGGCGGCGCTGGAAGAGATCATCGTCACCGCCACCAAGCGAGAGACCTCGCTGATGGAGACCGCGGCGTCGCTGAGTGCTTTCGACGGCAGCGCGTTTGACCTGTACGGCATCGAGGGCAGTCGCGATCTCGTGGCGCGCACCCCCTCACTGACCATCACCACGTTCCGCGTCGCCATCCGCGGTGTGGGCCGTCCCAACCTGGCGGTCGGCTCCGAACCGGGCATCGGTATTTACTGGGACGATGTCTACAACACCGAAAACGGGGTGTTCAATTACGCGCGCTATATGGATATCGACCGTATCGAAGTGCTGCGCGGACCGCAGGGCACCCTGTACGGGCGCAATTCCATCGGCGGCGCCATCAAATTCGTCAGCAAACGGCCGAGCAGCGAGTGGTCGGGCCGCGTGACCGGCGAGTTGAGCAACTACGACGGGCGCCTGGCGCAGGGCTACGTCAGCGGGCCCCTCACCGATGACCTGGGCATGTTCGCCGGCGTATCCAAGTACGAGCGCGAGGGCTTCCAGGAAAACCACTTCAACGGGCGCGATTACGGCCAGGACGATACCTTGTACGGTACCTTTGGCTTCGAGCACCGCAGCACGGAGAACTGGACCAACAACCTCAAGGTGATCGGCGTCGATCGCGGCTACCGCCAGGACAACGGTTACATTCTGGAACCCTACAAGCGCGACCTGCAGCAGGTGACGACCGATATCAATACCGGGGAAATTCTCGGTTTCCCGGGTATGTTCGCCAGCCAGAACTTCGTCAACATGCGCCAGGGCCTGCAGGTGGAAAACCCCTCCTTGCGCGACGAGGACAAGGTGCGCATCGACACCGATCCCGACCTCAGGAACGATCGCTGGGCGGCGTTTTTCAGCAGCGAGTACAGCGGCGACAATTACGCGCTGAAGTACACCTTCGGCTACTCCAAGTACTGGTTCGATACGCGTACCGACGCCGATGCCAGCGTTGCCTCGGATTCGGGCGTGGACTGGTCGCAGCTGCTGTGGTTCGGCCAACCCGTGTCACAGCTTTCCGGGCTGGAGTTTCTCCAGGACAACCCTGTCACACCGGCCGATATGACCTACAACGTCAACCAGGAAGCACAGTTCTCCTCGCACGAGTTGCAGTACACGTCCAACTGGGACAGCGATTTTGCGCTGCTCGCGGGGCTGTATTACTACCACAGTGACGAAGAACAGGTCGTGTCCTTTCGCGAGTTCAACGACGAGTTGATCGAGGTATACCGCTACTTTTCCCAGTTCGTCTCGGGCACGGTCAGCGACGACAATTTCCTCTACCGCGGCGAGGCCAATGTCGATACGCGCAACTACGCCGCTTACGGGCAACTGAGCTGGGACTGGCGCGAAGACACCGTGCTCACCGCGGGCCTGCGCTACTCCTACGACGAGAAGAAGGGCAACGACAACACCTTCGTGCAGTACGTGGGTGACGCCGACGACCCGGTGGTGTTCCGCGCGCAGGACGATGACTGGGACAAGTTCACCTGGCGCCTGGGCGTGGATCATTTCCTCTCCGAGGGCCACTTCCTCTACGGCTTCGTCGCCACCGGCTATCGCTCGGGAGGATTCAACTTCCAGAAGCCCACGTCCAGCACCGATGTGGACGTGGTCAAGCCGGAGTCGATTACCTCCTACGAGGTCGGCTACAAGGGCATGTTCTGGGACAACCGCGCCAACCTGTCTGCTTCGGCGTACTACTACGACTACGAGGACCTGCAAGTGCTCAAGCAGGATGTGGTCAACGGTATCGGCCTGAACACCTTCGTCAACGCCGACCAGGCCGAGGCCTGGGGGGTGGAACTGGAAGGCAGGGTGCAGTTCGCCGACGACTGGCTGTTCAGCGCCACCTATTCCTGGAATGATTCCGAGTACGAGGAGTTCCTCACCAAGGACGCCAATGCCTGCACCCTCGGGCCGGTGGCGCAGGGCAATCCCCAGGACGACCTGTGTACACAGGACCTGGACCTGGCGGGCAACCAGTTCCCGCTGATGCCCGAGCACAAGGCCTCGGCCAACCTGACCTACTTCTGGGACATGTTCGACCTGAACTGGTCCGCCACAACGTCCTGGTACTACACCGGCAGTTCCTGGGGCACGGCGTTCAACAACCCGCAGTACGACGATTTCGACAGCTACGACACCTGGGACGCGCGTCTGACCGCCGCCACGGCCGACATGAAGTGGCAGGTAACCGGGTTTGTGCGCAACATCGAGGACGACCGCGAAATCACCGCGGTGGGGCGGCCCAGCACGGTGACGCAGAATCCGCAGTACACTCTGCTGGCGCCGCGGATCTACGGCGTGAGTGTGGACTACACGTTCTGATTGCCGCGGACTGACGCCCGCGCTTTAGCGCTTCCCGCACAAGCCGTATGGCGGCGCGGCTCACACATCGGCAATCTCGCGCTCGATGATCTCGTGGAAGCGTACCGCGGCCTCCTCCAGCCCGCCGAACAGCAGGGCCTGATTTGCCCCGGAGTCGATGCCACGCTGGGTGCCCACCGCGACGAACACGTCCTCCGCGGCGAATACACCCTCGTCGATGAGCTTGAATGAACGGCGGAAATGGTCGCGCTCCTGCTCGGACTTCGGCGGCTCCCGGGTCAGCATGGAATGCACGAACAGCGTGCGGTCCGGCGCCTGCGGGAACAGGCTGATCACGGCCGGGTAGTCGGGCTGGAACACCAGTACCGAGCCGGGGAACACGGTGTAGGAGAAGGTCGCGTGGCGGCGCAGGTCCAGCTCCTCGTCCGCCAGTGCCGGCGCCTCCTCGATCTCGTTGCGCGCCACTGCCGAGCGCGTGTGATCGCCGATCAGGTCGCTCTCGGCCAGCGCATCCGGGAAGAACTGGCCGACGGTGTCCTTGTGCAACCGGGTTACGTGGTAGGCGTCCAGGAAAGCGTCCTGGATCAGTTTCCAGTTGGCCTGGACGCTGCGCACGCTCTGCTCGCAGAAGTGGTAGTCGGCCAGGTCGAAGGCGTCCAGGTCCTCGCCCAGCCCCGCCAGGTGGGTATCGAGGTCCAGGCTGCCCTCGACCTGTACCCAGATCAGCCCGTGGCGCACCTCGGTCGCGACCGGCGCCAGGCCCAGGGTGTCCGCGTCCAGAGCGGTGAACATCTCCTGTCGCGGTATGTTGCGCAGGGTTCCATCCAGGCCGTAGGTCCACTGGTGGTAGGGGCAGACCAGTGAGCGCAGCCGCGTACAGCCTTGCTCCTGCACCAGGCGCATGCCGCGGTGGCGGCAGACATTTTTGAAGGTGGCCAGACTGCCCTGCCTGTCGCGCAGGGTAATCAGCGGCAGGCCCAGCCAGTCCCAGACCAGCGCGTCCCCCGCGGCAGGCAGTTGCGAGGCGTGGCCGAGGACTAGCGGTCGGCGCCGGAACAGGCGCTGCCGCTCACGCTGAAACCGCGCGGGGTCGCTATAGGCGGTCACGGGTATCTCGTGGCGGCAGGCCCGCGGTCCCGGGGCCTTGCCCTCCACGCGTTGCGCCAGCCTGCGCAGCAGCGCTGCCGGCCCTGTCTGTGTCATCGGCGTCTCCGGCTGCCCGTGTATGGCTCCATTACAGGGCAGCATAGCAGGCCGGGGAGGCCAGATAATACTTGAATGGACTAAATACATACTGTATGTTCAAATCCCTTTTTTGGGCGGACGCCAGCGCCGCGCTTCCCCGGGTGACTCTCGAACGGCAGCGACAGCCGGTGCAGCCATCCTGCACGGATACGGTGAAATGCGTCAGCTCGACTACACTTGAAAACTTCTCCACACACCTACTGACGAGGATCACGCCATGGCTGTAAAAGTCGTACCCAAGGAAGAGATGCTGGATCACATCGGCACCAGGTTCGAGCCCAGCGAATGGATCGAAATCGACCAGGACCGCATCAACACCTTTGCCGACTGCACCGAGGATCACCAGTTTATCCACGTCGATGAAGAAGCGGCCAAGGCCACGCCCTTTGGCGGGACCATCGCGCACGGCTTTCTCACCCTGTCCCTGCTGTCGAAGATGGCTGAGGGCAACGGCATTGTTCCCGAGAACGTGGTGATGGGCCTGAACTACGGCTTCGACAAGGTGCGCTTCCTGGCGCCGGTGCGCGCGGGCAAGCGCGTGCGCGCGAACACCGAAATCGCCGATATCACGGCAAAGGACGGCAATCGCTTCCTGGTCAAGCAGGCCATTACGGTCGAAATCGAGGGCGAGGAGACGCCCGCCCTGGTCGCCGAGTGGCTGACCATGGTCATCGCCGGCTGAGTGCTTTTTCACACGAGAATTTTCTACCCGGATTGCTAGCAAGAGGAAATCAGACATGTCTATTCGCTATGACGGCAAAGTTGCCATCGTTACCGGTTCAGGCGGCGGCCTGGGTCGTTGTCACGCCATCGAACTGGCCAAGCGCGGCGCCAGGGTCGTGGTCAATGACCTCGGCGGCAGCGTCGACGGCACCGGCGCAGGTTCCGACGCCGCACAGGCGGTTGTCGCCGAGATCGAGGCCGCCGGTGGTGAGGCCATCGCCAACGGCGCAAACGTCGCCAGGTACGACGAGGTCGAGGCCATGGTCAAGCAGGCCGTGGACAAGTGGGGCCGGGTCGACATCCTGGTCAACAACGCCGGCATCCTGCGCGACAAGAGTTTCGCCAAGGGCTCGCTGGATGACTTCAAGCTGGTGCTGGACGTGCACCTGATGGGTACGGTGAACTGCACCAAGGCCTGCTGGGAGACCATGCGCGAACAGGCCTACGGCCGCGTCGTGGTCACCACCTCGTCCTCGGGCCTGTACGGCAACTTCGGCCAGACCAACTACGGCAGCGCCAAGATGGGCGTCATCGGTATGATGAACACCCTGGCCCAGGAAGGCGCCAAGTACAACATCAAGATCAACGCGCTGTCGCCGACCGCGGGCACGCGCATGACCGAGGGTCTGCTGCCCGACGAGGCCTTCGAGATGCTCACCCCGGAGACCGTCACTCCGGCGGTGCTCTACCTGGTGAGCGAGGATGCGCCGACGCGCACTATCCTGGCGGCCGGCGCGGGCTCCTTCGCCGTCGCCCGCATCGTCGAGTCCGCGGGCAAGTACCTCGCCCCGGACGAGCAGACCCCCGAGGGCATCGCCGCCCACTGGGAGGAGATCGCCGCCACCGAGGGTGAGACACAGCCCGGCGCCGGCGCCGAGCAGACCGTGAAAATGGTGACCCTGGCGATGGAAGGCAAGGGCTGAACATCGACTGAGTAGAACGAGCCGTCACCGTCAGCCCCGCGCAAAGCCCGGGGCCGACATCGGCTGAGTAGAACGAGCCGTCACCGTCATCCCCGCGCAAAGCCCGGGGCCGACATCGGCTGAGTAGAACGAGCCGTCACCGTCATCCCCGCGCAAGCGGGGATCCAGCACTCCCGGGGTGGCGAACAGGTCAATTAATGCGAAAACCCAATGGGTCCAGCACGAGGAACGCACAATGAGTACTGAAGCAGTCATCGTATCTACCGCACGCACGCCGATAGGCAAGGCCTACCGTGGCGGTTTCAACAACCTGGGCGGCGCCAGCCTCGGCGCCGCATCCGTGGCCGAGGCGGTGAAGCGCGCCGGTATCGACCCCGCCGAGGTCGACGACGTCATCATGGGCGCCGCCCTGCAGCAGGGCGCCACCGGCTCCAATATCGCGCGCCAGATCGCCCTGCGCGCGGGCCTGCCGGACACGGTCTCGGGCATGTCCATCGACCGTCAGTGCTCCTCCGGCCTGATGGCCGTGGCGACCGCGGCCAAGCAGATCACCGAGGACGGCATGCAGGTCGTCGTCGGCGGCGGCCTGGAGTCGATCTCTCTGGTACAGAACGAGCACATGAATATCCACCGCATGGTGGACGAGGAACTGCTCGCCATCGAGCCGAATATTTTCATGCCCATGCTGCAGACCGCCGAGGTGGTGGCCGAACGCTACAACATCAGCCGTGAGCAGATGGACGAGTACGGCCTGCAGTCACAGCAGCGCACCGCCGCGGCCTACGCCGCCGGCAAGTTCGACGACGAACTGGTTGCGGTGACCTGCAAGCGCACCGTGTGGGACAAGGAGACCGGCGAGGCCTCCGAGGCCGAGGCCACCGTGAGCGCCGACGAGGGCTTGCGCGAAACCACGGCCGAGGGCCTGGCGGGTCTGAAGACAGTGCAGGAAGGCGGCACGATTACTGCCGGCAACGCCTCGCAGCTGTCCGACGGGTCTTCCGCGCAGGTGGTCATGGACGCGAAGCTCGCCGAACAGAAAGGCCTGGAGCCCCTGGGAATCTACCGCGGCATCGCGGTAGCCGGCTGTGCGCCGGACGAGATGGGCATAGGCCCGGTCTTCGCCGTGCCCAAGCTGCTCAAGCAGCACGGCCTGTCGGTGGACGACATCGGCCTGTGGGAGCTGAACGAGGCGTTCGCGGTGCAGGTGATTTACTGCCGTGACCAGCTGGGCATCGACAACGACAAGCTCAACGTCAACGGCGGCGCCATTTCCATCGGCCACCCCTACGGCATGAGCGGCTCGCGCATGATCGGCCACGCGCTGATCGAGGGCAAGCGCCGCGGCGTCAAGTACGTGGTCATTACGATGTGCGTCGGCGGCGGTATGGGCGCCGCGGGCCTGTTTGAGGTAGCCTGACCAGCGTTCCGGCTCTTTGTCGCAATGCTGAGTGATGAATGCCCAGCCCCGCGCAAGCGACACAGGCCCCGTCATTCCCGCGGAAGCGACTCAGGCCCCGTCATTCCCGCGGAAGCGGGAATCCAGGGTGCATTCACTGGGCCCCCGCTTTCGCGGGGGCGACCATAGGTGAGTTGCGGGGGCGACCATGGGTGGCGAGCGTTGCGGGGGCGACCATGGGTGACAAGAGTCGCGGGAGCGACATTATCCGCAGTGTGATACAAAGGCTTTCCGCGCCAAGATAAGGAAGATTTCCATGAAAGCAGTGGTATGTCACGAACACGGGCTGGCCGACAAGCTGGTCCTGGAAACAAACTGGGCGGACCCGGACATCGGCGAGCACGATGTGCTGATCGAAGTGAAGGCCGCAGGCCTGAACTTCCCCGATGTGCTGACCATCCAGGGCAAGTACCAGATGCAACCCCCCATGCCCTTTATTCCCGGCGGCGAGTGCTCGGGCGTTGTCACCGCGGTCGGTGACAAGGTGACGCGCCACAAGGTCGGCGACGAGGTCATCTCCATGGGTTCGTCCGGCGCGTTCTGCCAGCAGATCAGTGTCAATGAATTCGCCGCGTTCCCCAAGCCCAGGGCCCTGAGCTTCGAGCAGGCCGCGGGCATCAGTATCACCTACTTCACCACCTACCACGCGTTCAAGCAGCGCGCCGACCTGCAGCCCGGCGAACGCCTGCTGGTGCTGGGCGCGGCCGGCGGCGTGGGCACCTCGGCGGTCGAACTGGGCAAGCAGATGGGCGCCCATGTGACCGCCTGCGCCAGCACCGACGAAAAGCTGGAGATCTGCAAGCAGCTCGGCGCGGACGAACTGATCAATTACAGCGACATCGATCTCAAGGCGACGCTGAAAGAAGCTTCCGGCGGCCAGGGCTACGATGTCATCTACGACCCCGTGGGCGGCGACTATGCTGAACCGGCGATTCGCAACCTCGCGTGGAAAGGCCGCTACCTGGTGATCGGCTTCGCCAGTGGCCCTATCCCCAGCATCCCGCTGAACCTGGCGTTGCTCAAGGGCGCGGCAATCGTCGGTGTGTTCTGGGGCCGCTTCGCCGGTGAGGAGCCGGAGGTGAACCTGCAGAACATCGCCGAACTCACCGAATTGTTCGAGGCGGGCAAGATCAGTCCCCTGGTCACCGACTGTTTCCCGCTGGAGCGCTACGAGGACGCGTTCAACTGCATGATCGAGCGCCGCGCGCGCGGCAAGGTCATCATCACCATGTGAAGGAGGGCGCCGTGCAGGGCTTCGAATTCAACACGGTAGGGCGCATCGTCAGCGGCGCCGGCAGCGCGCTGGCGCTGGCCGGTGAACTGCGCCAGCTGGGCGTCAGCCGCCCCATGCTGGTCACCGACCCAGGCCTGGTGGCCATCGGGCTGGTGCAGCCGGTCATCGCCGCCCTGGAACAAGAGGGCCTGTCCCCCCTGCTGTTCGACCAGGTGCGCGAGGACCCGCCCGAGGATACGGTGCTGGCCGCCGCGGACGCGGCGCGCAACGCCGGTGTCGACGGCCTGTTCGCCGTGGGCGGCGGCAGTTCCATGGACGTGGCCAAGGTGGTGGCCGTACTGCTGGGGGGCGATCAACCCCTGGCCGAGCTCTACGGCGTCGGCATGGTCAGCGGTTCGCGGCTGCCGCTGGTGCTGGTCCCCACCACAGCGGGCACCGGCTCAGAGGTTACTCCCGTGGCGGTGATCACCACCGGCGAGACGACCAAGGCCGGTGTCTCCTCGCCGGTACTGCTGCCCGATGTCGCCGTGCTGGATGCGGACCTCACCCTGGGCCTGCCCCCGGCGGTGACCGCCATGACCGGCGTCGACGCCATGGTGCACGCCATCGAGGCCTATACCTCCCGGCACAAGAAGAACCCGCTGTCCGACATGCTGGCGCTGCAGGCTTTGCACCTGCTGGCGCGCAACATCCGCCGCGCGGTGCGGCAGGGCGACGACCGCGCGGCGCGCGAGCGCATGCTGCTGGGCGCCTGCCTGGCGGGGCAGGCCTTCGCCAACGCGCCCGTGGCGGCGGTGCACGCCCTGGCCTATCCCCTGGGCGGGCACTACCACATTCCCCACGGCCTGAGTAACTCCCTGGTGCTGCCCTCCGTGCTGGAATTCAACGCCCCGGAAGCGCAGGAGCTGTACGCCGAGCTGGCGGAGGTAGTGTGCGGCGAGGCCGTGCCCGGCAGCGACGAGGCGAAGACCGCCGCACTGGTGGCCGCGCTGCGCCAGTTGATCGACGACGTGCAGTTGCCCGCGACGCTGCGCGCGGCGCAGGTCAGGGAGGCAGACCTGGAGACACTCGCGCAGGACGCGATGCTGCAGCAACGCCTGCTGGTGAACAATCCCCGGGAGGTGGCCTACGAGGACGCGCTGGGTATTTACCGCGCCGCCTATGGAGAGCCGGCGTGAGTGTGGCGGCACCGGCGCGCGCCGACTACGGCGTGTTCTACCCCATCACCACGCGCTGGATGGACAACGATATCTACGGTCACGTGAACAACGTGACCTACTACTCCTACTTCGACACGGTGGCCAACCGCTACCTGATCGAGGAGGGCGGACTGGACATCGCCGACGGCCGTATCGTCGGCTTCGTGGTCAACTCCGGCTGCCAGTACCACGCGCCGATTGCCTATCCCGAGTCCATCGAGGCCGGATTGCGGGTGGACAGGCTGGGTAATTCCTCGGTCCAGTACGGCATCGCGATCTTCAAGCAGGGTCAGGAGCGCGCCTGCGCCCACGGTCACTTCGTGCACGTGTTCGTGGAGCGCGCGGCGAACCGCTCGGTGCCTATTCCCGCGCAGTTGCGCGAAGCCCTGGGCAGGCTACTCGTCGCCTCCTGAGCGCGGGCGCGCGGCTGTCGTGCCCCGGTCCTAGCGCCTGCCGAGATTGAGCAGCGCGCCGGCGATGATCAACGCGCCCCCGATCCAGGTGGCCGCGGTCGGCAGTTCGCCGAACACCCACCAGCCCAGCGCCGCGGCAAAGACCACCTGTACGTACGAGTAGGCCGCTGCCTTGCCCGCCATCTCGTGACGCATGGCGTGGGTCAGCCCCCACTGTCCCACCTGGGTGAACACCCCGACCAGCAGCAGGAGCAGCAGGCCGGTGGCGTCGGGCAGGACGGCGTCGCGCCCCAGCAGCAGCGCCGAGACCGGCAGTGCGACCAGCGGGAAGTACAGGATAATCACCGAGGCGTCTTCGCTGCCGCTGAGGCGGCGCACGATGATGTAGGCGATGGCGCTGCCGAAGGCGCCGGCCAGCGCGATGGCCACGCCCAGCGGGGGCAGCCTGGGCGCGCCCGCTTGCAGCAGAGCCGGACCGACCATGACCAACAGCCCGCCGATCGACAGCAGCAGGCACACCGCGGTGGAGCGCTGCAGCGTCTCGCGCAGCAGCAGTGCGCCGAGCAGGGCCGTGAACACCGGATGCGTGTACTGCAGCAGGGTGGCCTCGGCCAGGGGCAGCACGGTAATGGCGTAATAGACACAGATCAGGGCGGCTGCGCCGATCAGGCCGCGCGCCAGCAGCAGGCGGCGGTTGTCGCCCCAGGGGGAGATGCGTTTGCGGCGCACGACGGCGTAGCTGATGGCCAGCGAGACCGCGCAGCGCGCCAGCATGATCTCCAGCAACGGGATGCCGCGCAGCGCGGCGAGTTTGACGCAGGCGGCCATCAGCGCAAAACCCAGCGCGGACAACAGCATGAAGCGCGCGCCGGGCGGCGGCAGGCCGATCATCGCGCGCCGCGTCGCCAGGCGGCGGGCGTCGTGCCGCGCAGCCTGCGGAAGGCGCGGCCGAAATTGGCCGGGTCGCTGTAACCCAGGCGGGCGCCGACCTCCGCCACCGTGAGGCGCGCGTCCGCCAGCAGGGCGGTGGCGCAGTCCATGCGCGCGCTGTCCAGCAGTTCGCGGTAGCTGGTGCCGCAGGTTTTCAACTGGCGGATCAGCGTGCGCGGCGTGACGTGCAGTTGTTCGGCGATGCGCTGCAGGTTGGGCGGCGCGGCCGCCTCCCCGGGTCCCAGCCTTGCGCGCTCGAAATGGCCGGCGAGCAGGTCGCGCACGCGCTGCGCGCTGTCGCCGCTGTGGCCCAGCCGCGCGAGGATTTCGCGGCAGCGGGCGCAATTCTCGCGGTAGCTGACCTCGTCGAACAGCGGTGAGGGGATGTGACGCCAGGAGGCGGGTATGCACACGGCGGTCTCGGGCGCCGCGAAGCGCAGCGGCACGCCGTAGACAGCGCGCAGCGCGGCGGCGTAGGGAGGCGGCGGCCAGGCGAAGCAGATCTGCATCGGCGCGCCCGCGGGATGGCCGATGATGGTCTCGATCAGCGCCTGCAGTACGCGCAGGGTGGTTTCCAGGGTGTAGCGGGCGAAAGCAGCGTCGCCGCTGAGGTCCTCCAGGATAAACGCGTAGCGCTGCCCGTCGATGCGTTCGCTCACGCGCAGTGTCGTCACGCGGCAGCCGTGCAGTTCCGCCATCACCGTTAGCGCGGCGCCCAGGGTCGGGGCGCTCAGCGCGGCGAAGCCCAGCGGGCCGTGGGTGCTGATGTTGAGCAACGAGCCGGTGCGCGCCGCCCAGCCGGGCTCCGCACCCAGGCGCTCCACGTTGCGATAGAGTCGCGCCATCACCGCGTGGTCGATGTGGCCGGTCGCGCGCAGGGCCTCTTCGTTCAGGCCGGTGCCGGCCAGCAGCGCCGCGGCGGGATGTGCGCTGGCGCGCAGGTAGAGTTGCACGTAACTGGTCGCTACCAGCAAGGGTGTGTCCATGGCGCGATTATGCGCGGCCGGGGGCGTTGTGTCACTAAATGACTATATTTTTGTCACCAACTGAAATGGCGGTCCCGGCCCGCGCTGCGTAGTCTACCCTCACCCGCAACCCGCAGAGGGCGATAACAATGACGACCTACACCCTGCAACACCCCGAGCAAGGCACGATCCGCTATCGCGACCGCAAGCGCTACCTGTGGCTGCTGTCCGTGTTCATGCCGGTTTTTCCGATGATGGGCATCGCCGCCTACTACGCCAGCGGCACCGAGTGGGCGCTGCTACTGCCGCTGGCCTTTTCCTACCTGTTCATCCCGCTGCTGGACTGGCTGTTCGGCAGCGACGAGAACAACCCGCCGGAAGAGATCGTGCCGCAGCTGGAGGAGGACCGCTACTACCGGGTGCTGACCTACCTTACCGTACCCATGCACTTCATCGTGCTGATCGCCATCGCCGCGTTTATCGGCAGCCACGAGCTGACGTTGTGGTCGGTGCTGGTGCTGGCGCTGACCGCCGGGTCGTACTCGGGCCTGGGCATCAACACCGCCCACGAGTTGGGCCACAAGAAGACGCAGCTCGAGCGCATTCTCGCGCGCATCGTGCTGGCGGTGCCCGCCTACGGGCATTTTTGCGTTGAGCACAACCGCGGCCATCACACCGAGGTGGCCACGCCGGAAGACCCGGCCAGCTCGCGCATGGGCGAGTCCATCTACCGCTTCGCGCTGCGCGAGATTCCCGGCGCCATGCGCCGCGGCTGGGAACAGGAGAAGAAGCGCCTGGCGCGCCAGGGCCGCAGCCAGTGGAGCCTGCACAACGAGGTGTTGCAGTCCTACCTGCTCAGCGCCGCACTGCAGCTGGGGCTGGTGCTCGCCTTCGGCTGGATCATGCTGCCCTTCCTGGCGGTACACAACGTCTGGGCCTGGTTCCAGCTCACCTCGGCCAACTATATCGAGCACTACGGCCTGCTGCGCGAGCGCCAGGAGAGCGGCCGCTACGAGCGCTGCCAGCCGCACCACAGCTGGAACGCCAATTACCTGTTCAGCAACCTGGCGCTGTTCCACCTGGAGCGGCATTCCGACCACCACGCCAATCCCACGCGGCGCTACCAGAGCCTGCGCAACTTCGACGACCTGCCGCAACTGCCCAACGGCTACTACGGCATGTACCTGCTCGCCTATCTGCCGTGGCTGTGGTACCGGGTGATGGACCGGCGCCTGCTGGCGCTGCCGCACATCCGCGGCGACCTGGCGCGGGTGAATATCGACCCGCACAGGCGCGCACAGATACTTGCCCGTTACGAGCGTGCCGACGCGGCGGCGGTAACAGCCTGATGGCGCTGTACGAGTGCCCCGGCTGTGGCTATCGCTACGACGAGGCCAGTGGCGATGCGCACGAGGGCTACGCGCCGGGCACGGCCTTCGGCGAGCTGCCGGACGATTTCACCTGCCCGGATTGCGGCGTGCGCTACAAGGAAGATTTTGCGCAGGTGGAAGAGGGCGCCTGACGGGCGCGGGGCCGGGGCAGGCCGGGCGCCTGTCCCGGCAGCTGCGCCGCGCCCTCTGTCAGTAGAAGTTGTAGCGCAGGCGCAGGCCGTAGACCTCGCCCTCGTCGATCATCGCCGCGTGTGAGCCCACCAGTACGGGCACGTCGAAGCTGTAGATGTAGACCTCCTCGTCGGTGATGTTGCGCCCATAGGCCATCACCTCCCAGGTGTCGTCGGCGCTGCGCAGGCCGAAGCGCAGGTTCACCTTGGTGTAGTCATCCACGCGGTCGTCCGGGTCGAGGTCACCCTGGGTGTCGAAGTCGTCGGAGTAATTGACCTCGCCGCCGGAGAAAAACACCATGCCGTTGTTGAGCTGGTAGTCGTAGTCGAAAAAGGCCGAGGCGGTGTACTCCGGCGCAAACGTGGTGTTCTCGCCCGACAGGTCGTTGTCGCTCGCGCCCGGCTGGCCGCACAGCGGGTCGGCGTCGAGTTGCGCGGCGGTACAGGGCGCGGTGGCGTAGGAGTTGTATTCGGCGTCCAGCCAGGCGCCGTTCAGGCCCAGGCGCAGACCCTCGGTGGCCTGCCACAGCAGGTCGAACTCCACGCCCTTGATCTCGGCCTCGGCGGCGTTGGTGACGGCGAAACTCACGCCCTGGAAGATCGAGGTCTGCAGGTCGTCGTACTCGGTGTAGAACGCGGCCCAGTTGAGGGTCATGGCGCCGGCCAGCAGCGTGTGCTTGCCGCCGATCTCGTAGGCCACCACGTTCTCGTCATCGAACTCGAACTCGTCGTTCGGCAGGGTGACGTCGTAACACTGTTCGGGCGTCTGGCCCGGTGTGCAGGGCCAGGTCGCCTGCGGTACGCCGCCGGGGTTGCCGTCGTCCGCCGCGGTGAAGCCGCCCGACTTGAAGCCCTCCGAGTAGCTGATGTAGAGCATGCTGTCGTCGGTCACATCCCACTGCAGGTTGGCGGAGGGCAGCCAGTCGTCGGTATCGCGATCCTCGTCGTAGTCGTACAGGTAGGTATTGAAGAAACTCGCCTCTATCTGGTAGGCGAAAAAGTTGTCCGTGCGGTTGTCCAGGCCGGTGATGTCGTCGCTGATGAACTGCGAACTCTCCACATCCTTGGTCTCGTCGGTGTAGCGCAGGCCGAGGGTGAGGCGCACGGTCTCGGTGAGGTTGAACGTGCCCTGGCCGAATACCGCCCAGGACTCCGTGTCCTGCTCGAAGGCGTGATTGCGCGCCAGCTGGTTGGCGTTGTACTGCCCGGCGCTCAACAGCGTCAGCAGGCTGGGGACGCCCAGTTGCTGCTCGACGAGTCCGCCCATGTTGGCGTCGATGGTGACGCGGCGGTCGAACTCCAGCTTGTTCTTTTAATAGTAGGCGCCGGCGATGAAATCGAAAAAGTTGCCGCCGTCCGAGGCGATGCGTATCTCCTGGCTCCACTGGTCGAACTGCTGGTCGTCGTCGCGGCCGATAAACTGCAGCGGCAGCCAGTCGCAGTCGCAGCCGTCGACATAGTCGTAGGAGGAGTAGCCGCTGATCGCGGTGATGTCGTAGTCATCCAGGGCGTAGTTGATGGTCAGCACGCCGTTGTCGGTATCCTGGTCGCTGGACTCCTCGTACTGGCCGACGGCGACACCCTGGGCGCCGCCGCTGGGGCCGAGGTTGTTGTCCTTGAGAATGGTGAAGTCCTCGTTCACCACGTCGGAAATCTGCGGGTAGAAGCTGTCGGTGAGCGCGTAGGCGATATCGGCGAAGGCATCGCGGTTGGGAAATACCGCGTCGCGGGTCGCCTGGTCGGCGTAGATGGTCACGCCCGAGGCGACCCCGGTGCGGTCGAGGTTGGACTGGCCGTACTTGAAATTGACGTCGAGATCGTCGCTGGGTTGCCAGACGAGGGTAAAGCGGTAGTTCCACTCCTCCAGTTCGGGTTCGTCGTCGTTGAGGAACTGGTTGTCCACGTAACCCTGGGTGTCGCGGTAGCGGCCGGCCAGGCGCAGGGCGAGGCTGTCGTTCACCGCACCGGACACCATGCCCTCGCCGATGTAGCCGTCGTTGGTTTCCGCCGATACGTCCAGGCGGCCGTTGAGGTTCTCGTCCAGGCCGGGATTGGCGGTGAGGATACTGATGGCGCCCGCCACGGTGTTGCGTCCGAACAGGGTGCCCTGCGGGCCGCGCAATACCTCGACGCGCTCGATGTCCATGAACGGCGCCCGGTACTGGCGGCCGCGGCCCATGTAGATACCGTCGATGTACATGCCGACGGACTGCTCGAAGGCCTGGTTGTTGCTGGAGCCCATGCCGCGCATGTAGATGTTGGTGCTGACCGGGGCGTCGGAGATAAACAGGTTGGGCACGTAGTCCGCCAGGGCCGCCATGTTCGGGATACCGGCATCCTGGATCTTGCTGCCCTGGATGGCGGACACCGATATCGGGACGTCCTGCAGGCTCTCGGCGCGTTTCTGCGCGGTGACGATCACTTCTTCCAGCACCACCTGGGCGCCGGCCAGGGGGCTCGCCGCCAGTGCGAGGAGGGCTGCTGCAATAGGGGTGCTCCTGAACGCGTTAGACATGGCTTTTCTCCGCTTGTTTATCGTTATTGAGGCCGGGTTCGCCCACCGCGACGCGCGCGATGGAAGCCGGCATACAGTAGCCAGAGGATAGCCTGTTCCGCGGGTATTGCCAGCGCCCCGGGAGCCCTCGCCGGGGTGAACTCGGGAGCGGCCGTGCCGTCGTCTACTACCGCTCGGGATCGCCAAGCGTGAGAATGATCAGCACGGCGAAAAACACCACGGCGCTGAACAGCGGCGCCAGGGCGCCGTCGACCTGGTACAGGGCGCCGGCTACCAGCGGGCCGACGGAAAAGCCGATCGCCGGGCAGGAACTGACCAGACCCGCCGCCGCGCCCTGTTCGCCGGGCTCCACCGCCAGCAACGCGCCGGCGGAGATGGCCGGCATGCACATGGCCATGCCAGCGCCCAGCATGCCCATGCCCGCTGCGAGCACGGTGAAGGTCTCGAAGCGGGAGATGGTCGCCGCCCCACCGAGCAGGCACAGCAGGCCAAGGCGGATGAACTGGGTGGGCCGCAGTTGCAGCCGCTGCATCACGGTGAGTTGCACCAGCAGCGTGAAACAGGCCGAGACCAGCAGGGCGGCGCCGGTGCGCTGTGCGGTCTCGATGCCGCTCAGGCCCATCTTGTCCTGCAACTGGAAGCCCAGCGTCTGCTGGATGCTGGAGAAGCCGACGAACAGGCCGACCGCGGTGACCAGGTACAGCACGATGCGCGGGTCGCTGTAGCGCAGCCGGGCCGCCGGCTGGTGCACGCCGCGCTGCCGCGGCGGCGTCAGCGGCAGTGCGCGCCACACCACCAGCGCTGCCACCCCGGCCAGTCCCGCGGCGAAATACAGCGGCGCGAGCAGCCCGAAGGTGGCCAGCGCGCCGCTCACCGCGGGGCCGAGGATGGTGCCCATGCTGTTGGCGGTGCCCAGTCGCGCCATAATTTTCGTGCGCTGGTCGGCACTGGAATGATCCGCGGCGTAGGCGGTGCTGGCCGGGTTGGAGGCGGACATCACCGCGGCCTGGCCGACGCGCGAGGACAGGACCAGCAGGTACAGCAGGCCGCCGCTGACCAGGCCGGCCAGGCCGGCGTAGAACATGCTGGTGAACAGCAGTGTGCCCAGCGAGTACCCGACCAGGCCGGTGATGATCACTGGCTTGCGCCCCACGCGATCGGAGAAGCGTCCCCAGTGCGGTGAGGACAGGCCGAAGACCAGCGCCGAGATGGCGATGATGGAGGTGATCTGCAACTCGCCCATGTGCACCTCGCGGCCCAGCGGGGCGAGGATGGCGAAGACCAGCGACTGCCCTATCCCGGTGGCCATGAGGCCCAGGACGAGGACAGTCTGCTGGCGGCGGGTCAGTGCTGCGGCCATGCGTTTGCCCGGCCCGGCGGGTTACTTCAGTTCCGAGGAGGACTTGCCCAGTACCCGCCTGGCGACGATGAGTTGCTGGATCTGCTGCGTGCCCTCGAAAATGTCGAGAATCTTGGAGTCGCGGGCGAATTTTTCCAGCAGGTGCTGTTCACTGTAACCGAGACTCTGGCACAGCGCCACGCAGCGCAGCGTGATGTCGTTGCCGACGCGCCCGGCCTTGGCCTTGCACATGGACGCCTCCAGGGAGTTGGGCTGCTTGTTGTCCGCCATCCAGGCGGCCTTGAGCACCAGCAGGCGCGCCGCGTTCCACTGCGCTTCCATGCGCGCCAGTTCGGCCTCCAGCGCCGACAGGTTGATGGGCTTGCGCTCGAAGGTCAGCTCCACGCCCTCCGCGCGCAACAGCTCGCGCGCCAGGTCCAGGGCGGCCCGGGACACGCCGATGGCCATGGCGGCGACCGGCGGGCGGGGGTTGTCGAAAGTTTGCATGACACCGCCGAAGGCCTTTTTGCGCCCCTCGGCGTCGGTCGCCACTTCCTCGGTGCCGAGCAGGTTCTGCCGTGGGATGCGGCAGTCGCTGAAACTGATGGCCGCGGTGTCGGAGGCGCGAATGCCCATCTTGTGTTCCAGCCGCGTCACCTCGCAGCCCGGCGTGCCTTTTTCCACGATGAAGGACTTGATCGCCGCCTTGCCCAGGGATTTGTCCAGGGTCGCCCAGACCACCAGGGTGTCGGCGCGGTCGCCGTCGGTGACGAAAATCTTCTCGCCGTTGAGCACCCACTCGTCGCCGTCCAGCACCGCGGTGGTGCTGATATTGGCCGAGTCCGAGCCGGTGCCCGGTTCGGTGATACACATGGCGGCGTAGCTGCCGCCGTATTTTTTCACCTGCTCCGGCGTACCCACGGCGTTGATGGCGGCGTTGCCCAGGCCCGAGCCGGGCATGCCCAGGAACAGCCCGACGTCGCCCCAGCACAGCCCGAACAGGCCGACGACGGCGCCCATGTTGCCGCCGTTGACCACCGTGCCGGCGGGGGCGTCCTTTTTCCTGCCGCCGCCCATGGCCTCGGAGCGGCCGGCGCTGATCAGCTCCACAGCCTGTTCCATCTCTTTCGGGTAGGTGTGTTCCTCCTTGTCGTACTTGCGCGAGTACGGGCGCATCATGTGCTCGGCCAGCATCATCGTCTGTTCGAGGGTGTCACGGTGTTTCTTGGCGAGTTCCAGGTTGATCATGGCAGTGTCCGTTGGTTTGTCGTGTACAGTTCAGTGCGCTGGTGTGGCGCGTGCTCAGGCCGCGGCGACGCCCTCGAGGGTGTCGATGGCGCGCAGGTGGCGATACCACAGCTCCACCGGGTGTTCGCGCGTGTAGCCGTGACCGCCGAGCAACTGCACGCCGTCGGTGCCGATCTTCATGGCGTACTCGGCACAGAATTGCTTGGCCAGGTAGGCCTGCTCGTGGAAGTCCTCGCCGCGCTCGGCCAGTGCCGCCGCGCGCCAGGTCATCAGCCGCATGGATTCCAGTTCGATGGCGATATCCGCGATCATGAAGGCCACCGACTGCCGGTTGCTGATCGGTTCGCCAAAGGCCTCGCGTTCGTTGCAGTAGGGCACGACGTAGTCCAGTACCGCCTGGCAGGCACCGACGGCGAGCGCGCAGATGCCGATGCGACTGAGGTCCAGGAAGCGCTGCAGATTGAAAGCGCCGCCGCCCAGCAGTGCGTCCGCGGGCACCTGCACCTCGTCAAACTGTAGTGTCGCGAGCTGCGCACCTTTCAGGCCCATGTTCTCTTCCGCGCTGCGCTGCATGCCTTCGGGTGTGCCCTGCACGATGAAGGCGGCGGGGCCGGTGTCCTGCAGTTGCGCGATCACCAGCACCAGCTCGGCCTCCATGCCCAGGGGAACCATGCACTTGCTGCCGTTCAGCACGAAGCCCTCACCCGAGGGCGTGGCCGTGGCCCGGGGCTCCGTCGGTTCGAAGGTCGCCCGGGGTTCCTGCAACGCGGTGGTGGCGGCGAGGAATTCCCCGCTGCAAAACCGTGGCAGCAACGCTTCCTTCTGGGCGTCCGTGCCCTGGTCCAGCAGCGTATTGACGAAACCCAGCGGCGCCACCGCGCCCAGCGCCAGGCCGAGGTCGCCGTGCGCCAGGTCCTCGTGGATCAGCGCGTTGGACACCGGCGAGCGCTGCATGCCGGCGCCGCCCAGGGCCTCGGGGATGGGCAGCAGGGTCAGGCCGAGTTCGGCGCTGCGGGGCAGGAAGCTGCCGACGTCCGCGCCTCCCAGGTCGACTGCCGGGGCGAGGTCGCGCATCTCCTGGGCGGCAAAGCGTTGCATGGTGTCGCGGTTCATGCGCTGCTCGTCGCTCAGGGTGAGGTCGAACAGCAGGTCTTGTGCGGCTTCGGTCATGGTGTGTTCTCGTTGCGTTGAAAAAATGGGTCGTCAGGTAGCGCTGGGCGCCTGCAGGCCACCAATGAGGTAGTCCACCAGGTGGTCCAGCAGCGTGTCGCCGTCGAAGTGGCCCAGGTCGCCCAGCGGGGAACGCTGCAGCCAGCCGACCTCGGCCATGCCGTGCAGCACGTTCACGCTGATGAACATCAGGCGCAGGCGCCGCACCTCGGTGGGCAGTTCCGGCACGGCGGGGGCCAGGGCGCGGTCCAGGTGGCGCCAGAAAGGCGCGAACATGTTGTTTACCAGCTGCGCCATTTGCGGGTCGCTTTCGCTCACCAGGCGCGACAGGAAGCGCACCGCGTCGGCGCCCCAGTCGCGCCGCTTGCGCAGTTCCACCAGGGGGAGCAAGGTGTCGCGGCATGCCTCACGCAGGCCTGGCCTGGCGCTGCGTGCAGCGCGCAGCGCGCGCGCGATGTCGTGCAACTCATCGCCGATCATGCGCATGAGCGCCTGCACCACGCCGAGCTTGTTGTCGAAGTGGTAGTGCATGGCGGCGGAGTTCTTCGAGCCCGCCTCGGCGCTGATGCGGCGCAGGGAGACCGCGTGCAGCCCCTCGCGCGCGTACAGTCGCAGCGCAGTGAGCAACAGCCGCTGCCGCGTGTCGAGGCCGGATTCCGCCGGTTTGCGCGCCGCCGCTTTCACGGCTGCGGCACGGGTCCGGGACGCTGCGGGCGCGGAATGAAGCGTGTGTAGGCGGTGGGAAACAGGCGCACCAGCAGGGAGATGATACGCGCGTCCGGTCCTATGAGGAGCCGCTTCTTGCGCTTCTCGATGGCGCGCAGGATCTGCCGCGCGGCGGACTCGGGACTGGTGCGCGCCAGGCGCTGGAAATCCCGGCTGCGCTCCTGCGCTGTTTGCGCCGGGTCGCCGCCGCGGGCGTCGCGCGCGATGTTGGTGCGAATCCCCCCGGGGTGGACGCAGCACACGTGGATATTGCTGCCGGCCATCTCCTGGCGCATGGCCTCGGTGTAGCCGCGCACGGCGAACTTGGCGGCGTTGTAGGCGGACTGGGTCGGCACGCCGATGAGACCAAATACCGAGGAGATGTTGACCACGTGGCCCTGTTCCGCCTGGCGCAGCAGTGGCAGGAAGGCCTGGGTGCCGTGCACCACGCCCCAGAAGTTGACGCCCATCAGCCACTGCAGGTTGGCGTAGTCGTCGTCCTCGACCCAGGACAGCAGCCCCACTCCGGCGTTGTTGATGACGATATCCACGTGGCCGCTGTGTGCGGCGGCCTGCTGCGCCCAGTCCTGCACCGCCGCGCGGTCGGCGACGTCGAGCACGCGCGTGTGCACGGCGACATCGCGGCGCGGCAGGGCCGCGGCAGTCTCTGCGAGGGTCTCGGGGTTGATGTCGGACAGGTAGAGCTCGCAGCCGCCGGCGTTGAGTTGCAGCGCCAGGGCGCGGCCGATACCGGAGCCGGCGCCGGTCAGCGCCGCGATCTTGCCCTGCGTGTAGTCCATGTCACGCTCTCCGTGAAGTTGCCGATGCAGATGATAGGCGCCCGAAAATTTAAAGCAAGCGCTTTATCGGCGCATTGGCGGCGCGGCAAACGTCGTCGGTGCTTGAAAGCCCCCGACCTATCCAATACAATCGCGCAAGTTTTCGCACGCCCGGTCCATTCCCGGTGCTGTGTGCCCCGACAGACACCAGAGCTGCATCATGATCCAAGGCGAGATGAGGTTTCCCATCTCGCCTTTTTGTGAGCGCCCGGCGCAGGGGTACACACGGGCGTCGCAGTGGCGCAACCAGGGAGGTTTGATTGTCCGTACCGGCTATCCTGGCCCTTGAGGACGGCAGCGTTTTCAGGGGAGTGTCGATCGGTGCCAGCGGCACTTCGGTCGGCGAGGTGGTTTTCAATACCGCCATGAGCGGTTACCAGGAAATTCTCACCGACCCTTCCTACGCGCGCCAGATCGTCACCCTGACCTATCCGCACATCGGCAACACCGGCACCAATGCCGAGGACGAGGAGTCCCGCGCAGTCTGGGCCGCCGGCCTGGTCATCCGCGACCTGCCGCTGCTGGCCAGCAACTACCGCAACCAGCAGGCGCTGGACGACTACCTGCGCGCCCACGGTATCGTCGGTATCGCCGATATCGACACCCGGCGGCTGACCCGCATCCTGCGCGAGAAAGGTGCGCAGAACGGCTGCCTGGTCGCCGGCGAGGAGGTCGACGAGCAGGCCGCGCTGGCACAGGCGCGGGCGTTCCCTGGCCTGAAGGGCATGGACCTGGCGCGGGAAGTCACCGTGTCTGAACGCTTCGAGTGGCGCGAGGGCAGCTGGCAGTGGGGCGTGGGACACAGCGCGCGACCCGAGACCGAACTGCCCCTGCACGTGGTCGCCTACGACTTCGGCGTGAAGCGCAATATCCTGCGCATGCTGGTCGATCGCGGTTGCCGCCTCACCGTGGTGCCGGCGCAGACCCCGGCGCAGGAGGTGCTGGCGCTGCAGCCGGACGGTATCTTCCTGTCCAACGGCCCCGGTGACCCGGAGCCCTGTGACTACGCCATCGAGGCGATTCGCACATTGCTGGAGACGGACATTCCCCTGTTCGGCATCTGCCTGGGCCACCAGCTGCTCGGCCTGGCCTCCGGGGCGCGCACCGTGAAGATGAAGTTTGGCCACCACGGCGCCAATCACCCGGTACAGAACCTGGACGACGGTACGGTGCTGATCACCAGCCAGAATCACGGCTTTGCCGTGGACGGTGACAGCCTGCCGGGCAACCTGCGCGTCACCCACAAGTCGCTGTTCGACGGCAGCCTGCAGGGTATTGCCCGCACCGACCGTGACGCCTTCAGTTTCCAGGGGCACCCCGAGGCGAGCCCCGGCCCCCACGACGCGGCCCCCCTGTTCGATCACTTCATCGCGCTGATGCGCGCGCGGCAAGAGTAGACAATGCCCAGGCGTACAGACATACACAGTATCCTCATCCTCGGCGCCGGGCCGATCGTCATCGGCCAGGCCTGCGAGTTCGACTACTCCGGCGCCCAGGCCTGCAAGGCCCTGCGCGAGGAGGGCTACCGCGTCATCCTGGTCAACTCCAATCCCGCGACCATCATGACCGACCCGTCCATGGCCGACGCCACCTATATCGAGCCCATCCAGTGGCAGACGGTGGCGCGCATCATCGAGGAAGAGAAGCCCGACGCCCTGCTGCCGACCATGGGCGGCCAGACCGCCCTGAACTGCGCGCTGGACCTGGCCCGCGAGGGCGTGCTGGAAGCGCACGGGGTGGAGATGATCGGCGCCACCAAGGAGGCCATCGACAAGGCCGAAGACCGGCAGCTCTTCGACGAGGCCATGCAGCGCATCGGCCTGGAGACGCCGCGTGCCTCCACGGCGCACAGCCTGGAAGAGGCTTTCCAGGTGCTCGATTCCATCGGCTTCCCCTGCATCATCCGCCCCTCGTTCACCATGGGCGGTTCCGGCGGCGGTATCGCCTACAACCGCGCCGAGTTCGAGGAGATCTGCCAGCGCGGGCTGGACCTGTCCCCGACCAGCGAACTGCTCATCGACGAGTCGCTGATCGGCTGGAAGGAATACGAGATGGAGGTGGTGCGCGACCGCAACGACAACTGCATCATCATCTGCTCCATCGAGAACTTCGACGCCATGGGCGTGCACACAGGCGACTCCATCACCGTGGCGCCGGCGCAGACCCTGACGGACAAGGAATACCAGATCATGCGCGACGCCTCCCTGGCGGTGCTGCGCGAGATCGGCGTGGAGACCGGCGGCTCCAACGTGCAGTTTGGCCAGGACCCGGAAACCGGGCGCTTCGTCATCATCGAGATGAACCCGCGAGTGTCGCGCTCCTCCGCGCTGGCCTCCAAGGCCACCGGTTTTCCCATCGCCAAGGTCGCGGCCAAGCTGGCGGTGGGCTATACCCTGGACGAGTTGCAGAACGACATCACCGGCGGCGCCACCCCGGCGTCCTTCGAGCCCTCGATCGATTACGTGGTGACCAAGATACCGCGTTTCGCGTTCGAAAAGTTTTCCGGCGCCTCGCCGCGCCTGACCACGCAGATGAAATCCGTGGGCGAGGTCATGGCCATCGGCCGCACCTTCCAGGAGTCGGTACAAAAGGCGCTGCGCGGGCTGGAGGTCGGTTCCGCCGGTTTCGAGCATATTGTTGACGTCGACGACCCGGAGGCGAAGGACCTGCTCGTCGCCGAACTGACCAACCCCGGTCCCGACCGCATCTGGTACCTGGCAGACGCCTTCCGCGCGGGTATGGATATCGACGAGGTCTACCGCCTGTCCGGCGTGGACCCCTGGTTCCTGGTGCAGATCCAGGACATCGTCGCGCAGGAAAACAGCCTGAAGACGGTACACCTGGCGGATATAGACCACGCGCGTATGTTTGCGCTCAAGCGCAAGGGCTTTGCCGACGAGCGCCTGGCGGTACTGTTGGCGACGACGGAGGCCGAGGTGCGCGAGCACCGGCAGGGCCTGGGCGTATTCCCGGTGTACAAGCGCGTCGATACCTGCGCCGCGGAGTTCTCTACCGCCACCGCCTATATGTACTCCACCTACGAGGAGGAGTGCGAGGCACAGCCCAGCGAGCGCGACAAGATCCTGGTGTTGGGCGGCGGGCCGAACCGGATCGGGCAGGGCATCGAGTTCGATTACTGCTGCGTGCACGCGGTACTGGCCATGCGCGAGGATGGCTACGAGACCATCATGGTCAACTGCAATCCCGAGACCGTATCCACCGACTACGACCCCTCCGACCGCCTCTACTTCGAGCCGGTGACGCTGGAGGATGTGCTGGAGATCGTGCGCGTGGAGCAGCCCAAGGGCGTCATCGTGCAGTTCGGCGGGCAGACACCGCTGAAACTGGCCCGCGCGCTGGAGGCCGCCGGCGTGCCCATCATCGGCACCACGCCCGATGCCATCGACCGCGCCGAGGATCGCGAGCGCTTCCAGCACATGATCCAGAAGCTGGATTTGCAACAGCCGGCCAATACCACCGTGCGCTCCACCGCCGAGGCGGTGGAGGCGGCGGAACAGATCGGTTATCCGCTGGTGGTGCGCCCCTCCTACGTGCTCGGCGGGCGCGCCATGGAAATCGTCTACCGCGAGGAAGACCTGCTGCGCTACATGCGCGACGCGGTGCAGGCCTCCGACGACGCGCCGGTGCTGCTGGACTCGTTCCTGTCCTCGGCCATCGAGGTGGATATCGACGCGGTCTGTGACGGCGAGCAGGTGGTGATCGGCGCCATCATGCAGCACATCGAGCAGGCCGGCGTGCACTCCGGCGACTCGGCCTGCTCCCTGCCGCCCTACAGCCTGGATGCGGCGCTGCAGGACGAGATGCGCGAGCAGGTGGCGAAGATGGCCCTGGAACTGGGCGTGTGCGGCCTGATGAACGTGCAGCTGGCCTGGCAGGACGACACCATCTACGTCATCGAGGTCAACCCGCGCGCGTCGCGCACGGTGCCGTTTGTCTCCAAGTGTATCGGCACCTCGCTGGCCAAGGTGGCGGCGCGCTGCATGGCCGGTATCACGCTGGCCGCACAGGGTTTCACGCGGGAGATCGTGCCGCACTTCTACAGCGTCAAGGAAGCGGTGCTGCCGTTCAACAAGTTCCCCGGGGTGGACCCGATCCTGGGACCGGAAATGAAGTCCACCGGTGAGGTCATGGGCACCGGCGAGACCTTCGCCGGCGCTTTCGCCAAGGCGCAACTGGGCGCCGGCGGCGGACCGCCCGCCACCGGCACCGCGCTGCTGAGTGTGCGCGACGCCGACAAGCCCGGCGTTGTCGGCGTGGCCAGGGACCTGGCCGCGCTGGGCTTCCGCCTGGTGGCCACCAACGGCACCGCGGCCGCGCTGGAGCAGGCCGGCCTGGAGGTGCGGCGCGTGAACAAGGTCAACGAGGGCCGGCCACATATCGTCGACATGATCCTCAACGACGAGGCGGACCTGATCGTCAACACCACCGAGGGGCGCCGGGCCATCGAGGACTCCGCCTCCATCCGCGCCGGCGCCGAGGCGCACCGGGTGTTCTACACTACGACCCTGGCCGCCGCCGAGGCGATCTGCCTGTCCCTCAAACACAAGGATGACCAGCGTGTGCGGCGCCTACAGGATTTGCACGGGAGCATTGTCCAATGAACAAGTATCCAATGACCGTCGCCGGGGAAGCGTCCCTGCGCCAGGAACTGGATCACCTCAAGCGCGTGGAACGCCCGCGCATCTCCCAGGCGATCGCCGAGGCGCGTGAGCACGGCGACCTGAAGGAGAACGCCGAGTACCACGCGGCCAGGGAGCAGCAGAGCTTCACCGAGGGCCGCATCATGGAGATCGAGGGCAAGCTCGGCAACGCGCAGGTGATCGACGTCACCACCATCAAGCCCACCGGCAAGGTGATCTTCGGCACCACGGTGGACCTGATCAATGTGGAGACGGACGCGACCGTCACCTACCGCATCGTCGGCGAGGACGAGGCCGATGTGAAGAGCAATCTCATCTCGGTGGGTTCACCGATCGCCCGCGCGCTGATCGGCAAGGAAGAAGGTGACGTGGTCCTGGTCAGGGCGCCCGGCGGCGATATCGAGTACGAGATCGACGCGGTGCGCCACGTCTAGCCCGGCGCGCCGGCGCTGCCGTTGGCATAGGCCGCCAGCGGATGGGTGCTGGTGAGCTGTAGCGTCACCCGGCTGCCACTGTCGATCCGACTTTCGTGACTGGTGCGCACCTGGATGGCGGCGCCGTCGTCCAGCGCCACCGTGTACAGCCAGCTGCCGCCCTCGTAGCTCAGGGAGCGCACCTCGCCATTGCCCGCCCCCGCGTTTCCGGCTGTCGTCATCGAGCAGTCGTCCGGCCGCACCAGCAATTCCACCTCGCCGCTGGCGTCATCGACCGCGCTGGCCGGCACCTCTCCCAGGGCCGTCACCGCGCGGCCGGCGCGCAAACGTGCCGGCAGGAAGCTGGCCTCGCCGAGGAAACCGGCGACGAAACGGTTGTGCGGCAGGGTATAGCAGCGCTGCGGCGTGTCCAGTTGTTGCAGGCGCCCGTCGCGCAGGATGCCGAGCCGATCGCCGACGGACAGCGCCTCCTGCTGGTCGTGGGTCACCCAGATGGCGGGCACCCCGGCGGCCTTGAGGGCGTTGCGGATCTCCCAGCGCAGGCTGTCCTTGAGCGCCGCGTCGAGGTTGGACAGCGGTTCGTCGAGCAGCATCAGGGCGGGCCCGTGGGCCAGCGCGCGCGCCAGCGCCACCCGCTGTTTCTGGCCCCCGGACAGCCGCTCCGGCCTGGCCCGGCGCAGGGCCGCCAGGCCAAGCCGTTCCAGCCAGTGCTGCGCCGGCGCGGGGTCGTCCAGGCGAAAGGCCACGTTCTGCTCCACGCTCAGGTGCGGAAACAGTGCGAAGTCCTGGAACACCATCCCCACGTTGCGCTTTTCCGTGGGCACCGGCCGCGCGGGCGAGGCCGACCAGTCGTTCAGGGCAACCGACCCCGTGGCGATGGGCACCAGCCCGGCGATCGCCTGCAGGATGGTGGTCTTGCCGCAGCCGGTGGGCCCGACGAGCATGACGATCTCGTCGGCCGCCAATTGCAGGCTGAAGTCGTCCACCACGCGGGTAGCGCCGTAATCCACTGAAATGTTGCTGACCCTGAGCATGCTGGGTGTCGCCGTCCTGCGTCGTGAAAACGTCAGGCGGTATTATCCTTGAAAAAGTCCGGTCGCGCGCGCCCTTCTCCGGACAGCATCAGGGCCAGGCCGAGGGCGGACATCAGTATCAACAGCAGCCCGGGGACCGCGGCCCGTCCGAAATAGCCCGCCTCGTAAACCCGCCACAGGTAGGTCGCCAGGGTCTCGAAGCCGGTGGGGGCCAGCAGCAGTGTTGCGGGCAGTTCGCGCATGGCCTCGAGGAACACCAGGGCGGCGCCGGCGATGACGCCGCGTCGCGTCAGCGGCAGGGTAACGCGGCGGAAAACCTCGCCACGGCCCGCGCCGAGCACGCGTGCCGCCTTGACCAGGCTGGCGTCCATGGACTCGGCCGTGGCGCGGATGGAGCCCACCGCCAGGGGCAGGAAGCGCATGACATAGGCGACGACCAGCAGCGCCAGGGTCTGGTAGAGGAAGGATAGTTGCAGGCCGATATAGACCAGCGCCGTGCCCATGACGATGCCGGGTATGCCGAAGCCGAGGTAGGTGGTGCGCTCGAGGATGCGGCCGAAGCGGCCCGCCATGGCGGCGTAGGCCACCGGCAGCGCCACCAGTGCGGCGACCAGGGCGGCCAGCAGCGAGGCCTGCAGGGAATTCCAGGCGAGGGCGAAATCGAAGTATCCACCGCCGTCGCGCAGCAGCCACAGGCTGAACAACGCCAGCGGCAGGGCCAGGGCGAGCAGGCAGATGGGGGCGACCGCGAAGCCGATGGCGCCGACCTGCCACGGCCGCGGCCACAGGACCAGGCTGCGACCCGGGCGTTCACGGGTCACCTGTACGCGTGATTCCAGGAACAGCACCAGCCCGACGACAACCAGCAGTTGCAGCGACAACAGCGCCGCCTGGCCGAGCCCGAAGGCGTTGTACTCCACGTAGATCGCGCGGGTAAAGGTATCCAGCCCCATGATCGCCGGCGTGGCGAAATCCGACAGGGCGTAGAGCGCTGCCAGCAGCGCGCCGGCGGCGATGCCGTTGCGCGCCCGCGGCAAGACCACGCGCCACAGGCACGCCGGCAGGCTCAGGCCCAGGGTGCGTGCCGCATTGACCAGGCTGGCGTCCTGGTTCAACAGCGCCGAGCGGGTGGTCATCAGTACGAAGGGGTAGGTGTACAGCGCCATCACCACGCTGGCGCCGACCAGGCCCTGGGCGGAGGGTGTGGCGAAGCCGAACACGTTGTTGATCTCACCGCCGGGGCCGAAGGCCGCGTAGAACGTAAACGCGCCGATGTAGCTGGGCAGCGCCAGCGGCGCCGCCAGCAGCACCAGCCACACGCCGCCCAGCGGCAGGCGCACGAAGGCGGTCAACAGGGCCAGGGGCACGCCGATGAGCACCGCGCCGGCGACGGTGCACAGGGTGAGCAGCGCGGTATTCCACAACAGCCCCAGGTTGCGTTGGCCGAGCAGGTCTTGCGGGGCGTCGGACAGCGCGAACAGCACTGCCACCGGCAGCACCGCGACGACGGCGATCAGCAGCGCCGCCGGGTAGGACAGGGGCAGGCGGGTCATAACACGCCGCTGTCGCGCATCAGGTCCAGGGTTGGCTTGAGGTCGGCGAGCCGGGTCAGGTCGACCTGCGGCGGCGCCAGGGACGCCAGCGGCGGCAGCCCGGCCGGGCCGGCGACGCCGCTGACCAGGGGGAGCTCATAGGCTTCGCGCGCGAGGTAGGACTGCACCTCGCGGCTGAACAGGTAGCGAATGAAATTGACCGGCAGCTCGCCGGGCGCCAGCGCCAGTATGCCCGAGGCGTTGACCAGGCAGCCGGCGTCATCGCGCGTGAATGCCAGCGCCACCGACGCGTCCGGCTTGCCCGACTTGAGCCGCAGGGTGTAGTAGTGGTTGGCGAAGCCGATGTCGACCTCGCCGCGTTCCACGCCCATGACCACACCCAGTTCCCCGGCGTAGGACCTGGCGTTGGCGCGGGTGCGCCTGAGCCAGTCGGCTGTCGCCGCGTCACCCTCGAGGATGCGCATCGCGGTGATGAAGGACTGGAAGGAGGCGTAGGCCGGCGCCCAGCCGATCTTCAGGCCTGTGTCGGGCAGGGCCATGATATCCGTGGGAATATCCGTAGCCGCCAGGCGCCCGGTGAAGAAGGGCAGGGTGCGGATGCGGCCGCTGACCGGCGCCCAGTTGGGGTAGCGGAACTGCGCCTGCAGCTGTCCGGTGAGGTCTGTCGGCAGCTCGCGCGCCAGGCCCGCGTTGTCGACCAGGCCGATGGCGCCGGCGTCCACCGCCCAGAAGACGTCGGCCCGGCGGACGCCGGCCCCGGCCTCGGCGACGATGGCGTTGGCCAGCGCCGCGGTCGGCCCGCGCCGCACCTTGAGCGTGAACTTCGGGTTGCGCTCCTCGATGGCCGCGAGGACATTTTCGTAAAGCCCGCCCTCGCCGCGGCCCAGGTACAGCGTCAACTCGCCCTCCAGGGCTGGCAGCGACGCCACGGACGGCGCCTGCGCACGGCTGGCCAGCCAGGGCCAGGCGCCCAGCGCGCCGGCCGCGGCGGCGACAAAAACACGGCGTCTCATCTAAAAGACTTTGCCGCGGCTTTGTTCCGCTGCAGTCAGCAGTGCCTTGCAGGTGTCCAGCTTGTCCTGCATGGCCTGAATGACCGCGCGCACATCGTTGACCGGCTTGCCGTCCTGTATCGCCGTGGGCAGCGTGACGTTGAAGTCCAGTTCCAGTTCCTCCACCAGTTCGGCATCCTGTTCAATCAGCGCGCCCTCGATGCCTTCGAACAGGTTCAGGTAGGTCTCCTGCACGATGCCGATGGCCTCCTTTGGCAATTGCTCGGCGTACTTGGCCAGCACGCGATCCAGGCGCTGCTTGATCACGTCGACCGATTCCCTGGGCGTGTCCGCGGAGGTTGTCTCCACGCGCGGCAGCAGCCCGCGCGCCTGGTACTGGGCGGCCATTTTCACCGCACCCAGGGATTGCCACAGCACGCGTTCCAGCCTGGCCTGCTCCTCGCGCACCTGGGCGACGGGCACACCCTGCTCGATGGCGGTGCGCACCCCGAACAGGCCCTGCCAGATGCTCGCGTACAGGGGGATGTAATGGGTCTCGATGGCGGAGTGGAAATCCACCGCCTCCCAGTAGTCGACCAGCGCCGCAGGCGCGGCGGCCTCTGCGCCGTCCTTCGCGTAGGTGTCGACCATGCTGTCGACCTTGCCGATCAACCAGGCCACCTCGCCGGAGTACTGCTCGATATGATCGGCCATCGCATTGACATGGTCGCCGATGGCGCCGCTGGCCCAGGTCTGGCTGGCGACCAGCAGGGCCGCCAGGGCGAATGCCATTCTCAGCCGGGTCGGGGCGGGGATGCTGAAGCTCAATGTGTTCTCCTCGGATTTATTTGAGAATAGTTCTCATTATTGCCCATTTCGCGGGTGGAATGCCAGCCGTATTTTGCCGCACAGGCCGCCCCCTGCGCCAATCCCGCTGTGCAGGTGCTGCGCCGTGCGCCACCGCCCCGCCGGGGCACGTGGGTGGAACGGCGCAGTCACCCGGCCTTAACAATATCAATTCTCATTTGCATTGACACACAAATAGGAATGAGTATTATTCGCGATCAACAAAAACACTGACCATCAGGGAGTTGTCATGAAACACAATGCCAGGCGGAAACTGAACGCGGCGCTGGCCCTATGCATTGCCGGTGTGGGGAGCGGGGCGCAGGCGAACGACGAGCAAATCGAGGAGGTCGTCATCTGGGGAACCCAGGTGCGCGCCTCATCGGTGAATCTCGGCGAGGAAGACATCGCCATCCGCCAGGCGGACCATATCAGCGACCTGCTGCGCACCGTGCCGGGGGTGGATGTCGGTGGCTCCCACTCCCTCAACCAGCGCGTCACCATCCGCAGCCTGGGCGACCGCAACCTGCGCGTCAGTATCGACGGCGCCAACCAGAACAACTACATGTACCACCACATGGGCAACCTGCAGATTCACGCGGATATCCTGCAGTCGGTGAATATCGATGTCGGCACCAACTCCGTGGTCGACGGCGGTCTCGGCGGCGCGGTGCGCTTCGAGACCAAGGACGCGGCGCAACTGCTGCGCGAGGGACAGGACCTGGGTGCGCGCGTGCAGGCGTTCTACGGCGACAACGCTTCCGAGGGCTACGCCGCCAGCGGCTATGGCCGGGTCGGCGACAGCGTCGACTTCCTCGCCTACTACCATTACCTGGACCGCGACAATTACGAGGTCGGCGGCGGCGAGATCGAGGATGAAAACGGCGACGAGGTGCCGGGCACCAACGGCGAGGTGAAAGGCCAGGAGGGTGAGCTCGACAACGTGCTGGTCAAGCTCGGCTGGGACCTGCTGCCGGGCCAGCGCCTGGAATTCAGTTACGAAGGCTACGAGGACGAGGGCGATTACAGCTACCGGCCCGACATGGGTCTGGCGACGGATATCGCCATCGCCGATTCGCTGGGCCTGCCGTTGACCTACGATACCGAGTTCAAACGCGACACCTACCTGCTCGGCTACGAACTCGACTGGGGCGAGGGCTCCACCCTGCGTGCCACCGTGTACAACAACAAGAGCACGCTGTGGCGTGACGAATCGGCGATCGCCGAGGCGTTTCCCGGCAGCCCCTCCAGGATCGAGGGCAAGGCGGAAAATACCGGCCTGAACCTGTTTGCCTATTCGGTGCTGGGCCGCCACGCGCTCACCTACGGGCTCGATGTCATAGACCACGATACCGAGTACAAGCCTGACGGGACCAAGGTGTCCGACGAGCAGTCCACGGATTCGGCGCTCTTCGTGCAGGACCGGATTACCCTGGGCGAACAGTTCGCGCTGGTCCCCGGCCTGCGATACAACTATTACGAGGTGGACTCGCATGTGGTGGACGACGACTTCGACGAGTTGAGTGCGGCGCTGGCCGGCGAGTGGCAGGTGTCGAACAGCCTGCTGTTCAAATTGTCCGGCACGCAGTTGTTCCAGGGGCCGGAAATTGCCGAGGTGTTCATCGGCGCCGGCGTCGACGACGCACCCAACCCCGATATCAAGGCGCAAACCGGCCTGAATACCGAGCTTTCGGCCGCCTACGAGGACGGGGTGCTCGGTGCGGACCGTTTTTCCGCCGGCGTCACCCTGTTCCGCACGGATATCGACGACTACATCTACGAGTATGCGCCGCCGCCTGCTGGCGTCGATGCGCGCTACTGGAAAGACAATGTCGGCGACATGGAGATCGAGGGCGTGGAGGCCTACCTCGGTTACGATATCGGCGGGCTGAGCACGCTGCTCACCTACTCCATCGCCGACAGCGATCTCTCGGCCTCTGCCGCCTACGACGCCCTGGACGGCGCGCGCATCGACCGCGAACAGGGCGACACCGTGAGCTTCATGGTCGACTACGCGCTGCCGGCCTGGGACCTGGCCCTGCACTGGGACCTGTTGTGGGTCGACGATCTGGACGCCGGCTCGGACCTGGACGGCGCCTCCCTGGACAACGCCAAGGACGGGTATACGGTGCATAACGTGTCGGCGCGCTGGACGCCGCAGTTTGTCCAGGGACTGGAGCTGACTGTCGGCGTGGACAACCTGTTCGACGAGTACTACTCCTCCCAGTCCTCGCGCACGGGGGTGTCCGCCCACCCGCGTTTCGGCGAGCTGTACCTGACGGACTACGAGCCGGGACGGAACATCAAGGGCACGATCGCCTATAACTTCTGACTAGAGCGCTGCACTCGCCGGTGGCGCCCGTGGAACGGGCGCCGCCGGCAACTGCCGTCTCGCCGCCCTGTTGTTGCGAGGTGTCGCCCTCAGCCGCGCTCGTGCTGGAACAGCCGCACCTGGGCCAGCAGCAACTCCGCCACCAGCTCCAGCGTCAGGCCGTGGTTTTCCTTGCGAATGCCTTCCAGCCCGGCGTTGATCTGCGCCTGCAGTGCATCGCGTTCGCGTCCGCTGACCCCCTCGGGCAGGCGGATGCTGAACTGGTACTGCTCGGATTCGCAGATGCGTTTGTAGATGCGCGCCAGTTCGCCGGTGGCGAAGTCGATGAGCGGTTCATCGGCTCCCCGCGCGGCGAGCATGTCGCGAAGTTCCCGTTCCAGGTACGCCAGGCCCTGCGTCTGTTGCGAGGGGAATTCGAGGATATCGCCCATGTTGCCCTCTGGCTCTCGTTCCTGCGCATCATAGCGAAGGTGTTCGCGGCGGGGCAACGCGTTCAGGCGGTGGCGCCGGCCCGCCGCAGCTGCGGCTGCGCCGCACGGCGGTGGTTGTTGCGCGCCAGCGCCAGCAGGGTCAGCGCGCCCAGGCACAAGGCGCCGTTGACCAGGTGGGAAAGCGCGTCGATGTGGGCGCTGTCGTGGACCAGCCAGTGGCAGGCGGACAGCAATAACAGGCCCAGGCCGCACAGGCTTTGCAGCTCGGCGGCACTGCGCAGCGGGTCGCGGCGCAGCAGCGCCAGGCCGACGGCGGCCGCCAGCACCGCGCAGAAGGTGGTCAGCGCGGGCAGGGCGGGCAGCACTGCGGCGAAGGCCGACAGGCACAGGGCCAGCGGCGCGCCCCAGACCAGCCCGGCCCAGGCGTCGTCCACCCGGTCGCGGCCGCCGCGCCGGCTCAGCCAGATGTTCACCCCGCTGACGCTGACCACTGTCAGTGCCAGGCCGAGCAGGGCCCAGGCGATACGCGTGGCGTAGGGCCCGAATGTGCCGAAGTGGATGCGGTACAGGGAGTACAGGAACTGGCGTCCGGTGGGGCCGGCAGTCAGCCCCTGGTTGCCCAGGTAGGTGCCGCCGGCGTCGAAGCGAAAAATCTCCGACCACGCCAGCCGGCCGGGCATCCGCGCCGCAACTTCCATGAACTGCTGACGGCTGTCCATGTGGTGTATGACCAGGTACAGCGGTTCGGCCTGCGGCGCCTGCCGGCGCAACTCGCGCATGGCGCGCGCCGGGTCGGCCGTCACCGGCGCGGCGTCCAGCACCGGGTCGGCGCCATACACCGCATCGAACAGCGCGTCGCGGTCGCCGTCGAAGAAGGCCGCCGCGGCCGCCACCGCGAGCACCCCGACCAGGCCGTAGAACGCGCCGGTGACCGCGATCATCAGGTGGAAGGGCAGTCCCCACACCGACAGGCGGTTGTGCAGGTCGGCCTGTTCCAGGCGCCGCGAACCGCCCAGGCGCAGCGTAAAGGCGTCGCGGAAAATGCGCGGGTGGGCGAGCACGCCGGAGAGAATCAGGGCGATGAGCATGACGCCCAGGGCGCTGACCACGATGAAGCCAAAGGCGGCGGGCAGGTGCAGGCGCGCGTGCAGCTCGCGCAGCATGTGCGTCCAGCCTTCCACGGGCGCCGCCTGGAGATTGCCCTGCGCGTCGGTGAACCATTCCTGCTCGTCGTCCGCGACGTGCATGCGCGGGATTTCACGGGTGGGCAGGACGACCCACAGCGATTCCGGCTTGCCGTCAACGCGTGCCCGGTACTGCGTCACCGCATTGGCGATGGCCGTGTCGTCGACCTGGTGAAACTCGCTCACCCCGGGCTGCTCCCAGCGCTCGAAGCTCTCCGCCAGGGCCGCCAGCGCGCCGGTGAGGCAGATCAGGTACATGAGGGCGCCGACAACCAGGCCGATGGCCGAGTGCGCGTCCAGCGAGCGGCGCACCTGGTCTGGGGACAGGGGGAATTTCACAGCGGACTCCAGGGAATGAGAAACAGCAGGGCGCCGCACAGGCCGGTCGCGGCGCTGAACGCCAGCGCGTTGCGCGCCGGGCGCACGCTGTAGACGCTACAGAAAGACAGGCCGGCCCACAACAGCGGGAACAGCACCACGGCCACCGCCACCCGGTCGGCGGTGACCAGCGGCAGCAGCTGGGTCAGCAGCAGGGTGAGCAGGCAGGCGGCGGCGCCGGCGAGTGGTCCGGCGGCGACAAAGGTCAGCCATTTGTGCCAGCCGCTGGAGGCCGGGCCGCTACCGGGCGCTGCATCCGTGCGTGCCGGCGCGCGCCGGCGCGCGCCGGCGGCGACCGCGGCACAGCCGCACAGTGTGAACCAGGCCAGCGCGTAACTGGCGCCGAACTCGGCGCCGTAGCCGAGAATCCAGCTGGCCAGGGAGACACCGAGCAGGCTCCAGGCGGCGAGCCGCGTCGCCCGGTGGCCGGCACCGGCTCGGCGCCAGCAGCGGCGCAGCAAGGCCACACCGGCGGCGCCGGTCAGCAGTGAAGCCCACAGGACGACGGGCCAGCTTTCAGGGGGCATGGTTTGTTTTCCTCGGATTGTTCAGAACAGGTAGCGCAGGCGGCCGACCACGGTGCGTTCGTCCCCGGCGAAGCAGTCGCCGCGCGCCAGGCAGGTGGCATAGTAGTCCTTGTCCGCCAGGTTGCGCACGTTCAGCGCCAGGTCCCAGTGCTCGTTGCCCCAGCCGAGCATCAGGTCGCCGAGGGTGTAGGAGGGTGTCTTCAGGCCGTCCGCGCCGTCCCAGCTGTCACCCACGTAGCGAATCCCCGCGCCGGCGCGGAAGCCGGCGAGGGCGCCGCCCGGGCGCCAGGTCGTCCAGGCCGAGGCCTGTTCCTCGGGCACGCTGGCCAGGCGCCAGCCATCGGGGCTTTGCGTGTCCAGCTTGCTCATGTTCAGCTCCACGGTGAAGTCGCCGAGCTGGGCCATGGCCTCCAGTTCGATACCGTCGATGTCGGCCTTTCCCGACTGTTGTTCGAAATCGCCCGGGGTGCTCAGGGGGTCGGGCAGGTTGCTCTGCTCCAGGTCGAACCACGCCAGGGTGACCAGGGCGGGAAACCCGGCGGGCTGGTACTTGATGCCCACTTCCCACTGCTCGCCTTCCTGCGGGTCCAGCGGCTCGCCGGCGCCGTTGTCGCCGATCACCGGGTCGAAGGACTCGGCGTAACTGGCGTAGGGCGCCAGCCCGTTGTCGAACTGGTAGAGCACCCCGTAGCCGCTGCTGAAGGCGTCGTCTTCCTGGTCTCCCCCGGCGGTGGACGACTCCGAGCGGTCGTAGCGCAGGCCGAGGGTGAAGCGCCAGTTGCCCAGGCTGACCTGGTCGCTGGCGTAGAACCCGCTGTCCTCGTTGTCCGTGTCCGGGTCCCTGGCGTAGGCCGCGTCCAGGACTTCAGCCGGGGGTACGTTGCCGTAGACCGGGTCGAACAGGTTGATCCAGTAGGTGTCGCCGAACCGCGCGTCGGCGGGGTCGCCGGGTTCGCCGTCGTAGCCCAGGGCGAACAGGTAGTAGCCGGCGTCACCGGTGGACACGTCCTGGTACTGCGTGCCGAGCAGCACGTTGTGCGCCAGCGCGCCGGTGTCGAAATCGGCGCGCAGGCGAATATCCGCGGCAAACTGTTCCGAGGTGGCGTCGCTGCGGTAGAACGTGCGCGGCACGGTGCCGTCCTTGTACAGGCTGCCGTCCTCGTTGTAGACGTAGCGGTCGCCGCCGATGAACGCGGGCCACGCCTGCTGGTAGTCCGCCGACGCGTCGGTGTAACGCGAGGTGAATTCCATGCTCCAGGTGTCGTTGAAGCGGTGGCTGGCCAGCAGGGTGACGGCGGTGGTGTCGGCGTCGAACTGGTTGAATGACGGTTCGCCGTAATAGCTGTCGCTGTCAAAGCGGCGCCCGTCGGGCGCCGGCAGTTCGGAGCCGGCGATGGGCAGGAACTGCGCCGCCGTGTCGCTCTCGGTATTGCGGTAGTTCAGCAGCAGGGAGATGTCGGTGTCCGCGTCCGGGCGCCAGGTCACCGATGGTGCCAAGACCAGCGCGTCGTCGTCGACGTGGTCCACCTGGGTGCCGCTGTCGCGGTACAGGGCGACCACCCGGTACAGCCAGCGGCCGTCGTCGCTGAGGGCGCCGGTGGAGTCCAGGGCGAGCTGCTGGCGGTCGAAGTTGCCGGCCTCAAACACCAGCTCGCTGCTGGCCTCCTCGCGCGGCCGCTTGCTGATGACGTTGACCAGGCCTCCCGGCGAACCCTTGCCGAACAGCACCGAGGCCGGGCCCTTGAGGATTTCCACCTGCTCGAGGGTATAGATGTCCGGCCGCGTGTTGTTGTAGTTGCCGAACAGCGACTGCAGGCTGTCCTGGTACTGGGGGACGTCGAGGCCGCGCACCTTGACCCAGTCGCCGCGCGTGGCGAAACCGTAGGTCTCGCCGATCACCCCCGCCGAGTAGGTGTAGCTGTCATCGAGGCTCAGGGCGCCCTTGTCCAGGATATCCTGCAGGGTCTCGATGCTCACCGAGCGCGCCGTTTCCATGATCGGGATATCCGACTTGAGCGCCGAGAAACGCGACAGCTGGCCATAGACGTGGACTTCCTCCAGGGCCGGGTCCGCGAGCAGGGAAGGGCTGGCGAGAGCGCCCGCCAGCAACAGGGTGGTTTTGCGCAGCATTGCGATGGTTCCGAGAATGGATGGAAAGCGAATGATAATAATTATCATTCAATTTCGCAACGCAGGCGGCTGCGCCCGGGCAGGTCACCGTACCGGGGTGGCCGGTGGCGCCGGGGGTTACAGGGGGCGTATCAGGTTGGACAGTCTGGGGTCGGGTGTTTCCGCGCGGCGCAGGATGAGCAGCATGTTGCCGATGCTCTGGATCGCCTCGGCGCCGGTGCGTGCGCACAGTTCCCCGGCGACGGCGGCCTTCAGTGCGCGGTCGCCCACCGCCAGCTTGACCTTGATCAGTTCGTGACGCGACAGGGCCGCGTCGATCTCCGCCAGCACGCTGTCGGACAGGCCGTTGCCGGCGACGGTCACCACGGGCTTCAATTTGTGGCCGATGGCGCGCAGTTGCCGCGTGTCGGTGCTGGTTTTATTGCTCATGCTGCTTCCGCGGTACAATGGGCGCCTGCCGGGGGGCGGCTATTCTACACAAGCGTACCCCGCGCACAAGCGGCACTCTCCAGCCAGTCGGCAGCGCCGGTGCAAAGGCGACAAACGATAGACGGAACATGGCGAAAAAACGCTCCTCCAGCAAGGCCTGGTTGAAAGAACACCGGGACGACCCCTACGTGCAGCAGGCGCAGCGCGAGGGCTACCGCTCGCGCGCCTGTTACAAGCTGCTGGAACTGCAGGCGCGCGACCGCCTGCTGCGCCCGGGCATGACCGTGCTGGACCTGGGCAGCGCCCCGGGGGGCTGGTCCCAGGTCGCCGCGCAGCAGGTCGGCGACCACGGCCGGGTGGTGGCTACCGATATCCTGCCCATGGACGGCCTGGCGGGGGTCGAGTTCGTGCAGGGTGATTTCACCGAGGACGCGGTGTTCGAGCGCATCCTGGCGACCCTGGATGGAACCCCGGTGGACCTGGTGTTGTCAGACATGGCGCCGAATCTCAGCGGCATGAAGGCGGTGGACCAGCCGCGCGCCATGTACCTGGTCGAGCTGGCCCTGGACATGGCGCGGCGGGTGCTGGGCGCGGACGGCAGCTTCGTCGCCAAGGTCTTCCAGGGCGAGGGCTTCGACCCGCTGCTGCGCGACATCCGCCAGGCCTTCGCGCGCGTACATACCCGCAAGCCGGACGCGTCGCGCCCGCGCTCGCGTGAGGTCTACCTGGTGGCCACGCGGTTCCGCGGTGAGTGAGGCCGGCCACGGCTTGAAAGTTGGCGCAGCCGGCCCCATCTGTAGTACATTGGAGGCAACGCGTCCGAGCCGACGGCCCTGTTGGCCCCAAGTTACGGTTTCTACACATTTTTTCGCCGGAAATGCCTTGTTCCGGCTACAATCCAGGGAGATGAAGGCTGTCATGCGCGCCCCCGTCGGGGAGCAGCGCCGGTCGGGAGTCCCCGGGCGTCTCGCGCGAGGTAACGGCATTGAATGATATGGTGAAGAATCTACTGCTCTGGTTGGTCATCGCGGCTGTACTGCTGTCCGTGTTCAACAACTTCAATATGCAGAGCCAGCCCGAGCAGGTCGGCTACTCCGACCTCATCGAGGAAATCCGCAACGACCAGGTGAAGAAGGTCGTGGTGGACGGCCTGACCATTTCCGGCGAGCGTCATAACGGCAGCCGCTTCGAAACCATCCGCCCGATGGTGGAAGACCCGAAATTGATCGACGACCTGCTCAATCACCGGGTTGAGGTCGTTGGCCGCAAGCCCGAGCAGCAGAGCGTGTGGACGCAACTGCTGGTCGCCAGTTTCCCCATCCTCATTATCATCGCCGTGTTCATGTTCTTCATGCGCCAGATGCAGGGCGGGGCGGGCGGCCGCGGCGGGCCCATGAGCTTCGGCAAGAGCAAGGCGCGCCTGCTCGGTGAGGACCAGATCACCACCACCTTCGCCGACGTCGCCGGTGTCGACGAGGCCAAGGAAGACGTGCAGGAACTGGTGGAGTTCCTGCGTGACCCAAGCCGTTTCCAGAAACTCGGCGGGCGCATTCCGCGCGGCGTGCTCATGGTCGGCCAGCCCGGCACCGGTAAGACGCTGCTGGCCAAGGCTATCGCCGGCGAGGCCAAGGTGCCCTTTTTCTCCATCTCCGGCTCGGACTTCGTCGAGATGTTCGTCGGTGTCGGCGCCTCCCGCGTGCGCGACATGTTCGACCAGGCGAAGAAACAGTCGCCCTGCATTATTTTCATCGACGAGATCGACGCGGTGGGCCGCCATCGCGGCGCCGGCCTCGGTGGCGGGCACGACGAGCGCGAACAGACCCTGAACCAGTTGCTGGTAGAGATGGACGGTTTCGAGGTCAACGACGGCGTGATCGTGATCGCCGCCACCAACCGCCCCGACGTGCTCGACCCGGCGCTGCTGCGCCCGGGCCGCTTCGACCGCCAGGTGGTGGTCGGCCTGCCGGACATTCGCGGCCGCGAACAGATTCTCAAGGTACACATGCGCAAGGTGCCCCTGGCCGAGGACGTGGAACCCTCGAAGATCGCCCGCGGCACCCCGGGTTTCTCCGGCGCGGACCTGGCCAACCTGGTCAACGAGGCGGCGCTGTTCGCCGCGCGCGCCAACGTGCGCACGGTGGGCATGCAGCAGTTCGAGCTGGCCAAGGACAAGATCATGATGGGCGCCGAGCGCAAGTCCATGGTCATGTCCGAGGACGAGAAGCGCAACACCGCCTACCACGAGGCCGGGCACGCCATCGTCGGGCGCCTGATGCCGGAGCACGACCCGGTGTACAAGGTCAGCATCATCCCCCGGGGCCGGGCCCTGGGCGTGACCATGTTCCTGCCGGAGGAGGACCGCTACAGCCACAGCCGCCGGCACATCATCAGCCAGATCTGCTCGCTGTTCGGCGGTCGCATCGCCGAGGAGATGACCCTGGGCCGCGACGGCATCACCACCGGCGCCTCCAACGACATCAAGCGCGCCACGGAAATCGCCCGCAAGATGGTGACCCAGTGGGGCCTGTCGGAAAAAATGGGGCCGCTGATGTACGACGAGGGCGACGAGGAAGTCTTCCTCGGCCGTTCCGCGGCGCAGCAGCACCAGGCGTTGTCCGATGAGACCGCCACGGCCATCGACCAGGAGGTGCGCAGCATCATCGACGAATGCTACGAGACCTCCACGCGCCTGCTGCAGGAAAACGTCGACAAGCTGCACATGATGGCGCAGGCCCTGATGCAGTTTGAAACCCTGGATTCGGACCAGATCGATGACATCATGGCCGGGCGCGAGCCGCGCGAGCCGGCCGACTGGGGCGGCTCTTCCGGGCCCGGCGCCAGCAGCGCGGCGCAGCCCGATGCCGGGGAGCAGGAAAAGGATCCGCGCAACCCCATCGGTGGCCCTGCCGGCGAGCACTGAGCCGCCGGCCTCCCTGCCTGACATGCCATCCCCGCCCGGCCCGGTGCTGCGCTGTGCCGGGCGCACCCTGGACCTGGCGCGCCCCCTGGTCATGGGGGTGATCAACACCACCCCCGACTCCTTTTCCGACGGCGGCAGCCTCTACCGCGATAGCAAACTGGACACGGACCTCGCCCTGTGTCGCGCACAGGACATGGTGGCCGCGGGCGCGATGATCCTCGATGTGGGCGGCGAATCCACCCGTCCCGGGGCGGCGCCGGTATCGGCGGCGCAGGAGATGGACCGGGTCCTGCCGGTGGTGGAGCGCATCGCCGCGGAGCTGGACGTGGTGATCTCGGTGGACACCAGTTCGCCGGCATTGATGACCGCGGCGGCCGCCGCCGGCGCCGGCATGCTCAACGACGTGCGCGCCCTGGGCCGCGACGGCGCCCTGGCCGCCGCGGCGCGCAGCGGCCTGCCGGTGTGCCTGATGCACATGCAGGGCGAGCCCGGCACCATGCAGGCCGACCCCAGCTACGCGGATGTGGTGGCCGAGGTGCGCGAATACCTGCGCCGGCGCGTAAGCGAGTGCGAGGCGGGCGGCATCGCCCGCGAGCGCCTGCTGCTCGATCCTGGATTTGGCTTTGGCAAGTCCGTGGCGCACAATATGCAGCTGCTCGGTGGCCTGGGACAGTTGGCGCAACTGGGCCTGCCGCTGCTGGTGGGCCTGTCGCGTAAATCCCTGATCGGCCGGTTGCTGGGCAGGGAAGTACACGAGCGACTGCCCGCCAGCCTGGCCCTGGCGGTGATGGCGGCGGAACGCGGCGCCAGGATTATAAGAACCCACGACGTCCGGGCGACGCACGATGCCCTGGCCATGTGGTCGGCATTGCAGGAACAGGACAACACATGACCCAGCGATACTTCGGCACCGACGGCATCCGTGGCACGGTCGGCGAGTTTCCCATCACGCCCGATTTCATGCTCAAGCTGGGCTGGGCCAGCGGGCGGGTATTCGCGCGCCTGGCCGAGGGCGCGGGCCGTTGCAGCGTGATCATCGGCAAGGACACGCGGGTGTCGGGCTACATGTTCGAGTCCGCGCTGGAGGCGGGCCTGGTCGCCGCGGGCGTGAACGTCAAGCTGCTGGGCCCGATGCCCACACCCGCGGTGGCGCTGATGACGCGCAAGCAGAACGCCGACGCCGGTATCGTGATCAGCGCCTCGCACAATCCGTTTTATGACAACGGCATCAAGTTTTTTGGCGCCGACGGCTCCAAGCTGCCGGACGAGGTCGAACTCGCCATCGAGGCGGAACTGGCGCTGGACCTGGTCACGGTGCAGTCCCGGGATATCGGCAAGGTGGTGCGGGTGGAAGACGCCGCCGGCCGCTACACGGAATTCTGCAAGTCCACCGTGCCCGAGGGCTTCAGCCTGCGCGGCCTGCGCATCGCACTGGACTGCGCCCACGGGGCGACCTACCACATCGCGCCCAGCGTGCTGGGTGAACTGGGCGCGGAGGTCATTACCATCGGCGCCGAGCCGGACGGTTTCAATATCAACAAGGGCGTGGGCTCCACCGATATCGACGCGCTGTCGGCCGTGGTGCGTGAACAGGGCGTAGACCTGGGTATCGCCTACGACGGCGATGGCGACCGGGTGCTCATGGTGGACGCCGACGGCTCGCTGGTCGATGGCGACGAGTTGCTCTACATCATCGCCATGCACCGCCTGGCCACGGGCAAGTCGGACGCCGGCGTGGTCGGTACCCAGATGTCCAACCTCGGCCTGGAGCTGGCCCTGCGCGAACAGGGCCTGCAGTTTGCGCGCGCCCAGGTGGGAGACCGCCACGTCAAGGCCATGATGGAGGCGAACGGCTGGCTGCTGGGGGGTGAATCCTCGGGCCACATCATTTGCTCCGACGTCACCACCACCGGCGACGGCATCGTCGCCTCGCTGCAAGTGCTGATGGCCCTGCAGGCCGCCGGTGGCGACCTGCGGGCGCTGCGCGCCGGCATCAACATGCTGCCGCAAACCATGATCAACGTCGCCGTGCAGGGCAAGGTGGACCTGGCGGCCTACCCCGAGATTGGCAGCGCGGTCTCCGCCGTGGAAGCGCAACTGGGCGAGCGCGGCCGGGTGCTGTTACGTCCCTCCGGTACCGAACCCAAGGTGCGGGTCATGGTGGAGGGCGAAGACGAGCGCGAGGTGGCGGGATTATGTCGCGGCCTGGCGGACGACGTACAGCAGGTGCTCGGATGATGGCCGCCAGCGCCGTCCGTCGCCTTGTCAGCGCCGGTCTTCTCGGCTACCATTGCCGCCGCTTTTTTACCGGGAGGCAGGCATGCGCCGGTCGCTTGTCGTAGCTAACTGGAAAATGCATGGCTCCCGTGCCAGCGTCGAGTCGCTGCTCGGGGAATTGCTGGCTGCCGCCCCGACCGCTGCGGACGTCGCTGTCTGTCCCAGCTTTGTGCACCTGTCCCAGGCCGTCGCGGCCTGCGCGGGCAGCGCCATCGGCGTCGGCGCGCAGGACTGCAGTCATGCCGCGTCCGGCGCCTACACCGGTGAGGTCGCGGCCGCCATGCTGGCGGACCTGGGCTGTGAGCGGGTGATCGTCGGGCACTCGGAGCGTCGCCAGTACCACGGCGAGTCCGACGCACTGGTCGCCGCCAAGCTGAATGCGGCGGTCGCCGCGGGCCTGGCGCCCATCCTCTGTGTCGGGGAGACGCGCGAACAGCGCGAGGCGGGCGAGGCGCAGGCGGTGGTTGCCGCCCAGTTGCGCGGCGCCCTGGAGGGCGCGGCGAGCCTGGATGGCCTGGTCGTCGCCTACGAGCCGGTGTGGGCCATCGGCACGGGGCTGACGGCCACACCCGGGCAGGCCCAGGAGATGCACGCCTGGCTGCGCGAGGTGCTGGCGGAGATACCGGGCGTGGATGCCGGGCAGATGCCGTTGCTTTACGGCGGCAGCGTCAAGCCGGACAACGCGGCGAGCCTGTTCGAGGCGCCGGATATCGACGGCGCACTGGTCGGCGGCGCGTCGCTGGTGGCCGGGGAATTCCTGTCGATCGTCGGCGCCGCGGGCGCCTGACCTCGGCAATGTAAACGGTCCCCTGGAGGGACGAGGGTTATGGAACAGATTATCCTGGTAGTGCACCTGCTGACGGCGCTGGCCATCATCGGCCTGATCATGCTGCAGCAGGGCAAGGGCGCAGACATGGGCGCCTCCTTCGGCGCCGGTGCGTCGCAGACCCTGTTCGGTTCCGATGGCAGCGGCAACGCCCTGACCCGGGGTACGACCTGGCTGGTGGTAGTGTTTTTCAGCACCAGTTTCGGGCTTGCTATACTGGCCAACCAGAACTCCGCGGCGATCGACGAACTGGACCTGGCGATTCCCGACGCCCCGGCCGCCGAAGTGCGGGCGGTGGAAGAGGAACTGCCGGTGATCGAGCAGGATGCGCCGGCGGTGATCGAGTCGGCCGGCGACGACCTGCCCAGCCTGGACTGAACAATTTATTTGCCGAAGTGGTGGAATTGGTAGACACGCTATCTTGAGGGGGTAGTGAGCTATGCTCGTGCGGGTTCAAGTCCCGCCTTCGGCACCATTTGAACGATCCGAGGATGTCCTATGAGGTCCGAGGATTTACACTAACGCCCTGTTATTGCAGGGCTTTTTTATGAAATAGTGGTCTGATTTGATCTGAGGCTGTCCATTGGCAGCCGACGAAAAGTGGTGCTATATTTGGTGCTCTCTCGGTTCAATTTTCATTTGTAGCACCACTATGGCACTAGTAGACGCTCAGATCAGGCAGGCCAAACCGCAGGGCAAGGACGTCTGGCTCACCGATGAAAAGGGGCTGAGGCTTTTGATCAAGCCCAATGGTTCCAAATACTGGCGGTTGAAGTACCGCTTTCTCGGCAAGCAGAAAACCCTGGCGCTGGGAGTCTATCCCACTATAACGCTCAAGGAGGCCCGCGAAGCTGCCGGGGATGCCAGGCGAAAGTTGGCTGGCGGAGTAGATCCGGGACAACTAAAAAAACGGGAGAAGCAGCAGCGGCTGCTGGACTCGGACAATACCTTCGCCGTATTGGCCTGGGAGTGGCATCAGCAGCAGCGCGGCACCTGGACCGCTGACCACGCGGCGCGGGTGTGGGGGCGGTTGAAGGATGATGTCCTGCCTGCCCTGGGTGAGAACCCCATCATCACCATCCAACCCCAGGACATCATCGCTGTAGTGCGCAAGATCGAGCAGCGGGGCGCTCTGGATGTAGCTTCCCGGGTGTTGCAGGACATTCGCCGCGTATGCCGCTACGCGGTCCAAACCGGTCGATTGACCTACAACCCGGCAATGGACCTCACCGGCGTTCTGAAAGCCCGCCCATCCAGTCACCGGGATTCCTTGCCCAAGGAGGAATTGCCCGACTTCCTCCGAGCCCTCACGGTTTATCACCAGCGCGGGCGCTTGCTGACCCAGTTGGCCATCCAGTTGCTGGTGCTGACCTTCGTCCGGTCCGGTGAGCTGCGCGGCGCCCGGTGGGAGGAGTTTGATCTGGACGAACGGCTGTGGCGAATCCCCGGCGCGCGCATGAAAATGAAAACGGAGCATCTTGTTCCCCTCTCGCTCCAGTCCGTCGCGGTGATCGCACAGCTCCAGCCCATCACTGGCCAGTATGACCTGGTGTTCCCCTCTGAACGAAACCGGCAGGAGCCCATGAGCGACAACACCATGCGCCGCGCCGTGTTCAAGATGGGTTACGACGGCAACACCCTGGGCAAGAGCAAGGCCGTGCCGCATGGGTTCCGGGCAACGGCCTCCTCCATCCTCAATGAGACGGGATTCAACCCCGACGCCATCGAGCGCCAACTTGCCCATATGGAGCGAAGTGGTGTCCGGGCGGCATACACCCACCACGCCCGCTACCTGGACGAGCGCCGGGAGATGATGCAGTGGTGGGGTAACTATCTGGATCAGTTGCGGGAGGGCAGATCTAACGTGATACCCGGGAAATTCGGCATCCGAGGATAGCCTCGACCAACGTCACTAGTACGCGCAGCGGGTAGTGACGTTGGCGCCCATGCTTGTTCGTAGAACAACTACCAAATTCCGGACAGCGAACAGACACCCTCGATTGGAGCGTGTTTCCACTGGAACCACCACCAGATGAGGGCTTCATAGATCATTTTTTGACCAAAATCGCCTGATTTTGGAAGCCGGAGTAGAGGTCTTTCCCGGGAAAGCCTATCCACACCTAACCCCAGTGCGATTAAACCGCGCCGTATACGGCCCGGATTTTGTGTGGAGCGCGCATTACGGGTTGTTGTAGTCTACCCACTCTTAGCGCGGCCACTGCGATAAAGTGGTAAAGGTTCACCCGACCTTTTAGCTTCGGCAAACCGGGTAGATAGTCTCGCGGTATTGGGGATTATCGAACGCGTCGCCGGGCCTATCGACGCAGCGGTTAATGACCGTGGCCCATCTTCAACCTTTGCAGCGCCGCCTTCGGGCAAAGCTGTATTCATAATCCAGCCCTGCAATACGCGGGCTCCTTCAATCCTCGTTGAGCAACCCTGGTGCCATTGGCCTGGTGTGCTCTGCGGTATCTTCCGTTTCGCGAGACACACTGGCGGTCAGAGTGTTTCGCATCTTCTACCCAAGGAGGTAATTCCTACCCGGCCCAGCGCCGGATAACCGTTGGTCTGCACGGGCCAGTTCTCCTGCGAGAACACACCGTGTTGTCTATGGCCAGACACATTCAGGTCAGCAGGGATTGGTGTCCCGTGATCAATACCGCTCGGGCGGTCCTGTGCAGCTGCGGCTGTCGGGTGATCAGAACCACTAACCGAAAGGAAGAGCACCGTGAATGACCTGAACTACCAACTGAAAATATTGTGCAGACACAGCCGGGAGGGAAGCTACCGGACCCGGGTGGGGCGGGAGCGCCAGTTGACCGCGATCGCCAACCAACTCAAGCAGTTGGGCTACCGGAAAATGGGCGCGCGATCCCTGAAACCCAAACATATCCAGGCCTTGGTGGACTTATGGGTAGCCCAGGGGCGAAGCCCGGGTACCATCAAGAACAGAATGAGTTGTTTACGCTGGTGGGCCGAGAAGGTGAACAAACAGAATGTGATCGCCCGGGCCAATGACCACTACGGCATCCCCGACCGCAAGTTTATTGGCGAGCAGAGCAAGGCCCAGCAATTGGACATAGCGAAGCTGGAACAGATCAGGGACCCACATGTGCGAATGAGCCTGCGCCTACAGGCAGCCTTCGGGCTGCGTCGGGAGGAGGCGCTGAAGATCCAGCCCCGGTGGAGCGACCAGGGTGACTGCCTGCAGCTTAAGGCCAGCTGGACTAAGGGTGGACGTCCCCGGACGGTGCCAATCCGTACCGACGCCCAGCGGGCGGTATTGGAAGACGCGAAGTCTCTGGCGGGATTGGGATCCCTGATCCCCGGCGACCGGCAGTATATACAGCAGTTGCGTATCTATGAGCGCCAGACCGCCAACGCGGGGCTGTCGAAAATGCATGGCCTGCGCCATGCCTATGCCCAGCGTCGGTATGAAGAACTGACCGGTTGGGCCTGTCCCCATGCCGGTGGTCCCTCACAAAGAGGTCTGACACCTGTTCAGCGCGAATGGGACGGGCAGGCCCGGCTGATTATCAGTGAGGAGCTCGGCCATGTGCGGGCACAGATTGTGGCTGTTTATTGCGGAGTCTAGACCGCAATGCCGGTTAACTAAGCAAGGAATAGAACTATGACCTCAAGAATTCTCAGATTAAAAGACGTGAAGGCAATGACCGGACTATCGCGCTCGACGATCTACGCCGAAATCGCTAAGGGTAAATTCCCACGGCAAATCAGCCTGACGGGAGCCCGGTCGGTAGGTTGGCATGAGAGCGCGATTATCCAGTGGGTGGAATCACGGCAGCGGGTTGGATGAGTTTCAACATTGGCGGCAGGGGGGAATAAACACGAACCAGGCAGTGGCCCAGGCCAAATCAGGCCTCCTTTTGCTTGCCGCTAGAAAAGAAAGGAGGACTGCTGCGGTAATCCGGTTTGAAAGGTAAGATAAGGAAAATAGTGTAAGCTCCCCGCTCCGAAGTTGATCGGACGGGGCCAGACCGCAAAATATGAATGTGCATGGATGAATTCACTGCAAGACTTAAAAAAGCAGATGACCTGGCTGAGCTGCATCAGAGGGTTGGTTTTACATTATGGCAACTCCAAACATTAGAGGAAGTTGCCGCCCAGTACTTCGTTTTGAGTACCCAGGCGACCAACGGGATGGGTAAAATGGCGGGGAACGCGCTTCTCAGCAAAGCTCGCAAGAGTACCTTCGGTGGCACCATTGCGAAGATGGCAAAATCTGGGGTGCTCGATGAAAAACTTCATTCAAAGCTTTTAGAAATTCTGGATCAAAGGAACTGGCTAGTGCACAGATCCTTGAACGATAGCTACTACGCCCTACAAGACTATGGAGCATTGCTCAAACTGGTTACGAGAATCGAAAATATAGCCCGAGAGGCAATGGTGCTCATGAAGAATATCGCAAGTCTGGCTGAAGTTTTTGTTAAGGATCGGGGGATTTCCTCTATGGAAATCGACAGGATGACTAAAGAGTTGCTTGACGAGTGGGCGACTTCTGATGCGTATTAGCTCCATCCATTCGATGAGTCGACACCGCACTTTATACGGGCGCTGAGGTGATGTCTTACTTTTACTCGGTCATCAAGGATTAGAATGGAACTAGTCGATCACACGAAGCCGCTCATTGAAGACAAGGAATTTGTCGCTGATGTCATTGAAGAGGATTTCTCCCAGAAATCATTCAATAGAGTATTTGCTCTAAAAAAAGTTTTCACAGATGTTAGCTTCAAACAGTCTGAGATTTCCAACTGCTACTTCAGAAACTGTAGGTTTATTCGTTGCGACTTTACCGGTGCAAATATTGCTAGATCAAATTTCAGAGGCGCACAGTACGAAGAATGCAAGTTTCATTATTCAACTTGGGAACATACGATACTAGACGAGGAATTTCTGGATAACTGCCTACCAAGTGAAGACAGCTTGGCACGTGATTTGGCGCGTAGCTTACGGACCAATTTCAGCCAGATAGGCAACTATCAGGCAGTCAACAAAGCAGCCTCCATCGAAGTTGCTATGACAGGATTACACTTTTTTAATGCGGCTTTTTCCAAGCAATCCTATTATCGCTCGAAATATAAAGGATGGCGCAGAATCCTGCATGTTCTTCGTTATACAAAATGGAAGGCTCTTGATCTACTCTGGGGAAATGGCGAAAGTCTATTACGTATAATTGCTTCCGGCATATTTGCTGTTCTAGTCTGCTCGTTAGTTTTAGCTTGGCGAGAGCCTATTTTCCCGTGGTCTGACGTATTTGGGCTTGTTGCAACGGCATTTTGGGGCGTTGAGACCACACCGCCGTTACCAGGTCATTTCCTTGCGATGCTGACTGCCATTAGATTCGTCCTGTTTGGCCTTTTTATGGCAATCTTAGTGAAGCGACTATCAAGGCGATGAGTCACGAAATTTATGTTTTCGGCTCAGTTACAAGAGGTGAGGTCAGTCCTACCTCCGATGTGGACATGCTCGTCATACCCATGAGCGGAGATCGTGACCAGTATCCTCCCGGGTGGAGCATATACTCCCCGTCACTTATCGAAGAATACTTTCTCAATGGGCGGCTATTTGCTTGGCACCTTCATTTAGAAGCCCGCTGCATTTACACCCCGTTTGACATACCATTTTTGGAATCCCTGGGGGCGCCGCAGCCTTACATTACGATGTTCCAAGATATTGATGATCTCGAAACGCTCTTGGCCGAAGCGCTTGAGCAGATATCATTGGGGACAAATAGCCTCGTTTACGAACTTGGTATTGCGTATACAGCCATTAGAGATATAGCCATGTCGGCATCCTGGTCATTACTTGGAAGGCCATGCTTTTCCCGACGCGCTCCATATCTGCTCCCTGTGCCATTCCCTTTGGCTACGGAGGCTTACAGTGGCGCTATGTTGGCCAGGCATAGTTCTGTACGCGGAATAGATATCGATTTTCATTTGGAAAAGATAGCTAAAGAAGTGACACATGCGCCATTGAGACAATGGGTGAACAGTTTGAAAAATTTCAGATGAAAAATACGTTTCTAAACAGAGTGTCGGCCGAGCGCAAGGTACTGCGTGTGGTTAATAAGTCGGTACCTAGAGCGCTTCAATTAACTGGGCTGTCCAGCGCGGCGATCGGGCTCTGGCGCGGAAAGATCGGATTTGACAGAACCCATTCCATATATCCGGTCCTTGTGAATCTTGCTGAGGGTTGTCAGAGATTGTCCGATCGCAGCAATGAAACATTTCTACCTTTAGAAAATCAAGATGCCGAGGCGATAGAGCGTGAACTCAAAAACTTGGAATGCGAAATAGGTAAGTTATCGGGAAGGCTTGCTGGTGCATAGTTGGTCCCATGCAGGTCATCGCGTGATTTATATAATAACCAATGCACCCCTCCAGCAAGTGTATTTGAATTTTAGTACGGAGACTCTCGGAAAAATGGCGACTTAGCGATGGTTAATCAAACCCCTGAACAGCGCGCCCGCGACCAGATCGACCGTCAGCTTGGTTTGGCCGGCTGGGTCGTGCAGGATAGCAAGGCCATCAATTTTAATGCCGGCCCCGGGATTGCCGTGCGTGAATACCAGACCGACGTCGGCCCGGCGGACTATGTGTTGTTCGTGGAAAAAAAGGCTGTGGGCGTGATAGAAGCCAAACCCGAGGCCTGGGGTCACAAGATTACCACCGTTGAAGAGCAATCCACTGGTTACGCTAACGCTACCTTGAAGTGGGTCAACAACCAGGCCCCACTGCGCTTTGTTTACGAGAGCACCGGTGTTATTACCCGTTTCACCGACGGGCAGGACCCCAAGCCTCGCGCACGCGAGTTGTTCAACTTTCACCGCCCGGAGACCCTCGTAGGTTGGCTCAGCCAGCCTGGAACCCTGCGACATCGCTTGCAAAACCTTCCATCACTAAACACCGAAGGCCTGCGCGCCTGCCAGATTACCGCCATTAACAATCTGGAAGCCTCCTTCAAGCAGGACAAGCCCCGCGCCCTGATACAAATGGCAACCGGTTCCGGCAAGACCTTTACCGCCATCTCCAGCGTCTACCGGCTGATCAAGCATGCCGAGGCGAAGCGCATCCTGTTTCTCGTGGACACAAAAAACCTTGGTGAACAGGCCGAGCAGGAATTCATGGCTTTTTTGCCCAACGACGACAACCGCAAGTTTACCGAGCTTTATACCGTGCAACGCCTGAAATCGTCTTTCGTGGCCACAGACGCACAGGTCTGTATCAGCACCATCCAGCGCATGTATTCCCTGCTCAAGGGCGAAGAACTGGACGAGGCGGCAGAAATTAACAACCCGGCGGAGCTAAAAATCACCGCCAAGCAACCGCTCCCGGTGGTTTACAACAACAAGATTCCCCCCGAGTTCTTCGATGTCATCATCATCGACGAGTGCCACCGCTCTATCTATAATCTGTGGCGCCAGGTAATCGAGTATTTTGACGCTTACCTTGTCGGTCTCACCGCCACGCCTGATAACCGCACCTACGGTTTCTTCCGAAAAAACGTGGTGAGTGAATACGACCACGAAAAGGCCGTGGCAGACGGGGTCAACGTCGGCAACGAGATCTATCTGATAGAAACCGAGAAAACCCAAAAGGGTGGCACTCTTACTGCCAGGCAGCAGATCGAGAAGCGCGAACGCCTGACCCGCAAAAAGCGCTGGGAGACCCAGGACGAGGACGAGGTATACAGCGCCAAACAGCTTGATCGCGATATCGTCAACCCGGACCAGATTCGCACGGTGGTCCGCACGTTCCGTGAGAGGCTGCCGCAGATCTTTCCTGGTCGCATTGAGGTGCCCAAAACCTTGATCTTCGCCAAAACTGATAGCCATGCCGATGACATTATCCACATCGTTCGCGAGGAGTTCGGCGAAGGCAACCAGTTTTGTAAGAAGCTCACCTACAAGATCGAGGAAGACCCGAAATCCGTTCTCGCACAGTTCCGTAATGACTACTACCCTCGCATCGCCGTGACAGTGGACATGATCGCCACCGGTACCGACGTGAAACCCCTTGAGTGCTTGTTGTTTATGCGGGATGTGAAAAGTCGCAACTACTTCGAGCAGATGAAAGGCCGAGGCACGCGTACCCTGGATGCCGATAGCCTGAAAAAGGTCACGCCGTCCGCCACCAGCGCCAAAACCCACTACGTGATTGTAGATGCCATCGGCGTTACGAAGTCATTGAAAACTGCCAGTCAGCCACTGATTACCAAGCCCAGTGTGTCTCTGAAAGACCTGGCCATGGGGGTAATGATGGGCGTGCGCGACGAGGATACAGTCTCTTCGTTGGCCGGGCGCCTGGCGCGACTGGAAAAACAGCTTGACCCGCCTGAGCAACACCGGATTGCGGACGCGGCTGATGGCACGCCGCTGCCAGTCATTATTGGGGATTTGCTAAATGCCATTAATCCCGACACGGTGGAAAAGAGGGCCTGTGAGATCGCCCAGCTGCCCGAGGGATCAGATCCCGGTGGGGATGCCCGCAATCAGGCCCGCGATGAACTTGTTGGCCTGGCCGCCAACGTTTTTACCGGTGAACTCATTGAGCTGATTGATAGTATCCGCCGCGACAAGGAACAGACCATTGTCCACGATGACCTGGACACGTTGACCGCGGCTGGCTGGGCCGGCGACACTACCGAGAACGCCAAGTTGCTAACCCAGGAGTTTGCCGAGTATCTCAATGAGCACCGGGACGATATTGACGCTTTGAATATCTACTTTCAGACACCGGCCCGTCGAAGCGAAGTCAGCTACGCCATGATCAAAGCCCTACTGGAGCGCCTGCGGCAGGATCGCCCGAAACTCGCTCCACTGCGTGTCTGGCACGCCTACGCCCACCTGGAAAAGTACCAGGGAGAAAACCCAGTCAGTGACTTGGCCGCACTGGTAGCGTTAGTCCGACGTGTGTGTGGACTGGACGCAACGCTATCGACTTACGCAGCCACCGTGCGCAAAAACTTCCAACGTTGGATTATGCAACATCACAGCGGCGCCGGTGAGAAATTCAATGAGGAGCAAATGGCGTGGTTGCATATGATCCGCGACCACGTCATCAGTTCGTTCCACGTTGAGCGTGACGATCTGGATATGGCGCCATTTGACGCTAGAGGCGGGTTGGGGCGAATGTATCAGTTGTTTGGGGATGGGATGGATCGGGTGATCGAGGAGTTAAATCGGGAGTTGGTAGCTTGACAGTCAGTAATTCTTTGCCGCTAGGATGGTCTAGGCAATGCCTCGGCGACCTTTTTGAGTTCAAAGGTGGAGGAACTCCCAATAAGAAAAACCCCGATTACTGGGGAGGCGATATCCCCTGGGCTTCGGTAAAGGACATAAAATCTCAGTACTTGACGAATACTATCGATAGCATCACGGAAAAGGGATTAAGCGAAAGTGCCTCCAATCTAGCCTTGCCCGGGAATTTGGTGCTTCTGACTCGTATCTTGCCCGGCAAGGTCGCCATCGTTAAAAACATGGTAGCGGTGAATCAAGACTGCAAAATCGTCATGCCAGCCGATTATGTCAATATAGATTGGGCATACTACCTATTCCGCGCTATTGAGAGAGAATTCATTAATCGTGCCAGTGGGACAACTGTTCTCGGGATACGGTTGAATGATGTCAACGATATTCCGGTCGCGCTACCACCTCTCGAAGAACAACACCGCATAGTCGCCAAAATTGAAACTTTGTTCTCCGAGCTCGACAAAGGCATCGAAGCCCTCAAAACCGCCCGTGAGCAACTCAAAGTCTACCGCCAGGCTGTGCTAAAACATGCCTTCGAGGGCAAACTAACTGCTCACTGGCGCGAGGAAAATCGAGTGGGTGAGTGGAAAACTGCCAAGCTCGGAGAGCAGCTCTCATTCCTTACGTCCGGGTCGCGGGGTTGGGCAGCATTCTACGCTAATGAAGGAGATATATTTATTAGAGCGCAAAATCTAAAACGTGATCGACTTGATCTCGATGATGTTGCTTATGTCAAACTTCCGGTGAAATCTGAAGGTAAGCGAACCCGAGTCCGAACTGGCGACCTGCTTATTACCATTACTGGCGCAAATGTCACCAAGACTGGCTATGTTACCAACGATCTCGGCACTGCTTATGTCAGTCAACATGTTGCACTTTGTCGGCCAGTTGAAGCGATGGATACTGAGTTTCTTTATTGGTATCTGATTGCAGAGGTGGCGGGTAGGCGGCAGTTAAACGATTTTGCATACGGCGCAGGCAAGCCTGGATTGAATCTCGATAACATCCGCTCGGTTGATGTATTGTTCCCTGAAATCGATGAGCAGAGGCAGGTAGTTCAAAAGATCAAAGAACTACTTTCAGTTGAGGAGAATGTGACATTTTCGATTGATGCTGAGCTGATACGAATCGAAACCCTCCGCCAATCTATCCTAAAAAAGGCCTTCTCAGGACAGCTCGTCCCGCAAGACCCCAACGACGAACCCGCCGCCGTTCTGCTAGAGCGCATCCGTGCGGAAAGTGGAGCACAGAATACAGCTCGCAAAATGCCTAAGCGGAAGCTCTCGGCATAAGTGCGATTACCTCTGGGCAGATTGTGGCATGGAGGAAATATAGCGCCTGATTTTTACCGGGAAGTCGCGCCCGGTAATCTTCGAGCCGACACCAACATCGATACAAGGCACTTGGAAACGCCGGAATTGCAGCAATCACTTAAGGTATATTTCCAGATGTTCATGTTGCGCCCCGTTTATAACCAAAAAGCGTTCCCGCGGAGACGCGAGGCATTAATTTCGTCCAGTGTGTCGAGCATTTACCCCCGCAAGCAAGATGGACTGCCTTGAAGTCGCATTGCCCGGTGCAGGCTATTAGCGGCGAGCCCGGCTGCGCCCGAGTCACCAGGCCGCGAAGCAGACTCTCATGAGCCTCGGAGTGCTTGTTAACCAGTCGCTAAAAAGTAGCCGCAAGAAGTTCCACGCTGTTTTTCGCCCGATTTTCCAGACCGGCAGCGTGAGCTATTTCTTGTGCTTTCTTTCTGAGTCTCTTGTCCCCGGATATGAGAAAGGCGCGCTTAAGGTAGTCAATAGCCAGGATCGGATTTCTATCCAGTTGGTCTGCAACCGTCTCGTAGTGATCGGCTTGCTCCGAGAGTGATTTAAGGAAAGAGGCGAAATTAGAGCTGAAATTTTTGTCGAACTCCACATACTCGGTACGTATGAAATCACTGGGCACTTTTGCCGCTGGCGATTTGATGAGCAGCGTCTCCTTCCCCAGCGCCTGTGCAACACCGATCTCGTAATAGATATTTGCCTGGGTGGTGGAGGGGATATCCTCGTGGCAAACTCCGATGGATAGCGGGGTAGCGGCTATCAACCTCCAGATTTTCAGTAAGAAGTCGCGTCCGGTTACTTTTGAGCCGGCGTCAATTACCCGGTAATCCTGCTTTTTACACAATTCAGTTACACGATCTCGTATTCCCGCTACCGACGGCGGAACCGGGTGACCCAGCCTCGTCATCAGAAAGCAGTGCCTGGGTTTACTCTTTACAGAACTGGTATAGGCATCCCCGTCGAGAGGGTTGTAGATGATCACTACTTGCGCTTCCTTGCAACGGGCACTCCCTTGTAGGGGCCTTCGGATTTTTTGTGAGCCACGATTTTTCCCGCCGAGCGGTCAATTTTGACATAGTGCCCGGTTTTTGGGTTTTTGACCTGGACGACGTCCCGTTTTCCGTCTCCGGAAGATTTCTTTGTAGTCATAAGTTCACCAGGTGGGGGATGGTTAAAGTTTAACAGTGACTGCCCTTTTTGGCGCCGGCGTAGCCTAGCCTCGTATTTTAGTGCACCGGTTGACCAAGATAGTACTTTTGTCGCCGGTTGGCGATGCCCATCGAGGCAACGCCCGCATATGATAAATCTCGCTGAAGGCAGGAATGTGTTTTGCGGCTTGAGTAGTCTGTACGCGCCGCAAAACTATTTGTGTAGTCTGAATCTCATAATGGGCTACATAATAACACCCTCGTTTAATAAGGTGTGATTATACGGCGATATGCGCCGCAAAAATAATATATAGTAAACTACCGAAATTCCTGATAGTTTAATCATTCAATTAAACGCGGTGACTAACGCCGTATATATGGATATATGTAAACCGCGATGCTTTCTACAAACGAGAGTATGGAGCTTCTCCCCTTCGGCCAAATAGCCACCCGTCGCTGGCTGCTGACTCAGGGCATGACTCGCCATATGCTCGATAATGCTTTGAAATCAAAGAAGTTTGTTGCTCTGGCCCACGGCGTGGTGGCACGTCCCGGCGTCCCCGTCACCTGGGAGGGGTTAGCATCTTCGCTAAATCGTATGTTGGCTAGCCCTGTATATGTCGGCGGCATGACGGCGCTGGAGCAAGCAGGGTTGGGGCATTACCTGCGGTCGGCATCGTCCATACACCTTTACTCTGCGGAGCCATGTCCGGCCTGGCTGGAGAGACTCGATCTGGGGGTCACGGTTGAGTGGTACAGTACTCGCCGCCTGTGGCTGGAAAACGCTCTGCAACAAGCCAACAGCCTGAAAGAGCAGTCGTGGAGTGGCCCTCTTCCATATCTAATGGCGGCGCCAGAGCGGGCCTACCTGGAAGTATTGGCCGATGTGCCCGAGAAAGTGAGTTTCGAGCATGCCGACCAGTTGATGCAAGGGTTGACTTCGCTGTCACCGCGCCGGCTGGATGTCTTGCTGAAGGGTTGCCGCCATATCAAGGTTAAACGCCTGTTTTTCTTTTTTGCCACTCGCTATGACTACGGTTGGCTCAAACATCTCGATCGCAAGGCCTACGATCTGGGCAGTGGTAAGAGGGTGGTGGCCAAGGGCGGGAGGCTCGATAGCGAGTACTTGATCACCGTGCCGGAGGCATTCCATGGACCGGAATAACTCTTACTACCGCCAGGTGCAGTTTTTAATTCAGCTCCTGCCGTTGGTAGCTGGCGAATCGTGTTTCGCCCTGAAGGGCGGCACGGCGATCAATCTGTTTGTTCGGGATTTCCCTCGCTTGTCGGTCGATATTGATCTGGTGTATCTACCACCTGGTGGCAGGGAGGAGGCGCTAGAGGCGATCAAGGCCGCCTTGGAGCGTCTGGCCGGGAAAATTGAAAAAACTTTCCCCGGCGTTACCGTGGTGAAAAGTTACCGGGACAAGCAAGATGCGCTGCGCCTCACAGTAGCCAATAAAGGCGCCAGTATTAAAATTGAACTATCGCCGGTCCTACGTGGCACCGTATTTGCCCCTCAAATTCGATCCGTAGTTCCGGCAGTGGAAGATGAGTTTGGCTTTGCCGAGATGGCGGTAGTTTCGTTTGAAGATCTATTTGCTGGCAAGATCTGTGCGGCATTGGATCGCCAACACCCCAGGGACTGGTTTGATATTCATCTATTACTCGAAAATGAGGGGCTGACGGAGCCGCTGATTAAGACGTTTCTTGTTTACCTTATCAGTCACTCGCGTCCGATGGAGGAGTTGCTGGCGCCCAACTTCAAGCCCCTCAACACTGCTTATGGCTCGGAATTCGTGGGTATGACGCAGATCGACGTCGCGGTAAAGACGCTGGAGGAAACCCGTGTCCGGCTGATTCATCAGATTGCCGGGGCATTAAGCCGCGAGGATAAGGCGTTTTTGTGTGGCATGTACGAATTGTTGCCGAATTGGTCACTGCTGGGCCTTGAAGGGATTCAGGATCTTCCAGCAGTTCAGTGGAATCTACACAACATCAGAAGGATGACTGACGAAAAGCGCAAGGCCTCGTTGGAGAGGCTCAAGCAGGTTTTGAGTCTGTGAACGCGTTATAACCAGTTCTCGTCCGATTAGACACTAAGGAACTATAGAATGAGCAGTGCCCCCATCATCTCTAAAGTCTGGAGCTTTTGTACCACCCTGCGCGACGACGGTGTGGGTTATGGCGATTATCTGGAACAACTCACCTACCTGATCTTTCTGAAAATGGCGGACGAGTATGCCAAACCACCGTACAACCGCGACGTAGGTATTCCGAAGAAGTACAACTGGCAGAGCCTGAATAACAAGCGCGGTGCGGAGCTTGAAGTTCTGTATGTCGAGTTGCTGCGGGCTCTGGGCACCCAAAAGGGCATGCTCGGTCAGATTTTCACGAAGGCGCAGAATAAGATCCAAGACCCAGCCAAACTCTATCGCCTGATCGATATGGTGGATAGCACCCAATGGGTGGTCATGGGCGCCGATGTAAAAGGCGATATCTATGAGGGCTTGCTGGAGAAAAACGCTGAGGACACCAAATCCGGCGCCGGCCAGTATTTCACCCCGCGGGCGCTCATCCGCGCTATGGTCGAATGCGTGCGCCCGGAGCCGGGCAAGACCATTGCCGACCCGGCCTGTGGCACCGGCGGCTTCTTCCTAGCCGCCTACGACTTCATCACCCATGCTGATAACTACAAGCTGGATAAAGCCCAGAAGGCTTTTCTGAAACACCAGACCTTCTATGGCAATGAGATTGTGGCCAATACTCGCCGAATGTGCCTGATGAATATGTTCCTGCACAACATCGGTGAGATTGATGGCGAGAGCATGGTATCGCCCAACGACGCCCTGGTGGCGGCCAGTGCCCAGAGTGTGGACTACGTGCTGGCCAACCCGCCCTTTGGCAAGAAAAGCTCCATGAGCTTTACCAATGAAGAGGGTGAGCAGGAAACAGATGATCTGACCTACAACCGCCAGGATTTCTGGGCCACCACTTCCAACAAGCAGCTCAATTTCGTGCAACACATCCGCACTATGCTAAAAACCACTGGCAAGGCCGCGGTGGTGGTACCGGACAACGTGCTTTTTGAGGGCGGCGCCGGTGAAACCATACGTCGGAAACTGCTGGAGAATACGGATCTTCACACCATCCTGCGCCTGCCCACCGGAATCTTCTACGCCCACGGGGTGAAGGCAAATGTGCTGTTCTTCGACAACCGAGAAGCCAGCCCGAACCCCTGGACGAAGGAAGTCTGGTACTACGACTATCGCACCAATATCCACCACACTTTGAAGAAGAAGCCGTTGCGCTTCGAAGATCTGGCCGAGTTTATCCAGTGTTACAACCCGCAAAACCGCAACAAGCGTAAAGCCACCTGGCACCAGGATAAGAACCCGGACGGGCGCTGGCGCAGCTTCAGCTACAAAGACCTTGTCGCCCGTGACAAAACCAGCTTGGACGTGTTCTGGTTAAAGGACAAAAGCCTGACCGACTTGGATAACCTGCCCGAGCCGGATGAGCTGGCGGAGGAGATTATTGAAAATCTGGAAGCGGGATTGGAGAGTTTCCGGGCGGTGTTGGCAGAATTAAGCCCTTAGAAGTAATACAACTGGGCTCGTTTAACCGGTCTGTTAGCTGATTCCCGCAAATTTCAGTGAGAATCAATAAGAGTAAGTCAAATTCGGAGCAACCATGCATCTCGACCCGATTATTTTACGCCGACTTCAAGAGCTTCAACTGAAAGGGGAGGGAGTGATTGCGGCAAAGATTCTTGATTTCACAGATTCAGAAGGCAAGTCATATTTTAAGGTTCCCACTGCCTCGTATAAGGAATGGGCTACCAATGTTCTTAATCTTCTTCAAAGGACATTTGGAGATAACAGCATTCACTTCCAGAATTTCAAACAACATTACACAGAATTTGATGGCTGGCTTTCGGACTGTGAGGACAACTTTGCGATTTTCTCAGCCGCCAAGGAAGATTATGAAGGTGGCTATCTTTTTAGCTTTCGGGCTTTGGCGAAGGCCGAAGTATTGTCTGATGCTTTGACGCAAGCAAAAGAGTTGCTTGCGACGGGCTATAAGGATCCCGCTTGTATTCTTGCGCGGGTCGCACTTGAATCGGTACTAAAAGATTTGGCCGACCGCAACGGAGTACAACATGGCAAGCTGGATAAGATGAACGCGGATCTTTCAAAAACTGGGGCCTACAACATGGCGAAGCAGAAGCAAATCACCGCATGGGCGGAAATAGGCAACAAGGCAGCCCATGGCGAGTGGTCTAAGTATACGGAAGGGGACGCCACTGCAATGGTTTCTGGAGTAGAAGCTCTAGTTGCCGACTTGTTGTGATCAGTACATACAACAAAGTGCGGCTCCACTTAAACTTCTTCTCGCGCGGCATGGTTTGGGTTGTGCTCAGTCGGTAAGGGACGTTACCGGGGTTAAGGCTCGAATATGGTGCTATATCTGGTGCTATAAACATTAGTCGAATCATAAAAAATACATTGAAATCAAATCGATACCAGAATATTTCAAGTCCCGCCTTCGCACCATCTTTAATCCGTTGTATCCGATCTGAACGAGGCGGTACGTGCGGGCCTGGCCGGCATCGTTATTCTTAACCGAACCTCGCGCGTGGCAAGCTTCGCAGTCGGTCGAAAGGCAGACTCCCTCCTGAGAAGCTTGCCACGCGCGAGGTTCTCTTTTTGTTCGACTCGGCTATCCAACATCTGCGGGGCCTCTCCGTTGCGTCGCCGGCGGGAGAGCGGTGGCCGCACCGGGCCTCTGACCAGACTCGCCCCTCCGGGGTTCCCTCGGTCGGTCGCGAGCCCTGCGGTCTCGCTCCACTCCCTCGGCGGCTGGTTTGCGAGACCCGCTGCAGCCACCCTCCCGCCTGACAGCGAGAAGCTAAGAGATGGACCGGGCCATGCTGATAGACCGGGAAGCTAACGGAGAAGGCAGGCGAAACCAGCAGATCGCCGGCAGACTACGTGTTCGAGGCTGCGCCGCTTTTTCCCGCCGGGCGGCCGTGACCCAGCGAACCACCCTTGCAGACTTCTCTGCGAATATGCCGGCGTCACCCAGGACTGGAGGGTCAACGGGTCCAGAGCGAGTATCTCAGCCTTCCGAGCCCTGGACCCGTTGACCCTCCAGTCCAGGGAACCCATCCGACTCAGCCTTCCGAGGCCAGAAAGCGTTTCCGCCCCGGGCCAGGGAGCCCAATCAAGCCGCCGCGCGATCCCGCCGGCCGGCGTTTTCGGTGCACGGAGATTTAACCCGGACCACGGTTGACCGGGCCTGGGACCCTCCCTATAATGCACACCCTCTTGATGGACGGGCCCCGGCTGGTCCATAGCGACCTGCCAAGGGGCTGGTTGCGCAAGAGGAAGTTTTGATGCGGGGTGGAGCAGCCTGGTAGCTCGTCGGGCTCATAACCCGAAGGTCGTCGGTTCAAATCCGGCCCCCGCTACCAATTGGCACTGTCATGCTCCCATGACCGACAGTGCGAAGATGAAAAAGCCCCTTTTCAGGGGCTTTTTCGTACGTGGAGAAAAAGCCGCCCGTGGCGAGCAAAGACCAGCAGATCACCGAGCTGCTGCAGCCCACCGTCGAAGCAATGGGCTTCGACCTTTGGGGTGTGGAGTACCTGTCCCAGGGCAGGCACAGCCTGGCGCGGGTCTACATCGACGGTCCCGACGGGATTACCGTCGACGACTGCGCCGCGGTGAGCGAGCAGGTCAGCGGTGTGCTGGATGTCGAGGACCTGATCAGCGGTGAGTACACCCTGGAGGTGTCCTCGCCAGGGGTCGACCGGTTGCTGTTCAGGCCGGAGCAGTTCCCGGGTTACGTCGGTGAAACCGTGGAACTGCGGCTGCGCACGGCCTTCGAAGGGCGGCGCAAGTTCACCGGCATACTGAAGGGGCTTGAGGGAGAGGACGTGGTGATCCGGGTCGATGACCACGAGTACCTGCTGCCCCACGGCTCGATTGAAAAAGCGCGTGTACAACCCCGCATCTGAATGCGGCAAGTGAATTGACGAGGCTGGAAATGTCGAAGGAGATACTGGACATAGCGGAAGCCGTATCGAACGAGAAGGGTGTCTCCCAGGACATCATTTTCGAGGCGATGGAGCTCGCGCTGGCAACCGCTACCAAGAAGCGGTACGAAGAGGAAGCCGATATTCAGGTCACCATCGACCGCGAGTCCGGCGACTACACCACGGTGCGGCGCTGGCTGGTTGTTCCCGATGACGAACTGGCGCTGCTCGGCACCCAGTTCACCACCGAGGAGGCGGCTGAGCAGGACCCCGGGCTCAAGGTGGGAGACTTCCATGAGATCCAGGTCGAGAACGTGGAGTTTGGCCGTATCGCCGCGCAGACCGCCAAGCAGGTGATCGTGCAGCGCGTGCGTGACGCCGAGCGCGCCCAGGTGGTCGAGCTGTACATGGATCGGGTCGGCGAATTGATCGGCGGCAGCGTGAAGAAAGTAACCCGCGACAACGTGATCGTCGACCTGGGTAACAATGCCGAGGGCCTGTTGCCGCGCGAACAACTGGTCGGCCGCGAGACCTTCCGCGTCAACGACCGCGTGCGCGCGATACTGCGCGAGATCAGCACGGAATCTCGCGGTCCGCAACTCATTCTCAGCCGCTCCTGCCCGGAAATGCTCATCGAGCTGTTCAAGATCGAGGTGCCGGAGATCGCCGAGGAAGTCATTCAGATCAAGGCGGCCGCCCGCGACCCGGGTTCGCGCGCCAAGATCGCGGTGAAAACCAACGACCAGCGCATCGACCCGGTCGGCGCCTGTGTCGGCATGCGCGGCTCGCGTGTGCAGGCCGTGTCCAACGAACTGGACAACGAGCGCGTGGATATCGTGCTGTGGGACGACAACCCCGCGCAGCTGGTGATCAACGCCATGGCCCCGGCCGAGGTGGAGTCCATTGTCGTCGACGAGGACTCCGGCACCATGGACGTGGCGGTGGCGGAGGAAAACCTGGCCCAGGCCATCGGGCGCTCCGGGCAGAATGTGCGCCTGGCGTCGGACCTGACCGGGTGGACCATCAACGTGATGAGCCTGGAAGAGGCCGCCGACAAGCACGAGGCGGAGGCAGGCCAGGTGATCGGCGTGTTCGTGGAAAGCCTCGACGTGGACGAGGAAGTGGCAGAGATACTGGTGGAGGAAGGCTTCACCACCCTGGAGGAGGTCGCCTACGTCCCCCTCGAGGAAATGACGGCCATTGACGGTTTCGACGACGAAATCGCCGAGGAACTGCGCGCCCGCGCCAAGGATGCCCTGCTGACCCAGGCGATCGCCTCCGAGGAGCAACTGGGCGCCAACGAGCCGGCACAGGACCTGCTGGAAATGGACGGTATGGACCGTCACCTGGCCTATATCCTGGCCAGTCGCGAGATCATCACCATGGAAGACCTCGCAGAACAGGGTGTGGAAGACCTGATGGATATCCCGGATATGACCGAGGAGCGGGCAGGCGAGTTGATCATGACCGCCCGCGCGCCCTGGTTTGCCGAGGCCGAGGCCGCCGAAGGGGCGGAATAACCCGGTACGCGGGTAACGGGACAGGGTAGCGAGGAGAGTATCGAATGGCGCAGGTGACAGTACAACAGCTCGCGGAAGTCGTGGGGGCGTCCTCCGAACGTCTGCTGACGCAGATGAAGGAGGCGGGCCTGCCGCATTCTGCTCCGGACGAGGCTGTTTCGGACGAGGACAAGCAGACGCTGCTGAAGTACCTCAAGCGCAGCCACGGTGAAGCCACCGAGCAGCCCAAGCGCATCACCTTGAAGCGCAAGACCCTGAGCACGCTGAAAACCAGCGGGTCAACGGGGAAGAAGACGGTCGCCGTCGAGGTGCGCAAGAAGCGCACCTACGTCAAGCGCGACGCGGAACAGGCGCCGCTGGAGGAAATGCCCGAGGTGGAGCCGGAAGTCGAGGCGCCACCGGTGGAAGTAGAGGCGCCGGAGCCGCCGCCCGAGGTCGTCATCGACCCGGAACCGACGCCGGAAGAGGCGGCGGAAATGGACCCGGAAGTCCTGCGCCAGCGCGCCGCGGAGCGCCGCAAGCAGCAGGAGGCCGCCGAGGCCGCCGCGCGCAAGGCCGCCCTGGAAGCGCGCCGCGCCGCCGAGGCCCAGGCCAAGGCCGACGCCGAGGCAAAAAAGGCGGCGGACAGCAAGGATGCCGCGCGCAAGCAGCCCAAGCGCCTGCACGAGGCGCCCGCGCAACGCCCGGCAAACGAGCAGCGCGAGCGCCGTCCGCGCAGCCGCCTGGCGCGCAACGCACCGGCCGGTCGCGGCAAGCAGCGCGGGCACAACCTGTCGCTGGCCGATCTTGACGCCGAGGCCGGGCTGGGGCGCCGTCGCGGCGGCCGCAAGAAGATCAAGCCGACCCACGCGGAGCATACGCGCCACGGGGTCGAGCAGCCCACCGAGCGCATGGTGCGCGACGTGGAAATCGCGGACATGATTTCCGTCGCCGGCCTGGCGCAGCAGATGGCGGTGAAGTCGGGCGAGGTGATCAAGGAGCTGATGAAGCTGGGCGTCATGGCCACGATCAATCAGATGATCGACCAGGACACCGCCACGCTGGTCGTCGAGGAGTTCGGCCACCGCGTGAAACTGATCAGCGCCGATGCGCTGGAGGAAAAGCTCGAGCAAACACTGTCCGAGCACGAGGGCACCGACGAGCCGCGCGCGCCGGTGGTCACGGTGATGGGCCACGTGGACCACGGCAAGACCTCGCTGCTCGACTATATCCGCAAGAGCCAGGTCGCCGATGGCGAGGCGGGCGGCATTACGCAACACATTGGCGCCTACCATGTCGACACTGACCACGGCATGATCTCTTTCCTGGATACCCCGGGCCACGCGGCGTTTACCGCCATGCGCGCGCGCGGCGCCAAGAGCACGGATATCGTCATCCTGGTGGTGGCCGCCGACGACGGCGTCATGCCGCAGACCGAGGAGGCTGTCGCCCACGCCAGGGCCGCGGAAGTGCCGCTGATCGTCGCGGTCAACAAGATAGACAAGGAGGGCGCCGACCCCGAACGGGTGAAGAACGAGCTGTCCGCCAAGGAAGTCATTCCCGAGGACTGGGGCGGTGATACGCAGTTCATCAATGTCTCGGCCCACACCGGTGAAGGCATCAGCGACCTGCTCGACGCGGTGTTGCTGCAGGCGGAACTGCTGGAGCTGACCGCACCGCGCGATGTGCCGGCCCAGGGCATCGTCATCGAGTCGCGCCTGGACAAGGGGCGCGGACCCGTGGCGTCGCTGCTGGTGCAGAACGGCACCCTGCGCCAGGGTGACATCGTGCTCGCCGGCCTGCAGTTCGGTCGCGTGCGCGCCATGCTCGATGAGAACGGCGAGAACATCGAACAGGCGGGGCCGAGCATCCCGGTAGAGATTCTCGGCCTGGACGGCACCCCGGCCGCCGGCGACCTGTTCGCGGTGGTGGAGAACGAGAAGCGCGCGCGCGAGGTGGCCGACTTCCGCCAGGAAAAGAGCCGCGACAACAAGCTGCAGCGTCAGCAGGCGGCCAAGCTGGACAACATGTTCGAAAGCATGACCGCCGGCGAGCGCAAGACGCTCAATGTGGTGGTCAAGGCCGATGTGCGCGGTTCCCTGGAGGCCATCCAGTCATCGCTGCTGGAGCTGGGCAATGACGAGGTGCAGGTCAACGTGGTCTCCGGCGGCGTTGGCGGCATCACCGAAACCGACATCAACCTCGCCATGACCTCCGAGGCGGTGGTATTCGGCTTCAACGTTCGCGCCGACGGCGCGGCGCGCCGCCTGGTGGAGTCCGAGGGTGTGGACCTGCGCTACTACAACGTTATCTACGACCTGATCGACGATGTGAAGCAGGCGCTGTCGGGCATGCTGGCGCCGGAATTGCGCGAGGAGATCCTGGGTATCGCCGAGGTGAAGGACGTGTTCCGTTCGCCGAAGTTCGGCCAGATCGCCGGTTGCATGGTGACCGAGGGAACGGTACACCGGTCCCGGCCGATTCGCGTGCTGCGCGACAACGTGGTGATCTACGAGGGCGAACTGGAGTCGCTGCGCCGGCACAAGGACGATGTCAACGAGGTGCGCAACGGCACCGAGTGCGGTATCGGCGTGAAGAACTACACCGATGTGAAGGTCGGCGACCTGATCGAGGTGTACGAAGTCAAGGAAGTCGCGCGCTCCCTGTGAGCGCGGGTTCTACGCGACGATGGCCAGGGAGTATGCCAGGACGCAACGCGTGGCGGACTACCTGCAGCGTGAACTGGCCGCACTCATACAGCACGAGGTGCGCGACCCCCGTGTCGGCATGGTCAGTATCACCGGTGTCGATGTGAGCCGCGACCTCGCCCATGCGCGGGTCTATTTCACCGTGATGGGCAGTGACTCCAGCGACGAGGCTGGCGAGTCCGCCGCGGCGCTGAACAAGGCGGCGGGATTTCTGCGCAGCCAGTTGTCGCGTGACAGCAACATGCGCAGCGTGCCGCAGTTGAGATTTTATTTCGACAGCAGCGTGGGCCGCGGCCGCGAGCTCGAGGCGCTGATACGCCGCGCCGCCGATGCGGACCGCAAGCTGGGCCTGCGCGATGACGATTCCGGGGAGACACCCTAGGTGGCCAGGCGACGCCGCGGCCGCCCGGTCAACGGCATTCTCGTGCTGGACAAGCCCACCGGGCTCAGTTCCAACCAGGCGCTGCAGAGCGCCAAGCGCCTCTACTTCGCGGCGAAGGCGGGCCACACCGGCAGCCTTGACCCCCTGGCCTCCGGCGTTCTGCCGCTGTGTTTCGGTGAGGCGACGAAGTTTTCCCAGTACCTGCTGGACGCGGACAAGGCCTACCAGAGCACGTTTCGCTTTGGCATCGCCACGACCACCGGGGACGCCGAGGGCGAGCCGCTACAGGTCGACGACGCGGGCCACCTGGCGGCGGATGACGTGGAGCGCGCGTTACAGGCGTTTCGCGGTGAAATCGAACAGGTGCCCTCCATGTACTCGGCCATCAAGCATGGCGGCCAGCCCCTGTACAAGCTGGCGCGGCAGGGGCAGGAAGTGGCGCGGGAACCGCGCCGGGTGGTCATCCAGCGGCTTGAATTGCGGGAATTTCGCGCCGGTGAGCGCGCCGAGGCGGATATCTACCTGGAGTGCAGCAAGGGCACCTACGTGCGCTCGGTCGCCGAGGACCTGGGGCGGGCGCTGGGCTGCGGCGCGCACGTGAGTGCGCTGCGCCGCACCCGGGCGGGCCCCTTCGGGATCGAGGACAGCGTCAGCCTGGCCACGCTGGAGGCCCTCAAGGGCGCCGAGCAGCTGGCCGAGATGGACGCCCTGCTGCGGCCCGCGGACGCGGCCCTGGGCGGGCTGCCGCTGGTGCGCCTGAGCGAGTCCGGCGGCTTCTACATGCGCCAGGGCCAGCCGGTACAGGTGCCAAACGCGCCCTGTAATGGTATGGTGCGCGTCGCCCTGGAGAGCGGTGAATTCCTGGGTGTTGGAGAGATATTGGACGACGGGCGCGTGGCGCCGCGTCGACTGGTAGTAAACCGGTAGCGAATTACCGGTGTAGCTGGTCGCCGGGAGGCGACCCGAACCTGTCTGTAAATCTGCACGGACAGGCTCTTTGGTAAATGCGGGTGACAGTGAGCGCCCGGAGCACGGTATTCGTCATTCCCGGTGGACCGCATCAGGCGCGATCCGGGAAGCCACAAATGCGCGCGCCGGTCGCCGGATCACCCCGGGCAGATTAAACGAGAGGAAACGACAATGGCTTTGAATGCCGAACGAAAGGCTGAAATTGTAAAAGAGTACCAGGTAGGCGAGGGCGACACCGGTTCCCCGGAAGTACAGGTAGCACTGCTGAGCGCGAATATCGAGCAGCTGCAGGGGCACTTCCAGTCGCACAAGCACGACCACCATTCGCGCCGCGGCCTGATCCGCATGGTAAACCAGCGCCGCAAGCTGCTGGACTACCTCAAGCACAAGGACGCCTCGCGGTACTCCACATTGATCAAGCGACTGGGACTGCGCCGCTAGGCCTGACCCGCAGTGCCGCAGTGCGGGGCATGGGGCCTCGCTCGCGGCGGGCGGGCGCGGCCCGTCCATAGACAAAGAATTGGAGAATGAATGTGAACCCAGTAACCAAAACCTTCCAGTACGGCGGCCAGACCGTCACGCTGGAGACTGGCCGTATCGCCAGGCAGGCGACCGGCTCGGTCCTGGTCACCGTCGAAAACACCTCGGTCCTGTGTACCGTGGTCGCCGAAAAATTCCAGCGCCCCGGCCGGGACTTCTTCCCGCTGGCGGTGCACTACATCGAGAAGACCTACTCTGTGGGCAAGATCCCTGGCGGCTTCTTCAAGCGTGAGGGCCGGCCGAGCGAGAAGGAAACCCTGACCTCGCGCCTGATCGACCGCCCGATCCGCCCGCTGTTCCCGGACGGCTTCATGAACGAGGTGCAGGTGGTCTGTACGGTGATGTCCGCGGACAAGCACATCGCCCCGGATATTCCCGCCATGATCGGCACCTCCGCGGCGCTGGCCATCAGCGGCTGCCCGTTCAACGGCCCCATCGGTGGCGCGCGCGTCGGCTTCAGCGAGGCGCAGGGCTACATCCTGAACCCCACCTACGAGCAGCTGGCCGAGAGCAAGCTGGACATGGTGGTTGCCGGCACCAACGAGGCCGTGCTGATGGTGGAATCGCAGGCGAAGGAGCTTTCCGAGGACCAGATGCTGGGCGCGGTGCTGTTCGCCCACCAGGAAATGCAAACCGTGATCAAGGCGATCAACGAGCTGACCGCGGAAGCGGGCAAGCCGCGTTGGGACTGGCAGGCGCCGGCGACCAACGAGGAGCTGGTGGCCGCGGTGGAGAACCAGGTCAAGGCGGACCTCGGCGAGGCCTACCGCATCACCGAGAAAGCCGCGCGTTACGAGCGTGTCGGCGAGATTCGGGACGCCGCCGTGGCGGCGCTGGCGAGCGAGGACGGTCCCAGCGAGGACGAGGTCAAGGACGTGTTCAAGTCCATTGAGAAGAACCTCGTGCGCAAGCGCATCCTGGCCGGCGAGGCGCGGATCGACGGGCGCGACACGCGCACCGTGCGCCCCATTGCCTGCGAGGTCGACCTGCTGTCCAAGGCGCACGGCAGCGCCCTGTTCACCCGCGGTGAAACGCAGGCGATCGGCGCGGTGACCCTCGGTTCCACCCGCGACGCGCAGATCATCGACGCTCTGGAAGGGGAGCGTCGCGACCCGTTCATGCTGCACTACAACTTCCCCCCCTACTCGGTGGGCGAGGCTGGCCGTGTGGGCTTTACCAGCCGCCGCGAAACCGGTCACGGGCGCCTGGCGCGCCGCGGCCTGGCCGCCGTGCTGCCCGGCGAGGAAGAGTTTCCCTACACCGTACGCGTTGTGTCGGAAATCACCGAGTCCAATGGTTCCAGCTCCATGGCCTCGGTCTGTGTCGGCTCGCTGGCCCTGATGGCGGCGGGTGTGCCCCTGAAGGCGCCGGTAGCCGGTATTGCCATGGGTCTGGTCAAGGACGGCAACCAGTTCGCCGTGCTGACCGACATCCTCGGTGACGAGGACCACCTGGGCGATATGGATTTCAAGGTCGCCGGTACCGCCGAGGGCGTCACCGCCCTGCAGATGGATATCAAGATCGAGGGTATCAACGAGCAGATCATGGAAGTGGCGCTGGAGCAGGCGCAACAGGCGCGGCTGCATATCCTCGGCCAGATGAACGAGGTGCTGTCGGCGCCGCGTGAGGTGACTTCCGAAAACGCGCCGAGCATGACCACGCTGAAGGTCGACTCCGACAAGATCCGCGACATCATCGGCAAGGGTGGTGCGACCATCCGCGGTATCACCGAGCAGTCGGGCGCCACCGTGGACATCGACGACGACGGCACCGTGCGCATCTTTGGCCAGGACCAGGCGTCGCGCGACGCCGCGGTGGCGATGGTCGAGGAGATCACCGCCGAGGCGGAAGTCGGCGAAATCTACACCGGCACCGTTGCGCGCATCGTCGATTTCGGCGCCTTCGTCAACATCCTGCCCGGCAAGGACGGGCTGGTGCACATCTCCCAGATCGCCAACGAACGCGTGGAAAACGTCTCCGATCACCTCAGCGAGGGTGACGAGGTGCGCGTGAAGGTGCTGGACGTGGACCAGCGTGGCCGCATCAAGCTGTCCATCAAGGAACTGCTCGATGACGAGGTGGTGGCCGACGAGGAAGTGGTCGTGCAGGAGGCCGCGGACTAGGTCTTTCTCCACCGCAACGAGAAGGGCGCACCGCGGTGCGCCCTTTTTTTTTTGGCCACGCCGCGCGGGCGTGACATGGGGCCGGGGTGCGCTGTGGGCAGTGCGCGGCCCCCGCGTGTGCTACGTCGGCCGGTTGTCGACCAGGTTGTCCACCACCGACGGGTCGGCCAGGGTGCTGGTGTCGCCGAGGTTGTCCAGTTCGTTCTCGGCGATCTTGCGCAGGATACGGCGCATGATCTTGCCCGAGCGGGTCTTGGGCAGCCCCGGGGCCCACTGGATGACGTCCGGCTTGGCGATGGGGCCGATCTCGTCCACGCACAATTGCACCAGGGCGGCGCGCAGTTCGTCGCTGGGTTCCACGCCCTGCATGGGCGTGACGTAGGCGTAAATGCCCTGGCCCTTGATGTCGTGCGGGAAACCTACCACCGCCGCTTCGGCGATGTCGTCGTGCAGCACCAGGGCGCTCTCCACCTCGGCCGTGCCCATGCGGTGGCCGGAGACATTGAGCACGTCGTCCACGCGCCCGGTAATCCAGTAGTAGCCGTCCTCGTCGCGACTGGCGCCGTCGCCGGTGAAGTAGTAGCCAGGGTAGTGGCTGAAGTAGGTGTCGATCATGCGCTGGTGATCGCCGTACACCGTGCGCATCTGGCTGGGCCAGGAGCGCTTGATGACCAGGTAGCCGGCGCCGGCGCCGTCGATTTCCTTGCCCTGTTCGTCGAGCAGGGCCAGTTCGACGCCGAAAAAGGGCCGCGTCGCGGAACCGGGCTTGAGGTCAGTGGCGCCGGGCAGCGGCGTGATCATGTGCGCGCCCGTTTCGGTCTGCCACCAGGTGTCGATCACCGGGCAGCGGCCGTCGCCAACCACGTTGTAGTACCACTCCCAGGCTTCCGGGTTGATTGGCTCACCCACGCTACCCAGTAGCTTGAGGCTGGCGCGCGAGCTGCGCCTGACCGGTTCGTCGCCCACTGCCTGCAGCGCGCGGATCGCGGTGGGCGCGGTGTAGAAGATATTGACCTGGTGCTTGTCCACTACCTGCCAGCAGCGCCCGGCGTCGGGGTAGGTCGGCACACCCTCGAACATCAGGGAAATAGCGCCATTGGCCAGCGGACCGTAGACGATGTAGGTGTGACCGGTCACCCAGCCGACGTCGGCGGTGCACCAGTAAATATCGCCCTCGCGGTAGTCGAAGGCGTACTTGAAAGTCATGGCCGCGGCCAGCAGGTAGCCGCCGGTGGTGTGCAGCACGCCCTTGGGCTTGCCGGTGGAGCCCGAGGTGTAGAGGATGAACAGTGGGTCCTCGGCCGCCATCGGTTCCGGGGCGCAATCGGCGTCCGCCGCCGCCACCTGTTCGTGGTACCAGCAGTCGCGGCCCTCCTGCCAGCCGATGTCGCCGCCGGTGCGCCGCACCACCAGGCAGGTGTGTACGTTGGGGCAGGCCGCCAGCGCCTTGTCGGCGTTCGCCTTCAGGGGAATCGCCTTGCCGCCGCGCACGCCCTCGTCGGCGGTCACCAGCACCTGGCAGTCGGAATCGAGAATGCGGTCTTTCAGGGACTCCGGGGAAAAGCCGCCGAAGACCACCGAGTGCACCGCGCCGATACGCGTGCACGCCAGCATCGCGTAGGCCGCCTCGGGCACCATGGGCATGTAGATGCACACGCGGTCGCCCTTGCTGACGCCGCGTGCCTTCAGCGCATTGGCCAGCCGGCAGACCTGTTCCTTGAGTTCCGCGTAGCTGATGTGCAGGCTGTCAGCGGGGTCGTCGCCCTCCCAGATCAGCGCGGTCTGGTCGGCGCGCGCGGGCAGGTGCCGGTCGATACAGTTATAGCTGACATTGAGTACGCCACCGTCGAACCAGCGCGCCTCGCCGCGGTGGAAATCGTAGCTGCACACGGATTCCCAGGGGCGCTCCCAGGAGAGGAAGTTGTTCGCCATATCGGCCCAGAACCCCTCCGGGTCCTCCAGGGAACGCTGGTACATCACCTCGTATTGCTCGGCGTTGATATGGGCGTCGCGGAAGTTGGGCTGGACGGGGCGCAGGGCGAACTGTGACATGCGGCAGTGCTCTCGTGGTTATTGGGTCGGCGATACGACTGAGCACTGCATGATACTGAAAAAGGCGGCGTGTTTGGACCGCTGCCCGCACGCTGGCCGGGAAATCGGGCGAGCGCTTATCCGCCGGCCAGCATGCCCCAGTCGGATACCGGGTTGAGCGCCAGGCGCACGTTGTCGATGAGGCGGGTCTTGCCCAGCCTGGCCGCGGCGAGGATGGCGATCTCCTCGGTGTCCTCGGTGACCGCGCGCAGGGTCACGGCGTCGCGGATGGCGAAGTAATCCGGGTCGAAGCCCGCCTGCAGCAGTTTCATGCGCGCGTGGGATTCCAGTTGCAGGAAGTTGTCGAAGCCGCAGGCGATGGCCTCGCGACAGCTGTTCAGGGTCTGGTGTAGCACCGGCGCGATGCGGCGCTGCTCGCGCGTCAGGTAGCCGTTGCGCGAACTCAGCGCCAGGCCGTCGCGGTCGCGACTGGTGGAGACGCCGACGATCTCCACCGGCACGCACAGGTCGCGCACCATGCGGCGTACGATGGACAGCTGCTGGAAGTCCTTCTCGCCGAACACGGCGACATCCGGTGCGACAATGTTGAACAGCTTGCTCACCACGGTGGTCACGCCGTCGAAATGGCCGGGCCGGCTGCTGCCGCACAGGGTATCGCCCAGCTCCGGCACGTGCACGATGGTTTGCGCCTCCATGCCCTGCGGGTAGATATCCTCCACCCGGGGGGTGAACAATACCTGCACACCCTCGGCGAACAGCTTTTCCTTGTCGGCTGCCAGTGTCCGCGGGTAGGCGTCCAGGTCCTCATTGGGACCGAACTGTAGCGGGTTGACGAAGATGCTGACGACGACGATGTCGCCCAGCTGGCGCGCCTTGCGCACCAGATCCAGATGGCCCTCGTGGAGGTTGCCCATGGTGGGGACGAAGGCGATGCGCCGGCCCTCGTCGCGGTGGGCGCGCAGGGCGGATTGCAACTGGGCGTTGGTGGTGTATGTTCGCATAGCTACCTGTTCCTGCTAGTGGAATGGTGACGCCGTGGCTGTCCAGTACACTACTCTCAGTACACTACTGGTTGTGCGCCCCGCAAGCGGTCAATGCCGCAAGGGGTGGGCAAGTATGCCCCATCCCCCCTACCCGGGCAACGCCATTTTATGAAAAATTCACAGTAGCTGTTACCAATCGAAGCATATTTGGGGTATGACGTGTGGAGATGTGATACAGGTCTAGTAGTAAGCGCTTACTTACTTCAGGCCGACTGCTGGCCGGGTGACGGCGCGCCACATCTTCCGGCACGCGGCCGCTGCGCTGTCTGCCGGCCCCGGGGCGGGTGGCGCGGCGGACCACGCGGCGGCGGGCCTCAGGAATAGGTGTGCTCCTCGCGCGGGAAACTGCCGTCCTTCACCGCGTTCACGAAGGCCTGCAGCCCTGCCTTGATGGTCGGCTGGCCTTCCATGAAGTTCTGCACGAAGCGCGGCGTGTGGTCGGACAGGCCGAGCAGGTCGTGCATGACCAGCACCTGCCCGTCGGTGCCGGCGCCGGCGCCGATACCGATCACCGGGATGTCGAGCTTGCGGCTGATATCGGCGGCCAGGTGGGCGGGAATACACTCGAGCACCAGCAGGCTGGCGCCGGCGTCCTGGATCTCCACGGCGTCGGCGAGAATGGACTTGGCTTCCTTGGGTGTGCGGCCCTGCACCTTGAAGCCGCCGAAGGTGTTCACCGATTGCGGCGTCAGGCCCAGGTGGGCGCACACGGGAATGCCGCGTTCCACCAGCATGCTGATCGACTCCGACAGCCACACCCCGCCTTCCATTTTCACCATCTGCGCACCTGCCTGCATCAGTTTGGTGGCGTTGACCATGGTGTCCTGCGGGCTGGTGTAGCTCATGAACGGCAGGTCGGCGATGACCAGGCACTGGGGGTCAGCGCGGCACACGCAGTCGGTGTGGTAGGCCATGTCGTCGATGGTGACCGGTATCGTGCTGTCGTGACCCTGCAGCACCATGCCCAGGGAGTCGCCGACCAGGATGGCCTCCGCGCCGACCTCGCTGATCAGGCGCGAGAAGGTCGCGTCGTAAGCGGTGATACAGACGAACTTGTCCCCCGCGGCCTTCATTTTGTCCAGTGTGCTGATGGTGAACTTGGCCATGGCGCGTGTCCTGTCTTTCCATGAGCACCCGGGGGTGCGCTAGCCGAAAAACGTGGGGTTGAAGTAGTGGCGGCCGCTGCGGATATCCAGCATGTAGTCCACCAGGTGCCTGTAGTCCTCCACGCTGTTCGCCAGGTCGATTTCACTGGCGTTGACGATGAGCAGCGGCGCATCATCGTAATATAGAAAAAACTCACTGTACACTTCGTTCAGGCGTTCCAGGTAGGCGTGATCTATGCCCTGCTCGAAGGCCAGCCCGCGATTCTCGATGCGCGCCAGCAGCACATCGGTGGACGCCTGCAGGTAGATCACCAGGTCGGGCCGCGGGGCGTCGATGGTCAGTTGCTGGTAGACCTTCTCGTACAGCGCGTACTCGTCGGCGTCGAGATTGATGCGCGCGAACAACGGGTCTTTCTCGATGAGGAAATCGGCGACGCGCACCGGCGTGAAGATGTCCGCCTGGCGCACGTCCTGGATTTTTTGCGCACGCTGGAAGAGGAAAAACAGCTGCGCCGCCAGTGCCGCCTGCTCGGGGTTGCGATAGAACTTGTCCAGGAACGGGTTCTGCTCTGCATCCTCCAGCAGGGTCGTGTAGTTGAAACTCGCGGCGAGCCTTTTTGCCAGGGTGGTTTTACCCACGCCGATGGGGCCTTCCACGGCGATGTACTGGGGCGGCCTGCGACCCTTCAGGTCGATACCCACGGGCTCGGTGGCCGGCATCATGTCGCCGTCCCGTGCCCGCGCGCGGCCACTGCTGCTGTCAATCGGTATTCAACCGGCATCCGGTGTTGACCAGGCTGTTGCCAGGGCAGGCCCTGGCCAGTGATTCGATATCCCTCCCGTCCGGGAGCACCAGGTTAGTGTCGCTGATTTCGCGCAGCGGATACAGTACGAAATCCCTTTCGGCCAGGCGCGGGTGTGGCAGGCTCAGTCGCTCGTCCTGTAGTACCTGCTCCGCGTACAGCAGCAGGTCCAGGTCCAGCGTGCGCGGTCCCCAGCGCTCGCCGCGCTCGCGTCCCTGGCGGCGCTCGATGGCCTGCAATGCGTCGAGCAGTTGGTGCGGGGGCAGTGCGGTGTGCAGCAGTGCCACCGCGTTCAGGTAGTCCGGTTGTCCCGGTGGACCCACGGCGGTGCTGCGGTAGATGCTGGAGGCGCGCTCCAGGCGCGTCTGTGGCAGGTCGCGCAGGGCCCGGATGGCGCGGCGCAGCTGCGCGGCGGGATCGTCCAGGTTGCTGCCCAGCGCGACGTAGGCCGGGTTCACCGCTCCGGACCGGCGCGCCGCCGGCGCGGCCGTTTGCGCTGGCGGCCGCCGCCCCCGGAGCCGGCCTGCTGCAGCCGCTCCTCCAGCGACAACGCCTGGAACCCGGTCCAGAACGCGCCCAGGTCACCGGTGTCCTCGCCGGCCTGCTCGCGCAGCAGCAGGAAGTCGTAGGCCGCGCGGAAGCGCCGGTGATCGACCAGTTCCGCGGCGCGGCGGCCACGGCGGTTTTGCAGGCGCAACTGGAACTCCCAGATCTCACGCATGGGTTGGCTGAAGCGCCGCGGAATGGCGATATGCTGCACCACGTCGCCGATGGCGTCCTGTCCCGCCTCGTGCATCGCGACCATGGGTGGCTCGCCGTGCTCCTGCCGCTGCAGCGCATCCGCCTGCACCACCGGCCACAGCAGTGCAGCGAGGATGAACGCCGGTGTCACCGGCTTGTCCTGTGCGATGCGCTGGTCGGTATTGCGCATCGCGGCGCGCACCACGGCCAGGGCCACCTCCTCCTCTACCATGCGTTCGCCGGCCTCGGGGAACAGGTAGCGCAGCAGGTCGTAGGCCAGCAGTTTCTCCAGGGTCGCCTCGGCGTAGCCGGACATGAACAGCTTGAGGAACTCGTCGAACAGTCGCGCGCCGGGAATTTCTCGCAGCAGCCCGGCGCAGCCGGCGATGGCGCGTTCGGTCTCGCGTTCGACCTGGAAGTCGAGCCTGGCGGCGAAACGTATCACGCGCAGCATGCGCACCGGGTCCTCGGTGTAGCGCTGCGTCGGGTCGCCGATCACGCGAATTTTTTTCGCCTGAAGGTCTTCCAGCCCGCCCACGTGGTCGAACACCTCGAAGTTGCCGGCGTCGTAGTACAGGGCATTGACGGTGAGGTCGCGGCGCACCGCGTCCTCCTCCAGGGTGCCGAACACGTTGTCCCGCAACAGCAGGCCGCTGGCGGACTGCCGCGAGTGTCCCGCGCCCTGTGCGGCCTCGTCGCTGTCATGATGACCGCGGAAGGTGGTGACCTCGATGATTTCGCGGCCGAAACGCACGTGTACGATGCGGAAACGGCGGCCGATGATGCGCGAGTTGCGAAACAGCTCGCGCACCGCGTCCGGCGTGGCGTCCGTGGCGACGTCGAAATCCTTCGGGTGTCCGCCCAGCAGCAGGTCGCGCACGGCGCCGCCGACCAGGTAGGCCTGAAATCCCTTGGCGCGCAGGCGCGACATGACCTTGAGTGCGCTGTCACTGATGTTTTTGCGGGAGATGCAGTGCTGGTCCCTGGGGATGACGTTCAAGCGGTTACGGCCCTGTGGCGGTGTTTCGACAGGCGCGCAGTCTAGCATAAGTCGGGCCGCCGCCGTGTCTGCGGCAGGGTGATGGCCCCGCTGGCTGGCCGGCCGTGGCGATTCGGGTGAGGTGAAAGATGGGGGAAAACAGTGTTTTCCCCATCCAGGTCTCTCATCGGGAGTTATTCTTATTTCTGGGCGTTGTTATCGTTATAACAACTATGCAGCCATAGTTATCGCAAGCTGCCCCTGGTACTCAGGACGTAAACAAGTACGTTCCGGGGCATCGCTAGGTTTCCGGGGGTCCACGCCAGGCGCAAACGACCGCGGAAATTGAGGGGAAGTAAACTTCCCCATCCAGGTCCATAGCAAGCGTGTTATTTTTATTACGGTAGGATGTTATTTTTATTCTTGCACCGCCCCATACATAGCAGGTCCCGTGCCAGAAGAAAAATAATCTAACAAAAACAGTAAGATAGAAATATTCGGCTTTGTTGCGTGGCACCTACAGGACGAGGTTTGTTACCAAACTACTCCCTAATCGGGAATAGTTACTAGCTTTGGTAACGCTTATTTTGACTGCGCGGCGCCGCTTTTGCGCCGGCTGCCGCCGCTCTTGTTGCGCGGAATACCGAAGCGCTGACGCCGCTCCCACAGGCATTTGCGGCTGACGCCGAGCTTCTGCGCCAGCTCGGTTTCGCTCATCGAGTCCTGGTGCTCCAGCACGAACCGCTGGAAATAGTCCTCCAGGGAGAGATCCTCCTGGGGCTCGGGGCCGATGCCGCTGGTGGCGGGCTTGTCCTGGGCGCTCATGCCCTGCTGTCCGCGCAGGCGGTTGATATTGACCAACTCGAGGTCTATGCCCAGCGCCTCGTTGTCGATCTCCTCGCCGGGCGAGAGGATCACCGCGCGCTCGATGGCGTGCTCCAGTTCGCGCACGTTGCCCGGCCACTGGTAGGTGGTGATGGCCTGGATGGCTCGCGGCGACAGGCGCATGGGGCCCTTGCCCAGGCGCTCGATCTGGTGCTCCAGCAACTGTTCCGCCAGGTGCAGGATATCCTTGCCGCGCGCGCGCAGGGGCGGTAGCGACAGGCGCAGCACGTTGATGCGGTAGTACAGGTCCTGGCGAAACTGGCCCTCGGCGGCGAGGCTCTGCAGGTTGCGGTGGGTGGCGCAGATCAGGCGCACATTGACCTTGCGCGAATGCACCGAGCCGATGCGGCGAATCTCGCCCTCCTGGATGAAACGCAGCAGGCGCGCCTGCGCCTCCATCGGTAATTCGCCGATCTCGTCCAGGAACAGGGTGCCGCCGTCCGCCGCCTCGATCAGGCCCATGCGGCTGGCGTTGGCGCCGGTGAAGGCGCCTTTCTCGTAGCCGAACAGTTCGGATTCGATCAGCGTGTCGGGAATCGCCGCGCAGTTCACCGACACCAGCGTCTTGTCCGCGCGCTGGCTGCGCTGGTGCACGCTGCGCGCCACCAGTTCCTTGCCGGTGCCGGTCTCGCCCAGCACCAGCACGGTAGAATCTGTCGGGGCGACTTTCTCGATGTGCTCGAACAGGACCGACATGGCCTGGCAGTTACCGATGATGCCGGGCATGCCCTGGCCCGCGGCCGCGCGGCTGCCTTCCTCGCGGGCCTCCACGGCGCGGGCGGTGGGGTGGTCCGCGATGATGCGTTCCACCGCGCTGATCATGTCCGCGTGGTCGAAAGGCTTGGCGATGTAGTCGACCGCGCCCATGCGCATGGAATCCACCGCCGAGCGCAGGCTGGCGTAACTGGTCATGATCAGCACCGGCACGTCACCGGCTTTCTTGATCAGGTCCGTGCCGGGAGCGCCGGGCAATCGCAGGTCGCTGATGACCAGGTCAAAAGTGGTCAGGTCGTGGTCCTTTTCGGCGTCCTGCACGGAGCCTGCCTCGCTGACCGCGTAGCCGTTGCGTTCAAGCAGGCGGCGCAGGGCGACGCGAATGACCGATTCGTCCTCGACGACAAGAATTTGGTGCATGCGGTGTTACCACTGGGTACTTATTACACAAAATACACCCCGGCCGGCGATTATGCCAGCCTCGGGGATGTGGCGATGGGTTACACCTGGAACGCCGGGCCGTAACTGGTGCGCGGCAGGTGCAGGCTGACGCGGGTGCCGGGATGTGGCCCGTCGGACACCGGGCTGGTCAGCTGCACCTTGCCCTGCATGTCCTCCATGATGCTGTAGACCAGGGCCAGCCCGAGGCCGGTGCCGGCCCCCGGGTCCTTGGTCGTGAAAAACGGCTCGAACACCTGGCTTTGCAGTTCGGGCGGGATGCCACAGCCCGTGTCCTCCACGTCGATCTGAACCTCCTGGTCCCAGGCGCGGGCGTTGATCCTGACCTCGCCGTCTTCCGCGCAGGCGTCGCGCGCGTTGCCCAGCAGGTTGATGAATACCTGCAGCAGCCGCTGGGTATCCGCCAGCACCAGCAACTCGCGGTCGCACTGGTTGCTGAAGCGCACCGGCTTGGCCTCGCGGTCCAGGGTGAGCAGGTGAACGGCCTCGTCGACACAGTCCGCCACGTTCGCCGGCGCCAGTTCGACTTCCCCGGCACCGGCCCCGGTGTGGGAGAAGTTCATCAGCGATTCCACGATGCGCGTGACGCGGGAGGTCTGGTTGAGGATGTCCTGCGCCATGTGGCGGATTTCATCCGGGTCGGTCTCGTACTCGAGGTTTTGCGCCAGGCAGGCGATGCCGGTAACGGGATTGCCGATCTCGTGGGCGACGCCCGCGGCGAGGCGGCCGATGGAGGCGAGGCGCTCGTTGTGCAGCAGCTCGGCTTCCAGCAGTTCGTAGTCCGTGGTGTCCTCGACCAGGATGATGGTGTCGCCGCCGTCGCCCTCGCCGGTCACGGTCTTGTGCAGGCTGATCCAGCGCGAGGGCCCGTTTTCCACCACCACCTCGGTTTTCAGCACGGTGTTGGCCGAGCCCTCGCCGAAGGTGTGCAGGATGTCGCCCCAGGGCATGGGGGTGGAGCTGAGCAGGGAGCCCAGTACCTGGTCCGGCGGGATGCCCGTGATGTCCTGCATGGCGCGATTCCACATCAGCAGCTCACCGTCGGCGCCCACCGAACACACGCCGATGGGCAGGTTGTCCAGGGTCTTGCGGTGGTGGCGGCGCAGGTTGTCCAGGTCCGCGGCCAGCCCGGTAAAGCGGCGCTGCGCGCGGTCCAGGTTGCGCTCGATCAGGTGGATGTCGTCGGTCTCGCCGTGCAGGCCCTGCTGGTAGGGCAGGCAGCGCTCGATGATGCGGTAGGCGACCGCGGGGCCGAGCAGGCCGGCGAGGTTGGCCTCGATGCGCGCGCGCAGCCGGCGCAGGGCGTAGGGCCGAGCCTCGTCCGGGGAAAACTGCAGTTCCTGCAGCGCGAGGTTCACCTCGGACGTCGCGGTGCTCGCGCCCAGCGCCGGTGCCAGCCGTTCGCTGAAATGTGAGGCGCGCGGCACCGGCAGCGTCTGCCGCGTGGGGCGGGTGCGCGCGTCCATGGAGCAGATTTCCGCCGCCACCTGTTCCGCCTTGCTCACCGGGCTGAGCAGCGATCCCAGTACGAACAGCGCGACGTTGACGAAAAACGACACGGAGGTGGCCGCCGCCCAGGGGCTGTCGTGGATGCCGCTCAGGTTGGCGCACAGCGCATTGAGCTGCAGGGGGTCGTATTCGCCGGTGAGGGGCAGCAGCAGCGTGAGCACCCAGACCAGCAGGCCGCCACCCAGGCCCGCCAGCAGCCCCGCACGATTCGCGCCGCGCCAGTAGGTGGTGGCGATGACGCCCGGCAGGAACTGCAGTGTACCGCTGAAGGCGACCAGGGCGAGCTGGGTGAGGGAATGGCCGCCGCTGAGCGAGGTGTAGAATCCGTAACCGGCCAGGATCAGTACGCCGATCAGGGTGCGCCGTCCCCACTTCAGCTGCGAGTAGAGGCTTTGTTCGGGGTCGGCCTGGGGCAGGCGAAAGGGCAGCACCAGGTGGTTCAGGCACATGTTTGCCAGCGCCAGGGTGGTCACGATGATGGTGGCGCTGGCCGCCGAGAGCCCGGCGATAAACGCGGCTGCACTGATGGTGGTCGAATGCAGCGCCATGCCGACGGCCAGGCCGCTGAACTCCATGGAGCCGCCGTGGCCCAGGCTCAGCGCGGCCCAGGTGACTGGCATAACGGGCAGGCTGATCAGCAACAGGTACAGGGGCAGGCCCCAGGTGGCCGTGTGCAGATCGCGGCTCTCGGTGTTTTCCGCGAAGGCCATGTGAAAGAGATGCGGCATGCACACGGCGCCGGCGAAGAATACCAGCAGCAGCACGCGGGCCTCGTTGCCGCTGGTCGGTGTCTGCAACTGCGCGCTGAACTCGGGGTTGGCCAGTAGCCACTGTTCCAGCCCCGCAGGGCCGCCGAACACCTGGAATATGGCGGCCAGCATGAGGGTGAGCAGCGCGACCAGCTTGACCAGCGACTCGAAAGCAATAGCGGTAACCAGGCCCGTGTTGCGCTGCTGAGTGGTGCGGTGGCGCGTGCCGAAGAGAATGGAGAACACGGTAATGATCAGGCAGAACAGTAGCGCCAGCTGATTGTGCCGGTGCGGCCCGTGGTTCTCCACGCCGTGCGGCCCGCCGAGGATATGTATCGCCTCGGACACTGCCTGGATCTGCAGGCCGAGTAACGGCAGCAGGGTCAGGCACATGGCCACGGTGATGGCGCCGCCAACCCAGGGGCTGCGGAAGCGGAAGGCCAGCACGTCGGCCAGCGAGGCGAGCTGGTAGACGCGGCACAGGCGCAGCAAGGGCAGCAACAGCAGCGGGGCGAGAATGAACAGCAGCACCGCGCCCAGGTAGTACAGCATGTAGCCGTAGCCGTTGCTAAAGGCCAGGCCCATGACGCCGTTGCTGGCCATGGCGCCGGCGTAGACCCCCAGGGACAGGACGTAGACCGCCGGGTGGGAGGTGATGCGCCGCGGCAGGATACCGCGGTCGGCCAGGTGCGCCACGGCGAACAGCGCGGTGAGATAGGCGACGATGAAGAACAGTATCTGGGTAAGGCTAAAGCTCATCCGGATACCTGGAGCGCTGGTTCCACCAGGCGGCGACGACGACGACCAGCCATGCCTGGTAGGGACGGTACCAGGCCGTGGGCGATCCCGTCAGCCAGTCCGCCAGGGCCGGCAGGAAAATGACCAGGACGCCCAGGAGCAGCAGCAACGTGCGGTTGATGTACATCGAGTTGCCATTCCCTGTCGCCTGCCCTGAACCCGCGATACTACTGAAGCCCCCCGGGGGGGTAAAGCTCAGCCGTCCAGGCCCAGTGCGTGGGCCGGGATGGCGCGCACGGCGGCGATGCGCGCCAGGTCCCAGTGTTGCACCGCACTGGCCAGCAGCTGCGACGGCTGATCAAGCCCTGCCGCGGGCTCGGGCTGGCCGAGAAAACGCAGCGCCAGCCGCAGGTTGGCAACTGCCGCCGCGTCGTCCAGCGGCGGCGCCTGGTTCTGCTTGCTGAATTTCTGCCCGTGGCGATTGGTGATCACCGGCAGGTGGCAGTAGGCGGGGGTGGGGCAGTCCAGCAGGCCCTGCAGAAACACCTGCCGCGGGGTGGAGTCGAGCAGGTCGCTGCCGCGTACCACGTGGGTGATACCCTGGGCGCAGTCGTCCACGACCACTGCCAGTTGGTAGGCGTCCAGGCCGTCCTTGCGCCGCAGCACGAAGTCCGGGAATGCCGCGCCCAGGTGGCACTGTTGCGCGCCCTGCAGGGCGTCCTGGAACTGCACATGGCACTGTGCAGGAACCTGCACCCGCACCGAGGCGGGGGCGCCCAGGCTGTGCTGGCGTTCGCGGCAGCCGCCGCGGCAGGCCCCGTCCGGGCCCAGTGCGGCGCGGCTGCAGTCGCAGCGAAACAGGTGCCCGGCCGCCTCCAGCCTGCGCAGCGCCGCGGCATAGGCCGCTGCACGGCGGCCCTGGAACAGGGGCGGCTCGTCCGCGACCAGGCCGTGGGCCTGCAGGCTGTGCAGGATGGCGGCCGCGGCGCCCGGCTCCTCGCGCGGCGGGTCCAGGTCTTCCATGCGCACCAGCCAGGCGCCGCCGTGGTGGCGCGCGTCCAGATAGCTGGCCAGGGCGGCGATCAAAGAGCCCAGGTGTAGCGGGCCGGTGGGGGAGGGAGCGAAGCGCCCGCGGTAGGTCGGTGAATCAGTGTGCAACGCGGTGCCCCGACGGCAGTTCAGGGTCCGCGCAGGCGTCGGGTGACGCCATGCGCTTGTGGGCGCGGCCTGCGCCCGGGCGAGATGGACGGGGTGGGCGGACCATCAAAGCCGCCGTGGCAACGCGCCCCGTCGCTTCCCGGCTCAGCCCATTTCCTGCTTTTCCTTGATTTCCGCCAGTGTCTTGCAGTCGATGCACAGGGTGGCCGTGGGGCGGGCCTCCAGGCGCTGGATGCCGATTTCCACGCCGCAGGCCTCGCAGAAGCCGTAGTCATCCTGCTCGATCAATTCCATCGTCGCGTCGATCTTCTTGATGAGCTTGCGCTCGCGGTCGCGGGTGCGCAGTTCCAGGCTGAACTCCTCTTCCTGGGTGGCGCGGTCGGCGGGATCGGGGAAATTGGCCGCCTCGTCCTTCATGTGCGTCACCGTGCGGTCGACCTCTTCCATCAGCTCCTTTTTCCAGTTGCGCAGGATAGCCATGAAATGGGCGCGCTGGTCCTCGTTCATGTACTCCTCGCCGCGCTCTGGCTCGTACGGCTTGAAGTCCTGGAATTCGGGGCCGCCGGCGGACTTCACGCGCGACTTCGCGGCGGGCCTGGCCTTGGCTTTGGCCTTGCTGCGCGCCTTGGTCGTCGGCGCGGCTTTTTTCTTCGGTGGAGCTTTCTTTTTCACTACAGCGGTCTTCTTTGATGTGGCTTTGGTTGGGGCCTTTTTCTTCGGCGCGGAGGATTTTTTCGGTGCAGCTTTTTTCTTTGCTGCGGGCCTGGCTTTTGTCTTCGGCGCCGCTTTCTTCTTCGGCGTGGCTTTTTTCTTCGTCGTGGCTTTTGTCTTCGGCGCCGCTTTCGTCTTCGGCGCGGCCTTGGCTTTGGCCGCGGTTTTCGTCTTGCTCTTCGCTTTGGCCGCCGCCTTCTTGGCCGGCGCTTTTCTGGATCCTGCTTTTTTGGCTGCTCTGGGCATCGTTACCGTCCCGTCCTGCTAAAGATAAGTTGGCAATACTCACAGACCGCGAACCTGGGCCCGGCTGGCCCCAAATCCAAGGGCGGAGAAACTACCAGATTCACTGTGCCCGCGCCACTGTTTACACGCAGATTTTTACCGTGGACGCGCCGCTGGAACAAGTGCCGGCTAACACCTGCCCGCAGGTATTGCTAGAATCACGCGCCTGGCGGCAGCGGGGGACAAGCATGCCATTGCAAGGAGATTCGGGGGGCTTCGCCACGCGCCTGGCCGACATAGAGCCGTTTCGCGTGGTGGAAGTGCTGGAACGCGCCACCGCGCTGGCCGCGGCCGGCGAGGATATCGTGCACATGGCGGCCGGGGAGCCGGATTTTGCCACCGCCGCGCCGATCGTCGAGGCCGGCCGCGCGGCCCTGGCCCGCGGCGCGACGCACTATTCCCAGGCAGCGGGAATCCCGCAGTTGCGCGAGGCCCTGTCGCGGCACTACGCCGACAGCTACGGGCTGGATATCGCGCCGGGTCGCATCATGGTGACCCCGGGCGCCTCCGGGGCGCTGCTGCTGATTGCCGCCCTGCTCATGGACCCGGGCGACGGCATGCTGATGACCGACCCCGGGTACCCGTGCAACCGCCACTTCATGCGCCTGGTGGAGGGCCGCGGCCAGCTGGTGCCGGTGGGCGCCGACACTCGCTACCAGCTCAGCGGCGCGCTGGTGCGGGAGCACTGGCGTGAGCACACGGTGGGCGCGATGGTCGCCTCGCCGGCCAATCCCACCGGAACGGCGCTGTCGCGGCAGGAACTGGCGGCGCTCTCCGCCGCGGTGCGCGAGCGCCGCGGTTACCTGCTGGTGGACGAGATTTACCACGGCCTGTGTTACGACGGCGACGCGCCCTCGGTGCTCGAGGTGGACGACGAGGCCTTCGTCATCAACAGCTTCTCCAAGTACTTTGGCATGACCGGCTGGCGGCTGGGTTGGCTGGTCGCACCGGAGGCGGCGGTGGCGGAAATGGAAAAACTCGCCCAGAACCTGTTCATCTCCATGTCGACCATGGCCCAGCACGCGGCGCTGGCGGGCTTCGAACCCGCTACCCGGGAGATTCTCGAGGAGCGCCGCGACATATTTCGCCAGCGCCGGGACTTCCTGCTGCCGGCAGTGCAGGAACTGGGCTTCGCGGTGCCGTGTAAACCACAGGGGGCGTTTTATATCTACGCCGACGCCAGCCGCTTCACCACGGACAGCCAGGCCTTTTGCCTGCGCCTGCTGGAGGAGCACGGGGTGGCGCTGACGCCCGGCGTGGACTTCGGCCATCACCGCGCCGGCGAGCACCTGCGCTTTTCCTACACGACCAGCATGGAACGCCTGGAGAGCGCCGTGGAGCGCCTCGGCCGGGTGCTGCGCTGATGCGTTTCGACGCCCTGCAACAGGGGGTCCTGCTGCGCCGCTACAAGCGCTTCCTGGCGGACGTGGAGTTGCCCGGCGGCGAGGTGATTACCGCCCACTGTCCCAATACCGGCGCCATGACCGGTTGTGCCGAACCCGGTTCGCGGGTGTGGCTGTCGCGCAGTGAGGTCAAGACGCGCAAGTATCCGCACACCTGGGAACTGGTGGAGACCGCCGCGGGCATGGCCTGTATTCACTCAGCGCTGGCCAACCGCGTCACTGCGGAGGCCTTCGCCGCCGGGGACGTTCCCGGTTTTGACGCCTATCCGCAGCTGTCGCGGGAAGTGAAGTACGGCCAGGGCAGCCGCTGTGACCTGCTGCTGCAGGGCGCTGGCGGTCGCGTCTTCGTCGAGGTCAAGTGTGTGACCCTGTGCCGCGACGGCGGGCTGGGCCTGTTTCCCGACGCGGTCAGTGAGCGCGGGCGCAAGCACCTGCTGGCACTGCGCGATGTCGCCGCGGAAGAGGGCACGCGCGCGCTGTTGTTCTTTTGTGTGTTTCACAGCGGTGTGCGGCGGGGTTGCGCCGCCGGCGATATCGACCCGCGCTACCGCGATACGCTGGCGCAGGTGATGGACGAGGGGGTCGAGGTGCTGGCCTGGGGTGCATCGGTCTCGACGGCGGGGTTGGCGCTGCAAGGCGAACTGCCCTTCAGTGTCGACGCCCCCGCGGCCTGAGGCGGCGCCGCCGGTGTTGCCGCCGGCGGCTTCACGGTAGGATGCCCATTGGCACGAAAGGGGAGCGAAGCGGCATGGCCAGTGGGCTGACGGCGCGGCAATTGACGGGGCAGGACGAGTCACACCTGGTGACGCTTGCCGACGGTCAGCGCCTGCAGGCGGACGCGGCGGTGGCCTTCGAGGCCCTGCGCGCCGACGCGCGCGCGGCGGGCTTCGAGCTGGCTATCGCCTCTGCCTACCGCTCCTACGCGCGCCAGCTGGCGATCTGGAACGGCAAGGTGGCGGGCGAGCGTCCGGTGCACGACGACGCCGGCGACCCGGTGCGGCTGGCGGGCCTGAGCGATGCGCGCAAGCTCGACGCCATCCTGCGCTTTTCCGCCATCCCCGGTACCTCGCGCCACCACTGGGGCACCGACCTGGATGTGTACGACGCAGGCGCCGTGCCCGCGGACTACCGCCTGCAGCTGTCGCCCGTCGAGGTCGCCCCCGGCGGCGTGTTCGACGCGCTGCACTGCTGGCTCGACGAGGTCATTGCCGCCGGGTGCGGCCACGGGTTTTTCCGCCCCTACGACCGCGACCGCGGCGGGGTGGCGCCGGAGCGCTGGCACCTGAGTTTCGCTCCCCTGTCGGCGGCCTGTGCCGCGGACTGCCGCGACGAGGTGTACCGCGCGGCCTGGGATGCCGACCCGGCGCAGCCGGCCCTGTTGCTGCGGCGGGCGATAGAAGCCGACTGGCCGGCGCTCAGGCGGCGCTATATCGAGGTGCCCGAGCGCGGGCCGGCCAGCTCCTAGCTCTTGCTTTTGGACTGGGTATGCAGGTGCCCGAAGTGGTTGTCGTAGTCCTGTTGCGACGCGGCGATGACCTTCAGCGCCTCTTCGCGGCCGTAGACGAAGTCGACCTTGATATCGATTTCCTTGCCGGGAACCATCTTGTAGGTGGAGAAGTAGTGCTGCAGGCGCTCGACCTTGATGTCGGGCAGGTCGCTGATATCGTTGACGTCGCCCCAGATGTTGTCGCCGTCGAGTACCGCGACGATCTTGTCGTCCGCCTCGCCGTCGTCGATCATCTGGATGCCGCCTACCACGCGGGCGTTGAGCACGATGTCGGCGCGCGTGATGTGGCGCTCCGAGTAAACGCAGATGTCCAGCGGGTCGCCATCCGCTTCATCGGTATCCGGGCAGCGCTTGGCCACTTCCTCGGCGCAGTAGGTGCGCGGGATGAAACCGTACAGGGCCGGCGGGCTGGAGGTGGTGCGCTGGGGCCGGTCGACCATGAGGAAGCCGGAAGCCTTGTCCAGTTCGTATTTCACCACATCGGCCGGCGTCATCTCGACGTAGACCTGGACGATGTCGTCGGGCGCGCCGTCGCGGCGGGTATGCAGGCCGTGCCAGGGGTGCCGGCGCCAGCGGTTGAAGTTGCTGTTGCTGTACATTGGATACCTCAAAAGACTAGAGAAAATGCTCGCTATGGACGCATTGTTGCGCGGCGCGCATTGTACAGACATTCGCCGGTGAAATCTCGCCGCGATGCCCTGTGTTGCGACGCAGTGCACGCCGCGAGGGCCTGGCGTGGCCTCGGCCGGTGGTGCCGGAGGGCTGGGCAAACGGGAAGTGGCGGACCGCGGCGGCGTGCCTGCCGCTTTGCGTGCGCCTAGATAGCGAAGCGTTTTTTCAGTTTTTTCGGCACCAGTTCGTTTTTCAGGCGCGTGTAGCGCGGCAGGCCGTTGCGGTAGGTGGGGTAGGCCTCGCCGCGGATGAGCGGCGCCAGGTAGGCGCGACCGGCCTCGGTGATGCCGAAGCCGTCGCGGGTGATGTAGCTGCGCGGCATCTTCTTCTCGACGTTCGCCACCTGGTCCAGCGCCGCCTCGCCGATGGACCAGCTGTAGCGCTTGCCCTTGCCGCGTACGATGCAGGGCATGATGGCGTTGTGGCCCTTGAGCGCCAGTTCCACGGCCGCCTCGCCCAGGGCGTAGGCCTGGTCGACGTCGGTCTGTGAGGCGATGTGGCGCGCGGAGCGCTGCAGGTAGTCGGCCACGGCCCAGTGGTACTTGAAGCCGGTGGCGTCCTTGACCATCTGCGCCAGTTGCGGCGCCAGCCCGCCGAGCTGGCTGTGGCCGAAGGCGTCCTTGAGGCCGGATTCGGCGAGGAACCTGCCGTCGGCGTACTGGGCGCCCTCGGAGGCGACGATGACACAGTAGCCGTGGCGCTTGACCGTGCGTTGCACGCGCGCGATAAACCTGTCGCGGTCGAAGGCAATCTCCGGGAACAGGATGATGTGCGGCGCGTCGCCTTCCTTCTCCGCGGCCAGTCCCGCCGCCGCCGCGATCCAGCCGGCGTGGCGGCCCATCACCTCCAGGATGAACACCTTGGTGGAGGTCTCGCACATCGAGGCGACGTCCAGCGCCGCCTCGCGGGTGGAGATGGCCACGTACTTCGCTACCGAGCCAAAACCCGGGCAGTTGTCGGTCAGCGGCAGGTCGTTGTCGATGGTCTTGGGCACGTGGATGGCCTGGATCGGGTAGCCCAGGGTCTCGCTGAGCTGGGACACCTTCAGGCAGGTGTCGGCGGAATCGCCACCGCCGTTGTAGAAAAAGTAGCCGATGTCGTGGGCGCGGAACACCTCGATCAGGCGCTCGTACTCGGCGCGGTTTTCCTGCAGGCTCTTCAGTTTGTGGCGGCAGGAGCCGAAGGCCCCGGAGGGCGTGGTGAGCAGGCCGCGGATGGCCGCCTTGCTCTCCTTGCCGGTATCGATCAGCTCCTCGCGCAGGGCGCCGATGATGCCGTTGCGTCCCGCCAGTACCTTGCCGATCTGCCCGCGGTGCTTGCGCGCCGTCTCGATGACGCCGCAGGCGGAGGCGTTGATAACGGCGGTGACTCCACCTGACTGGGCGTAGAACGCGTTTTTCCTGGGCATGGACGAGACTTCCTGCTGGGCGGGCCGCCGCGGGCGCCCCGGTTGGTTTTTTGCCGCTGCTGTGATGGTTCATCATACGTGACCGCGGCGTCTGCGCACAATCTGCGCGTGGCTACGGCGGCGCCGGACAGCGTGCTACTATGCCCGCTCTGGCAAGGAGTACCGGTTGAACGGACACATCCATATCCTCGGCATCTGTGGCACTTTCATGGGTGGAATCGCGCTGCTGGCCAGGGAGCTCGGCTTGCGGGTCACCGGCTCCGACGCCAATGTCTATCCCCCCATGAGCACGCAGCTGCGCGCCGCGGGCATCGACCTGATGCAGGGCTACCTGCCCGAACACCTGGACGATAACCCGGACTGCGTGGTTGTCGGCAATGCCATGAGCCGCGGCAATCCCGCGGTGGAGGCGATGCTCGACCGCGGGCTGGCCTACACCTCCGGCCCGCAGTGGCTGGCGCAGCACGTGCTGGCCGACCGCTGGGTGCTGGCGGTGTCGGGCACCCACGGCAAGACCACCACCGCGAGCATGCTCGCCTGGCTGCTCGAGGACGCCGGGATGGCCCCGGGCTTTCTCATCGGCGGCGTGCCGGCCAACTTCGGCGTCTCGGCGCGCCTGGGCGACAGCGATTTTTTCGTGGTGGAGGCCGACGAGTACGACACCGCCTTTTTCGACAAGCGTTCCAAGTTCGTCCACTACCGCCCGCGTACGCTGACCATCAACAACCTGGAATTCGACCACGCGGATATCTTCCCGGACCTCGCCGCCATCCAGCGTCAGTTTCACCACCTGTTGCGCTGTGTGCCCGCCAGCGGGCTGGTGGTGCACCCCCACGGGGTGGACGCGGTGGAGGAGACCTTTGCCATGGGTTGCTGGACGCCGCGACAGAGCGTCGGCCTGGATGTCGCCGCGGCCGACTGGCGGGCGCACCTGGAGGCGCCCGACGGCAGCGCGTTCACGGTGACCGGCCCGGACGCCGCGCCCGTGGCGATTCGCTGGCAGCATTGCGGCGGGCACAATGTCGAAAATGCGCTGACCGCGATGGCGGCAGCGCGCCACGTCGGTGTCGTGGGCGCGAGCGCCGCCGCGTCCCTGGCCAGCTTTGCCGGCGTCAAGCGTCGCCTGGAGCTGCTGGGCACGCCGCGCGACATCGCGGTGTACGACGATTTCGCCCACCACCCCACGGCCATCGCGACCACCCTGCAGGGGCTGCGTGCGCGCGCCGGCGACGGGCGCGTCATCGCCCTGGTCGAACCGCGCTCGAACACCATGCGCATGGGCGAGCACCGCGCGCGCCTGGCGGACTGCACCGCGGATGCGGACCAGGTCTACTGGTTCCAGCCGCCGGGCATGGACTGGTCGTTGCAGCCGGTGGTGGCGGCCAGCCCGGTGCCGGCGCAGGTGCTGGACGATGTCGACGAGCTGGTGGCGCTGGTGGCGGCACAGGCGCGGCCCGGCGACCAGGTCGTCATCATGAGCAACGGCAGTTTTGCCGCCATTCACCAGAAATTGCTGGATCAACTACGCGGGAGGAAATCCGCTTGAGCGGAATGCTATTGCGGGGCTACGACGCGCTGGTACTGCGCAACCCCTGGCCGATGCTGTTGCTGGTGGCCCTGCTGCTGGGCGTGGCCGGCAGCCAGCTCGACAAGATCAGGCTGGACGCCTCCGCCGACTCGCTCATGCTGCAGGGCGATCCGGCCCTGGATTTCTTCCGCGAAGTGTCGGCGCGCTACAGTACCGAGGATTTCCTGCTTATCACCTGGCAGCCGGAGGCGCCGCTGTTGTCGCCGCAGTCCCTGCGCCCGCTGCGCGCGATGGCCGACGAGCTGCGCGCGCTGCAGGGCGTGTCCTCGGTGGTCACGGTGCACGATGTGCCGCTGCTGGAAAGCACCGGCGTCACGCTGTCCGACATCACCTCCAGCGAACCCCTGCCGGACCTGGATTCCCCGGGCCTGGACATGGATCGGGTGCTACAGGAATTCACCACCAGTCCGATCTACGCCGACCTGCTGGTCAGTCGCAGCGGTGAGGTCACCGCCGTGCAGATCAACCTGGAACGCGACGAGCGCTACTTCGAATTGCTCGACGAGCGCGACGCACTGCGCCGCCAGCGCGATGCGGGGGAGCTGGATGCGGCGGGCCGCGCGCGCCTGCAGGCGGCGGAAGAGGCGTTCAAGGCGCACACCGCCGCCGCGCTGGAACGCAACAGCCGCCTGGTGGCGCAGGTGCGGGCCATCGCCGAGCGCTACCGCGAACACGCGCGGCTGTTTGTCGGTGGCGTGCCCATGATCGCCGCGGACATGGTCAGCTTCGTCGCCAGCGACCTGGTGATCTTTGGCAGCGCGATTCTCGGCATCATGCTGGTGGTGCTGGCGGTCATCTTCCGCCGCGTGCGCTGGGTTGTCATCCCCCTGGTCACCTGCAGCGCCACGGTGGTGGTCATGCTCGGCCTGCTGGCCGCGCTGGACTGGCGCATGACGGTGATCTCCTCCAACTTCGTCGCGGTGCTGCTGATCATCACGCTGGCCATCGTCATTCACCTGGTGGTGCGCTACCGCGAGTTGCACGCCGCCGACCCCGACGGGGACCTCGGCGAGCGCGTGCGCGAGGCCATGCGCCTGATGGCCGTGCCCTGTTTTTATACCGGCATCACGACCATTGTCGCCTTCATGTCGCTGGTGGTGTCGGGAATCCAGCCGGTGATCGATTTTGGCTGGATGATGACCGTGGGTATCGGTGTCGCGCTGCTGCTGTCATTTGTCATCGTGCCCAGCATGATGCAGGTGTGGCCGGCGGGCCGTCCGCACCGGCACAGCGGCAGGGATCCCGCGCTGACCCGCTACTTCGCCATGCTCACGGACCGTTTCGGCAACAGCATACTGGTGGCCAGTGCGCTGTTGCTGGCGCTGGTGGTGTGGGGCGTCAGCCGGCTGGAGGTCGAGAACCGCTTCATCGACTATTTCAAGGAGAGTACCGAGATCTACCAGGGCATGGAACTGCTCGACTCGCAGCTTGGCGGCACCATCCCGCTGGACATCGTGGTCAGCGCGCCGGCGCAGGACGAGGCGCTGCCCGGGCTGGAGGATTTCGGCGGCGCGGCGGACGCCGCCGCTGCGGAGCCCGGCGCGGACGACGCGTGGGACGATGGCCTGGGTGGCGACCTGGGCGGTGACGGCTGGGACGACGAGTGGGGCGGCGGCTTCGACAACTATACCGCCGAGGAGGAGTTCGAACCCAGTTACTGGTTCAGCCTGTCCGGCATGCGCCGTATCGACGAACTGCACGACTACGTGGATTCGCTGCCGGAAACCGGCAAGGTGCTGTCCCTGTCGACCGTCTTCTCGGTCGTCAAGAATGTCATGGGGGAGGATATCGGCGGGGTGGAGCTGGCGCTGGTGGAAAAGAGCCTGCCCGATGACATGAAAGAGCTGATGGTCTCGCCCTATTTCGCCGCCGGGCCGGACGAGGCGCGCATCAGTGTGCGCGTCAAGGAAACCAGCCGGGAACTGCGTCGCGACGAATTCCTGCGCGAGCTGGGCGCGCATATCGAGAATGAACTGGGCTACGAGCCCGGCCAGGTGCGCTTCACCGGCATGCTGGTGCTGTACAACAACGTGCTGCAGAGCCTGTTCCGTTCGCAGATACTCACCCTGGGCGCGGTGTTCCTCGCCATCCTGGTGATGTTCCTGCTGCTGTTCCGCTCGCTGTCACTGTCGCTGGTGGCGCTGGCGCCGAACATGCTGGCGGCGGGCCTGGTGCTGGGCATCATGGGCGCGCTGGGTATACCGCTGGATATCATGACCATCACCATCGCCGCGATCGTGGTGGGGATAGGCGTGGATGACTGCATTCACTACGTGCACCGCTACCTGCGCGAGTTTCCCGTCGACCGCGACTACCGGGCGACCATGCACCGCTGTCACAACAGTATCGGGCGCGCGATGTACTACACCACCCTGACGGTGGTGATCGGTTTCTCGACCCTGACGCTGTCGAATTTCAACCCCAGCCTGTACTTCGGCCTGTTGACGGTGCTGGCGATGGTCGCCGCGGTGCTCGGCGCGCTGTTGTTGCTGCCGCGCCTGATCATCCTGTTCCAGCCGCTGGGTCCCGAAGGTGGTATGACGGAGGGGCAGTAATGGGCGAGTTGCCACTGTTTCCCCTGTCCGCCGTACTGGCGCCCTACGGCAGGATGCCGCTGCAGATCTTCGAGCAGCGCTACCTTGACCTGGTGCGCGACAGCCTGCGCAATGAGTCCGGCTTCGGGGTGGTGTGGATCCGCCAGGGCTCCGAGGTGGCTCAGCGGGGTCGGGCCTCGCCGGAACTGGGCGACCACGGCACCGTGGCCAGTATCGTCGACTGGAACCAGTTGCAGAACGGCCTGCTCGGCATCACCATCGCCGGCGTGCGGCGTTTCGACCTGTACGCCACCGAGACCCGCGCCGACGGCCTGGTGGTGGGCCATGTAGAAGAGAGGGCCGCGCCACAGGCCGCGCGCATGCAGGAGGAGTGGCTGCCGCTGGCGGAGGTGCTGCGCACGCTGGAGCGACACCCCCACGCGCAGCGCCTGGGGTTGCGAATCGATTACAACGACGCCTGGCAGGTGGCCTACGCGCTGGTGCAACTGCTGCCGCTGGAAGAGGCGCTGCGCTACCAGTTGCTGGGTATCGATGCGCTGGAGGACCTGGTCGCCCGGCTCTCGGGTGTGCTCAACCAGTTGAGTGGGGAGCAGTAGTACAGGCTACGCCGGCCACTGCTGGATCCCGCTTGCGCGGGGATGACGGCTTGCGCGGGGAGGATGGCTTCTGCTGGATCCCCGCTTGCGCGGGGATGACGGCTTGCGTGGAGAGGATGGCTTCTGCTGGATCCCCGCTTGCGCGGGGATGACGGCNTGCGTGGNGAGGATGGCTTCTGCTGGATCCCCGCTTGCGCGGGGATGACGGCTTGCGTGGGGAGGATGGCTTCTGCTGGATCCCCGCTTGCGCGGGGATGACGGTGTAAGAGCCCGGCCCTGGTCACTCCCGCGCCCGGCCTTGGTCATTCCCGCGCAAGCGGGAATCCAGCCTCCCAGCCAACCCCCCCCCGAAACAGCACAACAACCCGCCACTGCCGCGCCGGGCGACCGCCGTCTACGTGAACTGTGGCATCCAGCCCCCGGACTCTCTCCAGCGATTGACGATCTCGCAGAACAGTTCCGCCGTGCGTTCCGCGTCGTAGGCCGCCGAGTGGGCCTCGTTGTTGTCGAAGCTGACGCCCGCTTCCTCGCAGGCTCGCGCCAGCACGGTCTGCCCGTAGGCCAGACCGGACAGTGTCGCGGTGTCGAAGTGGGTGAACGGGTGGAAGGGGTTGCGCTTGATGCCGCAGCGTTCCACGGCGGCGTTGACGAAGCCCGCGTCGAAGTGGGCATTGTGTCCCACCAGTATGGCGCGGGTGCAGCCCTGGTCGCGAATTTCCTTGCGGATCACGCGAAACAGCTCGCCCAGGGCCTCCGCCTCGGGCACGGCTTCGCGGAAGGGGTGATAGGGATCGATGCCGGTAAAGTCCAGCGCGGACTGCTCGATGTTGGCGCCCTCAAAAGGCAGTACGTGAAAGTTGTGCGTGCGGTGCACGCCGAGCACACCGTCGTCGTCCATACGCAGCAGCGTGGCCGCGATTTCGAGCATGGCGTCGGTCGCGGCGTTGAAGCCGCCGGTTTCGACGTCCACCACCACCGGCAGGAAGCCGCGGAAGCGGTCGCGAATGCGCTGCGCCGGGTCTGCGGGGGAGCTGTCCGTCACGACTGGCCGGCCACCTGCCACGGGATGTCGGTGCCGGCGCGCAGCGGTGTCAGTTCCAGTTCGCCCAGGGGCAGGCGCTCCTCCACGCGCCAGGCCTGGCGGCGCAGCTCGACCGTGTCGGTATTGCGCGGCAGGCGGTAGAAATCCGGCCCGAAGAAGCTCGCGAAGCCTTCCAGCCGCGGCAGCGCGCCGGCCGCGTCGAACACCTCCGCGTACAACTCCAGCGCGGCGTGCGCGGTGTACACCCCGGCGCAGCCGCAGCTCGTTTCCTTGCTGTCGGTGCTGTGGGGCGCAGAGTCGGTGCCGAGGAAAAACGCCGGTTCGCCGGAGGTCGCCGCTTCCAGTAAGGCGCGCTGGTGCTCCGCGCGCTTGAGCACGGGCAGGCAGTAATAGTGCGGGCGGATGCCGCCGACCAGCATGTCGTTGCGATTGAGCAGCAGGTGGTGGGCGGTAATGGTCGCCGCGACGTGGTCGCCGGCGTCGCGCACGAAGGCCACCGCGTCGGCGGTGGTGATGTGCTCGAGCACGATGCGCAGGCCGGGGAAGCGCGCCGCGATGGGCGCCAGGTGGCGCTCGATGAACACCTTTTCCCGGTCGAAGATGTCGATTTCCGCGTCCGTGACCTCGCCGTGCACCAGCAGCGGCAGGTCGAATTTCTCCATCGCCTCCAGGGTCGGGTAGAGGGCGTCGAGCTGCGCCACGCCGGCGGCGCTGTTGGTGGTCGCGCCGGCGGGGTAGAGCTTCACCGCGTGCACGTGCTCGTCGCCGGCGGCGCGCTCTATTTCCTGCGCCGTGGTCGCGTCGGTGAGATACAGGGTCAGCAGCGGCTCGAAGGCCCGCGGCAGCCCGTCCATTGCCGCGAGGATGCGCTCGCGGTAGGTGCGGGCCTGCGCCACCGTGGTGACCGGTGGCGACAGGTTGGGCATGACGATGGCGCGGCCGAAATAGCGCGCCATGTCCGCACAGGTCTGCGCCAGTGCGGGTCCGTCGCGCAGGTGGACGTGCCAGTCGTCCGGGCGGGTGATGGTCAGTTCGTGCACGGGGCACCTTGTGGGGCTGGATCGACGGCAGCATGCTACCACACTCGTGCGCCCGGACCCGAGTGCTCGCGGCATCCCCGCCGCTGCCGCGGGTATGTCCTGGCGCATCTGTGGTAGAATGCGCCGCCTTTTTCAGCGACCAACCCTGTGGAGCGGAACATGTCGGCGGACATCAACAAAGTGGTACTGGCCTATTCCGGCGGACTGGACACCTCGGTCATCGCGCGCTGGCTGCAGCAAACCTATGATTGCGAGGTGGTGACTTTTACCGCCGATATCGGCCAGGGCGAGGAGGTCGAGCCGGCCCGCGCCAAGGCGGAGGCCATGGGTATCCGGGAAATCTACATCGATGACCTGCGCGAGGAGTTCGTGCGCGATTTCGTCTTTCCCATGTTCCGCGCCAACACCGTGTACGAGGGCGAGTACCTGCTGGGCACCTCCATCGCCCGCCCGCTGATCGCCAAGCGCCTGATCGAGATTGCCAACGAGACCGGCGCCGACGCCATCTCCCACGGCGCCACCGGCAAGGGCAATGACCAGGTGCGTTTCGAGCTGGGCGCCTACGCGCTGAAACCGGGTATCAAGGTGATCGCGCCCTGGCGCGAGTGGGACCTGGGGTCGCGCGAGTCGCTGATGAATTACTGCCGTGAACACGACATCCCGGTCGATTTCGCCAACGCGCAGAAGAAGTCGCCGTACTCCATGGACGCCAACCTGCTGCACATCTCCTACGAGGGCGACCTGCTGGAGGACCCCTGGGCGGAGCCCGAGGAGGAGATGTGGCGCTGGAGCGTCAGCCCCGAGGCGGCGCCGGACACGGCGACCTATATCGAGCTGGATTTCGAGCGCGGCGACATCGTGGCCATCGACGGCGAGGCCATGAGTCCCGCCACGGTGCTGGAGACCCTGAACCGGGTCGGCGGGGCCAACGGCATCGGCCGCGACGATATCGTCGAGAACCGCTATGTCGGCATGAAGTCGCGCGGCTGTTACGAGACGCCCGGCGGCACCATCATGCTCAAGGCGCACCGCGCCATCGAGTCGTTGACGCTGGACCGCGAGGTGGCGCACCTGAAGGACGAGTTGATGCCGCGCTACGCCAAGCTCGTATACAACGGCTACTGGTGGTCGCCGGAGCGGAAGATGCTGCAGGCCGCCATCGACGACTCCCAGGCGGTGGTCAACGGCAGGGTGCGGCTGAAGCTGTACAAGGGCAACGTGATTGTCGTCGGGCGCCAGTCCGCGGACAGCCTGTTCGACGAGCATATTGCGACCTTCGAGGAAGATGCCGGCGCCTACGACCAGGCCGACGCCGAGGGTTTCATCAAGCTCAACGCGCTGCGCCTGCGCATCGCTGCGGAGAAGGGGCGCTCTCAGCTGTAGGCGGGCTGCGTGCGTCGTTCCGGCGCGGGCGGGGATGCGTTGATGGCTGGACCCCCGCTTGCGCGGGGGTGACTGAGAGGGTGTTGGTCGTCACGGCTGCGGATTGGCTGGACCCCCGCTTGCGCGGGGGTGACTGAGCGGGTGTTGGTCGTCACGGCTGCGGATTGGCTGGACCCCCGCTTGCGCGGGGTGACAAGCCATTCCATAAGCCACTCGTCGGGCCGCTCGTCGGAGCCTCTCCGCGCGGGATCGATGGTTCCAGCACGTGCCTGTCCTGGTGTTGTGGCTAGCGTTCCGCGTCGCCGGTCAGGGGGACGAAGCGCACTGGCAGCACCGAACGGCGGGTCTCCTCGCCGTCTGCGTCGACCTCCACCACCATCAGCTCCTGGTAGCCGGCGTGCTGGCCCAGCGGGATGACCAGCTTCGCGCCGGGCTTGAGCTGCGCCAGTAGCGGCGGCGGAATCTCCGTGGTGGCGGCGGTGACGATGATGCCGTCGAAGGGCGCGTGCTGCGGCCAGCCCGCGTAGCCGTCCCCGGCGCGCACGCTGATGTTGTCGTAGCCCAGTTCCTCCAGCAGGCTCGCGGCGCCGCGCGCCAGTTCCGGGACGATCTCCACGCTGTACACGTGGCTGACCAGCTCCGCCAGCACCGCCGCCTGGTAGCCCGAGCCCGTGCCCACCTCGAGGATGACGCTGTCCGGCCGCGGTTCCAGCAGTTCGGTCATCAGCGCCACGATCAGCGGCTGCGAGATGGTCTGGCCGTGCGCGATGGGCAGGGCCGAGTTGATATAGGCTGCCGGCTCCTGCTCGCGCGGCACGAAGCGGTGTCGTGGCACCCTGCCCAGCGCGCCGAGGACCGTTTCGCCCAGTTGCGCCATACCAGTGTAGTCCGCGGTTTCGCGCACCGATGTGCGCACCGCCTCGACCATGCCGGCGCGTTCAGCGGCCATGTCCCCGGCCGTCGCGGGCAGGCCCAGGGCCAGTAGTAGCAGGGCGCAGTAGCGCAGCGGCGAGGCAGGCACCAGGGCTCACCGCCTGCACCGGCAGCATTTGCGTGTACGCGTATCCGCGGGCGGACCCGCGTATGCGCCCTGGCGCGCGGTGAGCGCCCGTCGTTGGTCAGTGGTCATTGCGCAGCTCCTGCGGCGAGGCCGGGCAATCAAGACATGCGCCTAACTATAGCCCGCTTTGTCGCGACCGCCATTGTGGCGGGCTGGCGGCGCCTAACGCAGGCGCCAGAAGCAGATGCTCTGTGCGGGGATCTCGCCGGCGCCCCCTGTGCGGGCGAACGCCTGCAGGCGCACGCGTCCCTTGTCGAATCGCGGACGGCTGCCGTTGAGGCGCAGCTTGCGGCTGGTGGGCTTCTTCGCCTGCAGGTGGTAGCGTTCGACCACCTCGCCGAGATTGTCCAGACTGACCGGTACGGGCTGCGGGTCCAGGTTGAGCAACAGCAGGGTCCTGCCCTGTTCTGCCGGGTGCGCGTGCAGGTAGGCGCGCACCTGCCGACTGGAGCTTTGCACCGCGTAAACCGCCGTTCCCATCAGCTGGCCCCACAGCCAGCTCGCCCAGAAATCCGGGCGCGGCTTGCGCGTGAGCCGGTCCACCAGGCCGTAGTCGCCGCCGATGAGTGACTGGCGCACCATGACCTTCTGCCCCAGCCGGGCGCCCTGGCCGAGCTGGTCCAGCCACCAGAAACACGACGCCCAGCGGTCCGACAGGTAGGGCTGGCCGCCGCACTGCGCCGAGCCGGTCTCCCCGGTCCACAGCTGCGCCTGCGGCTGGTAACGGTCGCGCAGGTCGGCCAGGTAGCGCGAGTAGCGCGCAAAGTCCTCGAACGAGGCGGGGTCCAGCATGTGTGCGGTGCGCGCCGCGCGGGTGCGCACCGGGCTGCGGTCGCTCTGGAACGGGTAGTAATGCCAGTCGATGATATCCAGTTTGTCCGGCAGCTCGCGCAGGAAACCTGGTGTGAGGTTGGTGAAAGGGCGGATGGTTTCGCCCAGGCGCGGCCAGAAGGCGCTGCCGGGACCGGAAATGCGCGCCTCGGGGTAGTAGCTGCGCACCAGCTGCATGAAGGTTGCGTAGTCGCGTGCCAGGTTGCGCGGGCCGGGCTGCGCGCGCAGGCCGTGGAAGGCCCAGTAGGCGTTCAATTCGTTGCCCAGCTCGAATACCGCGATGTCGTAGTCGCGCTCGCGCGAGTAGCGCAACAGCGCCTCCAGCTCGCCGCCGTCCCAGCGGCCGTGGTGCCGGCGGCTGAACAGGCCGTACTTGCAGGTGAATATCAGCTTCAGCTGATGGCGTTGTATGAAGGCGTGCAGGTCGTCCCATTGTGCGCGCGTGATCACCAGTGCGTCCGGCTCGTCCGGCGGCGCGCTGAAGTAGTGGAGCTTGTCTGCCTCGGAGCCGCCGATACGCAGGTAGGCCGGCGCCAGGGCGCGCACGATGCGGTCGAGTTTCTTCGAGTGCAGGTTCAGTGGCGCGACCGGCAGGGTGCCCAGGCCGCGACTGGCGCGGTCCGTGCCCTCCCACCAGAAGCCGCCGGCGAACACCGAGATGTCGATGGACCAGGACAGGTAGCGCCGGTCGGTGTGATGCACCGGCTCGCTGTCGAGCAGGCGGATATCCACCGCCGCCGCTGCGGGCGTCGCGCGTCGCCTGGGGCGAAAAATCATTGCCGGGTGTGTCCCCTCGCATGGTGACCGGGGCCCATCTGCGTGAGCCTGCGGCCATCATGCCGTGTGAATGTGACAGCGGTGTCACAATCGCCGCGGCGCGCTAGTGAAAATTGCGCGCCTTCACGCGCAACTCGCGCAGGGCCTCGGTGTGGTCGTACAGGGCGCCGGCGATGACGTGGATCACGCCGTCCTTCTGCTCCACCACGCCGTTCACCAGCAACAGTTGCGCCGACATCAGCGCCCGGCGGAAGCGTTCCTGGGTGCGTTTCCACACCACCACGTTGCTGTTGCCGGTCTCGTCCTCCAGGGTGAGGAACAGCACCCCCGAGGCGCTGCCCGGGCGCTGGCGGCAGGTGACCAGGCCGGCGATGCGCACGAAGCGCCTGTTGCCGATGGCGGCCAGGTCCGCCTGGCGTTTGCAGCGGTCGAAGGGCGGCGCGTCGCGCAGCAGGCTCATCGGGTGGGCGCGCAGGGTCAGGCCCAGGGCGCGGTAATCGGACAATACTTCCTCGGCCACGCCGGGTGCCGGCAGTTGCACGCCGTCGTCGAAATGGCGGGCCGGCTGGCGCTGCTCGTCCTGTAGCAGGGGGCGCGGCTGCTCCAGGGCCATGATCTGCCACTGTGACTGGTGGCGGTGTCCGGCCAGGGACTGCAGGGCGTCGGCGTCCGCCAGCGCCTCCATGTCGCGCTTGTCCAGCCCGGCCTGCCGCCGCAACTGGCTGACCTGGCGGAACGGTGCGCGCCGCCGCGCCTCCACCAGGCGCCGCGCGCCCTCGCGGCTGAGCCCCCGCACCAGGCGCAGGCCCAGGCGCAGGGGCGGTTGTTGCCCCGGTGCGGCTGTCAGCAGGGTGTGGTCCCAGTCCGAGTGGTTGACGTCCACCGGCAGCGCCACGACGCCGTGGCGACGGGCGTCCTGCAGCAACTGCGAGGGCGTGTAGAAGCCCATGGGCAGGCTGTTCAGCAGGCCGGCGAAAAACGCCGCCGGGTGGTGGCGCTTGAGCCAGGCCGAGACCCAGGCGAGCAGGGCGAAACTGGCGGAGTGCGACTCGGGGAAGCCGTAGCCGCCAAAGCCCTTGATCTGCTCGAACAGGCGGCGCGCGAAGGCCTCGTCGTAGCCGCGCTCGATCATGCCGCGGGTGAGCTTCCGCTCGAAGGTGAGCAGCTTCGAGTTCCTGCCCCAGTTGGTGATGGCGCGGCGCAACTGGTCCGCCTCGCCGCCGGAAAAGCCCGCCGCCACCATGGCCAGGCGAATCACCTGCTCCTGGAAGATGGGCACGCCCAGGGTGCGCTGCAGCACGTCGCGGATCTCCTCGCTGGGGTAGGTGACGGCCTCCAGGCCCTGCTTGCGCCGCAGGTAGGGGTGCACCATGTCGCCCTGTATCGGCCCCGGGCGCACGATGGCGATCTCGATCACCAGGTCGTAGAAGCACGCCGGTTTCAGGCGCGGCAGCATGGACATCTGCGCCCGCGACTCGATCTGGAACACGCCGATCGTGTCCGCCTGCTGCAGCATGCGCCAGGTGGCGGCGCAGTCCCTGGGGATATCGCTCACCGTTTTGATGGACGGGCAGTAGCGCTGCACCAGGGCCAGCGTCTTGCGGATGGCGGAGAGCATGCCCAGGGCGAGCACATCGACTTTCAGCAGGCCCATGGCCTCGATGTCCTCCTTGTCCCACTGGATTACCGTGCGCTCGTCCATGCTGGCGTTCTCCACCGGTACCAGGGTGGAGATGGGGCTGCGCGTGATGACGAAGCCGCCCACGTGCTGCGACAGGTGGCGCGGGAAGCCCAGCACCTGTTGCACCAGCGAGTAGAACAGTTGCGCCTGGCGGCTGTGCTGCGCCACGCCCTGTTCCTCGAAGCGTTTGGCGAGGTCGCGCGTGCGGTCCCACCAGGCCATGGACTTCGCCAGGTCGTCGACGAACACCGGGTCCAGCCCCAGCGCCTTGCCCACGTCGCGCACCGCGCTGCGCGCGCGGTAGGTGATGACCGTGGCGGCCAGGGCGGCGCGCCGCCGCGTGTACCTGGCGTAGATGTACTGGATGACCTCCTCGCGGCGCTCGTGCTCGAAGTCGACGTCGATATCCGGCGGCTCGTCCCGCTCCCTGGAAATGAAGCGCTCGAATAGCAGGGAGATCTGCTCGGGGGATACCTCGGTGATGTACAGGCAGTAACAGACCACGGAATTGGCCGCCGAGCCGCGGCCCTGGCAGAGAATGCCGCGGGAGCGCGCGAAACGCACGATGTCGTACACGGTGAGGAAGTAGTACTCGTAGCGCAGCTCGCCGATCAGCGCCAGCTCGCGCTCGATGCGCGCCTGTATCTGCCCCGGTACGCCGCCGGGCCAGCGCTGGCGCGACCCCCGCGTCACCAGTTCGCACAGGTAGCTGTTGGCGCTGTGGCCGGCGGGCACGACTTCCTCGGGGTACTCGTAGCGCAGCTCGTCGAGGCTGAAATCGCACAGGCCGGCGATGCGCACGCTCTCGGCGAGCAGGGCGGGGGGATAGAGACGCTCCAGGGCGGCCAGCGAGCGCAGGTGCCGTTGGCTGTTGCCCAGGCGCCGGCTGCCGAGCCGATCGATGCTGGTGTTGTGGTGCAGGGCGGTGAACATGTCGTGCAGGGGCTTGCGCGTGGCGTCGTGCATGCACACGTCGCCGCAGGCGACCAGCGGCAGGCCCAGTTGCGCCGCCATGGCCTGCAGGCGCAGGTAGCGGCGCACCTCGTCGTTGCCCAGCAGGTGGCTGACGCCCAGCCAGACGCGGTCGCGGCACAGGCGCCCGAGCTGCTGGCCGTAGGCGCGGGTGGCTTCGCTGTCGTCCCGCGGCAGCCAGATGAGCAGGCAGCGCTTGAGGTGGAAGATGACGTCGCGCAGGGTGACCCGGTACTCCCCCTTGGGGCTGCGCCGCCGGGCCATGCTGATCAGCCCGGACAGCTCCGCATAGGCGGCGCGACTGGGCACCAGGGCCACCAGGCGCAGGCCCTCCTGCAGGCGCAGTTCGCTGCCGATGAGCAGCTTCAGGCGCGTCTCCGCCGCCAGCTCGCGCGCCGCCACGTGGGCCTTCACCACCCCCGCCAGGGAGCACTCGTCGGTGATGGCCAGGGCGGCGTAGCCCAGCGCCGCCGCCCGCTCCACCAGTTCGTGGGGGTGGGAGGCGCCGCGCAGGAAGCTGTAGCAGCTCAGGCAGTGGAGTTCGGCGTAGGACATGGGGCAAGGCGGGATTATCTATACTGTATATACATACAGTATAGACCATTTCGGCGTTTGCCAATGCCCTGTCGCCGCTTCGTGGCCCGCGCGTGCCGGCAAAGGCGACAGGGCGGATCGGATGTTCCCGCAGCGCCGCCGGGAGGCTAGCCTCGCCGGTTACACGGCTGAACACAGGGAGGTGTGCCATGGAGACAGCACGGACAGGGCTCGCGGTGGGACTGGCGCTGGCGCTGGCGGCCGCGTCGCCCGCGAGCGCGCAGGAGGCATCGTTGCAGCAATGCCAGTCGCTCAAGGAACGCATCGAGCGCTACACGGCGCTGCGCCGCAAGGGAGGCTCGGCCAGCCGCATGGAGGGGTGGAAGAAGCAACTGCGCAAGGCAGAGGCGCGCTTCCGCGAGCTGGACTGCCGGGCGTATGGCCGCGAGCTGCGGTGAAGCCCGCCCCCGTGTCGATGCGGGGCGTTCGGGCGGCCGCCCGGAAATGTAATGGCTGACAGTGGGCGTCGTGAGGAGTGTCACGGCGAATACCCCTCATCCGTGTTTCAATCTGAACACTGGCTGCGTGCCAGCAGCGGACGGTATGCTGTGCACGCCGGGGTAAGTGATTGCCTATCCTGGTTTCGATTGCCGGGTGGGAGCTGACATGAACTTATTCATTAAAAGTCGCTGTCAGGGGCCTTAAGGAGGTCAGTGACCTGATATGTTTGAGACAGTACCGATAGTACTAAAGATTACAGCAATTTCGGTGGCAATATTCGGGCTGCTATTTTGGTTATGGCCGCGAACTGGAAAAATGGGTATCAATATCAAGACAGTACATTGCCTAAGGTGTGGCCTAAAAGCTCCTATGGTTCGAAAACCAGAGAATGTTCGTCAAGCTATGTGGGGCGGCTGGACCTGCCAAAAGTGTAGCTGCGAGTTCGACAAGTATGGAAATGAGACCAGCACATAACAAACAGCGATACGCCGCCAGCTTCGCTGGCTGGACTCGGCACTGCGTGCCTGGCTAGCCCGTGCGCTGAGTATTAAGTGTTCTGGAGAACGGCTATAAATATTGACATTGGAGTTCTATTTATAATTTGGGCCATCATTGGTAACGCAGTATGGTATTCAGCGAAGTATCTTGCCCATTCAAACGGCTTAAAGGTAAGTTGGTGGTGGAACCACTTATTAGACATACCGAATATGGCTGATCTTTGGCGCAAGAGTCGTGACACAAAAACCCGATGGCTAGCAATGCTGCATTTGTTGGCGCTCATTTTTCTGATGGTGTCACCTTTCTTTTTTGCGGCGTTTATTGATGCGACGAACACTTAACAAGTACCAGCACATCGCCCCTGCGCGGCTGGACGCCAGAACTGCTGCGCGGTTTCGGCGCCGCTGCGGTAAGCGTTAGATTCTACTGGTGCCATGGCTAACCATTGGCTAGATTCCGAGGTCGAAGCAGCTGTTGCAGACTACTTTCATTGCTGCGCTTGGAACTGACCGGCAACCAATACAACAAGACCCAGCATCGCCGAGCGTTGATGGAGCAACTGAATAATCGCTCCGACGGGTCGGTGGAGCTGAAGCACCAGAACATCAGTGCCGTCCTGATCGAAATGGGGATTCCCTACATCGACGGATACAAGCCAAGGTTCAATTATCAGCGGTCGCTTCTCCCTGCGGCGGTTGCTGATTACCTCAAGAGCAATCCCGAGATTCAGCAACTTTTCGCGTCGGATTCTGAGGCGGCACCATCAATCCCAAGTGTGGATGATTTTCTGTCAGTCTGGGAGGAGCCACCTGCACCAGAAGATCGAAAAGCTCCCGTCATTGCCGAAGCTCCCGCCATCTACAATCCGGGCGGCGTCAACTACCTGGAGCGCGAGGCTCGGAACCAAACTCTCGGCGAAGCCGGGGAACAGTTTATTATCAATTTCGAACGGGCTCGCCTGATCCGTGCCGGGAGGGAGTCACTTGCTGAACGCATCGAGCAAGTATCAGCAACAGTTGGCCCATCCGCCGGGTTCGACATCAAATCCTTCGAGGAAAACGGCACCGACCGGTTCATTGAGGCCAAGACCACGAAGTACGGAAAGAGCACGCCTTTCTTCGTTTCGCCGAATGAGCTGCGGTTCTCACGGGACAACTCATCAAGATACTACTTGTACCGCCTGTTCAGGTTTCGGAAATCACCGCGCCTTTTCGCCTTGCGTGGGCATGTGGAGGATCGGTGTATTCTTGAGCCGTCTGAGTTCATGGCGAGGCCGGCGTGAAATCAAACAACACGTTGCAGCTGACATTTGGCCTGCTGCCCATTTTCGCTGCCGCACAAACGGTAATCGCCTTAAATGTGCTTGTCCCCGTGCCAGGCTGCGGCTTCTTCAAATTCTTCGGCGGCTTCCTTGCCTATCTTTGCCGGCTTTATTTGCCATTTGGGCGCAGCCTTGCTTGTGCAAGCAATTGCTCAGGCTCCTGGGTCAGGCCTGGGCCGGCCTCTATTTCACTGGTTCTATTGCTAAACTCTAGGTTCCACGCATCGGCAAGGCTGGGATCGCCGGGGCCTGGCATGCGAACCACAGCGCGATTTCGCCGCCAGTGGCGGAGACGTTAACTACCGACGGCGTCAGGTGCCCAGGGAGAGATCGTGACAGCCAACGAAATATTCAATTTCAGGAAGTTCACTGACGGGATAGACACGTCGGGCCTGGTCAGTGAAGATCAGCTTCGGGCGCTATCGCAACAAGGTTATGTGGCGGTAGTAAATTTGCTACCCGATGAGCATGAATACGCGATAAAGCATGAAAGAGAACTGGTTGAGTCCCAGGGGATGCAGTACCACTACAGGCCTGTGGACTTTGCTGCCCCATCGGATGAAGACTATGACTGGTACGAAACGACACTCCAGGCTCTCCCCGCGGGGACCTCGCTGGTTCATTGCGCAGCGAATTATCGGGTGTCGGCGTTTTCATCGATCTACGCTTATCGGAATCTGGGCTGGAGCAGGCGGAAAGCGAGTGCATTCGTTTCTGACGTATGGGATCCAGGCGAGCATCCGGTTTGGAAGGCGTTCGTCGATAAATGGATGCCGGGTCAGGATAGTTAGCGGGTACAGGCCGTTGTCAGCGCCAGGCCGCGGGGCGGTTTCGGAGCTTCAGCGCCCGGCGCAGGCGCGCGTCAAACCACCATTCGGAGGTCGGGTTGAAAATCACGGTAGAAGATAGAGTCGAGATAAACGACCTGTTGGCAAGTTACTGCTTTAGTCTGGATGACAAGGACTGGGGCCGGTTCTCAGGGCTTTTTCACGAAGATGCAGTTCTGGACTTCACCGCGTTCGGTGGCCCCAGGGCCGGGACTGATGACCTCATCGCTTTCCTGAAGCCCATTCTCGACGGCCTCCATTGTTCGCAACACACGATATCGACCAGCATGCTGAGGGTCGTTGGTGAGCAGGTAGAGGCCAGGACCGCTGCGCAAGTGATGATGGTCAGCAAGCCCGATGGTGCTGAGCATGTTGCATTCTATGGGCTTTGGTACAGGGACAGGCTGGTGAAAGCATCCGGCAGGTGGTTGATCAAAGAGCGGGTGCAGCAACAGGCATGGACTTTTAATGTGCCTGGGTAAGCAATCGGGTAGCCTGCACAGGAAGGAACGCCGTTGAGGCTCCACGCGGGAATCTGAGCAACGCGCGCAGCGGATTTCCTGCCTGGCCCGGGGTATCGGCCATGTTGCGCCCGATCTGCGCCCCGTCCATGGTTCAGGCGGTACCTGCTCCGCGCCCTGGCGATCGATATTCCTGCCTGTTGTTTCAGGGCATGCGCCTGCTCGCCCAGGATGCCCTGCCGGCGGCGTGGCGCTATACTGCGTCGATGACTTAACAGGGCTGGTCGAACCATGAACATGAACTACTTTGTCGTCGGTACCAACAACATGGACGCCGCGACGCAATTTTACGATGCGCTCTTCGAACAATCCGGGCTGGAAAAGATTGTCCCGGCCGAGAGGATGACCTACTGGGTGGGCGAGGGTTTCGCGTTTGCGGTCGCCGTACCCTTCGATGAACAGCCCGCGACGAATGGCAATGGCACCATGGTGGGTTTCGGCGTCGGGTCAGCCGGGGAAGTCAAGCGGCTCCATGCAAAGGCGCTCGAACTCGGTGGTGCCTGTGAAGGGGAGCCCGGTCAACGGGGTCCGCGTTTTTCCGCGTATGTCAGGGATCTGGACAACAACAAACTTTGCTTTGCTGATTAGCCGGTAGCACGGCCGGCCGGGAGTGCAGCCTATGGAATCCGCCGTCTCGTTCATTCACAGGGCGAAAAAATGGATGTCGCTCCTGGTCCTGGTCCTGATGACCCTGGTGGTCGCCCTGTCTATCGTGGAACTGGGCATCATCCTGTACATCGAGTTGTTTGATAAGGCCGACGGCGTGCTGTTCCTGGAGATCGACGAGCTGTTCAGGCTGTTCGGCTTCTTCTTCATCGTCCTGATAGGCTTTGAGCTGATAGAAACGGTCGAGATGTACTTCAAGGACGATGTCATCCATGCCGAGGTGGTGTTGCTGGTGGCGGTCATTGCCGTCTCGCGCAAGGTGATCCTGCTCGACCTGGAGAAATACGACCCGCTGGCGATCGTCGGCCTGGGCGTGATCATCCTGGCCCTGGGCGGTTGCTATTTTCTGATCCGGGCCAGTTACCGGCAGAAAGCCGAGGCGCGGCGGCCCGGGCTCGCTGACGAGGCCGGTTGAGCGCGGGCCGCGGCAGCCCCTGGGACGGCCCGCTCAATCGTCGCTCGCCGTCATGACGCGGCGTACGTAGTCTGGAGGTCAATGAACCATGCTGCAGCACGCCAGCCACAAGCACGCCGCCGGTAAGTTGAAGCACGCGATCAGGCGTGAACTCGAGGACGAACTGGGCAAGGAAGCGGTGCACGAACTGCACGAGGTGCTGCGACGTTGCCAGGAGCTCGTGGAGGCCGATTCCCCGCTGGAACTGCGCAGTGTCCTCGGCGACCTGAACGTGGCCGAGCACCTGGGCCTGGAGTGGGTGGAGTCTCACCCGGCGGTGCTGCCCTATATCGAGGAACTTGAATCCCTGCTGTGAGCCTGTCACATTAGCGGGCGCGTCGCCGGGCCTGGTGGCGCGAGGCGGGCCGCGTGCCAAAGCCGGTGTTGCGGCAAGAGGCGCCGCGCCGGTCCGCAACCCGTTTACGACAACAAGGATCTCCCATGTGGGACGAGCGCTACAGCACCGCCGAATATGCCTACGGTGTCGAGCCCAACGGTTTTCTCGCCAGTCACTACCAGGCGCTGCCCCGGGGCAGGATACTGAGCCTGGCCGAGGGCGAGGGCCGCAACGCCGTCTTCCTGGCGCGGCAGGGCTATGAGGTCACCGCGGTGGATGGCTCCGCCGTGGGCCTGCGCAAGGCGGAAAACCTGGCGCGGGAGAACGCCGTGTCGTTCCACTGCATCCACGCGGACCTGGCCACGTTCGCTATCGCGGCACAGGCATGGGATGGCATCGTGTCGATTTTCTGCCCGCTGCCCTCGGAACTGCGCGCGCAGGTGCACGCCGGGGTCGTGGCCGGTCTGCGCCCCGGGGGGGTGTTCCTGTGCGAAGCCTACACGCCGCGGCAGGTACAGTACGGTACCGGCGGGGGCGACTGCACCGACACCATGCAGTCGCGGGACACGCTGCTCGAAGAGCTGCCGGGCCTGGAGTTCAGTCACCTCGTCGAAACCGAACGGGAGGTCGTCGAGGGTGTCTACCACACCGGGCTGGCATCGGTCGTGCAGGCGATCGGCCGCAAGCCCTTGTAACTCGTTTTCGCGGAGCTACTGATATGCGGCTGACCGGCGAATGTTTTTGCGCAGACGTCCAGTACGAGATAAACGGGCCGTTGCGCGACGCGCGCTCCTGCCACTGTTCACGCTGCAGGAAGGCGTTCAGTGCCCAGGCCTCGGCCTATGCGCTGGTCAGCCCGGCGGATTTCCGCTGGCTGCGCGGCGAGGAACAGTTGCGCTATTTCGCCAGCGGCGAGGAGTTTGGCTGGCGTTTCTGCGGCCGCTGCGGCTCAAGCCTGTGCGGTGTCTACCGGGGAGAGGTCCACGGCATCATGCTGGGCTGCCTGAATGAGGACCCGCAGATCGAGATCGGCCAGCATATTTTCGTCGGCTCCAGGGCGAGCTGGGAAGTCATACCCGCGGGTGTCACACAGTACCAGGAACATGGCCCAGATAGCGCCGTTGAGTAGGCTGGTTTTCCTGGTCTACGCCGTCGCCATCGGCTTCGTTTCGCTGCGGCCGGCGGACGGCGTGGCGCTGGAGCCCTGGGACAAGCTGATGCACTTCGCCGTGTACACGGTGTTCGCGCTGCTGGCTCACCGCGTGGTTCGCACGCGGCGACAGTACATCGTCCTGGCGCTGGCGATCATCGCCTACAGCGGCCTGCTGGAAGTGGGCCAGTCCTTCATGCCCGGCAGGGTGATGTCCGTTTATGACCTGCTGGCGAATGCGCTGGGCGTCTGGGTCGGCGCTCTGATGGCGACGATGCGCCGGCCCGGCGGCAGCGAGCCCGACAGGTAGTCGCGGTACCCGCGGAGGGGAGCATTGGACAAGATAGTCATTTTCGGTAATTCGGGTTCGGGCAAGTCGACACTGGCGGGGCAGCTGTGTGCGCGGCATGGCCTGGCGCACTTCGACCTCGACACGGTCGCCTGGACGGCGCAGACACCACCGCAACGGCGGCCCCGGGAGGAATGCTCGCGCGAGATCGGCGCCTTTGTGCAACAGCATGAGGGCTGGGTGATCGAGGGCTGTTACGCGGACCTGGTCGAACTGGCTTTGCCGGCATCTACCGAGATCATCTTCCTGGACCTGCCCGTGCAACTGTGCACGGACAACGCCAGGCGGCGTCCCTGGGAACCGCACAAGTACGCCTCGAAGGAGGCCCAGGACGCCAATCTGGACATGCTGCTGGACTGGATTGCACAGTACGAGGAACGCGAGGATACGTTTTCGCGCGCTTCGCACGCCGCCCTGTTCGAGCGCTACGCGGGTAAAAAGACCCGCTACACCGACAACGCGCGCGGCACCGGGCCCGCGTGAGCCCTGGCGCTCATGGCATGTTCCTGTCTACGGCCGAGCTTGAGCGCGGTGTTGCCCAGGTACGGCTGTCGCCCGCGGACCAGGGCACGGTGGAGCATATCGTGTGTCGTCCCGCGGTGGGTGAGCGCCAGGTGCTGGACGAGGCGCAACTGGACCGCGAGCAGGGACTGCTGGGCGACAACTGGCTGGCCCGCGGCAACCCGAAGTCCGCGCACGGGCGCGCCCACCCCGACACGCAGCTCAACCTGATGAATGCGCGCGCCATCGCGCTGATCGCCGGCACGAAAGCGCGCTGGCAACTGGCGGGCGACCAGTTCTACCTGGACCTGGACCTGGGGCCGGCAAACCTGCCACCCGGCACGCGCCTGGCGTTGGGCGATGCGGTGGTCGAGGTCACCGCCGAACCCCACCTGGGCTGCAGGAAGTTCAGCGAGCGCTTCGGCCGCGACGCGGCGCTGTTCGTCAACTCCGCCCTGGGCCGTTCACTGAACCTGCGCGGCGTCAACGCCAGGGTGCTGGAACCGGGTGCGGTGCGTGTCGGGGCGATGGTGCGCAAGGTCGGTTGAGCGGGGCCGGGACGCCGGGCGCAGCGGCGCCTGGGCAGCCGGCGGGGCCGGGACGCTGCGGGGTTGTACTTTGCCGGGTGCGCGGCCTACCCTGTGTCCACGAGCGAGGCGGAGGTTGTCATGAGGCTATTACGAGCAACGGCGCCGGCCTGCCTGCTGGCCCTGGCCGTGGCCGCGCAGGCGGCGGAACCCCTGATGCAGGCGACGACGTCCTGGGACGGTGGCGCCATCGCCTATCCCGACGGCGACCCGGAGATCACCGCGGTGATCCTGCGTATCGGCGAGGGTGATGAACCGCCGTTCCACTGTCACCCCGTGCCGACCATGGGCTACGTGCTGCGCGGCGTGCTGGAGGTGGAAACCGCCAACGGCGACAAGGCGGTGTTCACCCAGGGGCAGTCGGTGGTCGAGGTCATGCGCACGGTGCACCGCGGTGTCGCGCTGCAGGCGCCGGTGGAGGTCATCGTTTTTTACGCCGGCGCCAGCGGGCTGCCCAACACGCTACTGCCCGGCGAGGACCCGCACGGCCACTGCGGCGCCTGAGCGTGGACTGGGCCGGATGAAGCGCGCCATCAGCGGCTATCACCGCGACGAGGTCGGCGACTGGGTGGCGGAACTGGTCTGTGGCCACAACCAGCACGTGCGGCACAAGCCGCCGTGGACGAACCGCCCCTGGGTGGTGACGCCGGCAGGACGGCGCTCCATGCTGGGCCACGAACTGAACTGCAAGCTCTGTGACGCGTCCGGCGACGCGCCCGGCGGCAGCGATTGAAAACGGAGAGTGAATGGACCGCAGCTACAAGTTCTGGGACCGTATGTCACGGCGTTACTCCCAGCATCCGCTGGCCGACGAGCGCGCCTACCTGCGCAAGCTGCAGGCCATGCGCGCGGAACTGGACCCGTACCTGGACGTGCTCGAGTTCGGCTGCGGCACTGGCGCTACCGCACTGATCCTGGCGCCGCACGCACGCCATTACCGCGCGGTGGATTTTTCCCCGCGCATGATCGAGATCGCGCAGGAAAAGGCCGCGCGCTCGCACATCGAGTCCCTCACTTTCGAGTGCGCCGCCTTCGAGGCGCTCGAGCTGGCCGATGACTCCGTGGACGTGGTGATCGGCATGAGTGTGCTGCACCTGCAACGCGACTGGCGCGATGTCATCGCCCGGGTCTACCGCGCCCTGCGCCCCGGCGGCGTATTCTTTTCCAGCACTGCCTGCATCGGCGATTTCATGCCCGCGCTGCGCTACGTCGCCCCGGCGGGCAGGATGCTCGGCGCGTTGCCGCGCCTGAACGTGTTCCGGCGCGCGGAGCTGACCCAGTGTATTGTCGACACGGGCTTTATTATTGAGCAGCAGTGGCAGCCGGCGGAAAAGCAGGGCGTTTTCATTGCCGCGGCCAAGGCCGAGCAGGGCAGGGGCTGAGCGTATGCCCGGCAAGGTCACGCCGATCAGGCGCTCGAAGTTCGCTGTCGGGCAGGTCATACGGCACAAGCGTTTTGACTACCGCGGCGTGATCGTCGACGTGGACCCGGTGTTCCAGGGCAGCCAGGAATGGTACGACACCGTGGCCCTGTCGCGGCCGCCGCGCGACAAGCCCTGGTACCACGTGCTGGTACACGAGGCCGTCCACACCACCTACGTCGCCGAGCGCCACCTGGAGGCCGACTCCTCGGGCGAGCAGGTCAAGCACCCGTTGCTGGGGCAGTTCTTCTCACATTTCGAGAATGGCCGCTACCGGCGCGCGCGGCGCAGCAACTGATGCCCGCCGCTGGTCGCCGCCCGGCCGCCGCGCCCGCGGCGCGGCGCTGAGCCGGGCCGGTGGACGCCAGCACCTACCGCCTCGCCGCCGACGCGATACTGCTCCTGCACTGCCTGTTTGTTGCCTTCGTCTTGCTCGGCCTGGCCTATGTCTACCTGGGCGCCTGGCTGGGCTGGCGCGGTGCGCGGCGGCGCGGTTTTCGCTATGCGCATCTGGCCTGTGTCGCGCTCGTGGTGGTGCAGGCCTGGCTGGGCGTTGTCTGCCCGCTGACGACCTGGGAGATGGCGCTGCGCGAGCGCGCCGGGGACGCCACGTACAGCGGCGCCTTCATCGCGCACTGGCTGCAGGCTGTGCTGTACTACCGCGCCCCGGCCTGGGTCTTCACGCTGGTCTACAGTGTATTCGGCGCGCTGGTGTTGTTGAGTTTCCGTCTGCTGCCACCGCGCCCGGCACGTGACCGGCGGCTGGATGATGCCGGCTGAATGCCCTCTCAGGGCGTGACGATAGCGAAGACCTCGTCCGGCGTATCCAGCAGGGTGAAGAAGCGCAGCAGGTCCAGCTCTCTGCCCTGCAGCGAGACCTCGTCCGAGAACAGCGTCTCGCGCACGCCGGCGCGCCGCGTCAGCAGCTTGAGGAACATCTCGTGAGTGATGCGCACGGTGGCGTTCGCCGCCGGGTCGGGCGCGCCGCTGCGGTGGTGCAGCACGGCGTTCTCCAGGCTCAGCACGTGCACCTGCCCCAGGTCGGTGAAGTCGAAGTTGAACACCAGTTCCTCGCCGTCCGCCTTTTGCCCGTCGACCATCACCGCCACCACCTTGAAGAACTCCTCCAGCGGCGTCTGCCGCAGCAGGTCCGCGGCGTTGGCAATCCCGATGCCCGCGGACGGCGGTCCCTGGCGCAGCTCCAGGGCGCCACTGAGGTAGACGTCGCGCCATGGGCCGGATTCCGCCTGGTAGCCGAGCTGGTCGTAGGTGCGCGCCAGCAGTTCGCGCGCCGCGCGGTTGTCCGGTTGCGCAAACACCAGGTGGTTGAGCAGTTCCGCCACCCAGCGGTAGTCGCCGGCGTCGAAGTCCGCGCGTGCACGCGCCAGCACCGCCTCGGCGCCGCCCATGGCGTCCACGTAACGGCGTGCGGACTGCACCGGCGGCAGGGGGTCGAGGTTGGCCGGGTTGCCGTCGTACCAGCCGAAATAGCGCTGGTACACCGCCCTGGCGTTGTGCTTCACGGTGCCGTAGTAGCCGCGGTTGGGAAAGCTGGAGGCCAGTGAGTCGGGCAGGCGCAACTCGTCGGCGATCTCGCGCGGGGTGTGGCCCTGCGCGGCCAGGCGCAGGGTCTGGTCGTGAATGTACTTGTAGCCGTCGCGCTGTTTTTTCAGGAAGTCGATGATGTCGGCGTTGCCCCACAGGGGCCAGTGGTGGCTGCCGAAATACACCTGCGCGTCGGGGAACAGGCCGATGGCCTCGTCGATGTAGTGGCTCCACAGCAGGGCGTCGCGCACCCTGGCGCCGCGCAGCGTGTACAGGTTGTGCAGGTTGCGCGACACCACCTCGGCGCCGCAGAAGGCCTTTTGCTGCGGCAGGTAGAAGGTCAGCTCCGCCGGCGCCTCCGAGCCGGGCGCGTTCTGGAACACGAACTCGACGCCGTCGATGACCAGGCGCTGCCCGGTGTGGTCGACGATACGCGTCGGCACCGCGATGCCGGGGCTGCCCAGGGCCGGGGCCTTGCCCAGGCCGGAGCCCACGTGGCCGCGCGGCGAGCGCTCCAGCTGGCTGCCGTACATGTACATGGCGCGGCGGCTCATGGTGGTGCCGGCGAGGACGTTCTCGCTGGTCGCCTCCTGCAGGAAGCCCTGTGGCGCGATGACCTCGACGTCCGCCTGCTCGCCGATCACGCCCAGGACGCCGCCGAAGTGGTCTATGTGGGAGTGGGTGAAGATCACCGCGGACACCGGCCGTGGACCCAGGTGCTCGCGCGCGAAGGCGATGGCGGCCGCGGCGGTCTCGCGGGGGGTCAGCGGGTCCACCACGATCCAGCCGCGCTCGCCGTCGATCAGGCTCATGTTGGACAGGTCGAAACCGCGCAACTGGTACACGCCCTCGGTCACCTCGAACAGGCCGTGGATGTTGTTCAGGCGCGCCTGGCGCCACAGGCTCGGGTTGACGCTGTCCGGCGCGGCACTCTCCAGTGCGGCACTCTCCAGTGCGGCACTCTCCAGTGCGGCACCGTCAATGAAATCATAGGCGGGCATGTTCCACACCGGGGTGCCGTCGGCCATGCGGATGTCCAGCGCCGCTGGCGCGGCGATCAGTCCGCGCCTGGCGTCCTCGAAATCGCGCTGGTCGGCCAGGTCCAGGCGCTCGGCGAAAGCGGCGTTGGCGCGCGCGGTCGCCGCCGTGGCCGGGCTGTTGCCCTGGCTGCCGGGACTGGTGTCGCGCGGCGGCTCGTCCTGGCAGGCCAGCAGGGCGCTGCACAGGGTCGCCAGCAGCAGTCTGCGATACGGCGCGGATGGAACGGACATGGCGTGTCTCCCTAATGGCGGCTCGCCCGACCCTAGCACCGCGCCGGACGCGCCTCAAGCGGCGGTGCGGGTGGCCAACACCGCCGGGCTGGTGCACACTGGCCGCTGTATCCAGGCCGGCGCACGGTGGCCCCGGGCATCCCGGCGCCGGCCGCGGCGAACCAGTGAGTAGGCGATTCGGCGATGAAAATTACCCTGTTCGGCGCCACCGGCAGCCTCGGCGGCCAGTTGTTGCAGCAGAGCCTGCAGGCCGGCCATGAGGTGACGGCCCTGCTGCGCAGCCCGCAGAAGCTGCCCGCGCCCCTGCGCGAGCGCATCCAGGTGATAGAGGGCGACGCTCTGCTGGCCGCAGACGTGGAGCGCGCCCTGCCCGAGGGCACCGAGGCCGTCCTGTTCGCCATCGGCGTCGATGAAAAAACCTCCCCGCCGGACCTGTGCACCGACGTCACGCGGCATATTCTCGAACTCATGCGCCGCCGCGATATCCCGCGCCTGGTTTGGTGTGGCGGCGGCAGCAACCTGCGCGCGCGGGACCAGGTGACGCTGGGCGCGCGCTTCGTGCGCTGGTACGCGCAGTTGTTCCTGCGCCACCGTCACGGCGACAAGGAGCACCAGCTCGAACTGCTGGACGCCAACGCCGACCTGTGCTGGTTGGGGGTGCGCCCCCTGCAGATGAAGGAGGGGCCGCTGACCGGCACCTACCGGCTGGGCTACGACGCCTTCAGCGGGCTGTCCAGCATCTCCTTCGCCGACTGCGCCCACGCCATGCTCGGCATGCTGCGCGACGACACCTGGGTCGGCGAGGCGCCGATCATCCAGTACTGAGGGCGCCTACGGTGAAGGCCGCTGTGAAGCATCACGCGCCGCAGGCGGAGTACTATTTCGATGAGGGCTGTTACATCACCGAGCTGTCCAACTCCGCTGACGACCCCGGGGTATCGATCGCCCGCGCACGCGTGGCGCCGGGGGTTACCACCCGCTGGCACTACCTGCTGGACACGGCGGAGCGCTACGTGTTGCTGGCCGGCAGCGGGCGGGTAGAGGTGGAGGGTGTCGCGGCGCAGCCGGTCGGCCCGGGCGACACGGTACTGATCCCGCCCGGCGCGCGGCAGCGCATCGCCAACACCGGCGAGCAGGACCTGGTGTTCCTCGCCGTGTGTTCGCCGCGCTTCACCGCCGCCTGTTACGTGGATGCGGAGCCGGGCACCGCCTCCGACTGAGGCGCTACCATTTTCTGACGCAAGGAGTTTTACCGTGGCGGAACGTTTTACCCAACTGGAAGACAGGCACATCGAGTTCATCCGGCAGCAGCACCTCTTTTTTGTCGGCACCGCCGGGGCGGAAGGGCTGGTCAATGTCTCGCCCAAGGGCATGGACAGCCTGCGTGTCCTGGACGCGCGCACGGTGGCCTGGCTGAACCTCACCGGCAGCGGCAATGAGAGCGCCGCCCACGTGCTGGAAAATGGCCGCATGACGCTGATGTTCTGTTCCTTCGACAAGCAGCCGCTGATCCTGCGCCTGTACGGTAGCGCCACCGTGGTGCACCCGCGCGATGCGCGCTGGGAGGAATTGGCCACCCTGTTCCCGCGCTACACCGGCGCGCGCCAGGTGTTCCTGCTGCAACTGGACATGGTGCAGACCTCCTGCGGTTACGCCGTTCCGTACTACGAGTTGCAGGGCGAGCGACCGACGCTGACCAGGTGGGCGGACAAGCACGGCCCCGAAGGCGTGCGCCAGTACTGGGCGGACAACAACACGCACAGCCTGGACGGCAGGGACACGGGTATTTTCGAGGACGCCTGAATGACGCAGTCCGCACGCGGTGAACGCGACCTGGCGGCCCTGCTCGCCGGCCTGTCGCCGCGACTGGCGCCGGGGGAGTACGTGTTCTGCACCCTGGCCGGCGCCGCCTATGGCGACGCCGCGGACCTGGCGCCGCTGGCCGCCTTCGCCGAGGGCGAGGGGCTGAGCCTGGTGGCGCCGCGGGAGCGCGCGGCGGCGGCGGGCCACCCCTGCGACCAGCCCATGCGCTGCATCACCCTGGGCGTGCACTCCTCGCTGCACGCCGTGGGCCTCACCGCGGCGGTGGCCGCGGCCCTGGCCGCGCGCGACATCAGCGCCAACGTCATCGCCGCCTACCACCACGATCACGTGCTGGTGCCCGCGGCGCGCGCGCAGGAGGCGCTGCAACTGCTGCGTGCGCTGTCCGCCTGAGGCTCAGGCGAAGATGCCGTGGAGGTACCACTGCCCGGCGAGCCGGTCGCGGAACACCCAGTAGTGCTGCCCGCCGCGGCCCGTGGCGATGTAGTAATCGCGGCTCACCGCCTCGCGCCACCAGTTGTCCTCGATGCGTTCCGGGCCGTACAGCAGTTGCAGCGCGCCGCGCCAGTGCAGGCGCCCGTCGCGCAGTCGCAGGCCCCGGGGCTCGGGCAGCAGCCAGAAGGGGCGCTGGGCGCCGGGCGGCGCCGCCTGCCCGGTGCATTCGCCGCCGATCGCCACCGCCAGCTCCGGCAGGTGCTCGTCGCGGCAGCCGATACCCTGCACCGCCTGCAGGCCCAGGCGGTTGCGCAGCCGGTCGAGCAGGGCGGCCAGGGGCTCGCGCTGGCTGCGCGGGCTGAACAGGTCGATGTTGTCGAGCTCGCCGGGCAGCAGCTGCCGGCATTCCAGCCCGAGGCCCTCCACGCCGCCGGTCAGGCTGAGTTGCTCGAAGCGGATACGGCTGAGCTGGTACCAGCTCTCCCGGTCGCTGTGGCTGCTGGCGCTGCCCACGTCGACATCCCGCACGCTGCCGTCTATGCCGACCAGGCGCCAGGTGATCCGGGTGCAGCGCAACTGGGTGTTGCGCAGGAAGCGGCACAGGGACTGTAACAGGCGCTGCACCGCCGGCAGCAGTTCGCCGTTGGTTTTCACCTCGTAACCGAACCAGTACTCGTCGCAGAAGGTGAGCGGTGGGCGGTAGTCGGCGCGCAGGTCCTCGCGCTGTCCCAGCACCTGTTGCAGGTAGTCGCTGAAGTCGCGGCCGCAACGGCGGCCCAGCGCCGGCGGCGGCAGCGCCAGGATGTCCCCCAGGGTGTGCAGGCCCGCCCGGCGCAGGGAGTCGACCGTGCCGGGGAATTCATCCAGCCTGTCCAGCGGCAGGGGGGCCAGGCGTTCCTGCAGCGGACGCGCCGGGTCCATGGCCGTCTCGGGCGCCGCGAAAGACAGCAGCCAGGCGGCCTTCGGCGTGGGTCCGAGGGCGCGGCAGGCGCGGTAGCCGCGGCCGTCGGTGCCCGAGGCCACTTCCCGCAGCAGCGCCTCCAGGCCGTTGAACAGGCCCAGGCAGCCGCCGATTTCCAGCAGCAGGCAGTCCTCCCGCCAGGTGTGCAGGTTGGGGGTGATGCCGTAGCCCCAGCAGCACAACTGCTGCAGGCTGCGCTGCTCGGCCGCGGTGTCCCGCTGCAGCAACTGCAGCGGCCCGTCGCCGACCAGCGCGCGCACGGTGGCGCTGCCCATGCCCGGGCGCACGCCCAGGGCGGCGGCGCAGTCGTTGGCGCAGAGCACCCGCTGGGCGGCCAGCACCACCACCGGCGTGTCCTCGCAGCGGCTCAGGCATTCCAGGGGCAGGCGCTCGAAGCGCAGGCATAACCACAGGCTCATCGCGGCCCCCGCGATGCCGGGGCGGCCCATGGCGCGGGTCGTCTGCCCGTGTCGCCACTAATACTGTACATATATCCAGATATTATACGAGGCGGACCCACTGTACAAGAATACAGTAATTTGGCCTGACCAGAACAGCAGGCCGGTGGGGTAAGAGGTTATTCGTCCTCTTTGGGGGCGTCTTCCTTATCGGTTTTGACGTTCAGAGAGTCAAGGGCCTTATCGAGCGCGTCCTCGGATTCGTCGCACTCGATGTCGCGAGCGACGTCCTCAAATTTGTCACTTTTCGAAACCTCACCACCCATAGCCGTTACCTTTTCATTCAAAAGTCACGCGGTTCTCACTCCTAACATTGAGTCAAACCCACGCGCCCATTGACACAAACTTTTCAATATGGATAATAGAGAAATGCCCGGAATCCTTGGGGGAAACCGGGCATTTCGGAAGCATTTCAGAGCGGTATTTTTACCCCCAGATGAAGGCCGGGGAACCGTAGGAGGTGTGCGCTTGATGGGCGACACGTTTCAGAAGATAACGGATTGGGTTGAATTTGTCAACTCCCAATCTGCCTACCATAAACGCCAGGTCGAGCGCATTTGCCGCCGGAAAGAAAACGGCAAGGTCAAGCCCGAACTGAAGCGCCAAGAAGCAAACCATCAACGCGTCGCCGATCAATTTGACCAGCTCGCGTCCTTCCTTGAGTCAATAGGAGAATCACCTGCTAGTAACAGCCCGCAGGATGGTGAAGTTGTGTCGCCATCACTTCACTTCATGCCTGAGGATTTAGTGGGCTTACCTCCAGAAATCTTGGACCAGCTGAATATCAGCGAATCCGACGAGCTGGAGCTGGATATTTACGAGGCCCTTGAAAAAGCAGGTGGAACTCTACCCGTCGACAAAATTCTGATCCAAGTTTTCCGAGATACGAAAAAAGTTCTGCAAAGGGATAAGCTCGCCTCTAAGCTGTACCGCATGGCGTCCAAGGGCCGTATAGAGGCGTCTACCGAACACCGTGGGGTGTACTCCTTACCCGCTGGCGGGAGGGTGGCCGCCTCACACACCATCGTCTACGACATAGAGGGAGGTAGCGAGAGCGCAGATAACGAATGAGACTCTAGTCCGGCTGGTGTAGGCAGCCAAGACCAAGCAGCGGAAACAAAAAAGGGGATACCCCTACCAAGAGCACCCCTTTTCTGCTGACCCGTAACGGATCACTTGCTGTGGATACTGGGGCTTAACCCTCAGCAGCCGTGCGCGTGAACGCAATGTCATGTTAGGCTTTGTGGCACGGTTTGGCAAATTCGGCCCCTCGCTTTTTATGTGAGGTATTTCGCGATGTTGCAATGCAATTATCCGAAAGGCGTTCATGTTCGCCGCTACTTGCGCCGCCGCTTCGGCCGCTGGGAGTGGGTGTGCGAGCATTGCCGCAGTTATCCGAGTCGCTAGTCATCTAGCGGTAAGGGAATTTGCCTAACTAAAAGGGGGCGGGACGCCGCCCCCTCTTTTCGTTTAGCCGTTAATTCTTTGATAAGTGAGTCGCTTGCCGGATACGCCCAGTAGAGCAATGTCAGCGCGTTCAGCATCCGTGTACTCGTTTTTGGCTCGATAGTTGTAGCGGAAGTCGTATTCAGCCAGATAGCGGTGTAGGTGCTGTTTACCGCAATGCTGGTAGACACCACGCATACCGCGCTTGAACACAGAGAAGTAGTTTTCAACGGTATTGGTGTGGTGCTCAGGGTTGGTCTTGCTGACATACTCTCCTACGCCGTGGTTGACGCTGTGGTGCTCGGCAAAGGTTCGGCCAATTTTCTTGTAATGCTGCGCCTGATCGGTCATCAACTGGGCCTCGCGGGCGATGTTCTCTTTTACGATGGGGTAAATCTCGCCAATGGTTACTTTGTCGATAACCATAGACCGGGCCTTTTTGGTTTCGCGGTCCACCAGGGAAAGAACCTTAAGTTTCTTGCTGCCGTGCGGGCCTTTGCCCAGCCCTTTGGTCTTACCCATGTAGGTTTCATCAACTTCAACGATACCGCCGCCAGAACCAAAGGTGGGCAGGGTATTGTCGCGCATTGCCTCCCGGATGCGGTGTGACATGAACCACGCAGTTTTCAGCGTGACACCCAAGGTGCGATGAAGCTGATTGCTGCTACAGCCCTTCTTGCTTGAGCACATCAGGTAAATGGCCTGTAACCACAGGTGCATCTTTACGTGGCTGGACTCGAAGATGGTGCCGATCTTGACCGTGAACTTCTTACGGCATGCACGGCACTTGTAGGTGCCTATGCGGGTACTTTTGCCCTGCATCTTGGTAGTGCGCTCGTTTTCACCGCAGTGAGGGCATACAGGGCCATTAGGCCAAAGCTTCGACTCTACATAAGCGTATGCGGCTTCTTCATCGTGGAATTCTGGACGGCTCAAAATGGACATGCTAGTTTCCTCAATCAATGGAAACATTGTATGTTTAAACAGTGGGTCCGTCAAGTATAATATCTGGACATATATACAGTATTGGTCGGGGTGGCGGTAATGTCCAACCCGGCGGCGCGGACCTGTCGCCAGACGCCGCACATCGCTTGCCGATATACTGGCGACACCATGACCCTGCCACGACGCTCCGTGCAATTCATCGCCGCGCTGGCCCTGTACTGCGCCGCCGCCCTCGCCCTGGCCGGTGCGCCGCTGGCGCCGGTCAGCGTCGACGGCGCCGACCTGCGGCGCGACGGCGAGATCTTCCGCGTGTTCGGCGTGCAGAACCTGGAACACCCCTTCGAGCGCGCCTTCTACCGCGAGGGCACACCGCTGCAGCGCGCCGCGATGCAGCGCCGCATCGACGCCCTGGAGGCGTTGGGCGTGAACACCCTGCGCGCGCACCTGCAGTTGTTCGACTTTGTCGGCATGGCACCCTCTGGCGAGCTGTTCGCGCGCGAGCGCGCTTTCGACAACCTGTCGTACCTGGTGTCGCTGGCGCAGGAGGCGGGCATCTACCTGCTGCTGTCGGCCAATAACGTGTGGACCACGGATGTGCTACCGGCCTGGTACGACGACATGCACTACCGCGAACGCTGGGAGGTGCAGGCGTTTTTCCTCGGCCAGCTGGCGCTGCGGCTGGCCCCCTCGCCGGCGATACTGGCCTATGAACTGATGAGCGAGCCGGTAGTGCGGCTGGAGGCGGACGCGCCCTGGTACAGCGGCCAGATCGAGGATTACCGTTTCGTGCAGGCGGTGGCCCGCGGCGTGCCCGAAGACCAGGCGAACGCGGTGGGGCGGGAGTGGGTCCTGCGCCTGCGTGCGGCGGTGCGCGAACACGACCCGCAGGGCCTGGTGACCTTCGGCGCCATGGGTGGTTTTTACGGCGGTCCGCTGGGCGTGGACAACGTCGGGCCACTGCTGGACCTGGTGTCACCGCATATCTACCCCAGCGTGGAGGACCCCGGCTACGCCCTGCGGATAGTGCACAGGTACCTGGCCGCGGGCAAACCGCTGGTGATTGGCGAGACGCACAGTTTTCAATCCAGCCCGGCGCTGTTTGCCGAGTTCCTGCGCGAGGCGGCGCCGCTGGTCGACGGCATCATTTCTTTCTACCACGGCAGCGGAGACGCGGCGGCGCCCATCGGGCGCTCCCGCTCCGCGCTGATCCTGGACTGGCACGCGCAGAACCTGCAGGTGCTGCGCGAGATGCGTGCGTATATCCTGCAGCCGCCGGCTCCCTGAGGCGCCCGGCTGGGCCGGCCGCGGCGGACTCAGGCCTGCGCCCGGGACTGGCGATAATCCAGCGAGGCCTGCAGCAGTTCCGTCAGGTCCTCGGGCTGGGTTTCGTACTGCGGCACCCCGGGGGCGAGGCTGATCCAGCGCTGGCGGCTGCGCGTCCACATGTGTACTTCGGGCTCCACCTCGCTGCTGTCGTCCAGCGTGCCCGACTGCAGTTTGCTCAGTGCCGGACTGGCGGCGCCGACCCCGTGGATGACACTGCCGCATTCGGCGCAACTGAAGCGGCGGTTGATCTCGCCCTTGTCCGACACGCGCTCCAGGGTGACCAGTTCGCCCTCGATGGCGAGGCCTTCCAGGGGTACGACCAGGGCCACGGCGCAGGCGCTGCCGGTGCGTTTCTGGCAGGTGTGGCAGTGGCAGGCGTAGGTGAACAGGGGCTCGGCGCTGAGCGTGTAGGTGACGGCGCCGCACTGGCAGCTGCCGCTGGCGGGCAGTTTCACGACGCGGGCCTGTTGGTGTGCGGTGACAGGTCGTGCATGCTGATCGCTCTCCGTGCCGGAATCACACCCGCACAGTATACAAAAGACTAGCAGGCGGCGCTGCGCAGGCCCCGCTCCAGCGCCGGCAGTTCCCACAGCTGGGGCTGGTCCGGCAGGTCTTCCGCCGGCGGCAGCGCCACGTCGATACCCTGGTTGCCGCCGCGCTGCTTGAGGATGTGTACCTTGCGGTACTCGCGTATCGCCAGGCGCAGGCCGGCGGGGGCGTGGTTGCGCCCGGCCTGCAGGGAGCGGAACAGCACTGCCAGGCTGTCGCTGTCGGCGGCGGCGAGCTGCAACTTGCGCAGTTCACCGTAATCGTGGTCGTGATCGCCCAGCCAGCTGAAGACCGCGCTGCAGGTGGTGCTGCGCAGGGCCTGCTCGGTGGCCCAGAGCAGGTCTTTCCTGTTCTCCGGGTGGACCAGCAATACCTGCCGGGTATCAATTCCCCGGGCCGCCAGCAACGGCGCGTAGGGAATGTAGGGCGGGGCGATGAACACCTGCCAGCGGTCCTGTTCGCTGAGGCTTTCCATCGCGGGCAGGAAGACCCCCATGGCCCCCAGGCCGCAGCCGTCGCTGAGCAGTTCGATGGCGCCGTCCAGGGGCCAGCCGTCCTGGCACAGCGCCGCGTCCAGGCTGCTGTAGCCCGTCGGCAGACCGCGTGCGGCGTGGCCTCCGCCGTTGGCGGGCGACGGGGCGGAAAAGTGGCTGTGGCGGCCGCGCCAGGGGTCGTTGCGGTCGATGACCCGCTGCAGTGCGTCGTTCATGGCTGTCTCCCGGATTGCCGTTGCCTGTGGGGGGTGGGCAGTATCCCAATGTACTGTATGTTTATACAGTATTTGCGGGAGGAGCTCAAGGGGGGCTGGACCCCCGCTTGCGCGGGGGTGACGGGAGAGCGGGGGTGACGGGAGAGCGGGGGTGACGGGAGAGCGGGGGTGACGGGAGAGCGGGGGTGATGGAGGGGCGGGGTGATGGAGGGGCTCGAGGGGTGCTGGGCCCCCGCTTGCGCGGGGGTGACGGGGGTGACGGGGTGACGGGGGTCAGGCGCGGCAGAGGGAGGTGACCAGGCGCTCCAGGCGGTCCCAGGGGTTGCCGTCGGCGTAGCCCTTGATGCTGCCGTCGACCCCGCCCGCCTGTTCGATCAGCCCTGCCAGGGAGGCGCTGTCGTGGCGCGACAGGGCCGCCTGCATGCACGGCATACGGCTCTTCCACACCTTGTGCGCGCCCAGGGCGCGCTGCTGATTCTGCCCCTGTTCGCAATCGATCTGCACCGCGTAGAGCGTGCGAATCTCGCGTGCCAGCGCCCACAGCGCGATGGCCGCTTCGGTACCCTCGGCGCGCAGGCCGTGCAGCATGCGCAGGCTGTTGGCCGCCTCGCCCAGCAGCGCGCTGTCGGCCATGCCGAAGACATTGTAGCGGGCGTTGTCGGATACGGCGGCAGTGACCGTGTCGACGCCGATGCGGGCGTCGTTGGCGAGCAGTTTCAGTTTCTCGATTTCCTGCACCGCGGCGAGCAGGTTGCCCTCGACACGGTCGCACAGCAGTTGCAGCGCCTCGGGCTCGATCTCCAGGCCCGCCGCGCCGAGGCGGCGCTGCATCCAGCGCGGCAACTCGCGGCTGCTCACCGGCCATACCAGCACGCTGGCGCCGGCGCTGTCCAGGGCCTTGAACCACTTGCTGTTGCGGGAAGCCTTGTCGATCTTGCCGGCGACCACCAGCAGCACGTCCTCGCCGGAGGCGCGCTCCAGGTACTGCAGCAGGGCCTTGCTGCCCTCGGCGCCGGGCTTGCCGCCGGGAATGCGCAGCTCGATGAGCTTGCGCTGCGCGAACAGGGACATCTCGTCGGCGCAGCCGGGCAGTTCACTCCAGTCGAAGTCCCTGCCGGAGGCTTCGAGAAGGCGGCGCTCCTCGCAGCCCTCCTGACGCGCCCGCGCGCGCACCAGGTCGCAGCACTCCTGCACCAGCAGGGTCTCTTCGCCGCTGACCAGGTAGACGGGCAGGAGTTGCTTTTCGAGCTGGCCGGCCAGTTGTTCCGGGCGCATTTCCACGCGCGGCGCTCAGGTCGGGTCGGGTGTCGCGCCGCTGTGGGTGGCGGCGTAGAAACCGACCCGGCGCATGATCTGCCGTGCCAGTTCGGCGCGCATCTCCTGCTGCAGCAGGCGGATCTCCTCCGCCTTGCCGACCACGTTGCGCGGGTCGTTTTCCATTTGCTTGACTACCGAGGCGGTGGTCGAGGACATCACCTCGGCGCGCTCCCGGTCGCGCACGACGAACTCGGCGCTCATGGTCAGCTCGAATTCCGCGGCGCGCGCCTCCGAGTTCAGCGACAGGTTGCGCTGGCGGAAGCGTTCCGGCCCCAGCCACAGGGTGTAGTTGGCCTCGCCCTGGTCGACCCAGACCACGCCGTTGCTGGCGAAGCGGCTGACCAGTTCGCGGCTGAACTCGCTGTTCGGGTTGCCGGTGACCAGCGCCATGCTCTTCCAGTCCTCGGGCAGCAGGGTGGCGCTGTCGCCGGTACCGCGCAGGCTGAAGCCGCAGCCGGCCAGGGCGGCGACACAGAGCAGGAGGACGAGACGGAGGACGTAGTGGGGCATGGGGATTCCGCGCAGCCTAGTTGGCCACAATGTTAACCAATTTCCCCGGGACCACAATCACCTTGCGCACGGTGACGTCCTCGAGAAAGCGCTGTACGTTGTCCTGCTCCAGCGCGAGCTGCTGCACGCTGTCCTTGTCCGCGTCGCTGGCCACGTCCATCCTGGCGCGCACCTTGCCGTTGACCTGCACCACCATCTCGATGCTGTCCCGCGCCAGGGCGCTCTCGTCCACCGCCGGCCAGGGCGCGTCGAGCACATCGCCGGCGCCGCCCAGGGCGGGCCACAGGGCGTGACAGGTGTGGGGCACGATGGGGCCGAGCATCAGCACCACGGCGCGCAGCCCCTCGTCGAGCACCGCCCGGCCCTGTGCCGAGTCGTCCAGCTTGCCCAGCTCGTTGCACAGCTCCATGACCGCGGCGATGGCGGTATTGAACGTCTGGCGGCGGCCGTAGTCGTCGCCGACCTTGGCGATGGTCTCGTGAATCTTGCGCCGCACGTCCCGCTGCGCCCGGTCCAGGGCGGCGCGATCCAGGGCGGGGGCGTTGCCGCCAGCGATATGTGCGGCGGCCAGTTTCCACAGGCGCCGGAGAAAGCGGTTGGCGCCTTCCACGCCGGAGTCGGACCATTCCAGGGACTGCTCCGGGGGCGCGGCAAACATGCTGAACAGGCGCACGGTATCGGCGCCGTAGCGGTCGATCAGCGCCTGGGGGTCGACCGTGTTGCCCTTGGACTTGGACATCTTGGCGCCGTCCTTGAGCACCATGCCCTGGGTGAGCAGGCGGGTGAACGGCTCGTCGGAGTTCAGCAGGCCCTCGTCGCGCAGCAGCTTGTGATAGAAACGCGCGTACAGCAGGTGCAGGATGGCGTGCTCGATACCGCCGACGTACTGGTCCACCGGCGCCCAGTAATTCGCCTCGTCGTCGAGCATGGCGCTGTCGTTGTGCGCGCAGGCGTAGCGCGCGTAGTACCAGGACGACTCCATGAACGTGTCGAAGGTGTCCGTCTCGCGCGTGGCCGCACCGCCGCAGCGTGGGCAGGTAGTCTCGTAGAACGAAGGCATTTGCTTGAGCGGCGAGCCGACGCCCTCGAACTCCACCTCGGTGGGCAGCACCACCGGCAGGTCCTGCTCCGGCACGGGCACCGCGCCGCAGTCATCGCAGTTGATGATGGGAATGGGGGCGCCCCAGTAGCGCTGGCGCGACACGCCCCAGTCGCGCAGGCGGTAGTTGACCGCGCGGCTGCCCTTGCCCAGGGACTCGAGGCGGTCGGCGATGGCGTCGAAGGCGCCCTGGAAATCCAGTCCGTCGAACTCGCCGGAATTGGTCGTCACCACGTCCTGTTTGTCGGCGTACCAGTCCTGCCAGGTGGTGGGGTCGTAGTCGTGGCCCTCGCCGCGCCTGGCGATGACCTGCACGATGGGCAGGTCGTACTTGCGCGCGAAGGCGAAGTCGCGCTCGTCGTGGGCGGGCACGGACATGACAGCCCCGGAGCCATAGCTCATGAGTACGAAGTTGGCCACCCACACCGGCACCTGCTCGCCGCTGAGCGGGTGGGTGGCGGTGAGGCCCGTGTCCATACCCAGCTTCTCCATGGTGGCCATGGCCTCTTCCTTGACCTCCAGCTTCGACTGCGCGTCGATGAAGGCGGCGAGTTCGGCGTTGTCCCGCGCCGCGGCCAGGGCAACCGGGTGCTGTGGCGCCAGCGCCAGGTAGGTGGCGCCCATCAGCGTGTCGGGCCGGGTGGTGTACACCTGCAGCGGTTCGCCGTTCAGCTCGAAACTGAGGTTGACCCCTTCCGAGCGGCCGATCCAGTTGCGCTGCATGGTACGCACCTGTTCCGGCCACTGTTCCAGGCTGTCCAGGTCATCCAGCAGTTGCTCGGCGTAGTCGGTGATCTTGAAAAACCACTGGTCGATCTCGCGCCGCTCCACCGGGTTGTCGCAGCGCCAGCAGCAGCCGTCGATGACCTGCTCGTTGGCCAGCACGGTCTGGTCGTGCTCGCACCAGTTCACCTCGGCCTTTTTCTTGTAGGCCAGCCCCCGCTCGAACAGGCGGGTGAAAAACCATTGTTCCCAGCGATAGTAGTCGGGATCGCAGGTGGCGATTTCGCGGCTCCAGTCGTAGGCGAAGCCCAGTTGTTGCAACTGTTCGCGCATGTACTGGATGTTCTGTGCGGTCCATTGCGCGGGGGGCACGTTGTTGGCGATCGCGGCGTTTTCCGCCGGCAGGCCGAAGGCGTCCCAGCCCATCGGCTGCAATACGTTCCTGCCCTGCATGCGCTGGTAGCGCGCGATGACATCGGCGATGGTGTAGTTGCGCACATGGCCCATGTGCAGCTTGCCGCTGGGATAGGGAAACATCGCCAGGCAGTAGAACTTCTCGCGCGCGTCGTCGCGCTGTACCGCGAAGCTGTTGTTGTCGCGCCAGTGCGCCTGTGCGGCCTGTTCCAGTGCCTGCGGGTTGTACTGCTCTTCCATTGCCGGTGTCGTGGTGGTTGTCAGGGGTTGAGGTCGCTTGGCCGGTCGCTGTCGCGCCGGGCAAAAAGAACGGCGATTCTAGCAGCTAAAGCGGGCGGCGGCGATGCCCCGTCCCTCAGAGGTAATACACCAGCACATAGGCCGACAGCAGGATGGCGATCCACAGCGCGGTGGTGCCGATCGGCCAGGAGCGGGCGAACAGCCCGCGCTCCTCGCTGTCGGCGGTGTGCGGCTGGCCCAGGTAGTGCACCGCCAGGTGCGTGAACACGCCCCTGAGCCACTGCAGCAGGCGGCCGGCAGGGCCCTGCAGCGCGTCCGCCCGGCGCCCCAGCCAGCCCAGCGCCGCGGGCAGGGCGCGGCGCCACAGCCAGTCCACATCCAGGCTCAGGGTGTCGGTGCGCTTCATCAGCGGCAGCAGCAGGAAGAACGCCAGGCCGGAAAACAGCAGCAGCTGCAGGTAGAACAGCACCTTGCCGGCGGAGTAGGCCTGGTACTCCATGGGGTAGGGCAGCAGGGCGTAGAGCCACTGCGGGTACACGCCCAGCAGGATGCACAGCGCGGCGAAGATGAGCATGGCCAGCGCCATGTTCCACGGCGCGTCCTTGGGGCGCAGGCCGGAATCGCGCTGGAAGAACACGAACCACGGAAACTTGATGCCGGCGTGCAGGAACACCCCGGCCGAGGCCGCGGTCAGCAGCAGGTAGACCGTGGCCATGCCCTCGTAGGCCGCCGCCTGGGAGATCAGGCTCTTGGTGGTAAAGCCCGAGGTAAGGGGAAAGCTGGAGATGGACAGGGCGCCGACGATGCAGCATACCGTGGTCAGCGGCATGGTCTGGAACAGCCCGCCCAGCTCCGTGCACTTGTTCCTGCCGGTGCGGTAGATCACCACCCCGGCGCTCATGAACAGCAGCGCCTTGTAGATGATATGGGCGAAGGCGTGGGCGGCCGCCCCGTTGAGCGCCAACTGGGTGCCGATACCCACGGCGCAGACCATGAAGCCGACCTGGTTGACGATGGAGTAGGCGAGGATGCGCCGGATGTCGTTCTCCAGCAGCGCGTAGATGATGCCGTACATCACCATGAACAGGCCCACCCCGACCAGCAGCGGTTCGCCCGGGAACAGCAGTATCAGGGCCAGCACCGCGGTCTTGGTGGTAAAGGCGGACAGGAACACCGAACCGGTGGGGCTGGACTCGGGGTAGGCGTCCGCCAGCCAGGCCGACAGCGGCGGCGCCGCGGCGTTGATGAGAATGCCGCACAACACCATGGCGCTGTTGAAGTCCTGGGCCAGCATGGGGGTGATCTGGATCGAGCCGGTGCTCACCACGATGCCCTCGATCCCCACCTTGAGCATGACGCCACCGAGCAGGTGCAGGATGGCGTAGCGGATGCCGGCGGCGCGCGAGGCCGCGGTGCCGCCGCACCAGACCACCACGGTGGAAAACAGCGCCATCAGCTCCCAGTACAGGAACAGGGTGATGAGGTCGCCGGCGAAACTCACGCCGATGGCGCCGGCGGCGTAGGCGTAGGCGGCGGCCAGTTCGTGCCAGCGGGCCAGGCGGAAGGCGAACAGCCCGCCGACGAAGGCCATCAGGGCGAAGATCGTGGCGAACAGGCGCCGCAGCGGGCTGCCCTCCACCGGTTCGATCTGGTAGGACATGAAGCGCAGCGTGTCCTGCACCCCGTCGGGCACCTGCCACACCGCCCACAGGGTCAGCAGTGGCGCGCCCAGCACCAGCGCCGTGCGCAGGTGGCCGCGCGCCGGGCCGATGGCCAGCGCGGCGGCGAGCATGATCAGCGCCGGGGACATCCACTCAGGCATCGTCGTTGCGCTCCTGCTGCTGATAGTAGTCGCGCGGTCGCTTGAGCAGCACACCCAGCGCCTTGGCGAACAGCACCATCAGCAGGCAGCTGAGGAAGCCGAACACGGCGCCGAAGCCGAACCAGCCGTCGACCGTGAAATAGCCCTTGACGTAGATCACCAGCTGGCCGAGCACGGTTGCCGCGAGCACGGCGGAGAAGATCCACCACAGGCGGCGTATGGTCGCGGGGCGGGTGAGGAAGTGTCCCTGCCTGGCGTCGGTCATGGCGTCATCCCCTCTACCAGTTGTGTCTCCAGCTCGATGACCGGCCCGTTGAAGAAGAAAAAGCCGAGTGTGAGCAGGGCCGTGATGAGCAGGGCCAGCACCACCAGCGGCGGCGCCTCACCGTGCTCTACGCCGCCGGCCTCCTCGCGCGCGAACCAGGCCATGAAGATAATCGGCAGGAAGTAGGCCGCGTTGAGCGCGGTGCTGGCGATGACAGTGAAGATCGCTAGCAGGTTGTCGGCCTGGAAGGCCCCGGCCAGGATGTACCACTTGGAGACGAAGCCGCCGGTGGGCGGCACGCCGATCATACTCAGCGCGCCAATGGTGAATGCGCCCATGGTCCAGGGCATGCGCCGGCCGATGCCGCGCAACTGGTGCAACTCGGTTTTCTTCGCCGCCGTGTAGATCGCCCCGGCGGCGAAGAACAGGGTGATCTTGCCGAAGGCGTGCGCCACCATGTGGATCGCCGCGCCGACTTCCGCCAGGGGCTTGAGCACCGCCGCGGCCATTACCACGTAGGAGAGCTGCGACACGGTGGAGTAGGCCAGCAGGCGCTTGATGTTCTGCTGGCGCAGGGCGACCAGGCTGGCGGTGATGATGGTGAAGGCGGTGGCGAAGACCAGCCAGCCGGAACTGGGCTCGGCGAAGAGGAAATCGACGCCGAAAATGTAGACGATGATCTTGGTGATGGAGAAGACGCCGGCCTTGACCACCGCCACCGCGTGCAGCAGCGCGCTGACCGGCGTGGGTGCGACCATCGCCGCCGGCAGCCAGCGGTGCACGGGCATCACCGCGGCCTTGCCCACGCCGAACACGAACAGCGCCAGCAGCAGGCCCACATCCGCTCCCGCGATGTTGCCGGCGAGAATGCCGCCGGCGGTGAAATCGCCGCTGCCGGCCACGTGGTAGGTCCAGATGATGGCGGGCAGGAACAGGCCGATGGAGGTGCCCAGCAATACGCCGAGGTAGACGCGCGCCGAGCGCACGGTGGCCTCGTCGCCCTTGTGCGACACCAGCGGGTAGGTCGACAGGGTGAGCATCTCGTAGAACAGGAACAGGGTGAACAGGTTGGCGGCGAAGGCGATGCCCATGGTGGCGGCCAGGGCCAGCGCGAAGCAGGCGTAGAAGCGGGTCTGTTTGCGTTCGTTGTTGCCGCGCATGTAGCCGATGGAGTACAGGGAGTTGACGATCCACAGCCCCGAGGCCAGCGCGGCGAACAACATGCCCAGCGGCTCCACGCGGAAGGCGATGGGCAGTCCGGGCAGCACCTCGCTCAGCGTCACCTGCGGTCGTGCGCCCGCGAACAGGTCCGGCAGCAGGCCCCACACCACCCAGGCCAGGCACAGGGCGCCGCCCAGGGTAACCGCCTCGCGCAGGTTGTCGGCGACGCGCCCGGCCAGCACGATGCCCAGCGCCACGAGCAGCGGCAGGCCCAGGGCGACCAGCACGGCGGTTTCGGCGCTCACAGCGTGTGCCCCAGCAGCAGTTGCGCCGCCGCCGACGACAGCGTCAGCGGGAACTGCGGCGCCAGGCCGAAGCCGATATTGGCCAGTGCCACCAGCCAGGTCACCAGCAACAGCGACAGCGGCGCCTCGCCCGGGGACGAGGGTTGCGCCACGGCGGGCCTGAAGTACAAGGTTTCCACCACGCGCCAGATATAGACCACCGCCATCAGCGAACTGACCAGTACGATGGCCACCAGCACCCAGGCGAAATCACCCTGCTCCAGCGCCGCGCTGATCAGCAGCCACTTGCTGATAAAGCCGGCGGTGCCGGGTACGCCGATCAGGCTCAGGCCGCAGACAACGAAGGCCGCCGACGTGAAGGGCATGGAGCGCGCCGCCCCGGCGAGCTGGTCGATGCGCAGGTCGCGGTAGTGACAGGCCAGGCAGGCCACGGCGAGAAACAGGCCGCCCTTGGCCAGCGCGTGGTTGAACAAATGCGTGCCCGAGGCCAGCAGGCCGGCCTCGGTGGCGAAACTCGCGCCGAGGATAATGTAGCCGATCTGCGCTACCGAGGACGTCGCCAGCCGCCGTTTCAGGTGCCCCTCGAACATGGCGACGGCGGAGGCGACCAGGATACCCAGCACCGCCAGCGGCAGGAGGAAAAACGTCGACTGCAACTCATGGCCGGGCAGGTTCGCCTGGAAGACGAAGAAGTCGAAGCGGATGAGGACGTAGACCGCCACCTTGGTGCCGCAGGCGGCGAGAAATACCGTCACCATGTGCGGCGCATGGGTGTAGGCGTTGGGCAGCCACACGTGCAGGGGGAATACCGCCGCCTTCAGCGCCAGCCCGATGGTGATGAAGCCGGCGGCCACCAGCACCGGGTTGGTGTGGGCGACCTCGCCAATGCGCGCCTCCATATCGGCCAGGTTCAGCGTGCCGGTCATCATGTAGATCATGCCCACGCCGATGAGGTAGAACGTCGCGCCCAGGGTGCCCATGATGAGGTACTTGAACACCGCCGGAAGCGCCCGGCGGTCCGGCCCGCCGGCGATGAGCACGTAGCTGGCCAGGGAGGATATCTCCATGAACACGAAAATATTGAAGGCGTCCGCGGCGACCGCGATGCCCGCCAGTCCCGCCAGGGCCAGCAGCCAGGCGGAGTAGAACAGCGGCTGGCGCGCCGCGTCGATCTGCCGGTTGACGCTGGTGCGGGCGGCGATGATGGCCACCAGGCCGGCGCCGGTGATGATCAGCAGCAACAGTGCGCTGAACGGCCCCACCGCCAGCTCGATGCCGTAGGGCGCGCTCCAGCCGCCCATGTCGTAGCGCAGCACCGCGCCCGCGGAGACCGCCCTGGCCATGGCCAGGGCGATGCAGAACGCCAGTCCCGCCACCGCCGAGGCGCCGGCCCAGGCCAGTCCCCGCGGCTTCAGCAGCACGACGAGGGGGGCCGCCAGCAGTGGGGCGACGACTTGAAGCGCCGGCAGGTGGGGAGTCAGGTCCATCAGTTCAATCCGCGTCCAGGATCTCGTGTTCCTCGATGGTGCCGTAGCATTCGCGGATGCGCACCACGATGGCCAGGCCCAGGGCCAGGGTCGATACACCGACCACGATCGCGGTGAGGATCAGCACCTGGGGCAGGGGGTTGGAGAACACCGGGTTCTCCACGCCCTGCTGGAAGATCGGCGCGGTGCCCCCCTCGACCTTGTCCATGGTGATGTACATGAGGAAGACGGCGGACTGGAACAGGGACAGTCCGATCAGCTTCTTCACCAAGTTGACCTTGGCGATGACCGTATACAGCCCCACCGAGAGCACGATGGCGAACACCCAGTAATTGAAGTAGCCAAGCAGCTCGAGCAGGGTCATGCGCGCACCGGCCGGCTGGCGAAGGCGTGGAAGATACTCAGCAGCGCACCGCAAACCGCCATGCCCACGCCCGCTTCGATGACCAACAGGCCCACCTGTTGCCCCAGGACGGGGTCGTCGAACAGCACCGAGTAGTCGAGGAAGTTGCCGCCCAGCACTATGCACAGCAGGCCCACCGCGCCGTACAGGCTGGCGCCGCCGACCACCAGGGTGATCAGCACCGGCCGAGGAATGGCCCGCAGGGCCGCGTCCTCGCCCTCTAGCAGGGCGTAGAGAATGACGCCGGTGGCGATCAGCGCGCCGGCCTGGAAGCCGCCCCCGGGGCTGTATTCGCCGTGGAACTGTACGTACAGGCCGAACAGCACGATAAACGGTATCAGCAGGCGCCCCACCACCTGGGGAATCAGGTGGTGGCGCAGGCCCTGGCTCTGGGTACTCGCCCGGGGTGCGGCATCGGTGGGCTTGACGGAGAAAATGAACAGCACGCCGATGCAGGCGGAGAACACCACGAAGACCTCGCCGAGGGTGTCGTAGCCGCGGAAGCTGCCCAGCACCGCGGTGACCACGTTGGGGATGTCGATGTACTCGGGGGTCTTTTCCAGGTACCACGGTGCGATGTGCTGGTGCACCGGGGCCTCGGGATCGCCCAGGCGCGGCTGGTCGAAGGTGGCGTAGATGAGCAGCGTGGCCAGTATCGCCACCACCACCAGGGCCAGGCGCCCGCCGGTGCGTGCGTACTGCTCGCGCTCGGCGGTCAGTGTCAGTGCGCCGAGGAAGATCACCGTGGTGATGCCGGCGCCGACGGCGGCCTCGGTCAGCGCCACGTCGGCCGCGTCGAGTACAAAGAAGTTGGTGGCCATCAGCAGGCTGAAAATGGAGGTGAGCATCACCGCCACGAACAGGTTGTCGGTGCGCACCACCGCCAGCGCCGTGATTACCAGCAGCGACAGCAGGAATACCGCGAACACGATGATCACCGGGCGTCTCCTTCGTCGTTCTCCTCCAGGCCGCGGGCGCCGGGGCGCATGCCCGATTGCAGCGCCGCGTTGGCCACCGCGTAACTGGCCACCGGGCCGGTGAGCAGGAGAAACACCATGATCGCGGCCAGCTTCGGGGTCGCCAGGGTGAGGCCTGCCTGCAACATCATGCCGCTGAAGATGAGGATGGTGGCCATGGTTTCGGTCAGGCTGGCGGCGTGCAGGCGGGTGTAGAACTCGGGCAGGCGCAGGGCGCCGATGCCGCCGATGAGGACGAAGGCGCCGCCGGTGGCCATCAGCACCCAGCTGACGATTTCCAGCACGCTGTCAATCATGTCGCGGCTCCTGTTCGCGGCTGGAGCGTTCCTGCAGGAATTCCAGCACCGCGAGAATGCCCACCAGGTTGATCAGGGCGTAGGCCAGCGCCAGGTCGAGGAAGTCCGGGCGGCCGATGAGATAGGCGATCACCGACAGCAGCAGCGCGGTCTTGGTGCCGAACATGTTCACCGCCAGCACGCGGTCGTAGCGCGTGGGGCCGCGCAGGGCGCGCACCAGGGCCAGCACCATGGTGACCAGGATGGCCAGGGCGACGACGAGGTACATGCTCATCCCAGCCCCAGGCGCGCGGTTTGCCGCTGCGCCTCCTGCTCCTGCAGGGCCTGCGCCGCCTCGCGGGTGAGACAGTGCACCTGCAGCGTGTCCTCGTGCATGTCGATGGTCACGGTGCCCGGTGACAGGGTGATGGCGTTGCCCAGTATCACCTTGCCCGACTCGGTGGACTCGTCCGTGGTCAATGTGACCAGGGTCGGGCTCACCGGCAGGGAGGGACTGAGGACGATGCGCGCCACCTCGAGGCTGGACTTGATGACCTCGCGCAGCAACCAGAGCCAGAAGGCGGGCAGGCGCAACAGCGTGCGCAGCGGCAGTTGCAGGCGGAAAAAGCCCATGCGCCGGGCCAGCCAGGCGCTGAGCAGGCAGGAGAACAGGCCCAGCCACAACAGCAGCGGCTTGAACATGCCGGACCACAGCGTCCAGCTGAGCAGCAATATCAGGATCAGTCCCAGCAGCGGCAGTAGCTTGAGTGTGCCTCGTCGCGGCATGACGCTATTCCTCCTCGCAGGGGAAATGCGCTTGCAGGGAGCGGTACACCGCGTCGCGCGCCGGCGACCCGGCGTCGGCGCCGCTGTCCAGCTGCCGCAGGTCGCCGACCACCGCTGCGACCACCGCGCTCAGCGGCAGCGGGCTGCCGAGGCAGAAGCCCGCCAGCTGGGCCGCGCGCGAGCGCTCCGCGTGGCTGGGCAGGCGCGTGCGCAGGGCGCGTTCGGTGAAGGACTCCTCGCGCTGCGCCGCGCCCTCGACACCGAGCATGACCTGGGCGTCGGTGGCCACCGCGCCGTCGATGAAGCCCTGGATATAGCGCAGACAGTACTGCGCGTCGGCGCCTTCCGGGGCCGCGGCCAGGTGTGCGCAGTGCGCCGCCAGCTCGTGCACGCTGAGTACTTCCAGCGTGCGCGCCGGTGCGGCCTGCAGCAGCGCGGCACACAGCGCGGCGAGGGACAGGCAGGTCCGGAGGCGGCGGGGAACGGGCGGGGATGGGCTGCGCATGGGCAAACAGGGAACGCGTCGGGTGATACGGGACCGGTACGGTACCACGCCCTGAATAAATCAGGCAATCGGCGCTGGCGCACCGCGGCGGCTGGCGGGTGGAACCGTGGCCTGCGCGCCGCGCCGCGCTCTCAGGCGGCGCGCTCCTCGTCGCGCCAGAAACCGATGTACATCAACGCCATCAGCGCCAGGCCGCCGCCGCAGGCGGTGATAATCGGCGTGTTGCCGAAGCTGCCGAAGGGCGTCTCGCCGAGCATGACCTCCGCCTCGCCCACCAGGGTCTGCTGTTGGAAACGTTCGGTGCGCGCGATGATCCGGCCCTGGTGATCTATGATCGCCGAGACGCCGTTGTTGGTGGCGCGCAACACATAGCGGCCGTTTTCCCGGCCGCGCATACGCGCGATCTGCAGGTGTTGCAGCGGGCCGATGGAGTTGCCGAACCAGGTGTCGTTGCTCACCGTGACCAGCAGGTCGGTGTCGCGCGCCTGCTCTGCCACCAGGGAGGCGTAGGCGATCTCGTAGCAGACAAAGGGGGCGACGCGGTAGGCGCCCGCGCGCAGCGGCTGTTGCCGCGCCGGCCCCTGGCTGAAAGCGGACATCGGCAGGTCGAAGAACTCGATCGTCCCGCGCAGCCAGTCTTCCAGCGGCACGTATTCGCCGAAGGGCACCAGGCGCTGCTTGTGGTAGGCCCCCTGGCCGTAACCGAGGGCGACCATGCTGTTGTAATAGTCGCGGCTGCCGGGCGGGCGGTAGGGGATGCCGCTGATCACGGTGGTGCCCGCGGCCTCGGCGCGCGCGGCGAGCGGATCGAGGAAATCGCGCGCGCGCTGGTAGAAATTGGGCACCGCGGACTCGGGCCAGACAACGATGTCCTTGCCGACCTGCGGGTCCGTGGCCTGCGCCAGCTGTTCGATGATGGACTGGTAATAGCGCCGGTCCCACTTCTGCTCCTGCGCCACGTTGGGCTGGATGATGGCCACCTGCAGCGGCTCCTCGCTGGCGCGCGCGACCCACTGGGTGGGCTTGAGCACGGCGCCGCCGCCCCACAGGGTGATGACGATGACCGCGTAGGTGCTGCGCGCCACCGCCGCGGGACTGCGCCAGGCCAGGAACAGGCAGGCGCCGGTGAGGGCGCAGATGAAGGACAGGCCGAACACGCCGGTCACCGGCGCCCAGCCGGAAATCCACGTGTCCAGGTGTGCGTAGCCCAGGTACAGCCAGGGAAAGCCGGTGAGCAGCCAGTCGCGCAGCCACTCGAACAGCACCCACAGCGCCGGGAAGCCGTCCAGCATGCCGCCGGGCAGGGGGCGGACCAGGCAGGCGTAGCACCAGGCGAACAGCGAGTGCAGCAGTGCGAGGGCGGCGCAGAATACGGCGGTCAGCGCCAGCGCCAGCGGCACGCTGGCGTTGCCGTGCACGTGGATGCTGACGTAGACCCAGGACACGCCGCTGCCGAACAGGCCCAGGCCGAACAGCCAGCCGCGCCACAGCGCCTGTCCCGGGGAGCAGGTGCACAGCAGGTAGGAGTACAGCGCGCAACTGAGAATGCCCGCCGGCCACAGGTTGAATGGCGCCAGGGAGAGGGTCACCAGGGCCCCCGCCAGCGGTGCGAGCCACAGCACTCGACGCGGATTGAGACCGGATTCCACGTGCATTGGCCCCGGCCCTCAGGCGTTCAGGGGGCGCATGCGCAGGCTGTGTATCTTGCGCTGGTCGGCATTGACCACCTTGAACTCGAAGTCGTTGATCCTGGTGGTTTCGTTGCGCGTGGGCATGTGGCCGAAGGCGTTGATGACCAGTCCGCCGATGGTGTCGAATTCCTCGTTGCTGAACTGGCAGTCGAAATACTCGTTGAAGTCCTCGATCGGCGTCAACGCCTTGACCAGGAAGTCATCCGTGGAAATCTTGCGGATGAAGCGGTCCGCCTGGACATCGGTCTCGTCCTCGATCTCGCCGACGATTTCCTCCAGCACGTCCTCGATGGTCACCAGGCCGGCCACGCCGCCGTACTCGTCGATTACGATCGCCATGTGGTTGCGGTTCTCGCGGAATTCCCGCAGCAGCACGTTCAGGCGCTTGCTCTCTGGCACCACCACCGTGGGGCGCAGCAGGTTCTGTATATCGAAGTCGTCGTGGTCCGGCTCGAGTATCTGCGGCAGCAGGTCCTTGGCCAGCAGGATGCCCAGCACGTCGTCCGGGCTGTCGCCGATCACCGGGTAGCGCGAGTGAGCCGACTCGATGATCTGCGGCAGGATTTCCTGCAGCGTACACTCCGCCTTGATGACGCGCATCTGCGCCCGGGGCACCATAATGTCGCGCGCCTGCATGTCACTGACCTGCATGGCGCCTTCCATGATGTTGCGCGCCTCTTCGTCGATCACCTCGTTGTCCGCGGCGACGCCGAGCACGTCCTGCAGGTCCTCGCGGTTGCGCGGTTCGGAAGAGAACAGCAGGGCGATCTTGTCCAGCCAGGTCCGGTCGTTGCTGTCGGAAGCGGAACGTTCTTCGCTCATGGGGTCGATTGCTCCACGCCGTCGCCGTAGGGGCAGTCGAAATCCAGCCTGCCGAGAATGGTCGTCTCCAGGGATTCCATGACCGTGGCGTCGGCCTCCTCGATATGGTCGTAGCCGAGCAGGTGCAGTGTGCCGTGCACCGCCATGTGCGCCCAGTGCGCCTGCAGCGCCTTGCCCTGCTGCCGCGCCTGCGCGCGCACCACCGGCGCGCAGATCACGATGTCGCCGAGCAGCGGCTGGCGCAATTCCGGCGGCAGTTCCGCGGGAAAGGACAGCACGTTGGTGGGGCCGTTGGCGCCGCGGTACGCGCTGTTGAGCCGCGTCATCTCCTGGCTGTCCACCAGGCGCACGGCGATCTCCATGTCCGCGCCGGGGTCGGGCTGCTTGCCGCGCAGGCGGGGCGCGCCGTCCACCGCCGCCGCGACCCAGCCACGCAGATCATCCTCTGCGGGTACGGGTTCGCGACTGGCACACTGGATATCCACGAGCAGGCTCATACCTTGCCCCGGTCAAGGGGGGTGGTGCTGTCCTCGGCCGCGTCGTAGGCCTCCACGACCCGCTGTACCAGCGGGTGGCGCACCACGTCCTTGTTGCCGAAGTAGGTGAAGCCGATACCGTCGACCCCGGCGAGGATGTTGCTGACGTGGGTGAGGCCGGACTGGGCGCCGCGGGGCAGGTCGATCTGCGTGGCGTCGCCGGTGATCACCGCGGTGGAGCCAAAGCCGATACGCGTGAGAAACATCTTCATCTGCTCGCGCGTGGTGTTCTGCGCCTCGTCGAGAATGATAAAGGCGTTGTTCAGGGTGCGCCCGCGCATAAAGGCCAGCGGCGCGACCTCGATGATATTGCGCTCGATGTACTTGTTGACCGTATCGAAGCCCAGCATCTCGTAGAGCGCGTCGTACAGGGGGCGGAGGTAGGGGTCTATCTTCTGCGCCAGGTCGCCGGGCAGGAAGCCGAGCTTCTCGCCCGCCTCGACCGCCGGACGCACCAGCAGGATGCGCCGCACCCGCTCTTCCAGCAGGGCCTCGACCGCGCAGGCCACGGCGAGGTAGGTCTTGCCGGTGCCGGCGGGGCCGATGCCGAAATTGATGTCGTTGTGCTTGATGGTGCGCACATAGCCCTGCTGGTTGCGGCCGCGCGCCTTGATGGAGGCGCGCTTGGTGCGGATGACCGCGATGGCCTCGACCGGCGCGTCGCGACCGCTGGCCACCAGGTGCTCCAGTCCCGCTTCCTGCAGCTGCAGGTGCAGGGATTCCGGGCTCAGGCCCACGCCCTGGCAGACCTCCGCGTAGAGGTGGATCAGCAGGCGTTCGCCGGTGGCCACGTTGACCGCAGGGCCGTCCAGGATGAACTGGTTGCCGCGCGCGGAGATGCGGATGCCCAGGCGCTCCTCGATCTGGCGCAGGTGACTGTCCAGGTGGCCGCATAACATGGCCAGGTGGCGCGCGTCATTGGGTTCCAGGGTGAGAGTCTGTTGCGTCGACGGGGTCGCCGGCGGTTCAGGGGGAGGTTCGCTGTTCAAGGTGTCCTGTCGCCCCGCGGGGCAGTGGATTCAAGGTTAAGGATATACGGGTTTTGCGGGCCGTCAACCGCCCGCCGCCCGCGCCGACGGGGCCTGTAGCCGGCCGCGCAGGGAGTTGGGCAGCGCCTCGAGGATATCCACCTCGACGAACTGGCCGACCAGGGCGCGGTCGTCGCAGCGGAAATTCACCACGCGATTGTTCTCGGTGCGGCCCTGCAGTTGCCCCGGGTCTTTCTTCGCCGCGCCGGTGACCAGGATGCGCTGGCTGCTGCCGACCATGGCGCGGCTGATCCGCCCGGCGTTGGCGGCGATGCGCGATTGCAGGATCTGCAGGCGCTGCTTCTTGGTCTGCTCGTCCGTGTCGTCGGGCAGTTCCGCCGCTGGAGTGCCCGGGCGCGCGCTGTAGACGAAGCTGAAGGAGGTGTCGAAACCGACATCGTCGATCAGTTGCATGGTCGCGGCGAAATCCGCCGCGGTTTCGCCGGGAAAGCCGACGATGAAATCCGAGGATATGCTGATCTGCGGGCGAATGGCGCGCAGGCGGCGAATCCTGGACTTGTATTCCAGCGCCGTGTGGCCGCGTTTCATCGCCGCCAGCACGCGGTCCGAGCCACTTTGCACCGGCAGGTGCAGGTGGTCCACCAGTTGTGGGATGTGCGCGTACGCCTCGATCAGCGCGTCGGAAAACTCCAGCGGGTGCGAGGTCGTGTAGCGGATGCGCTCGATACCGGGGACCTTCGCCACCAGGTGCAGCAGTTCCGCGAAGTCGACCGTCTCGCCGCGGTGATCCTCACCGCGGTAGCCGTTGACATTCTGGCCCAGCAGGTTGATTTCGCGCACGCCGCCGGCGCTCAGGTGGGCGATCTCCGCGATCACGTCGTCTACCGGTCGCGACACCTCTTCCCCGCGCGTGTAGGGCACCACGCAGAACGTACAGTACTTGCTGCACCCCTCCATGACCGAGACGAAGGCGCTGGGGCCGTCGACCCGCGGTTCGGGCAGGCGGTCGAATTTCTCGATTTCCGGGAAGCTGACGTCGACCACCAGGGTGCCGCCGGGCCCCTCGCCCGCCGCGTTGCGCGCCATCATGTCGGGCAGGCGGTGCAGGGTCTGGGGACCGAAGATGAGATCCACGTAGGGCGCCCGGCGGGCGATTTCCTCGCCCTCCTGGCTGGCCACGCAGCCGCCGACACCGATCACCAGCCCCGGTTTGCGCGCCTTCAGGCGCTTCCAGCGGCCCAGCTGGTGGAACACCTTCTCCTGGGCTTTTTCCCTTATGGAGCAGGTGTTTAGCAGCAACACGTCGGCCTCTTCCGGGTCCTCGGTGGGGACCAGGTCATGGCTCTCGCGGAGCAGGTCGCGCATGCGGGACGAGTCGTACTCGTTCATCTGGCAACCGTGGGTGACTATGTGCAGTTTCTTGCTCACCGGTCCGGGGGCGGCGCTGGCGCCGCTGCTGGCAAATGGGCGGGCGATTATACAGGCATGCCCCCGGCAAACCTAGGGCCCGTGCAGGTCGCCGATGTACGCGACGATGCTGGTTAACCCCCCCGCGGGACTGGTATTCTGTCGTCCCGGTGGTATATTTCCGCCCCCCCTGCGAACTTCAGAGAGCGATGTCTTACCAACCTGTCTACAAGGTGATCTTCCAGAACGGCGGCCAGGTGTTCGAGGTGTTCGCGCGCCAGATCTACCAGAGCGACATGTGGGGCTTTATCGAGATCGAGGAGTTCCTTTTCGGTGAGCGCTCGCAGATCCTTGTCGATCCGGGTGAGGAAAGGCTGAAGAACGAGTTCAACGGCGTGCGTCGCAGCTACATCCCCATGCAGGCCATCATCCGCATCGACGAGGTCGACAAGCAGGGCACCGGCAAGGTGTCCGACGCCGCGTCGGCGGAAGGCAACGTGGCCAGTTTCCCCTTCGCCGGCATGCCCCCCGGGCAACAGGGCAAGGAAGAGTAATCCCGCGATGCGCGCGCTGGTCGCGACGCTTGTAGCCCTGTGTTGCACGGCGCCGGCGGCGCTGGCCAACCCGGTACCGGCAGACGAACTGTCACTGCTCAGCGGCGCCAGCGCTTTCGAACGGCTGTGCACGGACTGCCACGGCTGGGACCCCTCACGACAGTACGAATCCCTCTACGACGAAGACCCCGTGGATGCGCCTGATCCCCTGTTCGACACGGACGGGGACGAGGAGGCAGAGCCCGATCTGCTGGTGCTGGAGGAAGAGGAAGACGACGACTGGCCGGAGTGGGCGGACCCGCTGCCGGAGGACCTGGAGGACGAGGAGGCGGACCTGCGCGCATCGCTGCTCGGCGACCTCACCAGCGCCATCGATGACGCCTACCTCGATGACGAATACGCCTACGACTGGGACCGGGAGGAGGCCGCGCCGGAGGTGGCGGCGGACGATGAGCTGGCGCCGCTGGAGGAGGTATTCGGCGAGAACCGCGACGGTACGCTGGAGCGCGCGCCTGGAGCGACGGACCTCACCGACCCAGACAGCTTCGTCTACGGCACCACCGAGATGGACCTGTTCTTCAACATCGCCAACGGCACCGGTCCGGGCATGCCGGGGTTCATGGACCAACTCGGCAGCGAGGCGGAGGTGTGGAACCTGGTGAACTACATCCGCTCGCTGTGGGGCGAGGACTGGGTGGATTGACACGGCCCGGCGCCCCGGCCGTCGCCATTGCGCCGCCTGCCCTGCGCCGTGCAACGGCGTTTCCCCTCTCCGGCACTCCGTGTTTTGTGCGCCAGCGCCGCTAGGCCGCCGCTTTCTGCCGCAGTGTCGCCAGTTGCACGCAGGTGACGAAGGCCCGGGCGGCGGCCTCCACGTCCTGCTGTGACGGGAAGGTGGGCGCCAGGCGGATATTGCTGTCCCGGGGGTCTTCGCCGTAGGGGAAGGTGGCCCCGGCGGGGGTCAGGCTGACGCCCACCTCCGCGGCCAGGCGCACCACCTCCCGCGCCAGGCCGGGCAGGGTGTCGAAGGCGATGAAGTAGCCGCCGCGCGGCGTCTCCCAGCGGCCCATGCCGGTGCCGCCCAGACCCTCCTCGAGTGCGCGCAGCACCGCCTCGAATCGCGGGCGGATAAGCGTCGCGTGGGCCTCCATGTGGGCCGCGATGTTCTCCGCGTCGCGCAGGAAGCGCACGTGGCGCAGCTGGTTGACCTTGTCCGGGCCGATGGTCTGGTAGGACAGGTGACGCGACAGCGTATCGAGGTTGCCCGTCGTGGAGGCCATGAACGCGACCCCCGCACCGGCGAAGGTGACCTTGGAGGTGGAGCCGAACTGGAACAGGCTGTCGGCGGTTCCGGCGCGCGCACAGGCCGCCCGCACCGAGGCCAAGCGCGGCGCGTCCGGGTAGAGCGTATGGACCGCGTAGGCGTTGTCCCACATGACGACGAAATCACCGTCGGCCAGGTTGGCCAGGCCGGCGATGCGCTCGACCGTGGCGTCGCTGTAGACACAGCCCGTGGGATTGGAAAAACGCGGTACACACCAGATTCCGCGAATCGACGGATCGTCGCGCAGCAGGGCCTCCACGGCGTCCATGTCCGGGCCCTCGGCGAGCATGGGGACAGTGAGCATCTCGATGCCCAGGTACTGGCAAATGGAAAAATGGCGGTCGTAGCCGGGCGCGGGGCAGAGGAAACGCACGCGCTCGGCCTGGCCCCAGGCGGAGCCTGGCCCGCGCAGCCCCTCGTTGAGGGCGCAGTCGATCACCGTGTACATCAGGCTCAGGCTGGCGTTGCCCCCCACCAGCGTTTCCGCGGCGGGGGCGTCCAGCCAGGCGCCGAACAGCTCGCGCGCCTCGGGCAGGCCGAACAGGCCGCCGTAGTTGCGCACGTCGGTGCCGTCGGCGGCGCGGTAATCTCCCTGCAGGATCCCGTCCAGCGCGTCGGACAGGGCTACCTGCTGGGCGCCGGGCTTGCCCCGGGTGAGGTCCAGGGACAGCCCGCTGGCGGCGAGCGCCGCGTAGTCGCTCTCGGCGCTAGCCAGGCGCTGGGCCAGTTCGGCGTCAGATAGTTGGTCGATATGCAAGGGTGGGTCCTCGTGCAACAATGTACGGCAGCACCGAGTATACCGGTACAGCGCAATGGGCGGCGATGCCCGGCGCTTGAAAAATCGGCCCCAGCGCCCATATTGGGTGAATGCAAGACGACAGGCGTAACCAGACCAGCATGAAAGAACGGGACGACGCGGTGGAAGCCGGCGAGACGGATGTGCTGACCGGCGAGGAGGATGCCCACGCGCCGGCGGTGGCCGATGACGTCCTGCCCGACACCCTTTACCTGATGCCCGTGCCCAGGCGTCCGTTTTTCCCCGGGCAGGTGCAGCCGGTGGCGATCAACCCGCAGGAATGGGGCTCGACCCTGGAGGCGGTGGGCAACAGCGGCGGTGGCGTCATCGGCCTGTCCTACGTGGAGCGCCCCGACAACGGCGCCGTCGAACCGCGCCAGTTCCCGGAAATCGGCTGCGCCGTGCGCCTGCACCGGCCGCCGATGGCCGCCGACACCCCGACCCAGTTCCTGGCCCAGGGCATCAAGCGCTTACGCATCGTGCGCTGGCTGAACGAAAAACCACCCTACCTGGTGCAGGTCGAGTACCCGCGCAGCCAGGGCGACAAGGACTCTGACGAGATCAAGGCCTACGCCATGGCCCTGATCAAGGAGATCAAGGAACTGCTGCCGCTGAACCCGCTGTACAGCGAGGAACTCAAGCAGTACCTGGCCAATTTCAGCCCGGCCCAGCCCAGCCTGCTGGCGGATTTTTCCGCCGCCCTGACCACCGCTTCGGGAGAGCAGTTGCAGGAGATTCTCGACACCCTGCCGCTGCGCTCGCGTATGGAGAAGGTGCTGACCCTGTTGCGCAAGGAGCGCGAGGTGGCGGAGTTGCAGGGGCGTATCACCAGCCAGGTGAACGAGAAGGTCTCCGACCAGCAGCGCGAGTTTTTCCTGCGCGAACAGCTGAAGATCATCCAGAAAGAGCTGGGCATCTCCAAGGACGACCGCACCTCGGACGTGGAGATGTTCCAGCAGCGGATCGCCGAGCTGGACCTGCCCGAGGCGGCGGCCGGGCGCATCGACGACGAACTGCGCAAGTTGTCGGTGCTGGAGACCGGCTCGCCGGAGTACGGCGTCACGCGCAATTACCTGGACTGGGCCACGTCGGTGCCCTGGGGTGTGCTGTCGGACGACAACCTGGAGTTGCAACACGCGCGCGGCGTACTCGACGAACACCACGAGGGTCTCGAAGACGTCAAGAAACGCATACTGGAATTTCTCGCCGTGGGCTCCTTTCGCGGCGAGATCGCCGGTTCCATCCTGTTGCTGGTGGGCCCGCCGGGGGTCGGCAAGACCAGCATCGGGCGCTCCGTGGCGGACGCCCTCGGTCGCGAGTTCTACCGCTTCAGCCTGGGCGGCATGCGCGACGAGGCGGAGATCAAGGGACATCGGCGCACCTATATCGGCGCCATGCCCGGCAAATTCGTGCAGGCGCTGAAAGAGGTCGGCGTGTCCAACCCGGTGATCATGCTCGACGAGATCGACAAGATCGGCGCGTCCTACCAGGGCGATCCCGCCTCGGCGCTGCTCGAGGTACTGGACCCGGAACAGAACGGCGAATTCCTGGACCATTACCTGGACCTGCGCGTGGACCTGTCCAAGGTGCTGTTCGTCTGCACCGCCAACCAGCTCGATACCATTCCGGGCCCGCTGCTGGACCGCATGGAGACGCTGCGCCTGTCCGGTTACGTGGCCGAGGAAAAACTGTCCATCGCGCGCAAACACCTGTGGCCGAAACAGTTGCGCCGCCACGGCCTGAACGACGAGCAGCTGAAGATCAACGACGCAGCGCTGAAATACGTGATCGACTCCTACTGCCGCGAGGCGGGCGTGCGCACGCTGGAAAAGCAGCTAGCGCGCATCATGCGCAAGTCGATCGTCACCCTGCTCGAAGAGGGCGAGGAAAAGCTGCGCGTGGGCAAGAAGGATATCGACGACCTGCTGGGCAAGCCGCCGTTTTCGCCGGAGAAGCCCCTGCGCGGGCTGGGCGTGGCCACCGGGCTGGCCTGGACTGCCATGGGCGGCGCCACGCTGCCTATCGAATCCTCCCAGGTGCACACCCTGAACCGCGGTTTCAAGCTCACCGGCCGTCTCGGTGAGACCATGAAGGAGTCGGCAGAGATCGCCTACAGCTACGTCGTTGCCCACCTGAAAGACTACGGCTGCGACCTGGATTTCTTCGACATGAGTATGGTCCACCTGCACGTGCCCGAGGGCGCCACGCCGAAGGACGGCCCCAGCGCCGGCATCACCATGGCCACGGCGCTGGTGTCGCTGGCGCGCAAGGAGCGCATCAAGCGCCCCCTGGCGATGACCGGCGAGCTGACCCTGACGGGACAGGTGCTGCCGGTGGGCGGCATTCGCGAGAAAGTCATCGCGGCGCGGCGCAGCAAGATCATGGAGTTGATCCTGCCCCACGGCAACCGCCGCGACTTCGACGAACTGCCCGACTACCTGCGCGAGGGCATCAACGTGCATTTCGCGCGCAGTTACCGCGAGGTGTTCGAGTTCGTGTTTCACGAGCACCGGGTGGAGACGGCTCTGCATTGAGGCGGGTCCGCCGGTCGGACCCTGTCCAGGGCGGCTTCGACGTCGGACGGGTTCATGCCAGGCGGCTTCTGTCGGGTTCACGCCAGGCGGGTCCGGCGCAGGCCCCGGCGTCACCGCGCGGCCGCAGCTGCGCAAACCAGAATGGCTGCTGCGCAACTCGACCGTTTTTCGCTGCGCGAAAAACCGGGACTCGGACAGTGCTCGCAGAAAGCCCCATTCTGGTTTGCTCCGCTAAACGCGGCCTGATTGCGCCGTGACGCCGGGACCAGCACCGGTCCCTCGTGCGGATATGCGCCGCCAACCCGTGTTGCGTGCAACGATGTCCTTGTCCAAGAGCGGTAGAGGTGGCTTGCCGAATGCCTGTGCTGCAACAATCAGGGCGCGCCTGGCGGAGCGTGCGAACGCGGGGCTTTCCGCGAGCACTGTGCGAATCCCGATTTTTTTCGCGCAGCGAAAAAAATGGTTGAGTTGCGCAGCGGCCGCGTTCGCACGCGGAGCCGCGACCGTTGCAGCACAGGCATTCGGCAAGCCGCCGGCCGGGACTTGTGCAGGACAGCCTCAATGTCGGACGGGTTCACGCCGGTCCGCTCGCTGGAACTACGCCGCCGTCGCCGTAACGATCGCGCGCCGCGGTGCGGGATAGCCCTCGATGGTCAGGCAGGAGTCCCCGGGGTCGAGGAAGTCGGCAAGGGAGTGGAAGGTCATCCAGTCGGTGCTGCGCTGTTCCTCGATGGAGGTGACATTCACGTCGATGACCTCGGGCGAGCGGAAGCCCAACTTGCGCAGCCACGACAGCAGCGTGTCGCAGCTGGGCAGGAACCATACGTTGCCCATGCGCGCATAGCGGCCCTCGGGCAGCAGTGTGGCGCCCGGACCCCCGTCGATGACCAGTGTTTCCAGCACCAGCTGGCCGCCGGGACGCAGGCAGTCTTTCAGTTCCTGCAGGTGGTCCAGCGGCGAACGGCGGTGGTAGAGCACGCCCATGGAGAACACCGTGTCGAAGGCGCGCAGCGACGCCGGCACGCCCTCGATGCCGGTGGGCAGCACCCAGACGTGGTCCTGTTGCAGGTATTTCTGCAGCGCCCAGAACTGCATGACGAACAGCGGGGTCGGGTCGATGCCGATGACCTCGGCGGCGCCCGCGCCGGCCATGCGCCAGCAGTGGTAGCCGCTGCCGCAGCCGACGTCCAGTACGCGGCGCCCGGCCAGCGGCTCCAGTCCCGGCAGCAGCCGCTGCCACTTCCAGTCCGAACGCCACTCCGTGTCGATGTGCAGGCCGAACAGTTCGAAGGGCCCCTTGCGCCAGGGGTGCAGGCCCATCAACGCGTCGCGCAACTGTTGTTGTTGCGCCGCGTCCGCCGCACCGGCGACACCGACGCGGGGGCAATGCAGGTGCGGCTGCCCCGGCGGCAGCGCCGGCAACGCCTGCAATGCATCCATCCAGCGCGGCAGGTCGCCGTAACGCTGCGGCGACAACCCCGCCTCCACCTGCCCGGGCAGCATCTGTGCCCAGGCGTCGAGTTCGCCGCCGCGCCAGCGCCCGCCCAGGGGGGTGTAGTCGATCATCGGGCGGCCGTCACTTCAGTGCGATCATGGAGGCGAAGTTGAAGCACTGGAACCAGACGTCGCAGCTGCCAAAGCCCGCGCCGGCGATGCGCCCGCGGTGCGCCGCCAGGGTCTCCGGCAGCAGCACGTCCTCCAGGGCGCTGCGCTTGCGCGCGATCTCCAGCTCGCTGTAGCCGTTGTCGCGCTTGAACTGTTCGTGCAGCTCGATGTTCAGGGTATCCAGGCGCGGGTCCTCGAAGGTGACTTTTTCCGACAGCACCATGATGCCGCCGGGGCGCAGGCCCCGGTAGACGCCGGCGAGCACCGCGTCGCGCCGCTCGAGGTCGATGAACTGCAGGGTGAAATTCAACACCACCACCGAGGCGTCCTCAATGGCGATGTCGGCGAGATCGGCGCAGAGCATTTCCACCGGGGTGTCGTGGGTGTCCGTATCGATGACGGCGCGGCAGCGTTCCAGCATCGCCGCCGAGTTGTCCACGGCGAGAATGCGACAGTCCCCGGGCAGCCGCTGTTGGCGCATGGCCAGGGTGGAGGCGCCCAGCGAACAGCCGAGATCGTACAGGCGGCTGCCGGGGAGGGCGTACCTGCCCGCCAGCAGGCCCGTCATGGCCACGATGGTGGCGTAGCCGGGCACCGAGCGACGGATCATGTCCGGGAATACCCTGGCCACGGCGTCGTCGAAGCGAAACGCGCCGGCGCCCGCCAGGGGGTCGCTGAAGAGAGTGTCACGGGGTTCGTTCAAGGGTTCGCTGTCGCAGGATGTTCGCCAAGGCCAAAAATTCTAGCATAAAATATTAAACCGCCGCCCCGAGGTTTCGCTGTATTCCCCGGCCCTTTGGGGGCACTATGGGAGGCGTATTTGCCACCGGGAGCCATTATGCAGGCCGCGCAGCAGCAGTTCACCCCGGACCTGCGTCCACCGCGACTCCGCCACAGCATGTCGGAACTGGGCAGGGTTTTCCTGGAAATGGGCTGGAGCACGGTGCTCCGCCCCGTCCTGAGTAGCCTGCCGCGCGGCGACGGGCACACGGTGATGACCATCCCGGGTTTTATGGGCGCGGACGGTTCCACCGCCAGCCTGCGCCGGTTTCTCGGTGAGCGCGGCTACAATGCCGTGCCCTGGGGCCTGGGCCGCAATGCCGCCGAGGTGCGCTCGCGCAACCTGGACGACTTTCTTGAACATCGCGCGCACATGGAGGACGTCATCGCCAGCCGCGTGGAGCGGGAATTCATCGCCAGCGGCCGCAAGGTCACCCTGATCGGCTGGAGCCTCGGCGGGCTGTACGCGGTCGCCCTGGCGCACCGCTTGCCGCGGTTGGTCAGGCAGGTCATTACCCTGGGCACCCCCTTCGGCGACCCCCGCGGCACGGCACTGTACAGTGTGATGGGCAGCCTGTACGACAATGATGTCGACGAACAGGCCCTGCAGCGCTGGGTGGCGCACACCTATCGCGGCGGCCCGCTGCGCGTGCCGGTACTGGCCCTGTTCAGCAAGTCGGACGGTATCGTCGGGCCGGGCATCGCCCGCTGCGAGGGTGACCCGGAGTATGTGACCAATATGGCGGTCATGGCCAGCCACGTGGGCTTCCCGTTCAACCCGCTGGTCTTCGCCATTATCGGCAACCACCTGGCGCAGCCGGATGACCGCTGGGCCATCTGCCGCAGCGAGCGCATCGGCCCCTTCGTCGAGGTGCAGCCCGCCGGCTGACGCGGCTCGGCCACAACGCAAAAAGGCGGGATCTACCCGCCTTTTTTCTCGTTGCCGCCTGCGTACCCGGGGCCGCGCGGGCGTTCAGTTCGCGCTGCGCACCAGGGAGTGGTCTTCGGCATTGGCGGCCCTGGGCTGCCGCGCCTGCGGGTGTAATTCGGCGAAGTGGCCGGATACCTTGCCCGGTCGCCGCGCCTGGCGGTGGAACTTGATGGAGCGCATGAACTCCACCAGGCTCGCTTTGCCTTCATCTCTTCGTTTCATGTTCCGCTCGAGCAAATTCGCTGTCTTCGCCTGTAGTATAGGCGCTGCGCGGCGCCGCGGGGCGTGAAAAGTACCCGCGGCGCGTGTGAAAAATGCCGACTGCGGGGCGCTGGGGTATAATTGCGCGCCTTTTTGCGCCCTGGCGGGGGTTTTATGCACTGCCCGGGTGCCCCTGTCACTGTCACGAGAGAGCGATGCTGCAAGCACTGGAACAACTTCCCGTCGACCCGATACTGGGTCTGTCCGCCGCCTGTCGCGCGGACCCCAACCCGGACAAGGTCGACCTGACCATCGGTATCTACATGGACGACAGCGGTGTCTGCCCGGTGTTCGAGGCCGTGCGCCGCGCCCAGCTCGAGCTGGAGCAGGAGGAGGTCACCAAGGCCTACCTGCCGCCGGCGGGGGACGAGGCTTTCACCAGCGGTATGCAGCGCCTGGTGCTGGGCGCCGACTGCGCGGCCCTGGCCGACGGCCGCGTCAGCAGTATCCAGACCCCGGGGGGCTGCGGCGCCCTGCGCATCGGCGCCGAGGTCATCCACGCCGCCGCGCCCGGCGCGCGGGTGTGGGTGTCGGACCCGACCTGGCCGGTGCACATCCCGCTGATCGGCAGTGTCGGCCTGGCCTTCGAGTCCTACCGCTATTACCAACCCGCGACCCACAGCGTTGACTTCGACGGCATGGTCGCCGACCTGCGCCAGGCCGGCGCCGGCGACGTGGTGCTGCTGCACGGCTGCTGCCACAACCCCTGCGGCGCCGACCTGGACCTGGAACAGTGGGGCGTCATCGCCGACATGGCCGAGGCGCAGGGATTCACCCCGTTTATCGATATCGCCTACCAGGGGCTGGCCGATGGGCTGGAGACGGACGCCGCGGGGCTGCGCCTGCTGGTGTCGCGCCTGCCAGAGGTGGTGATCGCCGCGTCCTGTTCCAAGAACATGGGCCTGTACCGCGAGCGCACCGGGGCGGCGATCTTTGTCTGCAACGACGCCGCCAACGCCGGGGCGGTACTGGGCCAGGCCAAGGCGGCGGCGCGGCGCGTCTACTCCATGCCGCCGGCCCACGGCGCGCTGCTTGCAGGGCGCATCCTGGGCAACGCGGAACTGGAAGCCCTGTGGCGCGGCGAGCTGGACACCATGTGCGCGCGCATCAACGGCCTGCGCGGCGAGTTGCGCGCGGCCCTGGAGCAGGCCAGCGGCGCGGACTTCGCCTTCATCGAGCACGAGCGGGGAATGTTTTCCTTCCTCGGCCTGTCGGCGCAGCAGGCGCTGCGCCTGCGCGAGGAATTCAGCGTCTATATGCTGGACTCCTCGCGCATCAACGTGGCCGGCGTCAACGCGGGCAATATCGACTACGTGGCGCGGGCGGTCGCGGCGGTGCTCTAGGTCCGGGCCCGCCGCGCGTTCAGCCGGCGAATAGCCGCGGCAGGTAGCTGTCCGCCAGCCAGCTCGGGTAGCCGATGATCTCCACCAGTCGGCGCCGGCACTCGGCCTGGCCGGCGCCGCGCTCACGCCATACCGGCACCCGCTTGACCAGCGTTTCCACCATTTCCCGCGGGGTGATGATCCAGGTGTCCTGCTCCACCTCGCCGAAGTGGAAGTCCGCGGGGCACACCTCCAGCGCCGTGGGCTTCATGTACAGGGCCAGCGTGAGCACCGTGCCGGCGCCCTGGCCGGCGATGTAGTCCTTGAGGAACGCCATGGTGCCGCCGCGGTCGCCGAGGTCGTCGATGACCAGGGTTACCCGGCCGGCGATGTCGATGTCGATGGCCTGCTGCACCAGCGGCTCCGCGTAGCGTTCGTTGGGCCCCTTGTACAGCGACACGCCGATCGTGCCGAACTCGATGCGCGGATCGCCGTCGCGCCGCCCGTGGACGAGGTGGTCGTAGAGCAGGATGCCCGGCAGCATGCCGCCCATCGTCGCCATCAGCGCGGCGCTGATCGGCGCCGCGGCGTCGGCCTGGTAACCGTGGACCTGGCGCGCGACCTCGGCGACGGCCATGGCCTCGACGGCGTCGGGCACCAGCAGGAAATCCAGTTCGTCGTCGGGGACGCTCACCCCGCGGGGTTTTTTCCAGAAGTCGATGTCGATCTGCGCCGCCGGGCAGGTCACCTGGTGGTGGTAGTCGCTGTTCAAGATTGCGTTCTCCGCTGGCATCGGCGCGCCTCAGGGTAACACCAGCACGGCGCGAAAATCATTGACGTTGGTGCGGGTCGGGCCGGTGATTACCAGGTCGCCCAGGGCGTGGAAAAAACCGTAACCGTCGTTGTTGTCGAGCATGGCCCGCGCGTCCAGGCCCTGTGCGGTGGCGCGCGTCCAGGATTCCGGGCGCAGCAGCGCGCCGGCGTTGTCCTCGGAGCCGTCGATGCCGTCCGTGTCCGCGGCCAGCGCGTGAATGCCCGCGGCGCCGCGCAACTCGTTCGCCAGCGCCAGCAGGAACTCCGCGTTGCGCCCGCCGCGACCCGAGCCGCGCACGGTTACCGTGGTCTCGCCGCCGGACAGGATCAGGCAGCGCCGGCCCTCTCGCGCATACGCCAGGGCCATGTCGGCCTGTGCGGCGGCGACCTCGCGCGCCTCGCCCTCCACCTCCGCGCCCAGGTCCATCACTTCCAGGCCGGCGTCGCGCGCCGCGGCCGCGGCGGCCTGCAGCGCGCTGGCGGGCGTGGCGACCAGGCGGCTGTCGTTGGCGGCGAAGGCCGGGTCGCCGGGCTTTGGCGTCTCTGCGCGCTCATCGCGCAGCCAGGCCAGTACGCGCGGGTTGGCGTCGATACCGTGGGTGGCGAGAATCTCCAGCGCCTGGGCGCTGCTGCTCGGGTCCGCTACCGTGGGACCGGAGGCGATCACCGCGAGGTCGTCCCCGGGCACGTCGGAGATGGCCAGGGTCAGCACCCGGGCCGGTTGGCAGGCGAGGGCCAGGCGACCACCCTTGATCGATGACAGGTGTTTGCGCACGCAGTTCATGGCGTCGATGGGGGCCCCGCTGCGCAGCAGCTGGCGGTTTACCGCCTGCTTGTCCGCCAGGGTCAGGCCCGGAGCCGGCAGGGCGAGCAGGGAGGAACCGCCGCCGGAGAGCAGGCAGATGACCAGGTCGTCGGCGCCCAGCCCCGACACGCTTTGCAGCATGCGGCGCGCGACCGCCTCGCCCTGGTCGTCGGGCACCGGGTGGGCCGCTTCCACCACCTCGATAAGCTTGCAGGGTTCGCCGTGGCCGTAACGCGTCACCACCAGGCCGGACAACTCGCCCTGCCAGTGGGTCTCCAGGCTGGCGGCCATGGCGGCCGCGGCCTTGCCGGCGCCGATGACCACGGCCGGACGCCGCGTATCGTCGGGCAGGTGCCGGGCCAGCACCTGGTGGGGGTTCGCCGCCGCCACCATGACCTCGAACAGCTCGCGCAGGAACTGGTCGGCGTCGGCGGGGCTAGCGCGCATGTCCGCCGCGTGGTGTGCAGCGAGTGATCCCTGGCGCCTGCATCTCTTCCTCCGGGGGCAAAGCGTCCAGTGTAACGCAATCCGGACGCGTTGCGTCCGCACTGGCGGTATCCGCGGCCAGCGCGTAGAGTAGCGCACTGATTTTTTTGGCGCCGCGGAGCCCCGAGCCCATGAACAAGCCGTTGTGGACACCTTCCCCGGAACGTATCGCCGCCTCCAATGTGCTGCGCTTTATGTTGCATGTGCGCCGGCAACACGGTGTCCAGGTCGGCCCCGGCTATTTCTCCCTGCACGACTGGTCGCTGCGCGAGCCGCAGGCGTTCTGGTCCGCCGTGTGGGATTTCTGCGATGTACAGGGCGAACGCGGCGACAACGTGCTGGCGGACGCCGAGGTATTTCCGGGGGCGCGCTGGTTTCCCGCGGCACGGCTCAATTTTGCACAGAACCTGCTGCGTTTTCGCGACGAGCGCCCGGCGCTGGTGTCCCTGCTGGAGAACGGGCAGCGGCGCGAGCTGAGTTACGCGCAGCTGTACCGCGACGTCGGCCGGCTCGCCGCCAGCCTGCGCGCCGCGGGTGTGCGGCCCGGCCACCGGGTCGCCGGGTTCATGCCCAATATTCCCGAGACGGTGGTGGCGATGCTGGCGGCGGCCAGTATCGGCGCCACCTGGTCGTCCTGCTCCCCGGACTTCGGCCTGGAGGGTGTGCTCGATCGCTTCGGGCAGATCGCCCCGCGGGTGCTGTTCGTCGCCGACGGCTACTACTACAACGGCAAGGCCTGTGACAGTCTGGAGCGCGCGGCGGGTATCGCCGCGGGCCTGGACAGCGTCGAACAGGTGGTGCTGTGCCCGCTGCTGTCGCCGGCGCCGGATCTGGCGCGGCTGCCGGACGCGGTGCTCTACGGCGACTTCCTCGACAGCGGTGAACCGGAACCGGTTTTCGAGGCGCTGCCCTTCGACCACCCGCTCTACGTGATGTACTCCTCGGGCACCACCGGCAAGCCCAAGTGCATCGTCCACGGCGCCGGCGGCTCGCTGTTGCAACACCTGAAGGAGCATCGCCTGGCGGTGGACCTGGGGCGGGACGACGTGTTTTTCTATTTCACCACCTGCGGCTGGATGATGTGGAACTGGCTGGTGTCGGGCCTGGCCAGCGGCGCCACCCTGGTGCTCTACGACGGCTCCCCCTTCGCGCGCGACGGCGCGGTGCTGCTGGATGCCATCGACGACGAGGGCATCAGCATCTTCGGCACCAGCGCGAAGTACATCGCAGCGCTGGAAAAGAGCGGTCGCGTGCCGCGGCAGACGCACCGGCTGGACAGCCTGAAAACCATTCTCTCCACCGGCTCGCCGCTGGCCCACGAGGGCTTTGACTTCGTCTACCGCGATATGAGGCCCGACGTCTGCCTGTCGAGCATATCCGGCGGCACCGATATCCTGTCCTGTTTCGTCGGCGGCAGCCCGATCCTGCCCGTGTACCGCGGGGAGATACAGGCTCCCGGGCTGGGCATGGCGGTGGATGTCTTCGATGAGCGGGGCACGCCGGTGCGCGGTGAGCGCGGTGAACTGGTGTGCCGCGCCCCGTTTCCCTCCTGTCCCCTGGGTTTCTGGGACGATGAGGACGGCGCGCGTTTTCGCGCCGCCTACTTCGAGCGCTTCCCGGGCGTGTGGGCACAGGGGGATTTCGCCGAGATCACCTCCCACGGCGGTTACATCATACACGGCCGCTCTGACGCGGTGCTCAATCCGGGGGGCGTGCGCATCGGCACGGCGGAGATCTACCGCCAGGTGGAGCGGGTGGACGAGGTGCTGGAGAGCGTGGTGATCGGGCAGGAGCACGATGGCGATGTCCGCGTGGTGCTGTTCGTGGTGCTGCGCGAGGGGCTGCAACTGGACGCGGCGCTGGCGGCGCGCATTCGCGGGGTCGTGCGCGAGCGCGCCACGCCGCGGCATGTGCCGGCGGTTATCGTGCAGGTGGCCGATATCCCGCGCACGCGCAGCGGCAAGATCGTCGAACTGGCGGTGCGCGATGCGGTGCACGGCCGCGCGGTGAAGAACACCGAGGCGCTGGCGAACCCGCAGGCGCTGGAGCTGTTCCGCGACCTGGCGGAACTACGCGAGTAGGCTCTGGTCGCCGGCGCGCCTCACAACCGCACGGCGAATTCGGTTATCATTCCGCCTCTTTCACCAGTGGCCCGGACCTATGCATCCTATTGAGCAAGCACAGCGAGACCGCCAGGTGGCCCTGTGGCTGGTGTTCTGCGCCGCGGTGGTGTTCGGCATGGTGCTGCTGGGCGCGGTCACCCGGCTCACCGGGTCGGGTCTGTCCATGGTCGACTGGAAGCCGCTGATGGGCGTCGTGCCGCCCCTGTCGGAGCAGGCCTGGCAGGCCAGCTTCGAGCAGTACCAGCAGTACCCGGAGTACCAGACGGTCAATCGGGGCATGGACCTGGCCGGGTACAAGCGTATCTTCATGTTCGAGTACCTGCACCGGGTGCTGGGGCGCCTGATCGGTGTCATCTTCCTGCTGCCGCTGTTGTACTTCGCCTATCGCCGCATGCTGCGCCCGGGCCTCGCGCCCCGGTTGTCTTTCCTGTTCGTACTGGGCGGCCTGCAGGGGCTGCTCGGCTGGTACATGGTGCAGAGCGGGCTGGTCAATATGCCGCGGGTGAGCCAGTACCGCCTGACCTCGCACCTCGGCCTGGCCGTCGCCATTTACGCCTATATGCTGTGGCTGGTGTTCGACCTGGTGCGCGCGCGTGCGGATGTGCCGGCGAACCCGGCGGGCGGCCTGCGCGGCAGTTCGCTGCTACTGGCCGGACTGGTGTACCTGATGATCCTCAGTGGCGGCCTGGTTGCCGGCACCCGCGCGGGGTTCGCCTATCCGACCTGGCCGTTGATGGGCGACAGTTTCGTCCCCCCTGGCCTGTACGCGACCAGCCCCTGGTGGCTGGCGGCGTTCGAGAATATCACCACGGTGCAGTTTAACCACCGCCTGTTCGCCTACCTGCTGTTCGTGCTGATCAATGTTCAAGCCTGGCGGCTGTGGCGGCTGGACGACGCGGCGTCGCGCCGCGCCGCGCTGCTGCTGGCGCTGGCCCTGAACGTCCAGGTCGTGCTGGGTATCAGCACGCTGCTGCTGCAGGTGCCGGTCGCCCTGGCCACCGCGCACCAGGGGGGTGCGCTGCTGCTGCTCACCGCCGCCCTGTACGCGGCCCACGTGCGCCTGCGACAGTAGAGCGAGAAATAACCGGGGCCGGGCTCTGCAGCGGCCGCGCTGGTAAGCGGGCGCCTCTTTAGCCGGAGTCGCTTACCAGAAATCGGGCCTGAGATCGTCCTCGCGACGGCCCGGATTGCAGCGTCGATCCATCTTGCTCAGCTCAAAGCGAACCTCGGTGCGCCGGTCCTGCGCCTGGCGGCGATTGACGTGGCGGCGCTCCGGGCCGTTGTAAACCTGCCGGCCCGTGGCGTCCCGTACCAGGAACGTGGATTGGCCCGGATCTCTCGAATGAAAGCTTGCTCGTTCCGCCATGCTGTTCCTCCCGCGTTCCGGCAATACACCTGTGACCAGTGTAGTCTGCTTGAAAGCAGGCGTCATGGCAGCCGCGGCGCCGGGGTTGGCGTACGGAATTGGCGGGTTCTGTGATCGCGGTCACAATTGGCCGCCGCCGTGCCGCGCTCAGACGGACAGCGCGGCGATGCGACTCATGTGGGCGTAGGGCAGGCCGCTCTGTTCGCGCCAGGCGTTGAAGGTGTCCTGGATACGCCGCATCTCGCGTGCTGAGCCGGGGTTGTCGCGGATGTCCACACCGGCGCGCTGCAGGCAGCGCACCACGTCGCCGGTGACGATAAAGGTGTCGCGGCCCATGTTGCGCAGCACGCGCTGCCCGGTCATGCCGCCGAGCCGGGCGCCGCGCGTCTTCAGTGTTTTGAACAGGCCGATGAGGTCGTCGTCGGGCCAGCGTCCGGCGAAGCGGCCGAAGCTGCCGTATTCGCGTGCGATATCGAGAATGAAGTGCGCGTTCTCCTGTACTGTGAGCACCTTCTGCCGGTTGCGCACGATACGCGTGTTGGTGGCGAAGCGGTCCAGCTGCTCCGGGCTGAGCATGACGATGCGTTCCGGGGGAAAGCCGAAGAACAGGTCCTCGAAGCCGTCCCACTTGTTGTCCACCACCCGCCACACGAAGCCTGCCTGGAATACGCAGCGGGACATCTGCGACAGCCAGCGGTCATCGCGCGTACGCGCCAGGGCCCTGGGCGTGCGCACGGCCGGCAGCAAGCCGGCCAGGGCCTGTGCGCCGCCGTGGCGCTCGCAGGCGATGTGATAGATGGCTTCGAAGGGCGTGTTCATGTGTCTGCAGACAGGGTGTCAGCGGTGCACGCGCAGGGCGCCCGGGCCGGGCATGCCGGCGCGCGCTCAGTTGTTATGGCTGCCGTCGCACAGCGGCTGGGTGGACGTCGCCTTGCAGCCACAGAAGAACACCTTGCCGCTTTCGCCGGCGTCATAGCGTACCGGCGAGAATCCTGTGTCCTTGTGCGAGCCGTCGCAGAACGGCTGGGACTGGCTCAGGCCGCAGGCGCACCAGAAGTACGCCTTGCCCGCCTCGACCTCGATGCCGTAGGGGGTGTCCGCGGCGCGTTTGGGCTGGTCCATTCTCTACTCCTTGCGCCGGCCTAGCCGGCGAGATTGGTTTTCAGCAGCAGTCGCCTGAAGACTACCGCGTTGTGGTCGTCCGGGTCGCGCTCGGGCTCCTCGGCCAGTTCGATGTCGGGGAAGCGCCGGAACAGTTCACTCAGGGTCAGGTACAGCTGGCGCTTGGCCAGTGCCGCGCCGATACAGTAGCGCGGGCCGTAACCGAACATCACGTCGGGATCGAACACGCGCTCCACGTCGAAGGTCTCGGGATCGTCGTAGTAGTCCGGGTCGTGGTCTTTCAGGTGCGGCATCATGAGCACCATCACACCCTTGCGCAGTTGCTGTCCCATGAATTCCATATCGCGGGGCGCATAGCGCGCAAAGCCCATCTTGGAGGAAACGCCCCAGCGGTTGATCTCGCTGAATGCGTTCGAGAATGCGTCCGGGGAGGCCAGTGCTTTTGCGATCTCCCCGCGGTCGTTCTTCAGCAGGGCGTAGACCGACCACTGCTGGGCCACCAGGGTGGTGTCGGAACCGGCGCCGATCAGCGCCAGGATCAGGGTGACGATATCGCCCTCCTCGAAGCCGTCGTTCTCTGCCTCGATGCGCAGCAGCGTGCTGAGAAAATCATCCTGCTCCGGGGCGCTGCGCCGTTCCGCAATCACCTCCCGGATGATGTCGATGGCCCGGTTGCTGTCCTGCCGCGCGGCTTCGCGTTGCTCGTCGGAAATCGTCGGATTCCACGCCTCGGTGAACGTCATCACCACCTGCTTGATCTCCGGCCAGTACTTCTCCGGTATGCCCACCATGCGCGTGATGGAAATGAACGGGATGTGCTGGGCAATCGCCTCCTTGTAGTCGAACACCTGCGGCTCGCCCAGCGCGTCGAACAGCTTCTGTACTTCGGGTTCGATCTTCGCCTGGATCTTGTCGACCACGTTGCGCGAGAACGCCGGCGCGGTGACCCGGCGCACCAGGCGGTGGTGCTCCTGTTCGGCGAGCAGGCTGTGACCGATCATGGCGCGTTCGAAATTGCTCCACTGTTCCTCGGGGGGACGCGGTGGCGCGAACTCCCAGTCGTAGAAGTCGGAGGACAGTGGCTCCTCTTTCCAGCAGGCCATGATGTCCGGCATGCGGGTGACGATCCACGCCTGCCAGGGCTCGTACCAGACGATGGGGCCGCGCCGCGCCAGCGCCAGGCACTGGGGCACCGGATTCTCCATGTAGTCTTGGGAATTGGGGTCGAACAGTTCCTCGATGGGAGGCAGGTTCTGGGCAACTTCGGCCATGCTGTGTTCCTCGACGATAGGCGGCGGGCGGGCCCGGCCGCGTGGCAAGCTGGCCAAAAGTATACATCTGTATACCTTTTGACGGCAATGACAGATTGTTAACCTGCCGCGGCCCGCGGGGCAGGCCAACGGTCTCCGCTCAGGGTAGACTCTGTTGCTGTCACCCACCAGGCCACTCGCCGGAGCAGGCACAGCGATGGAGCTCATTGTATTTGACCTCGACGGAACACTGCTGGACGCCCGTTCCGGCCTGTCCGCGCATACCCGGCAGACCCTGCAATTGCTCAGTCGTCGCGGCATCGCCTACACGGTGGCAACCGGGCGCACGCTGCACGGCGCACGCGCGCTGCTCGACGGACACGGCTTCGCGTTGCCGCATATCTACAAGAACGGCGTGATGATCTGGCACCCGCAGCGCGACGCCTTCAGCCACCGCAACCTGCTCACGCTGGAGGAGATTCGCAGTGTGCTGGAGGCCTTCCGCGTCGCCGCCGTGGCGCCGTTCATCTTCACCCTCGACGACGCGGACCGGCACGCCGTCTACCACGCGCCCGGCCTCAACCCCGCGGAGCGCAAGCTGGCGCAACTGTTTCGCCGCGACGACGCGCTGGACGTGCACCTGTTGGCGGAGATGCCCGCCTACGTGGACATCAGCAACATCAGCGCCATCGGCAGTGCGTCGGCGATCGACCGGGTGCAGGAACTGGTCGCCGACGAGCCGCACCTGGTCGCCTACGGCGGCGAGGCCATCGAGGGCGACGGCCTGCACTGGCTGGATATCCATCACAGCGCCGCCAGCAAGGGTGGCGCGGTGACCCAGCTGAAGGCCGACCTGGGCGTCAGCCGGGTAATCTGTTTCGGCGACAGCGACAACGACCTGAGCATGTTCGAGATCGCCGACGAGAGCTATGCGCCGAGTAATGCCAGGGCCGCGGTGCGCGATGCCGCCACCGAGGTCATCGGGCACCATGACGCGGACGGAATTTCGCGTTTCCTGCGCCGGCGCTTCGAGCTATAGCCCAGTCGGCGGGGCGGCCGCCAGTATGCGCCCGCGGCGGCGCAGGTCTTCGAACAGCAGGGCGCAGAGAAACAGCAGGCCGGGCGCCAGGTGCATTTCCAGCCGGCCAACTGCGGCGAAGTTGGTCGCCCCCCAGCCGAAGCCGGTGAACAGGAAGAGGAACAGGAAGGCGCCCACGGCTGTGGCCAGGGCCGCGGTCAGGCCCAGGTAGCTGCGTGTGATCGCGCCGGGCATGACCAGGCCCAGTGGCACCAGCATCAGCAGCAGATAGCCCCCCAGGTGCCAGTTGTCGTGCAGCCAGATGCTTTTCACCAGCCCGGGCAGCGCCTGCGGGTTGAACGTCGGGGTGAGCCGTTGCAGCGGGTGCCCGGCGACCACCGTGCTCTCGGGCAGCACCAGGGCCAGCAGCAGCACGACCAGCGCGCCCAGTAGCACCAACTTGGCCGCGTCGCGCCGCGCCAGGAAGGCCACGGTGAAGGCCGGCACCAGGGTCAGGGCCCAGATCACTCCCTCGTTCTTGACCAGCGGGCACATCGCCGCCAGCAGCAGGGACAGCGCCAGCAACCAGTTGCGGCGCAGGCGCATCCAGTTGTGCAGGGCCATGACCGAGCCGCCGTATACCGCGCCCATGAAGAGGTCGGCGTAACCGGCCAGGGCGACGTGGGTGTTCATCAGCGGTAGCGACAACAGCAGGTAGCTGAACGCCGTCGCCGTGGGCAGGCCGGCGCCGGCAAGGCGCAGCTGGCCGAAAAAGGCCAGGCCCAGCCCGGCGAAGCAGGCGAGCCAGGGCAGGTTCATCAGGCTCTCGTTCCAGTGGCCGCCCGCCAGGTTCATCCACACCTGCAGCAGCGATACGGTTTGCGGGTAGTCGGGGTGGCGGTCGGTGAACACGCCTTCGCCGCCGCGCTGCAGCCACTGGTCGTGTGCGACGAAGGGCACCATGTCGCCGTATTCGAACCATACCCGCGCCTTGGTCGCCCAGTGCATGGTGGCGTCCCAGGGATACAGCGGACGCCAGATGATCTCCAGGCCGAGGTTGAGCAGACGCAGGGCGATGAGGCCCAGCAACAGCGCGCACAGAGCGCGCTGCGCCGTTGTCAGGGTGCGCCACTGTGGGGTTTGCGGCGCCTGCCGCGCTGCGCCGCGGCGCGCCAGGCCCGCCAGGGCGGCCACCAGCGCCAGGGCAAGCGCCGTCGCCGTGGTGTAAGCAAAGTCCAGTCCCAGGCCGAGGTGCGCCAGCAGCCGCATCAGCAGGGGCAGCAGCACCAGGCCCGTCAGGCAGCCGTAGCCCCACACCAGCGCGCTGCGCGCGGGGGTCGCCGCGGGCACCAGCAGGTTCAGCCACAGGCCGCCGAGCAATACCGGCAGCAGCAGTGCAAACAGGGTCGCCAACGTTTCCATCTACAGCACCCTCAGCAGCTGGCGCCCTTGACTGGCGAGCAATACCTCGACGGGAAAGCTGCCGTCCGCCGAAAAGGCCATACCGCGGCGGCGGGCAACACGCAGGCTGGCCGGCTGCAAAACCATGATGTAGTCGCCGCGGCGCAGAAAGGCGGGGTGCGGCAGTTCATGGCCGTCCTTTTTCCAGTAGGCGTTGAAGGGGTAGAGGTAGTAGGCGCCGCGCAGGCCGGTGTAATTGTCGCTGGAGCTGACGAAGACACGGGCGTCCGCTGGCGACATAAGGGCCCGCGCGCGGGCGACGAAGGCGTACAGTTCCGCGTCGGGCCCGGCGAGAAGTTTTTCCTCGCGCGACTTGCCGGCGAAGTCCGCGCGGGTCTCGCCGAGCTGGCGCAGTAACTTGTACTGCCACACTGCATCCAGGCCCACCCAGCACAGCAGGAACACCAGGCCCGCGGCGGTCCAGTTCGGCGCCGCGCACTTGCCGCGCAGGTAGTCCAGCAGGGAGACGAGAGCGAAGCCGGACAGGCAACAAGCCAGCAGCAGCGCGAACAGCGGCGCGGGGTAAAAGGGCGAGGTCTTGGTGACTGCCGAGTGGGAATTGATATTGCCCGGTCGCCAGGGAACGAAACTGCCCAGGTCGTCCAGCATGGCGTGCAACTGGCGACCCAGGCCGGCCGGGTGCAGGGAAAAATCCTGCACACGCAAGGTCTGTCCCGGGGCGCCGAAGAAAACCAGGCGCAGCCCTTCCAGTTGCAGACGCCAGCGGTCGATCTCGTGTGTGGCGATCCACAGCGATTCGCGTGGGCGTGCTTTCATCGGCAGCACCTGGGCCGTCTCCTCCCCACTGTGCTCCCAGGCCAGGGCCATGCGCAGTTTGTCGCTGAAATCGGACAGGCCGATATGCAGGTAGGGGTAGTCCCGCGCCGCCAGTCCCGTCACGGGCAGGCTGACCGCGGCGATGCCGCGGCTGTTCAGGGTCACCTGCAAGCCCTTTGCACTGCTCGCGTCGCCTGGTGTGTCCTGCGTGTCCAGGCTGATCGGCGCGATACCGCCGTCGCTGGAGGAAAACGCCACGGCCAGGACCAGCAGCAGGCCGGCCATGCCCAGCAGCATTGACAGGAGGGTGGTTCTCAACATCGAAACCGCTTACTTATTCTTGTGCTGTACAGTTCATCGATAGTAGCAAGATTTCATGACGAGTGTTACGACCCCTGCCTCGGTCCGTCCTGCCGGCGGTACTATGAACACTGTCGTCGCTGTTCCGACAGCGGCGCACGGGATAGAATTTCCGGCATGCGCCTGTTCTATGCCCTGCTGTTACCCCTGCTTCTCGGCGCGTGCGGCGGCTACGAGATCAAGAACCTGGTCAAGTCCGATATCGATCTCGTGGCCGATGAATTCATCGATGAGACGCGCGCCGCGGTACAGGAGCTTATCGTCAAGCTGTACCGGCGCAACCCGCGCGAGTTGCAGAAAATTCCCGGAATGACCGTCGAGGGCCGCCTGGCGCAGCTGCGCGTGAACCGCTATGAACTGAACTTCGCGGAGCTGGACGGCAAGCAGGATGTCGATGCGCTGAACCTGGCCTTCGACGACAGCTTTGACGGTGATCGCGTGTTCGCCCTCGCCGTGGGGCTGGGCAGCATGTTGCGCGAGGCTTACCAGTACAAGCCGGAGATGTATTTTACCGACCGGCTGGACCCCGAGGTGCTGATGACCAGTGCGCGCAATGTCGAGGTGCTGGTGTGGAAGCTGAAGAACAAGCGCAAGCCGGATGGCGAACACTATCTGATCACACACGAGTACCAGGGCCGCATCGACAACCTCAGTTTCGAGCGCCTGTTCGGGCGCATCATCATCCTGCAGGAAATGATGGCGCGCATCGCCGGCGATTCCGATCACCGCGCGGTCACCGGGGCGGTGCACGCGGTATCCAAGGTCTTTATCCCGCTGCCGATCTAGCGCCTCGCGCAGCCGGGACATCCGTCCCGCAGTGCCAGCCCGGCCTCGCTATTGCGGAATGATCGCGGCGATTTCCCGCGCGAGGTCTGTCAGCAGCGCTTTTTGCGCCCTGGCCAGTGCGTCGTAGCCGCTGGCGTCGAGCTGGCGCGCCTGGGCGAATTTGTAGCCGGCCAGGGCTTCGCCGTCGCGGCTTACCCACCAGTAGGCGATGAGGATGGCGCGGCCGTCGCTGGTGCCGTGGAACTGGTCGATGCGCACGTTGATCAGCGCCGCGTCGCCGCCGGCCGGCAGCGGCAGCAGGTCCTTGCCGCTGCTGTGGGAGATTTCCTGCAACAGGAAGATACGCGCGCCCTCGATGATCGGCTCCGCCCACAGGTGCTGGCGGGCGGGGCGTATGGTGCCGTCGGTGGTTTCCAGCAGCAGTCCCTGCTGGTCAATGTAGGGCGCCAGCACCACCGCCCCGAGGCCGTAGCCGCTGGCCGGGGTGAGCTGCCGGTTGTCCAGCGGGACGTCCCCGCGCAGCAGGTAGTAGCGGGGTTCGACGGGCTGGCCGGCGCAGGCGGCCAGCAGCGCGGCCAGGGTCAGTGTGGCCAGTATTCTCACTGTTTCACCTCCGGTTCGGGATCGGACGGCGCCCGCGAGGGCAGGATCGCCGCGTTGGGCTGCGTGGCGAGCGTATTGGTCACCGTCTCGAGGTTGCCCAGGGTGCGATTCAGGCGCAACAGGCTGGAGTTCAGGCTGCGGTAGACCTCGGAGTCCGGCGACAGGCCCTGCAGGGTGGCGCGCAGGTCCTCCATGGTGCGATTCAGTTCCGCCGGCAGTTCACGCGTGCCGTCCTGTTCGAGCAGTGCGCTCACCCCGTCCAGCGTCTCGTCCAGGCTGGCGAGCGCGGCGTTGGCGCTGGCCACGGTCTGGTCCAGCGGCAGGTCGGCGATCATGCCGAGGATGGCGCTGACTTTCTGTTGCAACTGGCCCAGTCCCGTGTCGATGGTGGGGACGGTCTGGTAGTTGAGGAACTGGCCGATCTCGGCTGGCTCCGCGTCCGGGTAGAAGTCGATGCCGATGTACTTGGCCCCGGTCAGCAGGTTGCCGCTCTCCATGGAGGCGCGCATACCGTTGGGTACACCGACCTCGACGGAGCGCCGCATGATGTCCACCGACTCGGCGGAGTCGGGCAGCTCCATGCGCGCCGGCTCGATGTAGATCAGCACCGGGATCGCCTCGCCGTGTCCCTCCGCGCCCATTTTCATGGTCTGCGACAGGGACTCCTTGAGCATCAGCCGCTTGACGCTGCCGATGGTGATGCCGCGAAACTCCACCGGCGCCCCCGGCAACAGGCCCTTGATGGAGTGATTGAACTTGACCACGTAGTACAGGCCATGGTGGTAGGGGTTGGCGAGGATCGACTCGTAGGAGTCGTGCAGCTTGAACTGCGTGTTGTGCTCGACCGGCGTGCCGGCCTGCACGCCCTCCGGCACGCCGAAGGTCACGCCGCCCAGCAGGATGGTGTCCAGGGAGCCGGTGTCGACGTTGAAGCCATCCGCGCCGGCGCTGATCGACACGCCGCTGACATCCCAGAAACGTACCGCGCTGTTGACCAGGGTGTGGAAGGGGGCGTCGATGAAAATGACGTAGTGGACCTTGCGCGTCTGCGGGTCGAAGTGCTCGCTCTCCACCCGCCCGACCTTGTACCCCGAGTAGAGCACGGAATCCCCGGTGCTCACCGAGGCGGCGCGGTCGCTGACCAGTTTCAGGCGCAGTCCCTCGGCGTCGGTGGGGGTCAGCGGCGGGTCCTCCAGGGCGACGAAGCTGCGCGTTCCCTCGGCGCCGGTGCCCGGCGCGAGCTGGATGTAGGCGCCGGAGAGCAGTGTGTCCAGGCCGGAGATGTTGCCGACGCCGACGCGCGCGGTGACCACCCAGAACTCGGTGTCCTCGCGCAGCATGGGCAGCGCCTCGCGCTCGAGCTTGACCGTGGCGATCACGCTTTCCAGGTCCTCTCCCAGGCGCACCTTCTCCACCACGCCCATATCGACGCTGCGGTACTTGACCTTGGTCTTGCCCGCTTCCAGGCCGTTGGCGGTGGCGAAGGTGATCTCGATTTCCGGGCCCTCGGTCAGCCAGCTGTGCACCACCATGTAGGCGCCCAGCAACAGTGCGAGGATGGGAATGAACCACACCGCCGAGAATTTGCCGCCGGAACTGATCTCTGCGCGTTCAGTGCTCACGGTTTTTGTCTTCCATATTGTCCCAGATTAGCCGGGAGTCGAAACTCTCCGCCGCGATCATCGTTACAATCACCACCCCTGCGAAAGACAGCGCCGCGATGCCCGGTCGAATCACCAGCAGGCCTCCAAGATGCACCAGTGCCGCGAGTATGGCAACCACGAACACGTCGATCATGGACCACTTGCCGATGAATTCAGTGACCCGGTACATGACCGAACGCTGGCGCGGGTTCAGCGGCGAATGTCGCTCCACGGTCCAGACCAGGTAGAACATGGCCATCAGTTTTCCCGAGGGAACCATGACGCTGAAAATGAAGATCACGACGGCGACGGGCACCGAGCCGAGGTCTATCAACAGCAGGACGCCGCCGATAATAGTGCTGGTTTCAGTCGTGCCCAGCTGGTCGGTGTACATGATCGGGTAGAGGTTGGCGGGGATGTATAGCAGGCAGGCGGTGACCAGCAGGGCCAGGGTGCGCTGGATGCTGTCGGGCTGGCGCAGGTGCATGGCCGCGCCGCAGCGCGGGCAGTGGTGCAGCTCCTGTGGGGCCAGTTTGCAGCACAGGTGGCAGGCGGCGAGGCCGCGCGAGGCGGCGGTGTTCCCCTTGCTGTTCATCCTGCGGCCAGTTCCTCGAGTGTTTGCCAGCACTGGTACCGGTCCAGCGTGGAGACCGCCAGTGTGAAACAGACGGTGAAGCCGGCGTAGGCCCAGAACGAGATGCCCAGGCTCACCGTCGCCATGGCGGCAATTTTCACCAGCGAGACGATGACCCCGATGATGAACACCTCCACCATGGCCCAGTTCTGGGCGAGGAAGATACCGCGCGCGACCGGCACCAGCCAGGGCCGGTAGATGCCCAGGCTCAACGGGATGCACAGTGCAATCAGGAGCAGCAGCACCAGCGCGGGGATGGCGATGATAAAGGCGCCGACGATGAGGGCCACACCGGGCATGCCGTACTGCCACAGGGCGGCGGGTGTCTGGCGTAGAGTCATCACGCTTTCCATGCCGCTGGCGGAGAAGGCGAGGAAGGAATAGCTGTTGGCCAGCACCAGCAGGATAAGGGCGGCGACCGCATAGGCCGTGGTGCGGCTGTAGACATCTGCGCGGTAGCGCGTGAGAAAATGGCCGCAGCGCGGGCAGGCTGCGCGCTGTCCGTTCTCCAGGCCACTGACGTCGACCAGCAGGTCGCAGCCGTGGCAGGCCATCTCTTCACTCATGCATGTCCCTGCCGTTATTGCAGTCGTGACTCTCTGGTCCGGCCTGCCGCCTGCCATTATAGGCATACCGCGACGCGAGAATAAAAGAAACGTTCAGCGCGGGGGTGGAAGCTGGCAGGCGTCTGCCCGCCTGGCGGTCGCTGCCGGCTGCGGCTCAGTTGACCACGTAGATGTATTCACCCTCGGGATCCCAGGGCAGGGCGCCGTGGCGATCCACCTGCAGCGGCGTCTCGATGCGTGCCGGCCAGGCCGGTGGCGCCTGCTGTGCGGCGTGTTCGGCCAGGGCGCTGCGCATGGCCTGCACGCGCTGCGGGTGAGCGGCCGCGACGTTGTGCTGCTCGGTGGGGTCCTCGTTCAGGTTGAACAGCCAGGTCGCCGGCGGACGCTCGGAGATCTGCAGCTTCCAGCCCTGCTCCAGCATGACCTGGTAGTGGCCGTTAAGCCAGAACAGCCGCTCGTGGGTGGTCTGTCCGGGGCGCTGCGCGCTGGCGTGGGGCAACAGGTCGATGCCGTCCAGGCGGCTGTGGTCGACCGTCGCGTCGCCGGCGGCCGCAGCGGTGGTGAAGATATCGAAGTGATGCGCGGGCCGTGTGACCACCGTCGCCGGCGGGATGCGCCCCGGCCAGCGCATCAGCAGGGGCACGTGGATGCCGCCTTCGAAGAGCTGGATCTTGAAGCCGCGGAAGGGCGCATTGATGTCGTCGATACCGATGTAGCCGGCGCCGCCGTTGTCCGAGGTGAAAATGACCAGGGTGTTGTCGTCGATGCCGTTGTCCACGAGTGCCTGCATCACGCGACCCACGCCGCGGTCCAGCGCGCGGATCATCGCCGCGTAGACGCGCTCGCGGTGGAGTTCGATATGGCCCAGTGCCGCGTAGTCCTCGCGGGTCGCCTGCAGGGGCGTGTGCGGCGCCCAGTGCGCCAGGTAGAGGAAGAACGGCCGCTCGCGGTTGGCCTGGATTACCCTGACCGCCTCGTCCGTGTAGTAGTCGGTGAGGTAACCGCCGGGGGCGAAAGCCGGGCTGCCGTTGAAGGAGGCGGAGAACTGCAGGCCCTGCCAGAGGAAGCGGTCGATGGGGTCGAAGTCCTGCCGGCTGTTGACCACACCGGGGTCGTCCGCGGGCAGGTACAGGCCGCTGGCCATGAGCAGGCTCTCGTCGAAGCCCTGCTCGTGTGGCGCCATACCGTTGGCCCGGCCCAGGTGCCACTTGCCGATGTGTACGGTGTGGTAGCCGGCCGCCGCCAGGACCTCCGCCAGGGATACCTCCTGTGCGGGCATACCCATGAAAGCGTAGTCGGGCACCGCGCCGTCGGGGTTGTCGAAGTGGGTGATGATCCCGGGCCTGCCGTCATCGGCCTGGCGCTTTGCGAGCGCCGCGACCATCTGCAGCATACCCGGTGGCGTGGGTGTGTAGTAAAAGCCGAAGCGTGTCGGGTAGCGGCCGGACATCAGCGCCGCGCGCGAGGGGGCGCAACTGGAGTGGGCGGAGTAGCCGTTGACGAAGTTCACACCCTCGGCGGCGATGGCGTCGATGTGCGGCGTGGGCACACTGCCGCCGGCCACGCCGCCGTTCAGCGACAGGTCGTTCCAGCCCAGGTCGTCGGCGACGATGAGCACGATGTTCGGGCGCGCCGGGTCGGGGGCGGGGCGCAAAGGCGTCGACCAGGCGACCTCGACATGTGGGCCCACCGGTGAGCGCAGCGGTACTATCTTGCCCAGGCCCCATAGCAACAGGTCCATGCGGTATGCGTAGGCGGCGCCCGCCACCAGCGACAGCGCGAGCAGGGTGCTTCCGAGTCGTTTCATTATCGTCGTCATTGTCCCGGGCGAGGGCCGATTATGCACTATCGGCACAAGTGCTGCCATAAATCGTGGCGCCGTCGCGGCTGTGTCGTGGCAGGTCGTCCGCCGGCGATATACAGCGCCCGGGGTTCGGCGCTAAACTGTTGATATGCATCGCTTTGGAAGACTCCGCCGGGTGCTGGCCGCGGCGCCGCTGTTGCTCGCCCTGGCGTGTATGCCCGACATCGCACGGGCGCAGTGCGCCGTCGCCCCCGACGGCGCGACCCTGCGCTGCACCGGTGCAGGCGCACCCGGCGGCCAGCTTGCCGCGGGCGCCGACCTGGTGCTGGAACTGGACCTGGCCGCGGGCGCCGGCGGCACCCTGCTGGACACCATCCTGTCGCTGCACCGTCGCTACGAGAAGGCCGTCGACTGGCGCGCCGGTATCCGCCTGCGCGGTGAGGGCGCGGCCGGCGGGGAGGCGATTGCCGCCAGCGCCGGGCTGCGCGACGACTGGTGGCGCGCCATGATCAGCGCGGTGCGCGCCGACGCGCCCAGCGGCCGTTACGCCGCGGCGTTCAGCCGTGCGGCGGCGGCAGGTCGCGTCAATCACATCTACTACCGCCTGGACGGGACCACCGGCGACGGCGACGCGGGCCTGGATACCGGCTTCTTCCGCCTTTGCGAACGTTATCGCGTCGCCTGTTTCGGCACCTGGCGCGCCGCCGGCGACGGCGCCTCGCGGCTGCCCGACGGCCTGTTCAACGACGCCGCCCAGCAACTGCGCCACGGCCTGCCCCTGCCGGTGTTCACCGGCTCGTCGGCCAACGCCTGGGGTGAGCGCGGTCACTACAATCTCGGCCTGGGCTGGAACAGCGCGGCGATGCGCGTCGACGAGGAGTCGATGGTCATACCCCTGCGCTACCGCCGCGTCACGGACCTGGGCGCGGGCCTGGGCGACCAGCCCGCCAGCGCGACCTTCGACCTGACCCTGCGCAAGACGCCGCAGCTGCGCCGGCGCCGGGGCGAACACATGCAGTGGTCGCTGGCCGGCACCGACCAGGCGGGTGTGGCGCGTGTGGCGCAGGACGGTTCGCTGACCATCGAGGGCCTGACCCTGGCCTCCAGCGAGCGCTACAGCGAACTGCGCCTGCAGCCCGCGCCGCCGCAATGGCAACTGGTTTACACGCGCCAGCCGCGCGCCACGCGCCCGGTGCCGGGCACGCCGGTGGGCGAGGCCGCCAACTGGCAGCACGCCACCGACGTGGGCCGCATCAACCACGGCCTGGCGGAGGCCGACGTGGTGATCGACGACCTGCAGGGCACGGTCAAGGTCATCCACGACTGCACGCAGTCGCGCGAGATCTGCGTCGCCCACGAGGCGCGCGTCAGCCCCGACGGCACGAAGATCGTCTACTCGGTCGGGCACGGCAATGAACTGGTGCCGGTCCACGCCGAGGGCCAGGACCTGGGTATCCGGGAAATTCCCGGGCTGACCCACGCGCAGTTGTGGATCTACGACCTGGTGGAGGACAGGAAATGGCCGATTCCCCACCGCCCGCCGCGCGCCATCGACCGGCAGCCGGAGTGGTTGAACAACGAGAAAATCGTCTTTACCAGCAACCGCGGCGAAACCTACCCGTTCAAGAATCCCGTCGGCATGCATCAGGGCAAGGACCAGTTCGGCCGTGGCCGCTGCTTCAACGCGCCCTATTGCGTGTCACAGGAGTACGGCTACGGGCGCGCCGGCATGTCCATGCAACTGTGGACCATGAATATCGACGGCACGGAGGCGCGCAACATCAGCCCGCACGAACAGAACGCCCTGGCGCCGGCGGTCATGACCAACGGCGACATCCTCTACTCGTGCTGGAACTCGCACGAGAACAAGAGCCACGACTCGCGCGGGGCGCACTCCAACCGGCCGGCCACGTCGAAGAACAAGTGGTGGCTGTGTCGCACCGACGGCAACGGCGCGGACCAGACGGTGATTCTCAACGGGCACAAGACCACCACGCTGAAGACCAAGGGCTGGCTGCCGGGCAGCGTCACCGGCGGCGAGGGGCGCTCGGAACTGCGCGCCATCCGCTCCGTCGCGGAGATATTCCCCGGCCACCTGGCGATCTCCAATTACTACCGCTCCAACCACGTCGGCAGCATGGGCATCATTTACGGTATGGATTACCGCGACCCGCATGTCGAGGGCTGTTCCAGCGCCAGCTGCTACCCCGATGGCGAAAGCAACAGCGGCCGGCCGGGCAGCGGCCGCTACGTGCCCAGCTCGCTCGTGGCCATCACCCCCTACGGCACGGACCAGGACATCGACGTGCGCCGGGATGGCAAGGGCCGGCCCCTGGGCAAGGCGGGCTACGCGGCGCCCCTGCCCAACACCGACAGCGAGTTCATGATCACCCATGCCCGCGGCTCCTGTTTCGAGGCCACTTTCCTGCAGCAGGCCAACCGGCGCGCCATGGCTGGCGAGCCCACCTGCCAGAAGGCCCTGTACCGGGTGAAGGTGCCGATGGTCACCGACCCTTTCGATACCCGCCAGATGGAACTGCTCGCCGGCGGCGAGCCGTGGCAGGCCTGGGACGGCCGCGCCATCGCCCCTTATCGTGCCCTGTACGGCAAGGACCTGCCGGAGCAGCCCGCGCCGCTGGACGAGAACGCCAACTGCTACCTGCAGGTGGTGGATGCGCGGGCGGCGGAGCTCTACCCGAGCGAGCCCTACGACTGGCTGAACAACCTCTTCCAGCAGTGCGCCTTCCAGGGCTGCGCGGTGAACACGGAGGACCGCGACTTCCACCGCCGCAACATGGCCGCGCTGACCATTTTCCTGCCCGAGATGTGGGACATCACCTACCGCGGCAAGGACGAGAAGGCCTACGCTTCCATCCTCAACAACACCGGGCACAAGTCGGTGGCTACCCTCGGCTCGCAGCCGCTGCAGGAGGACGGTTCGGTGAAAATGCAGGTGCCCTGTGAGGAGCCGATCATCATGACGGGGACGGACGCCCAGGGTGCGGTGATCGCCCACGACAGCATGCTGCACTCGCTGCGCGCCGGGGAGACGCGCACCTGCCACGGCTGTCACGACGGTCACTCGGAGGAGCGCGCGCGCAAATTCAGGGCCAGTGCCCAGGAGCGCTTCCGCGGCACCCTGGCCTACGGCACCAACCCGCCGCTGCCGCGGCGTACGCCACCGGTGACCTTCGACCAGGTACGGCCGATCCTGGAAAACCGTTGCAGCGGCTGTCACCGCGACATGAACGACCGCGACGGCCTGTTGTACTCGCGTATCGCCCAGGACTACGAGCAGTTCGACTGGCCCTGGGCGCGCAAGCAGCTGGGGCAGGGCACACGCAACTCGGTGGTTCACGTGCTCATCCAGAAGGGCGGGCGCGGCTACGTCGTCGGCGACACCCTGCAGTTCCGCCCCGGTGGTGCCAGCGGTGCGGTGTCGCAGGTCGATGCCGCGGGTCGTATCAAGGCCCTGCGCCTGCAGCGCGGCGGCGACGGCTACCCGCCGCTGTCGCCGGTACAGGTGCAATCCAGTGCGGGCAAGGGCGCGAAGCTCACCGCCATGACCGGGCGCTTCGAATTGTCGCGGCCCTATTCCAGCAAGTGGGTGGCGAAATTCGCCCGCGACTCGCTACTGTACTGGAAGTGTGTGGGCAGGCGTATGGACGGACGTACGGACGCCCAGTACCCCAACGATATCGACTTCGGCCCGGCCCACGAGTCCGGCGCCACCGCCGCGGAGTGCGCGACGATTGCGCGCTGGATCGACACCGGCATCCAGCACAGGCTCTAGCTGGCGCCCTGCAGGCGCCATCACCGGTTATTCCGGTACACCGAGATCGCGCAGGAAATTCGCCATCGCCGCGTTGCTGCGGCGCAGGTATTCGCCGTCGCGATTGTCCGCATTGAAAAAACCGTGTCGCTGGCCGGGGTAGATCCGTGACCGGCAATCGCCGCCCGCCGCGTTTACCGCATCGCAGAAGGCGCGCACCGCATGTGGCGTCACTTCCACGTCCAGGCTGCCGGACTGCACCAGCGTGGGCGGGAAGTCGGCGGCCACCGCCTGCAAGGGCGATACCGCGCGCCAGTCCGTCCCGGCCAGGTGATGAAAGGGAGTGCACGGCGCGAAATCCAGCACCGGGTTGAGCAGTAGCAGCGCGCGCGGCCGCGCGCGCTGCTGGCCGTGCAGTCCCGCGCCCAGGCTCGCCGCCAGGTGGCCGCCGGCGGAGCCGCCGCCGACGACGATGCGCGCGGGATCCACGCCCAGCGCTGCGGCGTGGTCGTGCAGGTACTGCAGCGCCCTGGCGGCGTCGTCGATGGCGCCGCGCAGGTCCGGCGGGTCGTGGGGGGACAGGCGGTAGGCGGCGCTGAAGCAGCGGTAACCCAGCGCGGCGAAGGCGCGGCACTGGGGGTAGAACTGGCGCGGGCTGCCGAAACGCCAGCCGCCGCCGTGGAACAACAGCAGGGCAGGCGCCGGCGTGCCGCGGTCCATCCCGCGGGGGTGGAAGGCGTGCAGGGCGAGGCTTGTATCGCCGGCCGAGGTGTAGACGATGCGCGCATCCGGACGCTCGCCGAACAGCTCCAGTTTCTTCACGGCGAGCGCGGCGGCCAGCGGCAGCGCCACCGCCAGCATGCCGGCGAGGAAATACCAGTGTTCTTTCGCCATCCTCCGCTCGTCCCTGTCCAGCGCAGCGCGTAGTGTAGCAGGCGCGCGGTAGCAGGCGCGCGGTAGCAGGCGCGCGGTAGCAGGCGCGCGGTAGCAGGCGCGTGGTAGCAGGCGCGTGGTAGCAGGCGCGTGGTAGCAGGCGCGTGGTAGCAGGCGCGTGGTAGCAGGCGCGTGGTAACAGGCGCGCTCAGTCGTCCGGCGACAGCAGCGCAGCCAGTTGCGGGAAGCCCTCGCCAGCCCTGGGCCGTGTCTCGAAGGGGCTGACCGGTTCGCCACACTCTGAGCAGTGCAGTTCGGGCGTGAAGTCGTGGCCGCAGGCGAGGTGGTGCTGCACGACTGGCGGACCCTGGTCACCGGCGTAGTAGCGGTCGCCCCAGCGCAACAGGAACATGATCACCGGGTACAGGTCGATGCCCTTGCCGGTCAGGTGGTACTCGTGGCGCAGCGGTTTTTCCTGGTAGGGCTTGCGCCGCAGGACGCCCTCGGCCTCCAGCAGGCTGAGGCGCTCGGCGAGGATGGTGCGCGACAGGCCCAGGCTGTCGCGGATGGTTTCGAAGCGCCGCGCGCCCAGGAACAGGTCGCGCAGGATCAGCAGGGTCCAGCGGTCGCCCACCACGGCCAGGCTGCGGGCGACGGAACAGTGCTGCTCGGACAGTTCATGCCATTTCATCGGCGTCATTCTAGCCGTGGTACTGGACAAAGTCCATAATCTGGACTAACTTGCAGGGCGACGCGTCTCGAGGGAGTTAATGCGATGGCAGCCGAAGCGGACAATGTGCGCAGTTCCGCCTGCAACCTGTGTTTCGTCAACTGCGGTATCAAGGTGGAGCTGGGGGGCGAAGACGGGCGCCGTTTCGTCAAGGTGCGCGGGGACGACCAGCACCCGACATCGCGCGGTTATATCTGCAACAAGGCCGCGCGCATCGACTACTACCAGAACAGCGGCGCGCGCCTGGACAGTCCCATGCGCCGCCGCGCCGACGGCAGCTACGAGGCGGTGGACTGGGACACGGCCATCCGCGAGGTCGCCGCGCGCCTTGCCGCGGTGAAGGCGCGGCACGGTGGCGAACGCATTTTCTATTACGGCGGCGGCGCCCAGGGCAATCACCTGGTCGGCGCCTCGGCCATGGGCCTGCGCGGCGCCCTGGGTGTGAAGTACATGGGCAACGCGATCTCCCAGGAAAAGACCGGACTGGCCTGGGTGGTGAGCCGTATGGTCGGCGGCATGACGCACCCGGAGCTGCACCGCGCGCAGGTGGCCGTGCTGGTCGGCAAGAATCCATTCATGAGCAATGGCATGGACCGCGCCCGTCCGCTGCTCAAGGACATCCGCAACGATCCGGCGCGTTCGCTTGTCGTCATCGATCCGCGGCGCACCGAGACAGCGGACTACGCCGATATCCACCTGGCGGTGCGGCCGGGTCGCGATGCGTGGTGCATGGCGGCCATCGTCGGCCACATCGTGCAGGCTGACCTGGTGGATCGCGACTGGCTGGCGGCGCACGCCAGCGGTCACGAGGCGGTCATCGCCGCGCTGGCGGATGTGCCGGTCGACGAGTACGCGCGTTTCGCGGGCCTCGATCCGCAGCTGGTGCAGCGCGCCGCGCGGCTCATCGGCACGGCGGAGTCGGTGGCGCTGGAGGAAGACCTGGGGATCCAGATGGCGCCCCACTCGACCCTGGTCACCTACCTCAATCACCTCGCGGTGCTGCTGACCGGCAATTACGGCCGGCCTGGCACCATGGGCATGATCACCCAGCTCGCCCAGGTGATCTCCCTGCACCGGGCGCGCCTGGACGAGAACGGCCGCGATCGCCTGCAGCGGCTGCCGGTGACCGGCGCGCCCATCATCAGCGGCCTGTACCCGGGTTCCTACCTGGCCGAGGAGATTCTCAACGACCACCCCGAGCGTGCGCGCGCGCTGGTGATCGAGAGCGCCAACCCGGTGCACTCGCTACCCGGGGCGCCGCGGTTGCGCGAGGCGATCCGGTCGTTGGAATTCAGCCTTTGTGTCGACGTGGCCATGACCGAGACCGCGCGCGAGTGCGACTACGTGTTGCCGGCTTCGTCGACCTACGAGAAGTGGGAGGCGACCTTTTTCCCGCGTAATTTTCCCGCCAACATCTTCCACCTGCGCAAGCCCCTGCTCAGCGCCACGCCCAACACGCTGGGCGAGCCGGAGATCCACGCGCGTATCATCGAGGCCATGGGCCTGGTCGAGCCGGGGGAGCTGGACACCTTGCACGCCGCCGCGGCGCAGGGACAGGCCGCCTATCGCGATGCCTTTTTCGCCGCCATAAGCGGCAATGCGAAACTCGCGGCGCTGCTTCCCTACGTGCTGTACCGCACACTCGGCCCCACGCTGGGCGAGGGGGCCGAGGCCACCGCCATCGTCTGGGGCCTGTGCCAGGTGTATACCCTCAAGCACGCCGCCGAGGCCGCCCGCGCCGGTTGGGAAGGTCCCGATGCGGGCCTGCGCCTGTTCGCTGCGCTGCGCGACGCCGACAGCGCGGTGGTTATCGGCGAATCCACCTACCAGGAGTGCTTCGAGCGTATTCCTCACCCCGACCAGCGCCTGCAGCTGCACATCCCGGAGCTGCTGGAGGAGGCGCAGGTGCTGCGCGACATGCGCCCGCTGCTGGACACCAGCGCGGACTACCCGTTCGCCCTGGTCGCCGGTTCGCGGCGCGCCTACACGGCCAACTGTGCGATTCGCGATCCGCGCTGGGCCAAGGGCCGGGATACCACGGCGCTGACCATCCACCCGGACGACGGCGCCAGGTACGCCCTGCCCGAAGGCGCACGGGTCAGGTTGGAGACGGCGGTGGGCAGTGCGCTGGTCGACCTCGCCTACGACGCGCGCATGCAGCCTGGCACCGCCTCGCTACCCAACGGCCAGGGCATGTTATTCCGCGACGAACAGGGCAAGCTGCTGTCCACCGGCGTCTACGCCAACGAACTGACGGACCCGGCGCTGCGCGACCGCTTCGCCGGCACCCCGTTGCACAAGTTCGTGCCCGCGCGGCTGAGCCTGGCCTAGGCGTCTGCGGGCGCGCCCCCGTCGCCGCGTTCCCGCTGTACCAGGCTGTCGCCTTCGACGCTGCGCAGGCCCTCGTCCTCGCGCTTCAGGTATAGGGCAGGAAGTCGAGAGCGTAGTTGACGCGGGTGGTGATGACGTCCGCTGCGCCAAAGCTGATCAGGCGGATTCGCGCGAGCAGTTTGCGCGTGAGCTCCGCGTCGGCCAGGCCGCTGGACAACAGGGTCAGCTCGGTGATGCGACCGTCGGGCGCGATCACCATCTCGAACACGAGCTTGCCCTGCAGCATGGGATCGCGACGCAGCGCGCGGTTGTACAGGGCGAACACGGCGCCCTTGTTGCGGTCCATGACACGGCGGATGGCCTCGTCGCTGCGGCCGCCGCGGGTCGCTGGCGTCGCCGCGCCGGCCGAGCTGGCAACGCCGCCGCGCGGCGCGCCCGCGAGCGTGCTGCGCACCGCGGTGGTCTCGCGCCCGGACAGCGCGGGGCCGCCGGTATCCGCGCTCAGTTCATCCGTGTTGATGCCACCGCTGGCGGTGGGCGCCGTTGCTGTCACCACGGCGCGCTGCGTCCGTTGTGCGTCGGCGGCGCCGCGACGGGTACGGGTCTGGTTCAGCGCGTGCACATCGACGGACTCGCGCAGCGACTGCAGGTCGTCGCGGAAGGCAAGCACACCGCTGCTGGCCGCGGCCTCCCGGGCCCGTGCCAGCACTTCCTCCTCGCTGGGCTGCGGCGGCGCCTGTGGCCTGGCCGGTGACGGCTCTGGCGGTTGCAGTTCGGCTGGTGGCTGTGGCGCGGGTTGCGGGGGTTGCTCCCGGGGCGGCGGCGCCACCGGCGCGGGCGGCTCGGGTTCGGGTAGCGGCCGTTGCTGCAGTATGACCCGGGTCAGGGCGTTGTCCTGTGTTGGCGGGCTGGCGACGGTGTTGTCCAGCGGCAGCAGCGGCAGGGTGACCGCCGCCACCAGCAACAGGCCCATGGCGACCAGCAGCACACGGCGATAGAGCCTGTCCTCGTCACTGCTGGCGACCCAGGGCAGGATGGCGTCGGGGGCGGTGACGGGGGAGGCGGCGGCGTTCACGGACCCGCCTCGCGCATCGCCAGCTGCGCGCCCGGCGGTGGCGCCGCTGTATGATTCACTGCCAGCGAAACGTCGCGGTAGTCGCTCGCTGCGCAGGTCGCCATGATGCGCTTGAGCAGTGCGTAGGGCGTGGCGCGGTCTCCCATGATGACCACGGGCCGGCCCAGTGCGTGGTCCTGTGTCAGCGACGTCGGCTGTCGCGCCGCGGCCTCGAGCAGCGCCTGCTGCAGGCCCGGCAGCGTATCGGTCGACGCCTCCAGGGCCGCGGCGACAGTACTCACGCGGCGCTCGTCGAGCAGGATGTCGGTCTCGGTCACGGTAATGATCGCCGCCGCCTGCGGGCGCAATTCCGATACTGACTGGGGCAGGCTGACCCGCCGGTCCGCCTGCAACACCTCGACGTCGCCGTTGTTGACGATGAGGAAGAGCACCAGGATGGTGAAAATGTCCATCAGCGCGACGAGATTCAGTTTGGCCGGTTGCGCCATACGGCGGTGATTGCGCGCCATGCGGCGCGAGCGTTGCGAACTCTTCATCCGGATGTCTCCTGTAGCGCCGGCGGTGCGTCGCCAAACGAAATCTCCGGAAACAGCGCCGCGTCCACCACCGACGCCGCCACCAGCGCCTTGAACGAGCGCACTGTATCCATGGCGCGCACGATGGTCTGGTAGTCCACTTCGGGCTCGGCGAGGATGGTGATGCGCTGCTGTTCGATACCCTGTGCGCGCAGTTGCCGTTTGACTTCCTGCAGCACCAGGCTGAGCAGGGCGAAATCCTGTGCGCCGTCCGCGGTCAGCGGGATGCGGCGCAACATGACGCCGCGCGGGTAGTCCACGCGCATGCCCCGGCCGCGGATCACCAGTTCCAGCGACTGCTCCGCCTGCTCCGCGGGCGCGCCGGTAACCTGCTGTGGCAGCACCACGTCGACCACCGTGATGCGCGCGAACACCAGGCCGAGCAGCAGCATGGGCACCAGCACGATCATCAGGTTCATGAACGCGGTGATGTCCAGCTCCGCGTCGGTATGGCGCGCGCGCCTGTAGCGTTTCATGCCGGCTGCGCCCGCGCGCCGCCGGCGTCGCCGTCGGCGAGGACGTTGAGTACCTTGACGCTGGCCATCTCCAGGCTGTCAACGATCTCGGTGGTCTTGGTCTGCAGCACCGCGTGCAGCAGCAGCAGCGGGATAGCCGAGATCAGGCCGAACGCGGTGGTGTTCATGGCGACCGAGATGGAACTGGACAGCAGGCTGGCTTTTTCCGTGGGCGCCGCATCCGCCACCGCGCTGAACGCCGCGATCAGGCCGACGATGGTGCCAAGCAGTCCCAGCAGGGTGGCGACGTTGGCCAGGGTGGCCAGGTAGGCGGTGCGCTTTTCCAGCCGCGGCAGCGCTTCCATGACGCCTTCCTCCATGGCCGACTCGATGTCGTCGCGGCGCCGGCTGCCGAGAAAGCGGCCCAGCCCGGCGGCGACGATACGGTACATCGGTATGCTGGACTTCTGCCCCGCCTGCATCAGCGGGTCGTAGTCGCGCCTGTGCAGATGTTGCATGGCCTTGTTGAAGGCGTTGCGGTTGCGCAGCCGGGCGCTGCTCAGCACCAGGTAGCGCTCCACGCCGATGGCCAGCCCCAGCGTGAGTACAATGGCGATGGGGTACATGAAGGGGCCGCCGTTCTGGAAGAAGCGCACCGTGATGTCGTAGATATCCATGCTGATTACTCCTGGTTTGTGGGAATGCCTGTGGCGGCCGGGTTTGTGTCCCGGCCGTCACCCTGCGCCCTGTGCCGCAGCATGTCGCCGTAGGCCAGGTCGCGATTGAATTCGTCGCGATCCATCGGCGCGAACAACTCCGCGGCGATGGTGTTGTGCAGCTCGAGTGCGTACTGCGCGTCGCCCGGTTGTCGCCAGGGCACGATGTACACCACCCGCGGCTGCTCGCGGTTGCCGCTGACGGTGCTGTGCAGGCTGACCCGCGCTTCCTGCGCCACCAGGGGCAGGGCCAGGCTGAGCAATGTGGTTGTCACGGCGATACGCATCTAGTGGATCTCCCTGGCGATACTGGCGTGGCGGCGTTCCAGGTCGGCGATCCAGCCGCCGACGTTGCGTTCGCTGCCGCCGGTGAGGGTCTGGAAACGCACATAGTGGTGCAGGGCCCGCCCCGGCACACCCAGGTAGAGGTCGTAGAGAATGCCCAGGTTGCGGTGCGTGGCGGGGTGGTCGGCGTCGGCGGTGAGGGCCGCGAGATAGGCCTGCTCGGCGGCGGGAAACTCGCCCGCGTGGCGCAGGGCGATGGCCTGGCGGTTGAGTTCCCACACCTGGCCGCTCGCCGTGTCGTGCTGTCGCCCAGCGCTCCCGGCCAGCGCGTAGTGCTCGGTATTTTCGTGGCGGGCGTAGCGCGCCGGCAGCAGTTCGCCCAGCACCGCGAAACTCCGTGCGACCCACTCATCGTACAAGCCCTGTCGCGCGCGCAGCGCGTTGGACTCGTGCAGTTCGATGGCCATCTCCTCGAAGGGATAGGCCTGCTCCTCCAGCAGCAGGTCGTACTGCTCCAGGGCCAGCGCGTCCAGGTCCTGCGGCCGCTGTGATTGCAGCAGGTCCGTGGCGAGCTGGCGGTAGACCTCGCCCAAACGGAAGGTGCACAGGGTGATGAACTGGTCCACGCCGTAGCCGCTGCAACGCTTGTAGGCGTCCAGGGCGCGCTGCATGGTGGCCTGCTTGCGCGGCAGGGTGCGGGCCAGCGGCAGTGTCAGGCGTTCACGCCGGAAGGCGTCGAAGCGTTCGTCGCCGAGCAGGCTGGCCGCCTGCGCGGCGAGGTAGGCGGAGCGTCCCGATTGTGCCGCGCCGGCCTCGTCGTGGATCGCCATGGTTCGCTCCAGCCAGTAGCGCCGCTTGTCGCTGGCGCCGCTGGCGGCGTAGAGTTCGGTCAGCCGGTGCACCGCTTCCAGGTTGTCGTCCAGCGGCTGCGGCCAGTCGTGGGCGTAGCTGCGGTAGCGTGCGATGGCCCTGTCCGTGTCCCCGGCCGCGTCGTAGTAGCGGGCGGCGCCCAGCAGGTAACGCCTCGCTGCGTCGGGGTCGTCCTGCCCGGCGCGCAGTGTATCCAGCTCGCCGGCGGCGGACTGCCAGTCCTGCAGCGCCTCGTAGTTCTGCACCAGGGTGGCGCCGATGCCGGCCGTCAGCTCGTGCTGCGGGTAGCGGCGGCGAAAGTCCTGCAGCAGTGTATTGGCCTGTTGCAATTCTCCCGCTTGCATCAATGCCGTGGCGGCGTCGTACTGCGCACTCATTCGCACGCGCGAGGCGGGCGCCGCGACCATCGCCCGCCGGAAGTGAGCGGCTGCGCTGTCGTGCCGACCCGCCGCGGCGTCCGCCTCGCCCTGGCGGTAGATGGCCGCGGCGAGTCGCTGCGTCGCGGCTTCGCGGCGCGTATCCGCGGCGGCCAGCAGCGCCAGCCCCTCGCGGTAGGCGATCTCCGCCTGCAGGTAATCCTCCAGCGCGAAGTAACTGTGGCCCATGACCAGCCAGGCGGGTATGCGCAGTTCGGCGCGTGGCGCTGGAGACAGGCCGACCAGCGTGGACGCGGCTGCCACGGCGGCGGGGTAGTCCGCCAGTTGCAGCAACTGGTTGGCGGCGTGTGCGAGCACCTCGTTGGCGCGCTCATCGCCCGGGAAGTTCGCCTGGAAGCGCAGTTCCGCCGCAATGCGCCGGCGCTGCAGCGCCGCCGGCGCCGGGTCCTGTGCCGCCTCGAGCTGCGCGTGGGCGAGGATGGCGGTGTATGCCGCGTCGGCCGCGCGCGGCGCGTCGGGGAGGCTGTAGGCGAGCCAGTCGTACGCGTCGATCGCGGCGGGATAGTCGCCGGACTCGTACAGGCTTTCGCCGAGCAGGAAGGCCAGCTGTGGTACCTGCGGATCGTCGGGGAAACTGTCCAGGTACAGGCGGTAGTAGGCGGCGGCGCGCGCGTAGTGTTGCGCCGCCTGTCGCGGCGCCGCGTCCCGTTGCGCCTGGGCCAGGGCGTGGTGGTGGCTCGCCAGCTGCGGAACGTAGTCGCGCAGGTGGCCGGCTATGGTTTGCCGCGCCTGCGCTTCGCTGCGTCGCCAGTAGTCGCTGCCGGGCTGGAAGCGCTCCACGTAGCCGGCCTTGGCGCTGACGATCATGTCCTCGAAGCCGCCGGCCTGGTAGGCCTGGATCACGCGCAGGGCGAAGCGGTGCGCGTGGGGGCTGGCCGGGTTCCCGGCCAGGAAGGCGCGGTAGGTCGCGGCGCTGTCCTGGTAGCGCTCCTGCGCCAGGTACAGCTCACCCAGCGCTTCGTACAGCAGGTATTCGTAGTGGGGGCTGCCTGCGGAGGCGATGCTGCGCGTGCCCTGCAACTTGCTGAAGACGATGGCCAGTACGCGCAGGCTGTCGCGCACCAGTTCCTGCTCCGCTCGCGGCAGCGCCGCGACTGGCTGCCCCGCGCCGAGCGACTCATCCAGGCTGGCGCAGAAGGCGTCGATGGCCTCGGCGTAGTGATCCTGCTTGAAGCGCGACCAACCCTGCATGTACAGCGCGCGGGTGTGGAAGGGCGTGTCGACGCCCTGTGCAATCACCTGTGTGTAGAGTCGCTCCGCCGCTGCGTAGTGGGACTCGGCAAATTCCCGCTCGGCCAGGCGGAAGGCGGCCTCGGCGAGATAGGGCGAGTCCGGGGCCTCCGCGCCCAGGCGCCGCAGCGTCGCCTGCGAGAGCGCCAGCTGCCCGTCCAGGGCGTAGGCGCGGGACAACTGGTAGAGGATTCGGTCCCTGCCCGCGTAGCCCGGGTTGTCGCGCAGCAGCGCCCGATAGGCGTCGATGGCCGCCTGGAACCCCGGGTCCTGTTGCACGCCACTGGCCAGGCGCTCCTCCGCCGCCATCATTTGCAGGTCCGCCAGGCGGTGGGCGGTGCGCAGACGGGTCGGCGCGTCCTGCTGTTGCGCCAGTGCCTGGCGGTACAGTGCGGCGACCTCGGCGCGGGCCAGGCGCGGCGGCGGGGTTGCCGGCGGCGGCAGTTGTGCGACGGGCAACTCCGCCAGGGTCGGCGCCGGCTCATCGAGCAGCCTGTCGAGCCCGCTGCAACCGCACAGCAGCAGCAGGGGCAGCAATCGCCATGACCTAGTCACGGGGCGTGTCTCCCTGCGCGCGATCGTGCAAATGGGCGATCGCCAGTTGCCCCTGACCGCGGGCCCGGCGCAGCAGCTCGCCCTGTCGTTCCAGTTCGGCGACGGCGACCTGCCGCAGCTGCACCCGGGCCGCGGCGAGCGTGGCCTGCACCTGCCGCGACTGCACCTGGGTGCGTGCGGCCAGTGCATGTATGCGCGCGGCGAAGGACGACCGGGCGCGGCTGGCGATGGCGGCGTCCAGGCGCGCCAGCGCCGCATCCGACTGCGCCGTCAACGCCTCCAGTTCGCGCAGTGCGCGCCGCGCCCGCCAGGCGCGAGCGGCGTACTGCTCGCTGTCTTCCCAGATGAGCTGGCCGCGCAGCAGGCGCAGACGCCGCTGGTAGTGTGCGGCCTGTGCGTCCCCGGGTGCGAGTCGGGCGACGGCCTGTTGCGCGCGCTGCAGGCGCTGCCAGCGAGCGCTTTGTGCCGTATCCGCCAGCAGGCGGCCGTCGCCTTGCGCGATCGCGCGTTGTAATTTCGCGCGCAGCGCGCGGGTCTGCCGCCCCAGCGCCTGTTGCCGCGCCGCAAGCTGCGCGCGCCCGTCCTGCTCGACCAGTGTTGCCCAGGCCTGTTGCTGCTGCCGATCGACCTCCAGCATGACCGTCAGGCGTTCCCGCGCCCGGGCCAGGTGAGTCGACAGCGCGTGCAGGTCGCGCAGTTCGCGCAGGGCGACCTGGAAATCGGCGCGGCTGACCAGGTGTTGCAGCAACGCCGCGTACTCGGTGTCCGGCAGGATGTCGGCGCTGATAAACCAGTCGCTGTCGCCCGCCGACGCGATACCCAGCAGGGGTTCAAGGGGCGCGCTGCGGAACGCCTGCGCGGCCCGTTCCAGGTGTTGCAGTTCGCTGGCATAGCGCTGGTCCGCCGCCTGGTAGTGTTGCAGTGCGGCGCCGGGTCGCCCCAGGCGGTCCAGGGCGTAGGGTACGGCGAGCAGGCTCTCGCGCGCGCTGTCGTCGAACAGCGCGCGTTGTGACAGGGCCTGCCAGGGTGTCAGCGCGCGCAGGTAATCGCCGCTCTCGGCCGCCGACCAGCCGTAGCCGAGCATGGCGCGCGCGGCGAAGGGTCCGTCCAGGCGCACGCGGGAAAAGGCGGCATCGGCGCGCTGGTACTGGCCCGCGGCCAGCGCGGCGTAACCCGCCGCGGTGAGGCTCTTGTCGCGCAGGGCCAGACCCTCGGCGTGCCGCGCGGGCGCTGCGGCGATGCTGTCGAAGTGGGGCAGGGCCGCGGTCCAGTCACCGCGCGCGGCATCCGCTGCGCCGAGGTTGTAGTCGAGGTGACGTCGCCAGTAGGAATCACGCGGCAGGCGCTCCCGGTCTGCGCTTGCCGCTGCGGTATCACCCTGCTGCAGCCTGGCGCTGGCGCGCAGGTACAGCGCCTCGTCGGCTACCTCGCCCTGGTAGTCGGGCGCCATGCGCGCCAGGGTCTCGAGGGCAAGGGCGCTGTCGCCGCGCTGCCAGGCCATCTTGCCCAGGTAGAACCAGGCGCGGTCCGCGTCGACGTCCGCGCCGGGACGTGACAGTTGTTGGGTGAACACGGCGCGCGCCTCGCGGTCCATGCCCCAGGACAGCGCCATGCCGCCGCGCAGCAACTCGGCGCCGGCGCTGTGCGGCCCCAGTGCGTCCAGTGTTTGCGCCGCCATCAGTTCCGTCAGCGCGCCGAAGTAGTCCTGCTGGTAGAAGTGATACAGCGAGGTGCCGTAGCGCAGGGCCTGCACCGTCTGTGCCGCCTGTGCGGCGGGCGCCAGGGCGCACAACAGCAGCAGCCCGGCCAGCCGTCGCCGCCCGCGCCCGCTGGCACCCGTGCCGTCGCGTCGCGTCGCCACCTCACCATTCCCTGACGCGGAACTCGGGTTGCCGCTGCGCTTCGGCGTCGACAATCTGCAGTTCCAGATGCCTGGCGCCGCTGGTCTTGTCGATCACCACCGACGTCGCCCGGCGGTAGTCGCGGCCCTGCGGCCCGCGGCCGGTGAACACGGCGACAATCTCGTGCTCGCCCGCGGCCAGGTTGCCCAGGTAGAGACGGTGCACGCCGCCGCGACGCAGGGCGTCCACCTGCCTGGCGGTGTACAGGTAGTTGCTGACTACCTTGTCGTCCACGCTGAGTTTCACCGCGTCCAGGGCGAAAAACTCGCCCACGTCCAGCGAAACGAAGACCGCCAGTTGGGTGTTGTCCGGGTACAGCAGCTGTTCCTCCAGGATGAACAGGTCGCGGTTGAGCTGCAGCGCCTGCGCCTTGATCGACTCCACCTGGGCGTCCAGGGAGGGTTCGGCGGTATCCGTTGCGGCGCTGGTCGCGTGCACGAGCAGGATCGTCGCAACGCAGTTGCGCAGCCCGGCCAGGGCGCGCGCGCGGTGTCTTGTCAGTGGGGATTCCATATCAGGCGAGCACTCCGCCGTTGATGCTGTCCAGGGGCTGGAACGCCACCAGCCGGTCGCGGTTGCCGGCGCTGCCCAGGCCGTGATTGGGGAAAAAGCCGTTGTCGGCGAACAGGCCCTGCTCGCCGTGCAGGGCCATGTAATTGAGAATGACCAGCTCCACGTTGAGATTGACGTTGTTCGCCGCGGGGCTCGAAGCGGTATCCACGGAGGCGTCCGGGCGCATCCAGCCGAGCTGCTGGTGGCGCGCGCTGTCGCCGGCGGTGTCCATCAGCGAGGGCGCGCCGGCGGGGTCGAACACCAGGAAGAAGGAGGCGGCGGTGGAGGAGTTGTCGCCGCTCCAGACGCCCTTGCCGACCCCGTTGACCACCTCGATGCTGCCGTTGCTGGAAACCGAGCCGTCGCTGAACACGTAGAGCATCAGCGGCGTGCCGGTGCGTCGCGCATACTCCAGGCAGGCGCCGATGCAGCGTCCGGCGCGCAGGTCGCGTTCCTCGCCGGTGCGCCGGTCCCCCGTGTGGTAGTCGTAGCCCCCCATCTCGATGGTGCCCGCGCCGGCGATGCCGTCGATGACCAGTTTCATCACCGAGGCGGTTTTCTGGAACTCGCGGTCGGCGGCGAATTCCGCCGCGCTGAAGATGCCGCCGGGACCGACGATCAACGGGTCCGCCGCGGGATCCAGGGCGCGCGGGTCGGCGTATTTCTCCACGGTGTCCGCGCTGCGCAGGTACTCGCAGCTGAGGCGGTCCTTGAGCCGTTTGTCCTCGCCGGAGGGGTTGCTGATGCCGGTATTGACCAGGTCTAGCTTGAAGTCGGTGATGCGCTTCATCGACTCCATGACCGAGACGATGTCCCCGGCGTCATCCAGCAGCAGGTTCAGGTCGCCGACGTCGACCAGGCCGCTGGCATCGGCGGGCCGGTCGACCTTGGTCGGCCGTATCTCCGGATCGATCATCATCGCCGGCGCCATGGAGTTGCCCCCGGACAGGGAGTTTTCCGAGCCGATCAATTGCAGTATCTGACCGCGCAGTCCGGCGCGGTAGATCCCGTACATGGGATTGTGGGGGTTGTTGCCCGTGTCGTTGTCGGAGCGACCGGGAATCACCGCGCCGTTGACCAGGCCGGCGATGCCGCCGGCGCGCTCAAGGATGCCGCGCAGCATGGCGCTGTCGGCGTGGAACAGCAGGCCGAGGCTGTCATCGCTGAAGTCGCCGCCTGGGGCCTGCGGATTGTTGCCGAAGGGCAGTATGTCCGCCGGCAGTCCCAGGCGCGAGTAGCCCTGTGGGGTCAGCGCATCGCGCTGCCCGCCGGGTCCGCCGACCAGGACGTTGGAACCGGCGATGTTGGCGCCACCGGCCAGGTCGAAGCAGATGAACGGGATCTTGCGGCCGGACACGGCGCCCAGGTCGCAACTGGTATAGGCGGTGTAGGCGGAGTCCAGCAGGTTCGGCGAGATGGCGTGGGCGCGCTGCCCCAGCAACGGGTACAGGGAAGTTCCCAGCAGGGTGGCGCAACCGGCGCGGAAGCCCTGGCTGATGAACTCCCGCCGCGAGCGCGGCCGGCGGTGCTGCGGGTGGCGCAGCGCCGTATCCGGCGCAAAGTAACGGCTTTTTCTGCTCATGATGTTATCTCCGGATTGTCGCCGTCACTGCAGCAGCACGACGGCGCTGCCCAGCACCGCCGTGCAGGCGGCCTTGACCACGTCAGCGGTGCGCGAGGGCGGGCAGGGGGCGTCGTTCTCGCAGTAGATCAAGCCGTCGCGTTTGGTGTTCGCCGCGGGATTCGGGTCGCTGACCCAGTTGCCGTTGACCAGCACATAGGGCTTGAGATCACGGTCGTCGGTGATCAGCAGTTCCACCTCGTCGATAATCGCCTGGCGCACGTTCTGCGGTAGCAGGTCGCGATTGACTGCGCGATCCACCAGCGGTGTCACAACGTGATTGCGCCAGTCGATCCCGGGGTCGCCCACCGGCTGGCTGAAGTCGAACTGCGGCGGGAACAATTGCCCGCGCAGGGCACTGTCCTGTACCAGGGCGTCGCAGTAGGCGGCGGCCAACTGGGTCGCGGCCATCAGGTGCGACGACAGGAAGGCGTTGAAGTCGGCGACCCCCGGCAGCGCCCGGCGCACCTGGGCGAAGGTCTCGCCGACGGTCTTGCCGGTCACCGGGCTGACGCGCGCACTGGCGGTATCCACACCGGTCAGCGCAGACAGGGACGCGTTGACCTGGTCGAAAGTGCGCATGCCGATATCCGCCGCGACCGCGCCGCCCAGCGCCGCCTGGTAGGGCAGCCGCGGACGGCCCACCGCGGTGCCGGTGTTACCGTCTAGTTCGTCGAAGGCGAGGAAGAACACGTCCTGCTCCAGGCCGTTTTCCAGTGGAATGATGGTGCCGATTTGCGCCAGGGAACGGGGCTCGCCGGGCGCCGGGCTGGCGATGCTGGACTGCGTGTTGACGAAGGCCTGGCCGATGCGCGCCAGTTTGCCGTTGATGCCCAGGTGGATGCCGGCCAGGTCGAAGTCGACGTCGCCGCCCTGCGGGTTGATGTTGACGAAGAACGGCCGGTCGAACAGGTAGCTGGCCTCGTCGAACTGGCTGACCTCGAACACCACGTAGCAGTAGTTGGTGCGTCCCTCGCCCGCGCCGACATGGCAGACGCCCTCGCGATTGAGAATTTCCGCCACGCTGAACATCAGGTAGAACTTCTGCCCGACACCCGCTTCGTAGTTCTGCACAACCTGCGCAGGGGTTAGGGCGCGGTTGTGCACGGCGGCCATGCGCAGCGCGCCGGTCCAGGGCCTGTCGCCGGAGGTGGTGTTACCCAGCACCACGGCGAAGGATTCGTTCCAGCTGTTGAGCAGGCCGCCGCCGACCGGGTCGGTATCCCCGCTGAATTCGCCGTTGACGTAGATCCTGCGCCCCTGGACCGGGTCGTAGGTGACGACCACGTGCTGCAGCGTAGCCTGGGCGAGTTCGGCGTCGTCGTCGGTGGTCAGCGCCGGTTCTCCGGCGTTGTTGTCGTCGGTCACCGAGCTGCGCGTGTAGGCCAGGTAGTTATACAGGTTCTGGCTGAGCAGCAGGTTGCGGCTGTCCGGTCCGCCCGCGTAGCCGAGTATCCATGCGTCTTCCTGGGTGACGTTGGCCGGCGCCACCCAGGCCTCCAGGCTGTACTCGCCGGTGCCGCGTATCTTCTCGAACAGCTTGCTGCTGGCGTTGGCGCCGCCCTGGGCCTTGCCGTCGATGAAGCGCACGCCCCAGCCGGCCAGCCAGCTGAATTCACCGGACAGCGACAGCGGGATTTCCGGTAGCACGCCGCTGGTGTCCGCCGTGGTACTGCCGGATCCCTCGCGGAACTCCCACTTGGCAATGACGTCGTTCTCGAAGCGACCGCCGCTGTCCGCCTCCACGCCGTCCTCGCCCAGCACCTGGGCGGTACTGGTGAGCAGCGCGCTGTCGATTTCCGTCAGCGGGGTGGTTGCAGCCAGTGTGGCAATGGCGGCGCGCAGGGTCTGTGCGTTGCTGTCGCAGTCACTCCAGCAGTTGTGTGACTCGGGCGACATGCGCTGTACCAGGCGCGAGCGCGCTGGTGCGCCGAGGTCGACCTTGCCGCGCAGAGCGGCGTAGGCGATGGCGTTGTCGTCGCTGGCCAGGTAGGGCGCCTGGGGAATGGCGGCGCTGTCGGAGTGGCAGTCGACACAGTAGCGCGACAGCACCTGCAGCAGCTCGCCCGGTCCGTACAGGTCCAGGCCCTGCGCCAGCACGTCCTCGTAGCTTGCGGGCAGCACGCGGCTGTTGCCCGGGCTGTAGGGCCGGCGCGGCGACAGCTTGACCGTGGCCTGGCTGTCGCCGGCGCCCTCGGCCCAGCGCTCGATATAGCCGACGATGGTCGCCGCACAGGTCGAGGCCTGGGTAGGCGCGAGCCAGCAGTGGTGTCCGTTGGCCACACGGGCCACCACGGTGGAGGCCGCCGGGTCGTCCAGGTTGACCAGGCGCCTGGCGTGCTGCCAGGCCTGGTTGACGTTGTCCTGGTCGACGAAGGCCGGGGTGCCGCCCTTGCCCGGGCTGTGGCATTCGCCGCAGCGGTTGTTGTCGGCGAGGGGATCGTAGAAGGCGACCTTGAACTGTTGTATGTCCGCGGATGCCGGCGCAGGGCCGTCGTAGACGAACGCGCCGACGCCGGAGCCGGCGCCACCGGGGTCTACCTGGCGTTCGCTGCCGCCACCGCCGCTGCCGCCGCTGCAACCGTACAGCAGCGCCAGGGTGAGCAGTGCGGCGAAGCGCGGACGGCAAACGGTGGCTGAACGTGTCATCGGATTCCCCTACAGGTGGCCCGCGCAGTGGGCGGCCGCCCGCGCGAACACACGCTTCATGTTGCCGTCCGCATTGAACCCGGCGGACAGCTCCGCCACCGCCTGGGCGTCCGCGCCCTCGGCGGCGGGTGCGCGCAGGCACACGGCGCGAAATGCCTTGCTGACCTGGCAGGTGGTGAAGGCCTCGGTGTGCGCCAGTTCCCTGCCCAGCGACGCGGCGCCATCGCCCTCCGCGTAAGCCGGGTCACGCGCCAGGTCGATGGCGCCGCTGTTGCCCGCCTGCAGTCGCCAGCCGACGCGGCCGCTGTTGGGGCCCAGCCGCCAGTAGTTGGTCCAGTGATCGTGCGGCGTGACGTAGCCGCTGGGGAAGGTGGCGCCGTTGATCAGGTACTTGGGCTGCACGCTGCCGGCGGTGTACGCGATACGCCCGAGGTCCTTGCGCTGCTCCAGTTCCAGACCCGGGGCTGCATCGTCGTCCGGGTAGGGGAAGTCGTAGTAGGCGAACGCCTGCGCCAGGGGATCCATCCCGGCATGGCACTCGACGCACTGGTTCAGGTACAAGGTGCTGTCGCCGCCGGGACTGCGCGATACGTCCTGGCGCACGCGGTCGCCGGGCGCGGCGCCGTCCTTGAGTTGCTCCATGTCCATGCACAGGTGATTGAGCAGCGTAAAGCGCAACATGGCGCGGTTGGTGCCGTCGACGAAAAAGGCCCGGGCGGCGGCGCGCGAACTCATGACGCCGGCGACCGCCGCGACTGGCAGCCCGCTCACTGCGCTCTGCCGTTCGCGCACCAGCACTCCCGGGTCGCCGAGGTTGGCGCCGCTGTCTTCCAGCGCCTCGTAGTGCGCGTTGTCCGACGCGTTGTAGGCCGGCAGGCCGGGCAGGCTGCCGAGGTAGACGATGTCCGCGGACAGCAGGTCGCGAAAATCGATGTCGTCGCGCACCACGCCGATGGCGGTGGCGCTGTAGTCGTTGAGAGGGGCGAAGGCGTCCTGCGCCTCGTTGGTCCACGGCGTTGCCCAGTTTTTCAGGGTGACCGTGTAGAAACCGCCGGATGCGTCGACGCCGGGCGCCCCATCGATCGCGTACAGGGCGGCGGTGATCCCGGAAGCGTCGCTGGCGAAGGAGTGCTCCATCGCGTCCAGCATCGCGTCGCTGGGCGGCTGGCCGGCGAGTCGATCGTGAATGCGCCTGGCCTGGTCGCGCGTGCCCGCATGGCAGTTGCAGGCCAGCACCAGGCACAGCGTAAAACTGACGGCAAAACGTCTGCCCATATTCCTTAACCCGTTGCTGTGGGGCGTTGTCGAGGATCGGGTATTCCGCTCGCGCTGGCGGCGAAGAGGTTTCTTCAGCCGCTGCGAGGACGGGATACTTCAGGTCAGAGTCTTGCTTTCGAGGTTTCAGGCCTTTCTACCCGCAGCTTTGCAAAGCTGGTCCGCTGCGCGCAAGCGGGCGGCGGGGAAAGCGGGAATATTTAACGAATTCAGTCCGCAGGCGGTTATAACGCGATATTCGCAACGGTTCTTTCGCGTTCACACTTTGCGCGCGGCACAAGTTTTTTCTGCGCTTTTTTCCAATTGTTTTTTTCGTCTTGGCAATTTGACCTAAATCCGAATTGCCCTGGTTGTGCGCGTGCGGGCTGCTCTGTAAAGCTGGCCGGGCCATGCAACAAGCTGTAGCAACAACAATGCTCTACCGGATTACATTTACGCTGTTTTTTACCGGTTTCATCGCTTCCTGCGGTGGTGGCGGTGGCGGCGGCAGCATTACCCTGACCACGGATGAGCAGGGCGACGACCCTGTGGTCGTCGAGGTGCCGGTGGCGTATATCCGGCGTCCGTTGCCCGACCAGGCTCCGGATCTGCGCGACCCGCTCGCTTTCTACCCGGGCGCCACGCTCTACGTGCGCGACCGCTCGGCAACCAGTGGAGAAGACGTGGATGTGAGCGCGCTGATCGCCGCGGTGGTGGCCGCGGAGGAGGACGTGGCCGCAGAGAATGTCGCCCTGGATATCAAGGACCTGGACAGTTCCTTTGACGGCAACACCCTGGTGTTCGCAGTGCGCGCGGTACCCGAGCCGGTCGAGCAGAATCTGCAGCGAACCACCTGGAACCTGTGGTTCTACGACATCCAGCGGCGCGAGGCCGGCTACCTGATCAACTCGCGCATCAAGCGCAACGAGGGCGTGGAGAGCGGCGGCGGGCACGACATCGCCCCGCACTTTCTCCCCGACGACCGCATCGTGTTCAGCTCCACGCGGCAGATCGCCAGCCAGGGACGCCTGTTGAACGAGGGGCGCAACCAGCTGTTCGCCGCGCTCGACGAGAGCGGGCGCCGCCCGGCGGCGGTGCTGCACATCTACGACCCGCTGCTGCGCGGCGAGGAGTTCACGCAGATATCCTTCAACCCCAGTCATGATCTCGACCCTGTGGTGCTGGACACGGGAGAGATCGTGTTCAGTCGCTGGAACAATACGGCGACCAACCACATCAGCCTGTATCGCATCATGCCCTCGGGCCTGGGCCTGTCGCCGCTGTTCGGGTTCCACAGCCCGGGCGTGGTGTACAGCCAGCCGCGCGAGACGGATGACGGCCGCCTGGTGACCGTCGCGCGCGAGGTGGAGGCGCAGTCCCTGGGCGGCAATATCGTCTTTGTCGACAGTGCGGGCTTCAGCGATCCCGGGCAACCCCTCTGGGGCAACAGCGTTGCACAGGGTTCCGGTGTGGAGGCTATGTCCCCGCGAGAGGTGCGCAGCGATGAGCTGCTCTCGCGCGGGGGCCGCTACGGCGCGGTGTACGCACTGCGCGACGGCACCTCGCGCCTGCTGGTTACCTGGAGCGATTGTCGCGTGGTGACGCAAGGCGCGGACGCCGACGGCACGCCGCGCTACCTGCCCTGCACGCTCGAGCCGGACAACGAGGAAGCCGCGCCGCCGCTCTACGGCGGCTGGATCGTCGACCCGCGGGAGGATACCCAGCGCCCGGTGGTGCTGCCGCTGGAGGGCCAGTACGTCAGCGAACTCATCGCAGCGGAACCCAGGGACTTCGCAGCGTTGTTGCCGCTGCCGGCGGATTTCAACAGCGAACTGGCCGCCCGGGCCAGCGGCCAGTTGCTTATCGACAGTGTCTACAACCTCGACGGCGTGGACGCCTCTCCCGCCGGCATCGCCGCGCATGCCACACCGGCGACGCCGCCTTTCGAGTCGCGCCCGGCGCGCTTCCTGCGCTTTTACCAGTCGGTGCCGCTGCCCGACCCGGAGGTGTTCGAGGTGCCGGGTTTTGCCGCGGGGGTCGCCGGCGGCAGCGGGTTCAGGGAAATTCTCGGTTACGTGCCGGTGGAGCCGGACGGCTCGGTGAGCGCTGTGGTGCCGGCGCTGCGCGCCTTCAGCTTCGACATCGTCGACGCCAGGGGGCGCCGCAGCGGCGCACGCCACGACTACTGGCTGCAGGTGGGCGCCGGCGAGGTGCTGCGTTGCACGGGCTGCCACGACCACGCCTCGGGTCTGCCCCACGGCCATCGCGACGCCCCGGCGCCCAGCGTCAATCCCGGGGCGCGCGCGCTGGACAACGGCAGCCTTGGGTTCGCCGGCACGGACCTGGCGCGGCTGTTCGCCACGCAACCCGGGCAGACCATGGCGCAGGTCTGGGACTTTCACCGGCCCCTGTCCGCGCCTGCGGCGACGGCGCGCGCGATGACACTGGCGCCCGAGTACGTCGACCAGTGGCACGACCCGGCGCTGCCGGCACAGGCGGCGATCAGCGACCGCGACTACCGCGGGGCCTGGGCGGATATTTCGCCGGAGCGGGCGATTGTTGTCGACAGTTTCGATCCCGGGCAGCCCGCGCGCATCGTCATCAACTACGTGGACCACATCCAGCCAGTGTGGGAGCGGGCCCGCGCGGCGCGCCCGGACGGGGACGGCAACCCCGTGGACACCTGCGTCGGCTGCCACTCGGATGGCGGCGGGGCGCGGGTGCCGGCGGGCCAGCTGGACCTCAGCGCGGCGCCCGCGAGTGACCAGCCCGAGCACTACCGTTCCTACCGCGAGCTGTTGCTGCCCTCGCCCGCGCTGTGGCTTGGCGCCGACGACGTGCCCGCGCCACGACTGCGCACCTGCACGCGGACAGACGACCAGGGCGCCAGCTTCGAGACCGTCGAGCCGGTGCTGCTGAGCGCGCCGGCGCGCGGCGGCAGCGCCGCCGGCAGCGAGCGTTTCTTCGCCTGTTTCGAAGGCGGCAGTTGCGGACCGCCCGCGGCGCCGCCACTGCCGGATAACTGTACCGAGGACGGGGGCACCGTGGTGCCGGCCACCCGCGACAGCGTGGATCACCGGGGGCTGTTGTCACCGCAGGAACTGCATTTGCTGTCGGAATGGCTGGACATTGGCGCGCAGTACTTCAACAACCCTTTCGATGCGCGGCTGGCGCAGTGAGAATGACACCGTTGGCAGGCATGTTGTCCGCGCCCCCGATTCTGTGGGTGCTGGCCGGTGCGTTGTTGCTGGCGGCCCTGGCCGCACCGGGCGCGGCCCTCGCCGATGCCGGCGTCGCGCGCGCGCGCGTGGTGGATGCCTATATCGAGATGCGCACACAGCCGGGCCGCGGCTACCCGGTCTTCTACGTCGCCGAGCGCGGCGAGGAAATTGAACTGTTGCGCCAGCGCACGAGCTGGATACAGGTACGCAACCGGCGCGGGATACAGGGCTGGGTGCACGAGGACGATATCGCGCGCACGGTGGACGCGAGCGGCGAACCCCTGGCGCTGGCCACCGCCAGCTTCGAGGCCTACACGCAACGCAACTGGGAGTTCGGCCTGCTACTGGGTGACTACGGTGACACGGACACGTTGGGCGGTTACCTGGGCTGGCATTTCACGCGCAATCTCAGTGTCGAGGTTGCCGCCATGGAAAATTTCGGCGACACCTCCGACGGTCGCATGCTCACCGGCAGTATCGTGCACCAGCTCTATCCCCGGGCGCGCTACTCGCCATTCTTCACCGTGGGATGGGGCGTGCGCGAAACCAATCCCCGTTCCACCCTGGTGTCCACCGAGGACCGCACCGACAACGTCGCCAGCGTCGGTGCGGGGCTGCGCATACACCTGTACGAGCGGCTGTTCCTGCGCCTGCAATACAAGCACTACGCGGTCATGACCGACCGCGACGACGATGAAGAGGTTGACGAATGGAAAATCGGTATCAGCGCGTTTTACTGACGCTACTGTGCTGCGCGACCCTGTCCGTGCAGGCGCAGGAGGATGCGGCGCAGTCGCCGCTGGAGGTGGTGCGACCGCAGGTGGAGCGGCGCGATGTGCGCCCGGCGGCTATCGATCGCCAGGACTTTGAGGTCGGCACCTTCGCCGGGCTGCTCAGCATTGCCGACTTTGACGCCGACCTGGTATACGGGCTGCGCGGCGCCTGGCATGTCACCGAGGACTTCTTCCTCGAGGCCTCCTACGGCCTCTCCCAGGGGGACCAGACCAGTTTCGAGAAACTCTCCGGCGGCGCACCGCTGTTCGAGGACGCGGACCGCGATTACACCTACTACGACCTGGGTGTGGGCTGGAACGTGCTGCCCGGCGAGATATTCCTGTTCGGCAGCCGCGCATTGAAATCGGACCTGTACCTGCTGCTGGGCGCCGGCAGCACCGATTTCCTCGACGACAACTGGTTCACGGTCAACGCCGGCGCCGGCTACCGCTTGCTGTTGAACGACTGGCTGGCCTGGCGCCTGGACGTGCGCGATCACATCTTCGACCGGGATACCTTCGGCGAGGACGAGACGACACACAACATCGAGGTGTCCATGGGTCTCACCGTCTTTTTCTGAGTGTGGAGGTTACGATAATGAAACTGATAACCAGGGCATTGTTTGTCGCGCTGCTGGCGCTGGGCCTGCCTGGCCAGGCGTCGTCCGTGCCCGGCGCTGCAGGCAATTTTACGCTGAAAAGCGCTGCGGGCAGCAACGTGCGCCTGAGCGAGTACCGCGGCCAGGTGGTGATGCTGAATTTCTGGGCCTCCTGGTGCGGCCCCTGCCGGCAGGAGTTTCCCCACCTGGATACCCTGCACCGCAAGTATGCCGGACTGGGGTTTACCGTGTTCGGCATCAACGTCGAGCAGGACCGCTCCCAGGCGGACAAGGTGCTGCGCGATATCCCGGTGTCCTTCCCGATCCTTTTTGACGACGGCAACGAGGTCAGTGAACTGTACGGGGTCGACGCCATGCCGATGACCCTGTTGCTGGACCGCAACGGCATCGTGCGCCACCTGCATCGCGGCTACAAGCCGGGGTACGAGGACACCTACGAGATGCAGGTCAGGGCGCTGGTGAAGGAATGAAAATCGTGTCTCTACGTTTACTGCGCCTGCTGTTGCTGCTGCTCTGCCTGCCGCTGCTCGGCGCCTGCGGCGTCACGCCGTGGGTCAAGCCCTACGAGCGGCAGAACCTGGCCGATCCGCTGATGAGCTTCGACCGCCATCCCATTGCCTCGGGCTATACGCATCACGTGTACCAGGCCAGGGAGGGCGCGCGTGGCGCCGAGGGCGGGGGAGGTGGCGGCTGTGGCTGCAACTAGCGCTGGCAGGAGCGTGCTGGCCTGTCGCGGGGCCCAGGTAGGGTCGCGATCGTTGCCGGGGACTGCGTGCAGGCTGCTCGCGGCGCTGCTGCCGTGCGCCCTGTGGCCGGCCGGGCAAGTGCAGGCGGTGGTGCTGCCCGAGGAGCGGGCCGATGCCATGTACCACCGCTACGATGGCGGCGGCGTCACGGTGGACGGGCCGGCGCTGCTGGTGCGCAAGAATTTTCGCGAGACGCTATCGGTAAGCGGCAGTTACTACGTGGACAACGTGAGCAGCGCTTCTATCGATGTGGTCACCAGCGGCGCCTCCGGCTACAGCGAGCAGCGCACGGAGTATTCCGTGGGCGCGCAGTACCTGTACGACAAGAGCATTCTCAGCGCAGGTTACAGCAACAGCGACGAGAGCGACTACAACGCCGATACCTGGTACCTCAACGTCAGCCAGGACTTCTTCGGCGACCTCACTACCGTCACCTTCGGTTACACGCGCGGCGAGGACGACGTGTACCAGAACGGCAACGCGGAGTTTGCCGGCGATATCGAGCGCCAGCATTTTCGCCTGGGGGTCAGCCAGATCGCCACGCCCAGCCTGCTGTTGTCGCTGGACTACGAGCTGATTACCGACGAGGGTTACCTGAACAATCCCTACCGCAGTTACCGCTATCTCAGCGACCCGCTGGATCCCGCTGCGGGCTACCAGTTCGCCCGCGAGGTCTATCCCGACACGCGCACCTCGGATGCCGCCGCGTTGCGCGGGCTGTACTACCTGCCGGGCCGCCACACCATGGGCGGCGGCTACCGCTACTTCACAGACGATTGGGGCATCGACGCGCACACCCTGGACATCGGCTACACCCACGCCTGGAACGAGCACTGGGTGTTCGACCTCAAGTACCGCTACTACTGGCAAACCGGGGCGGACTTCTACAGTGACCTGTTCGAGTTCGCCTCCCAGGACGACAAGGACTGGCGCGCCCGGGACAAGGAGTTGTCCGAGTTCGACAACCAGACGGTGTCGCTCTATGTCACCTATGAACGGCCACTGCGTTACCGTTTGTTCGAGCGCGCCGCGGTCGTTTTGCAGTGGGACCACGTGTGGTTTGACTACCAGGATTTCAGCGACCTGCGCGCCGCCGTGGACACGCCGGGGGAGGAGCCGGCCTACGATTTCGAGGCGGACATACTGAAGCTGGTTTTCACGCTCTGGTACTGAGCGCGCGGCGCCCGCCTAACGCGACTGGGTCTGCAGCAGCAAGTCCCTGGAGTAGTGCAGCTTGCCGCTGCCGTCAATGATGATGGCGTCCACCCCGGGCAGTGAGTCGATCAGTGCCAGGCCCTTGTCGACGCCCAGTATGAACGTCGTGGTCGACAGGGCATCGCTGTCGATGGCGCGCGCGGCGAGAATGCTGGCGCTCTGCACCTCCCTGGCGGACTGCCCCGTGCGCGGGTTGAGAATATGGTGATGGCGCACGCCGTCGACGATGAAAAAGCGTTCGTAGTCGCCGGAGGTGGAGATTGCGGTATCGGCCAGCGGGATCAGCGCCGCGTACTCGCCCTCGCGGCGCGGGTGGCGAATGCCCACCGTGCGCGGCCGGCCCTGCAGGTCGCCGAGTATGCGGCTGTCGCCACCGGCGCTGACTATCGCCGAGGTGACGCCGCCCGCCTGCAGTATCGCGATGCCGCGGTCCACCGCGTAGCCCTTGGCGATGCCACCCAGGTCGACCTGCAGGCCCGGCCTGGTGAAGCGGATCTCACCCCTGCCCGGGTCGACCTGGATAGCGCGGTAATCGATATTGGCGCGCCCGACTTGCAGTTCCTGCGCGTCGGGCATCTCTCCCCTACGGTAGTCGTAGTGCTGGCCCACGGAGGCGAAGCTGATGTCGAAGGCGCCGTCGCTGAGACGCGAGTAGTGCAGGGCGCGCTGTACCACCTCGATGATCTCGCTGCTGGCGCCGACCGGCCCGGCCGCGGCCTCGCGGTTGATGCGCGACAACTCGCTGTCCGGGTTCCAGGGGTTCATCATGTGGTCCAGGCGCGCGAATTCCGCGAATACCGCCTCGACCAGCGCGCCGCCGTCCATGTCCCCTGGCGCCCACAGTTCAACCGAGACGGCGGTGCCCATCAGTTCGCGTTCCGCGGCGAGCCACTCGGCGCGCGCCCCGTCCGCCAGCAGCGTCAGCGCGAGCAGCACCGGCAGCAACAGGCGGGCGGTGCGTGCGAGTGTCACCTCGCCTCCCGGGTCGCGGCCAGGGCGCCCTTCACCCGCTGCAGGTGGGCGGTGAACTCCTCGCCCTGGCGCGTGGCCAGGGCGGTGGTGAGGACGTCGATGACCGCGAGTTGCCCCAGTCGCGAGGTCATCGGGGTGTAAACGTCGGTGTCCTCGGCGCTGTTCACCGGCAGCACGAGGTCGCAATGCGCGGCCAGGGCGGAGCCTGCGGCGGTGATGCCGATGACGGTGGCGCCGGACTCCTGCGCCAGCGCCGCCACCTCGATGATGGCGCGCGTGCGGCCGCTGTAGGAGATGCACAGCATGCAGTCGGCCTCTCCCATGCCCGCGGCGGCCATGCGCTGGTTGAGGTGGTCGCGGTGCGCGATCACCGGGACCTCGAAGCGCATCAGTTTGTGCTGCGCGTCCAGGGCGACCGGCGCGGAGGCGCCGAGGCCGCACAGCACGATGCAGCGCGCCGCGTCCAGCACCGCCACGGCCTGCTCCACGCGCTGCGGGTCCAGCCCGGCGTGGGTCTCCTGCAGGCAGGCATGGGCGGCGTCGAAGATCTTCGCGATGACGCTGCTGCTGGAGTCCTGTGAGGAGATGTCCGGGGCGATGCGGATGTCACGGCGCGCCAGTTCCCGCGCCAGTTGCAGCTTGAAATCCGGGTAACCCTTCAGGCCCAGGGCGGTGCAGAAGCGGTTCACCGTGGGTTCGCTGACGCCGACCTCACGGGCGAGCACGCCGATGGGCTTGTCGATGACGGCCGCCGGATTGTCCAGCACATGCAGGGCCAGCCGCCTGGCGGACTTGCTGCGGCGTGTGGTGCTGCTGGCCAGTTCGTTGAGGATTCGTCCCATGGGCGCGTAAACCCGCAATGCGCGATGATGGCGCACATAATGTAATAAAATTACAAAAATGGTGCAAGTCTCGCCAGTTTCGCGTCGCTGGGTTTTCCGCCGCCGCTGTTGTTGCGATTTTTTGCGGGTGTTCTATACTCTTGGGTCTACAAGGTCAACTTCTCAGCAGGCGTGCCCCGGGGCAGGCAAGGACAGTATTCGTGCAAAATGTAAGCGATTTACATTTTTCTCCGTCTTTATCGCGGGGTTACTGTCTTGGCCTGTGACCTGCTGATTGTCGGCGGCGAGGGCGACCTGGCGCTGCGCAAACTTTACCCGGCCCTGTACTCGCTGTGGGTGAGCGATTGCCTGGGGCCGGACACCCGCGTGTTCGCCATGGCGCGCCGCGCCGAGGAGCAGGACGTGTTCCTGGCGCGGGTGCGCGAGTGGTTCGACCTGCGACCCAAGGCCCAGCCCTTCGAGGAGGGCGCCTGGCAGTCCTTCACCGCGCGCCTGAGCTACCACTCCGCCGACGCCACCTGCGCCGAGGATCTCAACGCGTTCTGCGCGCAACACCTGCAGGACCGTGCGCGCGACCTGGTGGTCTACCTGGCGACGCCGCCCTCGATATTCGGGCCGGTGTGCCAGGCCCTGCGCGACGCCGGTATCGTCGCGGCGAACACGCGCATCGTGGTGGAGAAGCCCCTGGGCGAGGATCGCGAATCCTATCTGGAAATCAACAGGCAGCTCACCGATATCTTCGACGAGGCGCAGGTCTACCGCATCGATCACTACCTGGGCAAGGAGCCGGTGCAGAACCTGCTCGCCCTGCGCTTTGCCAATACCTTCCTCGAACCGCTGTGGAACAACCACTACATCGACAACGTGCAGATCAGCGTGGCGGAGTCCATCGGCGTGTCCGGTCGCTGGGACTTCTACGACGCCGCCGGGGCCATGCGCGACATGGTGCAGAACCACCTCTTGCAACTGCTGTGCCTGCTGGCCATGGAGCCGCCGGCGCGCCTGGAGGCCGAGGCGGTGCGCAACGAAAAGCTCAAGGTGCTCACCTGCCTGCGGCCCATGGACGAGGCCAGCGTGCGCGACGATGTGGTGCTGGGGCAGTACACCGCCGGGGCGATCGACGGCCAGCCGGTGCCGGGTTACTGCCAGGAGGAGGGCGCCTCGCGTTCGACCACCGAGACCTTCGTCGCGCTCAAGGCCCATGTCGACAACTGGCGCTGGGCGGGCATCCCGTTCTACCTGCGCACGGGCAAGCGCCTGCAGTCACGCTTTTCGGAGATTGTGGTGGAATTCAAGCAGGTACCGCACTCGATCTTTCCGCCGCAGCCGGGCCTGAATACGCCCAACCGCCTGATCATCCGCCTGCAGCCGGACGAGACCATCAGCCTGGAGTTGATGAACAAGGTCGCCGGTCTCGATGTGGCCGCACCGCTGCGCGCGGTGGCCCTGGACCTGAGCTTCCCGGAAGAAAACCCGGCGGGCGCGGCGCCGGACGCCTACCAGCGGCTGCTGCTGGACGTGATCAGGGAGAACCCGACCCTGTTCGTGCGCTCCGACGAGGTGGAGGAGGCCTGGAAGTGGGTCGACCTGATCCAGGACGTCTGGGCGCGCAACGGCAAGCAGCCGGAAACCTATACCGCGGGCAGTTGGGGCCCCTCCAGCGCGATCGCGCTGATTGCCCGGGACGGGCGGCGCTGGCGTCATGAGCAGTGAGATGAAGCGTTTTCACGATAACCCGGCGCTGTGCGCCGAGCTGGCCGCGCGTGTCGCCAGCGACCTCGCCGCCGCCATCGACGCGCGCCGGCGGGCGACCCTGGCCGTCTCCGGCGGCTCCACGCCGGGCCCGTTGTTCGACGCGCTGTGCCAGGCCCCGCTGGACTGGTCGCGGGTTCAGGTGACCCTGGTGGACGAACGCTGGGTCGCGGAGGACGACGCCGCTTCCAACGCGCGCCTGGTGCGCGACAGGCTGTTGCAGCAGCGCGCCGCGGCGGCGCAGTTTGTCGGCCTGAAAACCGCCGCGGCGCGGCCGGCGGATGCGCAGGCGGAGGTGGCGCGCCGCCTGGCCGCGTTCATGCCGAGCATCGACGTGGTGCTGCTGGGCATGGGCGAGGACGGCCATACCGCGTCGTTTTTTCCCGGCGCGGCGCAGCTCGACAGCGCGCTGTCCGTGGACGCGGACGCGATCTGCGCGGCCCTGGTGCCGCCGGCGGCGCCCCACCCGCGGATGACGCTGACGCTGGGTGCGCTGCTGCGTGCCAGGCATCGCTACCTGCATATCGTCGGCGCCGCGAAACTGGCCGTACTGGAGCGCGCCCTCGCCGCGGGGGATGCGCGTGAAATGCCGGTGCGCGCCGTGCTGCACGCGGCGCAGGCGCCCACCGAAATCTACTACGCTGAAGGTAACTGAACCATGCACCCGGTCATCGAACAGGTCACCGCGCAGCTGCGCGAGCGCAGCGCACCCACCCGCCGGGCCTACCTGGAGCGCTGCCGCCGCACGCGCCGGGACACGCCGCCGCGGCGCACCCTGTCCTGCGGCAACCTGGCCCACGGCTACGCGGCCTGCAGCGCCGCGGACAAGGTGCGTATCAGCAGGGGAGAGATGCCCAATATCGGCATTATCAACGCCTACAACGACATGCTCTCGGCGCACCAGCCGCTGGCGGATTACCCGGCGATGATCAAGAGCTACGCCGGCGAGATGGACGCCACGGCCCAGGTCGCCTCGGGCGTGCCGGCGATGTGCGACGGCGTCACCCAGGGGCAGCCGGGCATGCAGTTGAGCCTGTTCAGCCGCGACGTGGTGGCCATGGCCACGGCCATCGGGCTGAGCCACAACCTGTTCGACGCGGCGCTGTGCCTGGGCATCTGCGACAAGATCGTGCCGGGTATGCTGATCGGCGCCCTGCAGTTCGGCCACCTGCCGGTGGCGTTCATCGGCTCCGGACCGATGGCGTCCGGGATATCCAACAAGGAAAAGGCCGCGGTGCGCCAGCGCCACGCCCAGGGCCTGGCCGACGACGTGGAGCTGCTGGCGGTGGAGTCCGCCTCCTACCACAGCCCGGGTACCTGTACCTTCTACGGCACCGCCAACAGCAACCAGCTGTTGATGGAGCTGCTCGGCGTGCAGCTGCCGGGCAGCTCCTTCCTGCACCCGGAGTCGAGCCTGCGCCCGGCGCTGACCCGGCGCACGGTAGCGGAGCTGGTGGCGGCGGCCGCGCAGGAGGGGCGCGCGTTGTCCGATGTGGTCACCGAGGCCTCGCTGGTCAACGCCCTGGTCGGCCTGCTGGCCACCGGGGGCTCGACCAACCACACCCTGCACCTGGTGACCATCGCGCAGGCCGCCGGCATAGACTTGCGCTGGCAGGATATGGCCGAGCTGTCGGCGGTGGTGCCGCTGCTCGCGCGTGTCTACCCCAACGGAGCGGCGGATATCAACGACTTCCAGCAGGCCGGCGGCATGGCCTTCCTGGTGCGCGAACTGCGCGGCGCCGGCCTGCTCAACGAGGACGTGGTCACGCTGCTCGGCCCGGGCCTGGAGCACCTGTCCCACGCCCCCGGCGCGAGTGCGGAGGGCGGCGTGTGCTGGCAGACGGCGGTGACCGCGACCGCGCGCCCCGACGTGCTGCGTCACGCCGCCGAGCCCTTCGACAGCGAGGGCGGCCTGCGCCTGCTCAGTGGCAACCTGGGGCAGAGCGTCATCAAGGTATCGGCGGTGGCGCCCGAGCACCGCGCGGTGGAGGCGCCGTGCCGGGTGTTCGCCAGCCAGGAACTGCTGCGCGACGCCTGCGAGGCCGGCGAGATGGACCGCGACGTGGTCGCGGTGGTGCGTTTCCAGGGCCCGCGGGGCAACGGCATGCCGGAGCTGCACAAGCTGACGCCCTACCTGGGCGTATTGCAGGACAAGGGTTTCAACGTCGCGCTGGTGACCGACGGGCGTATGTCGGGGGCCTCGGGCAAGGTGCCCGCCGCCATACACCTGTCGCCGGAGGCGCTGGATGACGGCCCCATCGCGCGCCTGCGCGACGGCGACGTGATCGCCCTGGACGCCGCGGCGGGCACCCTGGAGGCGCGTGTCGACGCCGCCGAGTTCGCGCGGCGCGAGCCGGCGCCGCCGCCGCCGGTGCCCGATACGCTGGGACGCGGCCTGTTCGACCTGTTCCGTCGCCACGCGGCCGCCGCGCCCGAGGGCGCCGGCGTGTTCGCCGTCCCGGTGCAAGCGGACGCGCAGGAGGTGCTGCAATGAGTTTTGCCGACACCCTGTCCGCCAGCCGGGTGCTGCCGGTGGTCACCCCCCGCGGCGTCGATGTCACCGTGCGCACCGCCGAGGCGCTACTGGCCGGCGGCATGCGCGCGGTGGAGATCACCCTGCGCACCCCCGACGCCCTGGACAGCCTGCGCGCGGTCAAGCAGCGCCTGCCCGAGCTGGTGGTGGCCGCCGGCACCGTGCGCGACGCGGCCTCGGTCGACGCGGCGGTGGACGCCGGCGCGGATTTTTGCGTCAGCCCGGGCATCTCCGGCGCGATGCTCGACGCCTGTGCGGCGCGTGGCGTCCCCTTCCTGCCGGGAGTGGCGACAGCGTCCGAGGTACTGCTGGGTACGTCCGCCGGACTGTCGCTGTTCAAGTTGTTCCCCGCCGTCGCGGTGGGCGGGATGGAGCTGTTGCGCTCGCTGCGCGGGCCCTTTCCCGAGGTCCGCTTCTGCCCCACCGGCGGCCTCGGGCCGGACAACTACCGCGACTTCCTCGCCCTGCCCAACGTGATCTGTTGTGGTGGGTCATGGATGGTGGCGGCGGATTTGATAGACAATGAACGCTGGGACAGGGTCGAGGCGCTGGCGCGCGAGGCCCTGGCAGTGTGAGCACGGGACAGCGGGAAAGACAGGAAGAGCGACTATGACGACAGCAGCGCCCATTCGCCTGGGCATCATGGGCTTCGGCCAGATCGGCAGGCAGATATACGACCTGGCCTCGCGCAGCGACGACATCGAGATCGTGGCGGTGGCCGATATCGGCGAACCGAGCATCCTGCACTACCTGCTCTGCTCCGAGGTGGAGCAGGGGCAGCGTTTCCGCCTGGACGGCAAGAGCCTGGTCTGCGGCGACGTGCGCACGCGCATGATGGCCATGGACCTGCCGCGGGAGGTGCCCTGGGACATGTTCGGTGTCGACATGGTTATCGACGCCACCGGCAAGTACCGCGACAGCCACTTCATGCAGGACCACCTGGACAACGGCGCCGGGCGCGTGCTGTTGCGCACCCTGCCCACTGACCATATCGATCGCCTGGTGCAGCCGGGCATCAACGACGACACTATCGAGGCCTCCGACCGCATGCTCAGTGCCGGTTCGGCCACCACCTCGGCGCTGTGCCTGTTGCTGCACATCCTCGCGGCGAAGTTCCAGATCGACTGTGTCAGCATGACCACGGTGCACGCCTTCACTTCGGACCAGGCGCTGCAGGATTACGCCGGTGTCGATTACCGCCGCAGTCGTTCCGCGGCCAAGAACATCATTCCCAACGAGCACGAGGCGGCGGCCTGGATCGGCGACGTGCTGCCGGCGTTCCGCGACCGGGTGATGACCTCGGCGCTCAACGTACCGATACAGGATGGCTGCCTGCTGGACACCAATCTGGTGTTCACCGACAGCGCCATTACCGCCGAGCAGGTCAACGACGCCATGCGCGAAGCCGCCGCCACACTGCCCGGACTGGTCGATGTGGCCGAGGATCCCATCGTCTCCTCCGACGTCATCGGCAACGCGCACTCGCTGTTGTTCGACGCCCGGGGCACCATCAAGGCCGGCGACACCATTATCAAGACGCTCGGCTGGTACGAGAGCCTGGGCCACGCGGCGCGCCTGCTCGACGTGGCGCGGCTGTACGCGCAACTGGACCGGAAGGAGGCAGCCTGATGAAAGTGGCAATCAACGGTTTCGGACGTATCGGGCGCTCGGTCTTTCGCGTGCTGGAGGAGGTGGACAATGTCGAGGTGGTCGCCATCAACGACCTGTTCGACAACGACGCGCTGCGCTACCTGCTCAACTACGATACGGTGATGGGGCGCTTTCCCGGTAGCCTGGCGCTGCAGGACGATCACTTTGTCACCGACAAGGGTCGGGTGAAACTGCTGTGTGAGCGCGATCCCGCGGCGCTACCCTGGGCGGACCTGGGCGTCGACGTGGTGGTGGAATCCACCGGTGTGTTCCGCGCCCGTGCGCAGCTGGAACAGCACCTGGCCGCCGGCGCCCAGCGCGTGCTGTTGACCGTGCCGGCCAAGGATGAGATCGATTACACGGTAGTGCTTGGGGTCAACGACGACGGCCTCGACGCAGGACACCGCATCATCTCCAACGCGAGCTGCACCACCAACTGCCTGGCCCCCATGGCCAAGGTGCTCAACGACGCCTTCGGTATCGAGGAGGGTGTGATCAACACCGTGCACGCCTACACCAACGACCAGCGCCTGGCGGACGTACCGCACTCGGACTGGCGGCGCAGTCGCGCGGCGGCGGAAAACATCATTCCCACCTCCACCGGCGCGGCGAAAGCGGTGGGTGTGGTGCTGCCGCAGCTGGCCGGGCGACTGCACGGCATCGCGGCGCGGGTCCCGGTGCCGGATGGATCGGTGGTGGACCTGTTCGCGCGCCTGGGGCGACAGGTCTCGGTGGCCGACGTGCACGCCGTGGTGGAGGAGGCGGCCCTGGGCCCGCTGGCGGGCATCCTGCAGTTCAGCAGCGCGCCCATCGTCTCCTCGGACATCATCGGCAATTCCCACTCATCGATCTACGACGCGGATTTCACCGGCTTGACCGGCGGCTGCTACCTGCGCGTGCTCAACTGGTATGACAACGAGTGGGGCTATTCCAGCCGCGTGTGCGACCTGCTCGGTCGCATGGCGGCCTGGTAGCGGACGATGGCAGAGGCCGATTACGCCAGCCTGCGCGGCAACGTCAGTTTTCTCGGGCGCCTGCTCGGCGAGGTGATCGCCGAGGCGGAGGGCGAGCAGTTCCTGCAACTGATCGAGCGCATCCGCCACCTGTCACGCGCGGCGCGCGATGGTGACGAGTCCGCGCGCGGCGCCATGCTGGAACTGCTCGAGGGGCTGTCCGACGACGAGCTGGTGCCGGTGGCGCGGGCCTTCAGCCAGTTTCTCAACCTGGCCAATATCGCCGAGCAGCGGCACCACGTGTCGCGGGAAATGGACCCGGTGTTCTCGGCCTCGTCGACACTGTCCCGCTGTTTCGATGACCTGGCGCAGGCCGCGGTCCCGGGCGGGAAGATCGAGCAGTTTGTCGACGACCTGAGCATCGAGTTGGTGCTCACCGCGCATCCCACGGAGATCACCCGGCGCACGCTGATCCACAAGCACGGTGAGATCAGCGCCTGCCTCGGCCAGCTCGAACTCGAGGGTCATACGCCGCGCGAGCTGCGGCGCATCCACGAGCGCCTGCGCGACCTGGTGACACAGATATGGTACGGCCTGGACTTTCGCGAACAGCGGCCGACACCGGTGGACGAGGCGCGCTGGGGTTTCGCGGTGGTCGAGGAGTCCCTGTGGCGCGCCGTGCCGGAATACCTGCGCCGGCTGGACAGCACGCTGCAGGCGCACGACCTCCCGGGCCTGCCGCTGGACGCGGCGCCGGTGCGCTTCGCCTTCTGGATGGGCAGTGACCGCGACGGCAATCCCAACGTGACCGCGGCGGTGACCGAGGAGGTGCTGCTGCTGGCGCGCTGGCAGGCGGCGGACCTGTACCTGAAAGACATCAACACGCTGATCGAAGAGCTGTCCATGAGTCGATGCTCGGCGGCGCTGCGCGAGCGCGCCGGCGACCACCGCGAACCCTACCGCGCGGTGCTGCGGCCGCTGCGCCGGCTGTTGCGCCGCACCCTGCGCGAACTGGAGCGCCGACTGGACGGCAAGCCGCCGCGGGCGCGCAATATCCTCGAGGACGAGCGGCAACTGTGGGAGCCGCTGCAGGCCTGCTATGCCTCCATGCTCGACTGCGGTATGGGCGCGACGGCGCGGCACGAGGTGCTGGACGTGTTGCGCCGCGTGCGCTGCTTCGGCGTCTACCTGGTGCGCTTCGACGTGCGCCAGGAAAGCGGTCGCCACGCGCAGGCGCTGGACGAGATTACGCGCTGCCTCGGCCAGGGCAGCTACCTCGAGTGGGACGAGCTGCGCCGCCGGCAGTTCCTGCTCGCGGAGCTGGCCACACCGCGCCCGCTGCTGCCGCTGCACTGGGAACCCTCGGCCGAGACGCGCGAGGTGCTGGACACCTGCGCGGTGATCGGGCGCCAGCGCCCCGGCGCGCTGGGCGCCTATGTCATCTCCATGGCGCGCGATGTATCCGACGTGCTCGCCGTGCAGGTGCTGCTCAAGGCCGCCGGCTGCGAGCGCTACCTGCCGGTGGCGCCGCTGTTCGAGACCCTCGACGACCTGGAGAACGCCAGCGCGGTGATGACCGCGTTGCTGGACGAGCCGGTGTACCGCGGCCTGATCGACAACCGGCAGATGGTCATGATCGGCTACTCGGACTCCTCCAAGGATGCCGGTGTACTGGCGGCCTCCTGGGCCCAGTATCGCGCCCAGGAGGCGGTGCTGGCGGTGTGCCGCGAGCGCGGCGTGGACCTCACCCTGTTCCATGGTCGCGGCGGCACCATCGGCCGCGGCGGCGCCCCCGCCTACGAGGCGCTGCTGTCGCAGCCGCCGGGCACCCTGCGCCAGGGCCTGCGCGTCACCGAGCAGGGAGAGATGATACGCGCCAAGCTGGGCCTGACCTCGCAGGCGGTGAAGACCCTTGCGCTCTACACCAGCGCCATCGCCCGCGCCAACCTGCTCGACCCGCCGGCGCCGGCTGACGCCTGGCGCGCGGTCATGGATCGCCTGGCACAGGATGCCTGCAAGACCTACCGCGCCGCGGTGCGCGACCACCCCGGATTCGTCGACTACTTCCGCCACGCCACCCCGGAGCGCGAGCTGGGCGACCTGCCGCTGGGCTCGCGACCGGCGCGGCGCAAGCAGGGCGGCGGTATCGAGAGCCTGCGCGCGATACCCTGGATCTTCGCCTGGATGCAGAATCGCCTGATGCTGCCCGCCTGGCTGGGCACCGGCAGCGCCCTGCGCGCGGAACTGGATAACGGCGGCGGCGATACCCTGCGCGAGATGGCGCGCGGCTGGCCCTTCTTTGCCGCCCTGCTGTCCATGCAGCGCATGGTCTTCGTCAAGGCCGACGCCGGCCTGTCGGCCTACTACGACAAGCGCCTGGTACCGGAGCAGCTCGCGCCCATTGGGGAAGAGCTGCGCGCGCTGCTGTTGCAGGATGCGGCGACCCTTGAACAGGTGGCGCAGCAGGGCGAGCTGAACGTGGAACAGCGCTGGGCCAGGGAGTCCATCGCGCTGCGCAACATCTACACCGATCCGCTCAATTACCTGCAGGTCGAATCGCTGCTGCGCAAGCGGCGCCGCGAGGACAACCGGCTGGACCTGGCGGTCATGGTGACCATCGCCGGCATCGCGGCGGGCATGCGCAACACCGGTTGAGCCGCACGCCGGGACGGCTTCGCCGGGCGCTGTTCCTGCGCCGGCGCATCGGCTAGGCTAGCGGCAACGAGCTGATAAGGACGCGAATAATGAAGTGGTTGAAAAACGCCCTGTACGTATTGCTGGCGGTACTGTTGGTGGGCGGTGGCTTCACCTATTTCAAACTGAAGGAGATCGGCATCATCCCGCGCGCCGTGTACGAGACCGAGCCGCCGCCGCTGCCCGAGTTCCAGCGGCCGGCGCTGCTGGTGTTGAGCAAGGCCAACGGCTTCGTGCACGTCGACGCCATCCCGGCGGCGCAGGCGATGTTGCGTCGTATCGCGGCGCGGCGCGGCTGGGATATCTATGTCACCGACAACGCGGCCACCCACAACGCGCGCGACCTGGAGAAGTTCGCGGCGGTGGTGTGGAACAATGTGTCCGGCGATGTGCTCACCGGCGAGCAGCGCGCCGCCCTGCGCGACTGGATTGAGGCCGGTGGCGGCTGGCTGGGTATCCACGGGGCCGGCGGCGATCCCTCCTACCAATGGGACTGGTACGTGGACACCCTGATCGGCGCGCAGTTCGTCGGCCATACCATGGACCCGCAGTTCCAGGATGCCGCCGTGCTGGTGGCCGACCCGCAGGCCGCGATCACCGCGCACCTGCCAACACCCTGGACCGTGCCCAGCGAAGAGTGGTACGCCTTCGACAGCAACCCCCGCGCCAGGGGCTACGACATCCTGTTGACCCTGGACGAGGATTCCTACATCACCAAGGGCAGGTCGCTGTTTGGCAACGACCGTATGGAGGGTGAGCACCCCATCGCCTGGCGGCATGAGCCGGGCCGGGGACGGGTCCTGTACAGCGCCATCGGTCACCAGGCGGCGACCTACGAGCTGCCGGCCTTCGAGCAGTTGATCGAGAACGCCCTGTCCTGGGTCGGCGCGCTGGATTGAACGCGCCGCCGCGGCGCGGCCGGCGCGGCGCGGCCGGCGCAGTAGCCGCTAGGTGTCACCCCGGTTGTCTGCATTGTCGCGAGCGGGTCGGCCGCCAGCCTCGCGCCTGCCCCTGCCCGCCCGGGCCGTGCGCTTGCAATTCGCGTAGAACGTGGTCGTCGCCGCCCAGTCCGAGAACAGGCCGATGATACCCACGTCCTGCGCCAGCACGTCCATGACGGTGAACACGTCGCCGTCGTTGTCGATGGCGTCGGCGACCGATGCATAGTAGAAACCGCCCCCGCCCTGCTTGAGCTGGCCGGAGCGCTCCGCCGTCCAGGCGATGATGTCCAGGCCGTGGCGCTGCGCCGCCAGCGCGTACTCTGAAGGCACGATGTTGCCCCCCCGTAGCTGCAGCAGCATCTGCATGGGCGGCGCGATGATGTTCACGCCGTTCGCCGCGACCTCGGCCATGGAGGGCTCCAGCGCGGCGACCGCCGCGGGGTCGGTGACGTCGGCATCGTGGCGCGAGTCCAGGTACACGGCCTGCCTGCCGAAGTCCGGGGTGTGACCGATCCAGTACAGCACGTCCGCGTAGTTGAACGACTGCGGCCACACCCGCTGCGGCGCCACGCGCGCCCGGCGGTACTCGTCGATCATCTGCCGGGCGTAGTCCTGCTGCGTGTAGTCGCCCTGGAAGGGCATCGGCACCTCCGGGGACTTCAGCTCCGGGGCCATGCCCACACCCAGTTGCCGCAACAGCTCGATGCTCTCCCGGTGCGACAACAGGGTGCCGCGTCCACCGCCGGCGTACAGGTCGGTGCGCCAGCCGGCGGTGCCGCCCAGGTAATCCTCGATGGTCGTCGCGGCGCGGTCAGCCGCGTCCATCCTGCCTTCGAGGGTCTTGAACTCGGCCAGGGTGATGTCGCTGGTGCAGCAGCGTATAGCCCCGGCATTGCGCAGCGTACCCGCGTCGTCCACCACCGGGGGTACGCTGCATTTGCTGGCCAGCGGCGTGGCGACGATGTTGGTGGTGGTGTGCAGGTCGCACTGGGCGTGGCGGCAGACCAGCTCGCGGTCCCCGGTGAAGGTCACGTCGCACTCGATGATCCCCGCGCCCATACGCCAGGCCGCCAGGTAGGACTCGCGCGTGTGTTCCGGGAACTGCAGTGCCGCGCCGCGGTGGCCGATGGACCAGTCGCTGCGCTTGAAGCTGGTTTTGTCTGCGGCGCACCTGGCCAACTCGCGCTGCAGTTTCCCCGGGCGCATCTGACCGACCAGGTAGTAGGGCCGGGGCCCCAGTTGTACCGATGCCGGCTCGCCGCGCTGGTCAGCGGCGGCTGCGGGCTGGACCATGGACAGGGCGAGCAGCGCTGCGGCCGCGAATGTTGCCAGGTAGTGCATGTCTGACTCCTTGCGTGGATGCCGGGGGGAAACCTGCTTGCTGTACAGTCGCGTCAACACCAGGCCCGCAGGAGCACAGGCTAGCCCAGGTTGCGTGACAGCAGGGTAAAAGTTTTGCGACAGGCCGCGTCGGCAGGCGCGCGGCGGGAGCGGTCGCCGTCCGCCGGCGGCGCGGCATGACTTGAGCACGGCGGTTGCGCGGGGGCAGGGAGTGCGGTGAAAGGCCGCAGCGGGCCGACAACCTATACTGGCAAGGCTTGAGGCGGCAATGACAAAAGTATACATTTGTGCACCGGTCGCCAGCCCGCGCCGCGCATCCTCGCGCCGCCGGGCATCCAGGCGAACACGGCCGGCGTTCTGCCGGCAACGGGCGACCCCGCGGGCGCGGCCCCGGAGAACCGTAAAACCATCACAGCGGAGAGAACAATGGCGTTCAAGGGCAAGGTAGCGATCATCACCGGCGGCGGCAGCGGCATGGGCCAGACGGCGGCGCGGCTGCTGGCGCAGCAGGGGGCCCAGGTGGCCATTTTCGATGTCAACGAAGAGGGCATGGCGGCCACCGCCGAGGGCTTCGACACTGTTACCGCGTACAAGGTGGATGTCAGCAACACCGACGAGGTGCACGCCGCGGTGGCGCGGGTCGAGTCCGAACTGGGGCCGGTGGACCGCGTGGCCAACGCCGCCGCGATCATGCCCTTCGGCAAGCTGCTGGAGCAGGACCCGAAAGTGCAGATCAAGCTCATGGACATCAACTACGGCGGCCTGGTGAACATCGCCACCGCGACCCTGCCGGGCATGGTGCAGCGCGGCAGTGGCGACTTTATCAGTTTTTCCTCCATGTCCGGCATCATCCCCGGCCTGTTGATGGGCGGCTACTGCGCGACCAAGGGCGCGGTGCAGATGTACACGGAGATTCTCTACCACGAGAACCGCGACAGCGGTGTGCGCTTCTGCTGTGTCTGCCCGCCCCCGGTGGCGACGCCCCTGTGGAAGCAGGCCCACGACACGGTGGTGCCCAAGCTGACCGAGTCCAGCGAGGCGATCGAACCGCAGGAAGTCATAGACAACGTGGAAGAATGCCTGGAGCAGGGCAAGTTCCTGGCCTTCCCGGGCAAGCAGACGCGCATGGGCTACATCATGCGGCGGCTGTTCCCCAACTACCTGTGGAACTTCGCGCACAAGGCCGAGGGCTTTTGAGTCAGGGCGCGGCCTGTCGCCAGTGAGCGTTCGGTGACTGCCCGCTGCGGGCCGGCTGTCGCGGCCGCGGCGTCCCCGCGCGCATGACGGCTGCCGCCATTGCCCGTGTCACGCTGCTGTTCAGCCTGCTTGTGCTGGCGCCGTCCTCGCTGATGGCGCGCAATCCGCCTGCGCTGCTGCCCCTGCCGCAGTCCGCGGTCTTCGGCGGCGGCGAGTTTCGCCTGACGCCGGCGGCGGGGGTGTACGCGGATGGCCGGCTCGCGGCTGCGCGCGACGCCGTGCAACTGCTGCTTGCCCCGGCCACCGGCTATCCCTTTCCCGGCGTGGAAAAAGACGTGCCCGGCGGCATCCGCTTCCTGTTCGATCCCGGGCGCCCCGCGGAAGGCTATCGGCTGAAGGTCACGCCCGCCGGCGTCGAGATCCATGCCTCCGCCCCGGCCGGCGCGTTCTACGCCCTGCAGACCCTGCGCCAGTTGCTGCCACCGGCCATCTACGCGCGCCAGCCCCTGGCCGCGGACTGGACGATCCCCACCGTGGCGATCGAGGACGCGCCGCGCTTCGCCTGGCGCGGCATGCACCTGGACGTGGGCCGGCATTTCATGCCGGTGGCGTTCATCAGGAAATTCATCGACCTGCTGGCGCTGCACAAGATGAACACCTTCCACTGGCACCTGACCGAGGACCAGGGCTGGCGCATCGAGATACAGCGCTACCCGCAGCTCACCGCGGTTGGCGCCTGGCGCGCGCAGACCATGACCGGTTCTATCATGGACCTGCGCCGCGAGCGGCAGGCCTACGACGGCACGCCCCACGGGGGCTTTTACACCCAGGAGGAAGTACGCGAGATCGTCGCCTACGCCGCGGCGCGACACGTCACCGTGGTGCCGGAGATCGAGTTCCCCGGCCACGCCCAGGCGGCGATCGCGGCCTACCCCGAACTGGGCAACAGCGGGGCGCGGGTCAAGGTGAAGGAAGAGTGGGGCATCAGCCGGCATACGCTGAAGCCCTCGCCGGAAACCCTGGCGTTCTACCGCAACGTGCTGACCGAGGTCATGGCGCTGTTTCCCTCGCGCTACATTCATATCGGCGGCGACGAGGTATCGAAGGACGAGTGGGCGGCGTCGCCCTACGCGCAACAGCGCATGGCGCAGCTCGACCTGGCCGACGAGAACGCCCTGCAGAGTTGGCTGATACGGCAGATGGACGATTTCCTCGACGCCAATGGCCGCTCCATGGTGGGCTGGGACGAGATCATGCAGGGAGGGCTGAGCCCCAACGCCACGGTGATGAGCTGGCGCGGCATGGGGCGCGGCCTGCGCGCCGCGCAGGCCGGCCACGACGTGGTCATGGCTCCCACCGCCTGGACGTATTTTGATTACTACCAGGGCGACAGGGCGCGCGAGCCGCAGGCCATCGGTTCCTACCTGCCGCTGCGCAAGGTGTATGCCTTCGACCCCGCGCCGGCGGAGCTGCCGGCGGCGGTGCGCGAGCGCATTCTCGGTGCGCAGGGACAGCTGTGGACCGAGTTCATGCGCACGCCGGAGCACGTCGAGTACATGGCCTACCCGCGCGCCGCCGCCCTGGCGGAGGTGCTGTGGAGTGCGCAGCAGCAGCGCGATTACGCGGGTTTCCAGCAGCGCCTGCCCTCCCACCTGCGGCGCCTGGACCACTACGGAGTCAACTACCGCCCGCCGGGCAACGACGCGCTGGGCCTGCGCGCGCGGCTGGAGTACTGGTTATGGACGGCGGCGACCGGCCTGTACTTCTGGTGGCAGGACTGAGCACGGGATACCTGCTTGAACCGCGCCGCGGCAATTGCTGGTGGAGAATGGAGCGTCCCGGCGCGCCGTTTATACTTGCGGGCCCTACGGACAGGAGAGAGATGACATGGCGCAGGCGAACGAGGTGGTGCTGGTTACCGGTGGCGGCAGTGGAATGGGCCGCGAGACGGCGCGGCGGTTTGCCGCGCGCGGCGCGCAGGTAGCGCTGTTCGACGTGAATACCGCCGGCATGGAGGAAACCGCCCAGGGTTTCGACAGCGTGCACGCCTGGTCCGTGGATGTCACCGACTTTGCGGCCGTGAAGGCGGCCGTGGCCGAGGTGGAGGAGCGCCTGGGCCCGGTGGATAAACTGTACAACGCCGCGGCAATCATGCCCTTCGGCATTCTCACCGAGCAGGACAATGGCATCATCCATAAACAAATGGCCATCAACTACGGCGGTCTGGTGAATATCACCCAGGCGGTGCTGCCGGGGATGCTGCAACGCGGTCGCGGCGACTTCGTCAGTTTCGCCTCCATGGCGGGCTGGATCCCGATGCTCAAGACCGGCGCCTACACCGCGACCAAGTTTGCCGTGCGCGCCTTCACCGAGACGCTCTACCACGAGAATCTCAACTCCGGCGTACGCTTCGCCTGCGTGTGCCCACCGGCTGTGGCCACGCCGCTGCTCAAACAGGGGCAGGCAACGGACTGGCCGAAGATGCTGGACGGCGAACAGGGCGACCCGATCGCCCCGGCGGTGGTCATCGACGCCATCGAGGACTGCCTGGCGCGGGGCAAGTTCTTCGTCTACCCGACGCGCGACGCGAAAATCGGCGTGTTCATGCGCCGCCTGTTCCCCGGGCTGATCTGGAAGCAGGTGCACCAGGTAGAGGGCTTCTAGCCAGGCGCGCGGCGATGCCCGCCCGCCGCCTCAGTTGCGGTGCGGCAGGAACGAGTAGTGCTGCGCGTAGTACAGCATCTGCTCGTCAAAGCTCGCCGGGTAGGCCAGCGTCACGTCGACGATCCTGCCGTTCTCGCGCACCGGCGTCAGCACGGGGTTGACGAAGCCCCGGTAGGGCGGGATATCCAGCGGCGCGTAGCGGCGCAGCACCTGCGCGTGCAGCTGCGGGTCGACGCGGGTGCCGTAGGCCTCGACCAGGTGCGCGATGGCGTCGAAGTCGCCCTCTGACTTGATGCGCTGCAGTTCGCGCAACAGTTCCGCGAACAGCGCGCGCAGGGCCTGGTAATCGTTGATGACGAAATAGGTCTTGCCGTCGCGTTCCCGGCGCTCGATGACCTTGTCCTCGCGCCCCCGGTCGTAGGCCCAGCCGGCGACCAGCGCGCGGTTGCGCATATGCGCCTCTTCCAGTTCCTCGCCGGGCCCGACCCGGTAGTACTGGGTCAGCAGGCCGCCGCGGATGTAGCGGTCATAGGCGGTCTTGCCCACCTCCAGGTCCGGCATGACACCCAGCTCCACCAGCTTCGGATCCATGATGTAGTACAGCGCCACCAGGTCGGCGCGGCCCTCCTCCAGGGTGCTGGCGTACTGCTTCAGCGTCTCCTTTGGCGTACCCACGCCGGGGTTGATCCGGCCCGAGGCGTGGCCGATGACCTCGTGCATATCGATGATCAGCGCGCTGGCGATCTCCCGCCAGCGCTGCGCGCGCGCAATCTCCGCCTGGTCCCAGGCGAATTCCTGCAGCGCCTTGTCCGGCATCGAGTAGTAGGCCGAGAACACGTTGCTCAAGGTCACCGACTTGGAACCGTGGTCCCTGCGTATCCAGTCCGCGTTGGGCAGGTTGACGCCCACCGGGGTGCTCGGCGACGCGTCGCCGGCCTCGGCGACCACGGTGATGGCGCTGCCCAGGATGCCTTTCACCCGCGGTTTTTTGTGCGCCTGCATGATCGGCATGTGGTCCTCAAACCACTGGGCGTTGGCGGCGATCGTGGCGATGCGGTCATTGGTCTGTTCGTCGCGAAACGAGACGATGGCCTCGTAGGAGCCGCGGTAGGCGATGGGATCGTTGTAGACCTCGATAAAGCCGTTCATCAGGTCCACCCGCGACTCGTTGTCCTCGACCCAGGCGATACTGTGCGCGTCGAAGGTGGCCAGGTCCCCGCTGCGATAGTAGTCGATGAGCAGCTCCAGGGAGCGGCGCTGGCGCCCGTTCTCCGCCACCGCCGCTGCTTTCTCCAGCCAGTACACCACCTGCTCGAGGGCCTGCCCGTACATACCGCCGACCTTCCACGCCCGCTCCGCAATGCTGCCGTCATCACGTTTTACCAGCTGGCTGTTCAGGCCCCAGGAGACCGGTGTGGGGTCCTGCGGGTCGATACGCTGCGCGTAGAAGTCGCGCACCTCCTGCTCGGTGACGCCGGCGTAGAAGTTCACCGCCGACGCGCGGACCTTGTCGACGCCCGGCGCGGTCTCGACTTTCTTCGGCGCCACGGCCGGGTCGAAGATCACCGGGGTCAGTTCCGCCAGCAGGTCGTCGACACTCTCACCGGGCAGCAGGGGCAACTCGCCGGAGGTAGCCACCGCGCGCACGTAGTCGCTGAAGCTGGCGTTACTGAACGCGGGTTGTAGCTTGAGGGTGGAGTAGTGGTGATGGATGCCGTTGGAGAACCACACCTGGCGCGTGTAGGTCATGAAGCGCTCGAACTCCGGGTCGCGGAGCTCGCCGTCGTAGTGGCGCACCACCGCTTCCAGGGTGCGGCGCACGCGCAGGTTGTGCCGGTAGTTCTGGTCGTACATGATGTCGCGGCCCGCATAGCCCGCCTGTGCCAGGTAGTACAGCAGCTCTTTCTGCCGCGTGGGCAGTTCATCGAAGCCCGGTACCGGGTAGGCCAGTATGCCCACGTCGGCGAAGCCGCCGTAGTCGTAGCGGAACGCCTCGCGCGTCTGCGGTGGGGTGGCGGCGCAGCCTGCCAGGGCGGCAAGCAGCAGGATGACGGCGGCGGGCGATCGACGTTGCATGGGGCCAGGGGTCCGTGCGGCGGGAAGCGGCGATTATATACCCATCCCCGCTGTCACGCCGAGGGCCCGGGCCCCATGCGGGTTAACTGCGCAGGTGCTCCAGCGTGTGGATGACCCCGCGCAGTTCCGCCAGTCCCTTGAGGCGGCCGCCGTAGGAATAGCCGGGGTTGACCCCGGGACGGCCGATCTCGTCGCCCAGGGCGTGACCGTGATCCGGGCGCATGGGGATACGGTCCGTGCGCCCCTCGTCGGCGCGGCGCTGTTCCTCGTCGAGCAGGGCGCCGATCAGCCCCACCATGTCGTTGTCCCCATCCAGGTGTTCGGACTCGTAGAAGGAGCCGTCCGCCTCGCGCACGATGTTGCGCAGGTGCACGAAATGCACCTGCGGCCCGAATTCGCGCACCATGCCCACCAGGTCGTTGTCGGCGCGCGCGCCGAAGGAGCCGGCGCACAGGGTCAGCCCGTTGTTGGGGCTGGGTACCGCCGCCAGCAGTGCGCGCGCGTCCGCGGCGGTGGACACCACGCGCGGCAGGCCGAACAGGGAGAACGGCGGGTCGTCCGGGTGTATGCACAGGCGCACGCCGGCCTCCTCGGCCACCGGCACCACGGCCTCGAGGAAGGCGAAGAGATTGGCGCGCATGCCCTCGGTGCCCAGCGCGATGAACCCGGCGATGGCCGCGCGAATGCCGTCGCGGTCGTAGGAGCCCTCGCCGCCGGGCAGTCCGGCGATGATGTTTTTCTCCAGCAGCGCCTTCTCCTCGTCCGTCATGGCGGCCAGGCGCGCCTCGGCGCGCTGCAGCACCTGCGGGTCGTAGTCCGCGGCGGCGTTTTCGCGCGCCAGGATGTGCACGTCGTAGGCGGCGAAATCGCTCATCTCGAAACGCAGGGCGCGGGAGGCGTTGGGCAGGGCGTAGTCGAGGTTGGTGCGCGTCCAGTCGACCACGGGCATGAAGTTGTAGCACACCACGGGCACGCCGGCCGCGCCGACGTTGCGCACCGATTCCCGGTAGTTGTCCAGCAGTTGGCGGTAGTCGCCGCTGCGCGTTTTCAGGTCGTTGTGCACCGGGATGCTCTCCACGACATCCCAGGTCAGGCCCGCCGCCTCGATCATCTGCCGGCGCTCCACGATGTCCTGCAGCGGCCAGGCCTCGCCGGTGGGGATATGGTGCAGCGACGTGACCACGCCGCTGGCCCCCGCCTGCACGATGTTCTCCAGTGAGACCGGGTCCTGCGGCCCGAACCAGCGCCAGGTTTGTCGCATCAGACTGTTCCTTCTACAGAGTGTTGTGGCGGCAAGATGGCGCCGCGATGTTGAACCACGTCGGCGGCCAGGTCCTGCCCGGCGGCGAGCGCCGCGGCCAGGTTGGCGCCGCCCAGCCGCGCGGCCAGGTAGCCGGCATTGAAGCTGTCGCCGGCGCCGGTGGTGTCCACGGCGGGCAGCGCCTGCGCCCGGCGTTGTGCCGTATCGCCGCCCCCCCAGGCGTAGGCGGTCAGCGCCGGGCCCTTGACCACGATCTCGGCGATGCCGTGGCCGGCGTAGAACTCGTGGCAGTCCTGTACGTCGCGCACGGACCACAGCGCGACGTCGTCGTCCAGGGTGGGCAGGGCGATATCGCAGCGCGCCAGCAGCGCCTGGCAGTGCCGCCGCGCCTGTTCGGCGTCGTCCCACAGCGCGGGCCGGTAATTCGGGTCGAAGGCGACGCGGCAGCCGCCGTCGCGCAGCCTGTCCAGCAGCGCCAGCAGTTGCTCCAGGTGGTCGCGCGTCACCGCCAGGGTGATGCCGGTGAGGTAGAACAGGTCCAGCTCGTCGGGCAGTTGCGGCTCGCGCGCGAACAGCGAGCGCACCGGCGCGGTGTCGCGCCAGTAGTGAAAACGCCGCTCGCCGTCGGCGTCGTTGCTGATGGTGTACAGCCCGGGCAGGCGGCCGGGACAGCGCTCGACGCAGCGGTCGTCGATCCCCTCGCGGCGCAGGAACGCCACCATCTCGTCGGAAAAGGGATCGTCACCGAGGCGCGTGAGATAGGACACCGCCAGCCCGGCCCGGGCCAGGTACACGGCGGTGTTGAAACTGTCCCCGGCCATGCCGCGCAGGTACCGCCTGTCGGTGGTATCCGCCGCCATTTCCACCATGACCTCCCCGGCGCAGCATATCTTCATGATGTCGCGGCCCGCTGGGGCCTGTTCCTCCCTGTCCCTTGACAGTCGGTATGTAAGTGCCTAAATTGGCCTGACCATTTGACCAATGTATAGTGTGGACCAGGGCGGCCGGCATGGCAAGCCGCACGTGATACGCCCGCAGGGAGACAGGAATGAATCAGAACGCCGCGCTGCGCCTGGGTATTGTCGGCCTGGGCAATATCGCCGGGCAGCATATCGCCAACGTGCGCGAGGGCCGGGTGGACGGCTGCCGGATTAGCGCCCTGTGTTCGCGCAGCGGCAGCGAACTGGCGGCGCAGCTGGGCGTGCCGCATTTCAGTCGCAGCCAGGACCTGGTCGACAGCGGCGAGTGCGACGCGGTGCTGGTGGCCACGCCTACCTGGAACCACCTGGAAGCCGGCAGCGCGGTGCTGCGCGCGGGCCTGCACCTGATGATGGAGAAGCCCCTGGGCCTGTCCGTTGACGAGGGCCGCCAGTTGCTGGCGCTGCAGGGTCCGCAGCAGGTGTTCGGGCTGATGCTGAACCAGCGCACGGACCCGCTGTTCACCACCATGCGCGAGGTGCTCGCGGCGGGGACGCTGGGCGAGATCACGCGCACCCACTGGACCATGACCAACTGGTTTCGCCCGGAGGTGTATTTCCAGGTCAGCGACTGGCGCGCCACCTGGGTCGGCGAGGGCGGCGGCCTGCTGGTCAACCAGTGCATACACAACCTGGATATCTTCCAGTGGCTTTGCGGCATGCCGGCGGCGCTGCGCGCGTTCTGCCGCTTCGGCCGTTACCACGACATCGAGGTGGAGGACGAGGCCACCGCCTACCTGGAGTACGCCAACGGCGCCAGCGGCGTGTTTATCGGCTCCACGGGGGAGGCCCCCGGGATCAACCGCTTCGATATCGTCGGCGACCGCGGCGCGCTGGCCTTCGACGGCGAGCGCCTGACGCTGACCCGCAACGAGCCGGCCACCAGCGAGTACAACCGCCAGACCCGGGATATGTTCGGCATGCCGGCCTCGCAGACCGAGGACATCACCCCCGGGCGCGGCGGCAACCAGCACGCCGCGGTGCTGAACAATTTCGTCGCCGCGATCACCCGCGGCGAGGCGCTGGTCGCCCCCGCCGCGGACGGGCTGGATTCCCTGTCGCTGGCCAACGCGATGCTGTTGTCCACCTGGGAGGACAGTCGCGTCGAGCTGCCGCTGGATGCGCGGCGCTACCAGCGCGCGCTGGGGCAACGCCTGGAGGATTCCGGCCTGCGCGAGAAAGCCGATATCGAAGCCAGTATCGACATGGGCGCCTCCTACCGCTAGGTGGACCGCGCACACACAATAACCAGACCAATGGAACTGATGTGAGCAAGCTGACGCAGGAAAGCGCACAACTCGAGGCCCTGGCGGGGCAACCCGCGCTGCGGCGATTCCCCGCCTATGTCCGCCTCAGCGGGCCGGGCTGGCTGCAGGGCGCCATGACCCTGGGCGGGGGCAGCGCCATCACCTCGCTCACCATCGGCGCGGTGTACGGTTACGAGCTGCTCTGGGTGCAGCCCCTGTCCATGCTCATCGGTTGCATCATGCTGTTCGCCCTGTCCCACCAGACGCTCAGCACCGGCAAGCAGCCCTTCGCCGCCATGCGCGACCACGTGCACCCGTCGCTGGCCTGGCTGTGGGCGATCGCGGCGCTGGCCTCGAGCATCATCTGGGGTTTCTCCCACTACCCGCTGAGCGCCGGCATGCTGGAAGAGATCATCGGGGTGGCCACCGGCTTCAGCCTGCAGGACTCCCCGGGCGCCGGCCGCGAGTCCTACCTGTTCGCCCTCGCGCTGCTGGTGTGGGCGGTCTGCGCCTACACGGCCTGGCACTACGGCGCCGGCGGCCGCGCGGTCAAGGTTTTCGAGACCGCGATCAAGCTGCTCAGCAGCATGATCGTCCTCGCCTTCGCCTGGGTGGTGATCAGCGCCAGCGCCGCCGGCCAGGTGGACTGGCCCGCGGTGCTGGCCGGCTATGTGCCCGGCAGCCTGCCGTCAGATGGCGCCGGGGTGACCACGATCATGGCCGCCCTGGGCACCGCGGTGGGCATCAACATGACGTTCGTCTACGGCTACACGCTGCTCGACCGCGGCTGGGGGCGGGCGCACCGGGAGCTGTCGCGCTGGGATATCGTCATGGGGCTGGTGATCCCCTACGTCCTGGTGACATCGCTGATTTCCATCGCCGCTGCCGGCGCCTTCCACGGCAGCGAGCTGGATATCCAGGGCAAACTGGCCCCGGCGCAGGCCGGCGCCATGTTCGCCGACGCCGGCATGGGGCCGGTGACCGGCCGCCTGGTGTTCGCGGTGGGTATTCTCGGTATGGCCGTGGGGTCCCTGGTCATGCACATGCTGTGCTGCGGCGCCGCAGCCGGCGCCATGTTCAACCTGCCGCCGCACTCGCGCGGCTACCGCCTGGCGCTGCTGCTGCCGACGCCGGCGGTGCTGGGCGTGTTCCTCTGGTCGAGTATGGGCCCCTACGTCATCCTGCCCACCTCGGCCATTTGCGGCTTCCTGCTGCCCATCGCCTACGTCGGCTGGCTGTTTCTCAACAACAGCGCCGATTACCTCGGCGCCGACCGCCCACGGGGCGGGCGCGCTGCCGTGTACAACGTCGCCATGCTGCTGTGCATCGTCACCGTACTGGCCAGCGTGACCTACAGCACCGGCGTCAAGCTGGGCTGGTTTTAGGAGGACGGGAGAATGGTGGATATCGGCGACGGCGCCAACTACGCGCCCACGGCGCAGACCGAGCAGGTGGTCTCCCCGGGCGAGTTCTGCTTCGCGGTGGCGTACCTGGATCACGGGCACATCTACGGCCAGACCAACGGGCTGCGCGACGCGGGCGCGACCCTGAAAAGTGTCTACGACCCGGACCCGGCGCGGCTGGCGAAATTCGTCGACACCTATCCCGGCGTACGCGTCGCGCAGGATTTCGAGGAGATTCTCGCCGACCCGGACATCCGCCTGGTCAACGCGGCTGCGGTGCCGGATCGCCGCGCGGCGATCGGTATGCAGGTGATGGCGGCGGGCAAGGACTACTTCACCGACAAGTCGCCGTTCACCACGCTGGAACAACTGCAGGAGGTGCGGGCCGCGGTCGCGCGCAGCGGCCGCAAGTACGCCGTTTACTACGCCGAGCGCCTGCACAACGACGCCGCCTGGCGCGCCGGCGAGCTGATCGAGCAGGGCGCCATCGGGCGCGTGCTGCAGGTGCTCAACCTGGCGCCGCACCGCCTGGCCAAGACGACGCGCCCGGACTGGTTCTTCGACAAGGCCCGTTACGGCGGCATCCTCACCGACATCGGTTCGCACCAGGTGGAGCAGTTCCTCACCTACGCCGGCTGCGCCGACGCCACGCTCAACTTCGCGCGCGTGGAGAACTTCAGCCACCCGGACAAGCCGGGGCTGGAGGACTTCGGCGAGATGTCGCTGACCGGCGACAACGGCGCCTCGTTCTACAGTCGCGTGGACTGGTACACGCCCGAGGGCCTGCGCACCTGGGGCGACGGGCGCACCTTCATCGTCGGCACCGAAGGCAGCATCGAGCTGCGCAAGTACCTGGACCTGGCGCGCGAGGCTCCGGCGTCGAAACTGCTGCTGGCCAATGCCGACGGCGAGCAGGAGATGGAGTGCCTGGACCGCAGCGGCTTTCCCTTCTTCGGCCGCCTGATACTCGACTGCCTCAACCGCAGCGAGCAGGCCATGACCCAGGAGCACGCCTTTCGCGCCGCCGAATTGAGCATGCGCGCCCAGGCCCTGGCGGACGCGGCGCGCTGATCATGGAGATACAGACCATCAAGGTGCAGCGCCTCTACCTGCAGGTGGCGCAGCAGTTGCAGGGCCTGATCGAGTCCGGCGCCATCGAGGTGGGCGCCAGGCTGCCCTCGGAGCGCGACCTGGCCAGCCAGTTCGGCGTCAGCCGCCCGACCGTGCGCGAGGCGATGATCGCGCTGGAGATCGCCGGGCTGGTCGAGGTGCGCTCCGGTTCCGGCGTCTACGTACTGGCGCGTCCTGACCACCCGGGCAGGGTGGCGCAGATGCAGGGGCCGGGTCCCTTCGAGATTCTTGAGGCGCGCCGCCTGATCGAGGGCGAGACCTGTGCGCTGGCCGCGCAGCGTATCGACGCGCAGCAGCTGGCGCGGCTGCAGGAACTGGTGGACGAGATGGCGGAGGAGAACCGCCGCGAGGTGGTCACCGAGCAGGCCGATGAAGCGTTTCACTGCCTGGTCGCGGAGGCCGCGGGCAACAGCGCCCTGGCGGCGACGGTGACCTGGTTGTGGCGCCTGCGCAACGAGTCGGAAATCAGCACCCATTTTCACCGCCGTGTCAGGGCCGAGGGCAACCGTCCCATCGTCGCCGATCACCAGGCCATACTCGACGCGTTGCGCGCCGGCGACCCGCAGGCCGCCCGGCAGGCCATGAGCGGCCACCTGCAGCGCGTCATCGACCAGTTACTGGAGGCCCGATGACGCTGCTGCTGCATCCCGACCGCCTGTTCAGCGCCGACCCCGCCCAGCGCGACATCGGCCGTGAACTCTACCAGGCGGTGGCCGGCCTGCCGATCGTCAGCCCCCATGGCCACACCGACCCGCGCTGGTTCGCCGACAACGCGCCCTTCGACAATGCCAGCGAACTGCTGGTGCAGCCGGACCACTACCTGTTGCGCATGCTCTACAGCCAGGGGGTCGGCCTGGAGGAACTGGGTATCGCCGGGACGGCGGGGCAGTCGCCCGAGGTCGACCCGGGCGCGGTGTGGCAGCGCTTCGCAGACCACTACCACCTGTTCCGCGGCACGCCCACGCGGCTGTGGCTGGACCACGTCTTCGGCGAGGTGTTCGGCATCGACGAGCTGCTGCACAGCGGCAACGCGCAGTTGATCTACGCGCATATAAACCGCCTGCTGGCCACCCCCGAGTTCCTGCCCCGGGCGCTGTTCGAGCGCTTCAACATCGAGTTGATCGCCACCACCGAGTCGCCCCTGGACACGCTGGACGCGCATCGTCGCCTGGCCGCGGACACCTGGTCGGGACGCGTTATCACCGCGTTTCGCCCCGACCCCGTGCTGGACCCGGAGTACGAGGGCTTCGCCGACAATATCGCACGCCTGGCGCAACTCAGCGGCATCGACTGCGCCACCTACGGCGGTTACCTGGACGCCCTGCGCGAGCGCCGCGCCTTCTTCCGCTCCCTGGGCGCCACGTCCACGGATCACGGTCACCCCAGCGCCTTCACCGCGGACCTGTCGCGCGCCGAGTGCGAGCGACTCTACGCCGACGCCCTGGCGCAGAGCCTGTCGGCGCGGGAAGCGGAGCTGTTTCGCGGGCAAATGCTGCTGGAGATGGCGCTGATGAGCCTGGACGACGGGCTGGTCATGCAACTGCACCCGGGGGTGCTGCGCAACCACAACCCGCAGCTGTTCGCCCGCTTCGGCCGCGACCGCGGCGCCGACATTCCCGTGGCCGGCGAGTACGTGCGCAACCTGAAACCCCTGCTCGACCGCGTCGGCAACGAGGCGGCCCTGACGCTGATCCTGTTCACCCTGGACGAGACCACCTACGCGCGCGAACTGGCGCCACTGGCCGGCCATTACCCGGCGTTGAAACTGGGGCCGGCGTGGTGGTTCCACGACAGTCCCGAGGGCATGCTGCGCTACCGCCAGCAGGTGACCGAGACCGCCGGGTTCTACAACACCGTGGGCTTCAATGACGACACCCGCGCCTTCCTCTCCATTCCCGCGCGCCACGACGTGGCGCGCCGCATCGACTGCCGTTTCCTCGCCGGGCTCGTGGCGGAGCACCGCCTGGGTATGGAGGAGGCGCGCGTACTGGCCACGGAACTGGCCTACACCCTGGCCGTGCGCGCCTACAAGCTCTGACCCATGCACAGACTGCACCCCTCCACGCTGACCGAGAGCAACGCCGACGTGCGTGGCCCGGCATACGCGCGCGATCAGCTGCGCACCGGCATCGTGCACCTGGGCATCGGCGCGTTCCACCGCGCCCACCAGGCGGTGTACACCGACGACGCGATGGGTCTGTGTGCGCCGGACTGGGGTATCCTCGGCGTGTCCCTGCGCAGCGCGGCCACCGCCGGGCGGCTCAACCCCCAGGACGGCCTCTACTCGGTGCTCAGCCGCGATGCCAATGCCAGCGAACTGCGCGTAATCGGCGCGGTACGGCGGGTGCTGGTGGCGCCGCGGGAACTGCCCGCGGTGATCGCCGCCATCGCCGACCCGGCCACGCGCATGGTGACGCTGACGATCACGGAAAAGGGCTATGCGCTGGCTGCCGACGGGCACTCGCTAGACCGGCAGGACCCGGCGCTGCGCGCCGACCTCGACGACCCGCAACACCCGGTGTCCGCGCTGGGTGTGCTCGCCCTGGGCCTGCGCGCGCGCGCCGGGCAGGGTGACGCGCCGCTGAGCATTCTCAGTTGCGACAACCTTGCGCACAACAGCCGCTGCCTGCGCGCGGCGCTGGTCGAGTACCTGCAGCAGTGCTTTCCGCAGATACTGGACTGGTTCGAGCGCAACACCACGTTTCCGTGCTCCATGGTGGACCGCATCGTCCCGGCGATGAGCGCGGCGGGCCTGGACGAGCAGGCCGCGGCGCTGGGTCTGCGCGACGAGGGGGCGGTGAGTACCGAACCTTTCAGCCAGTGGATAATCGAGGACGACTTCGCCGCCGGTCATCCGCCCTGGGAACGCGTTGGCGCGCAACTGGTCGACGACATCGCGCCCTACGAGAACATCAAGCTGCGCCTGCTCAACGCCAGCCATTCCGCCATCGCCTGTTGCGGGCTGCTGGCCGGTGTGGACACCGTGGACCAGGTCATGGACGATGCGGCGCTGGGCGAATTCGTGCACCGCCTGATGAGCCAGGACCTGATGCCGGCGCTGCAGGTGCCGGCGGATTTCGACCTCGCCGGTTACCGCGACAAGTTGTTGCAGCGCTTCGGCAACCCGCGCCTGGCGCACCGCTGCGCGCAAATCGCCATGGACAGCAGCGAGAAAATTGCCCAGCGCTGGCTGCCCACCCTGCAGCAGAACCGGGCGCCGCAACTGCGCCGCGCCCTGGCCGCGTGGTGTTACCTGGTGTTAGCCACCGATATCGCCGTGGAAGACCCGCGGCGGGAACAGCTGCTGGCGCAGCGTGCGAGCACCGCGCCGCTGGCCGGGAAAGTGGAGGCGGTACTGGCCTGCGCCCGTATCACCCCCGCCGCCGTGGCGGATTTCGCCCGCCTGCGCGACGAACTGCTACAGGGCATGGACAGTATAGAGCGCGACGGGCTGCGCGCGCTGCTGGCGTCGCCGCTTGCAGCGGCGAACGAGTATAGTTAACAGGCACCGGCGCGCAGCGGCGCGCCCCTTATAACAAGGTTATGACTGAAACGATGAAGAAATTCGCATTGCTCCTGTTGGTTGCCGCGCTTGCCGGCGGCGCGATCTACTACTCCCGCCACACCCCGGTGCAGGAGGCGGACGCGCCGTTCGAGCTGGAAGAGGGTTTTACCCTGCTCTACGACGGCGGGTCCCTGGACGGCTGGCGCGTGGTCGGCGGTGGCGCCACCTTCGAGGCGGAGGGGCCGGACATCGTCGGTCGTCGCGGACCGGGCAAGAACACCTTCCTGCGCACGGAGCAAACCTACCGCGACTTCACCCTGAAAATGCAGGTGCGCTGGGACGAGCTCGGCAACTCCGGGGTGATGTTTCGCGCCGGCCAGCGCCGCGGCAACGGCAGGGTGTACGGTTACCAGTACGAGCTCGATCCCTCGGAGCGCGCCTGGAGCGGCGGCATCTACGACGAGGCGCGGCGTGGCTGGCTGGCCAACCTCGAGGAAAACCAGGCCGCGCGCGAGGCAATCCGCCTGGACGGCTGGAACGACATCGAGATACAGGCCCGTGGCGCCTCACTGAAGACCTGGATCAACGGCGTGCCCGCCGCGGACATCGTCGATGGGCTGGACGCGGAGGGCTTTATCGCCCTGCAGGTGCACGAAGGAGAGAGCGGCGCGATACGCTGGCGCCGTATCCGTATCCGCGAGTTGCCGCCGGTGTTGCAGCCCGGCGACAGCCTGCTGACGCAGGAGGAGTGGCGACGCGGCGACGAGGCGGGGTTGCGTTTCGAGGACGGCGACATGATCGTGCCGGCCGGCAGCGACGAGCGCTGGCTGGAATCGCGCCGGCAGTTCAAGGACGTCATGCTGCGCATGCGCCTGCCCGGCTGTGACAAGCCGACGCGCGTGCAGATTCGCCACCGCATCGTGGAAACCGGCGACCGCGAGATGTTCGCGGAGATCGCCCTGTACCCCGGCCGCGCCGAGGGTCGCCTGTTCGGCTCCGCCGGGGATATCAGCGGCGAGGTGGCCAGGTTCAAGCCGGCGGACGCCCAGGAGATTGTCGCCATCGCGCGTGGCCAGTCCGTGGTGTTGACGGTGGGCCAGAAGGATGTGCTGCGCCTGGATCGCACCGGTCTGTACGAGCGCGGCCCGCTGCGCATACTGCCCGGCGACTGCGGCGACGAACTGCGCGTCGGGAACCTGCAGTGGTACTCCCTGAAAGAGCGCAATCCGGAACCGCTGTTCTACGAAACCCTGGACACCGAACCCGCGCCGGTGCTGTCCCCCGAGGAGGCGCTGCAGGCGTTCCGCATCGCCCCCGGTTTCGAGGTCGAACTGGTGGCGGCCGAGCCGCTGGTGGGCGAGCCCGTGGCCATGTCCTGGGACGAGCACGGGCGGCTGTACGTGGTGGAAATGCGCGGCTATATGCGCGATGCCTACGGCAGCGACGATGACAAGCCGGTGGGCCAGGTGGTGCGCCTGAGCGACCGCGACGGCGATGGCCGCATGGACGACAGCGAGGTGTTCCTCGGGGAGCTGGTCAACCCGCGCGCGGTGGCGGTGGTCAACGAGGGCATCCTGATCGGTGAGCCGCCGCACCTGTGGCTGTGTGAACTGCCCACCCCGGATGCCGTGTGTGAAAACAGGCGCAGCGTGGGCGGCTACGCCACCGAGGCGGGCGCCAATGTCGAGCACATGGAAAACGGCCTGCGCCAGGGTCTGGACAACTGGCTGTACAACGCCAAGTCACGGCGCCGGTTGCGCCTGGTGGACGGCGAACTGCAGGAGCGCGAGGACCTGTTCCGCGGGCAGTGGGGCATTACCAAGGACGACTACGGGCGCTGGCTGTACAACCACAACTCCACCTGGATGCAGGCGGACTTCTTCCGCGCCGAGGACATCGTCATACCCGGTGTGCAGTCCTACCCGGCGGGCCTGGGCGTCAACCTGACCAAGCCGGCGGAAGTCTACAGCGTGCGGGTGAATCCCGGGGTCAACCGCGCCTATCTCGATGACACCCTGCGCAAGGACGGCAGGCTCGCCCGCGCCACCGGCGCCAGCGGCCTGGTGGCCTACCGCGGCGACCAGTTTCCCGCGGAATATGCCGGTGACGTATTCGTGCCCGAATCGGCGGGCAACGTGGTGGCGCAGTTCGACATGCGCGAGCAGGGCATGGAGCTGAGCGCCACGCAGCGCCTGTACGACGACCCGCAGTGGGGCCAGCGCGATTTTCTCGGCTCCACCGACGAGCGCTTCCGTCCGGTGGATGCGATGAACGGCCCGGACGGCGCCCTGTACATCATCGACATGTACCGCGGCATCATCCAGGACGACCATTTCCTTACCGACGAACTGCGCGAGCAGATCTTCCAGCGTGAACTGGAATCGCCCCTGGGTATGGGGCGCATCTGGCGTGTGCGGCATACGCAGGGAACGGACAACGCTCCCGTTGTCCTGGCCGGCGCGACGGACGCAGAACTGCTGGCGGCGCTGTCGCATGGCAACGGCTGGGTGCGCGATACCGCCCAGCGCCTGCTGCTGGCGCGCGAGGCAGACCTCTCCGCCGCGCTGACAGAGCTGGCGCTGGGCGACGCCACGGTGCCCGCGCTGCATGCGCTGTGGACACTGCAGGGGCGCGGGGAACTGCAGCGCGAACTGGTGCTGCAGCTGGCGCGCACCGCGGATACCCAGCGCCAGTTGCACGCCCTGCGCGCCGGCGCGCAGCTGTTGCAGCGCCAGGACCTGCTCGACCTGCTGCAGGAACAACTGGCGGCCGACGAGGCGGTGCGTATGCAGCTGGCCTTCGCCAGCACCGCTCACGCCGCTGACCCGGCGGTGCGCGCGCTGCTGGCGCGCCTGTTGACCGGGTCGGACGGCAGCGCCTATGTACGTCAGGCGGTGCTGCGCGCCATTGTCGGCCACGAATACGAGTTCCTGGCCGAGTACCTGGAGTCCGGCCTGGCCGGCGCGCCGGACAAGGGCGTCACGCGCACGCTGCTGGGCCTGTCCGCCAACGCCTACCGCAGCCTGCGCGGCGACCTGGGCTCGGCCGAGCCGGCCAACCCGCAACTGCTGCAGCTGCTCGCGCTGCTGCAATCGCGCCGCGGTGAACAGGCCTGGCAACAGATCGCCATGCTGCAGGGCCTGGCGACCATGACCCGCGCCCGCGGCTTCGTCCCGGCGCAACTGGATGGTCCGCCGCCCATTTTTGCCGATGGCGAGATCAGCGACAGCGACCCCCTGTGGGACGCGCGCCTGGCGGCCAGGCGCGCGTTTACCTGGCCCGGAGACGAACTGGCCATGGGCATCGCGCCGCTCAGCCCGGAGCAGTTGCAGCTGATGGAGCAGGGCCAGGCGTTCTACACACAGTGCGCGGCCTGTCACGGCGAGGACGGCAAGGGCATCGACGGCCTCGCCCCGGCGCTGGCCGGCGCCGAGTGGGTGGTCGGGCCGCCGGAGTGGCTGGGTCGCATTATCCTGCAGGGCATGCGCGGACCGGTGGAGGTCAATGGCGAGGTATTCGACGGCGTGATGCCGCCCCACGGCCACCTGGCCGAGCTGGACGATGCGACGCTGGCGGGTTTGATGACTTACCTGCGGCGCAGCTGGGGCAACGGCGCCGATGCGGTGTCGGCGGAGTTCGCCGCCGGGCTGCGTCGGGCCAGCGCCGCACGCAGCGCGCCGTGGACCATGGAGGAGCTGCGCCAGGTGCCCTACGACCGCGGTTTCAAGCGCTTCGAGGGCAAGTACTCCGTCAGCTTCGTCACGCTGACGGTGACAGCCAAGCCGGACGGTGTGCACCTGTCCGTACCCATGTACGGCGCCGGCATCATGGAGCAGATCAACGACACCACGTTTCGCGCGGCCGCCGGCGGCGAGGACGTGCAACTGGAATTCGTGGTGGAGGAGGACGGCAGTGTCGACAAGCTGGTGATGCTGCGCGAGGGCGAGGAAATCACCTTCAAGCGCAAGCGCTAGCGATTCCCGCGCAGGGTCAGTACGGTCGCCCACAGGGCGACCAGCGCCAGCCCGCCGATTTCACGGGCTTCCTCGACGGCGCGGGTCTGCATGCTGATCGAGGCGAATATCTCGTCTACGGAGGCGCTGCCCAGGCCGGGCAGCAGCGTGCCGATCCACAGCAGGCAGGCGAGCAGCAGCAGCATGGGGAGCCAGCGCGGGCAGCGGCGCGCGAACCAGGCGAGGCACATGGCGCCGGCGGCGAGGTAGATGACGATCCAGGCGAGCGCGTCGGGATCGTTGTACTGCACCGCCGCCGACAACAGGAAAGCGAGCAGGAACAGCGCGTTGAACAGGAGCATGGCCATGGCTGCGATGTTCTCGTATGGCGGCCCCCGGCGGGGCCTGGACTGATTCGGGCTATGGCGCAGGTTGCGCCGCGCCGCGGGTATGATAAACCGAACGAACTGGGGAGTGCATGAACAGGAAACTCATTGCCTCGGCGCTGATCGCCGCCATCCTGCCGGCTGCCGCGGCCGCCGATGAGCACGTGGAAGACGTGCTGGTGACAGGGACCTACGCGCCGCAGCCGGCCTTGACCGCCGCTGTTTCCGTACTGGACGAGGCGCAGATCGCCGCGCTCAACAAGCGCAGTGTCGCGGACCTGCTGCAGACCCTGCCCGGCCTGCTGGTGGAGCAGCAGGGCGGCCCCGGGGGACTCACCGCGGTGTCGGTGCGCGGTGGCGAGGCGAACTTCACCCTGGTGCTGCTGGACGGCGTGCCGGTCAACGACCCCACCAATACCCGTGGCGGCGGTTTCGATTTCGCCAACCTCGATTCCGCGCTGGTGGAGCGGGTAGAGGTGGTGCGCGGAGCGCAGTCGGCGATCTACGGTTCCGATGCGCTGGCCGGGGTGATCAATATCATCACCCGGCGGCCGTCCCAGGGCCACCAGCAGAGCCTGCGCGCGGAGGCGGGGGAAGATGACTTCTACCGTGTCGGCTTCACCGCCCAGGGCGCCACGCAGGCGCTGGACTACACGCTGGAGCTGGCCACCCGCGACAACGGCGACCCGGTGCCGGGCAGCCAGCGCGACAGCGACAGCGTCAACCTGCGCCTGGGCTGGTCGCCGCGGGCAGGGCATCGCATCGCACTCGCCTGGCGCTACCTGGATGGTGAGCGTGAATCCTACCCCGAGCAGAGCGGCGGGCCCCGCCTGGCGCAGCTCGACGACCTGGACCAGGCGGACTACAACGACACGGTGCTGTCCGCCGCCTGGGACTGGGATATCGCCGACGCCTGGCGCAGCCGCCTGGCGGCCAGCCGCTTCGAACACGACGAGGACTACACCTCGCCGGGCATTCCGCCGTATTTCGAGGTGCCGCCCAACGGCGCCGACACGCAGTTCACCCGCGACCAGCTGCAGTGGGTCAACACGCTGGAGCTGGCGGCCAACTACCGCCTCAATCTCGGTGCGGACTACCGCCGCGAGGACGGCGACAGCGACGGTTATGTCGAATACTTCGGCAGTAACAACCCCACCGATTTCGACCTGGACCGCGATACCGTCGGCCTGTTCGCCGATGTCACCGCCACGCCGCTGCCGGCGCTGTTGCTGCGCGGCAGCCTGCGCGGCGACGACCCGGACGGCTTCGACCGGGAAACCTCGTGGCAGGCCGGCGCGCGCGTGGACGTGGGGGCGGGCGTCGCGCTGTCCGCCAACCTGGGCCAGGCCTACAAGCTGCCCAGTTTCTTCGCCCTGGGCAACGCGCTGGTCGGCAACCCGGACCTGCAGCCCGAGCAGGCGGACAACTGGGACGCCGGGATCGCCTGGCAAGCGCGGGCCGGGCTGCGCCTGGCGGCGACCTACTTTCACAACGACTTCGAGGACCTGATCGATTTCGATGACGCGACCTTCCGCAACGTCAACCGGCAGAACGTGGAAACCGCCGGTGTCGAACTGGAGGCGCAGTGGCAACCGCTGCAGGCTCTGGACCTGCGCGCGCAGGCCACCTACACGGATATCGACGCCAAGGGGGAGGACACCGTGTTCACCGGCCGGCCGGAATGGACGGCGGGCCTGGTGGCCCGCTGGCGCTTCGCGCCGGCCTGGGATGCCGCCCTGGACTACCAGTTCAGCGGCGAGCAGTGGGCCGCCTCGCGTCATACCGGGCAGGAAGTGACCACGGAGCTGGACTCCTGGCACCGGGTGGATGCGGTGCTGCACTGGCAGCTGGCCTCCGCCGTGCAGCTGCAGTTTTCGGCGGACAACCTGCTGGATGAGGACTACGAGACCGCGGTGGGATTTGACGCCCCGGGGCGTGCGCTGCGCGTGGGCCTGCGCTATACCCGTTGAATTCGCCACAGTCGCGAACACCTGCCTATGGAGGGCACGATGAAAAAACTGTTATCACTGTGTGTCGCACTCGCGCTGGTCGCCTGCGGCAGCGAGGAAATCATTGCGCCTGGCGAGTGCGTCAACGCGCTCAGCGCGGAAGAACAGGCCGCCGGGTTTCGGCTGTTGTTCGACGGCCGCTCCCTGGACCATTGGCGCAGCTACAAGGAAGACGAGGCCAACGACGGCTGGGGCGTGGAAAACGGCTGCCTGACCCGGCTGGGCAGGGGCGGCGAACTGATTACCCGCGAGCAGTTCGGCGATTTCGAGCTGCGCCTGGAATGGCGTATATCCGATTCCGGCAACAGCGGCATCTTTATCCGTGGCGATGAGTCCGGCCGCAATATGCACTACACCGGCTACGAGATGCAGGTGCTGGACAACGTCGGGCACAGCGACGCCGAGGACCCCACGCACCGGGCGGGCGCCCTGTACGACCTGATCGCCCCGGATCACGACACCACCCAGCCGGTGGGTTACTGGAACCGGGTGCGCATCCTCGCCGACGGGCCGCAGGTGGAATTCTGGCTCAACGACCGGCTCACCGCGCGTTTCGAGCAGGGCAGTGAGGCGTGGCGCGCCCTGTACGCGCAGAGCAAGTTTACCGACCGCCCCGACTACGGCAGCCTGCTGCGCGGGCACATCGGCCTGCAGGATCACTGGGACAAGGTGTGGTATCGCAATATCCGGGTGCGTGAGCTCGACTGAGTATTGCCGCACCACTGGCCGAAAGCGCTGGCTGACGTATAATCCACGGACTATGTCAGCGCCTGTTGCCCGCCCATGACCCTGCTGGTCATCTACCTGTCCATCGCCATCGGGGTCTCCTTCCTCTGTAGCATGCTGGAAGCGGTGCTGCTGTCCGTGCGCCAGGGGTTTATCGAGACGCAGCTGCACGAGCGTCCGCGCCGCGGCGCCATCCTCAAGCAGGTGCGCGAGGATCTGGACAAGTCTATTTCCTCCATCCTCATACTCAATACTTTCGCGCATACCATGGGCGCCGCCGGCGTCGGCGCGCAGGCGGTCGCGGTGTTCGGTCCCAAGTGGGAGACGCTGGTGGCTTTCCTGCTCACCCTGGCGATCCTCTACTTGTCGGAAATCATCCCGAAAACGCTGGGCGCGACGTTCTGGCGACAACTGGCGCTGCCCGCGGCGCAAACCATCCGGTGGCTGGTGTGGATTCTGTACCCGCTGGTGTGGCTGTCCGCACGCCTGACCGACCTGTTCGCCCGGCACAAGCAGCCGGGATCGATCAGCCGCGACGAGCTGAGCGCGCTGGCGCGGCTCGGCGCCCGTCACGGGTCTCTGGGCGCACAGGAGAGCGAATTGCTGGAAAACATCCTGCAGCTGCGCGCCACGCGTACCGAGGCCATCCTCACCCCGCGCACGGTGGTGAGCGCGCTGGACGCGAAGTTGACGGTGAGCGAGGCCCTCTCGGCGATCAGTGACCTGCCGTTTTCACGCCTGCCGGTATTCGAGGACGACCTGGACACGGTCGTCGGCCTGGTGCTGCGCCCGCAACTGCTGGAGACCGAGCGCGCCGGCGGCGGCGAACGGACCCTGTCCGACTGCCTGGCGCCCATTCACCGGGTGTCGGAAGAGCTGCCCGTGCTGCGCCTGCTGGACCTGTTTATCAAGCGCCGCGAGCACATGTTCCTGGTCGAGGACCAGTACGGCCAGACGTCCGGTATCGTCACCCTGGAGGATGCGGTGGAAACCCTGCTGGGCCGGGAAATCATGGACGAGAGCGACACGGTCGAGGACATGCAGGAACTGGCCCGCACCCGCTATCGCGGCCGGCTGCGCCAGGCGAAGTAGGCGCCTTGCCTGCCAGCGCCGGCGCGCGGGGCGCTAGAAGGGCGCCGGGCCCGGAAAGCGTTCGCGCAACTGCGGCTTGAGCAGCTTGCCCGACGGGTTGCGCGGCAGGCTGTCCACCAGCTCGAACAACTGCGGCACCTTGTAGCCGGCCAGGTGTTGCCTGCAGTACTCGCGCAGCGACTGCGCTGTCGGCGCCGCCCCCGGCGCCGGCACCACGATGGCCAGCGGTGTTTCCCCCCACTTCTGCGACGCCACGCCGATCACCGCGGCCTCGAGCACCTCCGGGCAGGCGGCGAGAACGTTCTCCAGCTCCGCCGGGTAGATGTTCTCGCCACCGGAGATGATCATGTCCTTCTTGCGGTCGCAGATGGTGATGAAGCCCTCCTCGTCCCAGGTACAGATGTCGCCGGTGTACAGCCAGCCGTCACGCAGCGCCTGGGCGGTGGCCTCGGGGTTGTTCCAGTACTCTTTCATGATATGGCGGCCGGCCAGCAGCAACTCGCCGGCCTGCGGCGACCCCGGGGGAATGTCCGCGCCGGCGGCGTCGACAACGCGCGCCTCGGTGTGCATCTGCGGGCGGCCGCAGGAGCCCACCTTCGCCTGCGCGTCCTCGTGCAGCAGCAGGGTGCCCGGGCCACAGGACTCGGTCAGGCCGTAGGCCTGGAAAATGCGCATGCCGAGATTCTCGTAGTCCTGCAGCAGAGAGACGGGCACCGGCGCCGCGCCGGTGGCGATCCAGCGCACGCTGGAGATGTCGTGCTGCGCGCGTTCGGGCGCCTGCAGCATGAACTGCATCAGCGCCGGCACCGCCATGAAGATGCTCACCCGGTGCTGCTCGATGCAGCGAAACATGGCGCCCATGTCCAGCTCGCGCATGATCACGCCGGTGGCGCCGCGGTGCACCAGCAGCGAGGTGGGATTGAGGCAGCCGACGTGAAACATCGGCAGCGCGAGCAGCCAGCGATCATCGCCGCGCATGTCCGAGGTGGACATGCTGGTGAGTTGCGACCAGAGCATGCCGTCGTGACTGTGCACCACGCCCTTGGGGTGGCCGGTGGTGCCGGAGGTGTACATGATGAACAGGTTGTCGTCGTCCCAGGCGCCGACCGGCGCTTCCGCGGCGCTGGCGCCGGCCAGCATGGCGTCGTAGTCCTGCGACCAGGACGCGGCGGTGTGCGCGTCGTCGCCGCGCCGAATCCAGTGCCGTATGTTCGCGGCGCTGTCGCGCCCGTCGGCGAGCGCACTCACGGTGGCGTCGAAATCCGCGTCGAAGACCAGCGCGCGGGCGCCGCTGTCGGCCAGGATGTAGTCGATTTCCGCGGCGACCAGGCGCCAGTTCAGCGGCACCATGACCGCGCCGATCCTGGCGCAGGCAAAGTAGGTCTCGACGAACTCGATACTGTTCTTGAGCAGCGTGGCGACGCGGTCGCCCGGTTGAATTCCGCGCTCGAGCAGGGCGTTGGCCACGCGGTTGGCGCGGGCGTCGAGATCCGCGAAGCTGAAGCTGCGTCCGCGCTCGAACTCGATGAAAGCCTCGCGATGCGGGCTGATGCGGGCGCGTTTGCTCAGCAGCAACCCGATATTAGTGCGCATGGCTGGCGTCTCCGGTCGGTGTGGAGCGCCAGTATTTCAACAAATGCGGGCCGTGGATAGCGCAGGGGTTGCCATGCCAAACCAGCGCACGGATTTATCTGCGGCGCCATTCTGTCCCCGGCGGCAACGACGTATGCTGGGGTTTTTTACCGTCAGTGCAGAGGAATAGCGCGACTGGCTGGAGGGACAGGACATGCTGCAGGAAACCGGCTTGCCGGCGCGCGCCGCGTGAACGCGCGCGTGCTCGAACTGCGCGGTGCGGGCGCGCTGTCCCTGGCCGCCGAGGCCTGGGGCGACCCGGCGCGGCCACCGGTGCTGTTGTCCCACGGCGGCGGGCAGACGCGGCATTCCTGGCGCGACACCGCGCGCATACTCGCCGCGCGCGGCTGGTACGTGGTCAACTACGATCACCGCGGGCACGGCGAAAGCGCCTGGTCAGCGGACGGGGACTACAGCCTGGAGCTGCACGCCGCGGACCAGCGCGCGGTGGCGCGCAGTTTCGCCACGCCGCCCATCGTGGTCGGCGCCTCGCTCGGCGGGCTGTCCGCGCTACTCGCCCAGGGCGAGTGGGACGAACCGCTGTACCGCGCCATCGTGCTGGTCGATATCACGCCGCGAATGAACGAGGCGGGCGCACGCGAAATCATGGATTTCATGGAGGGGACCGCGCGCGAGGGCTTCGCCAGCCTGGACGAGGCGGCGCAGGTGATCGCAGGCTACACTGGCCGGGAGAAGCGTGTGAACGCCGCAGGCCTGGCGAAAAACCTGCGCCTGGGCGATGATGGCCGGTACTACTGGCACTGGGACCCCAACATCCTCTCGCTGCGCGGCGACGCCACCGGCCAGCCGGACAGGCTGGAGGACGCCACGCGCAACATCGACCTGCCGATGCTGCTGGTGCGCGGGCGCGAGAGCAACGTGGTGACCGAGGAAACGGCGCGGCTTTTCCTGCAACTGCGGCCCGACGCGGCCTACGTCGACGTGGCCGATGCGCGCCACATGGTGGTGGGTGACCGCAACGAAATTTTCACCCGCGCGGTGATCGAGTTTATCGACTCCCTGGACTGAGCGGGCCGTGCGGCAGATGGACGCTTACCGGCCCCTGCGGCGTGTCCCGCCGCGAACTGCGCGGCGCGGGTGTGAGCGGCGCGCGACTCAGCGCTGGAAGATCACCGGCAGCTGCTCCAGGCCGCGCAGGAGGATATTGGGCATGTACTGCAGTTCCGCCGGGTCGCAGTCCAGGCGCATGCTGCCGACGTTGTCGAACAGGGTCTCCCAGGCGATATTCATCTCCAGCTTCGACAGGTGCTGGCCAATACACACGTGCGTGCCGAAGCCGAAAGCGACGTGGCGTTTCGCGTTGGCGCGGGTGACGTCGAACTCCAGCGGATCGGCGAACAGCGTGTCGTCGTGGTTGGAGGAGAAATACTTGAGCAGCACCATCGACCCGGCCGGGATGTCCACCCCGCCCAGTGTGTAATCCGCCCTGGTCACGCGCCACATGTTCGAGGTGGGCGTGGCCAGGCGCAGGGTTTCCTCCACCAGGTTGGGAATCAGCGAGCGGTCGGCGCGCACCGCCGCCTCCTGCTCCGGGTTCAGGCACAATTGGCGGATGCCCTCGGCCAGGGTCGCCGTGGTGGTCTCGTTGCCGGCCACGAGGAATTGCGTGCAGTGCGACAGCTGCTCCTCGATGGTCATCGGCCGGCCGGCGACTTCCAGGTGGGCGATGTGGCTGAGCAGGTCGTCGCGCGGTCTGGCGCGGCGCTCCTCCAGCGCCTGCACGAACCAGTCGTACTCCTCCTTCACGTCGGCGTGGGCCTGCAACAGGGTGTCCTTGTCCGTCACCTGGGACAGCACCAGCACATTGGCCACGGTCCACTTGAAGGCCTGGTCGATCATCTCCAGTGGTACGCCCAGGACGTGCATGATGACCGAGAGCGGGTAGGGCCGGGAGAAGGTCTCGATGAAATCGAAGGATTCGCCCAGCGGCAGGGCGCCGATCCGCTCCGCCGCCAGTTCCTGGATCCAGGGGCGGTAGCGCTCCACGCTGTCCTTGAGGAAAAAGTCGCGCACCGTGTCGCGGTAGGCGGTGTGCTCCGGCTTGTCGACGGTCAGCAGGGTGCCCTTGCCCAGGTTGTAGGTGCGCTGCATGGCGGCGCGGATGTCGTCGTCCAGTTCGCTCTGTGAGCCCAGTGCCAGGGTGAATTCATTCGAGAACACCGCGTCGTTCCTGTGCGCCTCGCGCACCAGTTCGTAGGTGGCGACGACGAACACGCCCGAATCGGGATCGCGGTAGACGGGGGCCTGTTCGCGCAGGGTGCGGTCGTAGTGGTAGGGGCACTTGAGCGTTGCGGGGTCGAACAGCGGCATCTCTGCCAGTTGGCGCGTATCGACATCGGTGGGAGCGGTCACGGGCGGTACCTCGCGGATCACGGGGTGGACAGTATGTGAGATAAAAATTAAACAGTCAATCCTGTTTGTATTTTTCGCATACCCTGCGGCGCAGGCGACAGCCCGCCCCCGGGGGGTTCTCCCTACTGCGTTTGGGGCAGCCCGGCGCTTGCCCGCCGGAGCGATTTGCACTACAGTACGAAGATTATGACCGCACAGTCAAAAATTGCCGGGGATGGCGAGGCAGAGTCCGGAAATGGCTACCAGCGGCGGCGCCGTGAAACCCGCCGCCAGTTGCTGGCGGCCGGCCGCGCCCTGTTCGTCGAGCGCGCCGCGGAGCAGGTGTCCATAGAGAGTATCACCGATCGCGCCGGGGTCGCCAAGGGCAGTTTCTACAATCATTTCGATTCCCGCGACGCCCTGTTCGAGGAAATCATCGAGGATACCCTGAAGGGCCTGCTGCAGAAGTTCGCGGACTTCGAACCCCCCATCGACGACCCCCTGTGGCTCGGCCTGGTGCGCACCCGCTTTACTTTCTACACGCTGTTGTCCGACCCGGCGGCCTGCCGCCTGTTGCTGCAGGGCGGCCAGCCCAGCCAGGGCGGTGCCATCGACCGCGTGCTGCGCGCCACCGTCGGTGACCGCCTGGCCTGGGGCGTATCCCTGGGCAGTCTCAGCCACCTCGACCCGGAGCTGGTGTACGCGGCCTACTTCGGCGTGGTGACCGAGACGATCGGCTATCTGTTGACGCGCGAGGATGGCCTGGACGCCGGCGCGGCGGCGGACGAACTGACCCAGGTGTCCTTTGCCGCCCTGGGCCTGCCGCACCCCCCGCCCCCCTACGAGGTACCCGGGGAGTCGCCATGACGGCGGCCCAGGCGTTGGAACTGGAATACGTCGACGTGCTGATCGTCGGCGCCGGCCTGTCCGGCATCGGCGCCGCCAGTTACCTGCGCAAGCAGTGTCCCGAGCGCAGTTTCCTGCTGCTGGAGGCGCGCGAGCGCATGGGCGGTACCTGGGACCTGTTCCGCTACCCCGGCATCCGCTCCGACAGCGACATGTTTACCCTGGGCTACGCTTTCAAGCCCTGGACCGATACCAGGACCCTGGCCGACGGCCCCGCCATCCTCGACTATATCCGCGAGACCGCGCGGGAGAATGACATCACCCCGCACATCCGCTACCGGCAGCGTGTGACGCGCGCCGACTGGGACTCGCGCAGCGCGCGCTGGACGGTGACGGTGGAGCAGGGCGACAGCGGCGAGACCCGGCAACTGCAGTGCAACTTTCTCTACAGCTGCAGCGGCTACTACCGCTACGACCAGGGGTATACACCGCAGTTCGAAGGCCAGGAGACATTTCGCGGCCGCCTGTTCCACGCCCAGCAATGGCCCGAGGATCTGGATTACGCCGGCAAACGCGTGGTGGTCATCGGCAGCGGCGCCACGGCGGTCACCCTGGTGCCGGAGCTGTCGCGCAAGGCGGCGCTGACCACCATGCTGCAGCGTTCCCCCACCTATATCGCTTCGCTCCCCGGACGCGACCCGCTGGCGAGCAGGCTGCGCAAGTGGCTGCCGGTGTCCTGGGTGTACCACATATCGCGCTGGCTGCGCGTGCTGCTGCAGATGCTCACCTTCAACTACGCGCGCCGGCACCCGCAGCGCGCGCGCCGCTTCCTGCTCGGCAGGGTACGCGAGGCGCTTGGGCCGGACTACGACGTGGCGACCCACTTCACGCCGCGCTACAACCCCTGGGACGAGCGCCTGTGCGCGGTGCCGGACGGCGACCTGTTCGACGCCCTGCGCGTCGGCAGGGCGCAGGTGGTGACGGATCGCATCGACCACTTCACGCCGCAGGGTATCGCGCTGCAGTCCGGCGGGCACCTGGACGCCGACATCGTGGTGCTCGCCACCGGCCTGAACCTGTTGTTCATGGGCGGGATGCAGCTGAGCGTGGACGGCACCGCGATCGTGCCCGCGCAGCACTACGTGTTCCGCGGCATGATGCTTTCCGGGGTGCCAAACTTTGTCCAGACCATGGGCTACACCAATTCCTCCTGGACGCTGAAGGCGGACCTGAACGCCCAGTACGTCTGCCGACTGCTCCGGCACATGCGCAAAAAAAACAAGCGCGCCGCGGTGCCGGTGGTGGACCCGGCCCGCGTGACCGAGGAGCCGATGCTGGATTTCCAGTCGGGCTACATCCAGCGCTCCATCGGCGAATTCCCGCGCCAGGCCAGGGAAAAACCCTGGCGTGTCTACCAGAACTATTTTCTCGACCTGCTCAGCCTGCGCTTCAGCTCGCTGACCCGCACCGCCTTGAAATTCCACTAGGCCGCGGTCCTTGATCGAGCTGCTGCTGATCCTCGCTGCCCTGGCCCTTGGCCTGCACCTGTACCGGCAGTACTGGACCTGTCGCGACCTGCCGCGTGTTCACGATGTGCCGTTTGCGGGCGAGTTGTACCGGGTGGACAGGACAATCATAGCGCGACGCCCCGCACGCGCCGGGAGCAGCCGCAGTGTGGTTTGCTTCCCCGGCTTCCTCGAGGATATGCGCTACTTCCAGGCCCTGTACCAGGACGACGACTGCGAGCTGGTGCTGGTGAACAACGCCAACTACCATTCGCCCTTTGCCGCCGGCGATGCCGTCGCGCTGGCGCTGCCTGACAATCCCTTTGCCCTGGGGACCATCGAGTACGACGGCTTCCTGCTCGGTCATGTCATCGGGTTACTGGCCAGCGGCTCGACGCTTACCCTGCACGGCCACTCCCGCGGTGGCGCGGTGGTGCTGGAGGCCGGGCGCCAGCACCCGCAGCTGATGCGCGAGCGACAGGCCACGGCCATCCTCGAGGCGCCGGTGCTGCCGCGCGCACGCACTGTCGGCAGGGGCAGCGAGCCACTGCCGCACGCGCTCATCTGCTACCTGCTGCCGCTGGTGCTGGGCCTGTCGCGCAAGACGGCTCGCGAACGCGTGCTCAAGCAGCCGATGATGTGGCCGAACAATGCGCTGAAGACCGAGCTGTGCGCCTGCATTTACACCGTGGCGCGCAACTACCGCACCTGCGTGGACAACGTGCGCGGTATTCGCGACTGGCAGCGCGCCACCGACTACCAGGTCTATACTCACTACCCGCGCCTTACCGTGGTCATGGGGCAGCGCGACGACGTGCTGGACAACGCCTCCATGCTCGCCAGCGCCGAGGCCGGCCGGCGGCTCAACCCGGGCCTGTCCATTCTGCGCACCGAGCACAGCAACCATTTCGTGACCCTGGAGAGGCCCGAGTACCTGCGCGAGCTGCACGCGGCCGGGGAGGGCGGCACATGAAAATCGCCATCGACAGGGAAGCGCTGCGGCGCAAGTACCGCGAGGAGCGCGACAAGCGCCTGCGCCCGGACGGCAACGAGCAGTACATCCATATCGAGGATCACTTCCCCCACTACCTGGACGACCCGTACACCGAGGTTCAGGCGCGGCAGGCGAAGAGCGACCACGTGACCTTCGCCTTCATCGGCGGCGGTTATGCCGGGCTGGTGACCGCGGCGCGTCTGGTAGAGCAGGGCGTTAGCGACGTGCGTATAGTCGACAAGGCCGGCGACTTCGGCGGCACCTGGTACTGGAACCGTTATCCCGGGGCGCAGTGCGATACAGCCTCGCTCATCTACATGCCGCTGCTGGAGGAGACCGGCCACGTCCCCACGCAGAACTACGCCCACGGCCCGGAGATTCTCGAGCACTGCCGGCGCATCGGGCGCCGCTACGGTCTGTACGACAACGCGCTGTTCCACACGCGTGTGAGCGCCGTGGAGTGGCAGGAGGAGGCCGGGGTATGGCGCATCCGCAGTGACCGCGGCGATGATTTCACCGCGCGCTACATCGGCATGGGCACGGGCCCCCTGCACATGCCCAAGCTGCCCGGTGTGCCCGGTATCGACGACTTCCAGGGCCACGCCTTCCACACCAGCCGCTGGGACTACCGGTACACCGGCGGCGACCCCGCGGGAGCGCCCCTGGACCGGCTGGGCGACAAGCGCGTCGCCCTGATCGGGACCGGGGCCACCGCGGTGCAGTGCGTGCCGCACCTGGCCGGCGCCTGCGCGACGTTCTACGTGTGCCAGCGCACGCCCTCCTCGGTGGACGCACGCGACATCCGGCCTATCGATCGCGACTGGTTTGCCGCCATCGCGGAACCCGGCTGGCAGCGCCGCTGGATGGAGAACTTCGCCGCCAACCTCAGTGGCGCGCCGGTCGAGAATGACCTGGTCCGCGACGGCTGGACCGATATCCCGCGGCGCTTTCACGCGGGCCTGGCGCAGCTGCCCGAGGAGGAGCGCAAAAATCCCGCCAGGTGGGCCGAAATGTGGGAGCAGGCGGACTTCGAGAAGATGGAGGAGATCCGGCGGCGGGTCGACGCCGTGGTGCAGGACGCGCAGACCGCGGCGCGGCTCAAGGCCTGGTACGGTCAGCTGTGCAAGCGCCCCTGCTTTCACAACCATTACCTCGAGGCCTTCAACCGCGCGAGCACCGTGCTGCTGGATACGGATGGCAGGGGCGTCGAGCGCATCACGCCGCGGGGTGTGGTGGTCGGGGGTGTCGAATATCCCGTGGACTGCATTATCTACGCCACCGGTTTCGAGGTGGGCACTGACCGCCTGTCGCGCACGGGTTTCGAGGTGACCGGCCGCGGCGGCAGGACCTTGAGTGAGCATTGGCAACAGGGCATGCGCAGCCTGCACGGTATCCATGTGCGCAATTTTCCCAATGCCTTCCTGGTGCAGCCGGCGCAGGGGGCGAACTTCATCGCCAACGTGCCGCACAATATCGTCGAGTCCGCGGCGGCTATCGCGCACACCGTGCGACACGCCGAGGCGAGCGGAGCCGCTCGCGTGGAGGTAAGCGCCGCGGCGGAAGAGGCCTGGGTGCAACTGATTGCCTCGGGAACGGGGCTCACCCTGCCCAATCCCGACTGTACGCCGGGCTACTACAACAACGAGGGGCAGCCCCTGCCCGCCGAGGCGCATTCCTACGCCGGCTACCCCATGGGCGCGGTGGCGTTCTTCGGGCACCTGCAGCAGTGGCGCGACAGCGGTGCTTTCGAGGGCCTGGAGTTCGGCCTCGACGCATCCGGGATGTAGCATCCCGGCGCGGGGCGCCGGCGGTGGCCCTGCGGCGCGATCGCCGGGGCGGTAGCCCGGGCTGTCAGCTCCTGGCCGGCGCCAGCAGTTCCAGCAGTTTTTCGTCGGGGCCCATCTCGCCGTCATTGGTGAAGGGCTGGATACACACGTGGTCGGCGCCGGCGTCCCAGTGCGCCTGGATGCGCGCGCGGATGGCGTCCTCGTCGCCCCAGGCGACAATGGCGTCGACCAGTCGGTCGCTGCCGCCATCGGCGAAGTCGTCCTCGGAGAAGCCCAGTTCCAGCAGGTTGTTGCAATAGTTGGGCAGGCCGATGTAAGTGGCCATGTGCTGGCGCGCCACCGCGCGCGCCTTGTCCGCGTCGGTCTCCAGCAACACCATCTGTTCCGGGCACAGCCAGGCGTCGGGGCCCAGGGTGTCGCGGGCGCGGGCGGTGTGCTCGGGGGGCACGAAATAGGGGTGGGCGCCGCGCACCTTTTCCGCGCTGAGCCTGAGCATGTTGGTGCGCAGCGCTGCAAGCACGATGGGTGCCGGCTCCTGCGCCGGCACGGACATGAACAGCGCGTTGTCCATCGCTTCCAGGTAGTTGCGCATGGTGGTGACCGGCTTGCCGTAGGCGTGGCCGCGGATGTCCGACACCAGCGGGGCGTGGGACACGCCCATGCCGAGGACGAAGCGCCCTGGGTAGAGTTCAGACAGGGTCTTGTGGATGGCGCTCATGGACATCGCGTCGCGGGCGTAGATGTTGGCGATACCCGTGGCGAATACCAGGCGCTCGCTGTGCGCCGCCAGGAAACTGATGGTGGTGAAGGGGTCGCGCCCCACCGCCTCGGGCAGCCACAGGGCGCCGTAGCCCCATTCCTCCAGGCGCCTGGCGAAGGCCGCCGCCTCTGGCGCGCTCATGTTGTCGATGAAGGACCAGACGCCCAGCTTGCCCAGTGATGTCGTCATTGCGTGTCTCCTGTCGGTGCGCTGATGAGAAATTGATTGACCAGATCCATGAGTTGCCGCGTGTCGACCTGCTCGTGTTCGAGCCAGTCGCCGCCGCGCCGCCCGGTCAGTGTGTCGAAGGGGTTGTCGGTCGCGCCCAGGAAACGGTAGAAGAGGTGGTTGTTGTGGTGCCTGAAACGCTCGTAGAAGACCTCGGCGTCCTCCGCGTGCAGCAGGCTCAGGCCGGGGGTGGGCGGTAGCTCCCGGCGCAGGTGGCGTTGCAGCTCCAGGTGTTGCGCCTCACTCAAACGCAGCCGGTTGAGGTGGGCGAGCAGGCGCAGGGCGCGTGCGCCGAGGCTGGGATTGGCGGCCCGGGCCTGGCCGGCGGCGCGCTGTTGCGCCAGGTCGTCCCGCCCCATCAGGCTGAGCAGGTCCTCGCACACGTCGTCGCGCACCAGGGCGGTGCCGTAGGGCCGCACGATGACCTTGTCTTCGCCGAACACCTCGCCCCAGCGCCTGGCCGTCGCGACATAGTTGAACTTGCGCAGGAAGTCATGGCGCTGGCAGAACTGGTAGATGGAGCCCGCGTAGCGCAGGCTGTATTGCGCCACATGCTGGGCGTAGGTCGATTCCAGCATGTCGTCCTGGCGGCGCACGTAGAGCACGATTTTTACCTGCGGCAGTTGGGCCAGCGGCGCCAGCGGTGCAGTGTCCCGCAGAAACTCGAATTCCTCCGAGGAGACCACCACGTCCTCACCTTGCGCGAGCAGCCGCGAGATATGCTCGCAGGCGGCGTCGATCTGCGCCGTGTCCGGTTCGTGCCGGAAACCCGAGCCAAAGGCCCAGGCCAGGGCGTGGTGCCCGCTGCCCTTCAGGCCGATCTCCGGGTAGTGCAGGCCCTGGCGCGCGAGCGCCGCGCGATGCTCGTACAGGTAGTGCTGCAGCGAGGTGCTGCCGGTCTTGTGCGTGCCGATATGTAGGTAGAGCGTGGCCATGAAGCAGGTTGTCTGCGAGCTGTCGGGGGATACGGCCAGACTACCACCGTAACCCCCGCCGGGACCATCGCCGGCGCGCGATTCCCGTAGCCTGGCGGGGTGTCGCAGCCTGCTAGAGGCCGTAGACCCGCTGTGCGTTGCCGTGCAGGAACGCGGCGCGCGTGTCCTCGTCCAGTTCGAGGTCATCCAGCCCCTGCAGTGCGGCGGCGGGCGTGATCATCGGGTAGTTGGTACCGAACAGGACCTTGTGGCGGCCGTGGCCGCGCAGGTAGCGCAGCAGTTCGGCGGGATAGCGCCTGACGGTGTAGGCGGAGGTGTCGATGTAGACGTTCTCGTGCTTGCTGGCCACGGCGACCGCCTCCTCGGTCCAGGGGTAGCCGATGTGCCCGCCGACGATGACCAGTTCGGGAAAGTCCAGCGCCACCTGGTCGAGGTAGATCGGCCGGCCCACCTCCGAGGGCATGAGCGGGCCGGTGTGCCCGATTTGTGTGCAGAAGGGCACCCCCATCTCGCAGCAGGCCACGTACACCGGGTAGAAACGCCGGTCAGTGGGGGGCGCCTCGCACAGCCACGGCAGCACACGAATGCCGCGGAAGCCCAGTTCCTCGACACAGCGGCGAATCTCGCGCACGGCCTGCAGCGGTCGGGAAATATCCACCGAGCCCACCCCGACCAGGCGCTTCGGGGCCTGTTCGACGAAGGCGGCGACCTCGTCGTTGCTGATCAGGTTCCTGCCCGGCGCCAGCCAGGCGCTGATCAGGCTCCTGTCCACGCCACCCTGGTCCATGGCGGCCAGCGTCGTGCTCACCGGTGGCTCTTCGGTGGGCGCCGCCGTGCCGGTCCAGCGGCGCAGGGATTCGAATATAGGGTCCTGCGCGTGGCGCAGGGTCGGGTGTTGCGCCCAGGCATCGATGATCATCTGGTTGTCTCCTCGCTTGTCCCGTCCAGGGGGTAGTCCCGCGCCCGCGACTGGTGCATCATACTACGAGGTTATGCAAGGGAGCCTGCGATGAAACCGATCCTGAAGTTTTTCCTGATTACGTTAATGAGTGCCGGCGCCCTGGGTGTCCAGGCGGCGACGGACGATGAACGCATCCGCCTGCTGGAGGAACAGTTGCGCCAGCAGAAACAGGTGCTGCAGGCCATGGAGGCGGAGATCCAGCGCCTCAAGGCGGGCCAGCCCGCGACCGTTGCCGGGTCGCAGGAGGAGCCGCAGGCCCCCGCCAGTGTGGCTGCGGCGGATCAGTCCACAGACATGGAGATCGACCTCTACGGTCATATCCAGCTCGACGCGATCTACGATTTCAAGCGCGTGGACCCGGACTGGGAATCTACCCTGCGCCCCTCCACCATTCCCGTGGATGACGGCACTTTCGGCGACGACGGCAATACGGTGGTCAGCGTCAAGCAGACGCAGATGGGTTTCCGCGGCAGGGCCGGCACCCCCTGGGGCGAGCTGAAGACCTGGTTCGAGTTCGATTTCTTCGGCACCGGCTCCGACGCCGGCCAGACCAAGTTCAACCTGCGCCACGCCTGGGTGGAACTGGGCGGCCTGGGCTTCGGGCAGACCAACTCCAACTTCATGGATATCTCGATCTTCCCCAACGTGGTGGACTGGTGGGGCCCCTCCGGCATGGCCTTCAACCGCAACCCGCAGGTGCGCTACACCTGGCTGCTGGACAGGGGCGAGTTCGCGCTGGCGCTGGAAAAACCCAACGGCAGTTTCAACAGCGGCATCTTCGGCGAGATCTCGCCGGAGTTTGGCGAGCGCGCTACCGACCGCACCGAGTACCCGGACCTGACCGCCCACTGGCGCAACGAGTTCGACTGGGGTCACTACCAGGTCGCCGGCGTGGTGCGCCAGCTCGGCTTCGAGACCCGCGGCACGCCCGACAACGAACCGAACGACGACGAGTTCGGCTGGGGCCTGAACCTGACCGGCGCCGTCAATACCGTCGGTCGCGACCAGCTCAAGCTGGGCCTGGTGTACGGCGAGGGCATCGCCTCCTTCATGAACGACGGCGGTGTCAACCTGGCCCCCGAGGACAACGAGGCCAAGGCGGTGGAGGTCACCGGCGTCACGGTGTACTACGACCACTACTGGTCGGACCGCTGGAGCAGTTCCATCGGCTGGTCCATGCACGACAACGACACGCTGGACCAGATGGCCGACAGCGAATTCCAGACCGGCCAGTACGCCAGCACCAACCTGCTGTACACGCCCTACCCGAACCTGCTGATCGGCTCCGAGCTGCTATGGGGCAACCTGGAGAACGTCGCCGGGGAAGACGGCGACGACTACCGCCTGCAGTTCACCTTCAAGCACAAGTTCGGCAAGAGCCTGTGATCGGGGTGGCGTGCGCAGTGCGCGTCGCCACCTGTACACCGCAGCCGCCGCGCGACGCGGCGGCAACCTGACGGGATGACACGACTATGCAATTGAGAACTTTCCTTGTGGCGCTGGCGGTGACCTGCCTGGCCAGCGCCTGCGCCTCGCGGCCGGGCGACGGCGATCAGGCTGAATTTTCCGTGGTCGAGGCCAGCTTCGCTCAGATGCAGGCGGCGATGGCCCAGGGGCAGGTGAGCTCGCGCGAGATCGTGCAGCAGTACCTGGCGCGCATCGACCGCTACGAGGACACGCTGCACGCGACCCTCGCCGTCAACGCCGACGCCCTGGCGCAGGCCGAACAGCTGGACCGGGAGCGCGCGGCGGGCAAGGTGCGCGGCCCCCTGCACGGCATTCCCGTGGCGCTCAAGGACAATATCCATACCACGGACATGCCCACGACCGGCGGCGCCCTGGCGCTGGAGGGTTATGTGCCGCCCTACGAGGCGACGCTGGTGGGCAAGCTGCGCGAGGCCGGGGCGATCATCATCGCCAAGACCACCCTGACCGAACTGGCCAACTGGGTCGCCACCGGCATGCCCAACAGCTACAACGCGGTGCGCGGCTACGGTTACAACCCCTACGACCCGCGGCCCGACCCGCGCGAGGGCTTCGACGACGGCCGCGCGGTGCTGGACACCGGGGGCTCCAGCTCGGGCATCGGCACCGCGGCCAACTTCTGGGCGGCGAACGTGGGCACCGAGACCTCGGGTTCCATCGAGATCCCGGCGAACAACAACATGCTGGCGGCGATCAAGCCCACGGTGGGGCGGGTGAGCCGCCACGGCATCATTCCCATCACCGCGGACCAGGACACCGCCGGGCCGATGGCCAAGTACGTGGCCGACGCCGCGGCCCTGCTCGCGGCCATGGAGAGCGTCGATCCCGAAGACGAGGCCACCGGCGTCTGCGCGCCGCCGGCCGACGGCGACTACTCCTCGCACCTGCGCCGCGAGGGTCTCAGGGGCGCCCGTATCGGCATCCCCCGCGCCTATTACTACGAGGCCACCACGCCCCCGGGCAAGCAGGAGGCCGTGGGCGGACTGTCCGCGGAGGAGGCGCAGGCCATGGCGCGGGCCATCGAGGTGCTGCGCGCCCAGGGCGCGGTGGTGGTCGACCCGGCAAATATTCCCAGTGTGCTCGCCGCGGACCCGGACGACAACCAGTTGCTGTTCCAGAACTGTTACGATCTGCCCCAGGGCAAGGGCGGCGACGAGCACTGCTCGGTGATACTCAAGTACGGCATGAAGCGCGACTTCAACCGCTGGCTGGAGACCCTGGGCGACTCGGCGCCGGTGTCCAGCCTCACCGGCCTGCGCGAGTTCAACCTGGCCAACCGCGAGCGCAACGCCATCCGCTACGACCAGGCGGAACTGGACATCTCCGACGAGATGGATGTGGTCGCGGACGCGGCGCGCTGGCGCGCCGACCGCGACAAGGACATCCGCCTGTCGCGCAGCCAGGGTATCGACGCGGCCCTGCAGGAGCACGAGCTGGACGCCCTGCTCATGCCCTCCTGGAAGGGCGAAAACATCCTCAACAAGGCGGGTTACCCGGCGGTGGTCGTGCCCTTCGCCACGGTGAGCAACGTGCTGGAGCCGCCGTTGCCGCAGGGCTTTGACGCGCAGCCCATGCCTTTTGGCGTTACCTTTGTCGGCACCGCCTGCAGCGAGGGTCAGCTGATCGAACTGGCCTACAGCTTCGAGCAGGCGACACGGGCGCGCAGGGCGCCGCCGCAGTTCCCGTGATGGCGCGCATACCGGCGGCGCGGCTGCTCGCCGGCCTGTGCCTGCTGTGGGCGCCCCTGCTGTTCGCGGCGTCGCCCGACGCTGCGCTGCAGGCGGCGCTGGACAGCGCCTACAGCGCGGTGGAGGCGGATGACAGCGGCGAGAACGCGCAGTACATACCGGCGCTGGCGGCGGCCGACCCGGAGGCCTTCGGCCTGGTCATCGTCACCGTCGACGGCCGCGTCATCGAGCGCGGCGACACCGGTGTGCCCTTCGCCATCATGTCGGCGGCGAAGCCCTTCACGCTGGCGCTGTTGTTGCAGCAACAGGGTACGCAGGTGGTGCTCGAGCGTATCGGGGTTGAGCCTACCGGTCTGCCCTTCAACTCCCTGGAGGGCATCGACCGGGGCGTGCCCAAGCCGCTCAATCCCATGGTCAACGCGGGGGCCATCACCGCGGTCAGCCTGCTGCAGGTGGATGCGCCGGAGCAGCGCTGGCCGCTGCTGCTGGACTACTACGGCCGCTTCGCCGGGGAGCCACTGGAGCTGATGGGCGACGTGTACAAGTCCGTGTCACAGAGCAACTATCGCAACCGGGCGCTGGTCAACCTGTTGCAGGTGAACGGCTGGCTGGGGGCGGACCCGTCGTCGACGCTGGACGTCTACAACAAGCAGAGCAGCGTGGCGGTGACCGCGCGGCAGCTGGCCGCGATGGGCGCGACCCTGGCCAACGCCGGAATCAACCCGCTCAGCGGCGAGCGCGTGCTGGACGCGCAGTATGTCGACGAGGTGCTGGCGCTGATGACCCTGGGCGGTTTCTACGACGAGTCCGGCTGGTGGGCCTACAGCGCCGGCCTGCCGGCCAAGAGCGGCGTCGGTGGCGGTATCGTCGCGGTGGTGCCGGGCCGTATGGCCATTGTCGGTTACTCGCCGCGACTCAGCGCGGCGGGCAACAGTGTGCGCGGCATGCGCGCGATCCAGGCGATCTCCCGCGAGCTCGAACTGAGCCTGTTCCTGCCCTGAAGCGCGGCGCTCAGTCCGCGCCCCGGCCGAAGTCCGGCACCGAGATCAGCCGGTCGCCCAGGAACGACCCCATGTATACCCGCCCGCCCTGGGGCACGGCCACCGTGGCCGCGCCCATGGGGGGACCCTCGTGGCGGAACACGCTTTGCGTGGCGCCGCTGGCGGTGTCTAGGGCGATGATCTCGAACGCGCCGGGACAGGCGCGCCGCGGCGTTTTCGCGCAGGTCAGTATCTGGCGCTTGCTCATGGTGTGGGTCGCGACCCAGAGCCGGCCGTCGCTGCCCCAGGCGCTGTTGTCCGCGTTGGCGATGTCGTAGCGCGCGCTGACTTCGCCGTCGGCCAGCCGCACCTGCCAGACCTGCCCCTCCATGTACATGTTGGCGTAGACGTACTCGTTCGCCGCGTCGATCTCCAGGCCGTTGGGTTGCGCGGCCCGGGTTGCGGGCAGGGCCGTGAGCCCGCTGGCGCGATTCCAGTGCCACAGTTCGCCGGTGGTAATACCCAGCACGGACTTGGCCATGCCCAGGGAGTCGCTGGCGCGGAACATGCGCGAGTAGACCAGGTCGCCGTTGTCCAGGCCCACGACATCGTTCATCACGGTGTCCTCGTAGGCGTGCACACAGCCGCGCCAGACCAGTTGCGTGTCCGCGCCCGCCGGCAGCAGCTCGAACAACTCCACCGCCTCGCGCGCGCCGTGATTGACCACCAGGTAGCGCCAGCGCCCGTCTTCCAGCCGGTGCAGGTGCGTGCCGTGGGGGCCGATGCTGTCCCCGGGCGGTTCGCGGCAGTCCGCATCGCCCCAGTCGCCGCCGTGGCCGTTGTCTTCGCTGCCCGCCGGCAGCGGGTACAGCGGGCGCAGCGTCTCGCCGACCGTGTCGAACAGCGAGATGCTGCCCGTGGATTTGCCCATGCCGCCGAAGTGGGCGAGCAGCAGGTGGCGCCCGTCCGGCAGGGCGGCGATGTCTTCCGGGGTGAGCATGTCGCACACCGGGCGGATGTCGCCGCGCGGCTCGCAATCGTCGATGGGGGGTTGCGGGGCGGAGCAGGCGGCGAGCAGCAGGGCGGCCGCGAGGGCGGGTATACGGGTCATGCGCTGGGACCTCTTGTTAGCGTGATGGATCGGCGCCCGCTGCGCTCGCGCAGGTACCGCCTGACGGCCGCGGCTACAGCGCTCGCCTAGTCTTCCGCCTCCCGCGCCTGTGCGAGGTAGGGGCGGATGAACAGGTCGAAGATGCCGTCGGCGTAATTATCGACGAATTGCGCCGCGTTGACATCCCTGCCGTAGAGGTGGCGGATTTCCGCAGCGAGCGTGAACGGCGCCTGGGTGGCGGCGTTCATCATGTAGATCAGCGTCGTTGTATCGATAGCGGGAAAGCGCCGCAGGTCCAGGGTCACCGGCAGGCTCTCCAGCAGCCTCTGGTGACTGCCGCGAATGTGTTTGTCCGCGGCCCATTGCAGGCGCTGCGAATCGCGGATGGATTCCTGCACCATGATGCGTGCGTGCTCCGGGTGCTGTGCACAGTAGCGCACGTAGCGCTTGATCCACAGGCGCACCCGCTCGGCCCTGGGCTTGCAGCGGTCTTCCTCGGGCTCGGTCATCTGCTGGTGCAGGCGCTCGAAGAGGAAATCGACGGCGGCCTTCCACAACTGTTCCTTGTTCTGGAAGTAGTACTTGATCAGCCCGTGATTCACCCCGGCCTGTGCGGCGATATCGCGCACGCGCGCGCCGTCGAAACCGCGCTCGGCGAACACCGCGAGCGCCGCGTTGAGGATGCCATTGCGTGTCTCGCGGCGCTGTCGTTCGCGCGCGCCGGGCGCCGCGGTGATATCGGGAGCCGTCACGGCGCCGCTGTCGACCCAGTGCTGCCGGCGGTGGCCAGCAACCATTGGTAGAAGCCCTCGATCCAGCCGTCGCTGGAGGCGTCGCGCGCGCGCATGCCAAAACCGTGTCCGCCATCCGGGTAGCTGACCAGGGTGCTGACATGGCCGGCGGCCCGCCACTGCTGATGCAGTGTCCGCCCCCAGCGTGCCGGCACGACCGGGTCGTCCTCGGTGACGAGTACGAACAGCGGCGGCGCTTCCTGTGGTATCTCCGCCGTATCCGGTACCCCGTACACCGAGCCGGCAAAATCGGGGCGGCTCGCTCCCCTGCCACGCATGGCCGCGCCGGTTACGACCGCGCCACCGGCGGAAAAACCCAGCGCACCGATGGCGTCCGCGCGCACACCCAGCTGTCCGGCGTTTGCGCGCAGGTACTCGATGGCCCGCAGCGCATCCTCGATGGCCAGGCCCTGCACCTCGCTCATCGGCGCGCCGGGGTAGTCGTCCGAGCCGGCGATGCTGGCCAGCAGGAACATCCACGCCACCTGCAGCTTGAACAGGGTGGGGTTGGCCAGGGTTTCGTCCAGGCGGTACTTCAACACGAAGGCGTTGACGCCCCTGTCGCGTAGCCATTGCGCGACCTCGCTGCCCTCCGGTTCCACGGAGAGGAACTTGAAGCCGCCGCCGGGCGCGACGATGACCGCGATGCCGCTGTTGTCCGCGGGGTCCGCCAGGTAGGGGGTGAGTGTCGGCTGTACCACGTTGCGCAAGACCTTGTGCGGCAGGAAGTCACGTGTCGCGGTTTCCCGCTGCTGCCAGTTTTCACTGCCGGGCGCGCCCCCGGGCCACAACAAAATTTCATTGCTCCCGGCGCTTGCCGCGGTGCTCTGCAGCAGCGCGAGCAGTACAAACAGCGCCGCGCGAGCGCCGCCGCGTAGTTGCAGGCAGTGTGTCCGCATGCTGGTCTCAGTTGCAGCCGGGTGGCAAATCATCGTTCCTGATCAACACAAATGCAAACGCGCTGGCAGGATCGGCGCCCAGCTCGGCATTGCTCGGGGAGGTGAGTGCGATGGCGCTCCACTCGTAACCGTCGGTGCCGGGCTCGGGATCGGTGTCGCCGTACACGGTGAAGGGAATGGTTTGCGTGGTCTCGCCGGGCGCAAAGACCAGGATGCCCGAGTCGGGCTGGTAGTCCACGCCCGCCTGCCCCTGCCCCGCATCGTCCACCGTCGCCCAGTGCACGCTGACCTCGCGGTCGCAGGCGGCGGACAGTTCCACCGTCACCGCGTAGGTGGTGGACCCGGCGTCGCCCTCGGGTACGCCGCGACTGCGCGGCAGCAACACGGGGAGCGCGCCGCCGGGAAGGCATTTGCCGAACTGGTCGATGAACGCCGGGTGCTGTTCGATTTCCGCTTGTGCGCCGGTGAAGGCCTGGGCCGCAGCCGCGTCGCCGCGCAGCATGTAGTCGAGCCAGGCGATGATGTAGGCGCGCGACACGCCGCCGCCGTTTTCCGACCACTCCAGGTGCGGAAAACCCGCGGGCGAATCCGCCACCATGGCCATATAGGCCGCGTCCGGGTGTGCGTCCAGGTAGGCGCGCACGGTGGGGGTGTCGGAGATAAAGTCGCCCACCGCGCCGATGATGAACATCGGCACATCGACGTCGGCCGTGTCATACGCTTTTTCCAGCTCGAAGACGAACTCCGGCGCCGGTAGCGCCAGCGGCACGATGGTGTGGATGTCGTCGCTGTGGATGGCCGCCCGGGTCGAGCCGCCCGCGCCCTGGGAGTGGCCGACGGCAGCCACGGCGGCGAAATCGATCTGGCCGTGCAGCACATAACCCGCATCCGCCTCAAGCTGCCGCAGGTGTGCCAGGGATTCCAGCAAGGGCTCGCCCGTGCCCACTTGCTGGTGGTTGGTCGCGGTGACCACGAAGCCGTACGAGGCGATGCTGCGCAATAGCTGCGGGTAGTCCACTTCGGGGGCGGCGCCGCTGCCGTTGCCCCACACGACCACCGGGAACACCTCGCTGCCACTGCCGGCCACGGGACGGTAGACAAATCCCGTCTGGCCGCTGGCATAGGTGACCGCGTCGACCGCGACGGTCCAGGGTCCGGGACCGGCATAGGCATCGTGAACGGGGGTGGCGGGGTCGGCCCGCAGCGCGACGGGCAGCAGCAGGGCGCTGGCCAGAACCAGGTGGGCGAGCTGTCTCAGGGCTGGGGGCATGGCAATCTCCTTCTATAACATTATGATTTTGATAGTTATTTTTGTTTCTGTTCCGTCCGTCCGCAGCGTCTGCCGGGGTCGATTGCGCCGCGGATGTGGAAACAGTATGATGCAAAGCCAATAAATTATCCATATGGTTAATCAAAACAGCCCCGGACGTCGATCCTGTGCAGCGGTCGCGGCACCAGGGGGGCAGGGCGGGACGCCGCTCCGCCGGCGGCAGGTCCTGACAATAAGTCAATAAGTAGAGGTGGTATTGCGTATGCGTGTTGTTCTGCGCACCCCGTTGCGGGTGCTCCTGTGGCTGCTCGGGGGACTGGTGTTGCTGGTCCTGGCGGCCGCCGCCTGGTTCGTCCAAGAACTGCGCGGGCACCTGCACGTTGCGGCCCCTGCGGCGGATGGCAGTATCCTCAGCTTCGCCGCGCCGGCACCGCACTCGCGTCCGGCGCCCGCGCGGCCGGACTACCCGGCCAATCTGGATCCGGCCACCCTGGCGCAGCCGTTGCCGGCGGCGCGGCCGTGGGTGCGCTGGTGGTGGCCCGGTGGCGACATCAGCGCGCAGGCGGCCTGCGAGCAACTGGCGCGGTTGCAGGCGGCGGGCTTTGGCGGCGTGGAAATTCAGGCCTTCAATGCCGGCCTGCGCGCCATCGATGACGCGCAGACCCAGGCGCGCATCAACAGCTTCGATGGCGAGGGATGGCAGGCGGCGCTGGATGAGGTCATGCGCTGCGCGCGCGAACTGGAGGTGCTGGTCTATCTCAACCATCTCAGCGGCTGGCCGGCGGGGGGGCCGCAGGTCGCGCTGGAGGACGGGCTGTGGACACTGCGCTACGCCGAGGCGCGGGTCAGCGGCGGCGCGGACCTGGAAGTGACACTGCCTCTGCCCCGCCCCGGGGTGAACGACTATCTCATGGCCCTGGCCGAATTCTTCATCGACATGGAGTTGAGCGGATTCGCCCTGCAGCAGCGCCGCCTGGCTGTGCTGCTGGCGGCCCGGGTCAGCGGCGGTGAGCGCAGCGCCAACCCGCTGGACGCCACCGACACCCTGGCGCTGGACCCCGCCTCGGTGCAGGTACTGACGGAGCGGGTGGAAAACGGTGTCCTGCGCTGGCGGGCGCCCCCCGGGGACTGGGTGCTCATCGCCGCCTACCTTATGCCCTCGGCGGAGGCCCCAACGCTGGTGGCGGCCCGGCAGCCGGGCTTCGTCATCGATCACCTGGACGAGGCGCGGGTTCGCGCCCACTACGATTACGCCTACGGCGAGCGCAGCGGACTCGCGCCGCATTATGGGCGACCGCTGGCCGGGTTCTTCAATGATAGCCTGGAGTTCAAGCTCGACCGACTGGCCTCGCGCGATATGCTCGAGGCCTTTGCGTTGCGGCGCGGCTACGAGCTCGCGCCGCACCTGCCGGCGGTGTTCGTCGACACGCGCGACAATTTTTTCATCCGTGACGTGGGCCGTACCCGTGCGGCGCCCGCCTTCAGCCTGGATGAGCGCGATGCGCGCGTACGCCACGATTACCAGCAGACCCTGTCAGACCTGGTCATCGAGCGCTTTGTCGAGACCTCCGCCGACTGGGCGGCGCGGCGGGGGTTGCTGTCGCGGGGGCAGACCTACGGGCTGGACATGGACACCATCCGCGCCCTGGGCGCCAACCACATTCCCGAGACCGAACACCTGTGGGGCAACAGTTCCGAACTGCCCATGAAGCTCGCCGGCGCGGCCGGCCTGCTGTACGGGCGGCCGCTGGTCAGCGCCGAGTCCTTCGTCTGGGCCAGGCGCGCCTACGCTGTCACACCGCGGCACATCAAGGCCGGCGCGGACCTGCTGTTTCTCAGCGGCGTCAACCAGGTGATCTACCATGGCGTGCCCTACACCGGCCAGTCGGCGGCCTACGCGGATACCTTTGGCTGGCTGGGCTGGTACCCTTTCCTGGGGCCGGGCAACCCGAGCGGTTTCGCCGGCAATTACGGGCCATCCACGCCGATGTGGCGGGCGTTGCCGCAGCTCAACCAGTATCTCTGGCGCAGCCAGAACATCCTGCAGGCGGGGCAGCCCACGGCGGACCTGCTGGTGTACTACCCGTTTCTCGGTTTTCCCAAGTCCATAGAGGATTCGCCGCTGGCGGCGCAGTCGCTGCTGTTTGCCGGATTGTTCCCGCAGGACCCGCCTGTCGCGCGGGAGGGGGAGTCCGGCATGCCGCTGGCGCGCTTCCTGCCGCGGGAGAAGGACCCGCGCGTGGCCTGGCTGGAGCGCCTGCTGCCGACCCTGCGCGCCCTCGATGCACGCGGCGTCACCTGGACCTGGGTCAACGATCACGCCCTGCAGACCGGCCGCGGGGGCGGGCGGCCGCTGCTCGTCGCGGACGTCGAGTCCATGCCGCCGGCCACGGTGCAGGCGCTGGCGGAGCTGGCTGCCGAGTCCGCACCGCTGTACTTTCTCGGCGAACTGCCGCGGCGACAGCTTGGCCTGCACGACCATGAGTCCGGGGATGCGCGCGTCGCGCGCGGTATTCGCGCGCTGGCCGACGGCCGACGCGTCGACGACGCGCGGCAGTTGCTGGCGCAGCTGCAACCGGCCCTGGCCGTGTCCGGCTCGGCGGAGCTGCGCCGTGTGTCCAGGCGCTTCGAGGATGGCGATGTCGCACACCTGCTGGTCAACCGTTCCCTGGAAGAGACCGCGGGTGTACTCACGCCGGCGAACCCGGACGCCGGCAGGTCCGCCTGGTGGTTTGATGCCGCTTCCGGTGCGGCCTGGCCGGCAAGCGAACGCGCCGCTGGCGGTTACGACCTGGCCCTGGGAGCGCTGGAGTCGCGTTTCCTGTTGTTCACCGACAAGCCCCTGCAGGTGGGCGCCATGCCCCTGGCGACCCTGCGGCAGCACGCGCGCACGCGGATTGCGCTGGACCCGGCGTGGAGCGTCAGCGTCGCCGGCCAGCCGCAGGGCGCCGCTGGCGAACTGCCCCTTTTGCGCGAATTGCCTTACCAGGAGGGTGGCCCGACGCAGCTGGCCTACGCGACGACCTTCGACGACCCGCGCGTCACGCCCGGCGAACGCGTGTTGCTGGACCTCGGCGCGGTCGCGGGCATCGCGCAGCTGGAGCTCAACGGCCAGAGCTTCGACGCGCGCGTCTTCGACCCGTTCCTGTTCGATGTGACCGCGGCGCTGCGCGCCGGCGACAACCAGCTGCGGCTGGTTATCACGCCGCCCTTGCGCAACTCCCTGGTCAACTCGCCGGATGCACGCCACGCGGAGCTGCAGCAGTACCGCGACGAGTTGGGCCGTGTGGGGCTGGCCGGGCCGGTGAGCCTGTTGCTGCTGCCCTCGGCTGCAGACCAGCCCTGAGCGCAACACCCTGTGACGTAACACCACTAGAGCCATAAAGAGCAATAATATGACGCACTACCTGACAAGCCTTCGCCCACGCTGGCCACTCCCGGCGCGGCGCGCCTGTATCGCCCTGCTGCTGGCGCCCGCGGTTGTCCTGGCGCAGTCCGACGAGGCGCCTGACGAAGCGACCGATGGAGCGCCGCCGACGCTGGAGGAGGTCCTGGTGACCGCTACCGGCACCATGATCCGCGGCATCGCCCCTACCGGCACCAATGTGGTGGAGATGGATCGCGAGGCGATCGAGATCACCGGCGTCACCTCCACCAATGACCTGCTCGCACGCGTGCCCCAGGTCACCAACTATTTCGGCACGGTACCGGTGCCCACCACCAATCTCGGCGCGCCCATCAACCGGCCGAATATTCGTGACCTGGGTGCCTCGGGGGCATCGACCACGCTGGTGCTCATCGACAGCATGCGTCTACCCGGGGCGGGCTTCCAGCAGGTGTCGCCGGACCCATCGGTGATTCCCCCGGCGGTGCTGCAGCGGGTCGATGTGATCCCCGACGGCGCGTCCGCGCTGTACGGCTCCGACGCCGTGGGCGGCGTGATCAACTTTGTCACCCGGCGTGAATTCGAAGGCGTGGAATTCACCGGCAAGTACGGCATGGCCGACGATTACGACAACAAGGAAGCCAGCCTGACCGCTGGCACCAGCTGGAAAGGCGGCAACGGCTATCTGTCGGCCTACTGGACCGAGAGCGATACACTGCTGGGCGCGGACCGCGACTGGATCAATGCCGACCACCGGGCGCGCGGCGGCGACGACTTCCGCGTGGATACCTGTACGCCGGGCAATATCACCAGCCGCGGTGTTTCCTACGACATGGCCACGCTGCTGCCGGGGGAAAACCTGTGTGATGTAAACGACCTTACCTCGACCCTGCCCGGCCAGGAGCGGCGCACGCTGTTTGCCTCACTGACCCAGGAACTGAGCGCCTCGCTGCATTTCGACCTGGCCGCGTATTACTCGGAGCGCGATGTCGATTTCGCCGGTGATACCGCGGGGGTCTCAACGGGAGTGGAGGGGCGCGGCGAGATCAACTCTGCCAACCCCTTCTTCACGCCGGTCGGGGACGAGACCTTCCACGATGTGTCCTTCAGCTATGACGGCGTGTTGGGTGGGGCGGCGAAGAACAGCGGCGAGTATGAATCCTACAACATCATTCCCAAGCTGACGGTGGACCTGTGGGACGACTGGCAGGGCACCTTCACGCTGAATTACGGCGCCTCGGACAACTCCGCGCTCACCCGTGGCATCGACCGCGACTACGAGGCGCAGGCGCTGGTCGCCACCACCACGGATAGCGCCATCAATCCCTACGACGTGGCCCGCACCGACCCGGCCGTGCTCGAGCGCCTTACCGATTACGCCGGCGCGGTGGGCGACGGCGACCAGGAAATCGTGCAGTTGCGCGGTATCGTCGACGGCAGCCTGTTCGAGCTGGCGGCGGGCGAGGTGCGCATTGCCATCGGTGCAGAGTACATGGACCAGGAGCATAAGGTCACCCAGGGTAACGCCACCAGCCTGAGTAACCCGGATACGGTGACCACCCACAACAGCCGTGATATTTCCTCGCTGTTCGCCGAGTTGTTCATACCGGTGCTGGGCGCCGACTCGCCATTGGGCAGCTTCGACCTGTCCGTCAGCGGGCGCTACGATGATTACAGCGACATCGGCAGCACCAGCAACCCCAAACTCGGATTCAACTGGCTGCCGCTGGATGCGCTGAACATTCGCGGTACCTGGGGCACGTCCTTCCAGGCTCCCAGCCTGGCGGACAATAGCGGTTCCGTCGATACCCGCGCCCAGTTTCTGGCGATCAGTCCCTTTCTGGCCGACGACGCCAGCCCGCTGGACCTCCTGCGCCCGACTATCCTGATCGCCGGCGGCAGCGACGGGCTGGAACCGGAGGAGGCCGACACCTGGTCGCTGGGTTTCGACTGGGAGCCGCAGATGATCGAGGGGTTTTCCGCCAGTGCCACCTATTACAATGTCGACTACGAGAACGCGATTGTCGTCACCCCGTTTTTCGAACCCTATTTCTTCGACCTGCCGTCACTGGAGGATGTCTACATCATCAACCCGACCCTGGAGGAGGCCCAGGCCTGGCTGGACGGGTTGCGCCTGGATGGCTTTACCTCGCTGGAAGACCTGTACGCAGACGGCAACCCGCCCTACCTGATTACCAGCGCGCGGCGCACCAACCTCGGAGGTATCAAGACCAGCGGTATCGACTACAACGTGAGCAAGGCCTGGGCCCTGACCGACCTGACCGTTACTGCCGGCGTGGCGGGGAACTACGTGCTCAAGCGTGATTCCCAGCCGGTTCCCGGGGGCGAGACCGTCGACGAACTGGACGCCGGCACGGTCAATCGCATCAATGTCACCTTCAACCTGGGCGCCTATTACGACCGCTACGCAGTTATGCTCACCACGTACTACAAGGACGGCTACGACAACGACAATACGAGTATCGATTCCTTTACCGTGACCAACCTGTTCGTCAGTTACGAACTGCCGGCGCAGGCCTGGGTGGAGAGCGCCCAGCTCAGCCTGAACATCGACAACATCACGGACGAGAACCCGCCCTATGTCGACGATTTCGATGGCATCGACATGGGCCACAGTTTCTCCGTAGGACGCATGTTTACTCTCGGATTGCGTCTGGTCCTGTGAGTGTACGCCCGCTACCCCGCCCTACCTGCGGCCCAGTTTGCGCACGTTGGTCGGGGAGTAGTAGGACTCGCCATTCGGCTCGACGGTGTAGTCCAGCGGCTCGCTGTCGTTGACCAGGCGAATGGTGATGTAACCGCCGGCCCTCAGCTCGTGGAACATCATGCTGCGATTGACGTAGCCGGGCACGTTGTACTCGTAGATCGAGTTGATCAGCACTACCTTCCACAGCTCGCCGCGACCGTCGTAGTTTTCCGTCATCACGATATTCCAGCTGTCCTCGTCGACGTAGAACCGGCGCTTGCCGTAGATGTGACGCGCACCTTCCTTCAATGTCGCCTCCACCACCCAGACACGACGTTTCTCGTAGCGGATGTAATCGGGGTTGGCGTGGTAGGGCGTCAGCAGCGTGTCGTAGTCCAGTCCGGGTGTGTCGAAACTGTAGCTGTGGAAAGGCACGTAGAGCTCGGACTTGCCCACCAGCGTCCAGTCGAAACGGTCCATGGCGCCATTGAAGCCCAGCGTGTCATCCACGGTAATGAAACCGCCGGGGCCGTCCGGCGTGTCGTAACCCACAGTGGGCGCCCGCCGTACCCGGCGGGAACCCGGCAGGTAGCGCCAGGCCTCGCGTGCGTGGGTGATGTAGTCATAGGGCTCGAAAATGGACGTGATCGTGCCCTTGTCGCGCACCGGTTTGTGTACCTCGGTGAGGACGTAGGCCGCCCAGATGCCTAGCGCATCCTCCTCGACCCCCACCTCGTTGGCGGGGTTGGCGTAAGGATACTCCGACATGATGGTTGAGCGTCGCTCCGAGCGGGAGCCGTTGCTGAACACGGCGATATCGGAGTAGGTGCCCGCCAGGGTGTAGTTCGGGCCGGCGGTACGCGTGTTCCAGATGACCTCGGCGCCACTGCGCGGGATGGGGAATGCCACTGATCCGGTGAAGCCGCGTATGCCGTCCTCGCCATTGTACAGCTCGGCGTTCACCGCATTGTAGCGCAGGCGCTCGTAGTACCTGTCGTCGTAGCGCCCATCGCGGTGGGTGGGGTAGACCATTACCCGGAAGGTCTCAGGATACAGTTCGAACATTGCCTGTAGTCCCGGGCTCAGGAACAGTGCGTGTTCCTGCGCGTCCTGGGCGTTGATGTCGTGCAGTACCGGGTCATCCGCGTAGGGGTCGGGATAGGGGTATCCCGGCCCCTTGTAGGTGAGCCCCTCGGGCAGCCCCAGCATTGAGCCCGTGTAGGCGGGGATGGAGCCGTCGGCGTTTGCCTTTGGATCGGCGCCAATCGGTGTCAGCGAGCGGCCGAGTTCCGCGGCCTCCTCCGGTGCGACTTTCGCGCCGGCCGCGCCCGCCGCCGTGAGGGCAAGTGCCGTTGTCAGTAGGGATAATGCCTTTTTCACCATTGCGTCCTCTGTCAAAAACTGTACTTCAGGGTCAGTGCGATATTGTCGCGGTCACTGAGCAGGTAGGTCAGCCCGCCGCCGTCGTAGATGGCGTAGGTGAGGCCCAGGTTCAGGTTGTTGAGGTAGATGCCGGTGATGCCCAGGCTCAGCACCCTGGCGCCGTCGAATACCTGCAGTTCCTGCAGGGTGCCGTCGAGGTCGTGCTTGAAGTAGACGGGAACCTTCACATCCCAGCCCTGCAGCACGTTGTTGTACGAGAACTCGCCCAGCAGCGAGTAGCCCCACGCACTGTCGTCGAAGCGCAGCTCGTCCGCGTCCGCGCTGGTGACTTCCGCGTAAAATCCCTCGAAGGTAAGTACGGTGTCATCGGCGAGGAAGGTCGGGCCGAATACATGGGAGCCGCCCAACTGGCCCTTGAGCAGGTCGCCGCGCTCCGGATCGCCGGCGGCGTTTACCAGCGGTGTACCGTCGAGGAAGGACAGTTCGCCCTGCACGTTGGTCTCGCCGAGCACGGTGGTGAAACTGGCGGCGGTGCCCTTGATGTCCTCGAAATAGCGCAGCCTGTAGCTGACGGGTACGGGCTGGGGAGAACCCGGCACCTCGATGTAGTCCAGGACGAAAGACGGTTTCTTGTCATGGCCCTGCACGTGGTAGATGCCGACGTCCCAGTTGTCCCGGGTGATGTAGTGGAAGGCGAGGCCCCATTGGCCACTGTCACTGGCGTTGTCATCGCGCGTTCGCGGTACGCCGCGCAGATTGAACTCGTTGCCGCGGATTTCCTCGGGCACCAGCGGGCTGTCGGGTGTCGGTATCAGGAAGGCATTGGCGCCAGGCCCTACCTGGTCGGTGTAGGAAAAATAGCTGCCCACACCGTTGAGGTCGTTCTCCAGCCATTCGTACTGGTAGTACGCCTCCATGGTCAGGTGGGCGAGGATATCCACCTGGGCGTATAGCGCACCGGTGGGCAGGAAAATTTCCTTCACCTCGACCCCGGGTACGTTCGCCGCCTGGGCATCCACGCGATTCTGTATGCTGTTGACGCCCTGGTAGAAGGTGGATTCCCCCCAGTTGATCACCTGCCGCCCCAGGCGCAGGTCCATCAGCCGGTCCCCGGGCAGTTCCCAGGTGCCGTAGGCGAAAGCGTCGAGAAACTCGACGGTGTCGCCATGGGTGTCCCGGGTCTGCCGCGGAAATTCGCCACGTTGCGTGTCGCCGCCGTAGATGAGACCGCTGTTGTAGGTGGGATAGTCGACGGCGCCGAGGTCCGTGTCGTTGTCCCGGTAGACCCGATCGTAGAAGGCCCGCCCGCGCAGGAACAACCCGTAGTCCTGCCAGCGCAAATCGAGATCGACCAGTAGCGTCAGGCGATTGGAGATGAGACCCGTGTCGAAATTGTTGTTGCCGTCATTGCCGTTGATGAGCAGTGTTTGCTGCTCCGCGTAGCGCGGGTCGGTCAGCGGCAGGAACGGGTCCTCCTGCAGGTCCCGCAGGAACTGTCGACCGGTCAGCGCGTCGTCCCGGTCCTCCACCCGCCACTGCGCGCCCCAGGTGGCGGTGGAATCGACCGACAGCTCCACACCGTTGTCCAGGCTGAATTCCAGTGCCAGTACCGGCATGACGTACAGCAGCAGGCCTGCGACAGCGAATCTCCTGGTCATGGTGGCGTCTCCCGCGATAGTAGATGGCTGGCCAGCGCCGGTAACAGCGTCAGCGCCCCGACCATGTTGAACACGAACATGAAGGTCAGCAGTTTGCCCATGTCCGCCTGGAACTTGATCGGTGAAGACACCCAGGTTGCCACCCCCACGGCCAGCGTGATCCCGGTGAAGGCCACCGCCTTGCCGGTCGAGTAGAGTGTCCGGCGATAAGCTTCAGCCACCGCCAGGCCCTCGCGCAGGAAGTGCGCGAGTCGGGCGTATACGTAGATCCCGTAATCCACCCCGACGCCGACACCCAGGGCAATGACCGGCAGTGTGGCCACCTTGACCCCGATACCCAGCGTCGCCATCAGCGCCTGGCAGAGGATCGAGGTCAGCGCCAGCGGCAGGAGGATACAGACCACGGCGCGCAGGGTGCCGAAGCTGATGTACACCAGCAGGGCGACGACCGTATACACCAGGTAGAGCATGCGGTTGCGCGACCGCTCTATCTCCTGGTTGGTGGCGGCCTCGATGCCGGCGCTGCCGGCGGCCGGCACGAAACGAATGCGCTCGCTGTTGTGCTGCGCGGCGAAGGCCTCGACCATCTGTACCACGCGATCCAGGGTGTTTGCGCGATGGTCGGAGAGGAAGGCGATGACCGGGGAGAGACTGCACTGTGCGTTGATCAGCTGTTCGGGTATCTGCCCGAAGGTGGAATTCAGCGCCAGTTGATTGCGGGTGATCGTGGCCCACTTGAGGCTGCCCTCGTTGTACCCGCTGAGCACCAGGCGCGACACCGTCGGCGAGCCGATAACCGATTCCACGCCCTCGACGTTTTCCAGGCGCCACATGAAATGGTCGATCAAGGCCATGTTGTCGTAGTCGGAACAGCGCTCCGGCGGGGTCTCGACCATGATTACCATGAGGTCGGAACTGGTGCCGTAGTGTTCGTTGATGTAGGCGCTGTCGCGATTGTAGCGCGAGTCGGGATGCAGCTCCGGCGCGCCCGCATCGAGATCGCCGATCTGCAGGTCGCGGGCCTGGTAGACACCCAGTGCCGCCAGCGCCAGGGCAATGACGATGATGACGCGCGACCCGCGCGGTTGCGCGCAGCGCGCGATCAGTTCCCAGTGGGGTTTTTTCTGCTCCGGCCCGGCGCGCATCCGCGCCACGCTGCGAGTATGCAGCCGGCGATAGGACATGATAATGGGTAACAACACCAGGTTGGTCAGGATGACCACGGCCACGCCAACGCTGGCGGCGACCCCGAGGTCGCGGATCACCTCGATCGGGATGAGCAGCATGGTCAGGAAGCCCACCGCGTCGGATACCAGCGCGGTGATGCCGGGTACGTACAGGCTGCGGAACGCGCCCCGGCTGGCCTCCAGGCTGCTGCTGTCGCCCTCGCTGCGCACGGCGATGCCGTTGACCACCTGCACGCCGTGACTGATGCCGATGGCAAACACCAGGAAGGGCACGAGAATGGAGTACGCGTTGAGGCCGTAACCCAGCAGGTGCAGCAGCCCCAGCTGCCAGGTGACAGCCGTCAGGCAGCAGAGCAGGACTATCGCGGTAGCGGGTATGCTGTAGGAATAGAAATAGAGCAGGATCGCGGTGATGCCGGCGGTGATGACGCCGAAGATGAGGATCGCACGAATCCCGTCCAGCAGGTCGCCGACCATCTTGGCGAAGCCGACGATACGGATATTGACACCCTCGCCCTGGAATTTTTCGCGAATATCCGCTTCCAGCGCGTTGGCAAACGCCCAGTAGTCCAGTGGTTCGCCGCTGCGGGGGTCGCGGTCGAACAGCGGGGCTTCGACGATGGACGAGCGGAAGTCGTCGGCGACCAGGCGCCCGAGTTCGCCCGAGCGCAGGATATTGGTGCGCAGTTGCTCCATCGCCGCCGGGCTGCCGTCGTAGCGGGCGTCGATGACCTTGTCACCCTCGAAGCCTTCTTCGGTGACCTCGGTCCAGCGCACGTTCGGGGTCCACAGTGAGCGCATCCTGTTGCGATCGACCCCCGGCATGTAGAACAGCTCGTCGGTCACCTCGCGCAGCGTGTCCAGGTAAGCGGCGTCCAGGATGTCGCCCTGGCGCGCCTGCACCACGATCTGTATGGTGGTGCCCGCGGCGCCCAGTTCCTCGATATGGCGCATCATGGCCTGTATATAGGGGTGCTCCTGCGGGATCATTTTCTCGAAACTGGCATCCGGTTGCAGTTTCGACGCCTGCCAACCCAGCACGAGCGTCAACAGCGCGAACAGCGCCAACCACAGGGGACGGCGGCTGAAAATCAGCTGTTCCAGCCGCGGTATCTCCTGACCCCAGCGGTAGGTGTGCGGTGAGGCCGGTTCGCTCATGGGTGGCCCCCGAAAGGATGCACGCGGTGGATACCGCCCTGGCCCACCAGGATGGCGTGATCGGCTGCGTGCGCTACCGCGCTCAGGCCCTGGCGACCGCCCCAGTCGCGCGGCGCGAAGCTGGCGCCGCCGTCGCCGCTGACCAGCAGTGTGCCGACCGCCCCCACCAGCAGCGCGTAGCGGCGGTTGATAAACACGCCGCCCGCCAGCGAGCGCGCGCTGCCCGTAGCGACCCGCTGCCAGCTGCGACCGCCGTCGACGCTGCGAAACGCGTTCCCGCCCAGCCCGAACACGACCAGCGTATTCGTGCCCGGCGCCCGGATGATGCCGAACCAGGAGCCCTCATAGGGTGTTGCCAGCGTCTCCCAGGTGGCACCGCCATCCCCGCTGTGGAACAGCAGGCCTCCCTCGGCGGCAATCCACAGTTTACCGTCGGGTCCGCCGGTGATGGCGTTGAGGTGAAATTCGTAGGGGTTGTCCAGCGCCGCACCCTGCGCTGTCCAGGTAACGCCCCCGTCGGTGGTGCGCAGCAGCGTGTTGAACGCGCCCACGGCCAGGCCGGTCAGGTCATCGACGAAAAAGACGTCCAGCAGGGGGGCGGTATGTACGGGTTCGGCCATGCGCTCCCGGGCGAGGTCGCGCTGCGCCTCGAGTTCCGCCAGTTCGCTGCAGGCCGACAGGCGTTCGTCCGGCAAGGCCTTCGACCCCAGCCTGCGCAGGCAGGCTTCCACGGCTGTCTCCAGGCGGGCGAGGTTTTGCCGGTCCAGGCGGCGCTGCGCCGCCAGGCCATCGCGTTGCACCGTCCAGCGCATGCCGCCATCCACGCTGACCAGGATTTGTCCATCATGTCCCACGGCCCAGCCCCGCTGCGGGCTGGGAAACGCCAGCGCGGTGAGCATGACGCGCGTGGGCACGGCGGCCTGCGTCCAGTTGCTGCCGCCGTCGTCACTGTACAGGATGTGCCCGTGGTCGCCGGTCACCAGCAACCTGTCGCCGACGCGCAGCGCATCGAGCAACAGTGAGCGAGTGGCGCCGGGCAGGATGAGCGAGTGCTGCGCACCGGCCGGCAGCGCGAACAGGCACAGGCACAGACACAGACAGAGCGCGGTGATGCGCGGGCGCAGGACCATCACTCCTGGATCGGGTTCCGGTAGAGAAGCAATTCCAGTATCCCGCCGCGCACAGAGAATTCGACGTACTGCTCGGGTACGTTGCGCAGCCAGAGGTCGCCCCACACGGGCATGTCGCGCGCACCGTGCGCCGCCAGGCGCGAAATCGCGAGGGCGAGCAGGCAGGCAGAACTGGCAAGCAGTCGACGCATAGGGGGCACTCAACCTGGGTGGGCCAGGATAATTATTGCTTATGCCTGCAGTATAGTTAGCGCGCGCCACACGGGTGATTGGCATAGGTCAATGTTTGCTCGCTCTGGCGGATTCTGCCGGTCGCGTACCGACCAGGCGGCAACCGCCGCGCTGGAACGGCCCGGGAATATGGCCTAGGCTGGGGGGGAGGGGAGTGTTCATGGGCAAACTGACTTTCCAGGACAGCACGTTTTTACGGCTGGAATCGGAGCGCCGTCCGTTTCATGTGGCCGGCCTGATGATTTTTAAACCTCCGGCGGATATGCCGCGTGGTTATATGGGGAGATTGGCGCGGGACTGCGGCCGGCTGAACGAAATCTGGCCCATCCTCAACCAGCGCCTGAGCGACCCCGACGACCTGGGCAGGGCGCGCTGGGTGGAAGCGGGGGATTACGACCCGGCGCGGCATGTCTTGCACTACGCGTTGCGGCCCGGGGGGCGCATGGATGACCTGCTGCAGCTGGTCACCGCCGTGCATGAGCGTAAACTCGACCGCGGACGCCCACTGTGGGAAATCCATATCATCGAGGGCCTGCCGGGCAATAAATTCGCCCTCTACTGTAAGGTGCATCACGCGCTCGTGGACGGTGTCGGCGCGCTGCAGATGGTCGATGCGATCTTCAGTACTTCACCGACGCGGCGTTTCAGGCCGGCCCCCGCGCTGACGGCCGAAACATCTCGCGCGAGGCGGCTTGATATCGGGCGGCGCATGCGCGAGTTGGTCGAGCAGGCCAGGCACCAGTCGGCGGCCATGCCGGAGATACTGATGCTACTGGCGCATATGAGCCGTGATGCACTGCGCGGTGATGGTTCTGGTATGACACTGCCGTTCACGGCGCCGCAGAGCATTTTCAACCGGGATGTCGATTCACGGCGCTGTATCGCCACCTGTGACCTTCCCCTGGGCCAGGTCCGCGCCATTGCACGCGCATACGGTGGAACCGTGAATGACGTGCTGCTGGCCGTCTGTGGAGGCGCGTTGCGCCACTATCTTGGCGCTCAGAAAGCGCTGCCGAAAAAATCCCTGGTAGCCGGATTGCCGGTGTCGCTCAAGCACGCGGGAGAGACACAGGGGAACCGGTTGAGTTTCATTCTCTGCCCGTTCTTTACCGAGGAATCGAGCCCCCGGCGGCGCCTGCAGCGCGTGATCCGCAGCACCTCCCGGGCGAAGACCGAACTGTCGCGTATGACCCCGGCCGCGTCGCAGGATTTTGCCAATATGCTGCTGATGCCGACCGTCCTGTTGACACTCACGGGCAATGTGTCGCGGGTCAACCCGGCCATCAACGCCATCTTTTCCAATGTGCCGGGCTCCAGGCAGAGGCTCTACCTGCAGGGCTCCGAACTGCAGGCGCTGTACCCGTTGTCGGTAGTCACCGACGGCATGGGCATCAATATTACGGTGATCAGCTACGTCAACAAGCTGTGTTTCGCCGTTACCAGCTGCCCGACCGAACAGCCGAATATCAACGCTATCGGCAAACTGCTGCAGCAGAGCTTTGCCGAGTTGAAGCATGCCTGTCGGTCGCGTTGATCTGTCGCCACCCGGTCGCGGCGCGCCAGCAAGGCCGGCGGGCGACGTCTTGCCAGCGGCCGGAAAATTTCTTTTTGCCAATCATGGCCTACACTTGATCGAGGACAACTTCCGGCAGCGAAATCCTGTCTATGATCCGCCGTTGAGCGATACAAAGCTGTTGGGAATCTTTACCTGCCTCGACCAAGGGGGATATAAGAATGATGGATGTCCTGCGCCACACGATCACCGTCGCCACAGGCCTGGCAGCCTGCCTGGCCGGGCACAATGCAATCGCCACGACGTTCGACCTGGGGCCTTTTGAGGGCAATTTCACCTCCACGCTGTCGATCGGTGCGAGTTGGAGAACCGAAGACCCCTCCAGGCGCGTGGTTTCTCCCGGTAACACCAACGGCAAGGGCCGCGCGGCCTCCAGCACGGCGGATGACGGCAATCTCAACTACGACCAGGGGGATATGTACTCCCTGCTGGTGAAAGGCGTGCACGACCTGCAACTGGACGCGGACCGGTATGGCTTCTTCACCCGCTTCAAGTACTGGTACGATTACGCGCTGGACAAGGAGAAAGTCGACCACGGCCACGCGGCGACGAACTACGAGGCCGACAGCAGGCTCGATACCTCGCGTTTCGAGGACCTGGCGCAGAAGGACGGCTTTGAGTTCCTCGACTACTACGCCTACGCCAGTTTCGATATCGGCGATTCGCCGCTGGAACTGCGCGCCGGCAATATGGTGCTGAGCTGGGGTGAGAGCACGTTCATCCAGAACGGCGTCAACGTGATCAACCCCTTCGACGTCACCGCCCTGCGCCGGCCGGGCTCGGAGATCAAGGAAGCGCTGTTGCCGGTGGGTATGGTCTACGGCAATCTCGGTGTGACCTATGACCTCAGCATTGAGGCGTTTTATCAGTACGAGTGGCAGCGCACGGTAGTCGACGAATGCGGTACCTTCTGGAACTCTGCTGACCCCTACGGCGGCGGCTGCAACTACCTGACCGCCACGGCCACGTCGTCGGACCGTGACCAGTTTTTGACCGGCTTTACCATCCCGCGTATCGGGGACGACGAGGCGTCGGATTCGGGGCAGTGGGGTATCGCCGCGCGCTATTTCGTCGAATCCCTGAACGCGAGCGAGTTCGGCTTCTACTACCTCAACGTACACAATCGCACCCCGATTTTCAGCGGCCGCAACGCCACGCAAAACTTTGGTTCGCCGTTCATCCTGGGAGCGGATCCCGCCTACTTCTTCGAGTTTCCGGAAGATGTGGATGTCTGGGGCCTGACCTTCGCCACGAATATCGGTGAGTGGGCGTGGTCCGGGGAACTGAGCTACCGCGACGACTTTCCCCTGCAGATCAACACCGTCGACCTGCTGCAGGCCCTGGCCCTGGGCGACCTGGCGGAGTGGTCGCCAATGCTGCCGCGTTCGCAGGCGGCGGGGGCCGGCAACGTGGTGCACGGTTACGACGAGGTGTCCTACACCCAGCTGCAAACCACCTTCATCCGCTTCTTCGAACAGGTCTTCGGCGCGGACCGGCTGTCCTTCGCGGCCGAACTGGGCGCGACCTGGATAGGCGACATGGACGACGACATCAACTACGGGCGCTCTTCGGCCTACGGTATCAACACCTTCAAACCGTTCATCAGCGAGGAGTTCAACGTGCCGGTTACCTGCAGTTCCCACCCGGCGCTGGAGCCGCTGGGGGTGGTGCCCAACGGCAATGCGAGCTACTGCGAGGATGAGGGCTTTGTCGAGGATTTCTCCTTCGGTTACCGGGTGCGCGCCGGGCTGGAATACTCCGACGCGTTCGCCGGCATCAACCTGACCCCGAATATGGCCTGGTCCCACGACGTCGAGGGCACCTCGCCGCCGCCCAACTTCATCGAGGATCGCATGGCGCTGAGCATTGGCCTGAAAGCCGATTACCTGAGCACCTACCAGGCGGACATTTCCTACACGACCTTTTTCGGCGCGGACTATAACGATCAGGAAGACCGGGACTTCATCTCGCTGAGTTTCTCGGCCGCATTCTGAGCAGATAAAGCTGGAGCATTTCATGATACTGAGCAACCTACTGCGTACATCACTGGCGGCACTGGCACTGACGGCGGCCGCCCTGCCCGCGAGTGCCAAAATCACGGCCGAGCAGGCCGCCGAACTCGGCGGCGAGCGCCTGACTCCCATGGGCGCGGAGCGCGCCGGTAACGCAGACGGCAGCATTCCCCCCTGGACGGGAGGCATTACCGAGCTGCCGGAGAACTACCAGGAGGGCGAGCGGCTCGTCGACCCGTTCGCCGACGATAAACCGCTGTTCACGATTACCGCGGAGAACTACGAACAGCACAAGGACAAACTGTCCCCCGGGCAGGTCGCCCTGTTCGAGCGCTACCCGGACACGTTCCGTATGCCGATCTATCCGACGCGGCGCAGTGCGCGCCTGCCGCAGAATGAGTTTGACCTGATCAAGGCCGGGGCGACGGAAACGGATATGGTCAAGGGCGGCAACGGACTGCTGAACTTCAAGGCGAATGTACCGTTTCCCATTCCGCAGAACGGGCTGGAAGTCATCTGGAACCACATTACGCGCTATCGCACGGCGCTGGGCGTAGAGCGGCGTTATACACAGATCCCCGTGCAGGCCAACGGCGCCTTTGCGCCGGTGTTGTTCGAGGAGTTTTCGCTGTTCGCCAACCGTGTCCCCAACAACCCCTACCCGAACCGGCTGTTCGTTTTCATGCAGAAAATTCTTGCTCCAGCCCGCCTGGAAGGCGATGTGCTGCTGGTGCACGAAAATATCGACCAGGTGAAGGAGCCGCGCGCAGCCTGGGTCTACAATGCCGGCCAGCGCCGGGTGCGGCGCGCGCCCAACATCGCCTACGATGGCCCGGGCACGGCTTCAGACGGCCTGCGCACCGCCGATGACCTGGACCTGTTCAATGGGGCGCCGGACCGGTACAACTGGGAGCTGGTCGGCAAACGGGAGATGTATATCCCCTACAACAGCTACGGCCTGCGTCGCGGCGACCTGGACTACAAGGATATTGTCAAGCCAGGCCACATGAACCCGGACTACCTGCGCTACGAACTGCACCGCGTCTGGGTCGTTGACTCCACTCTGAAGGAAGGGGCGCGGCACATCTATGCGCGCAGGACCTACTACGTTGACGAGGATACCTGGCAGATCGGCATCATCGATCACTACGACGGGCGCGGAGAGTTGTGGCGGGTCAAGGAGGGTCACCCGATCATGCACTACCAGGTGGAAGTGCCGTGGCTTGCGGCGGAATCCCTGCACGACCTTATTTCCGGTCGCTACCTGGTGATAGGGCTGGACAACGAGGAAGACGGTTACCAGTACGACTTCGACTACGTTGGCAAGTTTGAGGATTTCACTCCTTCTGCACTGCGGCGCGCGGGCCGACGTTGATGCGCGGCGGTTTCACCGCAACCGCGTTCGCGTTGCTGCTGCTTTGCGTCCCGACCGCCGGGGCGGACTACCAGTTCACGCCGGCGCTGCAGATGCGCGACGTTGCATCCAGTTCGCTCACCGATGTCACGCGTGCGGGCGACACACTGGTGGCGGTCGGAGAGCGGGGCCTGATCGTCAGGTCTTTCGATGACGGTAACAGCTGGGAGCAGTCTCCCTCGCCGGTGAGTGTCACCCTGACCGCGGTGCAATTTGCCGGCGCGGAACATGGCTGGGCTGTCGGGCACGCCGGTACGATCCTGCATACGGCCGACGGCGGCGCAACCTGGACCCTGCAGTTCGACGGCAACGAGGCGAACCGGCAATTCCTGGCGTACGCCGAGCGTCAGCTCGAGCGGATGCAGGCGCTGGTCGATGAACTGGCAGCGGCGGGCAAGGAGGTGCCAGCGGACACGGCCTACGCCCTGGAGGACGCGCAGTTCTACGTCGAGGACGCACGGGCCGCACTGGAGACGGGGCCGGTCGACCCGATGCTGGATGTGCTGTTCACCAGCACCAGTGAGGGCTGGGCGGTGGGGGCCTACGGCATGATCTACCAAACGCTGGACGGGGGCTCCAACTGGCACCTCAGGGCCGACGCTATCGATAACCCGGACCGCTATCACTACTACAGTATCGCAGCCGATGGACGGGCACATCTCTACCTGAGCGGCGAGGCGGGGCTGTTGTACCACTCCCACGATGGCGGTCGCAGCTGGACACGCAATGAAGATGTCTACGTGGGCAGCCTGTTTGGCGTTGCGGTGCGCGACGGCAGCGTGTTCAGCTTCGGCCTGCGCGGCAATATTTTTCGCAGCGATGACCGGGGCGTCACCTGGTCGGCAGTGCTCAATCCGAGCCAGATCAGCCTCTACGGCGGTGCGGTGACGGAGCAGGGGCGTCTCGTGATGGTGGGCGCCTCGGGAGCCGTCGTGAGCATAGATCGCCAGGAGGCCTTGACCACGACGATCCAGCCCAGTCGCGCCACCCTGTCATCGGCGATCGACACGGCGTCCGGCGAAGTCATCCTGGTGGGTCTCGACGGTGTGGAAATCGAGGAGCGGGGCAATGACTGAGCTGCACCCCAGTGTCAGGCAAACCGCAGAGGATTCCGGCCTGCGCATCTGGCTGGGTTCGGTGCTGCTGGATTCGCGCAAAGCGCTGCTGCTGGTTTTTTCCGTGATCACGTTGCTGCTGGGCTGGCAGATGACCCACCTGCGACCCGACGCCAGCTTCGAGAAAATGATTCCGGTGTCGCACCCCTACATCATCAATTTCCTGGAGAATCGCGAGGACCTGAAGGGCCTGGGCAACTCCGTGCGCATCACGCTGGAGACCCTGGAGGGCGATATCTTCACCAGCGAGTTCCAGGAGCTGTTGAAGCAGGCGACGGACGACGTCTTCTATATCAACGGCGTGGACCGCTCGGGGCTGCAGTCCCTGTGGACGCCCAACGTGCGCTGGCAGGAGGTGACGGAGGAGGGGTTTGTCGGTGGCGCCGTGATTCCGGACACCTACGACGGGTCGCCGTCCAGCCTTTTGCACCTGCGTGAAAACACCCTGAAGTCGGGCACTATCGGCAGGCTTGTGGCGAACAACTTCAAGTCGGCGACCATTGTTGCGCCCCTGACCGAAACGGACCCGGAGACAGGCGAGAGGCTGGATTACCACCAGTTTTCCAGGGACCTGGAGCACCTTATCAGGGACAAGTATGAAAGCGCGCGGGTCAGGGTGCACATTACCGGCTTCGCCAAGCTGGTCGGCGATCTCATCGACGGCGCCGTTCTCGTCGGTGCGTTCTTCGCCATCGCCCTGGTGGTGACGGGGCTGTTGCTGTACGCCTATTGCCGCTGCCCGCGCCTGACCTTCGCGGCCCTGTTGTGCTCGACCATCGCGGTGGTCTGGCAGCTCGGCATCCTCAACGCGATGGGGCTGGGACTGGACCCTTACTCGATGCTCGTGCCCTTCCTGGTGTTCGCGGTGGGGATCAGCCATTCGGTGCAGATCGTCAATCGCTTTGCCTATCACCAGTACCACGGGATTGCACCGCGACAGTCCGCCGAGCTGACCTTTGTGCGCCTGTCTAAGCCGGGTTTTATCGCGCTTATCAGCGATGGCGTCGGTTTTCTCACGCTGCGCGTAATCGATATTCCCATCATCAAGGAGCTGGCGCTGGTCGCCAGCACCGGCATCGCCGTACTCATCCTCACCAACCTGCTGTTATTGCCGCTGGTGCTGTCGGTGACCGGGATGAGTGAGGGCGGGCGCCAGTACCGCGATATCAAGGAGCACAGCCGGTTCAGGCACTGGCGGCTGCTGTCGCGCACGACCCAGGCACGGCCGGCCGTCGCGGTGATCGCGGTGGCGCTGGCGCTGTTCATCGGCGGCGGCATATACGGCCAGAACCAGAAGATCGGCGACCTGGACCCCGGGGCGCCGGAGCTGCGTCCGGACTCACGCTACAATCGCGACAACGCGTTTCTCAACGAAAACTACTCCACGTCCACGGACGTGTTCGTGGTGATGGCACAGGCGGGTGAACAGCAGTGCGGCAGCTACCCGTTCATCGCCGCTGTCAACCGTTTCCAGGGCGCGATGGAGAACGTGCCGGGGGTGCAGTCGGCGATGTCGCTGGTGGACGTATCGAAGCTGGTCATCATGGGAATGAACGAGGGCAGCCCCAAGTGGTTCGATATCAGCCGCAACCAGTTGATTCTCAACAATTCCCTGAGTCGCGCCCCCAGCTCCCTGCGCAATACCGACTGTTCCATGGTGCCGATCATCCTGTTCCTGGATGACCACAAGGCGGAGACCCTGAATGCCGTGGTCAGCGCCGCCGAGGCGTTTGCCGCAGAACACAATTCCGACACGGTCAGGTTTGAACTTGCCGCCGGCAATGCGGGCGTGGAGGCGGCGACCAATATCGTCATCGAGCAGGCCCAGTTACGCATGCTGGTATGGGTATACTCGGTGGTCATCCTGTTGTGCCTGCTGAACTTCCGCTCACTGCGCGCCACGGCCTGTATTATCGTGCCGCTCATGCTCACCTCCGTGCTCGGCCAGGCCCTGATGACGGCCCTGGGCATTGGGGTGAAGGTCGCTACCCTGCCCGTCATTGCCCTCGGCGTCGGCATCGGGGTCGACTACGGGATCTATATCTACAGTTCGTTGCAGAACAACCTGGACAACGGCGCCAATCTCACGCAATCCTACTTCCGCGCGCTGCGTTCCACCGGCACGGCGGTGGCGTTCACCGGCGTCACACTGGCGATCGGGGTGGGCACCTGGATTTTCTCACCCATCAAGTTCCAGGCGGATATGGGCCTGATGCTGACCTTCATGTTCTTCTGGAATATGATCGGCGCCCTGGTCCTGCTGCCCGCCCTGGCGTGGTTGCTGCGCGTAAGGCCGCGTAGCTCCGGTGCTGTCGCGTCGGACGAACTGCCGCCAGGTGTGGAGACAGCCTGATCCAGGCGGGGACAACGCAATATCCAGGGGGACTCCGGAGCATGACAAGGCGATTTGACAGGGTCGAGGATTGCGTCGACTTTGCCATCGAGGTGGTGGGGAAGCGACTGGTGCTGGGCGCGCCGCTGGGGCTGGGCAAGCCCACCCAGTTGATGAACGCGTTTTTCCAGCGCGCGCTGGCGGATCCGTCAATTGACCTGCATATCTACACCGCCCTGTCGCTGGAGCCGCCATCGCCGGGGGAAGATCTGCAGGCGCGGCTGGCCAGGCCCATCCTGGAGAGACTGTTCGGCGGGGTGGCGCGGCTGGACTACATGGACGCACTGCGCCGCGGAACGTTGCCGGACAATATCCGTGTCAGCGAGTTCTACTTCAAGGCGGGCTCCATGAAGGGCAATGCGCAGGCCCAGCGCAACTATATCTCGAGCAACTACACGCATATCGCCAGGGATATGGTCGCCGCGGGTGTCAACGTGCTGGTGCAGCTGGTGGCGACACGGGACTGCGAGGCGGGCCTGCAGGTCAGCCTGTCCTGCAACCCGGACGTCGCACTGGAGATCGTGCATACGCTCGCCGCTACCAACCCCTATCCCTGGGTAACCCTGGGGCAGGCGAACAGCGAACTGCCATTCATGGAAGGCGACGCGCTGATCGACAGCGAGGCCCTGCACGGCCTGGTCAGTCACCCGTCCATCGACACCCCGCTGTTCGCGGTGCCCAACAGCAGCGTGCCGTTGCGCGACTACGCCACGGCGCTGCACGCCAGTTCCCTGGTCCGCGATGGGGGCACCCTGCAAATCGGTATCGGCGCGCTGGGCGATGCCGTCGCCCAGGCGCTGATCTTGCGCCAGCACCACAATGTCGACTACCGCAACCTGCTCGACGCCATTACCTGCATTCGCGCGCCCAACCCGGGGCTTGTGGACAACGGCAAGCCGTTCGACAGCGGCCTGTACGTCTCCACCGAGATGTTTGTCAACGGCATGCTGCACCTGATTGAACAGGGTATCGTGAAACGGCGGGTCTACGACAACCTGTCGCTGCAACGGGCGCTCAACGCGGGCGCGATCAGCGAGCAGATCGATGACAGGCTGCTGGACCTCGCTTTTAGCGAGCAGGTCATACCGCGTTACATCGACTCGGCCGCCCTGGCAGCACTCAAGGCGCTGGGTCTGCTGCCGCCGCAGGCGCGGATAGAGGAGGATAGCCTGTGCATCGGCGACACACGGTGTCCGCTGGATACCTCGTGTCCCGAGACTCGCAGCGCCATAGTGCAGGCTGTCAGGGGCAACAGCCTGCAGGGCGGGCGGATACTGCACGGCGGCTTTTTCCTCGGCCCGCGTGACTTCTACCGCAAGCTCGCCGCGCTGGATGCGCAGGGCCAGGCCGATATCTGCATGACCGGGGTGCAGCGCACCAACCAGTTGCTGCTCGACTACCCGCTCTACTGCGCACAGCGACAGCATGCGCGCTTCATCAATACCGGCATGATCGTCACCCTGACTGGGGCGGTCGCCTCCGACGCGCTGGAGAACGGCACGGTCATCAGCGGCGTGGGCGGGCAGTACAATTTTGTCGCCATGGCCCACGACCTGCCCGGCGCGCGCTCCGTGCTGTGTGTTCGCGCCACCCGCGGCGAGGGCAAGGGGCTGCAATCCAATATTGTGCCCAGTTACGGACACATCACCATTCCCAAGCACCTGCGCGACGTGATCGTTACCGAGTACGGTATCGCGGACCTGCGCGGCCAGAGCGACAGTGAAATCATCAAGCGCCTGGTGGCCGTGGCGGATTCGCGCTTCCAGGATGAACTGGTCGGCGCCGCGCGGGCCAGCGGCAAACTGGAAGCGGAGTGGGAGTTGCCAGCGTCGGCCAGGCACAACACGCCGGAGCGGCTGCAGCGCGCGCTGGGCGGTGTGTACGCCAGCGCCACGCTGCCGGTGTTTCCCTTCGGCACCGACCTGACACAGGAGGAGGTCGCGCTCGCCGACAGCCTGCGCCAGGTCAAGGAACTGGCCGAGGACCCGGGAGAGTTCGTGTACACCATGCTGCGGGCGCTGGTGCACCGGGTGGATGAACACAAGGCCGAGCCGTTTCTCAAGCGTATCGGCCTGCAGCACCCCAACAGCCGGCGCGAGTTCATCATCCAGCAACTACTGCTGCTGGAACTGGAGGAGAACGGCTACCTCAAGGCGTCCTGAAACCCTTCGCGCGGTGGCGTAAGTGGGCCGCCCGCAACCCTCGCCCTAGAAGAACCATGTCAGTTCGGCGCCGTAGAAGCGCGGCGGGCCGGCGATAAACGTCGGCGAGCCCAGGTCGCCGCCGGTGTTGCCGCCATCGATCGTGTATTCCTCGTCCAGCAGGTTGTTGACATAGACCTGCAGCCGGTAGCGTTCGCTGTCGGCGAGGTAGCCGGCGCGCAGCGACCACAGGTCATAGCCGCTTTGCTTGATGGGAATGCCGACCTTGGGCGCGTTGTCCTCCTCGAAGAACACGTTGCTGCGGTAGTCCCAGTAGGCGCCCAGGTCGAAGGAGCCCGACAGGGCGGCGAAGGTGTAGCGCACGCCCGCCGAGAGTGAGGTCTCGGGCTGCAGGCGGAAGCGGTTGCCATCGAAATCCACCACCGGGTCATCCACGTCGCCGCTGTCCAGTTCCGCGTCTATCCAGGCGGCGTTGGCGAAGGTGTACCAGGCCGCGGTGGGCGCGTAACTGACCGTCGCCTCCACCCCGTACATGGTGGCCTCGTCTACCGAGACCGTGCGCTCCTGCAGGTTGTCCAGGATCGAGGTCTGGAAGTCATTGTACAACTGGTAGAACGTGCTGCCCTCGACGGTCAGGCTGCCATCGAAAAGCTGCGATTTGAAACCCAGCTCCGCGCTGTCCACAGTCTCCTCAGGAATGATGGTGGTCACGATCTGCGGCACCTCCAGTCCCGCGGCATCCGGATCCGGACCTACATCGACGACCTCGCTGGAGTGTCCGCGGCCCAGGTTGAGATAGACCTTGGTCTGGTCGGTGACGTCGTAGTCGAGGATCAGGCGCGGCAGGAAGGCGTCGAAGTCCTCCTCGTCGCTGTTGATGCGCAGGTTGTCGGTCTGCCCGAAGTTGATCTGTGTGAGCAGGAAGTTGCTGTCGGCGGCATAACCGGATTGCTTCTCGTCGCGCACGTAGCGGCCGCCGAGGGTAACGGCGAAGCGCTCGGTGACATTGTAGGTGGCGTCGGCGTACAGCGAGTAGCTCGTGGTCTTGCCGTAGTTGGTGAACTCTGCCTGGAACAGGTCGCCGCTCTCCGCACCGGCCAGCAGTGCGGCAGCCTGTTCCTGTGTGCAGTCGGCGAGGATGCAGGCCAGTGCGACGGGCGTGACCACGCCCTCGTCGCCCTCGGCCGGTGCGCGCTGGTAGCCGTCCTCCTCGAAGACGCTGACGCCGACGAAGCCGGCCCAGCGTTCACTGTCGTCATAGTTGGCGCGCAATTCCACGCTCCACTGGTCGCCCTCGGCGTCCTCGGCCGCCTGGAACAGGTTCGACCAACTGCCGTCGGCGTCGAAGATTTCATAGGAATCGAACTCGCGGTAGTTGCCGATGCCGGTCAGGCTCCAGCTGTCCGTGGCGTCGTAGGTCACCGTCAGGGTGTAGCTCTCCACCTCCCGGTCCAGGCCCAGGCGCCCCTTGAGCCAGTCTGATCGCCGCGAACCGTTGGGACCCAGTTCGGCGTCGTCCCAGGGCACCGTGTTGCCGCCGCTGGCCGGCAGCACCGCACTCTTGAACGCGGTGCCCGGGGGAGAGTCCTCCTGGTATTGCAGAATTGCCTCGATCAGCAGCTCGTCCAGCGGTCGCGAGTCCAGGACCAGGCGCGCCGAGAACGTATCCCTGCCCTGCAGGTCGTCGGCGTCGGGGCCGCCGGGGCGGGCGGAGCGATCGGAGCCGTCGATATTCTCGACGTAGCCGTCGCGCTCCTTGTCCACCCAGGCCAGCCGCGCACGCAGTGTGTCGCCCCAGATAGGGCCGGACAGTGCGCCGCTGAAATTACGCTCGTCGTAGTTGCCCAGGCCGAGTGACATCTCGCCGGCGAACTCGTCCGTGGGCTTGTTGGAGATCACACTGATTGCGCCGACGCTGGCGGCGGAGCCAAACAGGGTCGCCTGGGGACCTTTGATTACTTCCACCCGGTCGATGTCGTAGAGCTCGACAACCGAGCTGCGCGAGCGCGAGATATCGATGCCGTCCTGGTAGATCGACACCCGCGACTGGCGCTGTGCGCTGCCGGTATCGGAAGTAATGCCGCGGATGACGAAGGCGGGGTTATTCGGGCTCTGCTCCTGTACCACGAGGCCGGGTACGAAGGCCGAAAGGCGGTCGAAACCCTCGATCCCCACGCTGTCGAGGAAGTCGGAGTTGTAGGCGGTAATGGAAAGTGGCACGTCGCCGGCCGACTGCGCGCGTTTTTGCGCGGTGACGATGACCTCCTCGAGCAGGTTCTGGGCGCCCGCCGGTGCAGACAGGGCGAGCGCCAGGGCGGCGCAAATTAGCGAACGGGTGCGGGAAGTTGTCATGTGGTCTGATTTTCCTGGTGTGCTGCGCAGGGCTGTAAGCATAGTGTAATTTGCTTACGGCTTCATGACAGTTACACGCCAGGCGGCAGGCCTGGAGCAGCGGGCGCTCGCGCCCGCTGTAGTGGAGCCGGGACTAGCGCCTCGCGGCGCAGCCCCCGTGCAGGCTGCTTACAGTCCCAGTTCGCTCAGGCCCGGGTAGTCCGGCGGTCGCGGCCCGCCGCCCGGCCACTTGAACAGCCGGTCTGCCGCGTCGATCGGCAGGTCGTTGATGCTGGCGTGGCGCCTGGCCATCAGCCCGCGCGCGTCGAATTCCCAGTTCTCGTTGCCGTAGGAGCGGTACCAGAAACCGCTGTCGTCGTGCCACTCGTAGGCGAAGCGCACGGCGATACGGCTGTCGGTAAAGGCCCACAGCTCCTTGATCAGGCGGTAATCCAGTTCCCGCGCCCACTTGCGCGTGAGAAAGGCCGCGATGGCCTCGCGGCCCCTGAAGATCTCCGCGCGGTTGCGCCAGGCGGAATCTTCCGTATACGCCAGGGCCACGGCCGCCGGGTTCCTGCCGTTCCAGGCATCCTCCGCCCTGCGCACCTTGATGACGGCCTCCTCGCGCGAGAAGGGCGGCAGGGGCGGTCGTGAATCGTCGCTCATGGCACAACCTGCCGGGTCTACCAGCTATTGTAGGGCAGGAATTTGCCGTTCATGGTCAGCAGCACGCGATCGCCCTTGGGATCCTCCACCTTGTCCACCTCCATGGAGAAGTCGATGGCGCTCATGATGCCGTCGCCGAATTTCTCCTGTATAACCTCCTTGAGCGTCTCTCCGTAGACACCGACGATCTCGTACAGGCGGTAGATCAGCGGGTCGGTGGGTACGGCCTGCTCCCAGGTTTTCAGCGGGAAGGCCTCCAGCGCCTTGGCGACCTCGGGGCCCAGGCCCAGGTAGTCGGCGATGGCGGCGGCCTTCTCCGGCGGCGCGCTGTTCATGCCGAGGCAGGCGGAGGTCACCCACACCGGCGACATGCCCAGGTCGCTGCCGATGGTCTCCCAGCTCAGCCCCTTCTCGAGCTTGGTGGCGATGATGAGTTCGGTCATAGCTAGCTTGTCCATAATGGCTCCTGTTGCTATTAAATGGCGGCCTGCAAGGCCAGCGGGTCGGATGAGTCGTCAGTATCTGCTGTCGTGTCCAGGGAGGGGTCCACCGTTACCGGCCCGGAGCCGTCGTTGTCGCCCTGCTCGCGAATTTCGCCGGAGCGTGTCACCAGGAAGTTCACCAGGTGGTTACGTATGCGGTAGTAGGCCGGGTCTTCCACGATCTGCGCGCGGTTGCGCGGCCGCGGTATGCTGATCTTCACCGACTCGGCCACCTGGGCCCGCGGCCCGTTGGTCATCAGCAGGATGCGGTCCGCCAGCAGGATAGCCTCGTCCACGTCGTGGGTGATCATGAAGACCGTCTGCTGGGTCTCGCCCCAGACCTTGATCAGCTCGTCCTGGATGACGCCGCGCGTGAGCGCGTCCAGGGCGCCGAAGGGTTCGTCCAGCAGCAGCTTCGGGCTGGTGGCGAAGGCGCGCGCGATACTGACGCGCTGGCGCATGCCGCCGGACAGCTCCGAGGGTTTCTTGTTCAGTGAGGCGCCCAGGCCGACCATCTCCAGGTAGCGGGCGCTGTGCTCCTGCACCTGGCGCTTGTTCCAGCCCGGGTACCTGGCGCGGACGCCGAAGCAGACGTTCTGCAGCGCGCTGCGCCAGGGCAGCAGGCTGTAGTTCTGGAACACCACGCCGCGCTCCAGGCTGGGGCCGCGTACCTCCTTGCCGTCCATCACGATGGTGCCCGCGCTCGGTTCGTCCAGCCCCGCCAGCACGTTGAGGATGGTCGACTTGCCGCAACCGGAGTGGCCGATGATGCACACGAACTCGCCTTTCTCGATGCCGATGTTGACGTTGTCGAACACCACCAGGTCATCGTCTTTCGACGGGTATATCTTGGTCAGCTTCTCGATGCTGACAAATGGCTTGGCCATGAATTACTCCTTGTACTGGACCAGTTGCTCGACGCTGCCCAGTGCCATGTCCAGCAACATGCCGACCACGCCGATCATCAGGATGGAGAAAATGACGCTGTTGAGGTCCAGGTTGTTCCACTCGTTCCACACGTAGTAACCGATGCCGGTGCCACCCACGAGCATTTCCGCCGCCACGATCACCAGCCAGGCGATGCCAATGGAGATACGCATCCCGGTGAGAATGGTGGGTGCGGCGGCGGGCAGGATTACCTGGAAGGCCGTCTTCAGCGCTCCCAGTTCGTGAGTGCGCGCCACCGAGATCCAGTCCGAGCGCACGTTGGCGACGCCGAAGGCCGTATTGATCAGCATCGGCCAGATGGAACAGATGAAAATCACGAAAATAGCCGACTGCTCGGAGTCCTTGATAATGAACAGCGCCAGCGGCATCCACGCCAGCGGCGAGATCGGCCGCAGCACCTGGATAAACGGGTTCAGCGCCTTGTGCATCAGCGGTGACATGCCGATCACGAAACCCAGTGGGATAGCGATCAGCGCCGCGGCGAAGTAGCCGGTAAGCACACGCATCAGGGAGTACGCCAGCTGTATGCCGATACCCTTGTCATTGGGCCCTGCGTCGTAGAACGGGTTGCTCAACTCGTCCCATGCGTGGACCGCCACCTGGGAGGGCGGGGGCACCCGCGCCTCATCGTCGGCACCGCCCATCAGCAGTTCGAACTCGGTCATGGCCTCGCTGGCCTCGGGAGGCTGGTTCAGGGCCTCCCACAGGCCCAGCAGGACGATGAGCATGAGCAGTGAGACGATCACCGCCCGTACATTGAGACTCGCCATGATCAGCTCCGCTTGATGTCGAAGCTGGCGATGTACTCTTCGGGTTTCGTATAGTCGAACTCCTTGCCCATGATGGTGTAGTTTTCATAGGTCCTGGACGGCGGGGTGTAGCCCAGGTCCTTCATCACGTCGGCGGTCTCCGCCGCCACGTAGACCTGCTCGGCGATACCGTTGTAGTCGATGTCACCCTCCACGTAGCCCCAGCGCTTCATCTGGGTGAGAATCCACACAGCCATGGAGTGCCAGGGGAAGGGATCGAAATCGATGCGGTCGGGGACGTCGTGCACCTTCTTGTCCAGGCCGTCCACGTAGCGCCCGGTGAGCACCTGCCTGACCACGATTTCCGGCTGGTTGAGGTAGTTTTTCGGGGAGATGGCCTTGGCGATTTCCGCGCGGTTCTCCTCCTTGGCTGAAAAGTGGGTGGCGTCGACGATGGCCTTGAACAGCGCCGCGTAGGTATTGGGCATCTCGCTGGCGAATTTCTGGCTGCAGGCAAAGGCGCAGCAGGGGTGGCCCTCCCAGATGTCCTTGGTCAGGATATGGATGAAGCCGACTTTCTCGTACACCGCGCGCTGGTTGAACGGGTCGGGGGAGAGGTAGCCGTCGAGGTTACCGGCGCGCAGGTTGGCGACCATTTCCGGCGGCGGTACCACGCGGATCTGGATGTCCTGGTCCGGGTCGATGCCGTGCTCCGCCACGTAGTAGCGCAGCAGGAAATTGTGCATGGAATAGTCGAAGGGCACACCGAACTTGAAGCCCTTCCACTGCTTCGGGTCGCGCTTGTCCTTGTGCTTGTTGTGCAGCACGATGGCCTGGCCGTTGATGTTCTCCACCGCGGGCATGATGTAGGGCGTGGCCGTGGACCCGGCGCCCATGGTCATCGCCAGGGGCATGGGAGTGAGCATGTGGGAGGCGTCGTACTCGCCGTTGAGGGACTTGTCCCGGGCCACCGCCCAGCCCGCGGTCTTGATCACGTCGACGTCCAGTCCATGCTTGGCGTAGAACCCCATGGGCTGCGCCATAATGATGGGGGTGGCACAGGTAATCGGCACGAAGCCGACCTTGAGCCTGGTTTTTTCCAGCGGCCCGATAGAGTCCTTCACCGCCGCCTTGACCTTGTCCATGGGAATCAGGGTGCCGAGTACGGCGGCCAGTGTGCCGCCGCCCACCATGCGGATGAAATCGCGCCGGTTGGCGTCCGAGTGACCGAACACGCCGCGCACGATGGCGCTTTCCACCACGCGGTCCATCATGTCATCGGCGCTGTCGAACTGCGGGCCACGGGCGGCGCCATCCAGGCTGCCGTGGCCGCTGCCGTGCTCAATCTGGGCTTCGAGCAGTGCCTGTCGATCGCGGTCGCTGAGGCCGCCGGGGTTGAGCGCTTCGCCAGTGCAGCTGTCGCATTGGCAGGTTTTGCTGTGTACCAGGGGGCTGTCGCCGTCGAAGGGATTGCCCAGGCTCTTGTTGCTCATGATGAAGAATCCTTTAAGTGATGGATGACGCGTGTTGGTGCACGGTGCATCGTGCTGGTGCGCCAGCTGGCCGAAACACCGTCCTTGCTCCTGTAAGAGCAAGAGCTGTGCCAGTGTGAGTAGAAAACCTAACTGTCTGTTTTCGATAGTTATTTTTCGATAGCCCTGCGGCGAGGCGATGACGAGAATTCGTAAAATACGATTTATCGTGGGGCGTATAACGATATCTCGTTCTTCTGGCGCGGAACTTGCTGTGCCCTGTGCGCTTTTCACTGCGGAGCGCATGCCATGTCCACACAGCACCTGTTCAACGATGCCGCCGTGCCACAGCTGGTGCTGGATCCCTTCGAGGACGTACTGCTGGAGGCCAACCTCGAGGCCTGCCGCCTGTTGCGCCGGGACCGGCTGGCGCTGCAGCGCAGTCGACCGAGCAGCCTGTTCGCCGGCTCGCTGGACAGCCTGATCGTCTTCACCCAGGAACTGCTGGAGAATTCGCGCGGCTGCACGCGCAACCTCCAGGTCGAGGTGGGTGGCGAGCGACACCCGGTCGAGGTGAGCGGCAGGACGGCCAGCAGCAGCGGCGACCTGCGGGTGTATCTCGGCCTGCAACTGGTCGACGAACTCGAGGCGCGGCGCCAGCATGCCGAGGCCGCGCGCCACTACCAGTCGGGTATCGGGCACTGGAGCCGGGTGGCCGGCGTGTTCCGCGAGTTCGAACGCGAGAACCGCCTGTTACTGGATGCCGCCGGGGAGGGGATCTACGGTATAGACCGGGACGGCAACACCACGTTCGTCAACCCGGCGGCGCAGCGCATCCTGGGCTACAGCCCGGAAGAGCTGGCAGGGCGCAACATGCACACCATGGTGCACCACAGCCACGGCGACGGCACGCATTTCTGCCTGCAGGACTGTCCGATTTTTGCGGCCCTGCGCGACGGCGAGGTGCACAGCGTGGACGAGGATGTGTTCTGGAGCCGCCAGGGCAAGCCGGTGGATGTGGAGTACACCAGCACACCCATAGAGGAGGACGGCGAGATCGTCGGGGTCGTCGTCGTGTTCCGCGACATCACGCAGAAAAAGGCCGACCGCCGCCGCCTGCTCGCCGCCCTGGAGGAGGTACAGACGCTGAAAAACCGCCTGGAACTGGAGAACGCCTACCTGCAGGAGGAGATCAGTTCCGAGTACAACCACCACCGCATTCTCGGCCGCAGCGCGGGGGTGCAGAACACCATCCGGCAGATACAGCTCGTGGCGCCCACCGACGCCACCGTGCTGATCTCCGGCGAGTCCGGCACGGGCAAGGAGCTGATAGCGCGCTCCATACACGAGGCCAGCGAGCGCAGCCAGCGGCCGCTGATCCGCGTCAACTGCGCGGCCGTGCCGGAAGATTTGTTCGAGAGCGAGTTCTTCGGTCACGTGCGCGGCGCATTCACCGGCGCCACCGGGGACCGCCCCGGTCGCTTTGAGCTGGCCGACGGCGGCACGCTGTTCCTCGACGAGGTCGGGGAGATACCCCTGCACCTGCAGGGCAAGTTGTTGCGAGTCTTGCAGGAGCAGCAATTCGAGCGTATCGGCGATACCGTCACGCGCTCGGTGGACGTGCGTATCGTCGCCGCGACCAATTGCGACCTGCGCGAACTGGTCAGCCAGGGCAGGTTTCGCGAGGACCTGTATTTCCGGCTGAACGTGTTTCCCATCCACTCGGTGCCGCTGCGTGAGCGCAAGGAAGACATACCCCTGCTGGCGCAGCTGTTCCTGCAAAAGGCCGCCACCCGGGCGCATAAACCGGCCATGAAAATCTCGCTGGGAGAACTGGAGAGACTCAGCGAGTACCACTGGCCGGGCAATATTCGTGAGCTGGAAAACGTTATCGAGCGGCAGGTGATCCTGGCCACGGGCGACGCGGTGCGGGTCGGTGACCTGGTGCCCGCGCGCACGGCCGGCCCGCGACAGGTAGCGTCAGCGCCTGACCTGGAGGTGGAAGAGGACCTGCAGCGCCGCCAGCGTCGCAACATCCTGCTGGCGCTGGAACGCAGCGGCGGCAAGGTGTCGGGTAGTGGCGGCGCCGCGCAGTTGCTGGGTGTGAAACCGACAACCCTGGCCTCGCGCATCAAGCGGTACCGTATCGATACGCGGCAGTTCAAGGCCGCCGCCACCAGGCGGCCGGCGGGCTGACAGCCGTCGCCGGGGGCTGCCTCAGCGCCGGAACTGCTGCACCACGTCGCGCACCGCGGCCTGCACGTCGCTGCGACGGTAGCCCAATCGCCTGGTTTGCGCCGGCTCCGGCTGGTACGACACCACGCTGCCGCGCCCGGTGAGGATGGCGATATCCGGCAACAGCGCGTGTTCCTCGTCCCTGGCGGGGACAGTCTGCGCATTCCCCGCCGCGGCGAAGAACAGTCCGAGATACTCCGCGAATGACAGGTTCTCGTCACCCACCAGGTACGCGGTGGCCGGTTCGCCGTGAGCCAGGGCTCCGGCTACCGCCTCTGCCAGCGAGCGCGAGGACATGAAATTGGAGCCTCCCGCGGGCGCGAACACGGGCAGGTCGTTCATGTGGCCCTGGGCGTAGGCAGTAAAGGCCTCGAACAGTGGCGACTGCAAGCCGGGCAGCGTACCGACGACAAAGGGTGCGTTGATACTGCAACTGAGAAACGTGTCTGTCGACAGTTCGCGGACCCCCGTGTCGGCCAGGTGCCGCGAGCGCACGTACGCATTCTCCTCGACCAGTTGCGGCGCAACCTGCGGATAGAAGCTGCCGACGTAGATGAACCTGGCCACCCCGGCGCGCCTGGCCCTGCGCGCGAAACGCGGGATGGCCTCGGAGTTGACCCGGTCCCAGTAGTCCCTGCGCGCCGGGTCTTCGCCCGGGGCAATGTGACGTATGTCGTTACCGGCGGCGAAGACCACGGCATCGAAGGCGGCCAGCAGGTCCTGCGGCAGGTCATCCCCGGCGTAGTCGAACTGGACATTGTGCATCGACGCCATCGGTGTCGCGGCTGCCGGCGGTTTGCGCGCGGCGACCGTGACCTCGTGGCCCAGCGACTGCAGGTGTATGGCGCAATGGCCGCCGATCAGCCCCGTGCCCCCGACTATCAGAATCTTCATGCCTGGTTCTCCCCAAAGGTTTGCATGGTGGGTGTTGAGTGGTATCGCGCGATGCGCTTCAGTTGCAGGGGTCGACCTGCCGCTCTTCGGTCCAGTCGATGCACAGCCTGCGTCGCTGGATCAGCCAGCGCTCCCCCTGCAGCAGGTAGGCATCCTGGTAGCGCAGTTCCCAGACCAGCACCCGCTGCACGTCCCGCTGCCCGTCGTGCGTCCTGCGCAGGTGCAGGGCGGTGCAGTAGACCTCGCCCTCGGCGGTGCTACCGGCGACGGAAAAGGTCTGGTTGTGCACGGTATGCCGCGTGCTGGCAAACTGCTCGCGGAGCGAGGCCGGCACCGCGCAGGCCTGCTCGATACCGGCTATGGCAAAGCCGGGCCCCTGGATGGACACGTCCGCGGTCAGTATGCGCCGCAGCCCGGCGGGATCGTTACGGTCCATGGCCCGCGCGTACTCGGCAGCAAGTCCGCGCAGCGCTTGCGCGGTGCTGGCGTCTGTGTGGGCGGCCCTCACAGTTCGATCTCCACGTCCAGTCCCCAGCTGCGCGGTTCGTTGTAGACGGTGGTGGTGAAGCCCAGGCTTTCGAACGCCCCGATGGAGTTTGTCCGATACTCCTCGTCGGTCAGGTTCTTGCACCAGGCTGACAGCCGCAGCCGGGCGTCGAGCAGGTTCACGGAGTCCAGGCTCACACGTGCATTGAGCAACGTGTAGCTGTCGGTCTCGATCCTGGAGGGATCGGAAATCTCGATCGTGCCGAAGGAATACCCATCGTTCCAGACGGTATCGACCCGGGCGGACCAGTCGCCGTAGGATCGCGGCGCAAACGCATATTCCACGCCGAAACTGGCGCTGTGCTCCGGGGTGTTCGAGAACACACCGCGGTCACTGACATCGCAGGCAGTCTCGGCTGTGCCGCAGAACTGGCCGGTGGGGTCGAAGAAGTCGTATTCATCATACTCCGGGTCGAGCCAGCCGTAGCTCAGGCTCAGTGTCAGCCCGGTGACCGGCAGGGCGAGCAGCTCGACCTCGGCGCCGCTGTAGCTGGCGTTGCCCGCATTGCTGAGCACGCTCTCCGCGCCGCCCACGCCCGGCACGAACTGCGATATTTGCAGGTCGTCATACTCGCTGTAGAACAGCGCGATGTTGGCGCGCAGCCGGTTCTGCAGCCACTGGGACTTGAGGCCGAGCTCGAAGGACTGCAGTGTTTCCTCGTCGAAAGGCGCCTGGAAGGGGATGGAGGCGCGGCTGAAATAGCCTCCCGATTTGTAGCCTGTGGCGTAGCGCGCGTAATTGGTCACGCTGTCTGTCCAGTCCACCTCCACCGAGAGGCTGCCGCTGACGTTGGAAAAATCGTCCTTGAAGTGCGCCCGGGTGCGATCCAGCGGGGCCAGTGGGTCGAGCGCCTGGTCCTGGAACAGCTTCTTTTCGTCTTCGCTGTATCTGAGTCCCGCACTGACACGCAGGGCGTCGCTGAGATGGTAGGTGGCCTGTCCGTAGGCGGCGCTGCTGGTGTTGTCGACCTCGTAGTATTTTTCCGCGCCCCACAAGCCCAGGTTGAGCGCGACCTGCTCCTGCGTGGTTTCACTGCCGTGTTCCTCGAAGTAGTACAGCCCGGCCAGGAATTCCAGCGCTCCCCAGTTGCCCAGCAGTTGCAGTTCCTGGCTGAACTGGTCCTGGTCCTTGACGTTGGGCTGGCCCGCGGCGAACAGCGTGGTGACGCCGGCGAAGCCCGCGCCAGGCAGGGTGCTGTAGCCGCCTCCGCTCAGGTCGGTGCGTTGCTCCAGTGACATGTCGCGGTAGCCGGTGAGTGATTTCAGGGTCAGCGTGTCCGTCAGGTCCCAGGCGACGGTGAGACTGTAGCCATCGACGTCGAGGTCTTCCTCGCCTGCGTAGGGCAGGTCCAGCCTGCTCACCCGGTCCGGGTCAGCCGCCGCCTCGGCGGCGGCGTAGGCATCACGGATCGGGGCGCACAGGGGGTCGGTGTCGAAGCAGCCGGGGAAGAACGCGCCGTAGTCGGTGACCAGTCGCGCCACGTCCGCACTCGCCCAGGTCAGCTGGGAGGCCTGGGGGACAGAGGTGGCGCTGGTGTTGTCGTAATTGAAGTCCACTTGCAGCGCGTCGACGGGCGACCATGACAGGGCGATGTTGTAGGCGTCCTCGTCCCGCTCCCCGAAGTCCCCGGCCTGTCCCTGCTGTGGCAAGGTGGTGAGGTTGTCGACATAGCCATCCTGCTGGTAGTGCATGTAGGACAGCTTGGCGGCCAGGCCCTTCCAGGCCGCGGTGTCCACCGTGGTGGTGCTGCGCCAGCGGTCTTCATTGCCGAAGGTCAGGGCCTGTTTCAGGCGCCATTCGCCGGCGGGCCTGGCGGTAATGATGTTGATGGCCCCGCCCGTGGTGTTGCGCCCGTAGAGTGTTCCCTGGGGGCCGCGCAGCACTTCAATCCGCTCCAGGTCCACCACGTCATAGATCAGGCCGTTGCTGCGCGCGATATAAATGCCATTGAGATACACGCCGACCCCGGCCTCGACGCTGAGTGTCGGGTCCGTCGTGGTAATGCCCCGGATGGCGAAGTTTGTCGTACTGGTGGAGCCAGGCTGGCTCTCGCTGGTCATGTTCGGCGTGAAGTGCGCGACCTCGTTGGCGGACAGGATGCCCAGTGCCTGCAGGTCGCCGGATGAAAACGCCGAAATTGCGATGGGTGCGTCCTGCAACGATTCCTCGACCCGCTGCGCGACGACCGTGACCTCCTCCAGTGCCGTGGCGCGTTCATCTGCCCGCGCCGTCACGGGCAAGGCCAGGGGGCCTGCCAGCGAGGCGCAAAGGAGGAAGGGGATGGGTGATCGGGTGGAATCTGTCATGGCGAATGCCCTCAATGCCTGGCTAATAGTTATTTGCAGGAGGGGCGCCGCGCCCCGTCCAGCTCGAGAGGCGCAAAGTTTACGAATGACGGGATGTGTAATATAGTTCAAAAAAATTAAATTTATTGAAAGAAAATGTACATATGGAGTGGGATGACATCCGTTACTTCCTCACGCTCGCGCGCAGCGGTTCGCTGAGCGCCGCGGCGCGTGAACTGGGCGTGACCCACGTGACCGTGGGGCGGCGCATCGCCCGCCTGGAGCAGGTGCACGGTGTGCGCCTGTTCCACCGGCGCCAGAGCGGCTACAGCCTGAGCGCCGGCGGTGAGCGCCTGCGCGCCGAGGCGGAGGCCGTCGAACGGGCCTGCCTGTTCTTCGAGCGGCAGATGGTCGGCCTGTCCGATGTTCCCGCGGGCCTGCTCACGGTGTCTATTCCCGAGAGTACGCTGATAGACCTGTCGGCTTCTCTGGGTGCGTTCATGCAGGCGCACCCTGACATCCGGCTAAAGGTGCTGGCCACCTCGGAGCGTCTCGACCTCGGGCGATTGCAGGCCGATGTCGCCTTGCGCATTACCAACGCGCCGCCGGAGCAGTGGGTGGGACGGGAACTGGCCAGGATCCCGTTTTATGTCTATGGCAGAGACGACTACCTGGCTTCGATCGATTACGACCCGGGTCGCGCCGATTGGGTGGTGTGGGAGTCCGAATCCGGTGAGGCGGAAGCGCGCGCCTACCTCGACGGCCTCGTTGCGCCGTCGCACATCGCCATGCGCACCAACAGCAATACCCAGCTCCTGGCGATGCTGCGCGCGGGTGCCGGCGTGGGTTTGCTGGGCGAGCCGATCGCGCAGCGTTACCCGGAACTGGCCAGGGCCGCCGCCACGCCGGTCACCACCATGGGGCTGTGGTTGCTGACACACGCAGACCTGCGCAACGCCGCGCGTGTCAGTTGTTTCATGCGTTTCATGGCGGGGCGGGACTGGCCTCGCTGAGCGGGGAGGGACGGCAGTTCGCGCCGGTGCCTGTGGTGCCCCGCCCGCAGTGCGCAGGGCGGATTCGGAGGGCGCGCGCTACTTGTTGATCAGGTTGTACCACTTGCGCTTGCCGCGGTACACCGCCACGCGATTGCGCCCGCGCTTCTTCGCGTCGTACAGCGCCTCGTCGGCCATCTTGATGATGGCCTGCTTGTCCAGTTCCGCCGCCTTTGCCTGGCCCTCGATGGCGATCAGGCCAAAGCTCGCGGTGACCTGGTAGGTCTTGCCATCCTGCCGGAACGAGGCGTTTTCAATCGCCGAGCGCAGTTTTTCCGCGGCCTGTATCGCCGCCTCTTCATCGGTTTCCGGCAGTATCAGTGCGAACTCCTCACCGCCGTAACGCGCGAAGGTATCGTATTCCCTCACGGTTTCGGCGATCACCCGGCTGAACTGGGCGAGCACGAAGTCGCCGACCAGGTGTCCGTGCTCGTCGTTGAAACGTTTGAAGTGATCGATATCTATCAGCACCAGTGACATGCTGTAACCCTGGCGGTTGGTCCGGCTGACCTCCCTGTCCAGGGTGGCGTGGAAATAGCGATTGTTGTAGACCTGCGTGAGTTCGTCGATCTCGGCGAGTTTCTTCAGCTGCTCGTTTTTCTCCTGCAGTTCCCTGGTGAGCTTTTCCAGCGCGATCTTGGTCTTGATCAACTCCTTGTTCATCTGTTCGGAGTCCATGTGCAGAAGGCTGAGGCGAATATTGGCCTCCTGCAGTATCTCCAGCACCGGGCGCGTTTCCTCGACCTGTAGCCCGAAGCTTGCGGCGACCCGGTCCATCTCCCGGTGCGCTTCCTCGACAATACCGTCGATGTCTCTTTCGCCCAGCTTCAGCAGCTCGACCGCCTCTTTCCTGAACTGGCTGTGTATCTCGCCCGGGTCTTCGGCGTGGAAGATGCCCACGAGCAGGTCGGCCAGGTGGACCGCGCGTATGGTCATGCCGGTCTTCTCGTCATTGCCGACGTATTCCAGCGGCGCGTGGTGGTAGCGGATGGGCAGCGTGATGGACGAGGGAAAATTCCAGGTCTTGGCCACTTCATAACCGATATGGCAGTGGTCACAGCCGAGTACCGAATGCTCCGTGCGAATCGTTTCGCTCAGCGGGCATTTCTCCGCCGTCAGCATCTCGTATTTTTCCGGCAGCGTGCACGCGATAACCAGTTCGCCCAGGTTTTGCAGCAGACCGGCGATAAAGGCCTCGTCGGAATCGACGCAGGGAGCGCGCTCCTGGATCAGCCTGGTCATGGACGCCTGCGCGATGGAGCGCTGCACGTAGCGGTCGAAGTCGAAGCCCCGGCCCGCGCGCTCGGCGCGTAGCGACATGAAGGAAAAGGACAATACCAGGCTCTGTACGGCCTTGGTGCCCAGAATGGAGAGGGCCTGCGCCACCGAGCCGATTTGTTGCGGAAAGTTATAAAAAGCCGAGTTCGCGACCTTCAGCACTTTCGTGCTCAGCGCGACGTCCTGGGATACCAGGTCGGCGATATCGGCCAGCGTCGCGTCCTCGTCCGCCGTCATGGTGACGAGCTGTGATGCCACGGTAGGCAGAGAGGGGAGGTTGTCCGAGTTCAACACCGCCCGCATCAGTTCTTCGCGACTGAAAGGTTCTAGTTTTTCCATCAGCAGATTCTGTTTATTGGTTTTTTATTAGGCTGCGCCGGTTCCAGGGCAACCGGCTCCCGCCTGGGCGGTATCGCGGTTGTGGCCGTGCGCGCGGATCGTTCCGCCCGATGTCCCGCAGCGCCCGGGGGGGCATGGCGAGAGAGCGCGGGAGTATAGAACAGGCGGACTGTACGATGCGAGAATAAATCCACACAAATTTTAGTGACTTGGTTTTGTAATCCGCAATGAGAGTCGAATTCGCGCCACTGACACTGGCGCCCAGGGGCGTGACGGTGGCGGCGCAGCCGACTGCGGCGAGCGCGAACGAGGGCGAGGGACGAGCGGGGAGAGGGCTGCTGCGCGGGCGCTGGCGATTCCTGTTCAGGCCTTGCCAAGGCTGCGGCCGGTTTTGGCATCGGCGGAGGTCTTGCCGGCGTGGGAATAGGTGGCGCCGGTGGAGTCGGTGTGGCGCAGGATGTCCAGCGCGCCACGGGTCTGTGCCTGTTTCTGCGCTATCAGCCGCCCATTGCTGCGGTTGTTGTCGTGACATTGTTCCGCCAGCTCGGACAGGCGCGCGAACGCCGCCTGCAGGGCCGCGTCGCCGCTTCCGGCCACGTAGTCGGCAAGCTGCTTGTCGGAGTGGCCGCCAAGGTGGGTGCTCAGCAGGTGGTGCCGCTTGCTGGCGAGGCCCGCCTGGATGGATAGCGCCTGGTTTTTCAGCGCGGTGCCCTGCTCGAGGGCCGCGACGTCGGACCTGGCCAGGGAGTCGTATTCACGGGTCAGGATCTCCAGCAGCGACTGCAGGTTCTCGACCTCCTGGTCCAGCAGCGCGCGAAGCTGTTGCTGCAGTTGCACCGGGTCAGCTCAGGTCTTTCTCGATGCGGAACAGGTTGTCGACTATTTTTCCGGCATCGATCTGGTAGCTGCCGTTCTCGATGCGCTCCTTGATGGCGGCGACGCGAGCGTCGTCGATATCCGGGAGGCTGGCGAGACTCTCCTCCAGCTTCTGCATTTCCGCTGCCGAATTCGTCAGGGTGACGGTGTCCTGGCCGCTGCCGGCGGGCGCCCCCGGGTTCTTCAGACGGCCGCTCTCCGCCGCCCCGGTCACCTTGGAGGCGAGGGTCGAGGACTGGCTCATGTCAGGCCGTGTCGGCTTGATGCTCATTGCGTTGTCTACGTCTTTCATGTTCGATCGCCTGCTAGTGTTATCGACCCAAACGGATAAATCTTTAGCACTTTTTATGCATCTTATCGCACTGTGACCGTGCCGTCAGAATTGGCGGTTCCCTCCACCGTCTTGCCTGAGCTGAGATTGGACACCATCACCCGCTCTCCCTCGACCGCGTCCGCCAGCGCCTTGCCCTGTATCTGTACCTCGAGCCCGCCTTCCCCGGCCTTCAACGTGACCAGCTGGCCGCGCTTGATGACCTTGGGCCGCCGCAGCTGGCTCACTTTCAGCGTGGAGCCGGCATTCAGCCCCCGTGCCAGTTCCATGCCCACGATCTGTTGCGGTTCGAAGATGATGCCGTCGAGCACGGAGTCGACGGGCATGTCCACCAGCTGCAGGTCCTCGTCCTGGATGCGTGCGCCCCGCGGCAACGGGCGCGTGAGCACCGGAACGCTGCGCTGCGCCACGATTCTGGCGCGCACATAGATGCTCCAGGGCTTGGGGGTGGCGCAGTCCACGCGCACGTTGACCAGGCCTGGCACGGAGCTCGACCGGGGTATCGTCCCGCTCAGCGGGGCCTCGCAGCGCGGCAGCCGCAACCGCTGGTCCAGGGAGCGCACCTCCACGGAGACGTTGTCGAAGCCGAATTGTCCGGCGCGCTCCTCGCCCGCCGTAATCGCCGTGGCGACAATGGCCTCCAGCGGTTGCGGCTCCGGCTCACCCAGGGCGGCGCCCGGCGCGCAGCTGCACAGCGCCAGGCAGGCCCACTGCAGTGCCGTCCGGTAGCGCCAAAAGATTGACATATTTCGCCCAGCATCGAAGTTCCCCCGTGATCAAGCAGCTTTCATGCCAGAAATCATGTTGTCCGCCGGGCGGCAAAGATTGCCGCCCGGGTCGCCGCTTGCCGCCGTAAACCCCCTCGACGCCGCCCCTGGAATATCTATCTTTATGAAATATAAAGAAAAATGGCTTCTGGCACGCAATGTGCCTCAAGTGGTGGCAGAACTGTAACCCGGTGCCGCCCCATGAACCTGATCGACCAGCACTTTGCCGCCTCCCCGCAGGTGCTCGCGCTGAGAGCCCAGCGTTTCGAGCTGATCTCGGCCAACCTCGCCAACGCCGACACCCCCGGGTACAAGGCCAGGGATATCGATTTCGCAGCGGCGCTGGCGCGCACGCGCGAAACCGCGCCGCGGCGGACCCACAGCGAGCACATCGCCCTGGGCGACCAGCGCCCGGCGGTCCTCTACCGTACGCCGGCGCAGTCCTCCCTGGACGGCAACACCGTGGAGACGGAACAGGAGCACGCCGCCTTCATGGACAACGCCATCCGTTACCAGGCCAGCCTGAACTTCCTCAACGGTCGTATCAAATCCCTGTTGCTGGCCCTGCGAGGAGAGTAGTCATGAGCCTGTTCAATGTGTTCGAGATCGCCGGCACGTCGCTCACCGCCCAGAGCGTGCGGCTCAACACCATCGCCAGCAACCTGGCCAATGCCGGCGTGGTGGGTGACAACCCCGATGACATCTACCGCGCGCGCTACCCGGTGTTTTCCACCATCATGAGCGAGGCGCGCATGTCCGGCGCCGCGGCGGGGGTCAAGGTGGACGGTATCGTGGAGAGCGAGGTGGAGGCGCGCAAGGAGTACGCCCCCGGGCACCCGATGGCCGACGGTGAGGGCTATATCTATCGCTCGAACATCAACACTGTCGAGGAGATGGCCAACATGATCTCGGCGTCGCGCTCCTACCAGAGCAGTGTCGAGGCGATGAATACCACCAAGCAGCTCATCATGCGCACACTGAGCATGGGTAGCTGAGCATTGATTAACCAGGCCACGAGCGGAGCCTAACACCGATGGAAGCAACCCAGAGCCTGTCTGACCTCTTTCCTACCACGACTGCCGGCAGCGCGGCGGCCTCGAACCCCTCCGAGCTGGGGCAGGAGGACTTCCTCGAGCTGATGGTGGCGCAGATGGAGAACCAGGACCCCACCAAGCCGATGGATAACTTCGAGTTCCTGTCGCAAATCGCCCAGTTCGGCACGGTGGACGGCATCCAGAGCATCGAACAGAGCATCTCGCAGCTGTCCGCCGCGATGTACGCCTCGCAGACACTGCAGGCCGCCGGGCTGGTCGGCAGCAAGGTGATGACCGATTCGAACCTCGGCACCCTGGCCGCCGGAGAAACCCTCAGCGCGAGTGTCGATGTCCCCGCCGCCAATACCGGGTTGACGCTGTATATCCAGGACATGAGCGGCCAGCTGGTGCATACGCGCCAGCTCGGCGTGCAGGCCTCCGGGGAGCTCAAGGTGGAGTGGGATGGCCTGGATGATAGCGGCGACCCGGTACTGCCGGGGCAGTACCGCATCAGCGCGGAAACGGAAATTGATGGTGAAGCCCAGGCGGTGCCGGTGTACGCGCACACCGTGGTGGACTCGGTGACGGTCGATCGCAGTGGCGGTGGCGTCACCCTGAATCTGGCGGGGGGTGACCAGGTCGGCATCTCCCAGGTAAGAAGCTTCTTGTAAGTGACAGACTTTTAAGCGAACGGATATTGGTACAGGAGAAAGCACATGGCATTTGATACCGCAGTATCGGGAATTAACGCGGCGACAGCCGACCTCGGCGTGATTGGCAACAACATCGCAAACAGCTCCACCACCGGCTTCAAGACCTCCAGGGCGGAGTTTGCCGACGTCTATGCCACCAGCCTGCTGGGCTCCGGCGGCAATGCCATCGGCAAGGGTGTCAGTCTGACGTCGGTCACCCAGGAATTCACCCAGGGCAATATCAGTTTCACCAACAATGCCCTGGACCTGGCCATCAACGGCAACGGTTTCTTCCTGCTCAGTGACGACGGCGCCTCGCTCTACACCCGCGCCGGCAACTTCCAGGTGGATCGCGAGGGCTACCTGGTGACCAACCAGGGCCACAAGCTGCAGGCCTTCCAGGTCAACGCCAACGGCGATATCAACGGCCAGGCCGGTGACCTGCAGCTCGACACCTCGCTGGTCGACCCGGGCGCCACGAGCCTGGCCACCATCATTGCCAACCTGGATTCGCGCGAAACGCCGCCGGCGATTCCCTTCGGCGGGCCGTTCGACGCCTTCGCCACGCCGCCCACCGTGCCCGACCCGGACTCTTACAACGCGACAACCAGCGCGACTGTATACGACAGCCTGGGCAATGCGCATATCATGAGCATGTACTTCGTGAAGACCGGCACGGCCAACGAGTGGGAAGTGCACTCGACCATCGACGGTGTCACGACCTCCGGGCCGGACACGATTACCTTCCAGTCCAACGGCAAGTTCGACCCGGGCACCCTGCCGATCGAGCTGAGCATCAGCGGGTGGAACCCGCTGAATGCAGACGGCACGGCGACGGGCGCCAACGCGCAGGACATCACTGTCTCGCTGTCGCAGTTCACCCAGTTCGGCTCGGATTTCTCCGTCAGCAGCGTGGTGCAGGACGGTTTCACCACGGGGCAGTTGCTGGGCCTGGACATCGATGACACCGGCATGGTCTTCGCCCGCTACACCAACGGCCAGGCCAGGGCCCTGGGGCAGGTCGCACTGGCGGGCTTCTCCAACCCCAACGGACTGCAACCGCTGGGCGACACCACCTGGGCGGAGACCTTCTCCTCCGGCGCCGCGACCCTGAGCGCACCGGGTAGCGCCGGTCTCGGCGTGTTGCAATCGGGCGCGCTGGAGGAGTCGAACGTGGATATCACGCAGCAGCTGGTGAACATGATCATTGCCCAGCGCAATTTCCAGGCCAACGCCCAGGTGATCCAGACCGAGGATACGGTCACCCAGACCGTGATCAACCTGCGTTGATGAGTGGGGCCCGCTGAATGGATCACCTGGTCTACATCGCCGCCTCCGGCGCCAATGATGTGCTGCTGGCGCAGGCGGTTAATGCCAACAACCTGGCCAATGCCTCCACGGCGGGTTTTCGCGCCGACCTGATCTCTGCAAGCAGCGCGTACATGGACGGCCCCGGGCTGGAGAGCCGCTCCTACGCGACGTCCAATGATATCGGTATCGACTTCGACCCGGGCGTGATCAACGCCACCGGCCGGGACCTGGATGTCGCGATCAACGGCAAGGGCTGGATCTCCGTGATCGGCGCCGGCGGCGGCGAGGGTCTGAGCCGTCGCGGCGACCTGCGCGTGACCTCGCTGGGGCGGCTGGTCGACGGCGCGGGCAACGCGGTGGTGGGCAATTCGGGGCCCATCGCCATCCCGCCGTTCTCGGAGATCTCGATAGGCAAGGACGGCACGATCTCCATCGTACCGCTGGGGGAGAACCCGACCACGCTCGCGGTGGTGGACCGCATCAAGTTGTCCAATCCGCCCCAGGGGGAGCTGGTCAAGGGCGATGACGGCCTGGTGCGTATGCGCAATGGGCAGGAGCCGGTGGCGGACGCGGGGGTCTCCCTGATCGCCGGGTCGCTGGAATCGAGCAACGTGGATACGGTCGGCGCGATGGTCTACATGATCGAGATCGCGCGCCAGTTCGAGCAGCACACGCGCATGATCAGCGTGGCTGACGAGCTGGACACCGCGTCCTCGCAGCTGATGAAACTGAGTTGAGGGACTGACCTATGAACCAGGCACTGTGGATTGCCAAGACGGGCTTGGACGCGCAGCAAACCAAGATGTCGAACATCGCCAACAACCTGGCGAATGCCGGCACCACCGGTTTCAAGTCCAGCCGCGCGATTTTCGCCGACCTGCTGTACCAGAACGTGCGCCAGGTGGGTGCGCAGTCCTCCCAGGATACCGAACTGCCCTCGGGACTGACGCTGGGTACCGGGGTGCGGACCGTGGCGACGGAGCGGCTGTTCACACAGGGCAACCTGCAGAAAACCGAGAACAGCCTGGATATGGCGATAGAGGGGCGCGGCTTCTTCCAGGTGCTGCTGCCGGACGGCACCGAGGCCTATACACGCGACGGCACCTTCCAGCTCAGCGACCAGGGTGAACTGGTCACCGCCTCGGGCTTTGCGATTTCGCCTTCCATCACCATCCCGGAGAACGCCCTGTCGGTGACCGTGGGCGGTGACGGCACGGTGTCCGTGCGCCTGCCCGGCAACACGGGCAGCAGCCAGATCGGCACCATCCAGCTTGCCGATTTCGTCAACCCCGCGGGACTGCAGGCGGTGGGCAACAACCTGTTCATCGAGTCCGGTTCCAGCGGTTCGCCGCAATCGGGCAATCCCGGCCTGAATGGCCTCGGCAGGGTCCTGCAGGGTCACGTGGAGAGTTCCAACGTCAACGTGGTGGAGGAGCTGGTGAACATGATCGAGACCCAGCGGGCCTACGAGATGAACTCGCGCTCCATCTCGACCACCGACCAGATGCTGCAGTACGTGGCCAACAACCTGTAGGTAATGTCTATGCGCTCGCCAACGGTATCGCTCTTTCTGCTCGCCGCGGCGCTGCTGGCTGGCTGTAGCTCGCCGAACCGGGTGCACCCGGACTACGCGGCGCTGGAGCCGGCCGTGGAGTACCCGGAGCCGGCCGAACTGGAGCCCACCGGTGCGATCCTGCACACCGAGGCGCGCACCATGGTGCTGTTCGAGGACCTGCGTCCGGCGCAGGTCGGCGACATCCTCACCGTGGTGCTGGCCGAGTCCACCGACGCCGCCAAGAGCAGCGACACCACCGTGGACAAGAGCAATAGCAACAGTGTCGCCAACCCGTTGCTGGCGGGCAAGTTCAGGGATTTTGGCGACGACAATACGCTGGAGTTCGAACTCTCCTCGGATCACGCCTTCGAGGGAGAGAGCGCCAGCAACCAGAGCAACAGGCTCGAGGGCAGCATCACCGTGACCGTCGCCAGGGTGCTGCCCAGCGGCAACCTTTACGTGCAGGGTGAGAAGTGGATCAACATCAACCAGGGCAACGAATACATTCGTTTGCGCGGCATCGTGCGCCCGGTGGATATCCAGGCGGACAACACGATCCTGTCCACGCAGGTGGCGGACGCGCGCATTTCCTACTCTGGTACCGGCGCGACCGCCGACGCCAACCAGATGGGCTGGCTGTCGCGCTTCTTCGTCAGTCCTTTCTGGCCGTTCTGAGGGTGATCACCATGGGATTCCAGCGTGCGATGAAAACCTGCTTGCGGGCGGCTGCCGTGCTGCTGCTGGCCGCCCCCGTGCAGTTCGCGGCGGCCGAGCGCATCAAGGATATCGGCACCTTCGACGGGGTGCGCAGCAACCAACTGATCGGCTACGGCCTGGTGGTCGGCCTGGACGGCTCCGGCGACCAGACCACACAGACCCCCTTTACCGTGCAGAGCGTGAAAAACATGCTCGCCAAGCTCGGCGTGGTGCTGGATTCGAGGATCGATCCGCAGCTGAAGAACGTCGCCGCCGTGATGGTGCACGCGGAGCTGCCGCCGTTTGCCCGCCCCGGCCAGACCATTGACGTCACCGTGTCCTCGCTGGGCAACGCCAAGAGCCTGCGCGGCGGATCACTGCTGATGACCCCCCTGAAGGGGGCGGACGGCCGCGTCTACGCGATGGCCCAGGGCAACATGGTGGTCAGCGGCTTCGGCGCCGAAGGGGCGGATGGCTCCAGCGTCGCGGTCAACGTGGTCAACTCGGGGCGCATCCCCAGCGGCGCCACGGTGGAGCGCGCGGTACCCAGCCCCTTCGGCCTGGACGACAAACTGGTGATGAGCCTGCACTCGCCGGATTTCACCACCGCCCTGCGGGTCGCGCAGAGCATCAACCAGGGCCTGGGCCAGGAAGTCGCCCGGCCGGTCAACGGCGGCACCATCGAGATCGACACCCCGGCCGACCCGGCGGCGAAAGTGGCGTTTGTGTCCACGGTGGAGAACCTGACCGTGGACCCGGGCTCCGCCCCGGCGCGCGTCATCGTCAATTCGCGCAGCGGCACGGTGGTCATCGGCAGCGAGGTGCGCGTGCTGCCGGCGGCGGTGGCGCACGGCAATCTCACCGTGAGCATCTCGGAAAACTACCAGGTGAGCCAGCCCGGCCCGCTGGCCAGGCGCGGCGAGACGGTGGTCACGCCCGAGTCCGAGGTATCGGTGCAGCAGGAGGGCGCGCGCATGTTCTACATCGATCCCGGCACCACCCTGCGCGACGTGGTCGCGGCGGTCAACCGTGTCGGTGCGGCCCCCGGTGATCTCGTCGCCATTCTCGAGGCGCTGGAAAAAGCCGGCGCCCTGCGCGCGCACCTGACGGTGATCTAGGTCGCGCGCATGAATACCGCCCAGGCCAGCGCGTTCTACGACATCCAGGGACTGGCGTCCCTGCGCGCCCAGGCGTCGACCGCGCCGGGGCAGGCGACGCGCGAGGTCGGCGCGCAGTTCGAGGCGCTGTTCATGCAGATGATGGTCAAGTCCATGCGCGAGGCGACGATTTCCGGCGGCTTGTTCGACAGCAACCAGATGGACTTCTACCAGGGCATGTTTGACCAGCAGGTCTCGTTGCACCTGTCGCGGCAGGGCGCCCTGGGCCTGTCGGATATCCTGGTGGAGCAACTGGACGGCAACCCGGCCGCCACCGGGCGCACCCAGCAGGCGGGTGAGGAATTGCGCCCCGAGCTCTTGCTGGCGCGGCGCGGCAATGCCAGCCCCGCCGCGGCGATGCCGCTGATGCCCGGCGCCAGCGCTGCGGCGCCCGCGGCTGCATCCGCAGCTGCCACCGGGCAGTCGGGCTGGCTGCCGGAATCTCCCGAGAAATTTATCCGCGGTGTGTGGCGTTACGCGGCTGATGCCGCGGCGCGCATCGGCCTGGACCCCGACGTGCTGGTGGCGCAGTCCGCCCTCGAGACGGGCTGGGGGCGCAAGGTGATGAAGGCCGCGGATGGCGGCAGCAGTTTCAACCTGTTCGGCATCAAGGCGGATGCGCGCTGGGACGGTGCATCCACCTCGGTGAACACGCTGGAATACCGCGACGGGATTGCGCAAGTCCAGCGCGCCAGTTTCCGCGTCTACGAATCCATACGCGAGAGCTTTGACGACTACGTCGATTTTCTCACCAGCAACCCGCGTTACCAGGATGCGCTCGGCAAGGTCCGGGACGGGCGCGAATTCCTGCGTGAGCTGCAGGGCGCCGGCTATGCCACCGATCCCGCATACGCCGACAAGATCATCAACATCATCGATACCGAGGCCTATGGCCCGGTGTTCGAGGCGCTAAAGAGTACGGCGTCGCTGTCGCTAACCGGACAGAACGGATAACCCTCCACGGCGAGGGCAGGAAACCAGGTTTTGGCGGATCTTCTGAATTTGGGCACGACGTCGCTGTTGTCACTGCAGCGGGCGATCTCTACCACCGGGCATAACATCGCGAATGTTAATACCGAGGGGTACAGCCGCCAGCGGGTGAATTTCGCCACACAACCGACGCAATTCCAGGGCGGCAGCTATTTCGGCAGCGGCGTCACTATCGATTCCGTGGAGCGCATCTACGACCAGTACCTGGCGGCGGACGTGCGCGAACGCACCTCCAGCCAGGCGCAGTTCGAGACCTACTACTCGCTCGCCAGCCGGCTCGACGGCCTCATGGCCGACCCCGCGGTGGGGCTGGGCCCGGTGCTGGACGGCTTTTTCGGCGCGGTGCAGGACGTCGCCAACAACCCGGGTTCCCTGCCCGAGCGGCAGGTACTGCTCGCCGAAGCCCAGACCCTGGCGGACCGTTTTCACTACCTCGACGCGAACTTCCGCAACCTCGACAGCGAAATCAACGCGCGCATAGAGGCGGTGGTCGGGGAGGTCAATTCACTGGCGCAGGGCATCGCCGATCTCAACCGCCAGATCACCCAGGCCGCCGCGCGCGGCGGTGGTGACGCGGCGCCGGACCTGCTGGACGCCAGGGACCGGCTGGTCAACGAACTGGCGGGCAAGATCAGCGTCACCACGGTGGAGCAGTCGGACGGTTCACTGAACGTGATGATCGGCAACGGCCAGCCGCTGGTGGTGGGCACCACCGCGGAGCGGTTCCAGACCGCGGCGGACCCCGCCGATCCCACGCAGACCATGGTCGGCGTGGCGAACCCGGCTGGCGAGCTCACTGACCTGGCGCGCTTCCTGGGCGGCGGTGAACTGGGCGCGTTGCTGGATTTTCGCGGCCAGACCCTGAACAACGCGCGCAACCAGCTCGGCCTGGTGGCCGCGGGCGTGACGGCGGCGTTCAACGAGCAAAACCGCCTGGGCATTGACCTGAACGGTCAGCCGGGCGGCGATTTCTTCCTGCCGCTGGACGCCACACTCACCGCCCAGCAGGGCAACTCCGGCCTGTCCGCCGTCGCGGCGACGATCGACGACGTCGGTGCGCTGACCGGCGACGACTACTCGGTGAGGTACAGCGGCGGGCAGTGGACCGTCACCAATCTCGGCACGGGGGTGGCCCAGTCGGGCGCCGGGCCGTTCACCGTGGACGGCCTGAGCATCGCCGCCTCCGGCACGCCCGCGGAGGGAGACGCCTTTACCGTCCAGCCCACGCGCCAGAGCGCCACCCTGTTCGCGGTCGCCATCACCGACCCGGCGACCTTCGCCGCGGCGGCGCCCCTGCGCGGCCAGGCCAGCCTGGGTAATACGGGCTCAGCAGATATCGACGCGCTGGTCGTCAACGACAGCGCGGGGCTGCCCCTGGGGAGTCCGGTCACGCTGACGTTCAACCCGGACGCGCTGGGCCCGGGCGTGCCCGGCTATGACGTCGCCGGTATCGCCGGCGGCCCCCTGGCCTACGATCCGCTGACCGAGAGCAACGGCAAGACCTTCACCCTGGGCGGTTTCGAGGTCACGCTCAGCGGTTCTCCCGGCGCCGGTGACGTGCTGAGCATAGAGAACAACAGCGGCGCCAGCGGCGACAATCGCAACGCGCTGGCGCTGGCGGGACTGCAGACCGAGCGCGGGTTGTTCGGCGGCACGGCCAGCTTCCAGGACGCCTACGGCAGCCTGGTCGCGGATATCGGTGTGCAGACGCGGCAGGCGCAGACCGGCAGCGAGACCGAAAGCGTGCTGCTGGAACAGTCGATCGCGGCGCGCGACAGCGTCTCGGGGGTCAACCTGGACGAGGAAGCGGCCAACCTGATCCGCTTCCAGCAGGCCTACCAGGCGGCGGCGCAGTTTATCGCCGTCGCCGACCAGGTATTCCAGACCCTGCTCAACGCGACGCAACGGTAGGTATCCGACATGCGCATGTCCAGTGTCCAGATTTTCCAGCAGGGCGTGTCGTCCATCCTGGCGCAGCAGGCCCAGGCGGCGCGCACCGAGCAGCAACTGGCGACCGGCCGCCGGATTCTCACGCCGGCGGACGACCCGGTGGCCGCCGCCCAGGTCCTGGATATCACCCAGGACCTCGAGCGCGTGGACCAGTACCAGCGCAACGCCAATCTCGCCGAGGGCCAGCTCGCCCTGGAGGACACGGTCCTGGCCGATGTGGGCAATATCCTGCAGCGCGTGCGCGAACTGGTGGTGCAGGCGAACAACGCCAGCCAGGGCCCCGAAACCCGCGCCGGTATTGCCACCGAGGTCGAGGCGCGCATCGACGAACTGCTGGCGCTGGCCAACACCAGCGACGCCACCGGCGAGTACATTTTCGCCGGCTACCAGGCCCAGACACAGCCGTTTACCCGCCAGGGCGGCGGTGTCGGCTATGCCGGCGACGACGGCCAGCGCTACCTGCAGGTGGGTAACGCCACCCAGGTCGCGGTGCGCGATTCCGGCACGGCGGTGTTCCGCTCGGTGCCCACGGGTAACGGGACGTTTTCCATCGCCGCCGCCGCGGCCAACGCCGGCACGGCGGTCGCGGGCCAGAGCAGCGTCGTTTCGGGCTTCGCGGCCGACCAGTACAGTATTGCATTCAGCCAGGCGACGCCCGCGGACCCGGTGACTTACCAGGTGCTGGACTCCGGTGCGGGCGTGGTCGCCAGCGGCACCTACAGCGACGGCGACAGCATCGAGTTCGCCGGCGTGAGCGTCGCCTTCAGTGGCCAGCCCGCGGACGGCGACAGCTTCGACGTGGCGCCGGCGGTGAAACAGGACATGTTCTCCCTGCTGCAGGGCATCGTCGATGACCTCAACGGCGCCGGTACGGCGCCGGCGGAGATCGCCGCGCTGAACAACGCCCTGGGACAGGCGCTGAACGGCATCGACCAGGCGCTCGGCAAGACCCTCGAGGTGCGTGCCGACGTGGGTGTGCGCCTGGCCCAGGTGGAAAACCAGCTGGATATCAACGACCAGTTCAACCTGCAGCTGCAGGAGACCCTGTCCGGCATACAGGACCTGGATTACGCCGAGGCCATCAGCCGCTTCAACCTCGAGCTGACGGCGCTGCAGGCGGCCCAGCAGGCCTACGCCAGAATGTACGAGATGTCGCTGTTCAACTACCTCTGAGCGCCGCTTTCCGGCGTGCCGGGCGCCGTGGCGCCTGAGGCGCGCCACCCGCAAGCCTGAAATTTTCACAATCCGGGCCGCCGCGACGGAAAAACCTGCGGATTCCCCTTTTCACTCTAAAGTTTTCCCGCCAGGGGTCGACAAATCAGGTGTCGACAGTGCGAATCACGGTCGATATGTGATTCTAACGGCAATAACTAACCGAGACGGTTCCAGGCAACATCGGCACCGGGGTGAAAAAAGGGGATATCTCCATGGCACAGACAATCAATACCAATATCGCTTCGCTGAACGCGCAGCGGAACCTGAACAGCTCACAGGGTGCACTGGCCACGTCTTTGCAGCGTCTCTCGACGGGTCTGCGCATCAACAGCGCCAAGGACGACGCGGCAGGTCTTGCGATCTCCGAACGTTTCACCGCGCAAATCCGTGGCCTGAACCAGGCGGCGCGTAATGCCAACGACGGCATTTCGCTCGCCCAGACGGCGGAAGGCGCCCTGGCGGAAGTGACCAACAACCTGCAGCGTATCCGTGAGCTGGCTATCCAGTCCTCCAACGCGACCAACTCCCAGAGTGACCGCGACGCGCTGCAGACCGAGGTTGCGGAGCTGCTGAACGAGATCGACCGCGTGGCCAACCAGACCGAGTTCAACGGCGTGAAACTGCTGGACGGCAGCTTCTCCGGCGCCGTGTTCCAGGTCGGCGCCAATGCCGGCGACACCATCACGATTTCCTCGACTACCGACGCCAATACCGCCGCGCTGGGTTCTGTCACCCAGGCCAGCACCTCGGATGCGGCCACGGGCCTGACCGGTTTCGCCACCGCAATCGCCGCGGGCGACATGATCATCAACGGTGTTGATATCGGCGCCGTGGCTTCCGCGGGCAGCGCCCTGGAGCGTGCCGGCCAGTTGGTCAACGCGATCAACAACGTCTCCGCGACCAGCGGTGTCGGCGCGACCTTCAACACCACCACCGGTGAGATCATCCTCGCCAGCGGCGGCAACATCACCTTCACGGGCGCCGACCTGGATGCGACGGTGACGGGTTTCACCGCGGCGAACAACGCCACGGCATCCACGCAGACGGGTATCGATACCCTCAGCGTGAGCTCTTTCACCAACGCCCAGCTGGCCATCGACCTGGTCGACAGCTCGCTGACCAGCATCAACTCGGCCCGCGCAACGCTGGGTGCCGTACAGAGCCGCTTCGAGTCCGTGGTAGCCAGTGTGCAGACCACCGCGGAAAACCTGTCGGCTTCCCGTTCGCGCATCATGGACGCGGACTTCGCGGCCGAAACGGCGAACCTGACCCGCGCGCAGATCCTGCAGCAGGCCGGTACGGCCATGCTCGCGCAGGCCAATGCCGCACCGCAGAACGTACTGGCCCTGCTCCAGTAAGCACTGCGTGGTCAAGTTGATCGAAGTGTGTGACCAGGGGGCGGCTTCCGCCCCCTGGCCTCTCCAGGCGAGCGTTTCCTGACCCGGGTGTCAGGGACGTTGTACGCTCGAAGGAGGTTGGTAAATGGCAATTACACAGATTTCAGCAGTCGGCCAGGTGCCCACGAGGCCCGGTCCGACTGAAAACGGCACCTCCCCGGCACAGGGTGAGCGGCAAGTTGTGTCGGCCGGCGGCAATACTTCACCGCCCGACGCGCAGCAGGCGCCCCGTGATGGGACCCAGGCGCTGTCGCCCGAGATGACCCAGCAGGCCCTCGCGATGATCGAGGAGCTGATGCAGAGCCAGGCGCGAAGCCTGCAGTTCAAGGTCGATGAGCAGAGCGGGGTGGACATTGTCACGGTCCTCGACGGTGATAGCGGCGAGGTGATTCGCCAGTTCCCGGCCGAGGAGGTGGTCGCGAGTGCGCGCTTTATCGCGGAAAACATGCCCGACGCCGTCAGCGGCCTGTTGCTGGACGAGCAGGGTTAGGCGCGATAGTCGCCCGGGCCAGCCTGGCACTGACTTTGCATAGGACCTGGGGATACGGCGCCGAACAATGCACGGCAACCTGGCCGGGCCGGGCCGCGCCAGGCCGGGCCGCGCAAGGCCGGGCCGCGCAAGGCGAGCACAGCGACACAGGGCGGGTTTACGCATGATAACAGCAGCAGGGGTCGGGTCGGGCCTCGACATCGAGAGCCTGGTGACGCAGTTGGTCGCCGCCGAACGCAGTCCGGTGGAGAACCGGATCCTGCGGCAGGACGCCCAGATCACCGCGGAACTGTCCGCCTTCGGTACGTTCAAGAACGCCCTCGCCGCTTTCCAGTCCAGCCTCGCTGACCTCAACGTACTGGACAACTTCGGCCGCCGGGTCGGCGTCTCCAGCGACAGCGACGTCATTGCGGCCACATCCGACGGCACGGCCGTCAATGGCAGTTACGATATTACGGTCAACCAGCTGGCCAAGGCCCACTCCCTGGCCAGTGGCAGCTACGCCTCCACGGACGAGGTCGTCGGCACGGGCACACTGACCCTGCGCTTTGGCACGACCGATTACACGCCGCCGGATCCCGGTCCCGAGTCTTACAACGCGTTCACGCTGAACCCCGAGCGCGATGTCGCGACGATCACCATCGACAGCAGCAACAACACCCTCGAGGGTGTGCGCGATGCGATCAACGCCGCCGATGCCGGCGTCACCGCGGCGATCGTCAACGACGGCAGCGGCTTTCGCCTGCTGTTGAGTTCCGCGCAGACCGGCGCGGCGAACAGTATCGAAATCGCGGTGGCGGACAGTGGCGATGGTGACAACGCCGACGCCAGCGGTTTGTCGGCGCTGGCGTTCAACAGCACGGCCACCAACCTGAGCCAGACCGTGGCCGCGCAGGATGCGAATTTTACCGTCAACGGCCTCGCTATCAGCACCGCGGGCAATGTGGCGACCGATGTCATCGAGGGCATCGACCTGACGCTCAAGGACGTCAGCGGGGCGGCGCCGGTGACCGTCAGTGTCAGCGAAGACACCGAGGCGCTGAAAGAACTGGTGACCGACTTCGTCGACGGCTTCAACAACTTCGTGCGCACCGCCAACGGGCTGACCGCCTACGATGCGGAGAGCGGCAGCGCCGGGGCGCTGCAGGGCGACTTTTCCGTGCGCTCCATCACCGGGCAGCTGCGCCAGGTGCTGAGCGACGCCGTCGAGGGCTTCAACGGTCCCTTCAGTAATCTCAGTGAACTGGGGATCACCACCGAGACCGACGGCACGCTGGCCATCGACAGCGCGCGCCTGGACAGCGTGCTGGCGCAGAATTTCGACGACGTGGTAGGGCTGTTCGCGGCCGTGGGCCTGCCCACGGATGCGAGCGTCGACTATGTCGCGTCGACCGAAGACACCGTCGTCGGCAGCTACGCGGTGGATATCACCCAGGCGGCCACACGCGGCGAGTACATCGGCGCCGCCGTGCAGTTCAGCCTGGGCAGTGTCGAGGTGACGGACGACAACAACGAGTTCAGCGTGCAGGTCGACGGCATCACCAGCGGCAACATCACGCTGACCAACGGCCTGTACGCCTCCGGCGAGGCGCTGGCCGCCGAGGTGCAGTCGCGCATCAATGGCGACTCCGCGCTGCGAGAGGCGGGCGTCCGGGTGGATGTGAGCTTCGTCGGCGGCAACCTGGAAATACGCTCGGAGCGCTACGGGGCGGAGTCCGGCGTCAACGTCATCGCCGTGGATACCACGACCGAGGCCGACCTGGGCCTGGCGGTGGCCAACGGCGTCGCCGGCGTCAATGTCGCCGGGACGATCGGCGGCGCCACCGCGCTCGGCCTCGGCCAGTTGCTGACCGGCGTGGCCGGCAGCGATGCCCAGGGACTGCAGATCAGGGTGACCGGCGATGCGGTGGGAGCCAGGGGGCAGGTCGATTTCTCCCGCGGTATCGCCTACCAGCTCAATTCCCTGATCAGCGGTTTTCTCGATGCGGACGGCATCCTGGACGCGCGCACCGACAGCCTGCAGGACCGCGCGGAGAGCCTGGACGACGACCGCGACAGGCTGGAGCGCAGCATGGAGGCGCTGGAAGCCCGCTACCGCGCCCAGTTCACGGCGCTGGACACGCTGCTCTCGCAGTTGCAGACAACCAGCTCATTTCTGACACAGCAGCTGGCGTCGTTGCCGGGTGCGGCATCATCAGGTAATAACGGCTAAAACGGACCAATAAGGGGCAGGGTATGAAACAGTCGGCATTGCAGCAGTATCAGGCGGTTGGCGTGAACAGCGGACTTACCGATGCCGATCCGCATCAGTTGATCGCCATGCTGATCACCGGGGCGGCGGATCGGGTGGCATCCGCCAGGGGGGCCATGCTGCGCGGCGAGACGGCGCGCCGGGGCGAGTTGATCAGCGGCGCGATCGCCATTATCGACAGCCTGCGCGCCAGCCTGGACCGCGAACGCGGCGGTGAGGTCGCCGACAACCTGGGGGCGCTCTACGACTACATGGAGCGGGGCCTGTTGCAGGCCAACCTGGACGGGGACAGCGGGCGGCTGGAGGAAATCGGCGCATTGCTGGGCGAGATCAAGGCGGGCTGGGAAGGCATTCCCGCGGACGCAAGGCAGGCGTCGTGATGTTGTCCAGCGCGGAAACCCAGGTGCAGGCGCGCGCGTTGCCGGAGCAGGTGCACCAGTGTCGCCGCCTGGCCCGCGTGCTGGAAATGACGCGGCAGATGCTGGCTCACGCGGACAAGGACGAGTGGGAGCAGGTGACCGCGATCGAGCGCGAGCGCCGCGACGACCTGGTGCAGTGCTTCTCCGAACCCATCCCCCTGGGCGACTCGGAGCTGGTGGCCGAGGCCCTGGCGACGCTGCTGCACCTGAATGAGGAACTGATGTCGCGGCTGAAGGAGGCGCGCTCCTCGGTCATGGAAAAATCACTGGAGTTCTCGCGCCAGCGACAGGCGGTCAGCAGCTACCAGTCCGTGGACGCCAGCCTGCAGGATGTCTCATAAGCGCACTCTCGCGCGGCGCCGGCGCAGCCGTTGTCGCGCTCTTGCTGCCGCGCTGATACAGTTGCCACACTAGCGCCACGGCGGACCAGGAAGGGCGATGCCTGATTCACGATCACAGGACAGCGAGCGGGAGGCGGTCAGCGCCTCGGGGCTGAGCTTCAGTGATAACTGCTCGATCGAATGGCGCCCGGTGGAGCACAGCCTGGACGACGACCACCTGTCCATGGTCAACCAGTCCAACGAGTTCTTCCTGCGCGCGGTGGCGGCGCTGGGCACGGTGTCCGGCGAGCTCGGCGAGGAGGAGGGCGTCATTTCCGCGGAAATCGAGCGCCTGGACCGCAAGATCAACCTGGTGCTGGACCTGGTCAGCCAACTGGTCTACAAGCAGCTCGATATCCCGGACAAGTGTCGGGTCACCATCTCCGCCACGGACCTCGTGTGGCAGGAGAGCAATCCCCCCGGCGCCGGCGAACTGCTGTTCGTGCAGGCGTATATCCAGCACGGCACGCCCAAGCCGCTGTGTTTCTACGGAGAGGTCACCACCACCGAGGCGGACCGGGAGGGCGGTCGCTGCCGGGTTCGCTACGTGGGACTGTCTCCCTCGGTCGCCAGCTGGCTGGAAAAACTGATCTTCCGCCATCACCGGCGCGAGGTCGCCTTCCGGCGCCTGCAGGCCGGCGAGGACTGAGCCCTCCCGTCCCTGGCCAGCGCGTTCGCCGCAAAGGCCGCATGGTATCCCTCCCCGCGGGCGGCACGACCGCCAAAAAATTGAATTTACGGCGCTTTCGCGTTGTGCTTGATGAACTTTTTCGGCTAAGGGCTTGAAAATGACAAACTTTTGACACATGATTCGATCACACTAACGATACAAACATAGGGGAAGGCACCTGAATTCGCGGGCATATCCGCATAATCAGGTGTCGTTTTAGAACAACGCGGTATTTCGAAGGGCCGTTTCCCTCGTTTTTTTTACCTTCGAGAGCCAGTGCTAATAGGGGGGCACTGATAAAAACGATGACGAGTAACACATTTACCGGTGTTGCCAACGTTGCGCTCTTACCAGTCCGCGACACGTCATCCGTCCCGCAGAAATACCGCCTCAACCTCCCCCGAGCGGCCGCCGGAGACCTGCCGTGCTGAACCATGATCCGGCCGTCATCGTCGTCGATTCCTGCCGCGAGCGGGCGGAAGAATTCGCCGCCTACACGCGCTTTCTCGGCTTTGCCACGGCCACGGCCGTGGACGAGCAGACCTTTTTCCGCGAAGTCACCGCACAGCCCGGTGTACTGGCCATCTTCATCGGCGTCGAGACCGGGCAGCAGTGGCTGGCGCCGGCGTTGCGGCGCGCCAAGGAAGACACCGGCGGCAGCCCGTGTTTCCTGCTGCAATCCGCCGGCGACACGGCCGGGCCGCCCGCCGGCCTGCAACCGCTGGTGCGCCGCATGGTGTCGCGGCAGGCCGACTACAAGGAGTTGCTCGGCATACTGCGCCAGGCGCAGCTGGTCCACGAGTACCGGGCGCGCGCCGACGACGACCTGTCGGCGGCGCTGTACAAGAACCTGATCGGCGGTAGCCGCGATATCGAGTCGGTCAGGCACCTGGCGCGACAGGTCGCCGCGACCGAGGCGACGGTGCTGGTCAACGGCGAATCGGGCACCGGCAAGGAGGTGGTGGCGCGCTGCGTGCACGAGCTCTCCGCGCGCCGCGAGCAGCCCTTCGTGCCCCTCAACTGCGGGGCGATACCGGCCGAGCTGCTCGAGTCCGAGCTGTTCGGTCATGAAAAAGGCGCGTTTACCGGCGCGCTCAGTGCGCGCAAGGGGCGTTTCGAGATCGCCCAGGGCGGCACCCTGTTTCTCGACGAGATTGGCGACATGCCGCTGGACATGCAGGTCAAGCTGCTGCGCGTGCTGCAGGAGCGCACCTTCGAGCGGGTCGGCAGTCACAAGCCAATATCCACGGATGTCCGCGTCATCGCGGCGACGCACCGCAACCTGGAGCAGATGGTGGCGGAGGGCAGTTTCAGGATGGACCTGTTCTTCCGTCTCAACGTGTTCCCCATCGAGATTTCCCCGCTGCGCGACCGGGTCGCCGACATACCGCTGCTCATCGACAGTTTTATCGGGCGCCTGGAGCGCGAACAGGGCCGTTCGCTGCGCCTGAGTGACTGCGCGGTGGCTGCGCTGGTGCGCTATCACTGGCCCGGTAACGTGCGGGAGCTGTTCAACCTGCTCGAGCGCATGGCCATCCTCTACCCGGACAGGCTGGTGAAATGGTCCGAACTGCCGGAGAAATTCCGCCCGAACCAGGAACTGTTCGAGGAGCAGGTCAACGAGACGGCGCAGTGGCAGGAGCAGCTGCGCGCGGCGGCCTCGTCGATGGAGCTGCCGCCGGAAGGCATCGACCTGAAACCGCACCTGGCGGAGATCGAGCGCCGTCTCATGACCGAGGCGCTGGACCGCAGCGACTGGGTGGTCGCGCGGGCCGCCAAACTGCTCAACCTGCAGCGCACGACGCTGGTGGAAAAAATGCGCAAGTTCGCCATCCAGCGTCCCGGGGAACTGACGGGTTCTTGACGCTCGCCTGCGAGGGTCTCTCGCAACTCGCTGTTTTAAATAAAAAAAATAATACAGGCACGGTTCTTGCGTTAGCTCCGGTTGTTGCAGGATACCGGATAGCCACGAGAGAAACGCCCTATGAGCCAGACAGAGTCTCTCTCCCCCAGCGAGCTGGAAGAAGCGTTTGAAGTCTTCGGTCGCGTCTCCATCGAGCTGGAGACGACGTATCGACTGCTCGAAGAGAAGGTGGCGCAACTCACCGCCGAACTGACCAGCGCCAGGTCGGCCAGGCTGGTGGAGCTGGCGGAGAAGGAGCGGTTGGCCCACCGCCTGTCCAATCTCGTGGCGGCGCTGCCCGGCGGTGTGGTCATCGTCGATCGCGAGCAGCGCGTGCGCGACGCCAACCCCGAGGCGCAACAGATGCTCGGCGGCCCGCTGGTCGGCGAGACCTGGGAGACGGTATTGTTGCGCAGTACCGGCGAGCGCCACCTGCCGCCGGGTGAAGTGGTGTTGAGCAACGGGCGCCGCTTTTCGATGGTCAGCCGCACGCTGGACAGTCTCGGCGACCGCGTCATGTTGATTACCGACGTCACCGCTATCCACGAGCTGCAGGAACAGCTCAGCCGGGAAAAGCGCCTGACCGCCCTGGGCGAGATGGCGGCGCGCCTGGCGCACCAGATTCGCACCCCGCTCAGCGCGGCGACCCTGTACCTGAGCCAGTTGAGCCGGCCCGACCTGGAGCCGCAGCAGCGCGGCCAGGTGGCCGCCAAGGTGGGCCAGCGCCTGGAGTATATGGGCAACCTGCTGGACAGCATGCTCAGCTTCGTGCGCGGCGGCTCGCCGCAGCGCGAGCCGCTCTATATCGCCGACGTGCTCGCCGACTTCAAGTCCTCCATGCAGCCACACCTGGCGGCCAGCGCCTCGACGCTGGAGGTGCCGTACGTGGACAACACGCTGGTGGTGCTGGGTGATCGCGACGAACTGGTGGGGGCGCTGGGCAATCTCGCCATGAATGCGCTGGAGGCCGGCGACGGCGGGGTCGCGCTGGACATGTGGGTCGGCGCGCTGGACCAGCAGCGCCTGCAGATCCGGCTGCGTGATGACGGGCCCGGCATCAGCGAGGATATCCGCGAGCGGATTTTCGATCCGTTCTTTACCACCAGGGCCCAGGGTACCGGGCTGGGCCTCGCTGTTGTGGCGATGACGGTGCGCAGCCACGGCGGCGAGATCAGCGTGCGCAACCGCCCGCAGGGCGGCGCGGAATTCCTGCTGACCCTGCCCATCGAGCAGGAACTGGCGACGACGCAAGAGGCGTATGCAACGGGGAGAGCAATCAATGAGTAGAGCAGCACTCGTGCTGGTTGTCGAGGACGACGACGCACTGCGTGAAGCCCTGTGCGACACGATCGAGTACGGCGGCTACCGAACTGTTGGCGCCAGCAACGGCGCGCGGGCACTGGAAGTGCTGGAGCGGCAGGCGGTGGACCTGGTGATCTCCGACGTACAGATGGATGTCATGGACGGCCACGCCCTGCTGCGCCGGGTCAAGGCGCAGTGGCCCAACCTGCCCTTCGTGCTGGTCACGGCGTACGGCAGTGTGGAAAAAGCGGTGGAGGCGATTCGCGAGGGCGCCACGGATTACCTGCTGAAACCCTTCGAGGCGGAAGTGCTGCTGGAGACGGTGTCCCGTCTGGCCAGTGTGACCGACAGCGACGCGGACTGCATGATCGCCGAGGACCCGGCGATGGTCAGTGTGCGCGAGTTGCTGCGCCGCGTCGCCGGCAGTGGCGCCACGGTGATGATTTCCGGTGAGTCAGGCTGTGGCAAGGAGGTCGTCGCGCGTTTCGTGCACCGGCAGTCGGACCGTGCGGAGCAGCCCTTTGTAGCGATCAATTGCGCGGCGATCCCTGAATCCATGCTCGAGTCCATGCTGTTCGGCTACGAGAAAGGGGCCTACACCGGCGCCCACCAGACGCGCGCGGGCAAGTTCGAGCACGCCAACGGCGGCACACTGCTGCTGGACGAGATTTCGGAGATGGACCTGGGGCTGCAGGCGAAGCTGTTGCGCGTGCTGCAGGAAAAAGAGGTGGAGCGCCTGGGTGGCAGCACCCTCATCCCGCTGGACGTCAGGGTGCTGGCGACCACCAACCGCGACCTGCGCGAGGAAGTGGCGCGCGGTCGCTTCCGCGAGGACCTGTACTACCGCCTCAACGTATTCCCGGTGCACGTGCCGCCGCTGCGTGAAAGACGTCAGGATATCCTGCCGCTGGCGACCCACCTGCTGCAGCGCCACGCGGAGGACCGCTGCCTGCAACTGGCGCGCGAAGCGGAGCTGAAACTGCTGGCGCACGATTGGCACGGCAACGTGCGCGAGCTGGAAAACTGCATGCAGCGCGCCGCCATCCTGACCCAGGGCAACCTGGTCACGGAGCAGAATATTTTCTTCGAGGACGCCATGCGCGTCGAGCCGCAAGCGCCGCCGCAGGTGGCCGCGGAGGAACACGGTGGTGACAGCCTGCTCAACGGCGGGCTCAAGGATCGCGAACGCCAGCTTATCGTCAACGCCTTGCAGTCGGTGGGCGGCCGGCGCAAGGACGCCGCCGAGATCCTGGGTATCAGCCCCAGGACGCTGCGCTACAAGCTGGCGAAGCTGAAAGAACAGGGTGTATCGGTGCCCGCGGCCGGGTAGGTTGCGCGAGCGCCAGGGGATGGAGGAAGCAGGTCGATGAGTCAAGTGGAAATCAATACGGTACTGGCGCAGATGCGCGCGATGGCGGCCGCCGCCGGTGTCGAACAGCCGAACGCGGACGCGCAGGGAACGCCGGGTGTGGACTTTGGCCAGTTCATGCAGGAGTCGCTGGCGGAGGTGAACGATGCGCAAACCCGGGCGAAGGAACTGGCCGCGGCGTTCGAGTCTGGTCAGGAGGGCGTGGAACTGCCGGAGCTGATGGTGGCCATGCAGAAGGCCAGTCTTTCCTTCCAGGCTATTACCCAGGTAAGGAACAAGCTGCTCAGCGCCTACCAGGAAGTCATGAACATGCAGGTCTAGGGTAAGGGACCCCGGCCGGGGAAAATGTAGCAACTGTACAGGTACTGGCGCTCGCGAGGGCGCCGCGCAACAAACCAGGGATAAAGGGTTAACGGGATCAGATGGCAGAAGAAAACCCGACACTCGTCGATAGATTTCGCAGCCTCAGCAGCCAGCCTGTCGCCAGGCAGGTGCGCCTGCTGCTGGGGCTGGCGGCGAGTATCGCGCTCGGCATCAGCGTTGTCGACTGGGCGCTGACGCCCGACTACACACCGCTGTACGGCGAGCTGTCGCCGTCGGCCGCCGCCGAGATCGTCGAGGCCCTGGAGCTCGGTAACGTGCCCTACGAGGTGGACAAGCGCACCGGCCTGGTCGGCGTGCCGGCGGACGTGGTGCGCGAGACGCGGCTGAAGCTGGCCAGTGAGGGCTTGCCACGGACGGGCAGCGCCGGCTTCGAGGTGCTCAACCAGGAACAGCCCCTGGGTGTGAGCAGTTTCATGGAAAAAGCCCGCTACGATCGCGCGCTGGAGCAGGAACTGTCCAGCTCGATAGCGTCACTGGACAATGTGCGCTCGGCCCGTGTGCACCTGGCCCTGCCCAAGCAGTCGGCGTTTATTCGCAAGAAGAACAAACCCGCGGCGTCGGTGCTGGTGAGCCTGTACGCCGGCAGCTCGCTGTCGGACCGCCAGCTAGCTGGCATCGTGCACCTGGTGGCGTTCAGTGTGCCCGGGCTGGAGGCGGAGCAGGTGTCGGTCGTCGACAACAACGGCAAGCTGCTCTCCGGCCAGTCCGGCGAGGATGACTTCGCCTCCACCAAGGAGAACTTCCGCTACACGCAGCAGCTCGAACAGCGCTACGTGGAGCGGATAGTCGAGATTCTCACGCCGATACTGGGCGTGGGCGCCGTGCAGGCCCAGGTCTCGGCGGACCTGGATTTCACCGTGGTCGAGCGTACCAGCGAGCGTTACGAACCGGAGCGCAGCGTGCGCAGCGAAGAACTCATGGAGGAGATGTCGTCGGACAAGCTCGCCGGGGGGATACCCGGCACGCTCTCCAACCAGCCGCCCGAGGAGGCGCAGCTGTCGGCGGAGTCGGACCTGGGCGGTGCCGAGGGAGGCCAGCCGGCCCCATCGCGTTCCAGCAAGCATGAGATACGCAACTACGAACTGGACAAGACGATCAGCCACATTCGTGAAACGCCCGGCAACCTGCGCAAGCTCACCGTCGCCGTGGTAGTCGATTACCGCGAGAAGCTGAACGCGGAAGGGGAGGTGGAGCGCCTCCCCCTGAGTGACGGGGAGATGGACGAGATCAGGGCGCTGGTACGCGAGGCGGTGGGATTCGACGAGACCCGCGGCGACCGTGTCAACGTGGTCAATGCGTCCTTCGTGCAGCCCTCTGAACTGGCGGAGTTCCCCGAGTCCTCGCTGCTGGAGCAGGAGTGGATCTGGCGTGCGGGCAAGATCTCCATCGCCGGGCTGGGCATGTTCCTGCTGATCTACTTCGTGGTCAGGCCGTTGATGCAGGCGTCTGCCGCGCCGGTCCTCAACCAGCAGGCACTGGGCGCACCGGCCGGGGCCGCGGGTGCGCCCGGCGCCGCCGCACTGCCGGATGGCGCGGCCCTGGGCGAGGACATGGTGACCCTCGGCCACCAGGGCAACCCGGGGTTCCCCGGGCAGCCGGCCTACCAGCAGCAGCTCAGCCTGGCCAGGTCCATGGTGGAGGGCGAGCCGGAACGCGTCGCCAGTGTGGTGAAAGGGTGGGTGGCGAACGATGGCTGAAGCAGTTTCCGCCCTCTCGGGCACACAGCGGGCCGCGATTTTCCTGCTCGGGCTGGGTGAAAGCGGCGCCGCGGCCATCATGAAGCACATGGAGCCGAAGGAAGTGCAGATGGTCGGCGAGGCCATGGCCAGTCTCGGCGATGTCACCAACGAACAGATCGCCACGGTCGTGCACGAGTTCGTCGACAAGGTCAGCTCCATCAGCCCCTTTGGCATTGGCGCCGGCGACTTCACGCGCCGCGTCATGGTCGAGGCGCTGGGCGAGAACAAGGCGCGCAGCGTGTTGAGCAAGGTGATGCAGGACGAGACGTCCAAGGGCGTCGATGCGCTGCGCTGGATGGACGCGCGCAGTGTGGCCGGCATTATTCGCGGCGAACACCCGCAGATTATCGCCCTGGTGCTGGCGTCGCTGGAACCCGATCATGCCGCCAGTGTGCTGGGCCTGTTGCCGGAGGACATCCGCACCGACGTCGTGTTGCGCATCGCCAGGCTGGAAATGGTCGACCCGGTGGCCCTGCAGGAACTGGACCTGGTACTGGAAAAGCAGATGGTCAACCAGCGCGATATGCCGCCGGCGTCGGTGAACGGCATGAAGAGCGCCGCGGAGATTCTCAACAACCTGGACAGCGCCGAGGAGACCCAGCTGATCGATGCGCTGAAACAGATCGACAGTGAGCTGGGGGAGAAAGTCCAGGAGCAAATGTTTGTCTTCGACAATCTCATGGCCCTGGACGATCGCGGCATGCAGCGCCTGATCCGCGAGATAGCGGTGGACAACCTGGTGGTCGCGCTGAAAGGGGTCGACGACGACCTCAAGAACAAGTTCTTCAACAACATGTCGTCCCGCGCCGCGGACATGCTGAAAGAGGATCTCGAGGCCAAGGGTCCGGTGAAGCTGTCCGAGGTCGAGGCGCAGCAGAAAGAGATTCTCGTTATCGCCGCCGGCCTGGCGGAGGCGGGCGAGATATTCCTCGGCAAGGGAGGGGACGATTTTGTCTGACCCGGGCAGCTCCGTCGAACTTTGGAACGCCCCGCCCTTCGAGCAGACAGCGGCAGAATCCGGCGACCAGTCCAGTGCCGGCGAGCGCGAGGCGCTGGCCCAGGCGATGGGGTTCCAGTCGGGCCACAAGGAGGGTTTCGCCGCGGGCAAGCTCGAGGCCCAGCAAATCATCGCGAGCCTGCTGTCGGTGGCGGACCAGATGGCGCAACCCTACCGCGAACTGGACGAGATAGTGACCCGCGAGCTGGCGCAGATGGCCATGCTGCTGGCCCGGCAGATCGTGCGGCGTGAGCTGAGCGTGGACACCCAGATCATCGAGGGGCTGGTGGAAGAGGCGCTGGCGACCCTGTACAAGCTGGACGGCGAGACCATCATTTTCCTCAATCCCGCGGACGCCAAACTGCTGCAGGACTTCGCCCCTGAATCGCTGGAGGGCAAGGACTGGAAAATCGTCGAGGACGCCAACCTGCAGGCGGGCGGCTGCCAGGTGAAAACACCCACATCCTTTGTCGACGCCTCGGTGGAAAAACGTATCGAGAGCGTTTTCGCCGGTCTCGTCGAGATCTGCGAGCAGGGTGCGGAAAGCTGACGGTGAATGCCCTCGAGCAGCTCGCGGGCGAGCGCCCCGGCCGCCTGGCCCAGCGACTGTCGCGGCTCTCCGCGAGCATACAGCCGCTGGTCCTGCAGGAAGAGGGTTCGCTGGTGCGCATGATCGGCATCAAGCTGGAGGCGGTGGGTTGCCAGGCGCCCATCGGCAGCCGCTGCAAGATCATCACCGACGAGGGCGATACCATCGAGGCGGAGGTGGTGGGCTTTTCCGATGGCAGCCTGTTCCTCATGCCCGAGGGCAACCTGCGCGGCGTCAAGCTAGGCGCACGCGTCGTGCCGCTGCAGACCGGCGGTGTTGTCTCGGTTGACGAGCAGTTGCTGGGCCGGGTGGTGGACGGCGCCGGCAACCCGATCGATGGCCGCGGCCACATCGGTTGCCTGCACCACGTGCCGCTCAAGGGCGAATCCATCAACCCGCTGCACCGCAGCCCCATCACCGAGCCGCTGGACGTGGGAGTGCGCGCGATCAACGCGCTGCTCACGCTGGGCAAGGGGCAGCGCGTCGGCCTGTTCGCGGGCAGCGGCGTCGGCAAGAGTACGCTGCTGGGCATGATGACGCGTCATACCGAGGCCGATGTCATCGTCGTCGCGCTGGTGGGCGAGCGCGGCAGGGAGGTGCGTGAGTTCGTCGACGACATTCTCGGTCCCGCCGGACTCGCCCGCGCCATTGTCGTCGCGACCCCGGCGGATGACTCGCCGCTGATGCGCATTCACGGCGCCTGGCGCGCCACCGCGATCGCGGAGTTCTTCGCCGCCCGTGGCAAGAACGTACTGCTGTTGATGGACTCGCTCACCCGGGTCGCCCAGGCGCAGCGCGAGATCGGCCTGGCGGTCGGTGAGCCCCCGGTGTCCAAGGGCTACCCGCCCTCGGTGTTTTCCGAATTGCCGGCGCTGGTGGAGCGCGCGGGAAACGGGGTCAACGGTTCCATCACGGCGGTCTACACGGTGCTGGTGGAGGGCGGGGATTTCGACGACCCGGTGTCCGACGCGTCGCGCGCGATCCTCGATGGGCACATCGTGCTGTCCAGGGAGGTGGCGGACTCCGGCCTGTTCCCGGCGATAGACATCGACAGCTCGGTGAGCCGCCTGATGCCGAGCATCGCCGGCGAGGAGCAGTTAGCCAGCGCCAGGCTGGTGAAGGCCCTGTACGCGACCTACCAGCAGAATCGCGACCTGATCAATATCGGCGCCTACCAGGCGGGCTCCGACGAGAGTATCGATCGCGCCATCGCCGCGGCGCCGCGTATTCGCGGCTTTATCGCCCAGGCGGGCAATGAGAAGGTTGATATGGCGGCGAGCACCGCGGCGCTGTTCCAGGTAGCGAGCCCTGAACTGGAAGGTGCCGGGCAATGAAGGACGACAAGATGGGCAAGGTGGCCGCCGTGGCCAGGCTCGAGGCGCAAAAGTCGGCGCAGCAACTCAGCCAGAGCCAGGCCTCCCACGGCGATAAAGTCGCCCGCCTGGAGCAACTCATGCAGTTCAAGGCGGACTACGAGCGCACCCTGAACACGCGCGGCAGCGAGGGTATGGATGCGCGCCAGTTCCAGGACTACCGCCTGTTCCTGACCCGGCTGAACGAGGCCATCGCCCAGCAGACCCAGGAAATCGCCGGTTCGGAAGCGACGCTCGGCGAGGTCCGCGCCGAATGGGCGTCAAAAAGCCAGCGCAACCAGGCGCTGGACCAGCTGGTGGAGGAGCGGCAGCGGGAGCGGGTGAAGGCGCGCGAAAAACTCGACCAGAAGCGCGCCGATGATGATTCCCTGGTGCGCGGGCAGGAGCGCTAGCTGGCACAGAACTTGCCATATTCCCTGGCGAAGTTGTTGAAGGACGATAGCAGTGATTCCTGTTCTGGTGGGAGGAAGCCCTGGCACGCCGGGCGCCGAGCGCGCTCCCGTGTCGCCGCAAAGTGGCGCAGACACTGGTTCTGGCGGTAGTTTCTCCGACCTGTTGCATGCCCAGGAGCAGACCCTGCCGCCCGGCGCCGGCGACGCTACGGCGACGGGTGGCGGCGGCAAGGATTTGCCGCCCGGCAGCACGGAATTGCCGCCGGAAACGGCCGGTGCGGAGACTGCCGGCGAGCAACCGCCCGCCGCTGCGGGTGCGCAGCCGCCACCCGGGCCTGCGCCGACGGCCGCAGAGTCGGCAACGGCAACGACAACAGCAATCGACGCAGAGGGCCCTGTCCCGCCCACCGCTGTCAACACCGGCGGTATGGCCGCGAATCCCGGCGCGCCCGTCCCGGGCGGGCCGCAGACCCCCGGTGCGGTCGCGCATGCCGCCACCGGCGCCACAGCGGAAGGCCCTGCCGGCGAGGTGGCGCCGGCCACCCGGCCCGTGCCGGCCGGCGCGCCGCAGGCCATGCCCGCGGCAACGGAGAATGTGAACGCCCCGGCCAGCGCTGCCGGCTCCGCGCTGGGCGCCAGCGGGAACCTCCCCGCCAGTGGATCCACCGCTGCGACTGCGGAGCAACTTGCGCCCGGGGAGGCGGATCTCACACGCCTGGCGCAGCCCAGCCCGACAGGCGCGGCAACAGTCCCCGGCGCCGACGCGGACACGGCGGGCGAAGTGCGGCGCCCGGCGAACCCGGCCGCGTCACTGGCGGGCGATGACCGGCTGGCGCAGCGCGCGGCAGCCGGCGATGTGGGCCGCTCTGCCATGCTCGACGCCGCGGCGATGAGCGGCAGGATGGAAGTGGCGGGCGATGACAACAGCGCCGCCTTGCGTCTCGGCACGGAAGCGCTACAGGCGCCTGCTGGGGCAGATGCCGCCCGGCCCGCGACCAGCGCCAGCGCTGCGCCGCCATTCGCCACACTGGCCGGTCCGGCCACGGCCTTGAGCGTTGACAGCACCGTGCAGCCGGGCGTGAAGACCGATGTAACCGGAGTGCTCGTGGCGCGCCCCGGCGAGCCGGCCTGGAACAACGAGGTGGCCGGGCGTATTTCCCTGCTGCTGCGCAACGGCATGCCCGAGGCCAGCCTGCAGCTCAACCCTCCCGAACTGGGACGCATGGACGTGCGCATCGCAACCGACGGGGACCAGGCGCGCATACTGTTCACCGTGCAGGGGGCGGAGACCCGCGACCTGGTCGAACAGGCGCTGCCGCGATTGCGTGACATGCTGGCGCAGGACGGCTTGTCCCTGGCCCGCTTCGACGTCGCCGACCAGTCCAGCGGGGAACGCCAGGCGCAGGGCGAGTTCGCCGCCGTGGCGTCACCTGACGCCGAGCTCGTCGGCGCCGAGGATATCCCGTCCGGTCCGCTGTCGTCAGCGGCCAACGTGCGCGCGGACGCCCTGGTGGACTACTACGCCTGAGCGTCCCGCCGCGGCGCCCGCTGCCGGGCGCCGCCGTTTTCATCAGTGCTATTCCCTCACCTCCCGCCGATGCGTCAAATCTCTGACGTCCATTCGCGAATACCCTCATAACTCATTGTATATAAAGTAAAAAAATACATGGCACAGGAATTGCAAACTCCGCAGGCAGTGCAAGTGTGCCAGGGCGGGCTCGCGCGGGCGTGCCGCCACGGGCGGCAGGCGCGAGGCGCAACCGGGCGGCACCCGCCGCCACGCCAGGAGGAAGTGACAGGATGAAAAAAATCATAATCGCGGTGGTCGTACTGCTGTTGCTCGGCGGCGGCGCCGGGGCGTTTTTCCTGCTGCAGGGCGCAGAGGATGAGGCGGTTGCCGCCGAGGGGGGCGAGGCGGTGGTCGAGGAGGAGCCGCAGGGCGACCCGATCTACCTGTCGCTGAACCCGGCCTTCCTGGTCAACTTCGATCACAACGGCACGATTCGCTACCTGCAGGTCGAGATGCAGGTGATGGCCCGCGACCAGGAGATCATCGACAAGGTCCAGGTGAACATGCCCGCGGTGCGCAACAAGGTCATCCTGTTGCTCAGCGACCAGAAGTACGACGATGTCAGCACCGTGGAGGGCAAGGACAAGCTGCGCCAGGAAGTGTTGACGGCTGTCAACGAGGCGCTGCAGTTCAGCGGCAAGAACGCCCTGGACGAAGTTTTCTTCACCAGCTTCGTCATACAGTAGGCGCCGGTGTCCACCAAGGAAGTCTTGTCGGAGGGCGAACTCGATGCGTTGATGGAGACGTTCTCCGATGCCGACGCGTCGCCCGGCGATCCCGCCTTCGCGAAGAGCTGCGAGCCCTTTGATTTTACCGCGCGCGATGACAATCCGCTGGCGCAGATGCCCGCGGTGGACAAGCTGAACGAGCGGTTCGCGGTGGACTACGCACAGGTGGTACGCAAGCTCTACGGCATTTCCGTGCAGGTGGAGGCGGGTGACTCGCGGCTGGTGTCCATCGACGAGCTGTTCGCTGACATCGCCTCGCCCACGGCGGTGAACACGGTGCGCATCTCCCCGATCAACGGTATGTCCCACGTGATTTTCCCCGGGGAACTGTTGTCGCTGGTGGTGGATAGGTACTTCGGCGGCGGCGTGGGCGAGGGCGCCGCGCCGCTGGCTCGCGCCAGCCTGACCCACAGCGAGCGCAGGGTGAACGATGCGCTGCTGGAGGGTTTTCTGACCACGCTGGCGGAGACATGGCGCGAAAAATTGCAACTGGCGCCCAGCGTGCATTCTTTCGAGTGCAATCCTGACTTCCTGCAGCCGCCGGTGCCCGGCGAGAAGGTGATTTGCTTCCCCTTCGAGTTGCGTGTCGGCGACTGGTCTTCCAGCGTCACCTGGGCCGTGCCCAATGCCTCGATGGAGCCCCTGCGCGCCAGGCTTGGCAGCGCCGGCATCGAGCAGCAGGCGGCGGAAAAGAACAGTGACTGGCAGCAGCACTTCATGCGCGAACTGGGCAGCGTGGAACTGGAGATCAGTGGCGCGTTTGTCCCGGAGCAGGTCAGCATCGCGGAAGTCCTGGGCTTCAAGGCCGGCTCGATTGTGCCGCTGAGGATGCCGACGGAAGTCATCGTGTCGGTAGAGGGGCAGCCGTTCTCACTGGGTGAGCACGGCTCACTGAACGGGCAGAAATCGGTAAAGATCAAGGAAATGCTTCGGGGTGAGGGATAAATCGGTGGACAGACCGGGACGGGAACAATGACTGAGGAAAGCGAAGTAAAACTGGGCGAGGCCCTGGACCGCGCGGCGCAGGGTGACCCCGCCCCGGGCAGTGAGGCGCAGGCCGCGCCGGAAATCGCGCCGGCCAAGGGCAGCGGGGCCGAGATCAACCTGGACGCGCTACTGGATGTGCCGGTGACGCTGTCCGTGGAGGTCGGTCGCAGCAGGGTGCCGATCAAGCACCTGCTGAGTTTCAACCAGGGCTCGGTCATCGAACTGGACAAGGAGGTGAACGAGCCGCTGGACCTGCTGGTCAACGGCACACTGATGGCGCGCGGTGAGGTGGTCGTGGTGGACGGCAAGTTCGGCCTGCGCCTGATCGACATCGTCAGTCCCGCCGAACGGCTGAAGAAGCTAAAGTAATGAGCGCAACGTCGCGGGCGAGGTATTGCGGGGTGGCCACGGCGGTCCTGCTCGCGGCGGCCTGTCCCGTCGCCCTGTCCGCGCCGGGGGTGCAGGAAGCCGGGGTGTTCAACGCGCGTTACCTGATGCAGGTGTTCGTCTCGCTGCTGTTCGTGCTGGCTTGCCTGCTCGGCCTGCTGTACCTGCTCAAGCGTCTGCACGGCGGGACGGCGAGCGCTCGCCAGGGTATCCAGGTGCTGGCGTCGGTAAAGGTCGGGGCACGTGAGAAAATCCTCCTGCTGGAAGCGGGGGAGAGCCAGCTCCTGGTGGGCGTGGCCGCCGGCAGCGTGCGCACCCTGCATGTCTTCGAGGGCGGACGCGACTTCGACGCGGTGCTGTCCAGCGTGTCCCCGGAGGCCGGGGCGTGAAGCTGCTCAGGCTCGCCATCCCCGGCATCCTGCTGTTTGCGCCGCTACTGGCGCAGGCTCAGGCATCGATTCCCCTGATTTCCGTCGAGCCCGCCAGCGACGGCGGCAGCAACTACTCGGTCAGCCTGCAGGTGCTGCTGCTGATGACCGTGCTCAGCCTGCTGCCGGCCATGCTGCTAGCGATGACGTCGTTCACCCGCATCATCGTCGTGCTGGCGATCCTGCGGCAGGCGCTGGGCACGGCGCAGACACCGTCCAACCAGGTACTGCTGGGCCTGGCGCTGTTTCTCAGCCTGTTCATCATGGCGCCGGTGCTGGAGCAGGCCTACGCGGATGGGCTGGAGCCCTACATGGAAGAGCGGATGGACCTCGATGCCGCGCTGGCCAATGTGCAGGCGCCGTTCCGCGAGTTCATGCTGGGCCAGACCCGCGAGTCGGATCTCATCATGTTCTCCGAACTGGGCGGCTATGACGGCTTCGCCAGCGACGCGGACATCCCGATGAAGGTGCTGTTGCCTTCCTTCCTGACCAGTGAACTGAAGACGGCCTTCCAGATCGGCTTCCTGATCTTCATTCCCTTCCTGGTGATCGACCTCGTCGTCGCCAGCGTGTTGATGTCCATGGGCATGATGATGCTGTCACCCATGCTGATATCGCTGCCGTTCAAGATTATGTTGTTCGTGCTGATCGACGGCTGGTCGCTGATCGTCGGTACGCTGGCAACCAGTTTCGTGGTGTAGGGAGAGCGCCGGCCATGACTCCTGAATCAGTCCTGGATATCAGCCGCGAGGCGCTCTACCTGACCATGCTGCTGGCCGGGCCGCTGTTGCTGTCGGCGCTGGCGGTGGGCCTGCTGATCGGGGTGTTCCAGGCGGCGACGCAGATCCAGGAGATGACCCTGAGTTTCATTCCCAAGCTGATCGCCCTGGTGTTCGCCCTGCTCATTGCCGGCCCGTGGATGCTGGCGCAGCTGCGCGACTTCACCGTCAACCTGTTCATCAACATTCCCTCCATGCTGGGTTGACGGCCGATGCTTCTCGCCTCCGAACTTCCCGCGCTGATCCAGCAGTATTTCTGGCCCTTCGTGCGCATGTCGGCGCTGTTCCTGGCGGCTCCCATATTCGGTGCCTCGACGTTCCCGGTGCGCGCGCGCATCCTGCTGGCCGTGGCGGCGACCCTGCTGCTGGTGCCGCAGCTTCCGGCGGGGGAGGTGGTGGACGTATTCAGTATTGCCGGCGCGCTGCTGGGCGCACAGCAGGTGGTTATCGGCGCGGCCATGGGTTTTATCGTGCAGCTTGTCTTTGCCGCGGCGGTCATCGCCGGGCAATCACTGGCGATGACCATGGGCCTGGGTTTTGCCATGTCGGTGGACCCGCAGAACGGCGTGCAGGTGCCGGTACTCAGTCAGCTCTACGTGATCCTGGCGACGCTGATCTTCCTCGCCGTGGACGGCCACCTGCTGTTGATACAGGCCCTGGCCAGCAGCTTCGAGCTGCTGCCGGTGGGCCTGTACGCGTTCCGCGAAACCTTCCCGCTCGATATCGTCATGCTCGGCAGCCAGATGTTCGTCAGCGCCCTGCTGATCGCGCTGCCCGCGTTGACCGCGGTGTTGCTGATCAATATCGCCTTCGGCGTGATCACGCGCGCCGCCCCGCAACTGAATATCTTCGCGGTGGGGTTCCCGGTGACCATACTTGCCGGCTTTATCTTCATCCTCTTGACGATGCCGTCGGTGTTCAAGCTGATGCTGGCGATGTTCGAGTCGGGCATGCACGACGCCCTGCTACTGGTGCGATAGGAGGCGACGGTGGCAGAAGACCAGCAGAGTTCGCAGGAACGCACAGAACAGCCTACCGCGCGCCGCAAGCAGGAGGCGCGCAAGAAAGGCCAGGTTGCCCGCTCCCGCGAGCTGAACACCATGTTGTCGCTGCTCTCCGTCGCGGCGGGCGTGCTGGTCATGGGCGGCTGGATGGCGGTGGAGTTTCCCGCCCTGGTGGCCTCCTCCCTGAGCCTGGACCGCGCGGCGGCGTTCGACAGCGCCCTTGTCCCCGTGCGCTTCGTCGAGATGGTGATGTCCTCGGTACTATTGCTCACGCCGCTGTTCGCGGTGGCGATAGTGGGCGCGTTGATCGGGCCGATGGTCATGGGCGGTTTCGTGTTCAGTGCGTCGGCCATGTCGTTCAAGCTGGAGAAAATCAATCCGCTCACCGGGCTCAAGCGCATCTTCTCCCCCAAGGGACTGATGGAGCTGCTCAAGGCGCTGTTCAAATTCGTCGTGCTGACGGCGGTCACCGTAGTGCTGTTCACGTTCCTGCTGGACGATATCCTCGAGCTGGGCAGTCTCGTGCCCGACAAGGCTTTCGCCGAGTCCGCCGGTATGCTGGCCTGGAGCCTGCTGATCCTCAGCTTCGCCATGATCGCCATCGTCATGTTCGACGTGCCCTTTGAACTGTGGAACCACAACCGGCAGCTGAAGATGACGCGTCGCGAGGTGCAGGACGAACTGAAGGAAACCGAGGGTCGCCCGGAGGTGCGCAACCGTATCCGCGCACTGCAGCGCGAGGTGTCGCAGCGGCGCATGATGGAGGACACCCGGGAGGCCGATGTCGTGATTACCAACCCGCAGCACTTCTCCGTCGCGCTCAAGTACGACGAGGCGCCGGGCAAGGCGCCGGTCGTCGTCGCCAAGGGTCGCGACCTTGTCGCGCTGAAGATTCGCACCGTGGCCATCGAGAACGATGTCGCCATCTTCGAGGCTCCGCCGCTGGCCAGGGCCCTGTACGCCTCCACCGAAATCGGCCAGGAGATCCCGGAGAACCTCTACCTGGTGGTCGCCAAGGTGCTGGCCTACGTGTACCAGCTGCGCAACAGTCGTCGCAACGAATACACGCCAATGCCGGAGGACCTGTCGGTGCCGGAGGAGTATCGGGACCTTTTTACAGAAGGCTTAGACAATGATTAACCAAGCCACGGCCGCGCGGCCGATCAACCTGGGCATGTTCACGGGGCTGGGCGCGCCGGTCCTGCTGCTGCTCATGCTCATGATGATGATGCTGCCGCTGCCGCCGCTGCTGCTTGACCTGGTGTTCACCTTCAATATTGCGCTGGCCATGATCGTACTGCTCGCCGCGGTCTACGCCCTGCGGCCGCTGGATTTCGCGGCCTTTCCCAGCGTGCTGCTGATCGCCACGCTGCTGCGGCTGTCGCTGAACGTCGCCTCCACCCGGGTGGTGCTGCTCGAGGGCCACAACGGCACCGCGGCCGCCGGCAAGGTGATCGAGGCCTTCGGCGAGTTTGTCGTCGGCGGCAGTTACACCGTGGGTATCGTGGTGTTCGCGATCCTGGTGATCATCAACTTTGTCGTGGTCACCAAAGGCGCCGGGCGGATTTCCGAGGTGACCGCCCGCTTCACCCTGGACGCCATGCCCGGCAAGCAGATGGCCATCGACGCCGATCTCAACGCCGGCCTGATCGACCAGAAGGAGGCGCTGCGGCGCCGCGAGGACGTCGCCAGGGAGGCGGATTTCTACGGCGCCATGGACGGCGCCAGCAAGTTCGTGCGCGGCGACGCCGTCGCCGGCATTCTCATCCTGTTCATCAACATCATCGGCGGCTTCGCGGTGGGTGTCCTGCAGCACGACCTGAGCGCCTCGCAGGCGGCCAACAACTACGTGCTGCTGACCATCGGCGACGGCCTGGTCGCGCAGATTCCCTCCCTGCTGTTGTCCACCGCCACGGCGGTCATCGTGACCCGGGTGTCGGATTCCCAGGACATGGGCGAGCAGGTCATGGGCCAGCTGTTCGGCGCGCCCAGGGCGCTGCTGGTGGCGGCGTCGCTGATCGGCGTGCTGGGCCTGGTGCCGGGTATGCCGCACCTGGTGTTCCTCACGCTGGCCGGGGTGCTCGGTGGTTTCGGCTACATGCGCCTGCTGGAAGAGCGCGAGGCGGCCGCCGCGCCGGAGCCCGAACCCGAAGAGACGCCGGTGGAGTCCCAGGACATCAGCTGGGACGACGTGGTGCCGGTGGACGAGATCGGGCTGGAGGTGGGCTACCGGCTGATCGCCCTGGTGGATAAGAACCAGGGCGGCGAACTGCTCAGCAGGATCAAGGGCGTGCGCAAGAAGCTGTCGCAGGAGCTGGGCTTTCTCATCCACCACGTGCATATCCGCGACAACCTGGAGCTGTCGCCCAACGAGTACCGCCTGAGCATTCACGATGTGGCCGTCGGCAGCGGCGAGGTGTACCCGGGCAAGGTGCTGGCGATCAACCCCGGGCAGGTGTTCGGCCAGCTCGACGGCGTGGCGACGAAGGATCCGTCCTTCGGCCTGGACGCGGTCTGGATCGAGCCCGGCCAGCGCGACGATGCCCAGGCCATGGGCTTCACGGTGGTCGACTGCGGCACGGTGATCGCCACCCACCTGAGCCAGGTGCTCAAGGAACATGCCCACGAGTTGCTCGGCCAGGACGGTGTGCAGCAACTGCTGGACAAGCTGGCCCGGACATCGCCCAAACTGGTGGAAAACCTGGTGCCGGGACAGCTGGGCCTGGGCGAGGTCACCCGCGTCATGCAGAACCTGCTCAGTGAGGGCGTATCCATCCGCGACATCAGGACCATCGCCGAGTCATTGGCGGAGCAGGCGGGCAAGAGTCAGGATACTGACGCTCTTACCGCCCAGGTGCGCATAGCGCTGGGCAGGACGATCTACCAGGAAGTCAACGGTGTCGGGGGGGAGATGTCCGTGATGACCCTGGACACCCAATTGGAACAGATATTGCAAAGTGCAGTACAGGGTTCGGGCGGTGGTCTCGAGCCATCCCTGATGGAGAATGTCATCAACCAGATCGCCCAGGCATCGGAGCGCCTCGCCGCGCAGGGCAACACGCCGGTGTTGCTGGTCGCGGGCGGCATACGCCTGTTCTTCTCGCGCCTGCTGCGCGGCCGGACCCAGGGACTGCATGTGCTGGCATACGAGGAAATTCCCGCGAACAAGACCATCAAGGTTGTCGAGATCGTCGGCAATACCCAGGCGCCCCTGGTGGGTGCGGCGGGATGAGCGGGTATAGAGGATGGCCTGGGGCGTGCCGGGCCAGGCGGGGGATAACAACATGAAAATCAGGCGCTTCCTCGAGAAGGATTCGCGGACGGCGATGAGTCGCGCCCGCGCGGAGTTGGGCGCGGACGCGGTGATCCTCTCCAACAAGAGTGTCGGCGACCAGGTGGAACTGGTGGCGGCGGTGGACCTCGACGAGGCGGCCCTGGACCACAACGAGACGGTGGCGCAGCACGGCCGCCAGCCGGGCCGCGGTGCGGAACCCGTGGATTCCGGTACCCTGGCGGAATTGCAGCGCGAACTGGGTTACCTGCGCGGCATGATCGAGGACAAGCTGTCGCAGATGTCGTGGCGCAACATGGCCGGCGTGTCCTCCGCCAAGGCGGCGGTACAGGCGCGCCTGGCAGGCCTCGGCCTGTCGCCCGCGCTGAGCGGCCTGATGGCGGATATCCTGCCCGCCCAGGGCGATGTCGACGACTACTGGCAGGTGATCCTGCAGATGCTGGTGAGCCGCCTCGGCGTGGAACAGCAGGACCACGTGCTGGAGACGGGGGGCATCGTGGCGTTGATGGGTTGTACCGGCGTGGGAAAAACCACCACCGCCGCCAAACTGGCCGCCCGCTGCGTACTGCGCTACGGCAGGGACGACGTCGCCCTGGTGACCACCGACATCTACCGGATCGGTGGCCAGGAGCAGTTGCAGACCTACGCCCGTTACCTCGACATTCCCTGCCTGGTCGCCACCGACGCGAAGGAACTGCGCGCGGCGCTGGGCAAGCTGCGCTCGCGGCGCCTGGTGCTGATCGACACCGCCGGTATGGGCCAGCGCGACGAACGGCTGTACCAGCAGTACCAGATGCTGCGCGCCACGGGCCTGGCTATCAACACCTACCTCGTGCTCAGCGCCACCGCGCAACTCCGGGCGCTGCAGGAAACCATCAGGGTTTTTCGCGCCAACGAGCTGGCCGGGGCGATCGTCACCAAGCTGGACGAGGCGGTCAGCCTTGGCGGCCTGCTGGACGCGTTGATAGAGAGCGAACTGCCGCTGGCCTATGTCAGTGACGGGCAGAAAGTGCCAAATGACCTGGCGCCGGCGTCGGCCAGGCACTTTGTCGACAGGGCCGTCAGGCTGGCGGAACAGGACCCTGAAACCGGCGAGGCGGCGGATATCGCGCCGCGGCAGGCAAGGATGAACAGACAGTGACGGGACAGGAAGCAGTGCCGTTGCCGTTGAGCCCGGCGGTGGATGTGATCGCGGTAACCAGCGGCAAGGGCGGCGTGGGCAAGACCAGCATAGCGGTCAACCTCGCGGTCAGCCTGGCGCACGCCGGGCGCGAGGTGGTCCTGTTCGACGCGGACCTGGGGCTTGCCAACGTCGACATCGCGCTGGGGTTGAAGCCCAGGCACGATATCAGCGAGGTGCTGTCCGGCGAGCGCTCCCTGGAGGACATCCTGGTGCGCGGTCCCGGCGGTATCCGTATCGTGCCGGCCACCTCCGGTGTGGCGGAAATGACGCAGTTGTCGGCGACGCAGCGGGCCGGGTTGATCCGCGCCTTCAGCGACCTGAGCGTGCCGGTCGATACCCTCATTGTGGATACCGCCGCCGGTATCGACGGCAGTGTGCTGACGTTCAGCAGCGCCTGTGAGATGGTGGTCGTGGTGGTTTGCGATGAACCCACCTCCATCACCGACGCATACGCGCTGATCAAGGTGCTGAACCGCGACTGCGGCGTAAAGCAGTTCCAGGTACTGGCGAACATGGTGGAGCACGATTCCCAGGGCGCACAGGTCTACGCCAAGCTGCACCAGGTGGCCGAGCGGTTCCTGGACGTCAGCCTGGGATACCTGGGCGCCATTCCGCGCGATGGCTACCTGCGTCGCTCCCTGCAGCAACAGGGCGCCGTGGTGGAGCTGTATCCGGCGTCTCATGCGTCCAGGGCCCTGCGCCAGCTGGCGACGACGCTGGGCGATGGCACGCGCACGCGATCGGGTAACGGAGGACTCGGATTTTTTGTTGAACGACTGGCCTGCACGGGCAACCGCGTTGCCGAGGTTTGAGAGCTATGGGCGCCTCCGTCTACGACAACACCCTCGAGGGCAACCAGGAAGAGCTGGTCAATGGCTATCTCCCGCTGGTGAAGAAAATCGGTCTGCACATGGTGGCGAGGCTGCCGCCCTCGATCGAACTCGATGACCTGATGCAGGTGGGCGTCATCGGCTTGCTGCAGGCCAGCACCACCTACGATCCCTCGCGCGGCGCGAGCTTCGCCACCTATGCCGGCATCCGCATAAAGGGCGCCATGCTCGACGAGGTGCGGCGCAACGACTGGGTGCCGCGTTCGGTGCAGCAGAACATGAAACTCATCGCGGACACGATAACCGAGCTGGAGTCGCAACTGGGGCGCAGCGCCAGCGACAAGGAGATCGCCGATGCGATGGATATCCCGCTGGAGGAGTATCACAAGTTGTCGCGCGAGCTGGCCTACAGCCGGCTTGCGCCACTGGATGAGACCACGCAGACGCTGGAGTCCGGCGACCCCGAGCCGTTCGCTTTCCTGGAAGATTCCAGGATGCGCGAGGATATTGTCGCGGCTATCGGTCAACTGCCGGAGCGCGAAGCGTTGATGATGTCCCTGTACTACGGCGAGGAGCTGAACCTGAAGGAAATCGGCGAGGTCATGGGCGTGTCGGAGTCGCGCGTATCGCAAATTCACGGGCAGGCGCTGGCGCGTATTCGCGCGAAACTCGCGGAGCAAACGCAATGACGGCCGGTGTCCCCCATGGCGAGTAACTCCTCCTCCCCCGACTTTCTCTCCATCGCCGGCATCGTGGTCTGCGTGGCCGCGGTGGTGATCGGCAACCTGCTCGAGGGGGGCACCACGGATTCCCTGGTGCAGCTGACCGCCTTCGTCATCGTGGTCGGCGGCACCCTGGGCGCGACCATGGTGCAGACACCCCTGCAGATTTTCCTGCATGGTATGAAGCGCATACGCTGGGTGTTCATGCCGCCGACATTCGACCGCGACCGGATTCTCAAGCAGATTACGGCCTGGAGCAGGATCGCGCGCAGGGAGGGCCTGCTCGGCCTGCAGAAAGCGGCGGACAAGGAGCGCGACGCATTTGCCAGGAAAGCCCTCATGCTGTTGGTGGACGGGCGTGAGCCCGAGGAGATCGCCAAGATCCTGGAAATCGAGATTCACAACATCGCCAACAGCGAGATGAACGCGGCGAGGGTGTACGAGGCGATGGGAGGCTACTCGCCCACGATCGGCATCATCGGCGCGGTACTGGGCCTGATTCACGTGATGAACAACCTCGCCGATCCCTCGGCGCTGGGCCCGGGAATCGCCGTGGCCTTTGTCGCGACCATTTACGGCGTCGGCCTGGCCAATTTCTTTTTCCTGCCGATCGCCAACAAGCTCAAGGCGATATGTTACGACCTGTCGCAATACCAGGAGATGACCACCGAGGGCATCATGTCCATCGCCGACGGCGAGAATCCCACGGCAATCGCGAGCAAACTGGAAGGGTACCTCGTTAAGACGGGTTAGACCGGTCGGGCGCTGAGATGGTGAAACGCATACAGTTTGAGGAGCAGAGTAGCCACGATCGCTGGGTCGTGTCCTACGCCGACTTCATCACGCTGCTGTTCGCCTTTTTCGTCGTCATGTACTCGATCTCCTCGGTCAACGAAGATAAATACCGGGTGTTGTCCAACGCCCTGGTGGGGGCGTTCAACGACAAGCCGATCAACCTGCGGGCGCGGCAGGTGGTGCCACTGGTCGATACTCCGCTGTACAACGACGTGCTGTCCGCGGCCAACCAGCCCGAGTCGGAAGAGATTGTCGTGCCCCTGCGCTCCGAGGCCGGCGAGACGGTCACCGCCGAGGGCACCCGGGCGCCGGAATTCGAGGACCAGTTCTCGCAACAGGCGCTGGACGCGGCGGAGCAGGAGGTGAACGCCATTTCCGAAACGGTGGAGGAGCGCATGCAGCCCTCCATCGACGACGAGCTGATCAATGTCGAGCGCAACAAGTTCTGGCTGGAGGTGGAGATAAAATCAAGCCTGCTGTTCGAGAGCGGCCACAGTGCGCTGATCCCCAGCGCCGTGCCGTTGCTGCTGGACCTGGCGGACATTCTCGCCGAACTGCCCAACCGCATTCACGTCGAGGGCTTTACCGACAACCAGCCGATTCGCACGCCGCTTTTTCCGTCCAACTGGGAGCTGTCCGCCGCGCGCGCCGCCGCGGTGGTCAGGCTGTTCGAGCGTCACGGGGTGGACCCGTCCCGCATGGCGTCCATCGGCTACGGCGAGTACCAGCCGGTGGGGGACAACGACACCGAGGAAGCGCGCGCCAGGAACCGGCGCGTGGTGCTGGTGGTGCTGGCCGCCATGGGCGGCAAGGACGATGACCGCATTCACGAGTTCGAACTGCTCAGGGCCAGCGTGGTCAGCGCGGATTACTGACCGGGCTCACAGCGGCAGGTACAGGTCCGCCGTCAGCTTGAGTGCGCCGAGCCCGGAATATCCCGTTTGTCGAACTGACGCTGCACGACGTGTTGCACCAGGCGCTCGCGCGCCTCGACGCATTCCTCGTCGATGCTGATGCGCAGCAGGTAGCGCGCGCTGGGAACTTCGGCAATCCGCTCACAGGCGACGACGCGCGCGGTGAACCGCACCCAGGTATTGGACGGCCTGAGTGTGACCGAGACCCGCAGCCGGGTGTCCGCGGGCTGGGGGTCGGCGCACTCGAAGGCCATGCCACAGCCGCTGATGCTCGCCGTCAGCTCCTCGTAGCCTGCGGCGTCACTGTCATCGTCCTGCAGCAGTTGCGCGGCCAGCAGGGAGATCTTCTGGTTGAGCAGTCCGATTGCCTGGGCGGCGGTGTTGTTCTCGCGCCACAGCGCGTTGAGGGTTTCATTGACGTCGTGGTCAACGCTGGCCAGTATGCTGGCCAGCGACATCTCCATCTCGTTTTCGGCGACCGCCGGGGCGTCTTCATCCTCGGCGATGACCGCATAGCTCAGGCCGATCTCGTCATGGATACGAAAGTAGGCGCGGCGTTCGACCCGGTCCGTAGCCATATCGCGCGCTCCCGCCAGGCCTAGCCGCGGTTGTCCCCGGCGGCGGTCGCCGGGTCCAGGCGGTCGATGATGCCGGGGTCCACCTTCTGCAGGTCATTGAGCGTCGTGGTGGTGGCGTTCTCGTCGCCCTGGCGGATGATGATCTCCACCCGGCGATTCAGCGCCCGGTTCTTGCTCGAGGTATTGGGCCGGTAGGGCTGGGTCGATGCCAGGCCGACCACCATGAAGCGCTCCTCGTCGAGCGCGCCGCCGGACACCAGTTCGTGGGTGACCGACAGGGCGCGCGACGCCGAGAGTTCCCAGTTGGACTGGAAGCGGGCGCCACGGATTGGCACGTCGTCAGTATGGCCCTCCACGGATATCTTGCCGTCGATGTCCTGCAGCGCCACGCGCAGGTCGGCCATCACCGGCACGAAATCAGAATTCAGCGTGGCCGAGCCCGAGGGGAAGGAGCCGCGCTCGCGGATACGAATCGTGATCTGGCGGCGGTGCGATTCGATATCGATCTTGCCCTCGTCGATCACGGGCTTGAGCACCTGGCGCAGCTTCTCGGCGTCGGCGCGCGTCTTCTTCAGCAGCGAACTGAGCTTCTCGTCCAGCAATTGCGCGGTCAGTTCGTCGTTCAACTCGCTGCCGGTGACGGCGGCGGCCTGCGGGTTGCCGACCTGCAGCGACTGCTGTTTGTTCTGGGTGGTGAACTGGTTGACGGTCTTGATCTGGGTGGGCTGCGGTTTGCCCGGGCTGAATTCCCTGGCGATGATGCTGGTGCCCTTGGGAATGTCTTTCACCTTTATCTCGTTTTGCACCCCGAAAGCCTCGCGCATGGAGCCGGCGATCTGCTTGTACTTCAGTACATCCATTTCCGAGAAGGACAACAGCAGTACAAAGAAGCACATCAGCAGCGACATCAGGTCGGCGAAGGTCGCCATCCACGCCGGTGAGCCACCGCCTTCCTCGTCTCCCTCGCTCTCGTCAAGCAGGATGTCCATCAGGCCGCCGCGTCCATTTCCGCCGCGGCGTCCGCGCCGGCATCACTGCGTTTTTTCGGGTCGAGGTAGGTTTTCAGCATGGACTCGATGATGCGCGGGTTCTGGCCCGCCTGGATGGCCAGCACCCCGTCGATACACATGGCCTTGATGCGGCCTTCCTCGGTTTTCCTCAGGTTGAGCTTGTCGGCAATCGGCATGGCCACCATGTTGGCGAGCATGGCGCCGTACAGGGTCGTCAGCAGCGCCACCGCCATGGCCGGGCCGATGGCTTTCGGGTCGTCCATGGAGGACAGCATCTGCACCAGGCCGATCAGGGTACCGATCATGCCCATGGCCGGGGCCACGTCGCCCATCGCGCTGTAGACCTTGGCGCCCCACTTGTGGCGGTCGATGGTCTGTTGCAGGTCCTTGCTCATGACGGTCTGGATCACTTCCTGGTTGTTGCCGTCGATAAGCATCTGGATGCCCTGGTTGAGGAACTCGTTATCGATCTCCTCGTTCTCCAGGGCGAGCATGCCCTCCTTGCGCGCGATATTGGAGAGGCTGACGATCTTCTCGATCAGCTCCTGAGGGCTGTCCAGCTTGAAGACGAAGGCCCTGGCGGCGACCTTGAAGGCGCCGAAGAACTGGGAGATGGAAAACTTGATCATCACCACCAGGAAGGTGCCGCCAAACACGATCAGCAGTGACGGGACGTTGACAAAGACAGAAGCCTGGCCGCCAAACAGCATGGCGGCGAGAACGACACCGAGTGCGCCGATCATGCCCAGGAGTGTTGCCAGATCCATAATTATCCTCGTTAGCCGTGGCCGGCGGTGCCGCCGGGCGCGCAGTATTTACACCGAATACCTGTTTAGCGGCAGGGCGCGGGATACCTTTACCGCGATTGGAGCGGCGAGGACCGGCGCCCGGGTCAGGGCTGGTTGGAGACCCACAGCCCGGTCAGGCTGGTCTGCTGCATGATCTGGTGGACCGCCGCGTCGGCGGATTCGCGGTCCGCGTAGCCGCCCAGCCAGGCGCGGTAGGAGGGCTGCGCCGGGCCATCGGGTGGCGCGATGCGCACCTTGTAGCCCAGCGAGGCGAGCTGGTCCTGCAGGCGGCGGGCGCCGGCTGCGGAGGGGAAACTGCCCAGGTTGATGCGCCACGGGGTGTGTACGATCTCCTCGCTGGCCGCGGGAGCGGGGCTCGCCGGCGCCGCCGGCGCAACCTGGCTTTGCGCCAGCTGGTCCTGCATGGCCGCCAGCAACTCGGTCTGCGCGGCCACGATCGTGCTGAGTTCCTCGAGCCGGGTGTTGGTGGCGGCGACGCTGGCCTGCAGGTCGGCCAGCGCAGTGCCTTCGCTGTTGCCTGCCGCCGCTGGCACGGGTTGCGCAGCGTCCGCCACGCGGTAGGTGTTGCCGGTCAGCCACAGCGCCGCGATAAAGAGAAAGGCCATGTTCAGCAGCGCGATCAGGCCGGTGACGATCCACGCCGGATGACGATCCCCGCCCCTGGTGCGCCGTCCGCCGCCACGCAGCGGCGTGACCGGGGCGCTCCGCTCCTGCGCCTGCATGCCGGAGATACCTGTCTCGGCCGCGGCGGCGGCACGCGACTGCGCCAGCGCGTCGTCGAAGGAGAAGTGCAAGTCTTTCGCGGTCATGGTGGGCCTGCCCGGGTGGTATGCTGTCGTTAATGACGCTCTTGTCGACAGGTTATGCACAAAGCATGCCGGAAGTTGCCGATGGATGAACTGCGCCTGGGGCCGCTTCCCGCCGGCCGCGGGGGCGCCGACACCGCCGCCTGGCTGCGCAGCTGGCAGCTCGGCCAGGTGGTGCGCGCCCAGGTCCTGGAAAGCGCCGGCGGCGCCGCCACTCTGAGCATCGCCGGACGGCAAGTGTCTGCCGCCACGGGGGTTTTTCTCCCCAGGGGCGCCTGGATGAACCTCGTGGTGACGGCCCTGACGCCGACGCTCACGGTCAGCGTTCTGCCGCCGCCGGCGCGCCAGCAGCCGGCGCAGACACCGCAGGAACGGCATTTGCAGGCGCTGGTGCCGCGCCAGGGCAGCGTGGTCGCGCCATTGCAGGCGCTGCTGGACCCGGCGCGCAGAGTCAATTTATTGTCGCTGCTGGGTATCGGCGCCGATACCCTGGACCCGGCGCTGGAGGAACTGTTGCCCCAGGGGCCGCCGCGCAGCGCCGAGGCCCTGCGCGGGGCGTTCGCCCGCTCCGGCCTGTACCACGAAGCCGGCCGGGCCCTGCACGGCGCCGGGCCGGCCGCGCTGGACCTGAAGGACCTGTTGCTGCGGCTACTGGCCGGGATCGAACGCGCACCGGGTGGCCAGGCGCTGGCCGCGTTGTCCGCCAGCATCGAGGGCGCCCTGGCGACGATTGCCGTCAACCAGCTGGTGTCCACGCCATCCCCGGGCCAGGACACCATCTACTGGGTGTTCCAGGTGCCGTTTCGCCTGGGAGAGCAGGTGCACCGGCTCGCCATTACCCTGGGCTGTGGCGCAGGCGGGGAGGCGGGGGAGGCGCGCGAGTGGAAAGCCCTGCTGGCGCTGGAGCTGCCGCGGCTGGGGTCGCTGGAGGCCGAAGTGTTTTTGCGCGGTGTGCGGGTGTCGTCGGTCATCTATTCGCCCTGCGCGTCGAGCGTGGGCCTGCTCGAGACGGCGCTGCACGAACTGCAGGCGGCCCTCGAGGCGGCGGGCCTGCAGGCTGGGGTGCTGCGCGTGCACCACGGGCCGCGCGCCCGCTCGGAACTGGACCAGCCGTCGTACCCGGGCGTGTACCGCCGGGCCTGAGTCGGAATCGTATGGAATGAAAAAACGCGGCAGCGACGAGTTCAGGCCGGGACCCGACGGGAAGCCTCTGGCGTGGGATGAGCCGCCGGCGCAGGATGCGGAGCTGGCGGCGCTGCTGGCACGCGTGGCCCAGGCCGGGGACATTCCCGAGCCGCTGGTCGTGGCGCTGTCGCAGCTGCTGCGGTTTCTCTACCGGCAAGAGGCCCTGGCGGCAGGGGAGCCGTCCGCGGAGGAGTGAGTTCGTCGCGTCTGCGCCAATTGTGTGATTTTTCGCCAACTTACCGAAATTACTGGAGATTTTCTGTGAATCCAGTCGCAGTTTGCCGACCGTTTCGCCCCGGGACGCGCCTTTTTCGTCAAAGTAGCACTCTGGGCGAAGTCAGCTAGGCTTAGTGAGCTTTGCGGGCGAGGGAGCGTCCTGCGACAGGAACAGGTAAATGAAAAACCGGCGCAACTACTACAGAATTCTACACGTGCAACCCGATGCACCCCCGGCGGTGATCCGTTCCAGCTACCGCACGATCATGCACAAGATGCGCGTGCACCCCGACCTGGGAGGCGACGCGGAGGCCGCGGCGCTGGTCAACGAGGCCTACGCCGTTCTTGGCGATGAGCAAAAGCGCGCGGACTACGACCGTATCCGGCAGAACCCGGGCTGGACCCGCTCGGCCAACGACGACTTCCGCCAGGGCCTGGTGCTCACGCACGCCGACGCCCATGCGCCCGCGCCGGCCTGCGCATTTTGCGGCTGGCCGGTACCGCCGGAGACGCCGGGTGAGGAACTGACGGCATTCTGCCGCATCTGCCACAGCCCGCTGGCGCCGATGTCCAGACTCGTGTCGCACGACGCGGACCGCCGCGCGATCACGCGTGTGCCGAAAAAATCCAGCCTGCTGGTGTGGACGAGCTGTCCCCAGGCCCAACCCTACGCCGGGCAGGTGAACGACCTGTCACTCACCGGGATGCGCTTCGACACCGGTGTCTTTCTCGCCGCGGAGCAGGTGCTGAAAATTGATACGCCGGTGCTCAAGGCCGTGGCCACGGTGGTGCGTTGCACGGTGCGTGAGGCGGGTTACGAGGTGGGGGCGTGCTTCCAGAACCTGTGTTTCGCGCGCTCGCGCGGCTCCTTCGTCGAAGCGCGCGCCTAGGGTAACTTCTCCACCTTCACCGCGAGCCGCTCGCTGCCGGCCGAGCTGCTGTAGCGCTTGCCGCCGCCGCTACCCGGCGCGGGGCTGTCGTCCAGCAACACGATCCAGCTACCCAGGGGGCCGCTCGCCGTCGTGCTCAGCGCCCTCCGGTCGTTGCCGTCCTTGTGCGTATAAGCGACCTCCAGTGTGACCTGGTCCCCCTGTAGTCGCGGCGTGACCGCGATGTAGGATTCGGTCGCGGGCACTTCCTCTACCTGGAACCACGTCCAGTTGCGCTGGCCGGCGACCACCTTGTAGTCGCTGCCGCTGGCGCGCTGCAGCACCACCTGGGCGCCGTCGACGCCGCGCATGCGGGTGTCCTGTCGCGTACTGCTGCTTATGACGCCGCTGTTGCCCGCGCCGAAGGTCAGCAACAACGGCTGCGGCGCCTGAGCCTGCGCCGCAGCGCCGGTACAGCAGGTCAGCAGGAGGAGCAGGCCCGCGAGGCGGCTCAATGGTGTGCTTGGCAGGATGTCGGGCATGGTGAGGGTTGTCCGTGGTTCGCAAGGTTGAACTGGTCGTGGCTTTGTTGGTTGCGCGCTGTCAGTGAGAGCGCGCTACTCGCGGACGTTGCCCTGTTCGGCGCGTCCGCGGCTTGTATACTACACCAGACAAACTTGGTATTTTCATATCCTGAATGCACGCCGTTAGAAGCGACGCACAGCAGCGTATAAGGCTCCCGATAACTAGTTAATAAACAAAAGGATTTACCATCATGAGAATGTACTCCGCACGTTCATTGCTCGCCGTCAATATCGCCGCCGTGCTGGGCGGGCTCCCGGCGCTGGTGCAGGCGCAATCACTGGCGCTGGAAGAGGTCATCGTCACCGCGCAAAAGCGCACCGAGTCCCTGCAGGATGTACCGATTTCCGTGGCGGCCATGAGCCAGGAGCAGCTCGAGTTCCGCAACATCGACGACCTCAAGGACATCGGCGCCGATGTGCCCAACCTCTACATCAACCCCTTCAATAACGACCCCACCGCCATCCGCCTGTTCATCCGCGGTATCGGCCAGAACGACGTGCAGATCACCCAGGACCCCTCGGTCGCGCTGTATACCGACGGCGTCTACGTCGGCACCTCCTTCGGCGCCGGCCTGGAGGGCGTGGATATCCAGCGGGTGGAGATACTGCGCGGGCCCCAGGGCACCCTGTACGGGCGCAACGCCACCGGCGGCGCGGTGAATATCGTCACCAACCGCGCCGATACCGGCGAGCTGCAGTTCCGCCAGGACCTCACCGTGGGCAACCTCGACAAGTTCCAGTCCAAGACCATCGTCAACGTGCCGCTGGGCGAGAGCGTCGCCGCCAAGCTGAACTACGTGCACTCCGAGCGCGGCGGCTACGTGGACAACAAGGGGCCGGGGGAGGATTTTGGCCAGGAAGACCGCGACAGCTACATACTGGACCTGCGCTGGGAAGCGGCCGACAACATCACCGTCGACTACCGTTACGAGTACGCGGAAAACAGCGACACCCAGCGCCTGGAGCAGATACGTGAGCTGACCGACGAGGGCTTCCTCGGCCCGCCCATCACCAACTACAGCGGCAAGATCGACAAGGATTTCCTCGACGAGATCACCTCCATCCGCAAGATCCTGCAGAACGACCTGGAGCTGAACGCCCACACCCTCTGGGTGGACTGGGAAGTCAACGACAGCATGTCCGTGCGCTCCATCACCGCCTACCGCGACCTGGACAACCTGGCCAACGGCGAGGCGCTGGTCAACGCCACCGGCGACTACACCTTCATCGGTCGCGGGGTGGGTTCGCCCAACTTCAGCATCTTCGACACGGACTTCGAGCAGTACTCGCAGGAACTGCAACTGCTGGGCAGCACCGACAACTGGGAGTACGTGACCGGGCTTTACTACTACCACGACGAGTCCACACAGGACGCCACCGATTCCGTGCTGCTGGGCAGGAGCGGCGACACCGATATCACGGAGACGGACAACGATTCCTGGGCGCTGTTCACGCAGGTCACCTGGCGGCCGGACTACATGGACCAGCGCTGGGCGATTACCCTGGGCGCGCGCTACTCCGAGGACGATCGCGAGGCCGACCGGGTCAATAACCGTGCCACCACGCCGTTCTCCGGTTCCTACAACAACGATTTTGACAACTTCAACCCGTCGCTGACCGTCGCCTTCGACATCAATGACGACATGAACGTGTACGGCAAGGTGGTCAGCGGCTACAAGTCCGGCGGTACCTCCACGCGCTCGGCCAACGCCGAGCTGTTTGCCGACGGCTTCGAGGAAGAGGATATCGTCAGCTACGAACTGGGCTTCAAGGGAGACTTCTGGGACCGGCGCGCACGCCTCAACGCCGCGCTGTTCTACATGGAGCTGGACGGGCTGCAGACCAGTATCCAGACCGACCCGGTCAGCCCCGGCGGCCGCGACTTCCTGCCCATCGACGGCAACGAGATCGCCGGTGCGGAAATGGACGTAACCGTGCTGTTGACCGAGGGCCTGACTTTCACCGCGAGCTACGGTTACCTGGATACGGAACTGGGCGAGGATTCAGTGGACAGCCCGGCCGGCACCTACATCCTGATCGACGAGTTCGCCCCGGCGCCGGAAAACAGTTACGCCCTGTCCCTGTCGTATCGCCGCCCGCTGCGCAACGGCCAACTGGGCGTGGACCTGGACTACGGCTGGCAGGACGAGGTCTATACCTCGGTCAATGTCAGTGACGCCACGATCATCGACGACTACGGCCTGCTCGGCGCGGCGCTCAGCTGGTCCGACATCCAGTTCGCCAATGTGCCGGGCAGCTTCCGCGTACTCGCCTGGGGCCGCAACCTGACCGACGAGGAGTACGGCCTGGTGAGCACCAACGCCTGGTCGACTTTCGGCGCCGCGGATGTGCAGACCTACGGCGACCCGCGCACCTACGGCGTGACGCTGACCTACCTGTACTAGGCGGCGTGCGGCCGGCGCGCCGGCCGCAGCGGACAATGGATTGACCCGAGACCCCGGCTATGCCGGGGTTTTTTTTGCTGTGAGTACCCGCTGATGGCGGCGGCAGCGGACGCTCAACCCGCCGCCGGAACGATATTGACGGCGAATGCGCTCTGCTGTGCCAGCCCCGTGATGCGGTCGTAATTCACGTCCCTGGGGATCAGCGCCTGCACGTTGCTGCCCTTCTCCCGGGTGGGACGCGGGTCGGCGGGGTCGCCCCAGCCGTGGGCCAGCCCCACGGTGCCGGGCGCCAGACTGTCGCTGGCCTCCACCACGGCCTCGATGCGTCCGTGGGCGCTTTCGATGGTCACCAGGTCCTCGTCGCTCAGGGAAAGACGCGCCATGTCGTCGCGGTTCATCAGCGCCGGGTTGTACTGCCTGCGCCGCCGCAGGCTGGGCAGGTTGTTGCCGGTGGTGCAATACACCTCGGGCATGCGGTAGGTAATCAGGCGAAAGTCGAAGCGTTCGTGCGGCTGGTAGGCGCCGCCGTCCAGCACGGGTTCGGCCAGGACCTCCGCCAGTTCCGTGATGACCTCCGGGTGGCCGACGGCCAGGCGCCGGTCGGCATGGCCGATCATGTCCGGGATGACCCCGCCCACTGCGGGTATCCTGTCGTCGTAGGCCTGCCCGCTGGGCGGGGCCGCCTTCAATTCGTCCAGCGAAACCCTGGCGGCGGGACTCAGGGCGCGGATGACGTCGTCGGCGCTCGGCTGTGCGTCCGGCGCGATGCCCGGCAGGCTGAAGCCGCTGCCTATCGCCTGGCCGAGCCGCCAGAAAAAGTCCCACTCCTCGATAACGTCGTCCTCGGCCTCCACCAGCTTGTCGGTGTACTGGCTGAAGGAGAAGGGAAAGTAGTTGTCGGACAGCATCGGGATGTCGACCCGTTCGAAGGGGTGCTTGACGGCCATCACGTAGTCGGCGTGTTTGGCGGTCGCCGACATGAACAGGTCGTTCACCACCAGCAGATCCAGTTCCGCCAGCGCCTTGAGCGTGTGGTCGGTGTCGCTGAAAACCAGCGCCGGGTTGCCGCCGTTGACGATCAGCGCCTTGATCTGTCCCTTGCCCGGGGTGAGGATTTCGTCGGTCAGGGTATTGGTGGGCATTTCCTGGTACCCAAACAGGCCGGTGATGCCCTGGATATCGCGCATCCGTGACCGCTGCGCTGTGCGCAGCGCAACCGGCAGCGGTTCGTTACCGGAATCCGGCAGCGCCGGACCCTGGGTGCCGGCAATGCGCGCCATGCCGCCGCGACGATCGAAGCGTCCGCACAGTGCGTTGAGCGTTTGCACCAGCTGTGTCGTCAGGTTCTGGTGACGCGCCATGTGCAGGCCGGTGCCGGAGGCGGCGGCGCCGCTGCCGGCCGTGGCGAACAGGCGCGCCGCTTCCACGATGTCGGCGGCCGGGCAGGTGGTGCGGTGCTCCGCGTACTCCAGGGTGAACGGTTTCACTGCCTCATATAACGCCTCGAAGCCGCTGGCGTAGTCCGCCACGTACTGCGCGTCGTGCCAGTCGTTGTCGATGATCTCGCGGATCATGCAGGCCAGCAGGGTGGCGTCCTCGCCGGGTTTGACCTGCAGGTGCACGTGGGCGCGCTCGGCCAGGTCGCTTTTGCGCGGGTCGATGACCACCAGCCGCATGCCGCGCTTGAGCGCGTTCTTCATCCGGGTCATGGGGTTGGACTGGGGCATGGTCCACTGGTGTGACACCACCGGGTTGGTGCCGACGAAGAGGGCGCTGTCGGCGTGGTCTATATCGAAGATACCCAGCGGCAGCGGCCCGCCGAACAGGCGGTCGTAGGCGATGATCAGCGAGGGGGAGTCAATGGTCAGCGAGGTATACAGGCGCGGCGAACCCATCGCCTCCAGCCACTTCGCCACGTACCAGGGGCCGCCGGCGGCCGAGCGGTGCCCGCCGCAGCCGACATAGACGGCGACCGCCTCGGGGCCGTGTTCAGCCACGATCTGTTTCAGCTTGTCGCCGATCTCGTCGATGGCCTGGCCGCTGTCGATATCCTCGAAGGCGTCGCCCACGCGCTTCTGCGACGTACGCAGACGCTCGGGGTGGTTGATGCGCTCCACTTCCGCCCGTCCCTTGGGGCAGGTGTAGCCCTCCGAGACGGGGTTGTCGCGGTCGCCGCGCACATCGATGACGCGGTTGTCCTGTACGTCCACTTCCAGCCCGCAGAACACGTGGCAGAAGCGGCAGAAGGTTTTTTTTGTTTCCGGCATGGTCGAAGTTCCTGTCAGTTGGCGGGTTGCGCGTTACCAGGTTGCGTCCTGGTCAGGTTGTGTCCTTCTCAGGCAGCGCCCTTGTCCAGTTGTGCCAGGCGCGGGTCGTTGGGATAGATCCAGTCGTCGCCGATGACCTGCTCGACACGCAGTTCCGCAGGGATGTTGTCGATGCCGATCATGCGGTCGGCGGCCTGGTTCCAGTGGTAGATGCGCGACTCCTGGTAGCTGAGCGGGACGCCCCGGAATGCGTAGGACTCCATGGACTTCTGTATTTTTTCCCCGAACTGGGTGTCTTCCTGCAGCACCTGGCAAAGCTCCGCGCCGTCGTTCTCCGTCCACAGGTCGGGCTTGAGGCCTTCCTTCCACTGCGGTGCCATGGTCCAGGTCTCCATGCGGCACTTGTCGATGCCGTTGGGCCAGAACAGGATGGGTGGCAACAGCCACTGGCTCAGCGGCGACACCCAGTTGGGGAAAAGGCTGTAGGACAGCGTACAGCTGCGCGCGATCTCGCCCACCGTATCGATCTCGGCGATGTCCGGCGACACCGGCATGATATCCAGGGTGGCTTTGCCCCTGGGCGTGGGCGCCACCATGCGGCTGTGGCCGTTGAGGTACAACGTGTTGACATTGCGCTGGTCGTCCAGCAGCGGCGCCAGGCTGTTCTTGTGGACGCTGCGCACGTGGTAGACCTCCGTGTTCGCCTCCATGGCGATCTTCCAGTTGCAGTCCAGGTCAAAGCTGTGCCGCGCTGCGAGCCGGCAGTTCTCGAACTGGAACTGCTGCCACTCGTCGGCGATGGGGCCCAGCCAGTTCAGCAGCGCCGGTGCCTGCGCATCGAAATTGACGAACACGAGGTTGCCGAAGCGTTCGCAGCGCACCGGGGTGAGGCCGCGGGTGGACAGGTCAAGGTCGCGGAAATCCTGCGGGTTGCGCACCGCGACCAGTTCCCCCCGGTCGCTGTAGCTCCAGCCGTGGTAGGGACAGGTAAAACGCTTTTTGCGCCCGCAGCGTTCGGCCACCACGGGGGCGCCGCGATGGCTGCAGGTATTATAGAAGGCGTTGACGTTGCCATCGGCGGCGTGCACCAGCAACACCGGCTGCCCGGCCTTGTCCCACACCTGGAAGCAGCCCGGCTCGGGCAACTCGTCCATGTGCGCCGCCAGCAGCCAGCTCTTGCGCCACACGTGTTCGATCTCAAGTGCGAAGAAGCGCGGGTCGGTGTAGCGGCCGGCGGGGATGTCCGGCAGCACGGGGAATCCCTGCGGCGGTGCGGCGCGCCCGGCTTCAAACTCCATCAGGGCGCGCAAGGTGGCGGCATCCATTGAATCCATCGACATCGGCAGTACACCTCGCTGGCAATTCGGTGGTGAGCGGGAAGCCCATCTGCCAGCAGGGTAGCAGAGATATAAAAAACCGTACAGATTGTTTTATATGATTCGCAAAATGGGCTAGGCTTGTCGCTTGAACGATCCGTTCATCCGCAGTGGAATACAGGAGTCAGCATGGCGAATCTCAAACTCGGCCTGGCGCAGGGCTACTGGAGCGCCGCGCCCCACCCCGACTTCGTGGCCATGGCGCAGGAGGCCGAGCGCCTGGGTTTCGACTCGGTGTGGTCCGCCGAAGCCTGGGGCAACGACGCCTTCACGCCGTTGTGCTGGATCGGCGCGCAAACGGAAAAGATCAAGCTGGGAACGGCCGTGGTCCAGCTCTCCGGGCGCACGCCCACGTCCTGCGCCATGCACGCGCTCAGCCTCGACTACCTGTCCAACGGCCGCTTCATGCTCGGGCTCGGCGTGTCGGGGCCGCAGGTGGTGGAGGGCTGGTACGGCCGGCCCTTCCCCAAGCCGCTGGCGCGCACCCGCGAGTACGTCGATATCATCCGCCAGGTGTTCGCGCGCGAGGCGCCGGTGACCAATGACGGTCCGCACTACCCGCTGCCCTACCCGGGAGAGGACGGCACCGGGCTGGGCAAGCCGCTGAAACCGATCGTGCACCCCCTGCGCAAGCGCATTCCCATCTATATGGGCGCGGAGGGCCCGAAGAATATCGCCCTGGCCACCGAGATCGCCGACGGCTGGCTGCCCCTGTTCTACAACCCCTACGACGAGAGCGTCTACGCCGAATCGCTGACCAACATGCGGCCCGATTTCGATATCGCGCAGATGGTGCAGGTCACGGTGACCGACGACATCGAGGCCGGCCTGCTGCCCTTCAAGTACCACATGAGCTTCTACGTCGGTGGCATGGGCGCCAAGAGCACCAATTTCCACAAGGACCTGTTCGTGCGCATGGGCTACGAGGAAGAGGCCGAGAAAATCCAGGCGCTGTTCATGCAAGGCAAGCGCGACGAGGCGGCACAGGTGATTCCCTCGGAACTGGCCGACGCCATGACCCTGACCGGGCCGAAAGATCGTATCCGCGACCGGCTGCAGGCCTGGCGCGATTCCAAAGTCACCACGCTGCTGGTGGCCACCACCGACAAGGACATGCTGCGCACGATCGTCGAGCTGGTCTGATGGCTTGCTGGAATTTCGGCGAGGCGGTCTGGCGGCTGGCGGACACACCGCTGGCCGGACGCCCGGCGCTGATGCACGGCCAGGCGGTGGTCAGCTATGCGCAGTTGCGGCAGCGGGCCGCGGGCATCGCCGCCTGGCTGCGCAGCCTCGGCCTGCCCGACGGCGCCCATGTCGGCCACTACCTGCGCAACTCCAATGCCTACCTGGAAGTGGCCGTCGCCTGCGGGTTGATCGACTACGGTCACGTCAACGTGAACTACCGCTACCGGGACCAGGAACTGGTGGACCTGTGCAACGGCCTGGATATTCGCGTGCTGGTCTACGACCAGGCGTTTGCCGGGCGCGTCGCCGCGATTCGCTCGCGGCTCGAGGCCACGGTCGCCTTCGTCGAGGTGCCGGCCCAGGTGGCCGTGGGGCAGGGTGGAGCGGATGCCGACTTGCCGGCTGACAACGACTTCGCGGCGTCGCTGACCGACCTGTATCAACGCGATAGTGCTGAGCTCGCGCGCAGCGCCTCCAGCGACGGCCTGATCCTGATCGCCACGGGCGGCACCACCGGCCTGCCCAAGGGCACCCAGTGGCGCCACGAGGACCTGTGGAAAAAGCTGCAGGTGTCGATGCGCGGTGCGTTGCAGGGCCTGCGCCTGACGGCGCACCCGCGCGATCTCGACGAACACCTGGCCAACGTCGCGTCAGTTCCCCAGGGCAAGCCCATGCTCACACTGAGCCCGCTCATGCACGGTGCGGGACTGATGACCGCATTACAGGTGATCGGCCAGGGCGGCAGCGTGGTGACACTGCCGGGGGAGGGGTTCAGCGCCGACGCGGCCCTGGATACCATCCAGGCCAGGGGAGTCGGCGCCATCACGCTGGTGGGCGACGCCTTTGGCCTGCCGCTGGCCGAGGCGTTGCGGCGCAGGTCGGACGAGGACCTGCTGGCCAGCGTGGATGCCGTGGTCTCCACCGGCGCCAGCCTGGGCGAGGAAAGTCGCAACGCGCTGCTGGCGGCCCGGCCGGGACTGTTCATCATGGATACCCTGGGATCCAGCGAGGCGTCGGGCTACGGCCTGTCCACGCCCGAACCGGGTGTCTTCCAGCCGCTGCCGACCACGCGCGTCCTGGACGAAGCACTGCACGAGGTCAGCGCCGGCAGCGACACCATCGGCATGATCTATGCCACCGGCTACCAGCCTGTGGGTTATTACAACGAACCGGAAAAAACCGCCGAAACTTTTGTCGAGATCGACGGCGAACGCTACGTGCGTACCGGAGACCGGTGCCGCCTGCGCGCGGACGGCATGCTGGTATTGCTCGGTCGCGACAGCACCGTGGTCAATACCGGTGGCGAAAAGGTGTACACCGTAGAGGTCGAGCTGGCGCTCACCGCGTTCCCGGCGATAGAGGACGCGCTGGTCATCGGCCTGCCGCACCCGCGATTCGGCAAGCAGGTGGTCGCGGTGGTGCAGGGCGCGGGGCTCACGCAGGATGCGCTGACCGGCCCCGCGCTGCGCGAGCACCTGGCGCAGCGCCTGGCGGACTACAAGATTCCCCGCCACATACTGCTCGCCGACTCGCTGCAACGTGCGGCCAACGGCAAACCCGATTACGAGTTCGTGACACGCTATGCGCAGGAACGACTGGCGTAGCATTGCTGCGCGCAAGCTGCGGGTGTGGCGATACTCGATCGCGTACCCGGCGCAATGCCGGCTAGAACTGCCTGGTCACCCAGGCCGAATCCATTACCATCGACAAAGAACGATACAGGTGCCGTATGAGTTACATCGACCCGTCAGAAAAAGCGCAGTTTTTCCAGCAGGTGGACGAGTATGCGCGCAGCGCGACCTGGTGCGCGCTGGCCACCGAGAGCAACGGCGAACCCAGGGTGCGCATGGTGCACCCGACCTGGGAAGGCGAGGTGCTGTGGTTCGCCACCGGTCCGGAGACGCTCAAGGCGCGGCAGATAGCGCTCAATCCGGTCGTCGACATCCAGTACCAGGTCGCGCCACCGGATTTCATTCACCTGCTGGTGCGCGGGCGCGCGACCATGTTCGATGACGACGCCACGCGCGAACATGTCTGGAACAACGTGATGGACTACGACCTGTCCCAGTTCTGGCCGCAGGGTCCCAAAGACCCAGGCTATATCGCCGTGCGCGTGGACCCCGAACGCGTGGAGCTTGCCCAGATGTTCGGCACCGCCAACAAGCGGGTCTGGCGCGCGGGAGCTTGAAACATCTGCCCGGGGTCAGGTCTTACAGGCGGACACTGCCCGGGGGTCAGGTCTTGCAGACGGACACTGCCTGCCCCGGGGGTCAGGTCTTGCAGACGGACACTGCCCGCCCGGGGCTGCCCGCCTGGATCAGCGCATACCGCTGGGTGGAGGGTGCGAATCCCGCAAGCCTTGCCTTCCTGCTGTGGGCTCACGGCTGTACTCCGGGGTCTCGCCGTAAGCCGGGACGGGGCCGATAAGCTGGCGAATCCTGTCCAGGCGGGGGTCGTCGCGCAGCGGCGCCAGTAAGCGGTTCCCGGTACAGTGCCGCACGGTGCCGATCTTGTGGGTGACGGCGAGTTCCAGGTAGTGGAATGCCGTGTCGAAATCGCCCAGCGCGGTGTTCAGCACGGCATACGTCACAGCGCTGTTGTGGGACCTGTCGGCTTTCACAACCAGTTCAAGTTGCTCGCGGCAGGCCAGCGCCCGCGCGTGATCGCCCTTCATCGCGAGCACGTAGCCCAGGCAGCTCAGGCGATGGTTGGGGTATTCGATACCCGGGCTCAGTTGCTCGAAGGCCAGCAGGGCCTCGTCATAGCGTTCCTCGAAGGCCAGGATCCAGCCCCGCAGTTCCTGCGCGCCGCGGTGTTCGGGTGCGCCCTGGAGCACACGGTCATTCACACTGCGCGCCTCCTCCAGCGAGTAGTGCCAGAAGTAGGTGGCGCCGAGGTAGTACAGGTTCTCGACCGTGAACGGGTCGAGTTCCAGGCCTTTCAACTGCGCCGCCATGGCCTCTTCAATGCGCTCTTCGAGGAAGTGGTAGGTGGCCAGGCCGTGCCAGAAATTGGAGTTCGAACGGGTGACGGAAAAGCCGTGCTGCAGGGCCTCGCGCAGGCCGGCCCAGTTCCAGTCGACGAACAGGTGTCGCAAGCACCAGGCCCAGATCACGTCGGGCGCATCCGGCCCGAGCGCCGCCGCGATATTGCTGTGGTGGTCGATCTTGCTATTGGCCGCGGACCATCCCAGGTTGCCGCGCAAACCCTGGAAGGTATAACACTGGGCCAGCGCCGCGTGGCTGGGGGCAAAACTCCGGATGGAGGTCGACGGAGCGCTGGAAGTGGTCTATCGCCGGTTCGTATCCCCCCTTGTCCCACTGCCGGTATGCGTACATTCCCTTAAGGTAGGCGTCGTAAGCCTCGTAGGCATGGCGGGCCTCGTAAGCCTCCAGGTTGGGCGGGAAGGAATCGGGAGGCGTTCCTGTCGGCGCCGCCGCCGCGGTGCTGCCGATATCCAGTTCCTCACTGATGCGCTGGACCACGCACAGGGCAATATCGTCCTGGACAAACAGCACGTCCTGGAGCGAACGGTCGTAGGTGACGGCGAACAACTGGCTGCCGTCGCTCGCGCGCACCAGTTGTGCTGCAATGCGCGCCCCGTGCGTCGCGGCGAACACTGCCGGTCAACAGGCAGTCCACACCGAGCTGCTGGCCGATGGTCAGGGTGCTGACGTCCCTGTCTTTATAGGAGAACGAAGAGGCCCGGGCGATGACCCGCAGTGTGCCGAACGTGCCCAGCCGGTTGATGATCTCTTCGGAGATGCCTTCGCTGAAGTAATCGCTCTCCGGCTCGGCGCTCATATTGCGAAAGGGCAGCACCGCGATCGCCTCTGCCCGCGAGCGCGGTGAGTCCTCCGCTGCGGCCCCGTCGACCGCGCCCGGCCCGGGCTCGGCAACCCACACGTAACCCTCGCCGTACTGCGTCGCAATGTAACGGGGGTTCCTGGCTGAATCACCGAGCTTGCGGCGCAGGCGACTGATATGGAAGTCGATGTTGCGGTCGATGCTGTCCGACGCCATGTCGTGCAACAGGTCCAGCAGGCGGTCGCGGCTCTGCAGGCGCAATCCGGCGTTCGTGCCGGGTGATCGAGCCAGGCGAAATCGGGCGTTAGAGCCTGGCAAGTCTCCGCCCTGAAAACACACACAATTGTGCAACATTTGCCTGCCCAGCACTCACACTTTTGCCAGGTTCTTTCGCTACATTGATTCGCAGGGAGCCACCGGGGACTGCCTTCGCGTTGCAATGTACCAGGCGCGGGCATCGTACCGTTGTGCGAACACATGATAGCTGAACACGCTATTGATCGTTCACGGAGTAACGGCGAATTTCGGACGAAGATCACAGATTCCCTGCCGGGCGGGTGACGGCCAGCAGGGAATCCATGGAGCAAGACCGTTTATTCGAACAGAGACACCGTCGGACAATATCCTGGAGAACGTTATAAAGCGAAAACTGATACTGATACTGGCATTGGCCGTTGGCGGCATTTTCGGCGCACAGGCACAGGCGGGCCTCATCGACACGGCGAACAACAGCTTTGTCCACGAGGAAACCGGCCTGGAGTGGCTGGACTTCGGTGCGAACGCCGGCCTCAGCGGGCAACAGCAACTCGACCTGTTGAACCCCGGCGGCGCGTTCGAAGACTGGCGGCTCGCTACCCGTGCCGACGCCGACGGGTTGCTGGGCTTTTTTCGTGCGCTGACCGATCCCGACATCATGCATTATGACTCGCTCGCCATCCAGAGCGTCTACTCAAATGACCCCAATTCCGTACTGTACTTTTTCTCCGACATCATCGGTTACGACGATGTCGGGGCTGCTCTACACAAATCGGGAAACGGCTTGTTCCAGGACGACAACGGCTATCTCGGGCGAATAACGACGGAGTTTAATTCTCCGTATGGAAATCTGTTCGATTTCGCTGTGCGCGAGGGAATTTCCACTAATAGCAGCCCGAGCATCCTGGCCAGGACGGGTTACTCCGTCTTGTTTGTGCGCGACACGAACGATGATGCAACGGCGACAGTGGATGAACCGGCGACCCTGATGATGCTGTTGGCGGGCCTGGCGGGCCTGGCGGGCCTGGCGGGCCTGGCGGGCCTGGCGGGCCTGGCGGGACTGGTGATGCGGAGAAAGAACGCCGCGAGTTGACATCGATCCAGCCGCTGGCAGTCGCCAGCGGCCCGCCAGTGCGCCCCGCGGGGAGGTTCCGCCCGCCGCCGATGCGGTGATGCCCGCAATGGGCACACCTTTGCGAAGTGCGACCTCACGCGCTTCGCGCCAGCCGCGCGTGTCGTGTATTCGTAAGTTTGTGTCGCGTAATCGCAATCGATCGCGGTGAATATCATCTAGGCTCCAGCTTCCCAATAACGCTAGACAGGGGCGGGGGGGCGCGCCCCCTGTTCCCACAACGAGGGAACGGACCGATGAATTCGAGACTGACTGCCTTCCTGGCTCGCGCGCTGTTGTGCCTGGCCTGCGCACCGGGTGCGGCCGCCGCGGAAAAACCGAACATACTCGTCATCTGGGGCGACGATATCGGCTACTGGAACATAAGCCGTTACAGTCTCGGGATGATGGGGTATCCCACGCCCAACATCGACCGGATCGCCAACGAGGGCATGATCTTCACCGACTACTACGGCGAACAGAGCTGTACCGCGGGCCGTTCGGCGTTTATCACCGGGCAGCACCCGGTCCGCACCGGCCTGACCAAGGTGGGAATACCGGGCGCCGCGACGGGCATACAGCCGGAGGACCCCACCCTGGCGGAGTTGCTGCGCGAGGAGGGTTATACCAGCGGCCAGTTCGGCAAGAACCACCTGGGCGACCGCGACGAGTTCCTGCCCACCAACCACGGCTTCGATGAGTTTTTCGGCAACCTGTATCACCTCAACGCCGAGGAGGTGCCCGAAGATCCCGACTACCCGACGTCGCCGTCCTTTCGCAAGGCGTTTGGCCCGCGCGGTGTGATTCGCAGTTTCGCGGACGGCAGCATAGAGGACAGCGGTCCACTGACCCGCAAGCGCATGGAGTCGATCGACGAGGAGTTCCTGGCCGCCGCGCTGAAGTTCATGGATCGCGCGCACGCCGGGGACAAGCCGTTCTTCGTCTGGTTCAACTCCACGCGCATGCACTACTACACCCATGTGGCCGAGGACCGGCTGGGCACCTCCGGGCAGGGGTTCTACAACGACGGCATGGTCGAGCACGACGGTCACGTGGGTAAACTGCTGGACAAGCTGGACGAGCTGGGCGTCGCGGACAACACCATCGTCATTTACTCGACGGACAACGGGCCGCATTTCAACCAGTGGCCGGACGCGGCGATTACGCCGTTCCGCGGCGAGAAGAACACCAACTGGGAAGGCGGCTTCCGGGTGCCCGCGATGCTGCGCTGGCCGGGCAAGGTCGAGCCGGGCGCGGTGAGCAACCAGGTCATGTCGCACCTGGACTGGGTGCCCACGCTGATGGCCGCGGTGGGTGAGCCGGACGTGAAAAAGCAGCTCAAGGCCGGCAAGCAGGTTGGCGCGAAGAATTTCAAGGTGCACCTGGACGGGTACAACTTCCTGCCGTACCTGACAGGGGCGGCCGCCGACACGCCGCGGCAGGAGTTCTTCTACTTCAGCGACGACGGCCTGCTGACCGCGGTGCGCGTGGGCGACTGGAAACTCGTGTTTGCCGAGCAGCGCGCGAAGCAGTTCGATGTCTGGCGCGACCCCTTCGTGCCGCTGCGTATTCCCAAGGTTTTCCACCTGCGCCGGGATCCCTTCGAGCGCGCCGACACCGACGCGAACAGCTACAACCTCTGGTGGGACAAGAAGGTGTCGTCGGCGGGCATGCTCGGCATGGGCGTGGTGGTGCGTTTCGTCGGCAGCCTGCAGCAGTTCCCGCCGCGACAGCGGCCGGGCACCTTCACCGTCGACCAGATCATGGAAAACCTTTACCAGGGCAAGCCCTGACAATACACACACAGGAGTCGTTATGATCAATGAATCCATGAGCATCCTGCGCGATGCCAACCAGGAGTGGCTGCGCATTCCCCTGCCCGGCGCCGAGGGCGTGTTCGTGAAAGTGCTCAAGGCGGACGAGGCGTCCGACAGGGTGGCGGTGAAGATTCGCTTCGAGCCCGGCAGCCGCATGCCGCGGCACATTCACCACTGCCGCGCCATGGCCTACACGATCAGCGGCGGCTGGGCCTACGACGAGGGCAGCTTCGGCCCCGGGGAAGTCGCCTGGGAGGATGTGGGCAACGACCACACGCCCTGGAGTGATGAGGGCGCGGAACTGTTCATCGTGTTCGACGGCACGGACGGGCGTTACCTGGACAATTTTCTCGAGGACGGCACGGTCGTGCAGCTCAATATGCCTTTCCTGAAGGCCTTTGAGGGCCTGACGCAGGCGCAGGCGGACGAGGTCGATATCGCGCCGCTGGTAGAGATTATCCCCCCTCCGGCCGCGTAATGACTGCTCCCCTGTGCCAGATCGCCCTGAGCGTGGCGGACCTGCCGGCGTCGTACCAGTGGTACCGCGAGGTCTTCGACTTGCAGCCGGCCTCCGGCACCAACGCGTTCAAGGGCTTTTTCGCCAGCAAGGTGCAGGGCATCGCGGACGTTGCGAGCACCTGTTGGTGGCTGGCGGACGGCCAGGAGTTCTTCCAGCTGGAGCTGTTCCAGTTTCACCGCCCCTTGGCGCGGCCGCTGCCGGCGGACTGGCGCGCCAGCGATATCGGTTACAGCACGGTGGGCATTCATGTGCCCGATATGGATGCCGTGCTGGAAAAGCTTGCGGCGCGCGGCAGCGACACACTGTCGCCGCCCATGGGAGAGCCGGGCGCGCGGCGGGCCTGCGTGCGCGACCCCCAGGGCGTGTTGCTGGAGCTGATGGAGGCGGACCCGCTCGGCGGCACGCAGCGCCGCGCTGACTCCGGGGGTGCGGCGATCGTGAGTGTCACCCTGTCGGTGGCCGACCTCGAGCGCTCTATCGCGTTCTTCAGCGACGTGCTGGGCCTGGAGCGTGCGCAGGCGCCATTGCACGAGCCGCAACACGAAGCGCTGTGGCAGCTGGCCCCGGGCTCAAGCCGCCGCTGCACCTTGCAAGCGGGCCCGTTCCTGGTCGAACTGGCCGCATACGAGCAGGCCCGGCCGCGCGCCGACGATTACCGGTTGTCCGACCTCGGTATCCTCAACATCGCCCTGGGTTACCGCAGCCGGCGCGACTTCAACCGCGCGTACCGCAGGTGCCTGGACGCCGGGGTGCGCGGCAACTGGCGGCCGCTGGACCTGGGCGCCTGGAAAGTGGTGTACGTGAACGACCCGCAGGGCTTCAGCGTGGAACTCCTGCACGTGCGGCGCTGGTACGATCGCCGCATGGGCTTTACCGCCGGCATCGAGCCCCCGCCGGTTCGCGCCTAGCCTGTTTCCTGGCGTGTTTCCCTGGATTGCTGCTGGCGCTTCCAGGCTCTCGGCGAGACGCCGAAGCGGCGCCTGAAGGCATTGGAAAACGCGCTCAGCTCCGAGTAGCACAACATGTGTGACAGGGTCGTCAGCGGACCCTGGCAGTCCAGCAGGTAGTTGCACGCGATGTCGAAGCGCACGTCGTCCAGTAAATCCTTGTAGCCGACCCCGTCCTCCTTCAGCTTGCGCTGCAGGGTTCGCTTGTTCATGCCGAGGTAGCCCGACACCCGTTCGATGGAGCAGTCCCCGGTGGCCAGCGCCTGGCGGATCAGGTGGCTTACCCTGGCGGAGAAGCTGTCGGGGTTGAGCTGTTGCACGTCGCGCAGGTGCGCTTCGAGAATCCTGTGCAACGCATCGTCGGCCTCGCTGAGCGGGTTGTCCAGGACGCCGGCTTCGCTGACCACCATGGTGGTGTCCCAGTCGAAAAACACCGGGCACTGGAAGCGCTGTTCATAGGGTCGTAGGTCTTCCGGGGCGCGATGAGGCAGGTAGATGGTGGAGGGCTGCCAGCGCGGCGACAGCAGGCGCATGATGCCCGTCGCGATACCGACAACGAGGTCGGTTTGTTGTACCAGCGGGGCCTGCAGGTTGGGCCTGGGGGTGAAGTTCCACAGGACCTTGCCGTCCTCGACGCTGGCGGCGACGGTAGCGCCCTGGTTGTGGTGGTTGAAATACGCGCTCAGTTCCGCGAGTGCGGTGCGCACATCCGGCGCCTGGCGCATCATGAAACCGACCGCGCCGAGGATGTTGATGTCCTGGCGCTCGGACAGCTCCAGCCCGAAACAGGGGCAGTCCAGTTCGCGGGCGGAGTCGTCCAGCAGGCGCAGCCAGTCGGCGTAGGAAATCCAGTGTTCCAGGTTGACCGGGGCGTCGGCCATGCCGTGACGGGCGAGCAGCGCCTCGGGCTCGCCACCCAGTGCGCGGACGGTTTCCCGGTATCCGCTGAGCGCCGAGGCCCTGACCATGTACGTTGACACACAAAACTCCACGGAGCCAAACCTGTCGCGAAATATCAAGAATACTGGCAGCACTGTCAAGAGCGCCCTGTCGTCGAATATCAACTATGTGTCGCGAATAATAAAAAGCCGGGCACCGCTTTGGTGCTAGATTTTCCAGCGATATCTGTAATGGCGCGTAGCATGGACGAACAGCCCCTCAACGGGCAGCCTGTTCATAAATAGCCGGATAAGAAAAAGGAAGCCCACTATGAAGAAATCCCGAGCAATCACCACGCGCCTGCTGGGCGCAGCCGTTGGTTTCACGGCCCCCGCGGCCCTTGCACAAGTGCTGCTGGAAGAGGTTGTCGTCACCGCCCAGAAGCGCGCCCAGAACCTGCAGGACGTGCCTATCTCCGTCGCCGCCATGAGCGGCGAAAAGATCACCGACACCGGCATCACCGATCTGCAGGAAGTCACCCTGTACATCCCCAACGTCAACATCAACCAGGGCCAGGCCCAGCCCAACCTGTTTATTCGCGGGGTGGGTTCCGGCACCAACGCGGGCTTCGAACAGTCGGTGGGGATGTACATCGACGGCGTCTATTCAGGCCGCGGGGCACTGGCCGCGGTGCCGCTGACCATGGACCTCGAGCGCGTGGAGGTGTTGAAGGGTCCGCAGGGAATCCTGTTCGGCAAAAACACCATCGGCGGCGCTATCAATATCACCACGGCGCAGCCCACGTTCGAGAACGCGGGCATGGTGGATGCCCTGTACTCGGACGACGACGGCGAGCAGATCTATAACCTCATGCTCAACGGCGCCATCACCGAGTCCGTCGCCGGCCGCCTCGCCGTGCGTTACGACGCGATGGACGGCTGGTGGGACAACAAGGAACTGGGCACCGAGGGACCGGACCGCGACAACTGGTACGGCCGCGCGAGCCTGTTGTTCGAACCCTCCGATACCGTGGAGGTGACCGCCAAGTACGAGTACGGCGATTTCCAGACAGACGACAAGGCGCTGGTGGTGTACCAGTCCGACCAGCCCGTGAACTTCCGCGGCGAGGACGTATTTCCCATTGTCGACGACCGCGACAAGGCGGCTTTTGACCTCTCGGATACGTCCGATGTGACGACCGATGTGGGCGCCATCACGGTGAACTGGGACCTGCCTTTCGCGACCTTTACCTCCATTTCCGCCTACTCCGCCTACGAGCGCAAGACCCAGACCAACAGCGACTACGCGGTGACGCCATCGCTGCACCGCACACTGGACGAAGACTTCGAGCAGTGGAGCCAGGAGGTCCGCCTGGTGTCGCCCGGCGGTGAAACCTTCGACTGGATTGGCGGCGTGTACTACGAGTACTCGGAGCTGGATATCAGCCGCACCAACCCGGCGGCCGACTTCGCGCTTTCGGGCCCGCTCTCCGTGCAACCCCTGGTCGCACTGCCGGGCGCCGACGTGGTGCCGACCCGGTTCGACCAGGACACCGACACCTACGCGGCGTTCGGGCAGCTCACCTGGAACCTGGCGGACGCCTGGCGCGTAACCGCCGGCCTGCGTTACACCTACGAGGAAAAGGACCTGGACAAGGCCGTGGTGAGCAGCGTCGGCGTGCGGGGCACCTCGCTCGGCGCGCCTGACCTGATCGTACGCGCAAACCCCGCCACCGGCGCGATTATCTCCGACCTGCGCAGCCACGACTGGCAGGGGCTGAGTAACGACCAGGACAAGTGGACCTGGTCACTGAACACCCAGTGGGATGTCACCGACCAGGCGATGTTGTACGCCAGTGTCAGCACCGGCTACAAGAGCGGCGGTTACGACGAGGCCTACACGGGCGCCGGCGACGTGATCCGGCTCTCCGACAATATTCTTACCGGCGAGCCCAACGGCCAGGTGATTGCCGGCGCCGACCCCTCCATTCTCGAGTATGCCGAAGAGACCGTGCTTGCGTACGAACTGGGCGCCAAAATGTCGCTGCTCGATGGCGCTGCGGAAATGAATATCGCCGTGTTCCGCTCGGAATACGATGACCTGCAGACCAGTTCCCTGGTGGGAGATGTCTTTCGCGTGGGCAACGCCGGCGAGGCGATCACCCAGGGCGTGGAAATCGACGGCCGCTGGGCGATCACCGAGCACCTGACGGTGGGCGGTTCCCTCGCCTACCTCGACGCCGAGTACGACAATTTCGAGGGTGCCACCTGCACCGTGCCGCAGGTGTCCGACCCCGTGGCCAATCCCGGTTGCCTGGATGAGAACGGCGACAACATCGAAGCCGGTGGCACCGGTGGGCAGGACCTCAGCGGCCGCGACATGCTGTTCTCCCCCGAGTGGAGCAGCAACCTCAACGCGCAGTATTACTTCCCCCTGTCCAACGGTATGGAAATTGTCACTGGCGTCGACATGAATTACAGCGATGAGTTCTACTCCGCGCTGGACCTCGACCCGAACACGCAACACGACGATTACGTGCAGTGGAACGCGCGCATCGCCCTGGTGGGGCAGGACGACGCATGGTCGTTGGCCCTGATCGGCAAGAACCTGACCGATGAAACCACCTACGCGTGGCGCAACGACGTGCCCCTGAGTGCGAGCAACAGCTACTTCGGCGTGACCGAACGCCCGCGCTCCATCGCCGTACAGGGCCGCTACCGGTTCTGAGCCTTTCCACCTGCCGGATACAGGACATTTTATGGCGCACTGGAACACAGCGTTTGTCACGGGCGGCGGTAGCGGCATCGGGCAGTGCCTGTCGCGCAAGCTGCTGGCGGAGGGCACCTCTGTAGCGATCTTCGACCGCTCCGGCGATGCGGCGATAGCCGATGCCCTGCAGCCGGTCGCGCAGCGCGCCGGCGCGCGCTGCCGTGTGTTCCGCGCGGACGTCGCCGACCCCGCCGCGCTGCGCGCAGCCGTCGATGAGGCGGTGGGTGAACTGGGTCCCCCGGGCCTGGCCCTGAACTGCGCCGGCATCCAGAACGCCAAGTTGTTCCTGGCCCTTGCTGACGCGGAATTCGAGCGCATGGTGATGGTCAACCTCATGGGTTCGCGCAATTTCGCCGCCGCCGTGTTGCCGCATATGAAGCCCGGCGGCAGGTTGGCGCTGATGGCGTCGCTGGCCGGGCTGGTGCCCAGTTACAGTTATTCGGCGTACAACGCGACGAAGTTCGGTGTCGTGGGCCTGGCGGGCGCCCTGCGGCTCGACTGTATAGAGCAGGGCGTCGAGGTGTCGGTGATCTGCCCGCCGGAGATCGACACCCCCATGGTGGTCGAGGAACGCAAGACAATCACCGCCACCGGGGCGAAGCTGAAGGATACCGCCGGGTCGCTGGCGCTGGAACCGGCCTGTGACTACATGCTGCGCCAGTTGAAGGCCGGCCGCTATGAAATCATTCCCGGTTTCCGTGCGCGGGGCGTCGCCTTTATGTCACGACTGTTTCCCGGTGTCTTCCGGCGTATCAGCGAGCGCATCGTCGCCGAGGGTGTGCGCAAAGAAACTTCCCACGCATCATCATGAGGAGGTCGCCCATGTGCAGCCGACGCCGTCACCGTTTTGCCAGCCTGGCCAGTGTCGCCATCGCGCTGTCGGGGATCGCCGCCGGTGCGATGGCGTATTCTCCCTACGCGGGCCGGGACTACCCGACACAGGTGTATTTTGGCGACACCCACCACCACTCCGCCAACTCGGGTGACGCCTTCATGAACGGCGACCGCCTCGGGCCGGAAATGTCCTATCGCTTCGCCCGCGGCGAGCAGGTGCTGTCGAGTACCGGTATTCCCGCCAGGCTGGCCCGGCCGCTGGATTTTCTGGTGATCGCCGATCACGCGGAGGGCCTGGGGGTGGTGTACGAATTGTACAACGGCAACCCGGCGATGATGGCCGACGATACCCTCGCGCGCTGGAGCCGCATGATGCGCGCCGGCGGCAAGGAGGCCGCCGCGGCGGCAACCGAACTCATCGCGGCGCAGGCGCTGGGCAAGCTGCCCAGTATGGTTACCGACCCCCGGGTGAACGCCTCGATCACCAGGAGCGTGTGGCAGGAGTACACGGCGACCGCGGAGAAATTCAATGAGCCCGGTCGCTTTACCGCCATGATCGGCTACGAGTGGACCTCGGTGCCCGGCGGCAACAACCTGCACCGCAACGTGTTGTTTCGCGATGGCAAGGCGCAAGCCGACCAGGCGCAGCCGTTCACATCCTGGCAGAGCAGCGACCCGGAAGACCTGTGGCGCTGGATGGCGGACTACGAACAGCGCACGGGCGGGCAGGTGCTGGCCATCCCACACAACGCCAACCTGTCCAACGGCAAGATGTTCGCGCTGGTGGATTTCGAGGACAAGCCGCTGGATCGCGATTACGCCGAGCGCCGTGCGCGCTGGGAACCGTTGATGGAGGTGATGCAGACCAAGGGCAACAGCGAGACGCACCCGAGCATGTCGCCGAACGACGAGTTTGCCGACTTCGGGGTGAACGGCTGGGACAACGGCAACCTCACCCTGACCTGGGAAAAGGAGACGCCGCAGATGCGGCCCCACAGCTACCTGCGCGGGGGCCTGATGCTCGGGCTTGCGCAGGAGCAGCAGGTCGGGGTCAACCCGTTCAAGTTCGGCATGATTGGCGGTACCGATGTGCACACGTCGCTGTCGGCCATCGACGAGGACAATTTTTTCGGCAAGAAAGTGATACAGGAACCGCGCCCTGGCCGCTGGAAGCACATCACCAAGATCGGCCTGGGTGAGACGCGCTATACCTGGCAACACGAGGCGGCCGGCTACGCCGCTGTCTGGGCCAGGGAAAACACCCGCGAGGCGTTGTGGGACGCCATGCAGCGCAAGGAGGTTTACGCAACCTCTGGCTCGCGCATCGTGATGCGCTTTTTCGGCGGCTGGCAGTTCGAGGCCGACGATGCCGCCAGCCGCTACGTGGCCAGGGAGGGTTACGGCAAAGGGGTGCCCATGGGGGGCGACCTGCCGTCTCCGCCGGCGGGGGCCGGGGCGCCGACCTTCCTGGTCGCCGCGATGAAGGACCCGCGGGGCGCCAATCTCGACCGGCTGCAGATCATCAAGGGCTGGGTGGATGCCGAGGGCCAGACGCACGAGAAAATCTACGATGTCGTGTGGGGGGATGCGGCGACCCGGCCGCGGGATGAACAGGGCAGGGTGCCTCCCGTCGGCGATACCGTGGATGTCGCCGACGCCTCGTGGCGCAACACCATCGGCGACCCCGACCTCGCCGCGGTCTGGCAGGACCCGGATTTTGATCCCGACGTGTCCGCCTTCTATTACCTCAGGGCCATCGAGATTCCCACGCCGCGCTGGACCGCCTACGACCAGAAGCGCTTCGGCGTGGTGATGGACGATGCGGTGCCCATGAAGCACCAGGAGCGCGCGTGGTCCTCGCCCATCTGGTATACGCCTGGCGCGGAGCGCTAGCGGCGACCTGCCGGTCGGCCCGGCCGGCGTCCCGAGAGTACTTGAGAGTTCGGCCGGGGAACCGTCTGGAAGCCCTGAAAGGACATTTGAGCGGTTATCACCCGGTACGGATCAACGATCAACCGCAATGACCTAGTCGCTGGAGCGGCGGGTAATCATACGATCAACACCCTGGCGGCTCCGCGGCGTCGCACGCGTCGCCGAAGCCGTCGCCGTCGGCGTCCGCCTGGCCGGGGTTCGCAACGTTGCGACAGTTGTCGACGCCGTCCACGCTGCCGTCACCGTCCCTGTCGATCGGGTATATCTCGACGTGGTCGTCACTGGCGGCGATCACCACGCGACCGTCCGTCGCCCACTTCAACCAGCAGATGTAGGGGCTCCTGTTCGGAATCAGGCCCAGCGTCTGGCCGTTCAGCATGTTCAACGCCTTCGTGTTGTAGTCCGTCTGGTTGCCCGAGACCGGGTGTACCAGGGGAAGGGGATGTTCGAGCCCAATCACGCTGTAGTCCCCCAGCCCGGCGATGTTGCCATTGCCGAATTGAACCGCCTCGAGCTGCCAGGTGCCGTCGATCGGCGACTGCTTCACCCAGAAATCATCACCGTCGGTACTCACGATCAGTTTGCCGTCGCCGGCACTGACCAGTGGGCTGTTGGAGGGATTGCTGCACGAACTCGAGGTGGTCGAATCGACGATAGAGGTAAAAATACTCGCCTCTATCTCACCTTCTGGAGTCAATACCTGCAGCACAGGCGGCTCGCTGGAGTACAGGATGTTGTCGCCGAGAAAAACCCTGTCGCCGCTGATCCGGGCTTCCAGCACGTAAGGCCAGCCTGCGGTCGCGTAAGAGCCCGAGAGCTGATAGCCCCCGGACGTGCGCTGGTAAATCTGGGCCAGCCCGCGGAAATCACTGGTCGTGACCTCGGGCCTGCCGATAACCACCAGCAGCTTGCCGCCCAGGTGGAGTTCCTCCACGTCGTGTTGGTAGAGGGGTGGCTTGATGTACTGGGTGAAGACCCAGCCCGTCTGCGCAATCCATTCGTAGATCAGGATAATCGGCCGATAATCACCGGGCTGGCTGAACCGGGACTCCTTCAGGATGAACGCGGCGGTGGTCCCGGACAGCGCTATGCCCTCGATGCGCTTCGCATTCAGCGCGCCCAGGTCGGGCGGGTCGATCTGCACCCAGTCGCCGGCGCTGTGCGCGTAGGCCTGGACCCCGTCCAGATCGTTCGCGGCCAGCGCCAGGTCGCCGTCCACCGCGACGTATTCAGCAGAGGTGAGCGCAAAGCGGTACACCCTCGACCAGCCGTCGTGTTCGTCGCCCGGAAACAGGTCGTAATCGTCCCTGTGTCCGTCGCCATCCGAGTCGGGTGCGTAGGGATCGATCCCGTAGTTGCTCTCGGCGTCATTGGGCAGGGTGTCGCCATCGATATCGGGATCACAGGCATCGCCCAGTGCATCGCCGTCGAGGTTGTCCTGGGAGGGGTTGGCCTCGGCGGGGCAGTTGTCCTGCGGGTCGTCCAGGCCATCGTCGTCTATGTCGCGGTGCAGCGGCACCGGATCCGTGTCGTCGCGCAAGCCATCGCCGTCGGTGTCGGGATTTTCGGGGTCTGTCCCGAGCGTCGCCTCCTCGCTGTTCGTCAGGTTGTCCCCGTCGATATCGTCGTCGCAGACGTCCCCGAGGCCGTCGAGATCGAGGTCGCCCTGGTCCGTGTTCGCTGTGTCGGGGCAGTTGTCCGCGATGGCGCCGACGCTGTCGCCGTCGGGATCGTAGACGAGGCTAGGCGCGGTGAACACGTCCAGGAGCTGTTTAAGGGTGGATGCCGCGACCAGGCGTTCGGGCGTGACCGCCAGCGCCGATCCGAAATCGTCGAAGCCCCCCGGTGCGGCGGCCGAGAAGGTGCCTGTCTGTGTCCAACCGCCCTGCGGCAGCAGCTCGTACTGGCGCACCACGCCATGTCGGTTGCCTTCGATGATCTCCCGCGGCGCGGACACCCAGAAAGTGTTCGCGGACACCGAGACGGCGAAGCCGAAACGGCTGTTGTCCGCCCCGCTCAACTCGGCAGCGGCGGGCCAGTCCGCGTTCTGGATGGGGGGCGCGGCGGTCGCATCGATGTCAGCGATCGCGTACGCGTAGGCCCTGTCGACCCCGTACGCGCCGATGACGACGATGCCGTCGTCCGCCGCCAGCGCCGAACCGAACATCGCGTCCTCGTCGGGGTGCGTGAGGGTGGCGAGGTGCGACCATGCCGCGCCGTCGTGGGTATAGAGGTAGACGCTGTTCGCGAGCGGGGCGCCGATCACCGCCAGCGATCCCGACAGTACGACCGCCGAGCCGAAGCCGTCGTCCAGGCCGGCGGCGGGCGAATTGAATACCTCGACTTCCGCGCCCGTGTCGGCATCGAACAGGTAGGCACTGCCCGGTATCGTGCCGGGGGTACCCACGAGCAGGCGGGACTGCTGAAGGGAGAGTGCCTGGCCGAATCGACCCTCCTTGTCGCCGCGAGTGAGCGTACGCTCTGGTGCGAAGCCGGAGCCGTCGAACTGGTAGAGATAGACCTTGCCGGGATCGGTCGTCGCCCAGGTCTCGATGCAATAGTAGTCGGGACAGTTGTAGGACCAGAATCCCTCCGACGGCGCGCCGATCGCGAGCCTGTCGCCCTCCAGGCCCAGCGCTTCGCCGAAAATTTCGGCGCCCGGGCGTTCCTGTGGTATCAGGTAGCTCGTCGCGGGGTTGCCGTCCCAGGGCCCGGTCACGAGCACGAATAGTTCGTACTCGAAGGGCGGCTCGAAGCGGGTCCCGAACCAGGTCCGCTGGCCCGCGGCGGTCCAGCGGCCGCCGGAAGCCACCACACCCGGTTGCAGGTCGCCGGTGCTAAAGCTGTTGCGGCTCGACAGGTCGGGCGCAGCCCGGCCGTCGGGGGCCATCGTCAACAGCAAGAGAAGACAGAGGGCGCGGTTGGCAAGCCGGCGGGTCAGCGAGGAAAGCTTGGGGTATGTGGGTGGAGGTACGCTATAGCCCACGGTTATGTCCCCTTCAAGGCAGGTTGTTATCATTACGCGAGGTGCTGAAAGTATAGACTGGCGGGGGAACTTTCGCTGGTGGGGAAGAACCGCCCCAAAAGTGGGTAGACCCGCGGTTCAGATTCTTGCGCGCCCTGCATGGCGCGGCGATTGCGCGATGCCGGATACACTGCTATAAAAAACGCAATAACAGAATAACAATGGCTAAGAAGAGCTGCCTGTGTTCCGTCTCATCACTGCTAAAGCCACACTATTGAAAGTTCTTGCCATTCTTGGCACGGTCCTGCCGTTGTCGGGCTGTTACTTGTATGTCATCAGTACCCCGGGTGGGTACGTGGAATCCAGCTCGACCTTCCTCGACTGTGGGTCGGGGAAGGTCTGTGAAATTCTTGTAAGTCACACCGGTTTCAACGAGACATTTACCGCGGTCGCCAATCCGGGTTACGAATTCAGGGCCTGGCAGGGCGGTGACGGCTTTTTCTGCGGTGAGGAGGCCAGTGCAACCTGCACGCTGGACCTGCGCGGCGTGTCCTTTGTGCCCGGTGCAGAGACGGTGGTCGCGTCGGAGAGGGTGGGCTTTATCGTGCCGATTTTCGAGCGACTCGACAGTCCGTATCCTGAAGGCGTGGCCGTTGACGGCGCTGCCAACGTGGTCGGGGCGATTTTCGAGGAGGCCTACCCGGATTGGATTGCCTTCCCTGCGCCCTTCAGCGAAGTGGGCATGGCCAATGTCCGGTACATGCTGCAGAGTCATGTCACCTGGCCACTGCCAACCTATCCCATGTATTTCATGGGCGATGAATGCGACCCCGACGGTGTCTACGCCGATCCCGGTGCTGTCACTACATGGGCAACCTACGCAATGGGTCCGTACGCCGGCGGGGATTACTTCGTCCTTGTGAATAGTCCCGGCGAAAACGTCCTGGTCGGCTCATCCATGGCAGGCGTGGGCGGCGGCTGTGTAGACATTCCCGACGAAACCCGTTGGCTGCAGGAGGCGATTCACGCCGGCACACTGGAGGCGGTGATGCCGGTTACGCGCTCCCCGGGGTCTCCGTACTAGTCTACCGGGCCCTGACCCGGCAAGCTGGCGTGGCTCTTCATCATTAATCGGGTATGAGTGAATGCCCATTCGCCGTTAATTTGTTAGAGCTGTTGAATTGCACTGAAATTTGATCCATTTCAGCCCGTATTCTGCATTTCGTTCTGACCCATCTTTCACCTGAAATGTCATCAGATATCAATGAAATAGCAGTCGCAGCACGGATCAATATTCAGTGCAAATGCCGGGTCAGTTCTGAATGCAAATCAACACACGTGGGTAGAAATTCGCTGTATTCGACGACATACCTGGCTCCTTGGGGGGCGCCCCCTGGCTGGACATCAACCTTACTGAATCGGGGTCGGCTTTGTCATAACAAATATGATCAATAAGCAATACATTAATGCTCAATAGGGCTAAAATCAGGCCCTGTCATTATCCCGGGAAGTTTGCCCATGGTCGACGCCGCCACGGGTATGGACGACACGGCTGTCGTCCAGTCCATCGCGCCGCTGGTGCAGTTGTTGCAGCAGGAGCTGACCCGTGCGGACATCGCACAGCCATCGGGGCCGCCGCGTTCAGCGCGGGGCTTCGTGCGCTGGTACATCGAAGTGGCGCAGTCGCTGGAGGCCCACGTCGCCGGGCGCGCGGGCCACGCGCCCATGTCCCGCGGCGAGGTAGAACTGATGTGCCGCTGCGCCTTGACCGGGCGCACCCTCGGCGAGGCCATCGCGCTCTGTGGACAGTACTGCGCCAGCCTGTATCCCCGCGGCGGCCACGTGACCCTGCGCGGCACCGCGTCGCGCGCGGAATTCGTACTCGACTCCCTGCGCACCGAGCAGAGCGCCGCCAGCAGCCTGGCGGATATTATGGGCCTGTTCGGTTTCTACCAACTGTTCCAATGGCTGGTGGGGGTGGAGTTGCCGCTGGAGCGGGTCTGCATCGGGCCCGTGGGGCGTGAGGACGTGCTGCCTTTTTTGAAATTATTCAGGACACCGGTGCTGGTCGGTGGCGACGAGTACGCCCTGCAGTTTGCCGGCGGCGCGCCTGACCTGCCGGTGGTGCGCAGTTCCGCGGATTTTCCCGCCTTTTTCGAGATATTTCCCTGTGGTGTTTTTCATACAGGCCGGGAGGGACTGCGGCAGCAGGTGGCGGCGGTATTGGCCGCAGCCGCGGAGCAGGGCACCGGGTTGCCGACGCAGGCGGAACTTGCGGCCACGTTTGGCCTTTCCCTGTCCTCCTTTCGCCGCCGTCTGGCGGAGGGCGGCAGCAGCTTTCGGGCATTGCGCGAGGAAGCTTTGCTGGAAGCCGCATTGGTCATGCTCGGGCGGGGTGACAGGAGTATCGCGGGGATCGCCGCGCACCTGGGGTTCAGTGATGGCGCCTCGTTCCGCCGTGCGTTCCGGCAGTGGACGGGCCATGCCCCAACCCGGTAGCCAGTGAGGTGACAGGCGGATCGCGCGGGCAGCGGTTCAACTACTTGCGCAAGCAGTCATAGCATAGTCCTCGTCCCGAGCGATTGCCCTTGCGTGCTTGACCCCCTCTGTGGCTGACCTATATCCTTAGGCATAATATATTTATAAGTAAGTTAATTGCCCGACCCTGTCGCACGGCGTGCAGCCGGCGGTGATAACTTAAGCGAGGAGAGTGTCATGCCCTATCAGATCGACCCGGACGGGAGTGTGGACCTGGGCGGACAGCGGGTACCTGTCCCCACTTCAGTCAGCCCCGAGGCGCGCGCCTACCTGGCCGCCAACCCCTGGGGCGATATGCCGGTGCCGGAGGAGCCCATTCCCATGTGGCACCTGCGTGACGTGATGGCGCCGTCCTTTGCCGCGCTGAACGAGCAAGCCAGTTCCCTCTACGACGTGGACATTCGCGAGGAATCTATAGCGGGGGTGCGCTGCCACCGTATCGTGCCCACCGGGTTGCAAGAGGAGGCTGCGGGCAGGGTGCTGATCAACCTGCACGGCGGCGGTTTCGTGGTGGGGTCGGGCGCGCTGGTGGAGGCCATTCCCATCGCCGCACTGGTAGGCTGTACCGTGATCGCAGTGGATTACCGCCTGGCCCCGGAGCACCCCTACCCGGCTGCGGTAGCGGATGTACTGGCGGTATACCGGGCCTGTCTGGATATCACACCGGCGGCATCAATGGGCATCTACGGCAGCTCCGCCGGGGGCTTCCTGACGGCCCAGGCAATCGCTCACCTGCAGGCCTCGGGTGAGCCGCTGCCGGCCTGTGCTGGAATCTTTTCCGCTGGCGGCAATCTGTACGACTTCGGCGACAGCCGCAACATTTTTACGCTCAGCGGGTTCTACGGCCAGCCGAGCCTGCCGCTGGGGCACGAGTTGAGCGAAGTGACGGTGTATCTCGGCGATGCCGATCCACACGACCCGCGGGTGTCGCCGGAGCGGGGCGACCTGTCCGGCTTTCCCCCGGCGCTGTTGGTATCCGGCACGCGCGATGCGCTGCTCAGCGCCACCTGTAATTTTCACCGCGCCCTGTTGCGCGCCGGGCGTGAGGCGGAACTGCTGGTCTATGACGCCATGCCACACTCGTTCTGGTACGCGCTGGAACTGCCCGAGACGCGCGAGTTGTTGGACCTGCAGGCGCAGTTCTTTAACGCGCATCTTGCTGCGGCCCAGAGAGCTTAGTCATGTTCGCGATGATTATCGAGGAAACCGGCGGCCCCGAAGTGTTTCGTTACGCCGAGGTGGATACGCCGGCGCCGGAGTCTGGTCAAGTGTTGATCCGGGTGGCCTGCGCGGGCGTCAACCCGGCGGACTGGAAAAACCGCCAGGGACACCTGGCCCAGTTCAGGCCCTATGTTTTTCCCTACATCATCGGTTTCGATGCCGCGGGCGTCGTGGCGGCTGTTGGCGAGGGCGTGCAGAACTGTAAGGTGGGAGATCGCGTGTTCACCCCGACCAATCACGGCCAGGGCGGGCAGGGCAGTTATGCCGAGTACACCATCGCCAGTGCCGACCGGGTGGCGCATATCCCGCCGTCCCTGTCCTTCGCCGAGGCCGCCGCCCTGCCGGTCGCCGCGCTGACCGCCTGGCAGGGCCTGTTCGATCGCGGCGGCCTGCAATCGGGGCAGGCGGCGATGATTCACGGCGGCTCCGGTGGCGTTGGCAGCTTCGCCGTGCAGTTCGCAGCCCATGCGGGCGCGCGTGTAGCGGCAACCTGCTCCACGCCAAATGTTGACTACCTGCGCTCACTCGGTGTGGAGCGGGTAATCGACTACCGCAGCGAGGACATCGAGGCGGCGGTTCGCCAGTGGGCGCCCGACGGTCTGGATTACCTGATGGACGCGGTTGGGGTCAGCACCCTGCCGCGGGGCCTGGACCTGGTGCGCGCCGGCGGCACCTTCGTCAGTATTCCCACCCTGGTCGACGATGGCGACATCACTGCCGCGATAGCGGCGGCACAGGACAAGGGCGTCAACCGCGAGTTCTCCATCATGGACGACAACGCCTGCGCGACCACGCTGGAGGAGATTGCCGGATTGCTGCAGCGGGGGGCTATTAGCCTACCGCCTATCAAGGAATATGACCTGCGCGACGTGGTCGCCGCCCACGAGGTACTACAGCGCGGCCACAATCGCGGCAAGCTGGTACTGTGCGTGGCGGATATCGATGCTTGTTGAGGCGCAGGCCGGACATCGCCCGGGTAGGTTCGAGCTGTTGGAATATCTCTCGATTGACAGTAAACTTAGATATAAGATAATTGTAAGCAACATTCATTTTTCTGCCGCGTGCGCGCGGCTGACCGCCGCCAGAGGAAACCCATGAACCAACCGCTGCTCGACTTCCAGCCCACACTGCCAATCCGAGACACGGCCATGCTGCGTCGCGCCCTGGAGGAAGGCGAAGTGCCGACTCTGCTCATGGTGTTGACCCAGTTTCAGCGCGACGCGGAATTCATGCAGCAGTTTGCGCCCTATATAGGCTCTATTTTCGACCCGCCGAAAGCGGTACCCGAAGACCTGCTGGCCGAATTGCGCGGGCGCCTGTTCCGGGTGCTGACCGCCGACCCCGCGCCGCGGGACGAGCCGCTTGATGCGGCGCTGTTCCAGTCCATGCTCAGTATCGACGTGGGCGAGCTGGTGGAGGAGGAATTTATTCCCATGCTGCGGGAGCAGATGGGCTTTGAGGCGCCACAGAGGCGCAGCGAACGGCCCGGGCGCCGCCGCCCGCCCGCGGAATTCAAGGTGTTGGTCATCGGTGCCGGCCTGACAGGCCTGCTGGCGGCGATCAAACTGGAAGAGGCCGGTTACAATTTCGAGGTCATCGAGAAGAACCCGGAGGTGGGCGGTACCTGGTGGGAGAATACCTACCCGGGCGTCGCGGTCGATACACCCAGCCATTTCTATTCCTACTCCTTTGAACTCAACCCCAATTGGTCCCACTACACGCCCAACGGACCCGAGTTCCAGCGCTACCTGCTGGCGGTGACGGAAAAATACGACCTGCGCAGACACGTGCGCTTCGAAACCCGCGTGCTGGGGCTGGAGTGGGACGAAGGCGCCTGCGAGTGGCTGGTGACCATCGCGGACGCCACCGGCGAGCACGTGGTGCGTGCGGGCGCGGTGATCAACGCCCACGGCCCGGTCAACCGCTGGTCGCTGCCCGATATTCCTGGGCTGGATACCTTTAACGGCCCGGTGATGCACACTGCGGGCTGGGACAGCGAGGTTGCATTGCGCGGCAAGCGTGTGGCGCTGATCGGCACCGCTGCCAGCGCGGTGCAACTGGGCGCCGCCATCGCCCCGGAGGTGGAGCACCTGACCGTGTTTCAGCGTTCCCGGCACTGGTTGATGCCCAATCACTATGTGGAGGTGCCCGAGTCTGTGCGCTGGGCGCAGGCTCACATCCCGCATTACAAGGAGTGGTTCCGTTTCCGCTCCTACTGGTTCGCCGCGGACGGGCTGTACGAAAACATTCGCGTCGACCCCGAGTGGCAACCGGAAGATGGTATGTCGGTGTCCGCCTACAACGAGGGCGTCCGACAGTACTGCCTGCAGAATTACCTGGCCAAGCTGGCGGACCGGCCAGACCTGCAGCAGAAACTGATTCCTGACTACCCGGTCTTCGGCAAGCGCATCTGCATGGATATCAACTGGCTGGATACCCTGTGCCGGGACAACGTAACCCTGGAAGATAATAATCTTGGTCGTGTCGAGGCGGACGCCATCGTGCTCAATGACGGTACCCGGATACCCGTCGATGTCATTGTTTGCGCTACCGGGTTCAGCATTGCCGACATGACCGGAGGTCTGAAGATCCGCGGCCGTGACGGTCGCGACCTGAAGGAGGAGTGGGGCGATGACGACCCGCGCGCCTACCGGGGCGTGACCGTACCGGGCTATCCCAACTTCTTTCTCACGGTGGGGCCGAACAGCGCCCCCAACCACGCCGGGGGCCAGAACATTACCTCGGAGACACAGATTCACTACATCCTGGAATGCCTGGAGGCGATCACTGCGCGCGATGTGGCGGCGCTGGAGCCGACGGAGGAGGCGACCTGCGCCTACAACGAGCAGATCGATGAGGCCCTGAAGGGGCTGATCTGGTCCCACCCGGGCACCAATAGCTATTACAAGAACAGCAGGGGCAGGGTTTTCCTGTCCTGCCCCTATCGCCTGGTCGACTATTGGGGAATGATGCGCGAGCCTGATCTTGCCGATTACCGTCTGTATCCGAAGTCGTCCCAGGCGGTAGCCTGAAGCGCGGGCGAGTCCCTTGCCGCTGACTCCCGGGCCGCTGTATAGTCGATCAGGTTCGCCTGCGGGCGAGCCGGGTCGATCGGTAACTGGAGTGTAGGGAATTCATGGCGGCAAAATCGGGTAGTTCGAAAGGTAAAGCAGGGTCTTCGTCGGCAGCTAATACAAAGGTCAGGCCAAGGAGCAAGGCAAAGGCCAAAGCCAAGCCAAAAGCCAAGCCAAAGGCCAAAGCCAAAGCTAATACCAAAGCTAAAACCAAAGCTAAAACCAAGGCTAAAACCAAAGCCAGGGCTACGAAAAAAACCGCAGCCAGATCGCGATCCGCCGCAAATAAATCCGTTCGTGCCGGCAAGGCCGGGCGTCCCCCGAGGTTATCCCGCGAGATGGTGCTGCAACGCTCCATCGAACTGCTGGACGAGGGACCTGTGGAGGAGTTCACCCTGGCCAGGGTCGCCGCCGCCCTCGATACAGTGTCGATGGCGCTGTACAACTATTTCCCCAGCCGCAATGCGCTGCTGGCTGCCATCGCCGACGACATCTGCATGCGCTTCAAAATGCCTGAGCCGCGACGTAACCAGTCCTGGCAGGAGACGCTCAGGCAGTGGTTGTGGACCTTCCAGGAGCACGCCAACAACTACCCGATCATTCTCAAAGTGATGGCGGTGGACGGTCGCTCGTCTCCGGGCTGGCTGCGTATTACCCTGACCGTGTCGCGTACCATGTACGAGCAGGGTATGCGCGACCACCAATTGGCGCTGCAGTCCTGGATGTTCTGCAGCAATGCCATCGCCATTGTCTTCAATGAGCGCCAGGGCAGCATATTCCGCACGTCTATTTCTCTGGCGGATGTCGACAAGCTCGACCCCGACGAGCAGGAATTCCTGCTGATGCTTCGCCGGCACAACGCCAGCCTCACCAGCGACGAGGTGCTGGAACTTGGCTTCAGCCAGCTCATTGCCAACCTCGAGCGGGAAATCGCGCTGCTGAAGGCCTGATGCAACCCGACGACACCGATCTGGTCAGCCCGCTTGAACCGGTGGTGCTGGCAGATAATTAAATTACTGCTAAGATAAGTATCTTTGAAAGACCCGTGGAGGGTGCCCGCATGGCACAGTACTCACAAGAATTTGCCACTGGTGTGGCCGTTATCACCGGCGCTGGCTCCGGAATAGGTGAGGGCATCGCGCGGTGCGCCGCCGAGGCGGGTATGCGGGTGGTGGTCGCCGATATCGCCATCGACCGGGCGGAGTCGGTTGCCGCGGCTATTCGTGACGGTGGTGGCGATGCCCGCGCCAGTGAGGTTGACGTGGCGCAGCCGGAGTCGCTGGACGCGCTCGCCCGGTTCAGCTACGACATTTACGGGGAGGTCACCCTGCTGGTCAACAACGCAGGTATCGAGACTGTCGGCTTCAGTTGGGAGCTGGGCGCCGAGGCCTGGGAGCGGGTGCTGGATATTAATATCCACGGCGCCGTGCACGGTGTGCGGGCCTTCGCCCCAAAAATGATCGCGGCGGGCAAGCCGGCATGGATTGCCAATACGTCATCCATCGGCGGCTTCGGCATCACACCGCTGCAGACGTCCTACATCATGAGCAAGCACGCCATGATCGCCTACAGCGAATGCCTGTTCCTGGAAATGGAGATCAAGCAGGCGCCGGTGCAGGTGTCGGTGATCCTGCCCGGCCCGGTGAAAACGCGGATATTCGAAGACGGCCAGACAGAGAGCGACGCCACCAGCGCTGCGCACCGCGATGTCATGATGGGTATGCTGCAGGCCAACGGCATCAGCGCTTACGAGGCGGCGCAACGCATCCTGCCGCAGATTGCCGCGGGCGATTTCTGGGTGTCGACCCACCCGGAGATGACCGCCGAGTTCGCCGGTAATCGCGCCGCGCAACTGAGTGTGCTGGCGAAGCCCTCGCTGCCGCAGGAAGTACTCGCCAATATGGGTATGGCGGACGCGCTTTAAGCGGGCTCTGTCAGTCCGCGGCCCCCGCGTAAGCCTCGCGGTGGGCGACGCGCAGGTCGCGCTTGAGTATTTTGCCGGAGGGATTGCGTGGTAGGTCCTCGGCGAAGATGATCATTTTCGGCACCTTGAAGCCGGCCAGTCTGGCGGCACAGTGTTGCAGTATTTCTTCTTCGCCGGGCGCGGCGTTTGCCCTGGGTACTACCACCGCGGTGACCGCCTCGATCCAGCGCGGGTGGGGTAGGCCTATCACGGCGACTTCGGCTACGGAGGACAACTGGTAGATGGTTTCCTCCACTTCCCGGCCCGAGACATTTTCGCCGCCGGTTTTGATCATATCCTTCTTGCGATCGACGATGGTGAGATAGCCTTCCTCGTCCACGGTGGCGAGGTCGCCGCTGTGGAACCAGCCGCCGGCAAAGGCCTCGGCGGTTTTTTCCGGGTTGTTGAAATATTCCGTCAGTAGTTGCGGCGAGCGGTGTACCACCTCGCCGATTTCACCAACAGCCACGTCCACGCCTTCGTCGTCGACCACCCGCGTCTCCACATTCAGCACCGGTTTGCCCGCGGAGCCGGCCTTGCGCAACTGGTCGTGGGGCTTGAGGACGGTGGCCACCGGTGCGATTTCGGTCTGCCCATACAGGTTCCACAGCCGCAGCTCGGGAATACGCTGCTGTATTTCCCTGAGGATTTCCACCGGCATGATCGAGGCGCCGTAATAGCCCTTGCGCAGGGCGGACAGGTCGGTACTGTCAAAGCGTGCGGAGTTCAGCAGGGCAATCCACACCGTAGGCGGGGCGAAAAACGAGGTGATCGATTCGCTCTCCAGCAGTGCCAACAAGTTATCCGGGCTATTATCCGCGGTTATCACATTACTCCCGCCTACCTGTACCGAGGGGCCGAGGAAGCAGTCAAGCTGCGCGCAGTGGAACAGGGGCAGGGCGTGCAGCAGGGTGTCCTGTTCCGCCACCTCGGCGTCGGCGATAATGCTGCCGTACTGCCACAGCACCGCCGAGTGGCTGAGCACCGCCCCCTTGGGCGCTGACTCGGTGCCACTGGTGTAGATGATTTGCGCCGGGGTGGCGGGGTCGATGGCAAGGTAGCTCGCCAGGGTAGGGGCGGCGGCGAGCTGATTGAACGTCGGCATATGGCCTGGAGCCTCGCCATCGGTTTCCAGCCACACAAGCGACTCGACCGCCGGACACTGCTCTGCCACCGCGCGCGCCTTGTCCAGTTCTGAGGCGCCGGCAAGCAGCAGGCGGGCACCGCTGTGCTGGACGATATACGCGGCCTCCGCGGCATTGAGCATGAAATTTACCGGCACCAGGATGCCGCCGCAGGCGCCTATGGCGAAGCGGGCGACTGCGAAAGCGCTGGAATTCTGCGACAGCACGGCGATGCGGTCACCGGGCTGCATGCCCAATCCTGCCAGGCCCCCGGCGAACCGTTCACACAGGCGGTGAAATTCCGCGTAGTTCCAGCTTGTGTCATGCTGCCTGATCGCGAGTTTTTCCGGATGGCGGGCGGCGCTGCGGCGCAGCGTGTCAAACAGGGTCTGGCTGTAGGGGTCCGCTTGGGTCATGGTCGGTGGCCTCGGTGGTTGCGGTATTGCCGGGATCAGCCGGACTGCTGTATGTGCGGCGCGCTACAAGTCCCTGGACCCTGTCGGGCTGAGATGGTGAACCGGGGCCAGCGGGTTAAGTGTGGCGCGTCGGGAGCGGTTGACGGCATCGCTCAAGATCGTTAGTTTATAGAATAAATTATAGATAAGTTAAATGTCCAGTCCGGGCGCTGGTGCAGTGCTTTTCCACTCCGGGCGCCGGACACGCGTAAGCACTGTTTAGACAGTAATATGAGAGTAAAGAGAAGACTATGGCAGAAGTAAGCACAGATCATTTCGGATTCACCAAGCTTCTGGTACGGGACATGGAGGCCTGCGCGCAGTTTTATACCAGCGTCTGCGGCCTGGTGGAACTGGCGCGGGTGGACAGCGAGATCGGCGGCCGCGCCATCAGTGAAATCATGTACCACCCGACAGGGGAGGGTGCGGCCACCTTTGTATTGCTGAAGTTCGAGGACCAGGCGTCACCGGTTAGCAACGAGGTTATCGTCGGTTTTCAGACCGCCGATGTGGATGCCTTCGTGGAGCGTGCACTACAGGCCGGCGGCAAGCTGGTGGATCCGGTCAAGGACCTGCCCGAGCACGGTGTGCGGGTAGGCTTCGTCAGCGATATCGAGGGCCACCTGATCGAAGTGGTGGAGTTGTTGTCATGAACAGCATGGTAGTTTCACCGGCTGCTCCGGGCCTGCAGCGATGATTACGGTACAGGACCGCATCACCGTACAAGCAGTCACGTTGGATTCTTTAGAGCGCCTGTTTCGGGAAGACTACCTGCCGGGTGCCGCGCAGCGGGGCCTGCGACTGGTTGCGACCCGGGTATCCCCGCCGGTACTCACCGCCAACGCGCCGCTAACGTACACATTGCTATGGCAGGTCGCCGACGTCGGTGCCTGGTGGGCTATGCGCGCGCAGTCCGGTGTGCCGGAGATCGCGGCGTTCTGGGCCGCGGTCGACGCCCTGTGCCTGTCGCGGGAGCGGACCTATTCTACGGAGGATGGGGCGGCGAGCCTGCCCGGTCCCGCGGATACTGCCGCCGACCGGGTGAGTACACGCGGACACCGGCAGACCGCGCAACTGGCCCTGAAGCCGGAAGTGGCCGACAACCCCGCGGCGCTGGAGGCGGTGTTGCTCGGTGCTGCCGAAACATTGCCGGGCCTGCAGGCTAGCGCGCTGGGGCGCAATTTCGCGCCGGAGTACGCGGCGGGTCACCTGACCTGGGACCTGTTGTACCCGGATGCGGCGAGCGCCGCGCAGGCCGGCGACAGCGCAACGTGGAGCGCCAAGGTGTTGCCCGCCCTGACGCAGTACTGTACCGAGGTGCACGCCCTGGAACTGACGACTATCGAAGCCGGCATTCGCGAGCCCGAACTGGCCGATGGCGTAAAACGCACCGCGTTTTTCCGCCTGTTACCCGGGCAGGACACTGCCACCGCGGATCGATTCGAGCGCGACCTGCTGGAGATGCCCGCGCAGATAGAGGCGATCCGCAACTGGCGCCTGAGCCGGGCGACCGCGGCGCCCTGGAACACTACGGACGCCGCTCCCTGGAGTTACGTCTGGGAACAGGAGTTCGCCGACCTCGATGGCCTGCTCGGCCCGTACATGGCGCACCCGCACCACTGGGCGTATATCGACCGCTGGTTCGACCCGGAATCGGGGGCGCAGGCTATCGACGCCGACCTGTCGCACGCCTTCAGCCCGCTTGAGAACAGCCTGCTGGCGCGGGAAGCAAACCTGCCCGATTGAACCCATCCCGGCGCGCCGACCAGCCCGCCGCCGCCCTTATTGAGGAAGACAGCATGGCGAAGTTACTGGACAACAAAATTGCCCTGGTCACAGGCGCCAGTCGCGGCATTGGCCGTGCCCTGGCCTTGCGCCTGGCCGCCGAGGGCGCGACCGTGGTTGTCGCGGCGCGCAGCCTGGACACGGCGGGACAGTACGCCGGCACCCTGCGCGAGACGGTCAACCTGGTCGAGAGCAACGGCGGTACGGCGCATCCGCTGGTGGTTGACCTGGAGAATGACGCCGACCTGGACACACTGGTCAGTCGCACTGTCGATGTCGCGGGCGGACTGGACATCCTCATTCACAGCGGTGGCAAGGCGGAGTACGCGCCGACCGTGGACATGGCGCAGGACACTTTCGATCGCACCCTGGGTCACTACCTGCGCGCGCCGTTCAAGCTTTACCACCACGCCGTGCCGGAAATGCGCAAGCGCGGCGGCGGCTGGATCGTGACCCTGGGTTCGGTGACGGCGTTGCCGACGCTGCGCCCCTACGATGAATTCAGCACTTTCGGTGGCGCCACGGTGTACGCGGCGATCAAGGCCGCGGTGCACCGCATGACCCAGGGCCTGGCGGCGGAGTTACTGGCGGATAACATCGCCGTCAATACGCTGGCGCCGAGCACGGCTATCCGCACACCGGGCGCGGCGGAATACATTCCCGAGGAGTACCCCTCCGAGCGCATTGAGTACATCGCCGAGACCGGCCTGGCGCTGTGCCACCGACCCGCCAGCGAGCGCACCGGCCTGGTTGCCTACAGTTTGCACTTTCCGCACCACCACAAGTTGCCGGTGTATACACTGGATGGTCGCGAACGTATCGACGACCCGGTGCTGCCCGAGTACGCACACCCGGATATCGTGGCCTCGGGGCTCGGAAACTAGGCTTTTCGCAGCTCGATCCCCAAACAAAAAAACGCCACCCGGAGGTGGCGTTGGCAATGGACCCGGCGCAGCTTCACACCAGGTGGTGCAATAGAGTTCAGCCGCCGCCAAACAGGTACCTGACGGTCAGGCCGACCTCGCGCTCCGGCACGTAGCCGGCCTCGTAGTAACCGGTCTGGAAGGCGCCGAAGGCAGTTTGCGGCTCGCCGCGCTCCAGCCGGGTGTCGGTATCGAGCAGGTTTTTAGCCCACAGGGATACTTCCCAATCTGATGCGCTGTCGCGCAGCCCGATGTAAAGATCGAGCACGCCGTAGGCGTCCGCCTCGTAGCGGCCGTCGAGGTTGTCCTGCTCGCCGTAGTAGTTGTAAAGGCCGCGCACGTAGGCATCGCCGAAGGACAGGGGGATGCTGTACTCGGAGCGCAGTAGCCCGACCCAGTTGGGGATGGTCGATATGGCATAGTCCACATCGCAGTACAGCACGCTGTTGATCATGCCGTCGGCGCCTGTAAAGTCGCCGATACCCAGGTTGCCGATGTCGCCGTTGTCGGGCTGGCCGTCGACATTGGTGTCACGGCAGGGCACGGTGGCGTCGTCGTAGGAGCCATCGGAGTAGGCGATGTTGAACTGTGCCCACCAGTTGTCGGCCACCTCGGCGGTGACGTCGAGTTCGAAGCCGTCCACGGTGGCGTCGGCGGGATAGGTGAAGCCGTCGGCGGCGATGATCTGGTCGCCCGGGCCCACGTAGGGTACGTCAGAGAAGCGGCCGATGTAGTTTTCGAAGTCCTGGTGGTAGACCGAGACATTTACCCGAACCCGACTGTCCATCCAGTCGGAACGCAGGCCAACCTCGTAGGAGTCCGACTTTTCCGGGTCGCCCTGGATCAGGGTCGAATCCGTTACCGGTGAGGTGATTGCCACGGTGGTTCCCGCCGGGCGGAAAGAGTGATCGTAGCGGATGTAGGCCATCAGGACGTCGCTGAAATAGTGCTTCAGGTTGAGACCGTATACCCACTCCTTGTCCTTGGCGCTGCCTGGAACCTCGCTGGTGGCCGCCTCCAGTTCGAGCAGGCAGGAGCCGGGGAACGCCTCCTCCCCGGTAAAGCCGAAGCCCAGGCTGGCAAAGTTCGAGCAGGTGGGCTGGACCGATACCCCCGGCTCCGTGCCAAATGGCACGGCGATGGATGCGTCGCTGGTGTTAATGGTCTCGGTGCGCTTGCTGTCGTTCTCCAGGTAGCGGGCACCGACGCTGAGGTCGGTCTGTTCCGTCAGGTGGAAATCCAGGTTGGCGTAAATGGACTGGTTTTCGGTATCCACCGGGATAGCGCCGTCGGCAAATACAATGTACGCATCATCGGGCGGGCCGAACGGTGAGGGTGCCAGCGGGTCGCCGAAGGCGCCGGGCTGGGGTGTTGGTTGCGCGAAGCCGGCGTTGATGGATTCGTCGTAGTACCAGAAGCCTACGAGGTAGTCCACGAACAAGTCCGGCGCCGTGGACTCGAGCCGCAGTTCATGATTCTTGACCTCGAAGGTGGTCGGTACGTTCTGGCTTTGCAGAAAATTGACCACGCCGTTGAAGCTGTCCAGTTCCTGGTCAAAATTGTAGGAGTTGTCCTGGTAGGCGCCGTTGTACACGATGCGGTGGTCAGTCAGTTCCCAGGTGAGTGCCCAGTTGGTGATCTCCGAGTTCTGCCGGCCGCCGGTGGCGTCTTCCATTACGGACAGGCCCTGGCGGTCCGTAATCGCCGGCCCGTTGTAGCCCGCGCCGGCGCCCTCGACCTCGGCCAGCAGTGTGCGGTCCGAACGCAACCACTGGTGGGTCAGCGTCGCGTCGATGGCGTCGGTAACCGCCCAGCGCAGGGAGGCGCGCCAACTCTTGGTCTCCCGGCTGCTTTCCTCGCCGGAGTTGACGCTTTTGACCCGTTCGCCCTCGTCCTCGTCATACACCCCGGCCACGCGCAGGGCGAGCGAGTCTGCCAGCAAGGGAATATTGACCGCCCCCTGCGCATTGTAGGTGCCCTCGTCCCCGGCGCTGCCGGACAGGTAGCCGCCGACAGCGTCGAGGTCGGGCTCGCGGCTGTTGATGGTGATGGCGCCAGCGGGTGAGGGTCGGCCACGAAGCAGGCCCTGGGGACCGCGCAGCACTTCCGCCTGGCTGACGTCGTAGATGCTCTGGAAGGCGAAGTTGGCATCCACCGGGGTCTCGTTGTAGTAAATATCCACCGCCGGTGCCGCCGACGTGTTGGTGTCAAACCCCACGCCGCGTAATTGGGCGGAGGAACCGAAGGCGCCGCTGCTGTCCAGTTGCAGACCGGGGGAGAGTTGCTGCAGGTCGTCGAAGCGGAACAGGTTGTACTCCTGCACGTCCTCGCCGGAGATGGCGGTGATGGACATCGGCACATCCTGCACACTTTGGGCACGCCGCGTGGCGGTGACAATCACCTCCTCGAGCGCTTGTTGCGGCTGCGACGGCGCCTGGGCCAGGGCAGCTTCGCCAGCGGTCATCGCCAGCAGGGCGGTGAAGGTTGTGGCGAGGGGTTTCCTGTTGGACATGGGCTGGCGCCTCCCTTGGGCGAGATAGTAAGCGCGGCTTCCTGCAACCCCATACGGGCGGTAGTTGTAATGCGCTGCGCGTTATAAGACTGTTTTCTACAGCGTTCGTGTGGCTTGCGGCCGACTGTTGATGTATATTTGGTGCGTATTAACTTATATATAAATTATGTCGAAGTTATAACTATCCAGTGCCCCCGTCAATGCTCTAATTGCGCCGCTGGGGTGGCGGGTATACATCAGTTCAATTAAGCGACCGTACTACGCACTATGATTAAGTACCTCGTCCTCGCTGGTATGTTGCTGCTGGCCGATGTACTGATCACCCTTTCTGCTTGCCCAGTGTCCTCAATGTCGCAATGTTTATGGGGGAAGACTGTCTTGACGATGTGAGTGATTTACAGTACTTTTCTTACTATTAAGTTAAATAATAAGTAAATGCATACTGACTCCTGGGTGCCATGCAATGAAAAGACTGAATCCCTGTTTTATAAGCCAACAAGCACATGCTTGTCGCCGATGCCCAAATCCCGCATATCACTTACAGCAGGCAGGTAACTTATGAACTATAAAAAGTATCCCCTAATAGCGCTCGCCGGTGCAGCAGCAGTTGGCAGCGGCAGTCCGATTCTTGCCCAGGAGTCGGCGCCACAACGAGCGATGGTGCTAGAAGAAGTGGTGGTTACAGCCCAGCGTCGGGCAGAAAACCTTCAGGATGTCCCGATGACACTCACCGCTATCAGCGGGAAAGATATCGAGGAGTACAAAATTTTTGAATTCCAGGACTTGTCCCAGCTGTCACCGGGGCTTGCCCTTGAGAATAATGGGGCTTTCGGCTCTGTCGCCCAGCTCCGCGGGGTAGGCTTTGACAGCAGCTCGTCGACGTCTCCCGCTGTGGATGTCTACGTCAACGAAACGCCGATGGACGCCAACTACGCGTTCCAGACGCTGTACGATATCGGCCAGGTCGAAGTGCTGCGAGGTCCGCAGGGCACTTTGCGGGGCAGGCCATCGCCCGCGGGTGCCATCACCGTGAGCACGCGCGCGCCGGAACTGGATGGCTGGGGCGGGACGCTACAGGCCTCGGGCAGTGATCAGGATGCTACCAATTTCCAGGGCGGCGTTACCGTCCCCCTGATCGACGGCAAACTGGCGCTGCGCCTGGCTGGCCTCACGGATGAGAATGACGGCAACCAGGTCCGCAGCATTAATTCCAGTCACGATGACAAGCGCTCAACCGACAGTTGGCGCTCTTCGCTGCGCTGGGCGCCAACGGACGCGATCGACGCGACCCTGACCTACCAGTGGATGCGTGCGGACCTTACCGTGTTGACCGAGGTGGAAGGCCCGGGCGCCGGCTACAACGGCAGTTCCATCAGCGGCGGCGGTCGCGCAGTGAATGAGACCAAGCCGGAACAGACGCTGAAGTCTGAACTGACAACATTGAACCTCGGCTGGGAACTGGACGCTTTCCGGGTAGTCTTTGATGCGGCGTACCAGGACAATTCCTTCGATTCCTATGTGGAAGGGGATGGCTCCAACGCTGTTACTAACTTCGCAGCGGCGCAGTATACGCAGTCCACCTATGAGGACAGGACTTTTGAATTGCGCCTGGAGTCCACCGAGGATCAGTTCCTCGAGTACCTCGTGGGCCTGTGGTACCAGAAAACCAAGACCAATAGCGGCTTTCAGCAGCCCAATATGTTGGATGGCGCGTTCGGTTCGCCTGTTTCACCCAATCCGATAGGTCCGCCCGATTTTACCTTTTCACTGCCGGTATCCGGCGAGATCCCGGTCAAGTTCAAGAACCAGGCGATTTACGGCAATCTTGTATTTCATCTCACTGACAAGGCAGACCTCAGTCTTGGTGCGCGCTATCTGGAGGACGATGTCAAGCGTTCGCAGACGCTGGACGTTGGGGCGGGCTTGATTGCGATCGACATAGCCACCTCGTCTGGACGGCCAGCGGGCACCCCGTTGGGGTGGTGCGGGGACGGGGTGCTGCCGATGCCACCTTTCACGGGCACAGAGACCTACTCGGGTTACTGTGACCTGGCCATAGAGGCCTCTACGGCCACGCAGGAGGTGTCGGACAACCACAAGGAGTGGGTCTATGACGCTTCCCTGCGCTACAACTTCAGTGACGAGATGATGGCTTACTTCACCTACGCTCATTCCTGGCGTCCGGCCGGGGTGACAGTTGGTATTACCTCTGAGTTGACGCCGGAGGACCTGCTCGCCGGCGATCCAGAGGAGACTGATTCCTACGAACTGGGTTTCCGCTCGGAATGGCTGGACAACCGGCTGCGCCTGAATACCTCCGTCTATTACCAGGACTACAGCAACTTCATCGCGCGCTTTGAGGATGTGCCCTATGTGGGGGCGGGCGATACACTGCAGGCCGGCGGGTTCACCTACCCGGGGGACGCAACCGTGCAGGGTCTTGAGTTGGACGCCACCTACGATGTGAGCGAAGACTGGTGGGTGCGGCTGACCACGGCCTACGCGGACGGCAAGTTCGATGACGCCGATGTGCCCTGCCGGGATACCAATGGTGACAGCCGGCCTGACAACGGTGATATCGGTAATCTGACCCCGGCTGACTTTGGTGGCAACTCAGTGCTTTTTTGTACCGTGGACTACGCTATTTCCACTGTGCCGCCCTGGGTATCGACGTTGCAATCCGCCTACTCCTTTCCGGTATTCGGACTGCGCGGTAACGCCCGTATGCTCTACAACTACTACGGTGATCAGGAGGATTATGGCCGCGGCTATGAGGCGGATGCCTACGGCATCCTGAATCTGTATCTGGATATTGGCAGCGAGGCTGGTGACTGGAGCGTCACCCTCTGGGGCAAGAATGTCCTGGACGACGATACCCAACTCTTCCAGGGTGAACCCGGGACGGCCTTTGGCGTCTTTGAGCCCGGCTACTATCCGGTGAGTTATGTCGCCGAGCGCGAGGTCGGCGTGACCTTGCGCTACAGTTTCGGGGAGGGCTGATCTCCTATCGACGGCGTTTTTCCAGGCCGGATTCCTTTGCGCCGCTCACGGAGTGGCGCCTTTTTATTTAACAGTTTTCATGCCTGCCACGCTGCGACCAGCTAGTTCTGGAATCGACCGACTCCCGTGATGACTGAAAACACCCTGAACATTACATCGATGAGAGCACCGATTTACAGGTTGCGTCCCTGATAGGTATCAGGTGCCTCAGGCCACCTGCGGATGAAACTCATTACCCCCGCAGCTACGAAAAGTCCGGGAGCGGATACCATGTTACTTCGACGTCCAGTCCTGCTTGTGTTGTCGCTCGCTGCCATCTTCGCGGCGCTCTACCACTTCTGGCAATCCCTGCCCGAGCCCGACTACGGGCGCAAGGTGCTGGTGTTCAGCAAAACTGTCGAGTATCGCCACCAGAGCATCGCCGCCGGAATCGCAGCCATCACAAAGCTGGGTGCCGAGGAAAAATTCAATGTGGTCGCCAGCGAAGACGCTAGCGTCTTCGACGACGAAAGCTTGCCGGCGTTCCAGGCGGTTATTTTTCTCAACACAACCGGCGACGTTCTCAACCTCGAGCAACAGGTCGCGTTCGAACGTTACATTCAGGCCGGCGGCGGCTTCATGGGTATACACGCGGCGGCTGACACCGAGTGGAAGCAGGTCGAAGACGGCACCTACTGGCCCTGGTACCAGCGCCTGGTGGGGGGCGTGTTCGCGGCGCATCCCGAGGACAGCGACCAGGTTGGCATACTGACCGTACGCGATAGTACCCACCCTGCCACGCAGTCGCTGCCGCAGACCTGGCAGATGCCGGAAGAGTGGTACGACTTCCAGCGGGTATCCGATGGAATCCAGGTGTTGTTAACGGTCGACGAAAGCAGTTATACCGGAGCCACCATGGGGGCCGGGGAAGCACATCCGGTGGCGTGGTATCGCCCGTTCGACGGCGGTCGTAGTTTCTATGCCGCTTTCGGGCACAGTGACGCAGCCTTTGACAACCATCACTTCCTGGACATCCTGCGAGGTGGTATCGCCTGGGCGATGGGCGATGGCGCCCGGCTCGATTACGGAAAATCCCGGCCACAGGCCTGGCGTTTCAGCCGCACGGTGCTGGATTCCAACCTGAACGAGCCGCTCAAGCTGGCCTTCAGTCCGGAGGGCCACCTCTACTACGTGGAACGCAGGGGCAGACTGCAGCGCTACGACTTCGACCAGCGGGACTCACTTACCGTCCACACTTTCGAGGACGTCAATTCCGAGTTTGAGTACGGTTTGCTGGGTCTCGCTTTCGACCCGGATTTCATCGACAACCGCTGGATCTACCTGTACCGAACCATCAGCAAAGGCGATAAAGGTGAGCAGGTGCTCGCCCGTTTCAAACTCAATGGCGACGAACTCGACGCCGACTCTGAACAGGTCTTGCTGACCATGCCTGCCGACGGCAAGCCGGGACACGAAACCTCCCACACGGGCGGAGACATGCAGTTCGATGCCGCGGGTAACCTGTTCCTGACCACTGGTGATGATACCCAGGCCGACGATGCCGCCTACATCGATGACCGGCCGGGCCACATTCAACAGGATGCAGCGCGGTCCGCGGGCAATACCCAGGATTTACGTGGCAAGATTCTGCGTATCAGGCCCAGAGCCCAGCCTGATGCAGAGGGGCGCTACTACGATATACCCGAGGGCAACCTGTTCGCCTCGGCGGCGCAGGGACGCCCGGATATCTACGTCATGGGCCTGCGCAACCCGTATACCCTGGCTTTCGACAACCGCAGCCAACGCCTCTACTGGGGGGAGGTCGGGCCGGACGCGCGCGCGGCAGATGATCGCGGCCCCGTCGGCTACGATGAGATCAATATTGCCGACGACGCGGGAAACTACGGCTGGCCGTATGTGATCGCGGACAATGAACCCTACGCCTATTACGACTATGCACTGGACAAGGCCCTGGACAAGGCGAACGTCGAGGCGCCGGAGAATCGCTCGCGCAATAACACCGGGATGCAAGTACTGCCGCCGGCTCGGCCCGCCTGGTTGTACTACCCCTACGAGGAGAGCGACAAATTTTTTGAGCTGTCCAGCGGCGGGCGCAATGCGCTGGTCGCCCCCATCTACTATTCGGATGAGGCGGCAATCGACAGCACCATCAAGTTCCCATCGTACTACGATGGCAAGCTCGTTATTTCGGATTTTATCCGGCGCTGGCTGATGGTGGTGACCACCGACGCGCAGGGACGCCCGGAAACGATCGTCCCCGTTATTGACCAGCCCTTGAGCGCGCCGCTCGACATGGCGTTCGGTCCCGACGGCGCGCTGTATGTCGTCGAGTATGGCAGCGACTGGTTTACCGGCAATACCGACTCTTACCTCAGCCGCATCGAATACTACGGCGGGCAAAACCCACCACCCATAGCCGTGGCTACGGCTGCTGCCACCATAGGTGCAGCGCCGCTGACGACGGTACTGGACGCTTCGGCATCCTACGACCGGGACGGCGCGAAATCACAATTGAGCTACCTGTGGCAAAAGGTGGAGAGAGGTCGACCCGGCGCCGTGGTCGGCGAACAGGAGTTACAGTCAGTCACGTTGGAAGAAGCCGGGGAACACTTCATGCAACTGACCGTCACCGATGAAGGAGGCCAGACGGCTACGGCGATGCTGCGCTTCGTCGTCGGGAATGAGCCGCCGGAGGTCACGGTATCCACCGATGGCAATCGCAGCTTCTACTGGGAAGACCAGCCGGTCAACTACGAGGTCGCTGTCAGCGATCGCGAAGATGGCGACACCGGGAGTGGAAGCATTCCTTCCGGGGATGTGACGGTCAAGTTTGGTTACGTATCCGGCGGTGAAGACCTGGCGAAAGTACTGGCCACCGAAAGCGTGGACCCGGTGCTGGCTGGGCGCGAATTGGTTACCCGGGGCAGCGATTGTCACGCTTGTCACGGACTGGATAGTCCTTCCATCGGACCTTCGTTCACGCAGATCGCCAAGCGTTATGCGCAGGACGATAACGCCGCAGCGGTCCTGCGCCAGTCGATCCGCGAAGGTGCCAGTGGCAAGTGGGGTGGTAATCATGTGATGCCTGTACATCCCAACCTTTCGGACACGGATCTGGCGCAGATCGTCAGTTTTGTCATGTCCCTGGACGGAACGGACGGCGGTGGCCAGGATGCAGGGGCAGAGTTGCGCGGTGTGCTTACGTTTGATAAGCACCGGGACGACTTTATCCACGTCGCTTTCGACAAGGGGGTTGCCGTCGATCTCGGAAAGTTCTACCGAGGGGACTACTACTTCAATGCCCGCTATACGGATAAAGGGACAGAGCAGGCACCCGCCCTGCAGGGCCAGGCTACGCTGGTATTGAGATCGCCCGTTGTGCTCGCCAATGATTTTGACAAGACCGACGGGGTAACCACGGTCGGGGTTCAGGACGGGTTCGAAGTCGCACTCGTGAATACCCCCTCGGGCGGTAGCACTTTCAGTTACGGTTTGCTCAAGGATATCGATTTGACCGATATACAACGCATCCTCGTGATGGCAACTGGCGTTAGGCCGGTCACCACCGGGGGCGTGCTGGAGCTGCGGATCGATGACAAAGACAGTCCGGCGATCGCTTCACGCCAGATCGATATCCCCCTGATTCCCGACCTTGAAGCGGCGACAGTAAGCCTGGATGTCAGCGCGGTGGATGGCGTGCACGACCTGTATTTCGGAGCGCCCGCGGTGCCCGGAAGGGACGCGGACGGTGATATTCAATACGCCATCGTCAGCATGGAGTTCTCGCGAGAGCAGGCGCGTGAATGACTTGACGATTCTTCACGCCGATAGCGCGGGCGGCCCGGCATGACAGAGGTCGAGCGCGATTTTTCACTCCGGGGACGCCTGACTACCATTGTGCTCGTGCTGTTCATCGGCAGTTGGGTGGTCGCCGCGCTGGTAACCACGCAGTCCGCCCGAGCCGCCTTCCGGAAAGAAACGGACCGGGCGCTGGAATCCATCGTGGTGCTCGCGGATACGGTGGGCAGCTCGGTGGCGGCACAGCTGCAGACGCTCGCTGCAGGCGACCTTTATGCTGGCGAGGAGATTGGTCGCGATTCGCGCTCTCCCGATGCCGGGCAGGATGCGCGCAAGCTCATGCTACTGCGGGAAGTGCCTGGTTTCGACGCGCAGTACTCGCCGCGTTTGAACGTCTGGACGGCGGATCACCACTACCTGGTCGGGTCGGGTACACCGTCATTCGCCGGCCCTGGCCCGGCCACCCGCACCGGTGTTGCTGTTGATCAAGCGCTGGGGCGGGAACTGTGGCGTGTGGTGTACCGCTACAACGCCAGTGCTGACATCTGGTATGCCGCCGGTGTCGATACGCGGCAGATACGCTTCGGCGGGACCGAGTTGTTGCTGCGCCTGCTGCTGCCCCTTGCGCTGGTGGTCCCGCTGACGGCGATGGCAATCTACCTGGGCATTGCTCGCGGGCTACACCCGCTGGGACGGCTGGTGGAGGCCATCGAGGCGCGCCATCGTTCATCTGAGCTGGAACCGCTGCCCGGTCGCAATACACCCCGGGAGATGCGACCCGTGGTGGTGTCCCTCAACCAATTATTGAAGCGCCTGGCGGCAACGCTGGAGGATGAGAAATCCTTTACTGCCAACGCCGCCCACGAACTGAAAACGCCCCTGGCCGCAATCAGCGCCGAAGTGCACCTCTGCCAGCGCTTGACGCGAGAGGTGGAAACCCGCGACAGGATGGAGCGAGTACTGCAGCGGGTCGAACGCGCCTCGCACTCGGTGAGCCAGTTGCTGATTCTCGCACGGCTGGACCCCCAGGGCGCGCTGCCGACGGGGACCGTGGACTTGTACGGGCTATTGCAGGATGTCATTGCTGAATCCGGCGACCTCGCCAGCAAGCGGCGGCTAAAGGTACAGGTGGCTGTGCGGCCGGGCGCAGCGGTGCCCGGTAACTGGGACACGCTGGCCATCCTGCTGCGCAACCTGGTGGTCAACGCTTTTCACTACACACCCGAGGGCGGCGCGGTGGAGGTCGCCATGGAGGCGGGCATCCTCACGTTCAGCAACGACTCCCGTCCGGTAGCCGCACCGGAGCGGTTGACGGACCGCTTCTACCGCAGCGAGCAAGCGGGCGGTGGGAAAGTTATGCCCGGTACCGGTTTGGGACTGGCAATAGTACTGCGCATCTGCGAACTCCACGGTTTCGGGTTCGGTGTGGACTACTGCGAAGACGAACAGCGCTTCCGTGCGGCTGTGGATTTTCGTGGTCGCGGCAGACCGTCAGGCACAGGTATCACGGGGAAGCTCGGCGATGCGAATCCTGCTGGCTGAAGACGATCCCCAGTTCGGGGAATCGCTGGAGGAGGCGCTGACGCTGGAAGGCTACGCGGTGGATCGCTGCCTGCGGGGCGATTCTGTACTACCGGCGCTGGCATTGGCGCCCTATGACGCATTGATTCTGGATATCGGCCTACCGGGTAGTTCTGGTTTCGCGGTGCTTAAACAGTTGCGCGAACGCGGTTCATTGCTTCCGGTGTTGTTGCTGACTGCCCGGGACGCGGTGAGTGATCGTGTCAAGGGTCTGGACCTGGGTGCGGACGATTACCTGGGCAAACCCTTCGCCATGGATGAATTGTTTGCGCGCCTGCGTTCCTGCCTGCGCCGGACCGCGGGCGCCTCCGGCCCGTTACTCCGTGCGGGGGAACTGCAGCTCGATCTGGTGTCGCGCGAACTATCGTGCAAGGGCCAGCGCCTGACCATGCCGGTCAAGGAGCTTGCAGTGCTGGAAGTCATGATGCGCAATCACGGCCGCTTCGTACCCCGGGCGCGGTTGGAAGCGAGCATCTACAACTGGGACAGCCAGGTGGGTTCCAACACGGTGGAAGTCTACATTTCGCACCTGCGCAAGCGCCTGGGCAGCGAGGCGATCGAGACCCTGCGCGGTGTGGGCTACCGTCTGCTGTAGTGGCCCGCAGCGCCGTCGTCTCGATTATGTGCCAACGCTTAAGGATAACTTCAGGTAAAGGCAACAAAATGACCGGCATCGAATACGAAAGGACGTACCACAATGCCTGAAGTCAGGTATCACCGGGTTTTGTTGCTCCTCTGCTCTTTGCTGTGGGGCGCTGGCACTTACGCAGCAGGGCAGGTGACGCAGCAGCCGCAGGCGACGGACGCCGTCGTCGCCATGTACCGGCTGACCCAATCACAGTACCGCCAGAGTGTCGCGGACATTTTTGGCGACCGCGTGCGTATCTACGGCCGCTTCGAACCCGATTACCGGCGCGATCACCTGCTCGCGACAGGTAGTGCCTGGGCCAGTGTGTCGCCATCCGGCTTTGAGCAATACGAACAGATGGCCCGGGGTATCGCCGAACAGGTGCTTGGCGAAGAACATCGGCAACGGTTCCTGGCCTGTGAGCCGGGCATCGTAGAGGTGCACACAGATACCTGTATCCGGCTGTTTCTGGCGGAGTATGGGGAAAAACTCTTCCGTCGTCCGCTGACTGCGGGCGAGCTGGCGTCGCGGCTGGAAGTTGTCGCACAGGTACTCGAGACTGGCGGCGATGTCCATGATGGCCTGCAGTACGCCCTCGCCAGCCTGCTGGTCTCACCTGAATTCCTGTTCCGCATCGAGACGGTGGAGCAGGACCCCCGGTCGCCCGGGCAGTACCGGCTCACGGCGTACAGTAAGGCCGCGCGGTTGAGCTTCTTCCTGTGGAACACCACGCCCGATGCACAACTGCTGGCCGCGGCGCAGCGGGGTGCACTGCACGACGATGCAGGTCTGCGGGCCGAGGTCAAGCGGCTGCTGGCTTCCCCGCGGCTGGAGACCGGCATGCGCAGCCTGTTTGCAGACATGTTGCGTTTCGATACCTTCCCGGAGGTGTCCAAGGATGCCGCGTTGTACCCGGTGTTCACCAGCGCCGTGGCCGAGGCGATGCAGGAACAGACCCTGCAAACCCTGGTACAGCACCTGCTGGTGGAGGATGCCGACTACCGCGAGCTGTTTACCCGGGCGTCGATGCCGATGGATCGCCGGCTTGGCATGGTGTACGCCGTACCGGTGGTAGCGCAGGGCTGGGACAGCTACCAGTTTGGAGATGCTTCCGCGCGCGGTGGCCTGTTGAGCCAGGCGAGCCTGCTTTCGCTGCACGCCCACGCCGGCAGTAGTTCACCTACATTGCGTGGTCTGTTCGTGCGTGAAACATTCCTCTGCCAGATAGTGCCCCCACCCCCGGCGGACGTCGACTTTACGCTGGAGGAAGCGTTCGCCGTGGAGGCGACAGCGCGCGAACGCCTGCAACGCCACCGCAGTGAGCCCGCCTGCGCAGGCTGTCATCAACTGATGGATCCGATCGGCCTGACGCTGGAGCAGTTTGACGGGGTCGGCATGTTTCGCACCCGCGAGAACGGCAAGCCTATTGACGTAAGCGGCGAGCTGGACGGCAGGTCGTTCTCCGGTGCGAAGGGGCTCGGGCAGGCCCTTAGCGAACATCCTCGTGTGCCGGAATGTCTGGTGGACACGGTGTATCGCTACGCCGGCGGGCCGCAGGACGCCGCCGTGCAGCGCAGGTTGTTGCAGTCCCTGAATACGCAGTTTGCCGAGTCGGGCTATCGCCTGCGTAAGCTACTGCAGCAGATTGCCATCAGCGAGGACTTCTACGCGGTCTCTTTGCAGGGCGACCGGGTACTATGAGGAACAGACTATGACTGCGAAACGACTCTCTCGCCGTGCGGTGCTGCGCGGCCTGTTACAGGGCTCGGCAATTTCCGTGGCGTTGCCGGTACTGGATGTATTCCTCAACGGCAACGGTACCGCCCTTGCCGCCGGCGGGCCGCTGCCCCTGCGTTTCGGTACCTGGTTCTGGGGTTGTGGCATGACGCCGGATCGCTGGAATCCTGTCGCGGCCGGGGCGGACTACGCCATCACCCCGGAACTGGCGGCACTGGAGACGCATCGCCGAGAGTTCAGCGTATTCAGCGGATTCAACGTGGATCTCGACGGGCGGCCCAACCAGGTACACAGCAGTGGGGTGGTGGGCACGCTCACCGGCAATGCGCCGCGGGTACCCGATGAGTTCGCCAGCCCCAGCCTCGATGTACTCGTTGCCGATGCCGTAGGCGCCGATACGCGATTCCGCTCGCTGGAAATCGCCGCCTGCGGCGATCCCCGCCACAGTTACAGCCGGCGCAGCACCAGTGTGATCAATGCGGCGGAAGTTTCGCCGGTGACGTTCTACCAGCGTATCTTCGGCAGCGACTTTCAGGATCCCAATGCCGAGACCTTCGCTCCCGACCCAAGCCTGATGATGCGCCAGAGTGTATTGTCCGCGGTGAAGGAGGATCGACAGCGGCTGATGAACGCGGTAGGCAGCCGCGACCGGGCGCGCCTGGATCAGTACTTCACCTCCGTGCGCCAGAGCGAACAACAACTTGAGATCATGATGCGCGAACCCGAGCCGCTGGCGAGCTGTGTCGTGCCGGCGGTACCGGGGGAGACAACGCAGGGCGCGGAGATCGAAACTGTCGAGGCCAATCATCGGCTGCTCGCGCAGTTGCTGGCGCTTGCACTCGCCTGTAATCAGACGAAGGTATTCAACGTGGTGTTCTCGCCGGGCGCTTCCAAGCTGCGCCGTGCTGGCAGTAGCGCTGACCACCACCAGCTCACGCACGAAGAGCCGGTCGACAACGCATTGGGTTACCAGCCGCAAGCCACCTGGTTCGTGGAGCGCAGTATGGCGGCATTCAGTGAATTCCTGACCATTCTCAAATCCGTGCCGGAGGGTGATGGGACCCTGCTGGACAATAGCCTGGTGCTGGCGCACTCGGAGACGTCCCTGGCGAAGACGCACGATGTGACGGGAATTCCGTTGCTTCTGGCGGGGCGGGCTGGCGGACGTGTCCGCAGCGGCCTGCACATCAAGGGCAATGGCGACCCGGTTTCCCGGGTCGGTCTCACCGTACAGCAAGTCATGGGGCTGCCTGTGGATCGCTGGGGCACGCGCTCCATGGAAACGCAGCGCCCGTTGACCGAGGTGCTCGCGTGAGGCGCGGTATTGGCAGGGCGCTTGGGCTGCTCGGCTTGTACTGCGGCGTTTCGGTCCTGGCGTACGCGGGCAGCGGTTCGGCGTACGCGGCGAGTATTGCAGATGCGGGGCTCACCAACCGGGCGAGCGGATACCTGATCACCGAGTTTCGCCTGGTGACGCCGGGGGCCGGGCCCGAGGATTGTCCCGATGGTTTCAATGAAGGCTATTCGCAGCGCTTCCTCGCCACACTCTCGCCCACGGAAAGGGAAGCGCACGAACAGGATCCCCGCCTGGTACAGCAGGCGCTGGCGCCCTGGTACTACGATGATCCCGACCAGGACCCCTGCGCCAACCCCGCCGCCTTTCCGGACCCGGGTATGCACACCATAGAGCGCCCGCTGGCAATGCCGCGCATGGAGCCCGACGGTTCCATGTCCGAGCGTGAACTGCCCCCCGCCCGGTGCCCGTCACCGGATGTGTTCGCCGGGCAGGTGGAGCAGCGCACAATCGACAACCAGTACTGGCGAGTCATGGGCTGCGTTCGCGGTTATCAGCCCACGGGACTGGCGGCGGCCTTTGCCGACTCGGCGATCCTCGACGGCAGCATGACGATACTGCTCTCGGTAGCCGAACGTGAGCGCAGTGACGATGGCGCGGTCGACGTGGGTATCTACTCCAGCCATCAGCCGGTTACGGTTGGCACGGATGGCAAGCCGCTACCCTTCGCTTCCCTGTCGGTGGCGGAGGAGGCGCGCTACCACAACGTCGCGCGCGGTCAACTGCGTAACGGTGTCCTGACCACGGATTATTTCGACCTGCGTATAATCCAGGCGGCGCAACGGCTGGACAGCGAGCTGTACCTGCGCGATGCACGCCTGCGGCTGGAGATGGATCCCGGTACAGGTCGTGCCAGCGGTTATCTCGCCGGCTACTGGGACCTGGCATCGCTGGCCCATGCTGCCATCCGTATCCAGGATCGCACCGGTCGCTCCTCGGGCAAGCCCGCGGCGGATGCCCACGGGTACACTTGCCCGGGCAAGTACTACGCGGTGCACCGCCTGGCGGACGGGCACCCCGATCCAGACACGGGAAACTGCAATTCTATCTCCGTCCTATACAGTGTGAGAGCGGTGCCGGCGTTTGTGCTCGGCGCCGGAATGCAAGCACCGTTATGATGTTTTCAGCACCCCCGTCTAAGCCGGAGGTGGACTGCCGACACCTTCCCAAGGAGAACAGAAAATGCCACGCTGGTTAAAAAGGTCATTGCTGACCCTCGTCGCTCTTGTGCTGGTGGCGGTGGGGGGTATCTATTTTCAATTCAAGTCGATCGGCATCATTCCCTCGCACGATTACGAGACTGAGCCGCCCGCGGTTCCTGCATTCACGGGTCCAGCGGTATTGATATTCAACAAGACCAACGGCTTCATTCACAAGGATGCCATTCCTGTGGCGGACGCGGTGTTTTCACAGCTTGCGCGGGAGCAGGGTTGGGAGGTCTTGATTACCAATAACGCCGCGGTGCACAACCCGGGTGTACTGGATAAGTTCCAGTTGGTGGTGTGGAATAACGTCTCCGGCGATGTGCTCACCGCACAACAACGCGAATCCCTAAGACGGTGGCTGGAAGGCGGTGGCGGTTGGGTCGGCGTACACGGCTCCGGTGGTGATACCTCCTACCAGTGGCAGTGGTATGTCGATACCCTGCTCGGCGCGCAGTTTGTAGGGCACACTATGGACCCGCAGTTTCAGGACGCCAGTCTGCGGGTGACAGAACCCGCTGTGCCATTGACCGAACACTTGCCCACGCCGTGGACCGTGTCCTCCGAGGAGTGGTACGCCTTCGCTGCCAACCCCAGGGGCAAGGGCTACGAGATCCTGCTGACCATTGATGAAGACACCTACATCACTCAAGGTGAGACTACATCGGGCTGGATGGCAGGCTGGACAGACCGGATGGAGGGTGAACACCCGCTGGTATGGCGCCACGAATTGGGGCAGGGACGGGTCTTCTACTCCGCCATCGGCCATCGTCCGGAAACCTACCAGTTGCCGGAGTACCGGCAATTGCTTAGTGGCGCCATGCGCTGGGCTCTGGGCGGACAAGCGCAATAGTCGGGGGGCGAAAGCCAGGGAGTTCTGGTGATCCAACTTATTGCAATCGTTCTGGGGGTGTTGCTTCCGCTCGAGCTGAGCTTATACGACTGACGGACTACGCACTATGATAAAACGCCTCTTGCTAGTTGTGACGCTGCTGCTGTCGCTTGTGCTGATTGCCGTCCTGGTGGGCACCGGCTGGTTTGTCTCTCGCGTACAGGATTTCCTGACGCCACCGCCGGGTACTGCTGGCCAGCCGAGCATCGCCGTCTACGCCGCGGATAGCGTCGCCAGTGCGACCGCGGAGCCAATGCCATGGCGTGACACCGGGCTGGACTGGAATGTCATCGACCGGCCGCCGGTGTCAGCGCGCCCCTGGACCCGCTGGTGGTGGCCCGGTGGCGATGTCAATCCGCAGGTCCTGGAGGAACAACTCGAGCTGCTGCACGGCGCCGGCTTCGGCGGCGTCGAGGTGCAGCCCTTTCTCAGCGGCATGATCAATGTCGTCGATAACGAAAGCCTGATGTCCCGTGTCTACAGTTTTAACAGCGTGGGCTACCATGACAGCCTGGGCCGGGCTGTTGATCGCGCCCATGCGCTGGGCATGGAAGTCGACCTGACCCACCTCAGCGGCTGGCCGCCGGGCGGCCCGGAGATAGCACTAGAGGACAGCCCCACGTTGCTGGCTTACGGCGAGACCCAGGTGAGCGGCGGCAAGACCGTGGACATCGAACTGCCGCTGCCGAAGGTTGGCCCGAGCACGTTAATCTTCTCGATGCTGGAATTCGCCGGGGCTGACTTTATCAATTTCCCGGTGGACCACGCCCGGCCGCTGAGTGTGGTGGCGGCCGGTGTCGAACAGGGCGAGCACAGCTGGAACCCCTTTAACATGGATGACACGGTGACACTGGCTCCGGACTCGGTGCAGGTGATCACCGACCACGTATCCGGCAAACGCCTGCGCTGGGACGCCCCCGAGGGTGAGTGGAGCATTATCGTCAGCTACACCATGCCGTCCGGCGAAGTGCCGATGGGCGCTGCACAGAAACCCCAGGGCTTTGTCGTCGACCACCTGCGCACGGCCCAGGTGCTCGGCCACTATGAATTTGCCTACGGTGAAGGTACCGGCCTGCCCGCGCGCTACGGCAAGGGCCTGCGGGGCTTCTTCAACGACAGCCTGGAATTCCGCATCTCGCGCATGACCACGCCGGACATTCTGGAGGAGTTCCGCCAGCGCCGTGGCTACGACCTCGAGCCCTACCTGCCGGTGGTGTATCGGGAGGGTGCGGACAATGTCTATTTCAGTGAACTGCTCGCGGTGCACGCGGGGCCGGATTTCTGCCTCACACCGATGGACGACCGTATACGCCACGACTACCAGCAGACGCTGTCCGACCTGATGATCGAGCGTTTCATTGAACCCTCCGCCGACTGGGCCCACGCGCGCGGCCTGCTCAGCCGTGGCCAGAGTTACGGTATGGACATCGACATCATTCGCGCGCTGGGCGCCAATTCTATTCCCGAAACTGAACAGTTGTGGGCTGGGGGCGCCAATGTCGGGCTGAAGTTCGCGTCCTCCGCGGCGGCGCTGTACGGCCGGCCGCTGGTGAGCGCCGAGTCCTTCGTGTGGATCAATCGCGACTACATGCCCACCGCCCGGCGTATAAAAGCGGCTGCGGACAAACTGTTCCTGGCCGGCATCAATCACGTGATCTACCACGGCACACCCTATCCCTGGTACGGCGACGGGCAGGGGGAGTACGGCGAGGAGGGCTGGCAGCCCTTTTCCGGCCCGCAGAACCCGGCGCATTTTTCCGGTCACTACGCCGCCTCCAATCCCGCTATCTGGCCTGATATGCCGGATTTGAACACCTACATGGCGCGCAGCCAGCACCTGCTGCGCCAGGGTCGCCCGGATGTCGACGTACTGGTGTACTACCCCTTCCTGGGCTTCCACGGCCCGAATTCGGATCGCGAGGGCAAGGAGGTCCTGGTCAGCGGCAGCCTGCCGGATGCCGATCCCGCATCGGTATTGCTGGAAGCGCCCGAGCTCAGGACGGGCAAGGAGCAGCTCCACAAGTTGATGACGGTACCGCCAAAGCAAATCGATCCCCGTGTTACCTGGATGGAAGCCCTGCAGCCGACCCTGGATGAACTGGAACGCCGCGGCGTCAGCTGGGCCTGGGTCAACGACGATGCCCTGCAGGGTGGACTGCTGGACAGCGGTCGACTGGCGGCCTCCGGGGGGCGGTACGCCAGTATCCTGCTGCCTGGCATCGAGGCCATGCCGCCTGCCACCTTACCGGCATTGCGCCGCCAGCTTGAGCAGGGTACCCCGGTTATATTCGCTGACAAGCTCCCGCAACAGCAGCGCAGCTTCCGCGATGCAGCCCGGGGCGACCGCCAGGTGCGCGAGGGCGTGGCGGCCCTGGTGAAAGCCGGCGCTCTCCACCTGCCGCTGGATAGCGAGGCGTTGCTGGCGAGCCTTGAGCGGGCGGCGCCGGATACACTGCGTTACGCACATGCAAGCACGATACAGCGCTACCGCCGGCTGCTCGACGACGGCGAGATCCTGTTTTTCGGCAACCAGTCCGCTGACGCGGCGACCTTGTCGCTAACCGGAGCGGGTGACGAACCCCTGTGGTGGTTCGATGCGCGGACTGGCGTCGCCTGGCCCGCAGCGCCTGTGGGTGGCCGGCTCGACCTTTCACTGGCCGGCTTCGACAGCCGCTTCCTGGTGCGCGGTGTGCCTATGCCCCAGGGCCTGGCGGGTCCGCTGCCCGCTGCAGTCGCAGCGACGGGCGAGGCATCCAGCCGACGATTGACTGAATGGCGCTTCTCCCTGGGTGATTACCATGGCGATGGCGAAGCGGCGCTGTCCGACTGGCGTGAGGTGCCCGAGCTGCGCCACGCCCACGGGCCGGGGATTTACACGCACCGGTTGCCGCTGGACGATGCTCCCGGCGACACCGAACGCTACCTGCTGGACCTGGGGCTGGTGCAGGGTTCGGCAAGGGTGCGGGTGAATGACGAAGTGGCGGGCCAGGCAAGCCTGCCGCCGTTTACACTGGATATCACCGACGCACTCACTGCCGGGGATAACGTCATCAAGGTGGAGGTGCGGGCGCCCCTGCGCAACCTGTTCGTCGGCCGGGCCCTGGCCGGCGACCCCCTGTACGCCCAGATGACGCGCTTCGAGAACGCGCTGGTCGCCGCGGGGTTGTTGGGGCCGGTCACTCTTTTTACAAAGGAGAAGTGAGCGGTGAGTAGCGGGTCAAAATGGTTGTCCTCGATACCGTCATTCACCCCGACTACTTGCCCGGTGTATGTCGCGTGGGGTGCCAGCGAGGGTTCTGCCTGGTACAGCACTCAGCCGAGTTTAGCGAGCAGGTGGTGCAACCCCACGGGGAAGCAGCGTTTGAGTATATCGACTAACACGGCATCGGCGCCCACCCGCACGCGCATGCGCCGGCGCTGCACTGCGGCAACGATCTTCGACGCCGCCCTTTCCGGGTCCATGCCGATGCGCTGCACCAGGTCATAGGTTTTTTGTGCCACGTCCTGGTCGTCTGCCTTGTCCAGTGTCGCCTGCATCATATCCGTGCGAATGGCGCCCGGGTGCACCGTGGTCACGCCGATACCGAGCGGCCTGAGTTCGCTCCACAACGATTCCGACAGTAGTTTAACCGCGGCCTTGGTGGCGCAGTAGGACGACTGGCTGGGCAGGCCCGCCAGAGCATTCATGCTCGACAGGTTGACGATGTGGGCTTCCCCGGCCGCCTGCAGCGCCGGCAGGAAGTAATGGCAGCCGTAGACCACACCCCAGTAGTTCACGCCGGTCACGGTTTCCCAGTCTTCAATGCTGTGATTGGTAAAGCTCTTCTGGTAAGTGATACCGGCGTTGTTAATCAGCAGGTTGACCTGGCCGTGCTCGCCGACCACGGCGTCGGGCAGGGCGGCCATCTGTGCGCGATCGCTGATATCCACTACATGCTGCGATACCTGGATCCCTGTCGGTGCCAGTGTCTCAGCCGTCGCGCGCAGGGCTCCGGTGTCGCGATCGACCAGCGCCAGTTTACAACCGCGGCTGGCCAGGTTGCGCGCCAGGGCACTGCCGATGCCGCCGCCGGCACCGGTAATGACGGCGACTCTATCGGCGAGTTGTTTCATGCCGGTTGCTTCCCGGGGAGTTCATCGTTCAGCGGACAGTACACGCCGCCGGGGGCCTCGATCAACGTGGCACAGCGGTTACAGTGGATACAGCCGTTGAGGTAATCGCTGTTGCCCATCGCGTTGTTGACGTAATTGGGATCCTTGATCAGCGGCCGGCCCAGTTGCACAAAATCAAAGCCCTCGCGCATCACGGTCGCCAGGCTGTCCAACTCGGTGCAGCCGCCGATATAGACCATCTGGCACTGCACCCGGTCCCGCACCTGTTTTGCCTCTTCCAGGAAGAAGTTTTCCCTGTAAGGGTAGTGTTTGAACAGTCGGGGGCCCACCAGTCTCAGGCCAAGACGGGTGATGGGGTTCTTTTCCACCGCAATCAAGCCCTTGTCCAGCGTGTCCCCGCGGAAGTACACCATGGGGTTGAAGCTGCTGGTGCCCCCGGAGCAGATCAGCGCATCGATACCTGCGCTGTCCAGCATGGTGGCCACATCCAGCGCCTCCGGCAGGTGCAGGCCGTCCTTGATACCGTCGGTAAGGCCCATCTTGCCGAGGATGGGAAAGTCATCGCCTACCGCCTTGCGCACCGCCTCAAGGACCCGCAGCGGCAGGCGCATCCGGTTGCGTAGGCTGCCGCCGTACTCGTCGCTACGGCGGTTGGTTTTCGGGCTGATAAACTGGGACAGGCCGTAGCCGTGGCTGAAGTGAATTTCCACGGCGTCGAAGCCCACGGCCTTCATCAGGGTGGCGGCGCGGGCGTAGGTCGACACGAAGTAGTCGATGTCCTGCATAGTCATGGCGCCGCTATTGGGGTAGCCGGCGGAAGCGCCCAGCATACTGAACATCCGCGACGGGCCCAGCGGGCGTTGCAGTCGTTGCAGGCGGCGGTTCTTGGAGAAGTTGCCGCAGTGCGCCATCTGCCCCGAAATCCTGGCGTCGGGCGCATGGGCCTTCAGTTCGTTGCACAGGTGTGTCAGCGCGTCCCGGTGAATCTCGTCCATCCACAACATCTGGTCGTTGATGCGCCCGTCGGCCTCCGTCGCGCAGTAACCGATGGTGGTCATGGCAGTACCGCCGCCAACAATGGCCTTGTGGAAATTCAGCAGGGCCTGCCCGGGAACACCGTCGGGCGCTTTACCCTCGTAGGTGGCGGCTTTCAGGATGCGGTTTTTCAGCGGCAGTTTCCCCAGTCGGGCAGGGGAGAAGGCGCGTTGCAGGTCGGGGTTCATCGGCGGGCCGCTCTTGCAGTGGCCGACACCAGCGCCACTGTTGCACAGGTGTGTTTCAAGCGGCGTCGATGTACAGCGGCGTCACCGGTGCGTTGTCCGGGTAGCTGGTCGGTCCGCCCATATCGTAGGCGGCATTGATCGCGCGGATGAACGCCGGGTCGTGCAGCGGGTCGGTCGGGGTCTCGATCTCGGCGCCGCGGGCGCGGGCATCGTCGAGCAGCATCTCGATGGCGCGCTCCTGGGTGAGGTTGTCGGTGCCCTCCATATTTTTCTTCAGTTCCTCGCTGTCCTCGAACACCTCGGCGGACCAGTGCACCAGGAAGCGCAGGTCCCGGGTGTGGTGACGGGCGATGATCTCGTCACCGGTTTTCAGCAGCCAGTGATCGCTGTCACCGGGGTCGCCGCTGAACAGCGTGTTGAAGGCCAGCCCGTCCGGGCGCTGCTGTTCCAGCGGGCCGTTGGCCTCGCCGCGGTGATACATCATCTCGTTCTGTACCACCACGCCGCGGTTGTAGACGGGCGGCTGCAGCCGCTGCGGCGGCTCTAGCGGGCCCTCGGGCCAGTAGGTGAAGCCGCTGTCCGGGTCGTGGGAGAACCAGGTAATGACCTGCGCCATCTTGATCAGGTAGTCGCGGAACAGGCCGGACTTGCCCATGACACTGCACAGCCAGGTGGGGGAGTTCTCGTAGCGCACACCGCGAAAGCTAGGGGTATCGAGATGTCCGGGGTCGGTATTGCCTGCGGGCCCGTTGACGTTGAACAGCATCATCTGCGGTTTAGCGTACTTTGCTCCCCAGTAGGACTTGGCCAGTTCCAGGAAGCGCTCGTTGTAAAAGCAATCCTGGATTTCCGGGTACAGGGCGGCGGAGTAGTTGGCGTAGAAGCCGCGGAAGGTAGGAGTGAGGAACCAGTCCAGCGATAACTCGGTGCCCTCGGGCATCGGCCCCGACAGTGTGGCTAGTAACTCGTCCGCTGAGGCGAAGTGCTGGGCGATGATGAGTTTCCAGGGGCCTTTTGCACGCACCACGCCGAGGAGGCGCTGCAATTGGTCGTCGGTGTATACGTTGTCCACTTCCCGCGGCGGGGCAGCGGGACGGAGATTGTCGGAGAGTTCGCGTATGCGGGCTTCGGACAGGGGCATGGCGGTATCCTCGTGTATGGCGTCGACGGCATGCTATCCGTCGGGAGGCATCTTTTGTGAAAATAAACTTATGGGTAAGTAATGTAGCAAATTATTCGCCAGGCGACTAGCCCTAGTCGAGCCTGGGCTGTGGATCGCGACCGCGTAGAGTTCAGCCTTCGATCCTGTGCCCGGCCCAGTGCGGATGTCGCTGTCCATCATCTGGGTAATGGAGGATGTACCCAAGGTGGTGTTCTGGTATGTGCTTCACCAAATCTTCTCGGATCAGTCTGCACATTCGTCAAAATCAATGAATGATCCCCAGTTATCTTCGGAGCCGTAGCGCCTGAAGAGCCAAATGTAGATGGCGCTATTATTGGCGGGGCCGTTCCGCCCAAGAAGGTAAGAGGAGATCCCAAAGTAGTCTGGTTCGAACCCAAAGTGCTTGCAGAGTTTAAGTGCCGACCGTTCCAAATATCGTAAGTGTGATGCCTGCTCTTCAGCTTCGCTGGTCCTGGCAGAGTAGTTGTCTGGTGTGTTCATCATGTTGAAGTCCCTTAAGTGAAGTTTTTGTAGATCACATAAGGAACGTATCTCCAAATAAGGCAGCCTGCTTGGAGAAGGGAAACGAGCTCAAACCGCCTCTATAATCGCGTATTCTGCTGTTTGGAAGAGGGCATTACATTGCTTTGGGCGGGGCTCCAGCAACTTGCGTTACCTGATATAGGAAGTTTGCTGATGAAACGTGAGTGAGTTCTCTGACTATAAACTAGCGGAAGCGATTGTCACCAATTTTCAATATTTCGCCATCGATGCCATAACTTGTGGAAGAGTTCTGGGCCTCCCTGGATCACGGTTTCTGGAGGACGATTCAGGGTGATTCTTCCGTGGATGCCCCCTAGCGCTGCGTTTCTCTCGTGCTCTTCAAGAAATTTGAGGTCGGGAATGGAAACCAGCCACTTCTGCCGTGGATGGATCAAGGCACCAGTGGCACTCAGCAAGACGCTAGCGGCCGTTCGTGCCCGATGGTGGTTATGATCCAGAGCCAGATCGAGGAGGGTCCTAATGGCGTTCTGGTATCGCACCTCGAGGGCATTTTCCAGATTGAGCGGTTTCATTATCACTTGAGTGGTATGCCTTTAAGGGGAGAGAAAGAAAGCGGTGCAAGCACCGCTAGAAGTGATCCGTTTCTGAATCTTTCTCGACTTCGTCCTCAACCTTGTCTCCCCGTGCGATCTCAACGCCGAGAAATACGCCCAGTTATACCAGGGCACAGCGGAAAGCGTCCTTGAGGATGGCCGGGCTGAGCCAGAAGCGCAGCCAGGTCTCCCAGAAGGTAATGTTCCGATTCCGAGGCACCAGAGAACGGTGGACGCGAAGGATTCCTCGTAGGTAATAGACGATCCAGCACAGGCCGAAGCCTGCGGGTATGAGTTCCAGTTCGGTCATGCCTGATCCCCCCAATAATCAGATGGTATTTTGTTGCGCAGCTCCGTTCGGAAGGTATTGATACAGTCATCCAAATCCAGGTTGTACTGCAGGATGTCAGTGTCACCCAGATGGTTTTTGAGCCAGCGTACAGTCGCGTCGAGGTTATCCTCACAGCGCTCTTCGTGTAGGTAGGCCCCCAGAAAGTTCTCCCTCGGGCCAATGCCTTCAGCCGAGCAGAGATGGCGCGCATAGTCCCGGTAGAGTCTCTTGCGCTGCTTCTCGGCGTACTCGATCAGTTCGTCGAGGGTGAAGGTGCTGTTGTAAAGTGTCTTCATGAGTCTTCTCCTTGTTGGTCATTTTGACTTTGGTTGCCCATTTTCTGGGCAAGTAGGGCCTCGAATGCTGAACCATCCCGTCGGGTCAAATCCGGGGCGTATTTGGCATATTTTTTGGAAGGTAACGTGGGGGTCTGCATGTCCAAGAACTTGAGACACCCAGAGCACGTTCTCACCGGCCGCTAGCCACAATGTCGCGGCGGTGTGACGGGTCTGGTAGAGCCTGCGGTAGGGGAGATCTAACAGCCTCAATAAAGGCCTCCAGACCCTGTTCGATACATTGTTTGTTGATTTGCACCGAAAATTGACCCACTAACCCCCCAGATTTGCATCGAATTTTGACCCACGTATAACCCCTCCCTGCACAAATAATGAGCAGGGGTA
>PABK01000061.1 GCA_002699145.1 Halioglobus sp.
CCCTCCGGGCTGCCCTCGGTCGGTCGCGAGCCGCGTGGGGATGCGTCTCGCTCCACTCCCTCGGCGCCAGCAAAGTGTTCCGCGCCGTTTTTTCCCACCGCCCGGCCTCGAACGGGGAGTCTGTGGGGGCTGCGGGTGGTTTGCGGGTGGGTTTTACTTCCTTCTGACGCCTCTCTTCGCCTGGCTTCCCCGCCGCTATTGAGTTCCGCTGCGTTCGCCTGGCGTCTCGGCCGTTGTTCGGTTCCGTTGCGTTTGCCTGATTTCTCCGCCGCTGTTGGGCTCCATTGCGTTTGCCTGGCTTCGTGCCCGTTGTTGAGTTCCGAGGCGCTTGCTTGGCTCTCTCTCGCATTCAACTCCTTTTTTTGCTTTTTGCTTTTCGCTTTTCTCTTCTTACCTCTCGCTTCCCGTTGTCAGGCGGGAGGGTGGTCGCGGCGGGCCTCGCAAACCAGCCGCCGAGGGAGTGGAGCGAGACCGCAGGGCTCGCGACCGACCGAGGGTACCCCGGAGGGGCGTGTCTGGTAAGAGGCCCGCCGCGGCCGCACTCCCGCCGGCGATGCAGCGCAGAGGCCCTGCAAATGTTGGATAGTAGAGTCGAACAGAAAAGAGAACCTCCCGGGTGGGCAGTGGCCCGAGAGGGAGTGAGCTTTTCGACCGACCGGGACACCACCCGCCCGGGAGGTCCGCCTGGATCGAACGGTACCCCACACGGAAGTGAGCTCTTCGACCGACCGGGACACTGCCCGCCTGGGAGGTTCGGTTAGCTCGAAGTGCTACCGGACGAGGGGGTGGCTCAGGTGCCGGCGTCGCGGCCGGACTTGTAGGCCTTCAGGGCCGCCGGGGTCGTCGGCTCGCCCGTCTCGTAGTAGAGCTTCATGGCGGCGGCGACATCGGCGATGGTTCTCTGCACCATGCCCGCCATGCGTTTTTCCAGCCAGCGGCCGAACAGCCCCCAGCCGAGGGTGTAATCCATCCTGGCGGTAAACAGCGTCGTGCCCGGGCGCTCGCCGTCTTCCAGTTCGTAATGGAAATGCGCCTCGCGGAAGGGCGCAGCGGGCTTGTCGCCCTTGTGCAGGCGGATGACGAAGCCGTGGCCGTCATGCCACTCGGTGACGGTCTCCTGGATGTAGCTCCTGGCGCTGCGGTAAACGTGGCGGCTGGCGCCCACACCCTCGCGTTGTTCGCTCACCACCTTGCAGTCGACCAGCCCGGGTACGTAGTGGTGGGCGACGGAAATATCGCGCAGTTTTTCCCATGCCTGTTGGCGCGGCAGGTCAATGAGTACCCTGGCCTGTACTTCCTGGGTCATGGCTCGCTCCGCGTGTGCAGGAGCGACCATTGTACCACCGCTGGAGGGGCGCGTGGTCCGCGGGTGCGGCGTACGGTTTCGCCGGGTTCCGTGGTAACCTTGGTAGCCGCAACCTGCAGCAGCAACAGCATGAAAACGCGGGCGGCACGGACCGCCGGTTATCGCCATGACAGAAATTACGGTGCAAGCGGGCAAGTTTGGTCGCCTGCTGCACTACCTCGAACAGATCGGGCTGGACGCGGCCGCGGTGGCGGCGCGCGTGAATATCGTGCCCGCCCGCCTCGCCGCGCTGGCGCCGGACTCGCCCCTGCCGGCGCTGCAGTACGCCAGGTTGTACAAGGCCGCGGTGGGCGAGATGCAGACCCTGGGCCACCCCATCCCCTGGGGAGCCGGCGTGGGCAGTGAGGCCTTCGACCTGATGTGTCGCTGCGTGATCTCCGCGCGCACACTGGGCGATGCCCTGCGCATCGCCGAGCGCTACGATCGCCTGCTGTATCCCATGATCGGTTACAACATGCGCCTGCTCGACGACGGCGAGTCGCCCCACGTGCAGCTGAGTTACCGTATCAACCTTCCCGAGGACGACTCCGTGCTGGCGCCAGCCCACTGGGATCGCGCCGGTTTCCAGGCAACCGTGGCGCGCGCATCCGGGCTGGAAGTGTGGTGCGCCTTTTGCGGCTGGCTGACCGGCCAGCCCATGGAGGTGGAGGAGGTGTGCGTGGCCGCGCCCTATCTGAACAAGGCCTACGAGGAGGGACTTGCGGGTGTATTCCGCTGCCCGATTCGCTTCGAGGCCGGGGAGAACACCCTGCGCTTCCCGCGCGGCGAGCTGGCGCGTCGCATCGTGCACACGGCCGACTCGGTGGAGGAGTTTATCGACAACAGCGTCTATCACCTGATCGCCGTGGAACGCACCAATACCAGCACCAGCAAGGCGATCAAGTCGCTGGTTGCCATCGACCTGCCCCAGGGCCTGCCGTCCTTCGCCGCGGTCGCGCGCAGCCTGCACATGTCCGAGTCCAGTCTGCGCCGGCGCCTGCAGAAGGAGAATACCAGCTACCAGGCGCTGAAGGACGAGATACGCTGCGAGGTGGCGATCGATCGGCTGCTCAACCAGGATGCCAAGGTAGCCGACCTGGCCGAGTACCTGGGCTTCACCGAACCCAGTTCCTTCGTGCGCTCGTTCAAGAACTGGACCGGGCAGACGCCGAAGAGTTACAAGGAACGCATCCGCGCGCTCGGCGAGTCCACCTGAGCAGCGCCGCGTTTGCGCGCACTGTGGGTCAGCAGGGCGGGTCCTCCTCGCGCAGGCGAATGGGCCCGAACTGAGCGGGGAAACGGCCGCGCATGCCGCGGTAAAAGTCGCGGAAGTACTGCATGTCTGCGCTGACGTCACCGCTGGGGCGCATGCCGGGGCCGAAACCGCCGCGGCGTTTGCCGAAATCCAGGAAGGAGGGCACGATGGCTACATCCGCCTGGCGAGCAATGTGATAAAAACCTGACTTCCAGTACTCGGACCTGCCGCGCGTGCCCTCGGTGGGCACCACCAGCACCAGCGCCGGCGCGCGCGCAAACGCCTCGACCATTGTCCCGACCAGGTTGCGCTTCTCGTGACGCACGACCGGCAGCCCGCCGAGAGCGCGCATCAGCCAGCCCATGGGCGGATAGAACAGGCTGTGCTTTGCCATCCACCTGACGCGGATGTCGAAGGCCGCGGCGAACAGCAGCATCAGGGGAAAGTCCCAGTTCGACGTATGCGGTGCGGCGATCAGGATGTAGCGGTCGAGTTGCGGGCGCGCGCCTTCCAGGCGCCAGCCCATCGCGCGCAGTATCCCGCGCGCCAGGCGTTGTTTCATGTGGGCAGGTCACCACAGCGCAAGGGCGCATCAGCATACAGTGCGGCGGGCGAATTGCCAGCCCTGTCAAACAGGGCGCTGATGTATCTATAATCGGCGGCCGGTTCGGTAGCCAGAAAAACGGGAGTGAGACATGGCAAGGTTCAAGGACAGGAATATCGTCGTCACCGGCGGTGCCAGCGGCATCGGCGAGGCGACGGTACGGGCGCTGGTCGGGGAGGGCGCATCCGTCGTCATCGCCGACCTGCAGGAAGACCGTGGTCATGCACTGGCGGAGGAGTTGGGCGAGTCCGCGTTATTCCTGCGCACCGATGTCACCGCGGAGGAGGATGTGGTCGCTGCCATCGCGCTGTTGCAGGAACGTTTCGGCGCACTGCATGGCATGGTCAACAATGCCGGTGTCGTCGGGGCGGTCGGCTCGATCATGGAAACCAGCGTCGAGGCCTACGAGCGCACCATGTCCATTCTGTCCCGCGCGGTGTTCCTCGGTATCAAGCATGCGGCGCGCGCCATGCGCGACAACGGCTCCGGTGCCATTGTCTCCCTGGCCAGCACCGCCGGGGTGATGGGTGGGCACGGGCCGCACGTCTACACCATGGCAAAGCACGGGGTGGTGGGAATCACCCGTTCGGCGTCCTCGGAACTGGCGTCCCTGGGTATTCGCGTCAACGCCGTGGCGCCGGGGGGCGTACTGACGCCGATGACGGAAAACCTGGGGCAGGAGAATGCCCGGGAGGTCATCGCCGCCAACAACCCGTTGGGGGTTGCCTGTATGCCCGGGGATATCGCCAGCGGCATACTGTTCCTGCTCAGCGATGACGCGCGCCAGATCAGTGGGCACACCCTGGTGATCGACGCAGGTGTGACCACCGGCGGGCAGCCCGCTGCCTTCCACCTGGGCGAGACGGCGACCTTGCTGCAGGCGGGGGAAACCGCTGCGGGCTGAGCCCGTTACGGGCTGTGCGGCGGGACTGTGCGGCGCAGCAATAACAAACAAGGTTGACTGTTTTTTTGTCAGGCGCTATTCTGGGATGAGTTGCCTGGGCCACACGCCAGGCGTCCACGCCATGCCGACAGGTACGACACGCCAATGAGTGACGAGATCAAGTTGACGCCCGAGCAAATCGCCGCCCGCGACCCGTCATACAGCTTCCAGGAGCTGCTGGACAGGGAGCGCGTGCCTGTGCCCGAGGCACTGCGCGAGAGCACCGACACCTACCTGGGCAGCGAGGACCTGCCCATCGAGCGCTGGACGTCGCGCGAATTCTTCGAGCGCGAGGTGGAGAAGGTCTGGCGCAAGACCTGGCAGATGACCTGTCGCGAGAGCCAGCTGCGCAACCCCGGCGACTACTTCGTCTACGACATCGTCGACGACTCCATCGTCATCACCCGCACCGAGGCCGGTGAACTGCGCGCCTTCCACAATTCCTGCCTGCACCGCGGGCGGGTGCTCAAACGCGGTGCCGGGCAGAGCCCCGAATTGCGCTGCCCCTTCCACGGCTGGAGCTGGAACCTGGAGGGCGAGTTCCAGGGCGCGCCCTGTGACTGGGACTTTCCCCACGTGCGCGCCGAGGAATTCAAACTGCCCCAGGTGCGCGTGGCGACCTGGGGCGGGTGGGTGTTCATCAACATGGACCAGCAGGGACCTGACCTGCCCGAATACATGGGCGTGTTGCCGCAACACCTGGCGCGCTGGAAGCACGAGCAACGTTACGTGTCCGCACACATCGAGAAGGTGATCGGCGCCAACTGGAAAACCGTGCTCGAGGCGTTCATCGAGTCCTACCACGCCATCGCCACCCATCCGCAGCTCATGCCTTTCCAGGCCATCGACAATTCCCAGTACGATGTCTGGGGTGATCACGTGAGTCGCACGATTACCGCCTACGGCGTTCCCAATCCCTCGGATGCGCACCGGTTCTCCGAGCAGGAGTCGCTCGACGCGATGATGAAACTGGCCGGCAGCGAGGAGCGGCCACAGGTCGAGCCGGGCCAGACCGCACGGGAAAAACTGGCTGAAATCAGCCTGCCGGTGGTCAACGAACAGGCTGGCGAGGACCTGTCGGGACAAGCCACGATGTCCGAACTGATGGACTCCACCCTGTACCTGCTGTTTCCCAATTTCGCGCCCTGGGCCGGCCACCACACCATCATCAACTACCGGCACCGCCCCAACGGCAACGATGTCGACAGCAGCATCATGGATATCTACCTGCTGACCCGCTATCCCGAGGGCAGTGAACCGCCGCCGGACGCGGCGACCTGCAGCCTGGGTATCGACGAGCCGTTCAAGGACGCGGCGCATATCCTCGGACCGGGCCTGGCGAATGTCTTCGACCAGGACGGCGCCAACCTGCCCCAGGTGCAGAAGGGGCTGAAAGCATCGAAGAAGGGCGCGATCACCCTGAGCAACTACCAGGAGGTGCGCATCCGCCACTTCCACCAGACGCTGGATAAATACCTGCAGTCCTGACTCCCGCGACCTCGCCGCAGTCCCCCGGGGCCGTTCCCGGGCCTCTCAAGCCACCGTGCGCGATCGTCGCAGCGAAGCGGCGCACGGGCGCGTGTTTCTGGGCTATGCTAGTGCTGGTTGAATCAAGGGAGGAATGAATACGTGAAACTGCCATTACTTGCGTGCAGGGTGTTGTCGCTGTTTGTGCTGGTGCTGTGTGCCGCGCCGGGTTGGGCGGCCGATAAACCGAACATACTGGTGATTTTCGGTGACGACATCGGCTACTGGAACATCTCGCGCTACAGCCTGGGCATGATGGGGTACCCCACGCCCAACATCGACCGCATCGCGCAGGAAGGCATGATTTTCACCGACTACTACGGCGAGCAGAGCTGCACCGCCGGCCGCTCGGCCTTTATTACCGGCCAGCTGCCCATCAGGACGGGGCTGACCAAGGTCGGCATTCCCGGGTCCGAGATCGGCATCCAGGCCGAGGATCCGACGCTGGCCACCCTGCTGCGCCCGCACGGCTACACCAGCGGGCAGTTCGGCAAGAACCACCTGGGTGACCGCGACGAGTTCCTGCCCACCAACCACGGTTTCGACGAGTTCTTCGGCAATCTCTATCACCTCAATGCCGAGGAGGCGCCCGAGGATCCGGACTACCCGCAGGACCCGGCCTTCCGCAAACGCTTCGGCCCGCGCGGGGTCATCCGCTCCTTCGCCGACGGGCGCGTGGAGGACAGCGGCCCGCTGACCCGCAAGCGCATGGAGACCGTGGACGAGGAGTTTCTCGCCGCGGCGCTGAAGTTCATGGACAAGGCGCACCGCGATGACAAGCCTTTCTTCGTCTGGTTCAACTCCACGCGCATGCACTATTACACGCACGTCAAGGAATCGCAGCTGGGCGCGTCCGGCCAGGGTTTTTACAACGACGGCATGCTGGAGCACGACGGCCATGTCGGCGCGTTGCTGGACAAGCTGGATGAACTGGGTATCGCCGACAACACCATCGTGCTGTACACCACCGACAACGGCCCCCATTACAACCAGTGGCCGGACGCGGCGATCTCGCCCTTCAGGGGCGAGAAGAACACCAACTGGGAGGGGGGCTTCCGTGTGCCCGCCATGGTGCGCTGGCCGGGCACCGTGCGGCCCGGCAGCATCAGCAACGAGGTTATGTCGCACCTGGACTGGGTGCCCACCCTGATGGCCGCCGTGGGCGATGCCGACATCGCCGCCAAGCTCAAGCGCGGCAAGACGCTGGAGGGCCGGACCTACAAGGTGCACCTGGACGGCTACGACTTCCTGCCCTTCCTGCGCGGCGAGGCGGACAGCGGTCCGCGGCGTGAATTTTTCTACTTCAGTGACGACGGGCTGTTGACCGCCGCGCGCGTGGACGACTGGAAGCTGGTGTTCGCCGAACAGCGCGCACGGCGCTTCGATGTCTGGCGCGATCCCTTCGTCACCCTGCGCATCCCCAAGGTCTTCCACCTGCGGCGGGACCCCTTCGAGCGCGCCGACACCGATTCCAACAGCTACAACGTCTGGTGGGATCGCAAGATCGCCAGTGTGGGCGCGATGGGTACCGGCTCGGTAACGCGGCTGGTGATGTCGCTGCGGCAGTTTCCCCCGCGGCAGCGCCCGGGCACTTTCACCGTCGACCAGATTATGGAGGCGGTCTACCAGAAGTAGGGCGCAGGCACGGCCGGCTGGCGCCGGCCTAGAGGAACTCCTCGTAGTCGATTTCCACGGGATACTGCACCGTGCGCGTGCTGCCGTCCTGCATGCGCACGTTGCTGATGGTGACGGTGTAGGGCGTGTCGTGTTCCCAGCCGTCGACCATCCAGGCGAGGTTGTTCGCCAGCCCGTAGCCGCGCGTGTCGCTGGCCTGGCTGTGCACGTGCAGCGGTGTGCCCGTCGCCGTTTCCACCACACTCACACTGGCCGCGGAAAAGTGGTCGAAGCGGCTGGACATGCCCGGGGCGGGAATCATCGAGATGCTCCAGGGCGTCGGGTAGCCGCCGCTGGACACCATGTAGTACGGGTAGCGGCGGTAGGGGTAGGCCACGTACTCCAGTGCGGGATCGACGTTCTCCTGCGGGACCTGGTTGAAGCCGAACACCTTCATGGCGGCGTAACCCCGGGCCTGGCCGAAGGTGGTGTAACCCAGCTGCGTATACAGGATCCAGCGGCGATGGCCGGCCTGCATGACGTTGGACACGTTGAAATTGTCGTTCACCAGCCCGAGCGCGTAATAGGCCGGGTCGCTCTGGCCCGAGCGGTAGGACAGGTTGGAGCTGCCCGCGCCGGCGGCCGCCTGCTCGCTGTAGCAGGTATCGCCGGGTGAGGGGCTGTGCGTCAGGTAATCGTTGGCCAGCTGCACCAGAGCCGCCTGCTGCGCCTGGGCAGCGAAACTGCTGTCGTACTGCACCGGCGGCAGGTAGTGCAGCTTGCGGATAAGGTTGACGGCGTACAGCAGGCGCTCGCCCGCCGCGCTGCTGAGTGACCCGGGGTCGCAGCTGCCGACATTGGGCGCCTGTTGATAGAGGAAGGCGTCGCTGCGGTGCCAGGAAGAATTCAGGCTGTCCAGCAATTGCGCCCATTCCGCCGGGTCATAGCGGCTCGGGTCCGCCTCCGCCACGAACTGCGGCAGCAGGTCGAAGGACTGGTCGGAGGCGAGTATGGCCTCCAGCCAGGCATCGCCGGCGAATCCCACCGTGGTCAGCAGGCAGCTTCCCGTGTGGTCGCTGCACAGGGTTTTCTCGGCCCGCGCCCAACCGGTGAAGCGGTATCCCGGGTCCGCGTGTGCGGTGAAGGTGTGGTGGAAGCTGGTGTTGCTGATGTCGACCTCGCAGGCCTCGCCGGCCAGGCACACGGTGCCGTTGGTGCCCACCACGCGACCGCCCTCGGGCACCGTGATGAGTACCTTGCACCCGGCGAGCGTAAACAGTAACAGCGAGGCGGCGAGCGCGTGGCCGCCGCGACGCATGACTGCCCGCCAGGGCCGAATGGCGGCCGCGCAGGCGCGCCCCGTGGAGTGCTGTTGCCCCATGTCCCCTTGAACCCCGTTTGCCCCGAAGCTTTGGGGTAATTCTGGGCAGGGAGGCAGCGCGCCTCAAGGAAAATCTGTATTTTTCGCCAGTTTTTCGCCCGCCGGGCTATACGGCGCGCGAAATTCGCTGCCAATTGGGGCGCGGGGCGGCGCTATTGCGCCGCCCGTTGAGGATGCGCCCCTTGCCCGGGGCTTACAGGCCGGCGACTTCCGCGTCTTCGGCTGCCTGCGCCCCGTGCAGCACGCTCTCCGGCGTATCGCCCACGTAGCGCAGGTCGGTAAAGCCGAAAAACATCTCGTGACGGGTCTGTAGCCCGAAAGTGACGGGGCGCTGCGGGTCCGGGTTGGCCGGGTTGCGCGCGGAGTTGTCCATGGCGCCGCGGGCGATCAGGCGCGTACCGGCGGGCAGGAAAACCGGCTCTTCCAGGAGGTAATTGAGCTGCCAGTTGAACTCGTATTTTGGCACCGAGAGCAGCAGCTCGGCGCTGCCGTCGGGGTACTCCGCGTGGAAGCTCATGTATTTCCCGCGGTAGTGCATGTGGGGCATCATGCTGTACAGCCAGGCGTCGCGCTCGATGACCTCGACCCCCTCCAGCTTGTGCTCCCTGGCGCCCGGAGGAATGAGGAAGCGCCGCTGCCCCGGCACCGCGCCGCTCATCACGTATTGCGGCGGCTCGTCGTGCAGGTAGATGCCGATCTCCGTGGCGTCGACGGTCTCCTTCCCGGAGGTGGTGTAGTGCATCTGCAGTAGCAGGTTGGTGCCCTTGCGCAGCAGCCGGCCGGTGTCGTCGCCGTACTGGTCAGGCTGACGTCCCGGCGCGAAGCCGCCGACGCTCTCACGGTCCGGGTCGCCGTTGCGCAGGTTGCGCACCGACTTGTCCGCGGGGGTGGAGGCGTAGGCGATCACGTGGTGCAGCACCTGGCGGTCACCCGGCACGAATTCCATGCCGCGAATCCACACATCGCGATCCAGGTTCAGCTCCACCGGCACATAGCGGTAGTCGATCAGGCCGGTGGCGGGGATGTCCTGCGGTTCGACCTGGTAGACGAGGTCCGGCTCACCCAGGGTCCATTTCGGGTTGTCGTATACCCTCTGCGCCAGCGGGTCCTGCCCGTCCTCGTCCAGCGGTGCGCCGGCGTCGATCCAGTGCACCAGCGTCTGCAGTTCCCCGGGGGTGATTTCCACCACGTCGCGGATCGGCTTGCTCACGTGGGTGTCGATCTGGCCGGGCGGCATGCGTCGCGTCATCAATACCTCCTTCATCATGCGCGACCAGCCCTGCACCATCCGGTGATCGGACATGGCCCAGGGGCCGATACCGCCGTCGTGATGGCACTCGATGCAGTTGTCTTCCAGGATGGGCACCACGTCCTGTGAGTAGGAAATACCCTGGCTGGCGTGCTGTTCGCGCGCCGGGAAGCTCACCAGGCAGCCCGGGGCCTCCGGGGTATCGGCAGCGACCTGCTCACCGGCCAGCACCGCGTCCAGTGCGTCGCGCAGGTAATGGTTCTGCGCGGCGGGTTTCTGCGTCTCGTAGCCGAGGCGGTCGTCCACCGGGCCGCGGTAGAGTATCTCGCGCGTCGACGGGTCGATGATGAAGGTCTCGGCGGTGCGGTCCACGCCCAGGGACTCGGCCACCAGTTGCGCTTCATCCAGCAGGATCGGCAGGTCGTAACCGAATTCCTGCGCCTCGCTGGCGATACTGTCGCGGTCATCCTGGGGCTGCGGGTTGAGCATGAAAAACGCCACACCCCGTTGCGCGTAGGCGTCGCGCAGCGCGCGCAGGGTGGGCGCGCCGTTGCGCACGATGGGGCAGCCGTTGCCCTGCACGAACAGCACCACCGCTTGCTGGTCGCCGTACCAGCTCAGCTGGTGAAACCTGCCCTGGTGGTCCAGCAGCGCGAAATCGCCGATCTTGTCGCCCACGGCGGCCGTGGCGGGCAGGCTGGCCAGCGCCGCGAAGAGCAGGGCCAGGACCGAATGCGCAATTTTCATGTTTTTCTCCAGTGCCGTGCGGACGGCGTATTGGGACTTTATGACTTCACGGTCAAAGTGTAGTCTATTGTGGCCCCGGGCTGAACACCCCGTGGCCGCGCCGGCATGAAAGCTTGGTAATGTCGCCCGCCATGCAATAACCTCCTGAACGATAAGGAAAAAAGTGAGAATCCATGCAAGCGCTGATCAACGTCCTGTTGCACCGACGCCACCTGCTCACAGTCCTGACCCTGGTCCTGGGCGCGGTCATCGCCTACGGCACGAGCAAAACCCGCATCGACCCGTCCTACAACGCCATCCTCGACGAGGAGGATCCCTACCGCGCCCAGGTGGAGGAGGTGGAGGAGCATTTCCCGCCCAGCAGCGGGGTGCTGTTCGCCTTCATGCCCCGGCAAGGGGATATTTTCACCCTGTCCGGACTGCGCGCCATGGAGGAACTCACCGAGCGCTACACCGATGTGTTGTCCTCGGTGTCCGTGTCCTCGGTGATCAACTACCGCCTCGACGCGGTGGACGCGGACCTGCTCAACCGCGATTACCTGGTGCCGGACATCGCCACGCTGGACGCGGCCGGCCTGGAGCGCATGCGCCGCGTGGCCCTGGCCGACGAGGGCCTGACCGACTCGCTGCTCTCCGCCGAGGGCGACCTGGCGCTGGCCTCCATTCGCTTCCGCAGCGACCTGGACGACCAGGAGCACCGCCTGGAGGTCGGTCGCTCGGTAGTGGCGCTGCGCGATTCACTGCGCGAACGCTACCCGGACATGGATATCTACGTGCTCGGGCGGGTGCTGTTCGAGCTGGACAGCTACAACGCACAGATCAACGATCGCAAGTACCTGGCGCCGGTGGTCGCCGGCATCTCCGTCCTGCTGTTGTGGTACTGCCTGCGCTCGGTGATCTACTCGCTGTGCGTGTTCGCCGTGGCCTTCGTCACCATCGGCCTGACCACGGGCACCATGGGCTGGGCCAACCTGCCGTTCAACCAGATTTCCAACATGGGCCCGCTGGTGGTGCTCACCATCGCCATGGCGGACGGCATTCACATCGTCGCCGTGTATATACAGGGCCTGCACAGGTCGCTGTCCAAGGTCGAGGCGCTGCGCGAGAGCCTGGCGGTGAATATCCAGCCGGTGACACTGGCCACGCTGACCACCACCATGGGCTTTCTCAGTCTGAACTACTGTTCATCGCCGGGTATCTACGGCTTCGGCAACGTGGTGGCGATCGGGGTCTGCTGGGCCTGGGTGGTGACGCTGACCTTGCTGCCCGGCCTGCTGCTGCTGGTGCCGGTGAGGAAAATCCCCAAACCCCTGGGTGTGCGTGGCTTTATCGGCTTCGTGCAGCGCATCGGCGAGCGCCGCGGCGGGCTGCTGTTGTGGGGATCCGTGGCGATCATCGTCGCCACCCTGGCCATGCTGCCGCTGAACCGGGTGGACTTCACGCGCTTCAGTTTCATCGACAAGGACTCCGACATTCACAAGGTGTACACCGCACTGTCGGAAAAAATCGGCAACGACCAGAGCCTGATCTACGCCATCGACAGCGGCGAGTACTACGGCATCACCGAGCCGGAGTTCCTGCTGCAGGTGGAGGCGTTCTCCGACTGGCTGGAGGCGCAACCGGAAGCGAGCTTCGTCAACAGCTACACGCGTTTCCTGAAGACCATGAACAGGAACGAGCACGACAACGACGAGGCCTACGAGGTACTGCCCACGGACAAGCTGCAGGTCATCGACTACCTGGTGAGCTACCAGTTGGTGCAGGAGATCGAGCCCAACCTGACGCCGATCTTCGATACGGACTACGCGCAGATCCGCATGGTGATCGGCACGTCGAACCTGTCCAACGCCCAGTTGCTGCACTTCAACGAGCGCATCGAGGCGTGGATCGAGGACAATCTCGACCCCGGGTACCGTGTGCTGCACGGCGACAACAGCATCCTGTTCGCACGCCTGGACCGCTCCATTTCCCTGCAGCTGCTGCAGGGTTTCAGTCTCAGTTTCCTGCTGATTACAGCCACCATGCTGGTCGGTCTGCGCAGCCTGCGCTACGGCCTGCTGAGCATCATGCCCAACCTCTTTCCCGCCACCATCGTGTTTGGGGTCTGGGGGCTGCTGGTGGGGGAGTTGAGCCCCTACGTGCTGATGCTGTTCTCGATCAGTATCGGGCTGGTGGTGGACGACTCGGTGCACGTGCTGTCGAAGTACATCCACGGGCGCCGCAAGGGCAGTACGCCGGAGCAGGCGGTGCGCTACTCGCTGGACCGCGCCGGCTCGGCAATCACCATCACCACGCTGGCCCTGGGGCTGGGCACGCTGGTGCTGGCGTTTTCCAACACCTATTACTACCAGAACGTGGCCATGTTGCTCACGCCGATCATCATTGTGGCCTTGCTGCTGGACCTGTTCTTCCTGCCGCCGTTGCTGGTGCGTTTTGACAACTGGTGGGAAGGCCGCGCGGCGAAGGCGCGAGCGGCGCCCGCCTGAGCCTGCTCAGTCGTCGCCCGGCAGTATGAAGGGCGCGGTGCTGGCGTCGTCTTCCTGCTGCTCGCGCCGGTCGGCTGCGTCGTCCGTACTCATCGCGCGACCGCGGGCGGTTCGACGGGCACCAGGCGCACGATCTTGCCCCCGTCCCGGTGTTCCAGCAGCAAGTAGACCAGGCCATCGGGTCCGGTCTCCACATCGCGGATGCGCGCCAGGGAGCGCAGCAGGACTTCCGAGCGCACAAGGCGGTTGTCCTGGTCCAGCACGATGCGGTACAGCTCGACGCCCTTGAGCGAGCCGACCAGGGCGTTGCCGCGCCAGCGCGGGAAGCGCTCGCCCTCGTAGAACACGAAACTCGACACTGCCGGGGCGGGGGTGAAGTCGACCACCGGCTGCTCGATATCGTTGCGGTCGAAGGTGATGTCCAGCCACTTGCCGTAATCCACCGGACGACCGTCGTAGTTCAGTCCCAGCGAGTACAGCGGCCAGCCGTAGTTGCGCCCCGGCCGCAGCAGGTTCAGTTCGTCACCGCCGCGCGGCCCCATCTCGGTGGACCACAGTGTGCCGCTGCGCAGGTTGTATTCCAGCCCCTGGGGGCTGCGGTGACCGTAGGTCCAGGTGCTGGGGTAGGCCCGCGCCCTGTCGACGAAAGGGTTGTCGCTCGGGACGCGCCCGTCGTCGTGGACGCGGTGGACCTTGCCCCAGGGCTTGCCCAGGTCCTGCACCCCGTCGTAGTTGGAGTGGCCCTTGATGCCGACGCTGATGTACAGGTAGCCCTGGTCGTCGAAGGCCAGCCGCCCGCCGGCGCCGATATCGGGCACGATGGAGTAGTACTGGGGCCCGGGGAACCAGATCTCCTGCTCGTCCACCCAGCGGCCGTCGCGGATGCGTCCGCGCACCACGCGGTTGAAGCTGCGCGCCGGGAACCAGCAGTCCGGGCAGCGCTGGGTGTGGTGCAGGTAGATCCAGCCGTTGTCCGCGTAGTCCGGGTGTGGCGCGACATCCAGCAACCAGCCGTGCCCCCACACCAGCACCAGCTCGATGCTGTCGTCGAACACATCGGGCGTGCCCTGGATGAGTTCCGAGACGCTGCCGTCGGTGTCGACGATACGCAGTCCGCGCTGTTTCTCGCTCACCAGGATGCGCCCGTCGGGTAGCGGCGCGATGGAAAAGGGCAGGGGGTCCAGGTCCTCGGTGACCAGCTCCACCCGGAAATCGTGTTGCTGCGTGCTGACGACGCCCTGGGGAATCTGCACCGGCGCGTCGATCCGGAAGTCGGTAAACAGCCGGTCCACCCGCCGCTCGGCGATGTAGATGCCCAGTCCGCGTATCTCCTCCGGCGACAGGCGGTCGGCGAAGGCGGGCATGCCGGCCGCCGCGGCACCGCGGGCGATGCTCTTGCTCAGCTCGGCGACGCTGTCGCCCCCGACCAGTGCGGTGTCGACAAGGGCGGGCCCCTGCCCGGTGACCCCTTCCAGGTCGGCGCCGTGGCAACTGCTGCAGTGCGCCTGGTAGTTGGCGATAAAGGGGTCGACCAGGGGTTCGCCGCGCAACAGGAACCAGGTGCCGCCGGCCAGCGGCAGCAGCAACAGGGCGGCCAGGTAGCGTTTCTTCAGGGTGTGGGTCCCCCGCATTGTTATTGCGCAAAGGATACCGCGTCCGTCGTCGCCGGGCCTAGTGCTTTCAGCAGTCCACGGGAGCAGGTACCGGGCTGGCAGGCGGCCCCCACTCAGGGTCTATAGCGCCGGGCCCTCTCGTAGACTGCGTCATCGCGGCGAGCGCCGCGCAGGCCGTCGGGCACCTGCTCGAAGTAGGGATCGTTGCTGCTGCGGGTATGGCTGAAGTCGACCCACTCGCTGCGGTAGGCGAACTTCCACACGCCGGCGCGCCGCTCGTAGCGGTCGAGGTAGCGGCCTGCGATAATCACGTCCTCAAAGCCGTCACCCGCCGGCACCTTGTGGTAGGCGTTGAAGTACACTTCGCCGAAACCCTCGTCACCCTCGATATCGATGAGCGTGTTACCCAGCATGTGGTGATTGCTCGCATGATTGTGCAGCGCCTCTATGCAATATTGCGCGAAGTCGCCTGCTGGCCCCCGGGTAAAGCCGTAGTCGCACCAGGCGTCGTCCCAGAACAGGGACAGCAGGAGAGCTTTATCCAGGCGGTCGAGGCTGCGCATGTAGCGGCAACACAGCTCGTAGATTTCCTGCTTCGCCAGCAGGGCGTCAACACGTTCGTCCACCTTTTTCCCCTGTCTTATTGTTTGAGGAACTGGCACAGCGGATCTTTGTCGCCCTGCGCCCCCCGGGTCAGTTCGCGGAATGCGTCGCTGTCGCGCTCATCCACCACCGCCAGGCGGTTGCTCCATTCGATAATCACCTGACGGTGTAGAAGTTTCCAGCAGTCCGCACGTCTCTGCAGCCGGTCCAGATAGCGCCCGTACACCAGCACCTCTTCACCGGCGCCGTGCACCAGGTGCGCCGCATGCACGTAGGTTTCGGTTAACGCGGTATCGCCGCCAATCTGGAACAGCGTGTTGCTGAGCGCGTGTCGGGTCAGTTCGTATTGTTGAGCCAGTACCGGCACCACCAGTTCGGCGAATGTATGAGCCGGACCCTTGAAGCTGCCGTAATCCACCTCGCCCTCGGGCCAGTAACAGTCCTTGAGAAGATCTGCGTCGAGGCGGTCCAATGCCCGGCTATGACTGGCGAGTACTGCCTGGATGGCCTGCTGGTCAGCGAGCTGTGCGGGCGTGGCAAGCGTTCCTGTCGAGGTGCTCATAGGCGTGAACCCAGTGCGCCGCTATCACTACCGCCGGCAGCTGCCGCGCGTTGCGCAAGCAGCGAACCGAGAGTCGCTCTATCCGAGTACGGCGTGAATCTGCCGGTGCATGTTTTGCACACCGGGCTCGTTGCGGCCGACCAGGATCTTGCGCTCGATGCCGGCTTGCAGGCCGCGGTTGATCCTGTCCACCAGCGAGTAGTCCTCGGTGACCGCGACGTCGTTGATCATCTGGAAGTACTCCTCGTACTGCTGGCGTTCCTGGCCATCGGCAGGTTTCTCGGGCAGGAACATGCTGTGGTAGACCACTGACCGGTCGCGGGAGATGGGGTAGACGCGCCAGGTCTGGAAATGGTCATTGACCACGAAGATCACGGTGTTGGGGAAGATGTAGTTGACGAAGGAGCAGTACTCGCGCGGCTGCCACTGCTGCTCGGGGATGTCCCGCAGCTCATTGATGGTCAGGGTCGGGGAGCCCATGGAGTGGTTGCGACCGTACTGGCGATAGTTCGCCACGTTGGAATAGGCCAACTGTCCGATGCTTTCCGGGTGCAGGAACTCGAAGTGGTAGTACTCGTGGAAGGTGTCCATGTTCAGCTTCCAGCTGAAGTCGGTGAACACCTGCTTGGCGCCCAGGTAGTAGTGGTTGTCGAAACCGAAACCGCACAGGCGCTCCTGCAGGCCCCCCAGGACCTCGTCGATATCGAAGTTCAGTTGCGGGTTGGGCATGACGAAGATCATACCGTGCTTTTCCTGTACGTCCAGGCGGCGCAGGCCGAGCGCATCGCGGTCGATGCCGTCGAAGCCCTCCTTGCCGAAGGGCACACCGATGAGCTTGCCTTGCAGGTCGTAGCTCCAGCCGTGGTAGGGACAGCTGAACATGCGCCCTTTTTTCGCCTGGCCGTGAGCACACTCGTTCAGCGGCGCGCCGCGGTGGGAGCAAATATTGACGAACGCGTTCAGGCCGCCTTCGGGCGTGCGCACGATGAGTATGGGCACGCCGGTATCGTCGAAGGCGAAGTAGTCGCCGGGCTCTGGCAGCAGGCAGCTGGGGCCGACGAACTGCGGGTAGTTGCGAAACAGCTCCCGCTTCTCGCGTTCGAAGACCTCGGGGTCGGTGTACTCGTCGACATCGAGTTCCATGACGCTGTCGGCCAGTGTCGTGGTGTTGTGCTCCACCAGGTCCATGAGCACCTTGATTTCGTCTACCAGCTGTTCACGTTGCATCGTGCTACCCCCTGCCTAAAGCCCCAGCACCATCCTGGCGATGATGTTGCGCTGTATTTCCTGTGAGCCGCCGAAGATCGACGCTGCCCGGTTGTTCAGGTAGCGCGGCACCACCGAACTGACGTAGTCCGCGCGTACCGGGTTGCCGTCGGGCACCGGCTCCATGACGAAGCCGGTATAGCCCAGCACGTCCACCGCCAGTTCGTTCACCGCCTGTTCCAGGCGTACCGTGGTGACCTTCAGAATCGATGATTCCGGCCCCGGGTTACCGCCGCCGCTGAGGTCGGAAAGGATGCGCAGTTCGGTGATTTCCAGCGCTTTCAGGTCGATCTCGATGCGCGCGACGCGGCGGGCGATGTCGCCGTTGGTATCGAAGTGCGGGTTCTCTTCCCTGGCCCGGCGCAGCAGCCCGGACAGTTGATCCATCTCGTGGCGGATGCGGTGTGCGCTGAAGCCGCCGCCGCGCTCGAACTCCAGCAGGTACTTGGCGTAGCTCCAGCCCTTGTTCTCCTCGCCGATGAGGTTGCCCACCGGTACGCGCACATCGTCGAAGAACACCTGGTTGACCTCGTGGTCGCCCGCCATGGTGATGATCGGCTCCACGCTGATTCCCGGGGTGTCCATGTCCACCAGCAGGAAGCTGATGCCGGCCTGTGGCTTGGCGCTGTTGTCGGTGCGCACCAGGCAGAAGATATGGTCCGCCAGGTGCGCGTGGGTGGTCCAGATCTTGGAGCCGTTGACCACGTAGTGATCGCCGTCTCGCTCGGCCTTCAGCTTCAGGCTGGCCAGGTCGGAACCCGCGCCGGGTTCGGAGTATCCCTGGCACCAGTAGTGCTCGCCACTGAGTATCTTCGGCAGGTACTCCGCCTTTTGCTCTTCGCTGCCGAAGGCCATGATCACCGGCGCCAGCATGAGCAGGCCCAGCGGAATCAGCATGGGCGCGCCGGCCTGGTAGCACTCGCGGCTGAAAATGTACTTCTGTGTGGGCGTCCAGTCGGTGCCGCCATGCTTCACAGGCCACTGGGGTACTGCCCAGCCTTTTTTTACCAGGATGGCCTGCCATTCCAGGGCCACGTCTTTTTCCACGAAGACACTGGAGTTATTGGCGGTTGCCTCGACGATATGCGGCGGCAGGTTGTGGGCGAGAAACTCCCTGACCTCCTGTTGAAAGGCCAGTTCTTCCTCGCTGAAATTCAGGTTCATGCGCTTGCTTTCCTACAGTGGCTGCATCGCCCAGGCGATGCCCCGGCGCAATACTTCGTAGTATTCCGGTGTTTTCCAGGCGCCGTCTTCGGGCTCGGGGTATTCCTCGATCAGGGGTTGCATGTCGTACTTGCCGCGACAGTGGCCCAGGGTGAAGTACAGTACCTCGCCGGCACCGTACGGGTGCAGGTACAGCACCGGCTGTATGGCGGAATCCTTCTTCCAGTCGTCGCGCACGAACTCCTGCACATCGTCCTGCCAGTTGCAGTGCATGAGGGTCTGGTGTTCCCCGTGCATCTTGCACAGGTACAGTTCATCGTCCACGGTGAAGACCGGGATGTCGCGGACCAGCGGGTGCGTGGGGTCTGTCGCGTGTACTTCGTAGGGCTGGATCGGCGGGTGCGCCATGAACTGGCTGCCCAGCATCTCCATGAAGGGCACATTTTCCTCCGGACAGTCGACGCGCAGGCCGCCGTCAGCGGCCGGCTCGAGGAAACGCAGGACGGAATTGGTGCCGTGCAGCGCGAACCACTTCCTGCCGCTTTTGACCCAGTCGATAAGGCGCAGGGTCTGCGCCTCGGTTGGCACCACGTCGCAGGTATAGGTGATGAGGAAGTCGCAGGCGCAGATCTCCTCGATCGCCGAGTAGTCTGCGCCGACCTGCACCTTGATGCGCGGCTGCTCGGCCAGCAGTTTCAGCAGTTCCAGCCGGGCGAAGTCGATATTGTGGTACTTGCCCCCCGCGACCAGGTAGACGTCGATACGATCTGCTTTGCTCATTGCCGGCGCCGCCTGTTTTACAGTTGTACGCGCTTGGTGTGACCGCCGTCGGCGACCAGGTTGACGCCGGTGACGAGGCTCGCCGCCGGGCTGGCCAGGAAGGCCACCGCGTTGGCGACTTCCTCGGGCGTACCCAGTGCGCCGCGGGGAATCTTTGCCAGCGTGGCGTTGTAGAAGTCCGGCATGTTGTTCTTGATGAAATCCCAGTCGCCGCCTTCCACGAACACCGGCCCCGGGGAGACGCAGTTGACGCGAATGCCCTGGCCGCCCAGTGCGAGCGCCAGCTGCTGTGCGTGGATAATGACAGCGCCCTTGATGGCGTTGTAGGTCTGCGGCGCGGCGAACTCTTCTACAGCAGCAATACTGCCGATAACGACGATCGAGGCAGCGTCGGATTTTTCCAGGAAGGGCATGGCCGCCTCGATGCCACGGGTGGTGCCCAGCAGGTCGATGTTGAAGTTGTTGGTCCAGCCCTGTTCGTCGACGCTGCCGCCGCCGGCGCTGACATTGGGTACGAAGATGTCGATGCCGCCCAGTTCCTCACCGGCGCTCTTGATCCAGGCCTGGTAGGAGTCCTTGTCGGCGACGTCGACCACCGCGCCGGTGACCTTCACGCCCTTCGCAGACAGGTCGGCCACGGCCTCGTCCACCTGCTCCTGGTTGCGGGAACAAATGGCAAGATCCACGCCCTCGTCCGCGAGCAGGTTGACGATAGCGCGACCGATGCCGCGGGTTGAGCCGGTAACCAGCGCTTTTTTTCCGGAAAGTCCGAGGTCCATATGTGTTCTCCTGGGCAGATCTGGCGTGATGGGGTTTGCCGGTAGCCGGGCGGGGGGAGGGGCCGTAAGCCCCTGACCAGGGCGCCCGGGGCCGTATTTTCAGTGCGTCCAGCACGTTAGCAAACCTCTTTTGAAAAAACAATCAGATTTGACTGTTTATTTTTTATCGGGTAGTTTCGACCCGGTTTGTGCGCTAGCCGACCCGTTCCGGGTCGCCCGATGCAGGCCTTTGCGAGGAGACAGATGAAAGCGGCGGTATTCAAGGAAGTCGGCCAGCCCCTGGTGGTGGAAACCGTCGACGATCCCACGCCTGAGCCCGGCGAACTGGTGATGAAGGTCGGATACTGCGGCATCTGTGGCACCGACCTGCACGCCACGCGGGAGGGGCTGACCACGGCCTGTTGCGGCCAGATTCTCGGCCACGAGTACGTGGGTGAAATCGTCGAGGTTGGCGCGCGCGCCGAGGGCGACTGGCAGGTGGGCGATCGTGTCTGCGCCATGCCGTTTATCGCCTGCGGTCACTGCCTGCCCTGTGCGGCCGGTCGATTTTTCGAATGCGCCGACAAGAAAGTGTCGGGCGTGGACGACCAGGGAGGGTTCGCCGAGTACGTCACGACCGGCAGCCGTGAAACGTTGCTGCTTCCCGACACGCTGGAGTTACGCAGCGCGGCCCTGGTGGAGCCATTGGCCGTTGGCATCCACGCCGTGCGCGTCGCCGGGGTGCGCGCGGGCAGCCGCGTATTGATCATCGGCGCCGGCCCCATCGGGCTCACCACCGCATTGTGGTGCCGGTTTTTTGGCGCCCGCGATGTCGTCATCAGTGAACTGGCCCCGGCGCGCGCCGCGCTGGCCAAACAGATGGGCGCCACCGCGGTGCTGCACCCGGACGTGGAGGAGGGCGCTGAGGGACTATTGCAGCAGTACGTGGATGCCGCGGGCGCGCCGCCGGACGTCATTTTCGAATGCGTGGGCGCGCCTGGCCTCATCCAGCAGTGCATCGAGATGGCGTCCTACGGCAGCAGTGTTGTGCCAGTGGGGGTCTGCGAGCAGCCGGATGCGATCATGCCGTTCCTGGGCCTGGTCAAGGAACTGCGCATCCAGTTCGCCATGGCGTACAACAAGGACGACTTCGAGACCAGTGTGGCGATGCTGGCGGAGGGTCGTATCGACGTGACGCCGATGATCACCGATACCGTCTCGCTGGATGAGTTGCCGGAGGCGTTCGAGGCGCTGCGCACGCCCAGCGACCAGTGCAAGGTGCTGACGCAGCTCTGATCAGGTAGACAGCGGCAGCCGGCGTTCGCGCACTTCCTTGGCCCGGTACATGGCCTGGTCGGCGGTGCGCAGCAGCAGGTCCACGTCACGGCCCTGGTCCGGCGCGATGGCCACGCCGATGCTGCCCGTGGCGTTGACCGAGTGCTGGCCAATCTCGAAAGGCGCCTGCAGCGCCACGCGCAGTTGCTCCGCGATCATTTCCGCGATCTCGACGCTCTCGATACCGTGCAGTACGATGGCGAATTCATCGCCGCCCAGGCGCGCCACCGTGTCCGCAGAACGGACATTGGCCTGCAGACGCTGGGCGACGAGATTGAGGACGTCGTCGCCGGTCTCGTGGCCGTAGCCATCGTTGATCTGCTTGAAGTCGTCCAGGTCGACGAAAATTACCGCGGCCTTGTGCCTGCGCGCCAGTGCGTGCTCCACCGCCTCGCGCGCACGGGTGCGAAACAACTCGCGGTTGGACAGGCCGGTCAGCGGATCGTGCATCGCCTGGTGCGCGTAGAGGCTGCGCTCCTCGAGTATGCGGCGCGTCAACGCCTCGAAATCGCCCTCGTAACTGACCAGGCCCAGCACCAGCAGTCCCAGGGTGGTAAGCCAGGTCATGAAGCGGAACAGGCCCATCTCCGACTGCGGTATGACTTGCGGGAACTGTACCCCCATGGACTCCACCGCCAGCAGCACCAGCAGGCAGGCCAGGGCGGCCAGGCTCCATTGTATGCCGGCCCGCTTGCCCGCGATGAGGAACAGGAAGATCGGCACGACCAGGATCAGCGGCAGGTAGGGTGTGTCGGCAATGCCGCCGGTGATCATGCAGGGCGCGATGGTGCTGAAGGTGGTGGCCAGCCCGTACAGGTTGGCGGCGGGCAACAGTTCCTGCATGCGCTTGAAATGCCACAGTGTGCACATGTAGGTAGCGACCGTGACCACCGCGATGCCGGTGGCCAGCAGGTGCAGCGGGTTGTGCGTCACCAGGTACAGGGAGCCCAGGGCGAGGCCCATCATGCTGCCGGATAGCGCCGAGATGGCGAGCACACCCACCAGGACCAGCGCCCGTTGCCGGGAGTCCCGTAGCGTGTCCTGCAGTAGCCGGTCGGAAATAAAGTACCGGTTCAGGACCTCGAAAAACTTGCTGACCAATTCCTGGTACATAACCCCACCGCCTGTTTATTGTTGTGGGTAGTCAGGCGCATCCATGAGATCCAGATTCTAGTCGCAATCGCCTCCCCGGCGGGGGTAAAAAGTACAGAAAAGGCAGATTTCACACCGAGTGTGAGACCGGGCGCACAGTTTGTGCCCCCCGCGCGGCGCGCTCACCCTCGCGGCGGCCGCGATCTGGCGTGTTCAGGGATGGGCGGCCAGGTGCGCCAGTATGCGCCGGGTCACGTTCTCCGCCTGGTCAACGAACAGCCAGTGGCCGGCGTCGAGTTCGACTTCCTCGTAGGGACCGGCCATGTACTGGCGCTGCAGTTCCACGCTACGCTGCCCGACGGCGCCGTCCCGCTTGCCCCACACGAACAGTGTCGGGGTCGCTACCGTGAGGTTGCGTGCGCGCTGCTCGTCGCCGCCGGCGGCCAGGGCGCGGTAGTAATTCAGCGCCGCGGTCATGGCGCCCGGCTCGGCGAACAGCGCGGTGTATTCGTCCACTTGCCCCGGGCGCATGCCGGTGTAGAGGGCGCGCAGGCCGGCCAGGTCGTGCATGGTCAGCAGCGCCTCGGGCAGCCACGGTGTGGAGAACAGCAGGAAGTAGCTGCTGCGCGAGCGCTGTTGCGGATCGCTGCGCAGCGCCTCGGCGAAGGCCGCCGGGTGCGGTACGGACAGGCCGGTCCAGCTCAGCACTCGCTGCGGATGCTGCTGCACCACGGTCCAGCCGATGATCGATCCCCAGTCGTGCCCGGCGAGGTGGAAGCGCTGCAGTCGGGCCGCATCGGCGATGCCGATCACGTCGGCGACAAGCTGGTCGAGCTTGTACTGTCCAGTGCCCGCCGGCCGCGCCCCCGGCGAGTAACCGCGCAGGTCCGGCGCGAGCACACAGTAGCCCGCCTGCTGCAGCGCGGGGATCAACGGCAGCCACATGGCCGAGGTGACCGGGAAACCGTGCAGCAACAGCACCGCCGCCCGTGCGTTATCGCCCGCGCACCCGGCTGTGCGCAGGCGAAAACTGTGTCCGCCGGCGCGCAGTCGGTAGAGGCCGTCCCCGGCGCCTGGCGTGTACAGCGGCAGCGCGGCGGCATCACGACTGTAGTGATACTCCCTGTCCAGTGCGGCGCGGGAGCTGAGCGCGAGAAAGGCTAGCAGGCACAGCAGCAACACGGCGGCGAGCAGCAGTATCCACTTGCACAGTCGCAGTACAGTCATGTGATCTCCCGGCGGCGCCCGCAGCCCGGCCTAGTCGCGAAAATAGTCCACGCCGACCACTGCCGTCCAGGCGTCGGCGAACGCGTCGTCGCCGGGCGTGCACAGCATGTCGATCCAGGCTTCCCCGCCAGCGCGCTCGCGCCCGGCGATGACCTCGGTAGCGTCCTTGCCCACCGGTACGCGAAACGGTGGCTTCTCCCCCGTGATCACGGCTTCGATCGCCTCTGCGACCTCTGCCGGCATGGCCGGCTGGCCCAGGCCGGTTTCGAAAAACCGGGTCAGGCGCTGCACGTTCACCGGGTAGAGCGGGGGCGCTGCGGACGGTTCGACCTTGGTCCACATCGGCGTCATGACGCAGCCGGGCTCGATGATCGACACGCGCGCGCCGAATTCCGCCATTTCCTGGGCCAGGCTTTCGCACAGGCCTTCCATCGCCCATTTGCTGGCCGAGTAGTGGCCGTGGCAGCCGGCGGCGTAGCGCCCGGCGAGCGAGCCGACCATGACAATGGTGCCGCCGCGCTGGGTGCGCATGGCCGGCGCCACGGCGCGCAGCAGGCTGACGTTGCCGAAATAGTTTGTCTCGAAGATCTCGCGCACTGTCTCCATGGGCGTCTCCTCCACGGAGGAGCCGGCGCCGATACCGGCGTTGGCCACCAGGGCGTCCAGGCGGCCGCTGGACTGCAGCACCTGCGTCACGGCGCTGTCGATGGAGGCCGGGTCGACCAGGTCCAGGCGGATGACGGTCACCGGCAGGCTTTCACTGGCGATCTTTTCGTGCAGCTCGGTCGCACTGTCGGGGTTACGCACCGAGGCGTAGACCTCGTGTCCGGCGCGCGCCAGGTGTAGCGCGGTTTCCTGGCCGATGCCTGTGCTGGATCCGGTGACTAGTATGACTGACATGGTGTTCCTCTTTGCAGTTTGACGGGTAGGTTGATTTGGGTTGGCGCCCGGCTAGCCGCCCGGCGACCGCGTCACGGCGACCGCAGCCGGGCTAGGCTTTGTCACGGTCCTTCCTGTCCAGCACCGGGGCAGTACCGCGGCGCGACCTGGATTCGAGGCGGTATTCACAGCTGACGCAGCGGCGCATACCCTCGCGCATGCTCGTGTTCTGCGCGCGCAATTGCGCATTCTCCGCACGCAGGGTCTTTACCTCGCGCTGCAGGCGGAGCAGGGTGCGTTGACCCCGCAGGAACTGGCGGATATCCAGCTCAGGAGCCTCAGTGCGCCTGCCAGGTCATCCTGACGGTGCAGGATGTTTCCGGCAGGTGTGGGTCGAATTCCATTTTCAGGCCGCCGCCCTCACCGTTGAACAGGGCCTCGAAAGGACCCTTGCAAATGTACAGGCAGCCCTGCTCTGGGAGGGCGTCGGGGTTTGGCAAGCGTTCCGCCGGGCCGCAGGTGTGCCAGCCGCAGTCGGGTATCTCCATCACCGTGAGTCCGTTGGCCGGGTCGTACTCGGTGATGCTCGCCGGTCCGGTGAGCCAGTGTGCCGGGTTGAAGGTCTCGAACAGGAAGGTCGCCCAGCGCCCGGGTTTTTTCGACGTCCCGTCGGCGCCGGTCACCGGCTTCTTGTTCCTGTTCTTCTCCGACATGCTGTTCATCATCGCCAGGAATTCGGGCGAGTTCTCGTGCGACAGCGCGACCGATGTGCCGACCACGATGTCCTCGAACTGCTGTGGGCTGTAGTACCGGCGCAACTCCAGCAGCGCCCATTCCACCTCGCGCACGAAGTTGCCGTAGCGCTTGCGCCATTTTTCCCGGGGGGAGTCGAACCAGCGGATGTTCTCGCGCCGCGAGCGTATTTCCTGATAGTCGCGATCGACCTGCTCCTTGTCGCCGGACAGCCGCAGGATCGGCACGAAGGTGTGGCTGACGATGGGCATGGCTTTTTTCACCAGCATGGTGTTCGACATCCACATGTCGATCCATGCCTGCGGCCCCCAGTTGTAGTACCAGCCGCCGCGTTGGGCGGGAGCAACCCGGCCGCTGCCGCGGTCGCTGGCGATGACAGATGACTCGGACATTTGCCTATCCTCCCTGGAAGCTGCCGGTGGCGACGACCGGTCCACCAAGTATGGTTTGCGTCGCGGCGCGCGGCAAGCGCGCCCTCAGTGCCGCAGGCGCAGCGTGACGCCGTACACCTCGCCGGGTGCGACGATACCTGCATAGCCGCCGAGCACGGGTATATCGATGCCGAAGGCGAAATATTCTTCATCCAGCATATTGCGCCCCCAAAGGGCGGCTTCCCAGCTGCCCTCGGGGTCGGTCAGCGTCAGGCGCAGGTTGACGAGGTTGATCGCGTCGTTTTTCAGTATTGGGTCGAGGTCCTGGTCGAGGTAGTAGTCGTCGATATAGCTGTGCTCCAGCCGTCCCACCAGCAGCAGGGCGTCGCCCAGGTCCAGGTCGTACTGGGCGAAGGAGCTTACGGTCCACTCCGGCGCGTTGTCGATGGGTTCGCCCGCCAGGTCCTGCACGCAGCCGCCGCCCAGTGTCGGGTTGCCGCCCTGGGCGCCGTCGCGGATATAGTAGTTGTAGACGGTCTGGTCGACGGTGCACTGGCCGTTGTCGAACTCCTTGTATTCCGCCTTGTTGTAGCCGATGGCGGTGCTCACTGTCAGGTTTGCCGCGGGGATGAATACCAGCTCCAGCTCGCTGCCGTAGCTCTCCATGGAGCCGGCATTGGTGACTTCCAGCGTCGTGCCGTCGAAAGTCTGCGACTGGAAATCGTCGTAGTCGACGAAATAGAAGGTGCCGTTGAACTGCAGGCGGCGGTCCTGGGTCGAAGTCTTCCAGCCGATCTCATAGTTGGTGGCGATCTCCTCATCGAACTCCGCGCTGTGGTCGGCCAGCTCGCGGCGCTGGTTGAAACCACCGGACTTGAAGCCGCGGCTGACACTGGCGTAACCCATCACGTCGGGCGTGAAAAAGTAGCGCAGGTTGAGGGACGGGGAGATGTCGTCGTCGCTGCGGGTCTCGTCGTAATAGATGTCCGGGCCGGCGACGGGGGGAATGTCCAGTATGGATTCCGGGTCGGTGATCTGCGAGCCGACGCGGTCTTTCTGCTCGTAGGTATAGCGCAGGCCCAGGGTGGCGCTGAATTCCTCGCTGATGTTCCACACCACCTGACCGAAGGCCGCGTAGCTGGTTGTCTCGTAATGGTTGTCGTCGGTATTGACGGTGCCGTCGGGGAAGAAGATATCTATCCCCATGTTTTCCACCAGCGCCTGTGACTGGACGAAAGTGCCCAGGGAGTCCAGTTCCGAGTAGTAGAAATACAGCCCGCCCTGGTAGTCGAACGTCTCGCCGCCGGGAGACGTGATACGCAGCTCGGAGGAGTACTGGTCGAGTTCTACATCCTGGGTCGAGGTCACCGCGTTGTACGCCGTGAAGTCGCCATCGAAGGCGCTGTCGGATTCGTAATGGCGCCAGGCATTGATGAATGTCAGCACATTGTCGCCGGTTATATCCTTGTTCCATTCCAGCGCCACGCCGCCGACGTCCAGTTCGTTGCGGGTGGGTCCGTCCAGCCAGTAGTCGTCGCCAAACGGGTCGGCGTCGGGTGGTGTGAACCCCTCAGAGTCCTGCATGGAATAGTATTGGTAGATAAGCTGGCCGTTGTCATTGAGGCCAAGGAAATCCTGGAACGCCTGGGAGGGGTCATTGGTACCGGGGGCGTTCAACGGCGAGAAGCCGTTGTAGTCGATGACCGCCAGCGCGCAGCAGTCGGTATCTTCCCTGGTGTAGTCCAGTGTGAGCAGGAATTCGCCGAGGCCGTCGCCGTCGCTCTCTACTCCGCCGTCGAAGCGCGTGCGCGACTTGAAGCCCCACTTGTGCGCGTCGTTCAGGTCCTCACCGTTGTAGGTGTTCTCGTACAGGTGATCGCCGTCGATGTAGAAGCCGGTGAGACGGCTGGCGTGTCCGCTGTCGCCCAGCGGGACGTTGACCATGCCGCGCAGTTCCAGCTTTTCGTCGCTGTTGTAGGTCAGTTCGCCTTCGCCCTCGAATTCCAGGGAGGGAGTACGACTGATGATGCTGATGGCGCCGGCGGCGGTATTCTTGCCGTACAGGGTACCCTGGGGCCCGCGCAGCACCTCGACGCGTTCGATGTCCATGAGGTCGGAGACGCTCATGCCGGCGCGGCCCTGGTAAACGCCGTCGATGAAGATGCCGACGCTGGGGTCGATGCCCACGTTGGTGCCCACCGAGCCGATACCGCGTATCCGCACCGAGGTGGAACGCGAGTCCACGCCGGGGGTGATCGTCAGGCTGGGGGTGTACTGGTCCAGGCCCGCCAGTTCACGCACGCCGCTGTCTTCGAAGAAATCGCCGGTAAACGCCGACACGGACATGGCCACTTCCTGCAGGCTTTGCTCGCGGCGGTTCGCCGTGACAACGACTTCCTCCAGGGCCAGCACCGGCGACGCCTGCTGCGCGGAGGCAGCGGGAAAACAGCAGGGGGCGAGCAGCACCACGAGTACGGGAAAGCGCGGATTGGGCATGTTGGACACCAGTGACATCTTATAGTTTTGCCGAGCCGACGGTCCGCCGGGGCAAGTGCGGACGGGTGCGGCTCCGATGGCGCAACCCTAGCAAAACGTCGCTTAAAAAACAAACAGAATTGACTGATTTTATTTTTGCGTCTAGGGTAGACGTCGAATCCAAAGCCTGCAGCGAGGTCCAGCATGTCCGCTCCGATGTCAGCCAGCAATCCGTTCCTCAATTTCCCCTACGGGTCGATCCAGATGGAGTGTGAGGCGCACGACCTCATCGTCGAGGGTGAGGTGCCCGCAGGGCTCAACGGCACCCTCTATCGCGCCGGGCCGAACCAGCGATTCGCGCCGCGCGGGGACTACCACCTGTTCGCCGGTGACGGCATGGTCCACGCTTTCCATATCCGCGACGGCAAGGTGGATTACCGCAACCGCTGGGTACGCACCGCGAAGTGGAATATCGAGGACAAGGAGGGGCGCGCCGTCATCAACGCGATGAATCCCTTCGACTGCGACCCGGCGTACAGCGATTTCGTGCTCACCGACAGGGAGGGCCTGGCCAATACGGCGACGGTCTGGCACGGCGGCCGCCTGCTGGTCATGGAGGAGGGGCACCGGCCCTACGAGATCGACCCGGTCACGCTGGAATCCATCGGCAGTTGGGATTTCCGCGGCAAGTTGCAGACCGCGATGACGGCGCACCCGAAGATCGATCCGGACACCGGCGAGATGGTCTTCTTCGCCTACATGGCGACCGGCCCCTTTGCCGCGGATGTGATGGTGCACAAGGTCAACGCCGCGGGGATTCTCACCGAGAGCATCCACATCCCGACGCCTTACTCGTCCATGGTGCACGATTTTGTTGTCACGGAAAATTACATCCTGCTGCCGATCATGCCCATTACCGGCAGCCTGGAACGCGCCATGGAGGGCGGTCCGCCCTTCGCCTGGGAGCCGGACAAGGGTGTGCACCTGGGTATCCTGCCGCGTCACGGCGGCGGTACCGAGGATGTGCGCTGGGTAGAGATGGACCTGTGTTTCGTCTTCCACTTCATGAACGGTTTTGACCGCGACGGGGTGATCACGGTCGATGCCTGCCAGTTCGATAACGCCCCGCTGTTCCCGCTGCCCAGCGGCGAGGCGTCCGGCAGGGCGCAGCCCTTCCTGCACCGCTGGACCATCGATCTCAACGCCGCAGAGCCGCGCGCGACCTCGGAGTCCATCGACGAGTTCGAGTCAGAGTTCCCACAGTGTGACCCGCGCTACGCTGGCAGGGACTACCGCCACGGCTGGTACGCCTCCTGTGACGGCGAGCTGAAGAGCCCGCTGGCGGAAAACGACAATTACTATAACGTGGTCGGTCACTTCGACCACGAGACGGGCGAGGTGCAGCGCTACTCCTGTGGTCAGGCCATGACCTCCGAGCCGATCTTCGTGCCGGCCGCGGCGGACGCCGCGGAAGGGGAGGGCTACCTGCTGGCGGTGGTGACCAGCTTCGAGACCCGCACCAGCAGCCTGTATATCTTCGACGCACTGCAGCTCGCCGCGGGCCCGTTGGCCAGGGTGCACCTGTCGCACCGCGTCCCCGCGGGTTTCCACGGGGGCTGGCGCCCGGCGTCCTGAGGCGAGCTCAGTAACCGCGCTCGATATCGACCACGTTCAGCAGCGGTTCGCCGGCGACGTAACGGCGCAGGTTCTCCACGGCGATGGTCATGGAGCGCTGCGCACTGTCGCCGCCGGTCGCGGCGACGTGGGGCGTGATGATGACGTTGTCCATGCGCCACAGCGGGTGATCTGAGGGCAGTGGTTCGGGGTCGGTGACGTCCAGGCCGGCGCCGTACAGGCTCCCGTCTGCCAGCGCGGACACCAGGTCCGCGGTCACCGTGCTGCCGCCGCGGCCGACGGAGAGAAAAATCGCACCGCGCTTGAGCGCAGCGAAAAACCGGCGATCGAACAGGCCGGTGGTCTTGCTGGTGAGCGGCAGCGCATTGACCACCACGTCGGCCTGCCCCGCGAGCTTGTACAGCTCGTCCGACAGGCCAACGTAGTCGACGAAATCCGGTCCCTCGCGGGAACTGTTACGCGTGGCCACGACGCGCATGCCCAGCGCGTGGGCGCGGCGCGCGATTTCCGTGCCGATACCGCCCAGGCCCGCCACCAGCAGGGTCTTGCCCGGCAGTTCGCCGAAGGACGGCGAGCGCGATATGCCGCGCTGCCACTGCGCCTGCGCCTGTGCGCGCTGGTAGGCGGGCAGCTTGCGCGTCAGCGCCAGCAGCATGGCGATGCTGTGCTCGGCAATGGTCGGGGCGGACAGGCGCTGGTTGTTGGTGAAGGTCATCTGTTGTTGCTGCGCCGGGCTCAGGCCCTGGCAGCGCTCCATGCCGACGCTGTAGTTGTGCACCCAGCGCAGGCTGGCGTCGGCGCGCTTGAGCAGTCCGGGATTGCACATGCCGAGCACCGCGTCGACCCCGGCCAGGGTCTCCCTGGACGGTACAACCGCACCTTTCTCATGCATTATCACCTGCACATCCCCGGCGACCGCGCGCAGCGCCGCCGCGTACTGCTCGTTGGCGATACCCTTGCGCGACAACGGGTACACCAGCACGCGCCGCGGCCGCCAGTCCGGGATGGCCGAGGACGGCGTGGCGGCCTCGCGCAGGCCCAGTTCCGCGATCAGGCGCTGCGCCTGTGCGTCCGGCCCTGCGGCCAGCGACGGCCCGGTCGCCAGGATGGCGGTTAGCGCCAGTAGGGTGGGGATAACGGATCGGTGCATGTTGTCTCCTGCAGGGTCGGCGGGTATTCGGGAACGTTGCCTAGGATAGGTGTGCACCGCGCCCCTGGGAAGGGTGTCCACGAGAAATGTCCACGAGGCAATGCGGCCCGCGACGGCTTGCAGGCGGGCGGCAATCGCAGGTGATGAAACGTCGTGAGCTTGTATGCGCAAGCGCTGGCGGGCGCCAGCGTCCGTCAGCTTTTGCCCGCGCGCGGCCTGCGCGATACCAGCGCCAGTGTGACGGCCGCCACGGACAGCGCCAGCAGGAGAGTTGCGGTAATCACCGCAAGAAAGCCCACCACACCTAGCTGCAACATGCGATTCTCCTTCCATTTCCGCGGGGCGGCGGCCAGGGGGGTCGACAGTCTCGCGGCGAACAGGGTTGTCACTGCTCCTCGCCTGGTCGCGCTGTCCGGCGCCGGGGGTTGCAAGCTCACGCCCGCAGCGACGGCGCCGCTGCGCTGGAACGTGAACTCCGCCGCGCGGCGCAAATCCGGGTTCATACCGCGCCCGTCGCCGCGAAAGTTGTACAGGTAGCGCGCGGTTTGCGCCGTCGTGGCTGCGCCCGGCTCGGGCATTTGTTGCGCCGGTGCCTCCGCCGCCATCGGCAGCGCGATGGCGCGCGTGGCGCCCCCGAGCAGCAGGCTCGTGGCGACCATGCCGGCACGACAAAATTGACTGACATTCCTGTCCACTGTTTCCACCTTCCCTGTCGGCGTGTCCTCTACGGCAGCGCGTACGATGCCCCGCCAGGCCGCGCCTGCACTATCAATCTAGAGTAGGAAAAACAGGTTTTGCAGGTGGGAGTTGCCTAGATTAGGCACTTGCCTAATTCAGGGGGCCGGGTCAGGGACCGGCCCGGGTGTCTGCTACCCGCCCAGCTCAGGCGCTTGTCGAACCCGGGCGGACCTCGCCCGCTACCGGCTACGCGTGCCTGCCGGGGAAAAAGCGCAAGGTGGGATTGCTGTCGAACCAGTCCGCATTGTCCATGATAAAGCGCGTCAGCCCGTGCCAGTTGACACAGCCGGCCAGGGAGCGGCAATCGCAGCCCGGGTGTTCCAGTTTGGCCCGCAGGTGGCGCAGGTTACGCTGCAGGTCGCTGACGCTGACCTGCCGCGTCGCGGCGGTCACCTTGTCCGGTATACCGTGCAGCGCCGCGTGCACCAGACGCAGTTCCGCGCGTGTCAGCACTGTGCCGTTGTCCAGCGTCAGTGTCTCGCGCTCGCGGTCCAGTCTTTGCAACCAGCCGCGATACTGGCCGTCCAGGGCAAACGTCGAGGTCTCGCCGTCGATGCCGCCGTTGTCCGCGCGACGCTTGATCAGCGTGATCCTCACCCAGTCGCCCGTGGCGGACTGCAGCGTGGTTTGGGCGTGCAGGGACACGCCGCTGCCGATGATCCACAAATCCTGGCGGTAGAACAGTTCCGGGTCGGCAAAGCGGATTGCGTTGTCGGTGAGGTCATGCACGCGCATGTCCGGAACGTAGGGTGCGGGCAAGCCGAAAATCGCGCAGTTGGTATCGCAGATCTCCCGGTAGAACATGTCCGGACCCTTGTGGAAGCGCCCGAGCAGCGGTCCGGCTGGCGCGAGCATCGGCTATGCCCGTCCCACATCGCAGCTGCAGTCCACTGGCTTGCGGGACGCCAGTTGCGCTGGCGACTGGCACATCGTGCCCGGGTAGCTGCGGTAGGATGGCATCATGTCGAACCAGTCGTAGCGATCCAGGATCATCTCACTGAGACCGTACCAGTTGACGCAGCCGTGGACGGAGTAACAGGCGCAGTGCGGATGCTCCAGCTTGTCGCGAACACGGCGCAGGCGCTTTTCGATGGCCTTGACACTGAGACCCACGGACCGGGCGATCAGCTTGCGCGGGATGCCGTGCAGGACGCCGTGCAACAGGCGCAGGTCGTCGCGGGTCAACTCCGCGCCGTTCGGCAGCGGCAAGACCTGTCGTGTGTGGTCCAGCTTGACTATCCAGCCGTTGTACATGCTGCGCAACGGCAGCAGGGTGACCTGTCCGGCGATGCCCCCATCGGCGCTGCGCGACTTGTGCAGGTACAGGCGCATCCACTCCCCGTCCACGCCGCGGACCAGTGCGTCGCAATGGATGCCGAGATTGTTCTCGATGATAGTGGTGTCTTCGCGCAGGTACTTGCCGGGATCGGTGCGCAGCGCGTCCGAGGTGAAGTCATCCCAGCGCATATCCGCGTGGTAGCCTTCCGGGGCGCCGAACAGGCGGGCGCATAGCGGCGAAATCGCCGTGTAGAAGTGATCCGGTCCCTTGTGAAAGCTTCCACGCAGGCCGGATTCGGGTGACGTCGTGGGCTCCGTCATGCTGCTCCCTCGCATTCTGCGTCTGCCGGTTAACGTTGCCTGGCCTTGCGGGCGGCGGGCGGGCGATGCAGTTGCGATGGTGTTTCCGCGGACAATACCATAGAAAAAGTAGGGTTAGAATATGATACCGGGTAGGGTTTTCCCTACTTTTGAAGCCTGCCCGGGCTGGTGTCGAGCCGTGCCTGTAGTCGGGGCCTTGCCTGTAGTTGGGTCCGGTGTCTGTGCGCTCGCGTCCTGGCCCCCCGCGCCGGCGGGTAGTACTGGTAGGTCGGGTCGGGGTCGAACCAGTCCCAATCGTCCATGAGCATCGCGGTCAGGCCGTGCCAGTTCGCGCAGCCATGCACCGAGTAGCAGTGACAGTGCGGATGCGCGAGCTTCTCGCGCACACGCGCCAGGCGTTTTTCGATGGCCTTGACCCCGACGTTGAACGTGGCGGCTAGCAGTTTGCGTGGCATGCCATGTAGCACCCCGTGTAGCAGGCGCATGTCATCGCGGCTCAGCTCGACGCCGTTGTGCAGGGCCAGCACCTGGCGTTCGCGGTCCAGGCGTTGCAGCCAGCCGTGGTAGAGGGTGTCGAGTTCGATAAACGTAATGCTGCCATCGATGCCCCCGTCCGCGGCGCGCTGCCTGGCGATGAACATGCGAATCCACTGCCCCTGGGCGCTGCACACGTTGGCCCGTGCCTGGACGGCCACGCCGGTATTGATGATCCCGAGGTCCTGCCGGTGATAGAAGTCCGCGTCGGTAAAGGCCACCTCGGAGTGGCTGAAATCGTCCATACGCATTTCCGGCACATAGGGTGCCGGTATGCCGAACAGGCGGCAGTTCAACTCGCTGATTTGCGTGTAGTACAGGTCCGGCCCCTTGTGGAAGCGTCCCTGCAAGGTGGTTGCGGGCCGACCCGGTCGGTCCTGCGCGGTGGGTTGCTGCTGATGCGGCATTGCGTATTCGCCCCCGTCCATGGTGTTCTGGCACCCGCCGGCGACTGCAGCCAGGCCGGCGAGTATGGTCTGGATCCGAGGTAACGCTCGCGGACATGCGACGCAATCCCGCGCCGTAATGCCCGCCCCGCTCTTATGCTAACGGCTCCTGCCCAGGTAGAATGCCGCAGAGGCGCTGCGCGGTAAAGCCTGGTAGGCAAGGCCCTACCCGTGTCGCGGGGTGGACAGAAACTGTCGGTGGCCGGCCGGGGGCGCGGCGCGCTAGAAAATCTCGTCGAAGAAATCCAGCATGGCGCGCCAGGAGCGCGCGTCGGCTTTGGCGCTGTAGACGGTGCCGAAGTCCGGGTTGTTCGCCCCCGGGCGGGTGAAGCCGTGCATGGTGTCGCCGTAGGCCACCAGTTGCCAGTCCGCGCCGCGGCGTGTCATCTCCGCCTTGAACGCGGCCACCTGCTGTGGCGGCACCAGCGGGTCGTCCTCGCCATGCAGCGCGAGTACGCTGGCGGTAATCGGCTCGCTGCGCAGTTCGTTGCCCTCGAGGCCGCCGTGGAAGGACACCACCCCGGCGACCTCGTCGCTGGCCCGGGCCAGGTCCAGCACGGCGGTGCCGCCGAAACAGTAGCCGATGGCGGCAATGCGCGCGGGGTCGCCGCCCGGGATGCGCCTGGCTGCCTCCAGCGCGGCGAGCATGCGCGCCGTCAGCAGCGCCCGGTCGCCCAGGAAGGGGCCCAGCGTGTCCATCAGCTTCGCCATGTCGGACTCGGTCCTGCCCTGGCCGTAGATGTCGATGGCGAAGGCGATGTAACCGGCGTCGGCGAGCTTCGCCGCCTTGTCGTGCACCTCCTCGACCAGCCCGTCCCAGGCGTGGGTCACCAGTACCACCGGCAGGGGGCCGCTGGCCCCCTCCGGGGTGTAGTAGACACCCTTGCAGGTCAGAGCGCCGTCGTCGGCGGGGTAGTCGTAGGGGGTTGCGATGCTGCTCATGTCTGCGTCCTTGTCCGGTTGAAGGTGCTACCGGGCATTGTAGGGCGTTCCTACCAGGCGTCCAGGTGCAGCACCCCGTCCAGCGGCTTGCGCGGCGCGGCGCGGAAGTCGGTGCCCTGCGTGTGCGCCACAGGCACCAGGGCGACCTGCGCCACGTCCGCGGGGATGCCCAGTATCTCGCCCACCTCCTTTTCGTGCACCAGGTGCAGGGTGGTCCAGCAGGTGCCGATGCCGCGCTCGCGGGCGGCCAGCATGAAGCTCCACACCGCCGGCAGGATGGAGCCGTACAGCGCCGCCTGCAGCGCCAGTGGCGCCCCGGGCTGGTCCGGCCGGCCGCCGCAGCAGGGGATGAGCAGGGCGGGTACCCGGTGCAGGTTGTCCGCCAGGTAGCGCGCGGAGTCCAACACCCGGGCCTGGGTGGGCGCCATGGCGGGGTCATCCTTGTGTTGCTCGGTGGGCTGGTTCGGGCCGGCGGCGTAATCATCGAAGGCGCGCCGGTAGAGGGTGGCGATGGCGGCGCGTTTGGCCGGATCGGTGACCAGTACGAAGTGCCAGCCCTGGGAATTCGACCCCGAGGGTCCCTGCAGGGCGATCTCCAGGGCTTCGCGCACCAGCGCCATGTCCAGCGGCCTGTCCAGGTCCAGGCGTTTGCGCACCGCGCGGGTGGTGGTCAGCACCTCGTCGGCGCTCAGGTTCAGGTGGGACATGGGTGGACTCCTGTCGGGGTGGCTGGAGGCGGGGCCGGGCGCCCGCGGTCGGGACAAAGTCTAGGCCAGTTATGGTATAAAATAAAACAGTATCGCCTGATTGTTTTGGGCAGACCCCTTTGCTAGCATGGTCGGCCAGCGCGTCGGCGCCAGCGGGCGGCGGCCTCCCGATCATATTCAGCGAGCAAGGGTACAGCGTGGATTTTTCCCTCAGCGAGGAACAGGTTCTGCTGCGCGACAGCGTGCAGCGCTACGCGGCGGAGCAGGGGGGCGTGGAGCGTCACCGCAGGCTCGCCGCCGGCGAGCCCGGGTTCGACCCGCAGGCCTGGGCGCGCTTCGCGGAGCTGGGCTGGCTGGCGGTGCCTTTCACCGACGCCGACGGGGGGTTCGACGGTGGCGCCGTGGAACTCATGCTCATCGGCGAGGCCCTCGGCGCCGCCATGATGCGCGAGCCCTACCTGCATACCGTCGTCACCTGTGGCGGCCTGCTGCAACGCGGCGGCAACGCGCAGCAGCGCGCGCGTCATATCCCGGGCATCATCGAGGGCGCGGCCCAGTGGGCCCTGGCCTGCGTCGAAACCGGCAGCGATTACGACCTGACCCGCGTGGCCACGCGGGCCGGGGCGCAGGGCGAGGGCTATCGCCTGGACGGCGCCAAGATCGCCGTGCTCAACGGCCACTGCGCGGACCACTTTATCGTCACCGCACAGTGCGCGCGCGGGCTGACCCTGTTTGTCGTCGATGCCAACGCGGCGGGACTGCGCCGCGAAACGTTTACCGCGGTCGACGGCGGCCGCGGTGCGCACCTGCACTTCGACGGCGTGGACCTGGACGCGGACAGCGTGCTGGGCGCCGAGGGCGAGGGCGCCGCGCTGCTGGAGCGCGTGCTGGACACGGCTATCGTCGCCATGGGCGCCGAGGCGCTGGGCGCCATGCAGGCGCTGCTGGACGCCACTGTCGAGTACACCCGCACCCGCGAGCAGTTCGGCCAGCCGATCAGCCGCTTCCAGGTGCTGCAGCACCGCATGGCCGATATGTACCTCAAGGTCGAGGAGACGCGCTCGCTGTTGCTCAACGCCGCCATCGCGGTGGACCAGGACAGCCCCGGGCGCGCCGCGGCCTGTGCCGCACTCAAGGTGAAGCTCGCCGAGGCCGGCCGTCACGTCTCCCAGGAAGCGGTGCAACTGCACGGCGGCATCGGCATGACCGATGAACTGGCGGTGGGGCACCACTACAAGCGACTGATGCTGCTCGGCCGCCTCTACGGTGACGAGAACCACTACCTGCAGAAGTACGTCGGCCTCGCCGCCTGAGTCTCAGCGCGCGGCGCGCCCCAGCGTCGCCAGCGCCGATCCCGCCACCACCAGCAGCGCGCCCAGCGCCCCCAGCCAGTCCAGCGGCTCTGCAGCGATAGATGTGTCCAGCCACCGGTTGAACAGCCAGGTGAAGAACAGTGTCAGCAGTGGCACCAGCGGCAGCACCGCGCTGACCCTGGACGATTCCCAGTGGCTCATCGCCAGGCCGAAACAGCCGTAGGCGATAATCGTGTTGAGGCCGCAGAAGGCCAGCAACAGCAGCGCCGTGGTATCCAGTTGCATGACCTGTAGCGGCTGCGCCAGCGGCAGCAGCAGCACACTGCCGCCCAGGCACACGGCCAGCAGGATGTCCCTGGCGTGGAAATCGAGCAGCAGTTGCCGTTGCGCCAGGCCGTAGCATGTCCACAGCACGGCTGCGCCGACGAGTAGCGCCGCACCCAGCAGGTAGCTGTCGCTGGTGACGATACTGGCGCTGATACGTTGGTGAAAAAACAGGCCCAGACCCAGCGCGAGGGCGACCAGGCCGGCCCACTGGCGCGGCGCAAAGTCTTCGCCGAAGAAAGCCACGCTGGCCAGCAGCAGTAACAGCGGCGCGATCTGGATGAGAACCTGGGAGGCGCCAGGGTTGACCCGGTCAAGGCCCAGCACGTAAAGCACGTAGTTGCCCACCAGGCCGAGCAGCGCGACGACAGACCAGGCCAGGTGGGGGCGCGTGAAAAGGCGACGCAGCTGCGCACCGCTGTGGTGGCCGTACCAGGCCAGCGCGATGACAGCGGAAATACTGAAGCGGTACCAGGTCGCGGTGAGCGCATCCATGTGCGCCAGCACCGCCTTCAGGCCCAACGGCAGCAGGCCCCACATCAATGCGGTGACCAGGGCAAAGGTCAGGCCCAGCTTCCAGTTGCGGGCCACGGCGGGATCAGGTGCTGGAGTGCCGCCCGATGGCGGTGCTCCCGCCTTCCTTGAAAATTTCTTCGAGGCGGTCGCAGAGGTAGTCGATCAGGCGCTCGACGCGCGCCTCACGGTCGGTCATCAGGCGACTGCTGGCCATGCCCTCCATCATGAACCTGCTGACGTCCATGGCCAGGAGAAAACGGTCGCCGGTCGCCAGCCACTCGGTGAACAGTGTCCCGTTGCACTCCAGTACATGCTGCTCGAACACCTGCTGGGAGCTTTCCAGAATGGCGCGCAGCTCCGGGTCCGTGCGGCTGGCAAAACTCAACTCGTTGTACACGGTGAACAGGTCGCCGTTAAGGTAATCCCAGTACGCCCGGATGCCCGCGCGCCGCCGCGCGGCGCCGGTCAGCGACGCGGGGATCTCGCCGATGCGCCGGGTGTAGTCTTCGAGGAGCTTGTCGTGCAGGTACTCCACCGCCGCCTGGATCAATTCGGTCTTGGAGGGGAAGTGGTGCAGCATGGCGCCGCGGGAGACCCCCGCGGACTGCGCCACCTTGGCCGTGGTGACGTTGGTGTAACCCAGTTCGATGAAGCAGTTGATCGCCGCGTCGAGGATGCGATCGCGGGTCATGGCGCTTTTCTGCGCCTGCCAGCTGATATCCCCGTCCCGTTCCGTGGGCCTGCGTTTAGCCGCAGGGTCTTTTTTCGCCGCCATGCGCGCCGCGCCTCGCTGGGAATAATTAAAAACCGACCTGACTGATTAAATCAGGACAAGAGTCGTTAATTATAGCCGAACGCCGCGCGCTCAGCTATCCCTCACTCGTTGATGCCGCCCAGGCACAGGTACTTGATCTCCAGGTAGTCGTCGATGCCGTACTTCGACCCCTCGCGCCCGATGCCCGACTCCTTGACGCCGCCGAAGGGCGCCACCTCGGTGGAGATGATGCCCTCGTTGACGCCGACGATGCCGTACTCCAGGCCTTCGCTCACACGCCAGATGCGGCCGATGTCGCGGGCGTAAAAGTAGGCGGAGAGGCCGAAGGGCGTATCGTTGCCCATGCGGATTGCCTCTTCCTCGCTGTCGAAGCGTACCAGGGTCGCCACGGGGCCAAAGATCTCCTCGTGGTAGATGTCCATGTCGGCGTTGACGTCCGCCAGTACCGTGGGCCGGTAGAAGCCCTCGCCGTGTTCGCTGTCGACGCCGCCGCCGGTGAGCACCCGCGCGCCGCTGGCGGTGGCCTGCTCGACCAGGGCGCTGACCTTGGTCACCGCGTCGTCGTTGATCAGCGGGCCGATCTGCACGCCTTCCTCGGCGCCGTTGCCGACTTTCAACGCCTGTACCGCCGCCACCAGTTTCTCCGCGAAGGCGTCGAATACGCTGTCCTGCACGAGGATGCGGTTGGCGCAGACACAGGTCTGCCCGGCGTTGCGGTACTTGGAGGCCATGGCGCCGGCCACCGCCGCGTCGAGGTCGGCGTCGTCGAAGACGATGAACGGCGCGTTGCCGCCCAGTTCCATGGAGGTTTTCTTCACCGTCTCGGCGCACTGCGCCATGAGCACCTTGCCGATCTCGGTGGAGCCGGTGAAGGTCAGTTTGCGCACGCTGGGGTTGCCGGTCATTTCGCCGCCGATGGCGCGCGCGCTGTTGCCGGCGACCACGCTGAAGGCGCCGGCCGGCACGCCGGCGCGGTCGGCCAACTCGGCCAGCGCCAGCGCGCACAGCGGCGTCGCCGTGGCGGGCTTGAGTACCACCGTGCAGCCGCTGGCCAACGCCGGCGCCACCTTGCGCGTGATCATGGCGATGGGGAAGTTCCATGGCGTGATCGCGGCGACCACGCCCACCGGCTGCTTCAGCGTGACGATGCGCTGGTTGGGATTGTTGGCGGGGATGGTGTCGCCGTACACGCGTCGGCCTTCCTCGGCGAACCACTCGACGAAGGCGGCGCCGTAGGCGACCTCGCCGCGCGACTCGGCCAGGGGTTTGCCCTGCTCGGCGGTCATCAGCTGCGCCAGGTCTTCCTGGTTTTCCATGATCAGGTTGAACCAGCGGCGCAGGATGACCGCGCGTTCCTTGGCCACCACCTGGCCCCAGCCGGGCAGGGCGCGTTCGGCCGCCGCGATGGCGCGGCGGGTCTCGTCGGCCCCGGCGTTGGGGATACTGACGATCTCCTCGCGCGTTGCGGGGTTGCTTACCGCCATGGTGGCGCCGTTGTCGGCGTCCACCCAGGCGCCGTCGATGTACAGCTGGTTGCGCAGCAGCGAGGGGTCAGTCAGTGTGAGCATGGAACAGGAATCTCCAGGTTAAAGCCCGTGTGAAGAGGGCGAGTCTACTTGCCGGCGAGCCGGGCGACAACGGGCGCAAAGGCCTCGACCATGTTGTTTTCGCCGTCGTCCATCACCGAGATATAGGAAATGCCGTAGGTTTCCCGCCGGCGTTGCAATTCGTCGCAAATGAAGTCCACGCTGCCGATCAGGCAGTGCGGGTGTGCCAGGATGTCCTCGGCGCTCATCCCCAGCGCCTCGCCGATTGCCGCGGCGGTGGCCTGCGCCTGGTCGGTGACAATCGTGTTGTAGGCGCCGATCTCCAGTTCGATGTCGGCAAAGCGTGCACCCGCGCCGTGGCGAATCCAGTCGATTTTTTCCGCCGTGGCCGCGGCGAGGCCCGAGCGCATGCCGTCGGGACCGAGCATGCCGGCGCGGTTGTTGAAGTTCAGGCTGACGATATCGGCCTCTGCGCCGGCGAACTCCAGGATTCTGCGGCTGCCGCCGCCGATCATCAGCGGCGGGTAGGGCGTTTGCGCTGGCGCCGGCAGGCCGTGAAAGCCGTTCCAGTTGACGTTGTCGCCGCGCAGCGCCAGCGGCTCCCCGGACATGAACGCCTTGTAGGCGTGGACGGATTCGGCGAAGCGCTCGAAACGCACCGGGAAATCGTCGAAGGGCAGGCCCACGGCCTCGTACTCGTTCCTGATCCAGCCCGCGCCGAGGCCGAACTCCAGCCTGCCGCCGGAGAGGTAGTCCAGTGTCGCCGCCTCCTTGGCCAGCATGACCGGGTGGCGGTAGTCGTTGCAGAATACCCGGCAGCCGACGCGCAGGGTCGTGGTCTGCTCCAGCGCCATGGCGATGGCCGGCATCGCCGCGAGCATTTGCGGCGGGTGGAAGGTCGCATCCAGGGCCGGCCCCGGGCTGAGCACGTGATCGGCGAGGAAGAACGTGGAATAGCCCAGCGTCTCGGTCCTGGCGATCAGGGTGCGCCAGTTCTGCGGCGAGTCGGTATTGAAACTCTGCAGGGAAAAGCGGAAAGGCCGGGCTTGGCTCATCGACAGGACTCCATGTCGGCGCGTCAGGCCGGTGCGCTCGAGGTTTTGCTGATGGCCACGGGGATACAACTCTGGCGCGATATGCCCGAGTATTTCTCCTGCCGGCTGCGGTTGTCGACCAGGCGATTGGTGTTGCTGCCGATCTCCCGCACCCGCGCGTCGCTGTGCGCGTCGGGGTCCGGTGTGCCGCCCCAGCAGTGCGCCATGGACACCACGCCGGGGCGCACGTCGTCGCTGGCCGCGGCCACTGCGGGGATGGCGCCCTGCGCCGAGCGCACCTCGATGATGTCGCCGTCGCTTATGCCCAGCGCCGCCAGGTCAGAAGAGTGTATAAAGGCTGGGTTGGTTGTGCCTTTCTTTTTCAGCAGGCTCAGTTCAGGGCCCGTGGAATTGTAGGTGTTTTTCATGCGCCGGCTGATCAGCAGGTGCGGGTAGTCGCTGTCGGCGGCGGCCTGCAGGTCGGCCAGGGCTTCGGCCAGTTCCTCCCGCAGTCCCGGCGGGAACAGTTCCAGGCGCTGTTGCGTCTGTGGGTCCGCCGGACCGACGATGACATCCTCGACGTCGAACACCTGGCCGCCGTCGGCGGCGCGGACCTGCGCCAGCGGCACGCGCGAGCCCCTGGTGATCGCCTCCAGTACCTCGAATTTCTCCGGCTTGCGCGACATGTCCAGCGCCGCGCCGTTGTCCAGCACCAGGTCCAGCCCCAGGCGCTTGCCCAGTTCCCAGAACACTTCCCACTCCTCGATCTTGTCGCCACTGGCCTGCACCACCGCCTCGGTGTACTGGGAGTAGGGCCGGTCGTGCCAGATGTCGGTGAGCAGGGTGACGTCCTCGCGCTCCAGGCACTGCTTGGGCGCGAGCACGTAATCCGCCAGTTCCGAGGTGGGCGACATTTTCAGGTCGATGCACACCAGCAGTTCCAGCGACTGCAGCGCGCGCAGGGTTTTTTCCTGGTTGGGCCAGGCCAGCAGCGGCTGGCCACCGACCACGATGAGCGCGCGAATCTGCCCCTCGCCCTCGAGCAGGATTTCGTCGGCGATCACCGAGGTGGGCATCTCGGCCTTGGGCCCGTAGGGCGACAGCACCGTACAGGCGCCGATGTCGTCACTGACGCGGCTCTTCAGCGCATCGTCCAGCCACTGCATCTGCGGCCCGGTGGCCTGCGCCAGCCGCGGAACGGGGGGCGTGAGGACGCCGGGATTGGGCATGCGCTCGCCCTCACGGCAGAAGCGGCCGCAGATGGCGTTCAGCGACTGCACCAGGTGTTGCAACAGGTTGGGGTGTGGGCCCATCTCGGGCCCGGTGCCGGTCACCGCGGTGCCGCGCGGACCGGCGGCGAACAGGCGCGCCGCCTCGACTATCTGTTGCGCGGGGATGCCGGCCGCCGGCGCCACGGTCTCCGGCGTAAATGCGCGGACCTCGTCAGCGAGCTGCTCGAAGTGCGCCACGTGTTCGGCGCAAAAATCCGCATCGTGGCGTTGTTCCTCGATGATCACGTGGATGATGCTCGCCAGCAACGCCGCGTCGTGGCCCGGGCGCACCTGCAGGTGCAGGTCGGCGCGGCGCGCCACCTCGGTCTCGCGCGGGTCGATGCAGATGACCTTCATGCCGCGGCGCTTGCCCTCGCGCAGGGCGTTGGACGGGCTGAAGGAGGGGATGCCGCCGGGAATAGAGTAGTGCGACACCAGCGTGTTGTTGCCGATGATCATCGCCACGTCCGAGTCGTTCCACATGTGCCCGCCGCCGTTCCACCAGCCCATGCGCGCCGGCCCGATGGCCACCTTGGCGGGCTGGTCGATAGTGACGCTGGCGTAGTAGGACGGTGAGTCCATGGCGCTGTGAAAGGCGCGCGCCAGGTCGTGGGCGGCGGAGTTCTGGTAGGAGTAGGTGCCGTTGTAGCTGGCGATGCTGCGCGGGCCGTGGCGTTGCAGGATGTCGCGCAACTGTTGCGCGATCTCGTCCAGCGCCTGCGCCGTGGCGATATCCGCGAATGCGCCGTCGGCCTGCTTTTTCCGGGAGCGTTGCAGGCGGCTGGGGTGATCAATCTGTTCGATCAGTTGCCGGCCCTTGATGCAGGTGTAGCCGCCGTAGATCTCGTTGTCGAGGTCCGGTTGCAGGCCCACCAGGCGGTTGTCCTGCACCGTGGCGACCATGGGGCAGTAGGCGTGGCAGAAGCGGCAGTAGGTCTTGACGGTTTTTTCGCTCATGGCGGGCTCCTGTGGTGTCACGCGGTGAAAAAATCCGCGCGGGGTTTGCCCTCGGGGTCGTACACCGGCTCTTCCAGGTCGATGCGGTACTTCGACACCTCGGCGTCGGCGACACCGTACCTGCCCAGGCAGGCGAGCATGTCCCGGTAGTAGGGGCCCGCCAGGTGCGCGGCGAGGTGTTCGCTGCTGGCCCATTTTTCCAGCACGTAAACGCGCGTGTCGGAGGTGGGGTCGGCGCTCCAGACGTAGTGTTCACAGCCCGGCTGGGTACGTGTTTCTGCGACCAGCGCGGCGCTCTCCGCCAGCGCTTTTTCACGTTCACCCGCCGGGAGGTGTACCGTGCCTGCGATGAGTATGGTCATGGACGAGTCCTGCCCGGGCCGAGGCCCCTGGTACGTTATCAGTGGTGCGTTGCAAGACGGCAAGCGCGAAAAATGACGGTAGCAGAAGCGCCATTATAAAACAATCAGGGTTGACTGATTTTTTGTCAGGCGCTATGTTGCTCGTTTGACCCACCCCGGAATACCTGATGAGCGAATTGACGAACCGCCAGTACTACCTGGCAGCGCGCCCCAGTGGTTTGCCGACCGAGCGCGACGTGCCCTGGCGCGACGTGCCCGTGGCCGAGCCCGGCGAGGGCGAGGTGTTGCTGCGCAACCTGTACATTTCCCTGGACCCGGCAATTCGTGGCTGGATGGGGGACGATCCCAACTACATCGAGCCGATCGCCATCGGCGACGCGGTGCGCAGCTCGGTGATCGGCCGCGTGGTGAAAAGCCGCAGCGACGATGTCGCGGTGGGTGATGTGGTGATGAGCGTCGGCGGCTGGGAGCGCTACACCATCGCGTCCGCAGCGGCGCTGAGCAAACTCGACGAGAGCGCCGGCATTCCGCTGAGCTACTTCCTGGGCGTACTGGGCCCCACCGGGCTGACCGCGTACTTCGGTTTGCTCGAGGTGGGTCGACCGCGCGCCGGCGAGACCGTGCTGGTCAGCGCCGCCGCCGGTGCGGTGGGCTCCATCGTCGGGCAAATTGCCAAAATGCAGGGCTGCCGCGTGGTGGGGCTGGCCGGCAGCGACGACAAGTGCGCCTGGCTGCGCGATGAACTGGGTTTCGACGCGGTGATCAACTACCGCAGTTGCGGCGACTGCGAGGCGGCGATCCGCCAGGCCTGCCCCGACGGCGTGGACGTGTATTTCGACAACGTCGGCGGCGAGATTCTCGAGGCGGCCCTGGCCTGCCTGAACAAGTTCGCGCGCGTCGCCGTGTGCGGCTGGATATCGACCTACAACGAACCGGACGCGCCGGGACCCAGCGCGCGCAGGTTGTGGCAACTGGTCGCCAACAGCGTGACCATCCAGGGTTTCGTGGTACTGGACTACAGTGAGCGCTTCGCCGAGGGCGTGGCGCAGCTCGCCGAGTGGGTCATGGCCGGCAAACTGAAATTTCGCGAGGAAGTGGTGTCGGGGCTGGACAATATCCTGCCCACGTTCCACCGCCTGTTCGACGGCTCCAACCAGGGCAAACTGGTGATCGAGCTGCCCGAGGAGTAGGTCGCTGCGGCAGCGTCGCTGTCAGCGGATTTTACACCCGCAGACCCGCAGCGCCTGCCGCGCGCCCACAGCCACCGGTTTCAGCCGCCTGGCAGGGTTATTGCTTGTCTTCGCGCCCGGGAGGTCGCGCCGCGAGCTCCGGGCAAACCCGTAGGACAGCCAGAGAAGGAATCGGAATGCGCGCCTTTTTGCCACGGACGGTAGCACTTGGGCTACTGCTATGCCTCACCGGCCACGCCCAGGCCCTGGTGATCTATTCGGGAGTGCTGGATGCGCCCGGGCCGGTGCTGGATATCGACATCGACGGCGATGGCGGCGTGGACTTCGCGGCTGGCTGGATGCAGCGCGCGGTCGGCTCCAACGGGTATTTTTCCAGCGTCTACGGCCCGCGTTACAGCGTGAACATGGCTTACCTTGCCGAGCGGCGCTCGCCGTCTAGCTCTTACCCGGCGGCCTACGCGGCGCTGCTGCCGGGCGCGCAGATCGGGCCGCCGGGCGCGCCCGACCTGATGTGGACCGGGCTGTCCTTCGACGGCATGTTCTGGGCCACGCGCAACTCGTCCCTGGAACCCACGGTTTACAGCGGCGCCTGGAGCGATGTGAGCCGCCGCTTCCTCGGGTTCCGCCTGGATATCGGCGGCCTGGCCCACTACGGCTGGATGCGCTTCTCCACCGGCGGCGACGGCCGGGTACTGCTGCACGACTACGCCTACGCGGGCACACCCGGAGCGGTCATCGGCGCGGGCGTGGTCGCGTCTCCCGCTTCCCTGTCGCTGCTGGCGCTGGGACTGTCCCTGCTGTTGCGCGCGTCAAGGCGTCTGCGCGGCGCCCGCGTCGCGCGGGGTGTTGAATAGACTGCCGGGACTGAAGCGCAGGGCGGGCAGCCAGCGCCCCAGCACGCGCAGCCAGCCATGTTCCTCGATCCAGGCCGCGTAGGCACGGTAGTCCGGGTCCCGCGACAGGTGGCGCTCCTCGGTGCGCGCGCGCAGCAGGTACACGCCGTTCAATAACAACAGCAGCAGGCACAGGCGCAGCGCTTCCCAGGCGGAGCCGCTGGCCATGAAGGGCATGGCGATCATCCAGTAGGACAGGTTCTTGCACACGTAGGCCGGGTGCTTGCTCCAGCGGTAGGGTCCGTTGGTTATGATGCCGCGGTGGGTGAGGTTGGAAAAACGGATGCCGAAGGACAGCGTCGCCCAGCTGTACACCGCGACCAGGATCAGAATCGCGCTGCCCCACAGCGTATACAGCGTGGGGTAGTCCCACAGCCACGCGCCCCAGCCGCGGCCGGACTGGTAGGCCAGGTACTGGGCGGAGAAAAAGGACCAGAAGGGCTGGTAGCACATGATCGCCACAGCCCAGCCGAGCAGGGTCGGCTCGGTGGAGCGGATGTGGGAATCGGTGGCGCGGAAGGTGCAGGCGTAGCCCGCTACCGCCACCAGCAGGTCGACGTGAAAGATCGTCGCGTAGGCGAAGTCGAAGAAGTTTTTGAAACTGTCGAACAGCAGGCTGAAATCGTAAGTGCGATACCACGCGACCTTGTCGCTCAGGTAGGTGAACATCAGCGGCAGGAAAAACAGTTTCACCAGCCAGCCCAGCAGGTGCTGCGAGAGCACGCCGGCGTCCACCCCGTCCAGGCGCAGCAGCGCCACCCGGCCGAGTTGCCAGTAGCCATCGCGGTGGCCGCCACCGCGGCGGTCCTGCCAGAAGAAATAGGGCACCGCGGCGACCGCCAGCCACGGCAGTACGCTCCCCAGCGCGGCGTAGAAGCGGTCGTAGAAGGAGCCGCGGTACTCGGGCAGCGCCCAGTAGACCAGCGCGACGAGCGCGCAGGTGCAGGCCAGCCCCAGCAGCTTGGTCAGCACCCGTGGCAGGTCCGTGGCCGCGGGCGCGGGTCTCTGCCCGCCGCCGTCGGCGCGCAGCCAGATGGCTTCCAGCAGGATCACCGGCGCGGCGTAGGCCAGGGCGACCAGGAAAACCGCAGCCTGGTCGTCCAGCCGCTGGCCGTAGCGCAGCACCCAGGCGCCCACGGCGAGAGAGCAGAGCAGGGCGGTGAGGTTGATGGCGTTACTGGTGACGGAGCGCGGCGCTCCCGGGTGGTTGGGCATGGACTAGTCTCGCAGTGATTGCACCGGCGAGACGGAGGCCGCCTGTAGCGCCGGGTAGCTGCCGAACAGCGCGCCGATCAGCAGCGAGGCGCAGAAACCCAGCAGCGCGGCGTTGCCGCTGAAGGCCAGCTGCCAGTCGCTGTAGACATCCAGCAGCAGGGCGCCGACCAGCCCCAGCAGGATGCCGATGGCCCCGCCGGCCAGGGCGATCACCATGGACTCGGTGACGAACTGGGCGATGATGTCGCGCCGCGTGGCGCCGATGGCGCGGCGCAGGCCGATCTCCGGCCGCCGGGAAATGACGTTGAACAGCATGATGTTCATCATGCCCACGCCGCCTACCAGCAGCAGCACGGCGGCGATGCCCAGCAGGAAGTACTGGAACAGCTGTTGCACGCGCTGCTTGTGGCGCAGCAGCTCGATGGGAATGATGTACTCCAGCGCCGGCTCGCGCGCCGCCAGGGCCAGTGCGCGCTTGACCATTGCCAGCCCGGCCATCATCGACGCCTCGTCGCCGAAACGCAGCACCAGTTCGTCCAGGGCCTGGCCGCGGTCGCCGAACAGGCTGGCGCTGTAGGGAACGAATATCGTCTGTCCCAGCTCCTCCAGGTCCAGGCTCTCCAGTTGCGGCAGGCGCTGCGTGCTGTCGCCGAGCCAGCCGACCACCTTGAACCAGTGCCGGCCTATGCGCACCTGTTGCCCGATCACCTGGCCGCGCGGGAACAGCGTCTTGCCGGCTTCCCAGCCGAGCACGCAGACGCGTGAACCCCAGCGCACGTCGTGATCGGCGAGGAAGCGCCCGCCGTGCAGGTCGCGCTGCAGCAAGTCGCGGTAGCCGCGCGTGGCGCCGGTCACGCGCACCGCACTGACCCGTGTCTGGTTGGCGACCACATCCCAGCTGCCCTTGCGCAGCGGCAGCAGTTGCTGCAGTGCGGGGCCGCCGAGGCGTTCTATGGCGCGGACGCGCTGCAGGGTCAGGGCATTGTCGCCGCTCTGCGCGGCGTTATTGCGCACCATGAGGGTACCGGCGCCGAGGGCGCCGAGCGAGGCGCGCAGTTCCCGGCTGGCGCCCTCGCCGATGGCGGCGACCAGGATCAGGCCGCTGACTCCCGCGGTGATGCCCAAGGTGCTGAGCAGGGCCTGCAGGCGACGCCTGTTCCACAGGCGCAGCGCCGGCGCGAGGTAGCGCTGGACTAGACGGCGCACGCGGGCAGCTCCTGCAAATATCCCTCGCGCAGTTCCAGTACGCGCTGCGCGCGGCCCGCGACCGCCCGGTCGTGGGTGACCAGGATCAGGGCTATCCCCGGGTCCAGCACCGCCTCGAGCAGGGCGAGGGTGCGCTCGGTGTGCTGCGCGTCCAGGTTGCCGGTGGGTTCGTCCGCGAGTATCAGCCGTGGCCGGTTGAACAGGGCGCGGGCGATGGCGGCGCGCTGGCGCTCGCCGCCGGAGAGTTCGCCGGGCAGGTGGTCCAGCCGGTGCCCCAGGCCCAGCTCGCGCAGTAGCGCGACGGCGCGCCCACGCACCGCGGCCGGTTCGCCGGTGCCGGCGTAGCGACCCGGCAGCGCCACATTCTCCACCAGGTCCAGGTAGTCGACGAAGTGATTGGTCTGGAAGACAAAGCCGATCTTGTGATTGCGGATTGCCGCCAGTTCCTCTTCCGCCATGTCCGAGACGAGTTCGCCGTCCAGTTCATAGCTGCCCTCGTCGGGGCGGTCCAGGCAGCCGAGCAGTTGCAGCAGGCTGGTCTTGCCGGCCCCGGACGGGCCCATCAGCGCGAGGTATTCGCCGGCGGCGCAGTCCAGGTCCAGGCCCTGGAACACGGTGACCCGCCTGCCGTTCTCGCTGTAGGTCTTGTTCAGCGACCGCGCCCTGATCATCCCCGCTGACCCTAGTTGTCGAACTGGCCTGGATAGACCAGGGAAAGCTGTTGCCCGGCCTGCAGGCCGTCGTTGACGACGATGAAGTTGCCGTCGCTCTCACCCAGTTGCAACTCGACGCGGCGGTGCCCGCCGCCCTCGCGCAGAAACGCCACCGGCACGTCGCCCTCGTAGAACACCGCCTCCAGGGCGACCTTGGTGACATCGGACCAGCTGCCGGTGAGCACCGAGGCGCGCGCGGACATGCCCGGTCGCAGGCGCTCGTCGATGTCCTCCAGGGCGATGCGCACGCGGAAAGAACGGCCGGCCTGACCGCTGTTCTGGTCGCTGGCCAGGGTGCCGATGGCGTCGACCTCGCCGCGCAGTACCATGCCGCGATACGCCTCGGGACGGATGCGGGTGAGCTGGCCCACGGCGACCTTGCCGATGTCTTTCTCGTCGATGTCGGCGTAGGCGACCAGCGACGACAGGTCCGGGATGACCGCGAAGGCGTGGCGGTTCCACAGGGAGTCGCCGACCTGCGGCTTGCGCTTCTCCGTGCCCTGGGACACGCGCTTGTACAGGATGATGCCGGTCACCGGCGCCCTGAGGGTGGTCAGCTCCAGGTGCTCCCTGGCCTTGTCCAGTTCCTGCTGCCGCGCCGCCAGCTTACTCTGCAGGCGCTTGATCGACGCCTCGTGTTTGATCGCGCGCTGCCGGTCGACGTCGTCGAAGCTGCCCTGTTCGCGCTGGCGATTGGCCAGCTCCATGTCGGCCTGCTGCTGTTCCGCCGGGAAGCTGATCTGCAGCAGGGTCTCCAGTTCGCGCCGGGCGATATCCAGCGCGGCGCGCGCCTGCTCCTCCTCGTCCACCGCGTTCTGCAGGTCGCTCTTGCGCGCCAGGCCCTGGGCGACCAGTTGCCGCTGGGTGTCGCGCTCGCGCAGCAGCCGCTTGTGTTCCGCCTGCGTGCGCGCCAGTTCCTTGCGCGCCAGTTGTTCCCTGGCGGGCTGCTCCACTTTTTTCAGTTGCGCGCGGCGCAGCCCGGCCAGCACGACCTGGTAATCGATCTCCGCACGCCGCGCCCTGGCGTCCTGTTGTTGCAGCGCTTCTTCGGCCCGCGCCTGCATCAACGTGGCGCGCAGTTCCTCGATTTCGCCCTGCAGGCGCAGCACCTCATCCTCGAACGGACTGCGGTCGAAGCGCGCCACCACGTCGCCCGCCTGCAGCAGGCTGCCCTCGGTCGCCAGGTACAGTAGCTTCGCCTTGTTGCTGGGCAGCTCCGAGGACAGGGTGACCGACTGGCTGGCGTCGAGCAGGGCGGGCGCGGTGACGCGGATCTCGAAGGGGCCCTGGGTGACCCGCGTGTAGGGGGCGAAGGCGGCGCTGACCGCGGGCGGCTGGTCGCCGCTGAAAATCCACGAGCTGCCGACAGTGAGCACCGCCAGCACGGCGGCGCCGCCGAGGGTGGTCACGCCGGTGCGATTATTCAGGATCCCCATAGTGATTCGTACTGTCCGCTGGCCAGCGACAGTTCCATGTTGGCCAGGATGTAGTTGACCCGCGCCACCAGGTGTCGGTGCTCCACCTCGTGCAACTGGTTCTCGCTTTCCAGCAGTTCCACCCGATTCAGGCGATCGTTGTCGTAGAGGATCTGCGCCTGCTCCAGCTGCCGGCGCGCCAGTTCGTGTTCGCGCGCGCTCAGTTCCAGCTGGCGCAGGTTGCGTTGCGCCTCGAACTGCGCGCTGCGCACGGCGATACGGGTGCGTTTGGTGATGTGCTCCAGCTCGCGCTGGTGCGACTGGTAGAGCAGGTAGAGCTTGCGCCGGCGGCTCTTGCGCTCGGTGCCGGCGAAGTCGGTGTCCATGCTGAAGCCTATGCCCCATTTCTGGTCGTCCAGGCTGAAACTGTCGTCCGCGTCCTCGCCTTCGCCGACCAGGGAGTAGTGCACGTCGATGTCGATTTGCGGCAGCTTGTTGTCGGAGAAATTGCCCAGTTTCTTGCGCGCCATGTCCAGCTCGTCACGCTTGCCCTGTATCTCGATACGGTTGTTCAGCGCCGTCTCCTCCAGCACCTGGGTGGGCATGTGCATCAGCGTTTCGTCGAAGCGCACCTGCGGATCCGGATCGATCGCCAGGTAGGTGTCCACCCCCATGCCCAGCATGAGCTTGAGGTTGTCCGCGGCGAGTTCGCGCTGGAACGCGGCGACCTCGGCGGCCTGCTCGGCATTGAGATAGCGCAACTCCGCGCGGCTCAGGTCCATCTCCGACAGCTTGCCGGCGCGATGGCGAATGCGTGTGGCCTTCTGGATGCTCGCGGCGATGTCGCGCTGGGCCAGGGCGATGCGCTCCTTGTCCTGGGCGATGATCAGGTCGTAGTAGTGCGAGGTCACCTGGCGCGCCAGCTCCTGCTGTCCGATGCGCAGGATATTCTGTCGGCGCACATACTCGATATCCGCCCGCGTCAGCGCCAGTTGCCCCTCGGTGTACTTGTCGCGAAAGAACGGCAGCGTATAGGTAAAACGCAGCTCCGACAGTGAGCGGTCGCCGAAGTCCGAATTGTACAATCCCGCCGACAGCGCCGAGCCGGAGACGTTGCGCTTTTTCAGGTAGAGCCCCGAGTAGCTGCCCAGCTCCGCGCCCGAACGCACGTCGGAACGGCTGGTCGCCATGAACTTGGTCTTGTAGGCCGCGCGGGCGCTGGCGTAGTCGATCTCCGCGATCTCGACCTGGTCGACCAGTTCCAGCTGGTGATGGTTGGCCTGCAGCGCGAGGCCAATGGCGTCTTCCAGTGTCAACGGCCGGTCTTCGAGCAGTGCGCCGCCCAGGCCGCGAAAGTCGCTGGCGTGGCTCTGCAGGCTCAGCGCGAGCAGCAGGGCGCAGGCCCGGAGAAAGCCGCGCGCCATGCGGTGCCCGGCCCCCGGCGGGGCGGGGGCGTATGCGTTTGTAGCACTTGCTAGCATGATGAGGCGGCGGCAATACTCCCCGCGATCGCGCGCCCTCTACAACAGTTCGCCAAACACGTCGCCCACCAGCGGGGCGCCGTTGTTGCCGCCCCCGCCATCGGGCAGTCCGCCGCCATCGCCGACGCTGAACTCGCCCTCGAATTCGCCCAGGTCGCCGTCGATGGAACCGTCCAGGGAGGCACCGGTGCTGAACACGAAGTAGGTCCCGCCGCCACTGAGATTGAAATTGCCGTCCTCGTCACAGGGGCCGGTCAGTGTCAGGTCCACGTCGGGGCCGACAATGTCCAGGGTGAGGGTGTTGCCACTCTTGGTGAATACCCAGGTGGAGCCAAACAGCGGTGAGTCGGGGTGGAAGTCGGGGTTGCTGATTTCCACGAACTCCACCAGCTCGTAATCGCCGCTGGGATCCGTCTGGCTGCCGGAACTGCTGCCGGAGCTGCTGGTGCCGGAGCTGCTGCTGGTGCCGGAGCTGCTGGTGGTGCCGGAGCTGCTGGTGCCAGAACTGCTGGTGGTGCCCGAACTGCTGGTGCCGGAGCTGCTGGTGGTGCCTGAACTGCTGGTGCCGGAGCTGCTGGTAGTGCCGGAACTGCTGCCGGAACTCGAGGTGCCCGAACTGCTGCCGTCCGAGGAGTTGTTGTCGCCGTCGTCATCGGCGGCGATGTAGATCGCCCCCGCCGCGACCAGCGCGCCGCCGACCTTGATCCAGGTGGGTACGCCACCCTCGACCATATAGGTCATCTGGCCGCCGGGAAACTTGATGAGGTACTCGCCGTCACCGGGAAAATCGAACAGCAGGGCGCCGTCGTCGTCGGTCTCGCCCTGTGCCTGGGTGTTACCGCTGTCGTCGGTCACTCCCGGCGGAAAGATGATGGTGACGACCTGGTTGCTCACCGGCTCGCCGGTGCTGGAGACAAGGCTGACGTTCTGGATCACCGATGCCGCCTGCGGGATGTACAGGACACCGAGACCGAGAACCACCGCGATGCTCAGAATGGATTGCAGTAGACGTTTCATGCCATTGCTCCTTGAATTGTTATGCTTCGTCTGGCGTGGGGACGACCGCCCTGGGTCGGGGTAATAGCCACCGCGCCCGCCTGTGCCGGGGGTGAGCACACGGGTTGTTCACCCAGGGGGGAGGTAGTATTCATGTATAGCAGTTAATTGCGATAGCGCAACTTGCTGCGCGCGGCGCAGGTCGCCCTCGGTATACAGCCAGGTTTTCTTTGCCGGGTTTTCTGCGCGCGTCGTCGCGACCGAAGCAGGAGGAGGGGGCGTATCCGGGCCGCGCCGGATGCTCCGGTGCGACCGTTTCAGGCGGGGCGGGTGAAGGCGCCGCTGAGGTCCGGCGGTCCCTGGTAGATGAAGTCGTACTCGCGACTGCGATACAGCCACTTGCCGTTGCGTCGCACGCAGGTATCCCGGTAGCGGCTGATAATGGCGGTCGCATTCCCTTCGAGGTCGCGGCAAAACTCCTGCAGGTAAACGTGACCGGAGGCGTGGTCGCCGTCTACCTGGTACAGGCAGGACGAGGGCAGGAGCAGGGCAAACTCGAAGGTATTCATCATCTGTCGCCACAGGGCCAGGACGTTGTCGCGACCGGCCACCGGTTCGCCGAGGAGGTGCCACTCGCCGTCCTCCGCCCAGGTGGAAATCCACGCGTCCGCGTCGTGGCGGTTGACGGCGTCGGCGTAGCGCGCCATGAGCTTGTGCAGTTCGAGTTCGTCGTGCATGGTCAGACTCCAGGTGATGGGGCTGCGAGTACTGTAGACCCGACTCGATTAAAAAGAAACAGACGAGACTGTTTTTTAATTTTTCAGGCTGTTACTATCATCCACCCGACAGACCGGCCGGCCCCAGATTGACGAGGAGATAGCCATGGACCTGAGCGCCTTTCCCTACCTGCAGGGCAACTATGCCCCCGTTGAGGAAGAACGTGATTTCGGCGAGGGCGAATTGCGCGTCGAGGGCCGGGTGCCGGAGCAGCTGGTGGGCGCCTACATGCGCGACGGTGCAAACTGCGCCTTCCAGCCGAATCACTACGTCTACCCGCTGGACGGGGACGGCATGATCCACTCGATGTATTTCGACCAGGGCAAGGTGCACTACCGCAATCGCTGGGTCGAGACCAGTCACCTGAAGACCGAGCGCCGGTTTGGTCGCACCATCTACGGCAGCGTGGGCAAACTGCTCGAGGTGCCGCAGGAGGTGATCGATGCCGGCGGCGAACCCAACCCGGTGCGCAACACCGCCAATACCAATGTCCTGTACCACGGCGGCAAACTGCTCGCCATGTGGGAGGGAGGCTTTCCCCACCTGCTCAACAACGACCTGTCGACGGTCGGCTTGTACGACTACGACGGTACGTTGCAGGCCGGCGACGCACTCACCGCACACCCGAAAATCTGTCCCGACAGTGGGCAACTGATATCCTGCACACAGCGCTGGGACAGCCCGGACTACCACGTGCAGATATTCGACCGCAACGCGCGACATGTTCGCACCATCCCCGTGGAATTCGAGCGCAAGGGCATCATCCACGACCTGCAGATCACCGAGAACTACATCATTATCTTCTACGCGCCCGCGTTCCACAGCCTGGAAAAAGCCATGAAGGGCGAAGACCCGTTCATGTGGGAGGCGGAGAAGGGTACCCGCATCGTCGCCATCCCGCGCGACGGCAGCGGCGACAACCTCGTGTTCGAGACCGAGGCGTTTTTCAGCTGGCACTTCTGCAATGGCTTCGAGAGCGGCGGCAAGATTGTTCTCGACTACGTCTGGATCAATTCCATACCCTTTACCCAGGCCCAGGGCACGGGAGTCGAGAAGCAGCCGCGCCGCATGTATCGCATGACCCTGGATATGAAGACCCGGCAGGTGACCAACGAACAGTTCTCCGACGTCTTCTGCGAGTTTTCCCGTGTCGACGAGCGCCGCATGGGCAAGGACTACCGCTACGGTTTCGCCGCATCCTCCAACGTCGAGTGGGGCGACGCCCACGGCTACAATTGCACGGGGCGTTACGACTTCCACAGCGGTGAAACCAGGTTGTGGGATTACGGCCCCGAGGCCAATGCCGGCGAACCGGTGCATGTGCCCAACCCGGACAGCGAGCGCGAGGAGGACGGCTGGGTCATGTGTTTTGTACACAACCCCGGGGAGGGCGCCTTCCTGTCGATTGTCAGCGCCGGCGACTTCGACGACGGTCCGGTGGCGAAGATCCACATCCCCGGTCGCGTACCCAATGGCTTTCATGCCAACTGGATGCAGGGGTTGAAGTTCTGACGGGGTGCCGCTCCCGGTTACTTATGCAACACGACGAAGCAACGCAGCACAGCACAGCAAGAGTACGACTACATGAGCAGGGAAATACCAATCGCCGAGGGTTTGTTCACCTGGCCCGCCGAACAACCCGCGTTACTGGGCAGCCGCTGCAACGACTGTGGGGTGGCGACCTTTCCCCAGGCGAGTTCCTGCATGGCCTGCTCCGGCGAGAACGTGAGCGTGGAGGAGCTGCCGCGGCGCGGCAAGCTGTGGACCTGGACCGTCCAGCGTTTCATGCCCAAGGCTCCCTACGACAGCGGCGAGACCATGGAGACATTCCAGCCCTATGGGGTCGGCTATGTGGAACTGCCCGGCGGGGTGCGCGTGGAGGGGCGACTGACCGAGAACGACCCGTCCCGGCTGTCCATCGGCATGGAGATGGAAGTGGTGTTCGAACCCTATCGCACGCAGGACAACGGTGACACGGTCATCGGCTTTTTCTTTCGGCCGGTGGCCTGAGGCCGTGGCCGGCAAGCGCAGACAAGAGACTCGAAAATGGATGTAGCAATCGTCGGAATCGGCATTCACCCCTTTGGCAGGACACCGGCGCGCAGCGGCTTGCAGCAGGGCGCTTTCGCCGCCCGCCAGGCGCTGCAGGACGCGGGTACCCAGTGGCGCGACATGCAGTTCGCCTTTGGCGGCAGCGCCAGCGCCGGCAGCGCCGATGCGCTGGTCAACGAGTTGGGGCTCACCGGAATACCATTCATCAACGTGGCCAATGGCTGCGCCACCGGCGGCAGCTCGCTGATTTCCGCCTACAATGCCATCAAGTCCGGCGAGTACGATATCGGCCTGGTCGCCGGCTTCGACAAGCACGAGCGCGGGGCCTTCAACGCAGACCCGGAAGCCCTGGGCCTGGGTCGCTGGTACGGCGAGGTGGGTATGATGCTGACCACCCAGTTTTTCGCCATGAAGATCCAGAAGTACATGCACGACTATGGCATCAGTGCGGACACCCTGGCGCGGGTCGCGGAAAAGTCGTTTATCAACGGCTCGAAAAATCCCAACGCCTGGCGGCGCGAGCCGATCTCGCGCGAGGAGATCGCCGGCTCGATAATGGTCAATGACCCGCTGACAAAGTACATGTTCTGCTCGCCGTCGGAGGGTGGTGTCGCCCTGGTGCTGTGCCGCGCGGACCGCGCCGCGCAGTACACCGACACGCCGGTCTACCTGAAAGCGGCCACGCTCAAGTCGCGCCGCTTCGGTTCGTTTGAGGTCTTTGCCCCCAGCCAGGCGCTGGAGCAGGTCGACGGGCCCACCGTCGACGCCGCGCGCACGGCCTTCGAGATGGCCGGTGTGGGGCCGTCCGACATCGATGTCATGCAGTTGCAGGACACCGAGGCGGGCGCGGAGATCATGCACATGGCGGAGAACGGCTTCTGCGAACACGGTGAGCAGGAGTCGTTGATCCAGTCCGGCGCGACCGCCATCGACGGCCGTATGCCGGTTAATACCGACGGCGGTTGTATCGCCAACGGCGAGCCCATTGGCGCTTCCGGTTTGCGCCAGGTCTACGAAAACGTGCTGCAACTGCGCGGCCAGGCGGGCGAGCACCAGGTGCCGGGCGACCCGCAGCTGGCCTACAGCCATGTCTACGGCGCGCCGGGTATCAGCGCCGTCACCATCCTGCAACGCTGAGGCGACCGTGAACGAATTGCTGCAACCCTTCCTGCTACAGGACAAGGTGGCGCTGGTGACCGGCGCCTCCAGCGGCTTCGGCCGTCATTTCGCCACGGTGCTGGCGCGCGCCGGCGCGCGGGTCGTGCTCGGGGCGCGGCGTACCGAACTGGTCGAGGAGCTGGCCCAGGGTATACGCGATGACGGCGGTGAAGCCGTCGCGGTGACCATGGACGTTACCGACAGCGCCAGTGTCGCGGCCGCCTTCGACCAGGCCGAGGCGGCCCTGGGCCTGGTTACCGTGGTGGTCAACAATGCCGGGATTACCATTCCCAAACCGTTGGTGGAACTGTCCGACGCGGACTGGGGCGGGGTGATTGACACCAACCTCAACGGCGTCGCCTTCGTCACCCGCGAGGCCGCGCAGCGCATGATCGCCGCGGAGGTCGGCGGCAGTATCGTCAATATCGCCTCAATCCTCGCCGAGCGCGTGCAGAAATCGCTGACCAATTACGCCGCCTCCAAGGCCGCCGTGGTGCAGTTCACGAAGAACGCCGCACTGGAGCTGGCGCGCCACGATATTCGCGTCAATGCCTTGTGTCCCGGGTACTTCCAGACCGAGCTGAACCGCGACTGGTTCGATACGGCGGACGGTCAGGCGCTGGTCAGGCGCATCCCGCAGCGCCGCACCGGCCAGTTACACGAACTGAACGGGCCGTTGCTGCTGCTCGCTTCCGACGCCGGATCGCTGATGACCGGGGCGGCGCTGACCGTGGACGGCGGCCACGTGGTGTCATCGCTCTAGCAAGGGCAACGTTCACCTTGGCAGCGGCAGCAACCGCGGACGTTTCACCGCACCTCCAATAAAAGAGAACACGACACATGAGTACACTCGCAGGAAAGACGGCCATCGTCCTGGGCGCCTCGGGGGAGAACAACTTCGGCACGGCCATCGCGCGGCGCTTCGCGGCTGAGGGCGCGAACGTCGTGGTCTCGGCCCGGCGCCAGGCGCCGCTGGAGGCCCTGGCGGCCGAAATCGGCGGCTCTGCGGTGTGCTGCGATGTCACCCGCGAGGCGGATATCGAGGCGCTGTTCAGCGCCGCCCGGGACGCTCACGGCGGCGTTGATATCGCGGTGTTCTCGGCGGGAATTCACGGCCCAGGCCTGATCGCCGAGCTGAGTGCGGAGTCCATACGCCCGGCGCTGGAGGTAAGTTTTATCGGCGCCCTGCTGTTCTTCAAGCACGCGGCTGCGGTGATGGGTGAGGGCGGTTCGGTGATCACCGTGTCGTCCCTGACCGCGCGTCTGCCAGGTCCTGGTCTCGCCGTGTACTCCAGTGCGCGGGCGGGTATAGACCACGCCATGAAGGTGGCGGTCTGGGAGTACGAGGACAGGCGTATCCGCTTCAATTCCATCGCCGCCGGCCTGATCAACACCGACATGACCGCCCCCCTGTTCGACATGGAGGGCGTCGTCGAAAAGCACCTGGAGGCCACGCCGGCGGGGCGCATGGGCACCCTGGACGACATGGCCGAGGCGGCGCTGTTCCTGGCCGACGAGGCGCGTTCGGGCTTTGTCAACGGGCAGGTGCTGGACCTGGCCGGGGGACAGCAGATGGGGCGCCTGCCGCGTTTCTAGCAGGCTGGCCGGGGTTCCCCGGTAGCTGTGACAGTCCCGCCTGCGGCCGGCGCGGCGATTGCCTGTGTGCCGAGGTTGTGTACACTGGATTTCCCGCAACAATAACGAGACACCCCCATGGCGATCGACTTCAGTTTCGGTCCCGAGGTGGAACAGGCCCGGGAGAGTATCCGCCAGTTCATGCGCGATACCGTCAAGCCGCGCTACCGGGAACTGGCTGACAACAAGGGCGCCACCCGCGACGACTGGTCCGCGGCGATCAAGGCGCTGCGTGTGGAGGCGAAGAACAAGGGGTTCTGGCTGCCGCACATGCCGGCGGATGCTGGCGGCATGGGCCTGGGGGTGACCGCGCTGGCGGCGGTGGCCGCTGAGGCGGCGAAAGTGCCCTACGGGCCCTATATCATGAACGCCCATGCCCCGGACGAGGGCAACATGCACACGCTGTACCACTTCGCCACCGAGTACCAGCGCGAGAAGTACCTGCAGCCCCTGCTCGACGGAAAGGTGCGCTCCTGCTTTTCCATGACCGAACCGGACGTCGCCGGGTCCGACCCGACCCTGATCCAGACCACCGCGGTGCAGGACGGCGACGAGTGGGTCATCAACGGCCATAAGTGGTTTACCTCGGGCGCCCGCGGCGCCGCCTTTGCCATCGTCATCGCGCGCACCGACCCCGAGGCGGACATTCCGCAGGCGCGCAATTCCGCGTTCATCGTCGACTGTGACGCGCCAGGCTTCGAACTGGTGCGCGACGTGGAGACGATGTCCGGCAGCCACAATCACTGCGAGATCCGTTACAACGACGTGCGCGTGCCGCAAGCCAACCTGCTGGGGGAGCGCGGCGGTGGGCACAAGCTGGGGCAGGTGCGCCTCGGCCCCGCGCGTCTCGCTCACTGCATGCGTTGGCTGGGCGAGATCGAGATGGCCCTGGAGATGCTCATCGAGCGTGCCCAGAACCGTTTCGCCCACGGTTCGCTTTTGAGCGAGAAGCAGAGCATCCAGTGGATGATGTCGGACAGCGCCATGGAGTTGTACGCGGCCAAGTTAATGGTGTTGCACGCGGCCTACAAGATCGAGAACGGCATGGAGTTCAAACAGGAGGTGTCCATGGCCAAACACCACGTCGCCAACACCTTGTGGCGCGTCTGCGACCGTGCGGTGCAGGTGCACGGCGCCCTGGGCTACTCCACCGACTCGCCGTTGTCGGGCATGCTGCAGCAGGCGCGCTGGGCGCGCCTGGCGGACGGCGCCGACGAGGTACACCAGATGCGTATCGCCGAGATACTCATGCGCACCTACAACGAGACCGGCTCGATCAACGGCGCCACCGGGGCGCTGCCCCTGTGACAGACGCGGACACTGTCCGCGACCGGCGCCAGATGAAAAACCGGCCGCAGGTTTGATTTTTCCACCTGCCGCGGTTGTCAGCCCGGCGGTGCTGTCCAAGAATGGGGCCGACCTGGCCATTACAGGATCACCAATGGAGACCCGCTATGAACGAGAATAACCCCGCCTACCAGATGTCACTGGTGTCGCGTGAATGCCTCAGGACCAAGGACAAGGAGCGCTGGCTCGGCATGTGGGCCGAGGACGGCAAGATCGAGGACCCGATAGGACCCAGCATGCTCGACCCGGAGGGCAAAGGCATTGTCGGTCCCGAGGCGCGCGAGGCGTTTTACGACAACAACATCGCCAATTCCGATATCGAGTACATCATCCACGAGACCTACACCTCGCACCTGGAGTGCGCGAATATCGTCACCCTCAATATCGTTATGGATATCGAGGGCAAGAAGTTCAGCCAGCAGGTCAACGGCGTGTTTACCTACGCCTGCAACGAGGAGGGCAAGCTCACCTCGTTGCGCGGTTACTGGGAATTCGCCGAGGGCGCGGCGACGCTGAAGGAAGTCGAGGCCGCCTGATCGCGTCCGTGGCCTAGCCCTGCAGGGCCTCGCTGGTGGTATCGCGCATGACACCGCCGTCGAAGGAGATGGTTTTCTCCGGCACCACCTCGATGATGATGCGCGCCGGCGTATCCAGGAAGGCGACGAAGTCTTCCGGGGTCGGCGCGGGACTGTTGGCGTGGCGGGCGAAGTCGGGGTAGAACCAGTCCTTGGTCTCCTGGTCCCTGTGCAGGATGGCGCGGCCCTTGAAGGTGATGGACTGGCTGATCTCGTTGTCCACGCCGGCGCTGGAAATCACCACGGCGCAGCGCGGGTCGCGAGCCAGTGCTTTCATGCGCGCGCGTTGCTCGGTGGCGGTGCACCAGATGCGCCCATGGCGCCAGATGTAGCTCATGGTCACGCCCATGCCGTGACCGTCGCGCGTCGTCCAGATAAAGGTCAGTTCGTTCTGTGCCAGCAGCAACTGTTCCTGTTTTTCCGATGTCAGGCCGTACATGGTGACGTCGTCGTAGTTCTCGACCTGCTCTTGGGTATTGGTTTCGCTCACTGTCGGAGTCTCCGGCGCGGAATGAAATGGGACTGGGCCAAATAAACAGTACGTCCTGACTGTTTTGTGCTAAGGTATCACGCCAGACATGAATTGCAAGCCTGCCGTGGCTGGCTTGCCGTCGCAACCGCTGAAAAAAGGAGTGTTATGGGACGCGTAGAAAACAAGGTGGTATTGATTACCGGTGCCGCGTCCGGCCTGGGACTGGCCAGCGCGCGCCGGCTCGCAGAAGAAGGGGCCTCGGTGGTGCTCGCCGATATCGACGAGAGACTGGGCCGGGAAGCGGCCGCCAGCGTCGACGGCGCCGTGTTCGAGCAACTGGACGTGACCAGCGAGGCCCAGTGGGAGGCACTGGTCGACCGCATCGTCGCGCAACACGGCCGCCTCGATGTGCTGTTCAACTGTGCCGGGGTGGTCAGGCTGGCTTCCATCGAGCAGACCGACGAGGACATCTGGCGCCAGGTCCACAGCGTCGGCACCGACGGTACCTTCTACGGCTGCAAGCATGCATTGCGCGTGATGAAGCCCGCCGGCAGCGGCTCCATCATCAACATGTGTTCGACGGCGAGCATCCAGGGCATGCCCGGTGTATTCGCCTACGCCGCGTCGAAAAGTGCTATCCGCGGCATGACCAAATCCATCGCCGTACTGTGTGCGCAGGAGGGCTACGGCGTGCGCTGCAATTCGGTGCACCCGGGCAATATGGACACGCCCATGCTGCGCGGTGTGCGCACGATCGTGGAGGAACACAATCCCGCCGCGGCCGCAGGCATGGACAGGATCTGGGTGGGAGAGCCGCTGGATGTCGCCAACATGGTGCTGTTTCTCGCCTCGGACGAAGCGAAGGCGGTCAATGGCGCGGCCATGGTCGTCGACAACACCAGTACCATTACCGAGGGCGTGGTGCCCGCAGAAAACAAGGTTTGAACATGAGCGATACGCTACAAGATCTGGCCATCCGCGCGGCGCTGATAGACAACTACAACCGCTACGCCCAGGGTCTGGACAGCAAGGACTGGAGCATGGTGCGCGGCTGCTTCAGCGACGAGATTTACATCGACTACGGCCCGCTGAGCGCGCCCACCGGCGACCCGGCGGTGCCGCGTCGGGCGGATGACTGGATGACCTACCTGCAGTACGTCATCCACCAGTTCGATATCACCCAGCACACCATCACCAACCACCGGGTGAGCATCGTGGGTCACGAGGTCAGCTGCCGCGCCTACCTGAATGCGGACCACGTCAAGTTCGATGACCCGGCCGTGCGCGTGGTGGCCCCGGACAACGTGGTCACCGTGGTCGGCGAGTACAACAACCACTACCGGCAGGAAGACGGCGCCTGGAAAATCTGTCGCTCCGAACTGGTGGTTAACTGGTCCGCCGGTAACATGGCGCTGTTCAGCTAACGAACGCTACCCGTCGGCGAAGGCGAAGCGATGCCCGCGTTCGCCGGCGCTGACTGCGACTTCGCGCCCGATTACGGTCTCGGCGTCCAGTGTGGCAAGCGCCCCCGGCTGCTCGCTGGACGCGAGGAAGCGCGCGCCGCCCGCGTCCTCGCACAGCACCACCCCCAGGTCCTGTTTATCGCGGCGCGCAATCACCGTGTAGCTGATCACCCGCCCTGCCGTGGGGTGCTCGCATTCGGGGCGTTGCGCTATCGACTCGGGCGCCACAACCGGTGGCTGCCAGTGGCGCCAGTCCAGCGCCGCGGCCGCGGACGCTTGCGTGCTGAGCACCGCCGCGGCGTGCTTGGACAGGAGGCCGCCGTTGGCGGTGACCAGGGCGCGCGTCCCGGCACCGCGCAAACGCCACACCATCTCGGCCAGGGCGTGCATGCTGTAGTTGTTACCGGGTCCGCCGAAATAGGGCAGGCCCCCGGTGACGGTGAGCGCGCGGGAACCGTCTGTGGGTAGCTCCAGCGCTTCGCAGGCGGCGTGCACCGCGCAGGGAAAACAGCTGTAGAGGTCCAGCGGGTCCATGTCAGCGGCAGTGCCCTCGATGCCATCCAGGACGGCGTCGAAGACCGCCGCCATGGCCGCGGAGCGCCCCGGCTCCTCGCGCCGGGACAACACGCGGTCCTCGCCCTCGGCGTAAGCGGCGACGTAGACCCAGCGCTGCGGCGCGATGCCCAGCTCCCGCGCCCGCCGCGCGCTGGTCAGCAGCAGGGCCGCGCCCTGGTTGACCGCGTCCTGGGCGACCAGGCGCCGTGTCAGGGGCAGGCTCACCGGGTAGTTGTCGCGGCTGCTCGCGGCCAGTTCATCCACGCTGTAGCGTGTGCGCTGCTGCGCGTAGGGGTTGTCCGCCGCCACCGCGCTGAACGGCGCCATCATGCACGCCATATACCGGCGGTGCTGCTCGCGGCTGTGTCCCAGCAGGTGCGCCTGGCGGGTTTCGATCAGCGCGTAGTAGTGCGCCGGCAACAGCATGCCGCTGTGTATTTCGGCGCGCGAGGCGAAGGGCTTGTCGAAGTCCCTGTTGTCCAGTGGCAGGTCGAAACTCTCGTTCCAGTCCGCTTCCAGGCCCTGGCGTAGCGCGTGGCGCTGGTTGGCGATGGCCTCGCCGCCGGCGAGCAGCACCATGTCGCGCTCACCGCGGGCGATATCGGCCATCATTTCCAGCAGCAATTGCAGAGGGGCGGTGCCGCCGGTATGGCTGTAGATGTGGTGGGCGGGCGCGGCGCCGATGCGCGCGGCCACGGATGCCGGCGGGTTGTCGCTGCCGCCAAACGGAGAGCGCCATGCCGGGGCCGAGTCGGAGAACAGGCGCACGATGGCGATGCTGTCGATGTGGCTGGCGTCGACATCCACCTCGCGCAGCGCGTTCTGCGCGGCGCGGGCGATCATGTGCATGGGGCCGTGAATGGGCGGGGCCGCGTCCCCGGCGATGCGCTCGACGTACTGCCCGGCGGCGACGATCACCGGTGTGTGGTCTGCGATATCGCTTGTCTGTTCTGCGCTCATGCACCGGCTCCGTCCGGTTTTCAGGGAGGCGCAGGATACCCCATGAACGGGCAGTGGCAGAAGCCCTGCGGCGGTCGTGCCGGCGTATCAGTGCTCGACCAGTTCCGTGTAGGCGCGCCAGGTGGCGTGGGCGAGCAGCGGAAAGATGACGATCATGCCGATCAGGCCGGTGGCGAAACCGGCGGCCACGAGCAGCGCGATCAGCAGCGCCCAGACGAGCATCACGGGAAGGTCGCGCAGGGTGACGCGCAGGCTCATGCGCATCGCGGTGGCCGCGTCGACATGACGGTCGACGATCATCGGTACGGTCACCACGGACAGGGTGAACACGGCGCCGGCCAGCACCAGCCCGACCACGCCGTAGGCGAACAACTGGTTCGCGCTGAGCTGGCGCAGCACGTCGCCGCCGACCGTGCTCGCCAGGCTGGGCGCGGGACTGCCCACAAGGCCGAAGTAGAGGCCGGCGGACAGGGCGAACCACGCCAGCGCCAGCAGCGCCAGCGTCTGCGCCACACCGAGCAGGGCCTGGCGGTTGCGCGACAGCGGGCGCAGCGAATCCTCGAAGCCGGCCGCCTGGGCGGCATCCTGCAGGCGCGACAGTTCACAGCAACCGGCGGTGAGGATCGGGCCGACCAGCAGGAAGGCGGCGCTCACCGCGGCGAGGTAAAAGGGATGCCGGCTGTAGGCGAAAATGAGCACGCCGAGCAGGGCGACCAGGACACCGTAGGCCAGGCTGGCGGCGCGGTGGTGCATCAGGTCCGCCCAGCCCTCGCTCAGCCAGATAAAGGGTCGGGTCAGCGGAACGTTGCGTACGGCGTAGGTATCGACGGGATGGTTTGTGCTGGACATGCTGCTGCCTCCTCGCGGACGGAGCCGCGATCACGCGGGGTCGTATACGGAGGTCGGGGCAGGGCGCTTACCTGGCAGGACAACTGGCTTGCGTGCCAGGCGACGCCTGGAAGTCTCGGCCATACCGTACTGCTTTGACGCTAACTATCGTCAAAAAATCCGTTCAATTGAAAAAATACAGCAGCCCCAGCAGGATGGCGTAGCGAGCCGATTTGCCGATCGCCGTGAGCAGCAGGAAAACGCCGAAGCGCACTCTCATGATGCCGGCGACGAAAGTCAGTGCGTCGCCCCCTACGGGCAGCCAGGCCATGAGCAGGGACCAAACGCCGTAGCGCTGGAACCAGCGCTGTGCCGGTCCCAAGGTCTCCTGGCGAAAGGGGAACCAGCGGCGCCCCTGGAAATGCAACAGGTAGCGGCCGATGCCCCAGTTCACCACCGAGCCCAGCGTGTTGCCGGCGCTCGCCCACAGCCACAGCGCCAGCGGGTCGTAGCCCGCGGCGACCATGCCGGCGAAGACGACCTCCGAGTAGGCCGGCAGTAGCGTGGCGGCGAGCAGGGCAGTGAAAAACAGCGCCAGGTAGGCGCTCACGGTGCGCGCGCCGCCTGGCGCAGCAGTTCGCGGAACAGGTTTTGCTGCGCCGCGCTTTGCGGCATGTACTCCGGGTGCCATTGCACGCCGATGAAAAAGCGCAGGGCCGGGCGCTCTATGGCCTGGATCACCCCCGCGCCCTCCCGCGCGCTGACGATCACCTCGTCGCCCAGGTCCTTTACCGACTGCCGGTGCAGCGCATTGACCGCGCAGCGCGTCGTCCCGAGGATGCCGTACAGCCGGCTGTCGCGCTCGATGTCGATACGCTTGCGCGGCAGCACGCTGCGCACGTTGCCGGTACTCTCGGCATAGAAGTGTGCGATATCCCGGTGCAGGGAGCCGCCCAGCACCACGTTCATCAACTGCGCCCCGCGACAGATGCCCAGTACCGGCAGGTCGTGGTACAGCGCGTGCTGGATCAGGTGTTGTTCCAGCGCGTCCCGCTCCGGCTCGTAGTCCTGGCGCGAACCGGTGGCGAAGAGCATCCTCGAGCCGGCCAGCAGCAGGCCGACTATCCAGTCGAGCGCGTGGTCCGGCGGGTCGTCGTGTTCGACCTCGGCCGGCTCCTGTTCGTAGTGAAAGGGGTCTACGTCGGCCCCGCCGCCGATAATCAGCCCGTCCAGTGCACTGGCGTCGCAGGGCCTCGACGGCCGGATGCGCACGGGTCTGCCGCCGCCGCGGCGCACCGCCAGCGCGGTCATCCACCAGGCGAACAGTCCGCCGCGGTCGGGACCGGTGATGCCGATAACGGGTTGGTCGCGCACGCCTGGCTACCGCTCGAAAAACTTGCAGCTCAGGATGCTGGTCAGGCGCGCCGTCCATTCCGAGCGTGGCGACAGGGAGAAATCGCCGCTGAACCTGCGCCACTCGTCCTTCAGTTCGTCGAGCAAGGCGCGGTCGGCCGCCAGCGTCTCGATGTAGACCCACAGGTTCCAGGCCTGCGCCGCCGACCAGCCGGGCACATCGACCTTGCAGTCGGGAAGGCGGTAGTGGAAGGCGGGTCGCGCGCTCACCAGGCGTTGCTCGTCCTCGCCCAGGGCCTTGCGCACGCGCTCCTCGTCCAGCGTGCAAAAGACCGGCAACATGTCCAGGGCGCGGTTGCGTGTCGGGTTGAACGCCAGGTAGTCGTCGATCAGGGTATCCAGGTCGGGCTGGTAGTCGCGCGCCAGCACCCGCTCCATGTAGGGGCGTGGATACGGGTCGATGTACTTGGTGAGAAATCGCCGCGTCAGGTCGATCTCCGCGTACTCGATAATCCAGCCGTGCAGCAGCAGGAAAGCCTGGATGTAACGGCCCAGGATGTCGGCGCCCGCGCCCGGGATCGACGGGTTGATGTGCATGCCGAAAGCGTAGATCAGCGATTCCTGCGTGCCCTCTGCGCCCAGCGCCTTGAGGGTTTCCACCAGGTCGTCCAGGCCGGCCAGGGCGTCGAAGGGGATCGGCTCGGTCACCACCTCGCAGGGGATCAGCACACGGCTGACGCTGTCGATGTTGGTCTCGATTTCGTGGGCCAGGGTCCCCGGTGCGAAGTTCACGCCGAACTGGGTCAGCCACTTGCGGTAGACGGTGGACTTGAGCAGCTGCGCGTCGCGCTCGATCTTCAGCTTGCCCAGGGATGATTGTGTCAGGACTGCTTCGAAGGGGCTGAGCACCTCCAGTTTGCCGCCGAGGGCGGACTGTAACGCCTGCGCCGCGCGCGTCACCTGCAGGTTGCCCATCTCGAACTCGAAGCCCACGCGGCGGGGTTCGCCCCCGGGGCCGGTCAGGGAGGGTGGTACCAGGTAGCGGGTCGGCATGGGGTCGGTCCTCATACTGGCAGTGTACGCAATTGCGCGGCGCTGTTCAGCGGCGCGCTTGGCAGCATCAGCGCTCTGTGCGAGCATGTCCGTTGGCTGTGACAGAAAAAAGGGCAGGCCATGGGCGTGTTCAGGGCGCTGGCGGTTGCCGTCGGGACGATGGCGGTCGCATCCGCCGCACGCGCGCAGGGCATCGACCAACGCGTCGAGGCGTTGGTGCGGCCACTGGCCGATGCGCTGTCGTCGGTGGTGTTCTTCGAGATTTCCCTGTTCGGCCAGCCCTTCCCCCTGATCGTGCTGTGGCTGGCGCTGGCGGCGCTGTTTTTCACCCTGTACCTCGGCTTCATCAATATCCGCGGCTTCGGGCTGGCCCTGCGCCACGTGCGCGGTCATTTCCACAATCCCCGGGCCAGGGGCGAGATATCGCACTTCCAGGCGGTCGCCACCGCAGTCTCGGGTACCGTGGGCATCGGCAATATCGGCGGCGTGGCGGTGGCCATCGTTATCGGCGGCCCCGGCGCCGCATTCTGGCTGGTGGTGGCGGGCTTCCTGTCCATGTCGACGAAACTGGTGGAGTGCACCCTGGGGGTCAGGTACCGGCGCCACAACGCCGACGGCTCGGTCTCCGGCGGGCCCATGTACTACCTGGAACGCTACCTGGCGGACCGCGGCGCGCCGCGCTGGGGCAAGGCCCTGGGCGGGTTTTACGCCCTGTCGCTGGTGATCGGCTGCCTGGGGATCGGCAACATGTTCCAGTCCAACCAGGCTTACGTGCAGTTTGTCATCATCACCGGCGGCGAGCAGAGCGTCTTCGCCGGGCGCGGCTGGCTGTTCGGACTGCTCATCGCCGGCGCGGTGGCGCTGGTGATTATCGGCGGTATCCGCTCCATCGCCCGCGTCGCCTCGCGCCTGGTGCCCTTCATGGCGCTGCTGTATATCGTCTCGGCGCTGGTCATCATCGGGTTGAGCGCCGAGCACCTGCCCGCGGCGCTGCGCCTGGTGATGGACAATGCCTTCAGCCTGCAGAGCGCCACCGGCGGCATGCTCGGGGCGATCATCGTCGGCTTCCAGCGCGCGCTGTTTTCCAACGAGGCCGGGATCGGCTCCGCCTCCATCGCGCACTCCGCGGTGCAGACCGATGACCCGGCCTCGGAGGGGCTGGTGTCACTGCTGGAACCGTTCATCGACACGGTGGTGATCTGTACGCTCACCTCGCTGGTCATTATCACCACCGCCTACCCCAACGGGCTGATGGACGGTTCGCTGGAGGGTATCGCGCTGACCTCCGCCGCCTTCGCCCATCACGTGAGCTGGGCACCGTACCCGCTGGCGGTCGCGGCCCTGCTGTTCGCGTTTTCCACCAGCATCGCCTGGTCGTACTACGGTCTCAAGGGCTGGACCTACCTGGTGGGCGAAGGGCCGGGCAGGGTGCTGGCCTTCAATACCGTGTTCTGCGGTTTTATCGCCCTGGGTTGCATGATTCAGCTCAGCGCGGTGCTGGATTTCTCCGATGCCATGGTGTTCCTCATCGCCATCCCCAACATCCTCGGCCTGTACCTGTACGCGCCGCAGGTCAAACGCGAGGTGAATGAATACATGTCGCGCCTGCGCGCGCAGGAGGCGCAGGCGAAAGCCGGGGCGGGCGGGTCTCAGTAAGGGCGGTCGCCGTCGATGGTGATCCTGTGCAGCATGCGGTGCGCGGGGAAGTAGTCGTTGACCGGCTTGTGCTGCGTGCTGCGGTTGTCCCAGATGGCGATGCTGTGCGGCTCCCAGCGAAAGCGGCAGCTGTACTCCGCGGTGCTCACGTGCGTGAACAGGAAATCGAGCAGCGCGTCGCTCTCTGGCCGCGGCAGGCCCTCGATGTGCGTGGTGAACAGCGAGTTGACAAACAGTACCTTCTTGCCGGACTCCGGGTGTGTGCGGATCACCGGGTGGCGCACCGGCGGGTTGGCGGCCACCGCCTCGGCCAGCCGTTCGCGACCCCCCGGTTCGGCCAGGCTTTCGCGAAAGCCGTGGCTGAAATCGTGTACCGCCTCCAGCCCCTCCAGCAGCCTGCGCAGGGGTGCGGACAGACCGTCGTAGGCGGCGGTCATGCTGGCCCACAGGGTGTCGCCGCCGCGCGGCGGCACCACCACCGAGCGCAGCACCGTGCCCATGGGCGGATGCCGGCGGAAGGTCATGTCCGAGTGCCAGGCCTCGATTTTGGTCGGTCGCTGCGCCGTGCTCTCCAGGATGGTGATCTCCGGGAAACCCGGCACCGTGTCGTAGGCGGGGTGGGTCTGCAGGGGACCGAAGGTCAGTGCCAGGGCCTTTTGCCGTGCCGGTGCGATGTCCTGGTCGCGAAAGAAAATCACCTGGTGCTCGACCAGCAGGCGCCTGATCTGCGCGGCCTGTTGTGGCTGCAGTTCCTCGCGCAGGTCGATGCCGCGGATTTCCGCGCCCAGGGCGCCGGCGATGGGGGTGACGTCAAACATGCTGTCGCTCGTGTTTACAACAGGCGCGATTCTACCACCGGCGCAGCGCCGCGCTAGTCCCCGGCGGGGAGTTCCACCTGCACTACCAGCCCGCTGCCGGTATTGCGCGCGCGCACCGAGCCGCCGTGCTGCTCGATGGCGCGGCGGGCGATGGACAGCCCCAGCCCGTAGCCGCCGGAGTCGCGGGTGCGCGCGGTGTCGACGCGGTACAGGGCGTCGAATATATTGTCCAGCTCGCCCTCGGGCACGCCCGGGCCGTGATCTTCCACCGCCACGCTGAAGCCGCCCGCGGTGGCCGCGAGCGTCACCCGTACGGTGCTGCCCTGGGCGGTGTGCGCCAGGGCGTTGCGCAGCAGGTTCTCGAAGCTCTTGTGCAGCAGGTCGCCGCTGCTGCGCACCACCGCTTGCTGTAGCGTTGATTCGAAGCGCACCTGCGTATCGCGGGCCTGGCCCTCGAAGCCGGCGTCGTCGCACAGTCGTTCTAGCAGGGCGACCAGGTCGACGTGGCTGTCCAGGCGCACCTGGCCGGCCTGGCTGGAGAGCAACTGCCCGATGAGTTCCTCCAGGCGCTCCGCCTCCTGCTCGATGCGCGCCAGGTGCGCCGCGCGCCCGGCGTCGTCCTGCTGCGCCAGCGCCAGCGCGATGCGCAGGCGCGCCAGCGGCGAACGCAACTCGTGGGAGACATCGGACAGCAACCGCCGCTGGGACTGGATGCGCGCCTGCAGCTCAGCGGCCATGGTGTTGAAATCGCGCGCCAGCTCGTCGGTCTCGTCGCCGCCGCGCTCGCGCACCTGCAGGCGCGTGTCCAGTTCGCCGTCGGCAATGCGCCGGGCCGCCTGCTGTAGCGCCTTGAGGCGGTTGGTGAGCAGGCGCGACAGGGCGAAACACACCAGCCCGCTGACCAGGATGGCCAGGACGATGCGCAGGGCGGGGCTGGCGCCCAGCGCTCGCAGCAGCGGGCTGCGGCGGTGCTCGTGCACGAATACCGCGCGCAGCGGGCCGGTGTCCTGGCGGTAGAGCGCGTAGGCCACCAGGCGGCCGTCGCGGGCGTAACGCACCGCGCGGCGCTGCCGGCCGTCCAGTTGCGCCGCCAGCGTGCCCACGGCGTCGGGCACCGGCCGTTCGAGGATATCCCGGCCCGCATGGTCCAGCAGGTATACCTCCAGACCCGAGCGCTGGCGGGTCTCGGCGATGAGCGGGGCCAGGTCCTCGCGCGCCAGGCTCTGCAGGTCGTACATCATGCGCAGCACGAAGCGGTGCGGTGGCCCGGCGGGCTGCTCCCCGGCGACTCCCGCCGGCGGCCGCGAATCGAAATAGTCCGCGGTCAGCATCCAGCTGCCGAGGATGGCGCAGGTCACCAGCCAGAAGGCGATGAAGACCTTGACGAACAGGTTGCCGCGCAGGCGCATGCCTCAGTCCCCCGCGTCGCCGGGACGGAACTGGTAGCCGGCCCCGCGCACGCTGACGATCAGCGACTCGCCGCCGAGGCTGGCCAGTTTCCTGCGGATCTTGCTCACGTGCACGTCCACGCTGCGGTCGTAGGCGGCCAGCGGACGCCCCAGGGCTTGCTGGCACAGCGTCTCCTTGTCGACCACGTGACCGGCGTTGGCAACCAGCACCGACAGCACGTTGAACTCCGCGCTGGTCAGGCCCAGGTCCTGCCCCGCGTAGGTGGCGCTGCGGTTGGCCCTGTCGATGCGCGTCGCGGCGACCTCGTAGGCGCCGTCGCGGCCGTTGTCGGCGCCGCCGGCGCGGCGCAGGATGGCGCGCAGGCGCGCGGCCAGTTCGCGCGGGTTGCAGGGTTTGGGCAGGTAGTCATCCGCGCCCAGCTCCAGGCCGAGGATGCGGTCCGTGTCCTCACCGCGGGCGGTGAGCATGAGGACCGGGACCGGGGAAAACCTGCGCAGCTGGCGCAGCACGTCCAGGCCCTGCAGCCCGGGCAGCATGATGTCGAGCACCACGGCGTCGTAGGCGTGGCTGCGCAGGTGGGTGACCGCCTCGGCGCCGTCGTGCACCGCCGTGGTGGCGAAACCCTCCAGGCGCAGGAACTCGTCCAGGAGGTGACACAGCTCCTGGTCGTCGTCGACGATGAGTATCTTCGGGTGCATGCCTGTCCATTGCCGCAAAGTCAGCCGCTAGTGTGGCCAAGGCCGCGGGGCTTGTCACCCGACTTAACCCGGGCGAGCGCTTCTTTACGTTTCTTTACCGCCATGTTGCGGAGCTTAACAGGCTCCCGGCGCTATGCTGGACCCCAGTTCGGCGACGGCAGGTACGTTCGCCGGCAGCCCACAACAGGAGGACAAGCTTATGACCCTTACCACGACTCGAACCTGGAACCGTTCCCTGCTCGGCGCGCTGTCCGCCGGCGTGCTCACGCTGTGTTTTGCACTGGCGGGGTGGTCCATGCCCCCGGGCGGGGAGCCCGACCCGGGGCGGATGGTGCGCCACCTCGAACGGCACCTGGACCTGAGTGAAGAACAGCTTGCCGCGGTCGAGCCCGCCGTGGCCGACCTGGAGGCGGCCACCGCCGGCGACCGCGGACGCCTGCACGAGTTGCGCGAGGCGCTGCGCGACACCCGCGACAGTTTTGACGCCGGGCAGGCGCAACAGCTGGCGGACGAGCTCGGCGAGATCTCCACGCGGCTGGCCTTCAACATGGCCCGGGCGCAGGCGACGATCTACGGTGAACTGAACACCGAGCAGCGGGCGCAGATGGACGAGCTGCTGCAGCGACGCAAGCATCACCGGCGCCACTGGCGCAAGCGCGGCGGCGAAGCTTTCGCGCCGGTCGAGGGTGCAGACCTCTGAGCCGCGCAATGACCCACCCAACCCGGGGCTTCCCTGTCACCGGGTCCCTTGAGGCGGCCTGGCCGCCTCTTTTTTTGCCGAGCTGCGCGTGTTGCTGTGCGGTTTCCCTGGCCTGGCGGCAGGCTCGCCGGGCACCGAATCTCGCCACCGAGCAGGTACACCCCGTGCAGATTGCGCGGCGTGCCCCGCGACAGGCTACAGCTCGAAAACCTCCAGCTCGTAGCGCGAACACAGTTCGGCGCACTGTTCGCGTTGGCCGGCCGGGGCGATCACCGCGGTGCTGGCCCGTTCCGGACGCAGGTAGGTCTGGGTGACGCGACGCAGGTCATCCAGGGTCACGTCCAGTATGTCGCGGCGAAAGCGTTCGCGCTCGTCGTGGCTGCGCCCGTACAGCTTGTTGTGGAAGTGCTGTTTCGCTTCACCGGCAGGGGAGCTCGGTTTGTCGATGCTGCCGATGACGCCGAGGATGGCTTCTTCCAGGGCGCGGAAGTCATGCGCCTGGCCCAGCATCCACTCCACCGCCGCGTCGAAGTCCGCCAGGGTCTCGGCGCGGCGCGGGTCGCGGTAGGAATAGAAGCGGAACGCGGCGATGCCCGAATCCTGGGACGCACCGCCGCCGTAGGCGCCGCCCTGTTCGCGAATCGCCCGGTGCAGGAAACCGTTGCGCAGGAAGCCGCCCAGCACGGTGAGGGCCGGGGCGTCCGGATGCCGCGGCGGCACCGTGGGATAGGCGCGGGCGCAGAAGTTCACCTGGGTGTTGCACAACCACAGCTGGCCGCTGCGCTCGCGCAGGGCCGGCAGCGTATAGCTGCTGTCGGCGTCGCCGCTGGCGGCGTCTTGCCAGGTGCTCTCGATGTCGTCCAACAGCGCCGGCAGGTGCGGCTCGTCCGCTATTGCAAGAACTTGCAAAGGCGCCTGGCGCAGCTTTTCGTGCAGCGCCCGCAGGCCTGCGCCGAACGCCTGCGCGCCCTCATTGGCGGTCACGCCCTGGTGCAGCTCGCGCAATCGGCGAATACCCTCCAGGCCGGACTGCTGGTGACTGAGTCGCGCCAGCGGACTCATACCAGCGCAGGCCGCGGCCATGGCCAGGCCGTGGCCGTTGCCGGTGATGCCCTGTTCGCGGCGCGCCAGTTGCTGCTGCAGCAGGTCGCGCTGGCGCTCGTGCTCGTCGAAGCGCGTGCTGTCCAGCACGTCGCGCATGAGTCGCGACTGCGCCGCGCTGTTGCGCACCAGGGCCTTGGAGGAGAGATTGAAGTGCCCCTGCACCACCTGCTCGTCCTCGACGCCGCCGCGCGCGGTGACGAAGGCGTGAATGGCGCCGACTTCCGCCGCCTGGCGCTGCTGCGCCTGCAGGTACGACTGTTCGCCCAGCCCCATCTCGGTGAGGAAGCTCGCGTACAGCGGCAGCAGCTGCAGTTCCTCCGCGTCCAGCTGCGGCAGCGGCGCGATCAACTGCTGGTAGGCAATGCCGTTGGTGCCCCGGGCGTAGCTGGTAACCGGCAGTCCGCCGCGCTGTCCTGCATGGTATTCCAGGTCCGGCAGTTGCGCCGGGACATCGGCCAGTTCGACGCGCGGCAACACGCTGTCGTCGTCCTCCTGGGCCTGGCGCTGCAGCAGATCGGCGGCCAGCTTCACCGTCGCGGCCCTCTGCTGCTCGTCCATGGACGCCTTGATGGCGGCCAGCCGCGCCTCCTCGCGGGCCTGGCGCTCCCCCGACAGCGCGCGGTCGGGGTACATGACCAGCGTGACCCGGTGCGGGTTGTCCAGCAGCAGTTTGCGCGCCAGCGCGGGCAGATACTGCGGGTCGCGAATCTTCTCCCGCAGGCGCTCTATCACCGGATCGAGGTTGAGCACCGCGATGGGATCGCTGTAGTGCGTCGCCGGGCCCAGGGCCTGCAGGATCAGCTGCAGGCCGTAGGGATAGCTGTCGCCGCTGATCTCGCGCTGGTGCAGTTCCAGCTGGTGCAGCACGGCCTCCACCGTTTCCAGCGCGACGCCCTGCGTCGCGACCTGCTCGATGACCTCCAGTACCTGCTGTTCCAGGGCCCCGGCGTGTTCGCGTTCACTGCCCTCGATGCCGCAGCAGAACACCATCTCGCGCATGGAGTCCTCCAGCCCGCACAGCGGTGAGGGGGCACGCCCCAGTCCGGTGGTCTCCAGCAGGTGCTGCAGCGGCGAGGCGCTGTTGTCTGTGAGTACGCTGGACAGCAATTGCGCCTCGAGCAGGCCCTCCAGGTCGGCGCTCTCGCCGAGCATCCAGCCGATGACGATGTGCGTGCGATTGTCGCTGCTGTCGTTGTCGTCGAAGGCGTAGGGGCGCTCGATGCGCAGCGGCTGCGTCAGGCGCTGTTCCGGCTGCACGCGAATGTCCTGGTCCAGGCGGCTGAAATGTCGCAGTGCTTTGTCCTGGAATACCGCCTGGTGATCGCGCGCGCAGATGTCGCCGAAGGTCATGAAGATCGCGTTGCCGGGGTGGTAGTGGCTGCGGTAGAAATCGCGCAGTTGTTCGTAGCTCAGGTCGGGAATGTGCTCCGGGTCGCCGCCGCTGTTGTAGTGGTAGGTCGATGTGGGGAACAGGTGTTCGCACAGGGTGTGCCACAGTGTGCTGCTGATGGAACTCATGGCGCCCTTCATCTCGTTGAACACCACGCCCTTGAACACCAGTTCGCTGTCCGGGTTGTCCGGCTCGGCGAATTCCACACGGTGTCCTTCCTGGGCGAAATCCAGCGGGTCGAGGCGCGAGAAAAACACCGCGTCCAGGTAGACATCGAGCAGGTTGTCGAAGTCCTTGCGGTTCTGGCTGGCGAAGGGGTACGCGGTCCAGTCGGAACTGGTGAACGCGTTCATGAAGGTGTTCAGGGAACGTCGCAGCATCATGAAGAAGGGGTCGCGAACCGGGAAGCGTTCGCTGCCGCACAGCGCCGTGTGCTCCAGGATATGGGCCACGCCGGTGGAGTCCCGGGGCACCGTGCGCAGGGCCACCAGGAACACGTTTTCCGGGCTGTCGGTGGCCAGGTGGTAGTGCACCGCGCCGGTTTCCCGGTGTTCGTAGTGCTCCACGTCCAGGTTCAGCGATTCGATGTTTTCGCGGCGAATGAATTCAAAGGCGGGATGGGCGCCGCCGGCGCTCTGGTTCATAGGGGTCTCGTAGCCGGGGAAATATGCAGGGAGCTATTCTAGCGCGATTGTGCAGGCAGTGGGGGCTTTTCGCCCACCTCCAGCAGTTCGATGCGGTACAGCCAGGGCCAGCGCTTGCCGGTGACCCAGATGGCGCCGCTGGCCGGGTCGCGCGCTATGCCGTTGAGGACGTCGGTGTCGCTGCGCCGCTCTGCCGCGGGCAGCAGGCCGCTGAGATCGATGCTGGCGGTCACCTGTCCGCTGTCCGGGTCGATGATGACGATGCGATCTGAGCGCCATACGTTGGCCCAGACCTGGCCGTCCACCCATTCCAGTTCGTTCAGCAGGCGCAGGGGCCGGCCGTCCTCGCGCACCTCGACCGAGTGCAGGTGGCGACCGTCCTCGGCCGCGAGGAAGTGTAGCTGCGCGCTGCCGTCGGAGACGACCAGGCGCCGGCCGTCGTTGGTCAGGCCCCAGCCTTCGCCGCGCAGGGGCATGCCACCGCGCGGGCGCAGGCTGTCGCGGTCGTAGACCAGGATGCGGCCGTTGCGCCAGGTCAGCTGGTAGATGCGCTCGCCGAGCACGGTCACACCCTCGGCGAAAATGCGCCGGTCCAGGCGCCGCGCCCCCTGCGGGCGCATATCGTCGAAGTCGTAGCGATACAGGCCGGAACCGCCGTAGGTGCCGGTGCTGACGTAGAGCTTGTCGTCGACGATTTCCAGCCCCTGCACGAAGTGCTCGCGCGATTGCGGCTTGCGCTCCAGCACGCGCACCTCGTAGTCCTGCACCGCGCCCGCCGCGGCGCACAGCGGCAGCAGCAGGCAGGCCGCCGCGTGGCGCAGCGCGGCGTTCACCGGCGGCCCCGCGCGAGATCGCGCAGCAGGAAACGCGCCGGCGCCAGGGCGCGGCACAGCTCGCGCTCCAGCGGTGGCGGTTCATCGCAGATCATCGCCGTCAGCAACTCTGCGGCCAGCGGTGTGGAGGTGAGGCCGCGTGAACCGTGTCCCGTGCTCAGGTACAGCCCCTGCAGGTAGCGGCCGCGGCGCTCGATGGGGCGCTTCGCGTTGCGGCGCAGCCCGGCGTAGTCGGCGCAAAACGCCTGCACATCCGGTACCGGCCCCACCAGCGGCAGGTAGTCGGGACTGGCGCAGCGCTGGCCGACCCGTGCGGGCAGGGTATCCGCGTCCAGGCTGTCCAGGTGTGCTCGCCAGGCCGGCACCGCGCTGGCCAGCCGCTGCAGGTTGTGCCGGTTGTCCTGTGCGCGCACCTCGTCGCCGTCGTCACCTACGGTGAAGGTCGCACCGATGCAGTGCCCGTCGGCGCCGGCCGGTGCGATATAGCCGTCGTGGCAAAAGGCGGCGCGCAGCGCATCCAGCGGTGGCCCGCCGGGCAGCGTGGTGGTCTGGCCGCGCACCCGGCGCAGGGGCAGCCAGTCCAGCCCGGCCAGTCTGCCGCTGTCGCCGCCGGCGGCGATGATCGCGCAGGGCGCCTCGGCGAGGACGCCGCGCGCACCGCATGCCTGCCAGGTGTCGCCGCGCTGGCGCAGTGAAATCGGGCCGCAATCCTGCATGAGGTCAATCATGTCATGCTGCAGCAGGGCGGTACATACCGCCGGCGGGTGCAGCCAGCCCGAGCCGGGATACCAGTAGCCGGCCTCGGCCTGTTCGACGCCGAGCAGTTGTGAGGCGGTTGCGGCATCCACCACCTGGGCCAGTTGCGCCAGCGGCGGCAGCAGCGCGCGCAGCGCCTCGCGTTCGGCCGCGTCGCGCTGCACGGCGAAGCAGCCGCACAGGTCGCCGTCGCGGCCGCGCCGCAGCGCCGCGCTGTCGAACAGGTCGCGGTAGTGCCGCAGTGCGTGGCTGAAACTGTGCAGGGCGAAATCGCCCAGCGCGGAGTGTTGTCGCGACAGGCGGGTATACAGAATGCCCTGTGCGTTGCCCGAGGCGCCGCAGGCCACCGCTCCGGCGTCCAGCACCGTGGTCGCGATGCCGCGCCGCGCCAGGGACGCCGCCGCCGCGCAGCCGGCCAGGCCCGCGCCCAGCACCAGCACACGGGACGGTGTCGCCGCCTGTCGCGCCGGCAGGTCCCAGGGCGTCTCGGCCGCCGCGGGCGGCGCCGCGACCGGCGCGCGCAAAACCCCGCGCAGGGCCTCGCGCTTGGCGCCGTGCCCGGGCACCTTGCGCATGGCGAAGCCCGCCGCGTCCAGTGTGCGGCGCACCGCACCCGCGGCGGTAAAGGTCGCCAGGGTCGCCCCGGGACGACTCAGCGGCGCCAGCAGGGCGAGCAACTGCGCCGACCACAGGGCGGCGTTCTTCGCCGGGGCGAAACCGTCCAGGTACCAGGCGTCGACCCAGCGCCGCTGGCGCGATGCCAGGTCGGCGAGGGTGTCACTGGCCTCGCCCCAGCACAGGTCCAGGCACACACGTCCCCCTTCCAGGTGCAGGCGATGGCGACCGGGCAGGGGCGGCGGGTAGGCCTGCTGCAGGGCGCGCGCCAAAGGCGCCAGGCGCGGGAAGGCCTGCAGGGCGCGTTCCAGGTCCGCCGGCGCCAGGGGGTACTTCTCCAGCGACAGGTAGTGCAGGTCGGGGCGGCGCGGGCCGCAGCTGCGCCAGGCCTCCCAGGTGAGCAGGAAGTTCAGCCCGGTGCCGAAGCCCGTTTCCGCCACGCGGAAGCTGCGCGCGCTGTGGCGTGTGAAGCGCGCCGGCAGGTCGTTGCCCTGCAGGAAGGTGTAGGTGCTTTCGTCCAGGCCGTCGCTGCGGGAGAAGTAGACATCGTCGAAGCGGCGCGCGCTGGGCAGCGCCCCGCTCCAGTCGATGTCGGCTTCTGGCTGGGCCTGGAAGGGCGCCCCCTCGCGCCTCATCCCCGCCCGGGTTCGATGTTCAATTCCTGCGGCAGCCAGGCGGGAATATACGGGTACTCCAGCGCCAGCAGCTCGTCGACCGCGACCACGTGCAACTCCGCGGGGGCCTGCTGCGGCCGGTAGAACGTGACCAGGTAGTCGCGGCGTTTCGTGCCGTCGGGCAGGTGGACTTCCCAGCGGTCGTCCAGGATCGACAGGGTGGTGTCGCCGGGCGGCAGGCTGATGCGCGCCACGTAGTGGTTTTTACCCACGGGGGTCAGGCTGCGGTTATCGCTGCTGACCAGTACGTCCATCCTGCGCGTGCGAATCGAGCAGATGGGCGCGATGTCGCGGCGGCTCTCCGGGATGCGCGGATCCATCAGGCGCCGGGTGATGTGGGTCAGCGCCGTGCTGCCCTCCGCACCGCTGAGGCGCACCTTGTCCACGCTGAAGGGTATGCGTGAGAGTTTTTCCGCGTCGCGCTGGGCCTGCTCGCGCTGCCGCAGTTCCTCCTCGGTGGGGAGTACCTGCGACGACTCCTGGATGTCCGCATGGTAGCTTTCCAGCAGCGCGTGCAGACGCTCCACTTCCTGCATCTCCTGCTTCTGCGTGTAGTCGACGTTGATCGTGCGCAGCGGCTTGCTCTCGATCGCCCGCTGCCGCGCCTGCTCCTGTTCTTCCAGGGTGGCGGTGACCTGCTGCTCACGGCTCCTCGCGTCGGTGATCTGCTGCTGCAGCAGGGTAACTTCCTCCTCGGCGAGCGCCACCAGCCGCTCTTTCAGGTGCAGTACCTCGCGCGCCAGCTTGCGCACGGCGGGGTTGGCGCTCTCCTCGGGGGCGCCGCCCTCGGGGAGCAGGATGGCCAGGGTCTGCCGGTACTGCTCCAGCTCGGCGGTGAGCAGTTCGCGCTCCGTGGCCAGGGCCTGCAGGGCGAGGGTTTTTTCCACCGATTGCGCGTGGCCGCCGGTGGGGCCGAGTAGCAGCAGGCAGCATACGGTGAGGGTGCGACGCCATCGCGGCGCGCGAACCCTGCGCTGCCGGCGCGGGTTCAAATGTAAAAAATGCATAAGTTTCAGGCAGATATCCGCTGAACGACGGGGAAATAATAGCAGATCGGGCGCCTGCCCGGCGGCGCCGGCGGCGACAATCTCGACTTTTCGACACATTTTTTCGTGTGCCGGTGATAAATGGCCAGGGCGTGGCTGTGCGCGTTGCCTGCGCCCGCCGTCGCCAGTAGACTGCGCGCATCCACGCATACGAGACTGCCATGGCACACGCGCAAACCCTGCCCCTGTCACGGGACAAATTCCTGGTCATCGCCATCAACCTGCTGCACCGCGCCCTGCTGAAACCGGGCCGCACCCAGACCAAGCGGATGTTTCGCGAACTGGCCGATGGCCGCTCGCTACCCCTGGAGACGGTGGAAATGGAGGACAGCTCCGTCGCCCGTTTCGGGGTGTCGCTGGACCACAGCGAGTTTCGCGGGCGGCTCAACTACGGGGCGTTTCGCGCCAGCCTCGAGACCCTGCTGTCGAATACGGCGGCACAGTTGAAAGAGGGCCGGGAGGTGCCGGTGTTCAACGCCCAGGACGGCGCGGGAGCGATGCTGTTCGGTGTGCCCGGCGCCACCGTGGAGGGCGAGCAGGCCAACCTGCTGCTGCTCGGCACGGACACCGACAGTGGTGGCGCCACCATGTTGCGCCTGATGTACCTGGACCCGGAGCAGTTCCGCGAGCAGTCCCCGCAGCAGGCGGACCAGACGGCCTAGCCGGCGGACGCGGACGGCTCGACACTCGCCCGCGGCGCGGCCGGCCGTTCGATCTCCAGTTTGTCGCGCGGCGCCATGACGTCCGCGCTGCCGCTGGCGACCTCGTCACCGTGCTGGTTGCGCGCGCGGCACTGCAGGGTGACGAACTGGCGCCGATCCTTTTTCTCCACCACCTCCAGTTCCACGGTGACGGTATCGCCGATCTTCACCGGCAGCCGAAAGCGCAGCGACTGGCCGAGGTAGACGGTGCCGGGCCCGGGCAGTTCCATCGCCAGCGCCGCGGAGATGATGGCGCCGGTGAGCATGCCGTGGGCGATGCGCTCGCCGAACTGCGTGCCGGCGGCGAAGTCCGCGTCCAGGTGCACCGGGTTGACGTCGCCCGATACGGCGGCGAACAGCAGCACGTCGCGCTCCTCGACGCGCTTGGAATAGGTCGCGGTTTGCCCTATGGTTATCTCGTCATAGGTGTAGTTGCTAAGCGTAGGCATGCCACTGGTCCCCCTGGAAAACACCGGCACAGCATAACCCAACCCGGCGCCCCCGCGCGCGATAACCGACCGGCACAATGAGCAGCATGCAGCAGCAACAGGACGGTGCAAGCGTCTTACCACCCATCACTTATCCCTCGAGCCTGCCCGTCGCCGAGCGACGCGAGGAGATCGCCCGCGCCATTGCCGGGCACCAGGTGGTGGTCATCGCCGGTGAAACCGGTTCGGGCAAGACGACCCAGTTACCGAAGATCTGCCTTGAGCTGGGCCGCGGCAGCGCCGGGCTGATCGGGCATACCCAGCCGCGACGCCTGGCCGCGCGCACCGTGGCGGCGCGCATCGCCGAAGAACTGGGCGGCAGCACCGGCGACCTGGTCGGCTACCAGGTGCGTTTCGGCGAGAGCGTGTCGGCGCAGACGCGCGTCAAACTGATGACCGATGGCATCCTGCTCAACGAGATGCAGCGCGACCGCCTGTTGCGGCGCTACGACACGCTGATCATCGACGAGGCCCACGAGCGCAGCCTGAACATCGATTTCCTGCTCGGCTACCTCAAGCGTATCCTGCCGCGCCGTCCCGACCTGAAGCTGATTGTCACCTCGGCGACCATCGACGTGGACAGCTTCGCGCGGCATTTCGACGACGCGCCGGTGATCGAGGTGTCCGGGCGCACCTACCCGGTGCAGACCCACTACCTCGATGAGCCGGCGGCCCAGGACGAGCTGGCGACCACGGTCGCCCGGCTGGTCGCGGAAATCGAGTCCAGCGCCTGGGGGCCGCGCGGCGATGTGCTGGTGTTCCTGCCGGGCGAGCGCGAGATCCGCGAACTGTCGCGCGAGTTGCGCGGCGCCGGCGCGCTGCAGGTGCTGCCGCTCTATGCCCGCCTGAGCCAGGCGGAGCAACAGCGCGTGTTCGCCGGCGACAGGAGCGGTCCGGGCCTGCGCGTGGTGCTGGCCACCAACGTGGCCGAGACCTCGCTGACGGTGCCCGGCATCCGCTACGTCATCGACCCGGGCGACGCGCGCATCTCCCGCTACAGTCACCGCACGAAACTACAGCGCCTGCCGGTGGAGCCGATCTCCCAGGCCAGCGCGGACCAGCGCCGCGGGCGCTGCGGCCGCGTCGGCCCCGGTGTATGCCTGCGCCTGTACAGCGAAGACGATTACAACGCCAGACCAGAGTTCACCGACCCTGAAATCCGCCGCACCAACCTGGCCTCGGTCATCCTGCAAATGCTGCTGCTGGGCCTGGGCGAGGTGCAGAAATTTCCCTTTCTCGATCCCCCCGACGGGCGCATGGTGCGCGACGGCTACCGCCTGCTGGAGGAACTGGGCGCGGTCACCGACGAGGGCCGGCTGACCGGCGCGGGCAAGCGTATGGCGCGCTTCCCGGTGGACCCGCGGCTGGCGCGCATGGTGCTGGCGGCGGCAGAGCAGGGTTGCCTGGAGGAGGTGCTGGTCATCGCCAGCGCGCTGAGCGTGCAGGACCCGCGCGAGCGGCCCGCGGACAAGCGCACCCAGGCGGACCAGGCGCACGCGCGCTTCCGTCACCCGCGCTCGGATTTCTGCGCCTGGCTGAACCTGTGGCGCTACTTCGAGGAGCAGCGCCAGGCGCTTAGCCAGAGCCAGTTGCGCAAGCTGTGCCGGCGCGAGTTCCTGTCCTATGCGCGCATGCGCGAGTGGCGCGATATCCACGCGCAACTGTGTATCGCCTGCCGGCAGCAGTCCCTGCGGCCGGCGCGCGAGCTGCCGCAGGAGGAAAATTACAACGGTGTGCACCGCGCCCTGCTCAGCGGGTTGCTGGGCAATATTGCGCAGTGGCAGGAGGGGCGCGAATACCTGGGCGCGCGCAACCGCCGCCTGCAGGTCTTTCCCGGTTCGGGACAGGCGCGTAAATCGCACAAGTGGCTGGTGGCGGCGGAGATCGTCGAGACCACGCGCGTTTACGCGCGCGAGGTGGCGGCCATCGACCCGGGCTGGGCGCTGCAGGTCAACCCGCGGCTGCTCAAGCGCCACTACTACCAGCCGCGCTGGCAGGCGCGCACGGGGCGCGTGGTGGCCTACGAGCGCGCCACCCTGTACGGCCTGACCCTGGCGGACAAGCGCAGCGTGCACTACGGGCCTATCGCGCCGCAAGAGAGCCGCCAGCTGATGATTCGCGAGGGACTGGTGGCCGGCAATTACCGCCAGCCGCCACCGTTCCTGCGCGCCAACCTGGCGCTGGTGGCCGAGCTGGAGACGCTGGAGGCACGCACCCGGCGGCGCGATATCGTCGCCGAGGAACAGGTCATCTACGACTTTTACGACGAGCACCTGCCGCCGGACATGTACACCGCGCGGCGCCTGGCGGCGTGGCTGAAAAAAGAGCCGCAGGCGGACGCGCGCCTGCGCCTGCCGCGCGAACTGTTGCTGGCCCGGGACCCGGGCGACCTGGAGGGGCAGTTTCCCTCGACCCTGGAATGGCAGGGCACCGGCTACCGGCTGCACTACGAGTTCGATCCCGGGCACGCCAGCGACGGCGTCTCGGTGACCGTGCCGGTGGCGCTGTTGAACCGTGCGCCGCGCTACCGCTTCGACTGGCTGGTGCCGGGGCTGCTGCGGGAGAAATGCATTGCCCTGGTCAAGGGCCTGCCCAAGGAGAAGCGCAAGCGTCTGGTGCCGGTGCCGGATTTCGTCGACCGCGCCCTGGCCGAACTGACCGCGGGCGAACACGACCTGCTGCAGGCGCTGGCCACGACGCTGTCGCGCCTGGGCGGTGTGCCCCTGGTGCGGGAGGACTGGGACGTGGCGGCGCTGGACGATTACTACCGCATGAACATTCGCGTGGTGGACGCCCAGGGCAAGCTGCTGGGGCAGGGCAGGGACCTGGTACGGCTGGTCGAGACCTACCGCGAGGACACGCGCCACAGCCTGGGCGCAGACGGGCAGGCATCCCCGGCGCGCGAGGGGTTGACGCGCTGGGACTTCGACGAGTTGCCGCAACAGTGGCGCTTCCGGCAGGCCGGGGGGGAGGTGCAGGCGTGGCTGGCGCTGGTCGACTGTGGCGAGACGGTGGCCATTCGCCTGTGTGATTACGCCGGCCAGGCGCGGCTGCAGCACCGCCTGGGCGTACTGCGCCTGCTGCGCCTGGGCGCCGCGCAGCAGGTGCGCTACCTGCGCAAACAGCTGTTGCGCGGCAATGACGCCAGCCTGTTGCTGGCCGCCGCGGCGTTGCAGCGGCCGGTGCTGGTGGAGGATATGATCGACGCCGCCTTCGTGCACGCCGCGTGCCTGGACGATGAGCTGCCGCGCCGGCGCGCGGACTTTGCAGCGCTGCGCGAGGGCGCCGCGGCGCAGGTCGTCGAGCGCGCCACGGATATCGAAGCCACGGTGCTGGCGGCGCTGACCGCGCTGGGCGAGGTGCGCGCCATCCTGGCCGCGCAGGAGGCGCGGAAGTGGACAGAAGCGCGACAGGATATCGCGGGCCAGCTCGACGCGCTGCTGGCATCGGGCTTCGTGCGCGATACGCCGGCCCAGTGGTTCACCCAGTACCCGCGCTACTTCAAGGCGCTGCTCAACCGGGTGCAGCGCCTGCCGGGCCAGTATGGCAAGGACCAGAAGTACACAGGCATGCTGGGCGCGTTGCAGGAGCCCCTGGACCAGGCGCTGGCCGCACGCCCGGAGCTCGTGCAGCTCAGTCCGCCGGCCCAGGCCTACCGCTGGATGCTGGAGGAGTTTCGCGTTTCGCTGTTCGCGCAGAACCTCGGCACGCGCCAGGCGGTGTCGGAGAAACGCCTGCGCGCGCAGTGGCAGGAGGTGGACGCCTGGCTGCTCGCAAATCCGCAGTAAACGTGGGGATTCGTGCGGCGGCGGGGCAGTCTGCCCGGCGTTCCGGCGTTCCGGCGTCCCGGCGCTCCGGCGTCCCGGCGTCCCGGCGTCCCGGCGTCCCGGCGTCCCGGCGCTCCGGTTGTGAAACTATTGGTTAACTGCTATGTCATAACCACACGAACGCCGCCACGGGCCCCGCTGGTCCGCAGCGCTTCGGGTGGTATAACACAAGACTCAATTCAGACAGGGATTCAATTATGGCAACGATGAAAAAACCTCTGGCGGCTGCTCTGGGCGCGGCGTTCCTGGCCTCTTCGGTGGTGCCGCTGGCATCCGCGGAGTCCAACCCGTTTTCCGCGCAGCAACTCAGCGGCGGGTACGACCTGCCCAATTACGCCGGCCACAAGGAAGGTGGTTGTGGCGAAGGCAAGTGCGGTGAAGGCAAGTGTGGCGAAGGGAAGTCCGATCACGAGGGCAGTTGCGGTGAAGGCAAGTCCGCTCACGAAGGCAGCTGCGGCGAAGGCAAGTCCGCCGACGAAGGCAAGTGCGGCGAAGGTCGCTGCGGCGAGGACAAGGCCGAGGGTGAAGGCAAGTGCGGCGAAGGCAAGTCCGGGGACGAAGGCAAGTGCGGTGAAGGCAAGTGCGGCGGCGCCGACGCGGGCGACCACGACAAGTCCGGGGGTGAGGGCAAGTGCGGCGAAGGTAAGTGCGGCGGCTAGCCATGCCTGGAGAACGCCGGGAACTCCACGGAGCGGGTCTCGGTCTGCGGCGGGCCCTCATGGGCCCGCTGTTGTCCATGGAGCGGACATCAGTGGATTTCATGGAGGCGGCGCCGGAAAACTGGATCGGTGTCGGCGGTCGCTTCGAGAAACAGTTCCGCCAGCTGGCCGAGCGCTACCCGCTGGCCTTCCACGGCCTGTCCCTGGACATCGGAGGCCCCGACCCCATCGACACGGAACTGGTCGCGGCGGTGCGCGAGTTGATGGACGCGGCGCAGGTCGCCATCTACAGTGAGCACCTGACCTACTGCGCCGCCGAGGGGCACCTCTACGACCTGTTGCCCATACCGTTCACAACGGAGGCGGTGCAACATGTGGCGGCTCGCGTGCGGCAGGTGCAGGATATCGTCGGCCAGCCCATCGCACTGGAGAACGCGTCCTACTACGCGCAGCCCCACGCGGAGCTGAGCGAGGCCGAGTTCATCGACGCGGTCGTGCGTGAGAGTGGCTGCGACCTGCTGCTGGACGTCAACAACATCTACGTCAACAGCGTCAATCACCGTTACGACCCCATCGAGTTCATGCAGGCGCTGCCGCTGGAGCGGGTGCGCTATATCCACATCGCCGGCCACTACGACGAGGCGCCGGATCTCAAGGTGGATACCCACGGCGCCGACGTTATCGACCCGGTGTGGTCACTGCTGGAGGAGGCCTACCGGCGCGTCGGCCCGCTGCCGACGTTGCTGGAACGCGACTTCAACCTGCCGCCGCTGCCCGTCCTGCTGCAGGAAGTCGACCGGATTCGCTCCCTGCAGGGGCTGGCGCCGGCGGCCGTCGCGGAAGCGGTGGGCTAGGCCTTGGGCGGCTCCTCCCTCAAGGCCAGCCAGATGGCCATGGCGCGCTTCCTGCGCGCCCCGGATACGGCGCCGCCGCCGGCGGGCGTCGAGGCGCGCCGCCTGAAGATCTACCAGGACCTGGTGTACAACAACATCGAGGGCTTTATCAGCAGTGGCTTCCCGGTGTTGCGCAGCCTGTACACGGACAGCGACTGGCACGCGCTGGTGCGCGCTTTCATGCAGCAGCACCGCTGCCGTTCCCCCTATTTCCTGGAGATCAGCCAGGAATTTCTGCAGTTCCTCATGCAGGACTTCCAGCCGCGCGACTGCGACCCGCCGTTCATGACCGAACTCGCCCACTACGAGTGGGTGGAGCTGGCCCTGGACGTGTCGCAGGAGACGCTGCCGGCGCCGGCGCCGGCGCCGGTCACCGATATCGCCGCGGCGATCCCCGCCCTGTCGCCGCTGGCCTGGGTGCTGGCCTACCGCTTCCCGGTGCACCACATTGGTGCCGGGCGCCGTCCCGAGACTGCCGCCGGGCCGACCTACCTGGCGGTGTATCGCGATCGCAATGACCGCGTGCGCTTTATGGAAATCAACGCCGCCAGCGCCCGCCTGCTGGAACTGGTGCGCGACAACGATGGCGCCACCGTGCTGCAGTTGCTCGATACCCTGGCCGCGGAGCTGGGCATGGACAGCGACGCCGTGCGCAGTTTCGGCCTGGCGCAGGTCGAGCAGTTCGCCGGCGAATCTGTGCTGTTTGTCACAGAAGGGTAAGCACGGGCGCTTGCCCGGCCCCCCCGCAGCGGCGTAACATTCCCGTTCCCGCGCCGCGACCCGCATCAGGATCAGGATGGTGTTCCTACGTTTGTTCATGGCCATTGCAATGGCGTTGCCCCTGTCGTGCTGGGCCCAGCAGGAGGGCGAGCCCGTGGGCCTGCTCTACGACGAGGTCAATCCGGACGACCCCTGGGAACCGCTGAACCGCAAGATATTCGCTTTCAACGAGGCGGCTGACGCCTACGTGTTGCGACCGATCGCCCGGGGTTACCGCCACGTCACGCCGGACCCGGTGGAAAACGGGGTGAGCAATTTCATCAGCAACATCTACGAGTTCAACACCATCCTCAATTCCATCCTGCAGGGCAGGGTGGATAACACCATACACAGCCTGGGCCGCTTCCTGATCAATTCCACCATCGGCCTGGCCGGTTTCCTCGACGTCGCCACGCCGATGGGGGTGGCGCGCAGGCCGGCGGATTTCGGCCAGACGCTGGCCGTGTGGGGTTTTGATTCCGGCCCCTTCCTGATGGTGCCCATCGCCGGCCCGCGCACCCTGCGCAGTGGCACGGGCCTGGCCGTGGACAGTTTCGCCACCATCCCCTCGCTGCAGAAGGAGACCCTGTATAACTGGACCTTCCTCGGCGCGGAGGCGATCGATACCCGCGCCCAGTTGCTGCGGGCGGACGAGCTGATCTCGGGCGACAAGTACATATTCCTGCGCCAGGCCTACCTCAGCCAGCGCGAGTTTTTCCTCAATGACGGCGTGGTGGAGGACGATTTCTCCGATTTCGGCGACGGCGAGGGCTTCGAGGATTTCTGAGCGCTGGCGGCCGCGTCGACGCGCTGCAATATATTTGTAAAATCCTGCCAAAAGCGCCTGTTTTCAGGTTGCCTGGGCCAGCCGATGCGCGTACTGTCACGACCAATGCCCCAACCGCCGCATACCCTCCTGGATGGCCTCCCAAGGTAACGTACTCATAGTCGATGACCAGCCCGAACGGGCCGAGGAAATGGCATCGTTCCTGCAGACCGCCGGCTTCGATGTGCAGGTGGTCACCGACGTGTCCAACTCCAATTATTCCCTGGGCGGCAACAGCGACCTGGACGTGATCCTGTGCGAACTGGACCTGCAGGGCGTCTCCTGGGGCGACGCGCGGCGTTCCCTGCGCGAGATGGACGTGCAGGTACCCGCCATCATGTTCAGCGAGGTCGCCGATGTCGAGCACATGATGACCGCCCTGCGCCTGGGCGCCCACGATTTCTTCCCGCGCCCGGTGGAGGACACCGATGCGCTGGTGCGCTCCATTGAACGCTGTGTGCGCCAGCGCCAGTTGCGGCGCGAGCTGCAGGACTCACGCACCCGCCTGGAGGCCGCCAACCGCGAGCTCAAGGGCACCGTGCAGCTGCTGGAGCAGGATCAACAGGCCGGGCGCCAGGTGCAGCTGCGCATGCTACCCGCCACGCCGCTGGTGCTGGACGACTACGTGTTCAGCCACACGGTCATCCCCTCGCTGTATCTCAGCGGCGATTTCACCGACTATTTCACCGTGGGCGATCACTGCGTGGCGTTTTTCATGGCCGACGTGTCCGGCCACGGCAGCTCCTCGGCGTTCGCCACCGTGTTGCTGAAGAACCTGTTCGCGCGCAAGCGCTCCGACCTGCTGCGCCGTTCGGACCCGGCCATCATGAGCCCGGTGGAGATGCTGCAGCGCGCCAACCGCGAATTGCTGGGACTGGCCGTGGGCAAGTTCGCCACCATGGTGGTGGGGGTGCTGGACATGCGCGATAACAGCCTGCGCTACAGTGTCGCCGGCCACCTGCCGCTGCCGGTCATGGTCTCGGACGAGGGCGCCCGCTACCTGCAGGGGGAGGGCTCGGCGGTGGGCCTGGTGGAGGACGCGGACTACACTGAGTACAACATCTCTTTGCCGGACAGTTTCATGCTCGCACTGTTTTCTGACGGTATCCTGGAGATACTGCCGCCGAAGAACCTCATCGAAAAGGAAAAGTACTTTCTCGATGTCTTCGAGCAGAGCGCCGATACGCCCGACGAACTGGTCACCCGCCTGGGGCTGGACCACGTCGAGACCGCGCCGGACGATATCGCGGCGCTGTTCCTGAGCAAGCGAGGTTGATATGCGCGAGGGACGCATTCTTGCAGCCAGCCACAAGGGCGCCTATGTCATCCGCCTGGTGGGGGACGTGCGCCTGAACCTGTGCACGACCATCGATGAGTACTTCGAGAGGATGTGCGACGACCCGGCGTTCGCCAGCGTCTGGGTGGACCTGTGCGACGCCGAGGGCGTGGACAGCACCACCCTGGGCCAGCTCGCCAAGCTGGCCCTGAAAGTACACGAGCGCTTCGGCTTCTACCCGGCGATCTATTCCTGCGACCCGGGTATCGTGCGCCTGCTGCGCAGTATGGGTTTCCATCGCCTGTTCGAGTTACACGAGGAGGTGTGCAGCAACCCGGACGACATCGCCGAGATTCCGGTGGTGGCCGGCAGCGAGGAGGCGGTAAGGGAAAAGGTGATGGAGGCGCACCGGGTCCTGATGGGCCTGTCCGAGGAAAACCGCGAGCGCTTCCAGGACCTGGTGACCGCCATGGAGCACGGCTGACTACGGCGCCGCGGCCAGCTTGCTGCGGATGTAGTCGGCGTGGGGTACGTAGGTGAGTTCTGCCACCTGGCGGATGAGGTGCTCCTCGTACTTGTCCAGGTCGCCGTCGGCGTAGGCCACTGACCACATCGCATCGATCAGCTGCAGCTTTTGCTGCGCGCTGTAGTGATCGTTGATCACCCGTGTGAATTCGTACAGGGAAGTGGATTCGTCCACCCGCGCCTGCGCCGCCGCGACCAGTTCGTGGACTTCCTCGGTGTCCAGTTGCAGCGCGCGCGACAGCAGTTGCTCCAGCGCCTGTTCCTCTTGCGCGTCCTGGGTGAAATCCGCACGCGCCGTCTCGATCAGCAGCGCCGCGGCCGCCAGGCGTATGCGGCGCTGGCGTTGCGCCTCGCTGTCCTCGCGCCGGCTGTCGGTTTCAAATAGTGCCTTGAGTGCGCCGATCATAGGGTAGTGCTCGCTGCTTCGGTCGTTGTCGTTGGTCGCCGGCCGCGCTCGCCCACCAGTTGCTGCGCGCGACGCAGGACGTCGGCGCCGGCTTCTGGCCGGAAGGCGTTCTCGCTCAGGTGGCGGCGGAAGCGCCGCGCCCCGGGCACGCCCTGGTACAGGCCCAGCAGGTGGCGCGTCACGTGGTTCAGCCGGCCGCCCCCGGCCAGGTGCGTCTCGATGTAGGGCAGCAGCGCGCGCAGCACATCATCGCGGCAGGCGGCGGGATTGTCCACGCCGAACAGGCGCCGGTCCGCGTCCGCCAGCAGCCAGGGGTTCTGGTAGGCTTCCCGGCCCAGCATCACGCCGTCCACGTGGCGCAGGTGTTCCTCGCATTCCTCCAGGGACTGGATACCGCCGTTGAGGACGATGGTCAGCTGGGGGAAGTCACGCTTGAGGCGGTACACCCAGGGGTAGTTCAGCGGCGGGATCTCGCGATTTTCCTTCGGCGACAGGCCCTGCAGCCAGGCCTTGCGCGCGTGCACGATAAATACCTCGCAGCCCGCCGCGGCCACCGGTTCGACGAACGCGGCCAGTTCCTCGTAGTGCTCCATGGCGTCGATACCGATGCGGTGCTTCACCGTCACCGGCAGGTCGCAGGCGTCGCGCATCGCCGCCACGCAGTCGGCCACCAGTTGCGGCCGCGCCATCAGGCAGGCGCCGAACATCCCCGACTGCACCCGGTCCGAGGGGCAGCCGCAGTTCAGGTTGACCTCGTCGTAGCCCCAGTCCTGCGCCCAGCGCGCGCAGCGCGCCAGCTCCGCCGGGTCTGAACCGCCCAGTTGCAGCGCCACCGGGTGCTCGGCGTCGTTGTAATGCAGGAAGCGTTCGCGCTCGCCGTGGATCAGCGCGCCGGTGGTGACCATCTCGGTGTAGAGCAGGGCGCGGCGCGTCAGCAGCCGCCAGAAAAAGCGGCAGTGGCGGTCGGACCAGTCCATCATAGGAGCAATGCAGAACCTCCGCTCCACGGATGTTGTTGATATTCCTGTATTTTCCCTTGTTTTTCCTGACATTGCGCTTGGACGTTACCGGGTGTTTTTCAGGGGTTTTCTGGTGTTTTTGTGTCCCGGGTGTCCCTATAATGTCCCTGTCATTTTGGGGACACTGGGAAAACGCCGTATGGCGAGTATTGTCGCGCGCCCGAGAAAGTCGGGCACAGTATATCAGGCCAAGATACGCATCAAGCGAGACGGGAAGATTGTCTGGCAGGAGTCCGAGACCTTCAGCAAGCGGGCCCTGGCGAAGGAATGGGCTGCCCGACGCGAAGTCGAGCTGCGCGCGCCTGGCGTGCTTGAACGTCTGACCCACGTGGGGCTGACCATCCGGACGGTGCTGGAGTGGTACCTCGAGGACTTCGACGGCGCGACCCAGTTTGGCCGCACGAAGCTGTCGCATATCAACTTTCTGATGGGGCAGCCGATTGCCGACCTCGATGCGATCGCGCTGACCTCTCGCCAGGTCCTGGCCCATCTGCGGGAGAGGCGGCAGACTGCATCCGCGGCGACGGTGAACAACGACGTGATCTGGCTGAGCAATGCCTTCCGGTCGGCCCGGGTGGACCGTGGAGCGCCTGTGAATTCTCAGGCCCTGGACGACGCGGCATACCTGGCGCGGAAGGAGAGATTGATCGGCAAATCCAAGGAGCGCAACCGCCGGCCGACCATGGACGAACTCGAGCGCCTTGTGCGCTACTTCCAAGCGCAGCGTCGGAACAAAATTCCGATGGTCGATATTATCGGCTTCGCGATTTTTTCCACCCGGCGCCAGGAGGAAATTTGCGAGATTCGGCGCAGCGATATGACCAATGGTGGCGTGTGGGTGCGGGATATGAAGCACCCGACTGAGAAGAAGGATACCTTCGTCTTTCTGCCTGAGCGCGCCCAGGCGATCGCTGACCGACAGCCGGCCGGCGACGTGGTGTTTCCCTACAATTCGAAGAGCGTGTCGGCGGCGTTCACCAAGGCATGCAGGTACCTTGGCATCGAGGACCTGAGATTCCACGACTTGCGCCATGAAGGGATCAGCTACCAGTTCGAACTCGGCAAACAGATCCCCGAAGTGGCCATGATATCCGGCCACCGGTCCTGGGCGAGCCTCAAGCGGTATGCCCACATTCGGGAAATGGAGGATCGGTATGCGAACTGTGAGCTGTTCAGCCATTGCAGCTAGCACCTGTCGTTCGTGGCGCATGCTTGGGATCACGGTGCTGGGCTGCTTGAATGCGACGCCAATCCGTCCTCGCTTGCTCCTTAACTTGATCAAGGTACTTCGCAAGGTCTGTTGCCGCGACCAGCCATGGTGATTTCTGAGAGCCGGCACGATAGGCAGGCACTGGAAGTGTTTGCTTGCGAGCGCGTGTGCTTGCCTCGGCCGCGGACAAGCCCAGGTACTTGGGTGCCACTTGATCGAGCGGTATCTCGCCGGTTTCAAATTCCGCCATGAGAAGCCACAGGGTATTCATATCGATTGCGGACCCCCCAAGATTGCGGCCTTTGCGGCGTTAGCGGCGGAATTTTCGATAGAGTCTGCCTGGTCTATCCGATGCAGAGGCGGCGGCACGATGTCATTGAATGCCATCCGCGCCGCCTGGGTGATTGCTGCCCAACGGAGTATCCGGTTCGGGTGCGTATGTCCGCCTTCCTCCTGCCAGAGGGCTTCCTGCATGTACTCTCTGGCGACGAATGGATGCGTGCGATCTTTGCAGTGAATGCTGCACTCGATCCACTCATGCACCAGTCCGCCACCGAGGATTGCGATCCGGGTCTTGCTGTAGCGGATATTCATGCCGCAGAAAGCATCCTGCTCATTGAGCTTCTGCAAAATCATATCGATTTGGCGTGGCTGCGCGGTCGGCTCTGGCGAGTCCAAGCTGGTGGTTTCGTGCTGATCAGCCATTTGAGGCCTCCGTATCTCGAAAGCGCAGCACAACCTGTGCGAACTGTATTTCGGTCGCCACTTCCAGGGCTTCCTCCAGGGCGTCGAACAGCGGCTGCGCATCTTTCACGTCCGTGACGTTATCTCGAACCAGCATTGCCGCGGCCAAGATAACTGCACCCATCACCTGTTCTGGGGGCAGATCGAGACCGTCGCCCAGTTCGGCAAGCTCCGCGACGTAACTACGGATTCGAGGCTGTAGCAGGGTGAGATTGCTCATCATTGCATCTTCCTGGCCCAGCTCGGTGGGCACAGCACGGCCGGGCCGCGACCTGTGCGCGGGGGCCAATCGCCGGTCGACAATCCAGTCGCAATAACATCCAGGCCGCGGCGGTTCTCGTGCCGCCCGAGGTTGATAAACGCTTGGTCAAGCACAAAAAGTTCTGCGACGTAGGGCGGGTCCTTCTCCTGCGCAATGAAGATGAAAGGCTTCTCGCCTGGCTCGTCCGCGTGAAGCGCTGCTTCTCCGTCAAGGTAGTGTGCCGCCGATTGGTGGTAGCCGTACTTCATAATCTCGCGCACGAAACCGGCAGGAGAAGAGTCAATTGTGGTTTTGTAGTCCACCAAGTACCTGGGCGTGCGATAGTCGGGTCGATATTTCAGCAGCAGGCCAGTGCGCGCATCCGTCCAGAAGCCAGATACTTCGGATTCCCCGCCTTTCAGAGCTTCGGCAATCCATGGATGCTCGCGGGCCGCGTCAGCCATCCGTTCGGCTAGGTCACGCCGCTTCTGGTCAATCACCAGTTTCCCGGCGGCTTTGGCTTCTTGAACCTTCCCAGCAAGTTTCTGCGTTTTGCCCCAGTCTCCCAGTGCAACACCTTTGGGCAAGGTGAAGTACTCCGAGTCGAACAGGTCAGGCTCCAAGATCACCTTGTGCACCAATGAACCAAAGGCCATCGATTCGGTCTCGGTTCGTTCGGGTCGATCCGGGTTGATGTAGGCGTGCCAGAACCGCTGCGGCGAAGTGCTCGCCAGCTTGATTTGCGATGATGACCACCCTTCCCAAGCGTGGTAATCGGCATTGCTGATTTGCTTAAAACCGGTGATTAATTCGGTCTGGGCCATGGCACGTTCCCCCTAACGTGCCCAGATAGTAGAACTATAGGTTATGCACTGTCAACAATTATGAGTTATACTCGAATCTGAGCCGTGTGATTTTTGTCAAGCTTTTTGTGCTGCGCTACAGGGTGTGATTGACAGCCCAGTTGTTGCGGGATTTTAATACATTGCCAAGGCAGGAAAGGAATGGCTGTTTCGTATGCTAATTAATGACGATAACAGGCCGGATACGGGTCGGGTTTTGTTGAGGCGGGTGATCGAAACGAAAGACCGCACGCGCATTGAGAGGGTCTTCGAAATGCTGGTGGTTGCTCTTAACGCCCCGGCTCGCGTTTTGCGACCATCGCGCGCATCTGAGTCTCAAGAGCCGCCTGTACATCGGGGGACAGGCGGTCCCACAGAGTAAGCAAGGGGTGCTGGGCGCCTTCGGGGGCTTGTGCCGCCGCATCAGATGCTAGGCGGGGTCCGCGGCCGGTCATCAGGTATTCAAAGCCCAGTCCGTAGCGATCTGCGATTTCCAGGCAGCGGGCGAGCTCTGGCAGCGTAATGCCGTCGAGCCACTTTTTCGCTGCCTGGTAGCTAACGCCAAAGTCTCTGCCCACGGCTGTGTAGCGCCCGCGTTTCTCGGCCGAGGGATAATTGAGTTCGTCCAGCCTGGCGTGCAGCCTGCTCGCAAACGCCATCATGGCGATTTCTTTTTGCGTATGTCTAGACACGGATGCACTATCCCTGATAACTCCTGAATTGTCAGTTGCTTTACAAACATAACCTAGGGTTCTAGTATAGCCCACAAAATTAGTAAGCAAAGGGGCTATTTCACGTGCTGACCGAGGCGATCAAAGTACTTGGACTTCAATCCGTTGCACAGGCCTGTGGTGTGACTTACCAGGCCGTGCGCAAGTGGGAGGATCGTGGATTTCCTCGGACAGAGTGGACTGGCGAAACGGAGCACGCCAAGCGAATCGAAGCGCTCAGTCGTGCTCGTCACGCCGAGGACCCCGGTATTCCGGTATTTGAGGCTCCTGACCTCATGCAGCACGCCAGGTCCTTGGACGCAGTAGCAAATTAGATCACGGGGAGGGGTTGCTGTGCATGGGGCTCGCGCACGATCTGTCGTCCATCGGCTAGAGGGGGGGGCCGCGCAATGAAATGGTACAAGCACTACGCTGACGCACACGATAACAATTCCCTGACGAAGGTGAGGATGCGCTATGGCGCCGACGGCTATGCCATTTACTGGTATTGCCTGGAACTCATTGCCGGGGATCTGGGCACCACCGAAGAGATCAACTTTGAACTGGCGCACGATGCCGAAGTGATCGGGTTCAATCTCAAAGTTGATAGTAGTCGTGTCGAAGAGATTATGCGATACATCGTGAATTTAGGGCTGTTCGAGAACAACGAGGGCACCATTTCCTGTATCAAACTCGCCAAATATCTGGACAAAAAGACCACGCGAAATAAGCGTATACACCAGATAATTGACGCGGCCAATGCGCTTCAAGGTGATGGGGGCGACTGTCCGCGACTGTCGGGGACAGTCCCGGACAACTCCGGACGGTCCCCCGACAGCGGGAGTTATCCACAGGGGCGCCCACCTGTCCGCGACAAAGAGTCAATTGTCGCGGACAAATCGCAGTATGTCCCCGACGGTCCCCCGACTGTCCGGACATGTCCGGATTTGTCGCCGCTAGATACAGATACAGATACAGATACAGATACTCTCCCTGATCCTGTCGGATCAGGGAGAGAGAGAGCACCCGCTCCCGTGAAATATCCGCTACCTCTGGATTTCACCGTTTCCGATTCAATGCGGCAATGGGCAGCCGATCGAGGCATCAACGAGGTCGAAATTCAAATGGAAACGGAAAAATTTATGGACCACCACCGCGCCAAGGGAGAGCCGTGTGCGGACTGGGAGTCGCAGTGGCGCATGTGGATGCACCGATTTATCGAACGCTGAAAGGAGTGATCAGTGAGCAAAACGACGGTTGAAGGCGCTTTGCGCAGGATCGAAGTAGCCCCCGAGCACAGCCCTGTTGCGGTATTTCTCCACCCGCAGGAGGGGTATCTGGAGACCATGTTCGCGGACTCCATGCACACCCAGAACCTCATTGAGCAGGCCGGGGATGACCTCGTCGGTGAATATACATCCCGCGACTTTCGCTTCACCGAAGAGCAGTTGGTTGACACTCTCCGGGGTGCCGCAATGCGAGCGCCGGCGGCGGACAGCGTGTTGTATCTCGGCATCAAGCGCCGGGCCAGACGTGAATCCCGGGCAGCACAGGCGCAAGCCCGATGAGCGCAGGCGGCAAGAGAGGCGACGACCAGGCCGGGTCCGCGCTCCGTTACAGCGATGGCAAGCCGCGCTTTGATCTGATCCCGGTGCGAGTGTGGTTGCATCGGTGGGGTGCTGCGTTCAAAGAGCAGAACCTCGGCATACTTCACGGCATGATGATTGACCTGCGTGACTTTCAAGAGGGGGATAATCAGGCGCTGCGAAATAGTCTGGTGAACATGCAGCCGTCGGATTGGATGTCGACAGTGGCAGTCCTCGAGTACGGTGCGACGAAGTACGACGCCTGGAATTGGGCCAAAGGCATGGCATGGTCGAAGTGCATCGGCAGTGCGCTGCGCCACGCATACAACCTGCTCGACGGTCGCTCGACGGACAGTGAGTCCGGGCTATCGAACATTGGGCATATCGGTGCGAACTTTGTGTTTCTCGACTGGTATGCAGAGTACTGGCGCCCTGGCGATGATCGACCGCCAATTGCTCAGGCAGAAGGCTGCAAGCCCACCTTCTCTGTGAAAGATGCACTCCTACCCGTGATGGCGATGCCGAGGTTTGATGCATACTCACAGCGAGTTGCGAGCGATGAGTGAGAAGTTTGCTGGGGCCATCGGGGCGGCCACCCAGGACAAGATTTTCAAAGACGGTACGATCCGGTTGAAAATCGACATTGAGCCCGCCTATGCCGAAATGGTGACTCTGGGGTTGCGCTGTCGGCCCGACGTGCCTGTGATTGTCGCGTTTCTGTCGGATGACGAGGCGAGAGAGGCGGCGCAGGAGCGAACCATCGCACAGGCCGAGCCAGATCCCGCAGCGGATTATGGGCAACAAGCGCGAGGGTTGAAGTTGTCGGCGTTCTTCAAGCGCAAGGATGTCTGGATGTCGGTCGGTACAGACGAGGAATTTCTTGCCTGGCTTCGAGATCAACCTTGTGCGCTGGCCAAGGAGCCCCACGCTTCCCTGCAAGCAGCTGGACAGTGTGCCGGCGACGTGGTCGCGGCCCACTATCGATCTGTTGCCGCTGGTGCGGGCATAGGGATCAAGCCACCCTACAGCGCAATTCCACTTTGCGACCGGCATCATCAGCTGCAGCACCAACAGGGCTACTCGGCGCTCCGACCGAAGGAGTGGTGGCCGCGCCAGGTGGTTCGCTACGTGAGTGATTGGGCCTGGGAAAAACTCAAGACCGACTTGGGCTATGAGTCCTGGCGCGAGGTTCCTCCTTCTGTGCTCCAGGCCTGGGCCCGGACTGCCGGTGTAGAGCGCTGCCTACCCTACGAATATCGACCTGATTAGGAGTCGCGGAATGCAGCAGCTGCCAGGGGAATCCTACTGATGGCGGTCGACACGCCCTATGCGTCCTTGGATCATGCGTTACGTCGCGCCTACAGTGACCCTCGCGTGAACTATGGAAAGACGCTCAGCGACGCTGCGGGGGCAGGCCAGATGACGCTGTTAGATCAAATCGCTCAGGATGGATTGGTCCGCCAGGTCCTCGATACAAACCTGAACCCCGGGCAGCGGCTCATCCTGTATTTGGTGTACGACACGACTCGCCAGAAATACAACGCCATGGTGGCCCTGGATGCGTATACGGAACTGTTCAGCGAGCGCGCTGATCGCTACTTTGTGCTGGAGTCGATTGCGCGGTGGAGCTACCGACAGTGGCCTGAGCGAGACCCGTTGCTGCCTCGTAAGTACTTGCGCAGCATAGATTATTGGTGCGAGCGGTTCCACGTGAAACGCTGGCGGCTTTACGAGCAGCGCCGCGAAATCGCAGCCCAGCTGGATGATATGTTCGCGGCGGCGCAGGCATCAGCTTCCACGGTCCTTGGGGAAAAGGCGCTGATCCCGGGCGACGGCAAATGTTCATAGTTGCGCAATTCCAAACTCGCCCGTAGCATTTCAGGCAGGGTGGTCGTAGTACCCCCTGTGTCGTGTGTATGGCGCGCGTGTCCCCTGCATGACGTGCCAGCAATAATAATCACCCTGTCCCCTACAATTCCCCCGGGCTTACCACCCGGGGGTTTTTATTGGTGCCCCAATGATATTCAACAAAGCACGTGGCTTCGCGCTTGGGATGGCCGAGGGCAATATCGTAGTCTCGCCGCCTCCTGGCACAGCACAATTGGAGTACCGGTTTACTACCGCGGCCGATGTGCTGTGGAATTCCCAGCTCACGCCTGGCTTCGGGGCTGCGTTGGTCGCGGACACCTTTCCGGACAAGTCAGCTTCCGTAGCCGACTCTGGGTGGAATCTCGGCGGAACCAACCAATTCGATGTCGTGCTCAACGACAAGACGGTGGTTGCCACCGGTGGCCAGGTCATCTTCCAGTATGTGTGGCTTGTAGAGCAGGGGGCGCCTCAGAAGCGCCTATTGGGTTTCTGGGACTTCGGTGAACCGCAGACGGTCCTTGATGGACAATCAATGCTCTTGGATTTACAAGATGAGAACAATGTTGCGTTTTCTCTCAACTAGCCTGCTGCTGCTGGCCGCGGTTGCGGCGCATGGCATGCCTCTCGGTGGGGGGCAGACGGCGCACGCAGAGGCCAACATCGCATCGTTCGACCCAACGACCTATCCCATCACGCGCGTCGGCCTGACTCTGCAGTTCGATGAGTCTGATCCGATGGATGTGGGGGAGCAGATACTGCTGCGGGTATACAACGGCGCAGGTGTTGAGGTCGCTACCGCGCAATGCACCAATGACTTTGCGCAACCGATCTATACGGCGTCCTGTCTCTCTGCGATCCTGAGCGCGGCTGTGCCGGATTCGACCTTCGATGTTGCACTTGAGTCCCTGGCGGGCACGATGGAGATCGATTCCGCCGCGCTGGTCGTTCACAGCGCGCCAGGCGTGAATCGCAAGCGCGAGTCAGCAACCCTCACGCTGGAATCGGGTTCGCCGGGTGCACTCGACCCGATCGATTGGAGCCCCGGGGTCATCTTTGATCTTGGCGGCTTCGACGTGTATCAGGGCTATTTCCCCGACACTGGCCCATACGTGCCGTCCGGTGTCACCGTCGCATCATCCAGCTACCCGACCACGCTCAGTGCAGTACATCCCAGCGGCGTTGATCAGCCAGCGAACGAGAACCCCGCCCGTTACCCCATTGCCTACAACCTGAATGAAGGCGCGCAATCCAACAGTCAGCGCCTGGTCATGGTGTTGCATGGTGATGGCGCAGGCGAAGAGGCCTGCCATGGCTATGGCGTGAATGTGGCAGACGAGATGAGGGTACGACTGTGCAACTCGGAATATCCGAGTCGTGATAGCGTGGACTATCAATCGCAAGGGCTCGGGGGAACCGCTGGGTGGTGGACCTACTGGGGCGGTACCCCGTCCTGTCCGCAGTGTTCATCCAACGCCGCGGGCCAGAGAATTGCCCAGGCCATCGTCGAACTACAGGCAGATCACGCTGGCATACTGGATGTGGCCGCAGGTGTCATGCTGACGGGGAGCGACTACGGCGGTATCGGGTCGATCAATCAGTCCATGGTGCTACCGCGCGTGCGGGATCAGGTCGCGATTGTTTATTCCACCGCGTCGTGGACGAATCTCGTAGAGCATCCCAGTGGATACGATGCTAGTACCGAGATACAAACTGCCTGGGGCAGCAATGACCCTGACTCGGTAAACTTCAACGTGCAGGCCGCCACCGGCGCGCTCGATCACATTTTCTATCGGGTCCACGGCTCAACGCAGGACAATGAGACGCCGCTCTCACAGAGTTTTTTCACAGCCTGTAACGACTACAAAATCGCTTGCCTTGGCACGTGGCATGCGGCGGTACCGCATGGCGGCGACCCTGGCCACCAGGGAGGGGAGGACGGGATCGATCTGCCCAGCATTCTGTTCCCTGACGCGAATATGGATGTTCGCCTCGACCAGCCATTAATCGTTTATACGAACTCGACCGGGAACCAATTCGGGCTTCGAGGACATTACAACCTGGGGCTCAGCTGGGATAGCGCAGGTATCGTTGCCGATACGGACAGCCTTACCGTACCGCTGAAATACACCCACGCCACTGGCCTCTCCAGCGATCCGGAGAAAGCCTTGCCAGATCAGCCGACCGATATCACAGTGAGTGTGACGATACGGCGCAGCAACACGTTTATCATCCAACCCAGCCAGAGCGTTGAATGGTCCTATGGTGGTCAGGGAGGCATTGTAACCGCGAATAACCAGGGCGAGGTGACTATTGACGGCCTGGCGATGAGTAGCAGTAGTGCCTACTCCGATCTCGTTCTATCACGGCCTGAATCTCAAGCAGGAATCATCTATACGCGATCGCTGATTGCATCCAATCCGGTGCCACAAAATGGCTGGGATGATGCCTCCGCGGCGCAGAAAGTTACGGATGTAAAATCGATTCACGGTGATTTTACAGAGGCCGATATCGTCTATGACGATTTGAACGGTAACGTCTATGTCGTTTTCAATTGCACGGGCGATCCGATGCTCGACTGTGTCGCCCAGGAGCCGCGCGTCAGCCCGGACGGAACGAAGGCGCTTTTCACGGTCGGGATTGCAGATCAGATGGGCGGGTTCGGGCAGACAGAGTTCATCCAGACACTCAAGACATCACAACTCTACCTGTACGACATTACCAACCCATCTGCACCGCCAGTACCGGTAGACACTTTGCCTGGACCAGACGCCATGGCCAGGATGCCGGATTGGATCAACAATGAAACATTCGTGTTTATGGCAACGTATGCACAGAAACATCCGATCAAAGGCACATCGGAAATGTACACGTTCCCCGATCAGTTTGGACACACACACTATGGGGCCGATCGCTGGGGTATTTCCCAAGAATACTACACCGGCAACGTAGACCCATACGGTATCAGCGCCAAAGGTGGGGCGCATTCCCTGCAGCTCTACAAGATGAACATTGATGGTACCGGAGAGTGCGGAGCCAGCTATCTCAATCCAGGCACTGGCAACCAGCCGTGTCTGCTTACGCCCCATGAGTACATGGCCCTTCGCCCAACGGTGTTAACGACGGGCGATATAGTGTATTCGTCACTGCAATCGCATTCCGATAAGGCGCGGGACTCTGCATCACCAGGGCATGGTACGAGGATGAACAAGTGGTGGATCGCCCGGACGGACCAGTGGGGTGGGGACGCGACGATACTTGTGAATGCGCACTCCAAAACGCCGGTCATCGAAACCAAGTCACTGCTGAATCCGGTACTGTATAGCGGTGGCGAGGGGTCGGATCAGTTTCGCGCATTGCGGGCCATCGGTGAGGATGACCAAGGCAGGCTGTACGTTACCAACTACTATCGCGGCAATCACAGGGGCTTGGGTATCATCTTCCGTTTCTCGATCACGGACCCGCACGTGGAAGGATGCAGCATTCTCGACAATATCCCTGCGGCAGTGTTCAGTAGTTCCACTCCCGGCAGTGGCGGCTATATGCCGTGTGATATCGAGTCGTTCACGCCTGCAGGTAATTCTCAGGATGGAGAACCGCGGCGATTCGACAACCCGTTCACGCCAGAAGACGACAATATCGTGGTCGGAAAGGCAGGTTACTTCGCGGCGGGGCCCAATGGACAGAAAATTATTACCTGGGGGCGAGGTCACTGCTTTTCGCCGTATGCGTACGAGGGTTCTCCCTATATGAGGCATTCTTGGTCGAACCTAGATACGACCTGTGACAGTGGTATTTACGAAGTTGGTGTTGACCAGCTGCTGAATCCTTTCGATGGCGTCAATGAACTCATCCCGATCGTGGATTCGCCTGATTATCACGAGTGGGATGCGGTATCGGTAGCCACGTATCAGGATCGATACGGGCAGCCCATGCCCACTCAGCAGCCCAACCCGCACACGAATCCTGGCGGTGCTTGTTATCTCGAGGTCGCGGATGCCACGGAAGCTGAGTTGGCGTCTCGCTACGGATATGTCTACGACTTCCTCACGAAACGCTGGTCGAACTGTGGTGTACAGGGCTGCGCGGTCAAGTCGGAAGATCCGGCATTCCACGCCAACACCATCGCTGGGTTCAAGATTCTCAAAGCTGACCTCTGGGATACCTACTACCCCAGCACCTTATTCAAGGGCACGATGAATGCGTTTGGCTTCAAAAAGGTCACGGACCTGGGCACGCAGCCCCTCGAGGCAGATGGATCAGTGAAGGTGCGCGTGCCTTGCGATACGCCCTTGCTCATGGCGGGTGTAGATTCGGATGATCTGGCTATCGCCTATGACCACATGCTGCAGTCCTTGAGGCCTGGCGAGACGCGGACCTGCCATGGGTGCCATGCGCGGCACGGCCAAGAGGCGTGGGAGGCTGGAGGTAGTATTACTGCCGCAGCACACTTTGACGGCAAGGATGCAGAGGGTACTACGCCGCCTCTTCTGGCTGGTACTGAATCGCTGGATTTTGCTACGGATATCGCCCCGATACTGGATACGCGCTGCAAGTCCTGTCACGCAGAAATGAATGCGTCCGATCCCCACCTGTATGCAAAAGTCGCCCAGGACTTCCAGCAAAGAGGCTTCAATTTCCTTGAGCGCACATATCAAGGTGCTCGAACCGGGACTGGTGTCAAGCACATAAGGATCAAGTCCGGGGGCACTGGCTACGCACCTGGGGAAGCGATATCAGTTGCCGGAGGCAATGGTGCCGCTACGGGGTTTGTCGCGTCAGTTGACGGCTCCGGTGCGATCACAGCGATCACTATGAATGGTGCCGAAGGCTATGGCTACGACAATGGTGCTGTCGCGACCGTGACGACGGCGGGGGGCTCCGGCGCCGAGTTGATTGCGCAAACCGAAGTCGTCTTTCTTGTGCGGCCGCAGATGTCGAAACTGGTAGCAAGATTTGGCCGCGAATCACTGTTGTACTGGGCTTGTATGGGATCGCGGCAGGATGGGCGGACCAACGAGCAGTATGCGACCGATATCGATTTTGATGTGCCCTCGCATCCGGATGCTGGTGATCCTGGCTATGCCACGGTGGCAGAGTGTCGGAAAATCGCCCGCTGGATTGACCAGGGTGCGCATGGGTATGTGGCTCCGAATCTATGACGGAGTTCGTCAATACACTCAAGCCGTCAGGAGGTCACTACTCAGTCATACAGGACTGGATCGATGATCTTGCCACGACCGTGGGCTCGCCGGATTGGTCAGCCCATCCCGTTGTCATACTCAATTTTGCGAACTATGGCGACAGTCATGGAACCGGCAAGACCAAGCCGACCGTGGGAAGCGTCTGGATAGGTCAAACGTCTGGAGCGGTCGCGGTGGTGCTCACTGAGTCGCAGGACTCCAGTTGCCTGGCGATTCGCACCAGTGGTGCGGCCTTCGTATCTGGTGAGCCGTGCGTTCAGTATGGCGTCAACGATACCCTCGATTTGGTTGGTTCGCCCGCTGCTTGCTCAGGCGCGGTGCTGGAGTGTTACGACGGCGACTATGGTGGGGTCAACGGCGCATACACCCAGTCGACACTAATCCCCGACGAGATTGGCAATGCCAACACCCAGATCGTGATACGGGCCGCGGCCGGACAAGATCATGCCGGCGAACTCGATGCCGGTTTCAAAATTCGGTCAGTGAACGAGTGCTTTCACGTTGAAGGTAAGTACGTCACGTTGGACCGGCTGCAGCTGAAGGTAACGGGTGGCGGGCAATACGCGGTCGAGCTCTATGCGCCGCAGTCGGTTGTGCTTTCGCGGCTACTCGGTCAATGCCAGACCGACTGCGGGTTCATCGTCATGTACGGCTCGCTCAACCAGGCAGAGGACGATGTCATCATTGATCGTTGCGTCGGTTATGATTCACCGACCTGGCCAGTGTTTAACCTGGGGCGAGGCGTGACGATGCGCAACTGCGGTGCCTATGGTAGCGCGACCGGTATATCGTTCATCAATAACTGCCGCATTGAGAATTGTGTCGCTTTTGGCAACGGCACAGATTTCGCTTTCTCAGCTGCGAACGCAGGGAGCGGCCACAACGCCAGTGGGGATATGACGGCACCCGGGTCGGCCAGCCAAACTGGCTTGGACAATGCGGATTTCGTCGACTACCCGGGTGACAATTTCCGGCCCGCGTTGACGCAGCAGCTGGCCGGGAACGGCGCTGACCTGTCTGCGCACTTCACTGCGGATATTGCGGGCCAGGACTATGTCAACTGGGATATTGGACCCTACGTCAATGCGTCTGGCACTTCGAGCCTGAGCTTCGATGGTCCGAATATCCCCGACCAACAGGCCACAGGCCACGATCCCTACAGTTTTTCGGTTGCGGGCAGGTGGTCCAGCGATGATGAACCACTGACGTACAGTGAGTCACCCGCCGGCGCTGCATGGCCGTCCTGGCTGAGTATCGATGCGAATTCAGGCATCCTCACCGGTATGGTCTCGGATAACGCGCAGATCGGCACAACAGCTGGCCTGATCGTTCGTGTGACAGATAATTTGGGGGCGGAGGCCGATTCCAACGCCTTCTCCATGGAAGCGGTGAAGCCCGCGCCGGCCAGTTTTAACCCATCGTTGCCGGCGGATGTGCAGGTCGGGCTTGGTGCGATGGTGAGTTTGGCCTATCAGATGAACGCACCCGCGCCGCCACTTGCAGCCGTATGGCAGGTTGATGTGGACGGTCTCGGCTCCTGGGAGACCGTCGATCCTGCTACCTCGGACAACCCGTATGAATTCACCAGCGTAGCAGGCGACGATGGTGACAAGTACCGCTTCCTCTACTGGGATGTGTACCAGCAGATCGTCACGACCCGAGAAGCGACCATTACGGTCATAGCCGCAGCACCGGTGATTAATGCAAGTTCGCCGGCAGATCAAGCGGTGCTGCAAGGCAACAATGCAGTGTTTGCGGTTATCGTGGATGACGGCACCCCACCATACAATTTCCAGTGGTATGAGGTCGGCGTAGGGGTGATGCCAGGCGAGACGGGCGACTCGTTAACGATCGCTGGTGTAGCGTACCCTGGCGACGATGAGCGGCAGTTCTACTGCGAAGTGACAGATCAGTTCCTGAATATGTCGCAGTCTCGAACTGCGACGCTCGTTGTGCCATCAACTCCGGTCGATGCCGATCCAAGCAAGCCCGCTGACGCGGCCACCATACCTGGCCAGGCGGTCGTCTTTGAGTCGGATATCACCAATGCAGACGGCGGCTTGATGTACCTCTGGGAGTACAACGACGGCGTGTCGGGTTGGCTGCCGATGGCAGGCGAGGACCAGGCTACTCTCACCTATACGCCGTCCGCACCATCAGAGCATGGCTGGCAGTTCCGGTGCCTCTACGGTGATGGGTACGAGCAGACAGGGTATACCCGCGAGGCCACACTCGATGTTGCGGTCTACGCGGAGCTTGAGCGTGGTGTGCTCACCATCAATGGCGATTACGACCTGTACCTGTACGTGTTGGGTAGCCCGCCGGCACCATCTAACATTGTGGCCGACAGTACTGCCCAGGTGCAGGAAGCCGAACAACCAGCGCTCGCCCAGGACTATCAAGTGGTTGTCCTCGGCGCTGAGCAGACCCAGGCTCAGGACGCGGTACTGCTCTCTCTGGAGCATGTTTATCCTGATGACAGTGCTCAGCAGCAGACGATGTCAGAGCCTGACGTGTGGATTGAGCTCATCACGCCGGAGCATTCCGAGCAGGAGCAGTCACTGGACCCTGGGGGCGTCATTCCATCGTATGTGCCTCTGGTCGTGGTCGACAGTGCCGAGCAATCGCAGTCGCTCGAGCAGGCGGTATTCACCCAGAACTATGTACTTTCCGTGGATGATACTGAGCAGGCGCAACTGCTCAGTACCGCCACGCTTACCGTGGCCCAGGCGGTCGCGATTCATAACACCGTCCAGCGCCAATTTGCGGATCAGGCTGGCTTTGCGTTCGTCGTGGGGCTCAAGTTGGAGGGAGAAATCATCACCTACGCCGCTCTGGGCGGTGAGATCGTTACCTACTAGGAGGAACGACCAATGGGAAAGGCAGTACCTCAAGTTCACATGGATGCATACCTGTCCAGCCTGGAGGGCAGCAGAATACACTTCTGCTCCGCCGAGCCCGCGGATTACGCGGACATTGCCAACTACGAGTTGGCGGCTCAAGACGTGGTGGGTGCGCACGCCAAAGCCAATGGCGACATCGATGGCCGCAAAACCACCTGCCCCGCGCAGACGGCCGTGCCTATTACGACCTCGGGAGTCGCGAGTCACGTTGTCTTGTCCGACGGCGTGGGCGGGATCGCCAGGATTACGACCTGTTCGCCGCAGGCGCTCACTGCCGGTGGCACGCTCAACAGCAATTCGTTCGCGCACACGCTGCGCGCTGTGACCTGAGCAACCGACAGACTACTCAACCACACAGAAGGAGTGATCCATGACAGCAGTACGTCGCGTTGAAATTACCGAGCCTGGCGGAGTCAAACTGGGTGCCAGGCATTATCAGGGCCCCACAACTGATCCCGACACGGGAGAGACCATTCCGGGCGATATCGCGACCATGCCCAAGCAGGACGCCGATCTTGTGATCGGCCAGGGATGGGGTCGCGACCCGATCACCGGTGAACAGGGTGAGCGGGTAGAGGGTGCGGTGGCGCTGGAGGTTGATGACTCCGAAAGCGCAGCATCCGCCGCGGACGCCTGAGCATGCTGAAACTGTACGTCGGCGAAACGGGCACCGTAGTAGCCATGGTGCGGTTTCGCGGCGTGCTGTCGGGACTGTCCATAACGGGCGGTACCTGTACGCTCAAGCACATCAAGACGTTAGCCGGGGCGACTGTCGTTGGCACGGAAGGTGTTGATATGCCGGAAGTGGAGCCTGGCCACCATCGTGTTGTGTTGCCCAATGCCGTTGGAGAGAACATCGTGGAGGGTTCCTTCTACGAGATCACAGTTCACGGGGAAATTTCCGGCATTGGGCGCGATTTTCACGCGGTGGCGTTGGCAGAGAAGGGGTAGCTGTGAACCTGGCGGACAATCGTTGGGATCACGACTTCCGCCTGGCCTCGGTGCAGTATCTGCCTGATCTGGACTGGCGATGGCTCAAGGCGCAGTGCTATCAGGAATCGCGCTACAACAATCGAGCGGTGTCGCCGGCCGGAGCACAGGGCCTCATGCAGATTATGCCCGCAACCTGGCGCATGCTGGTGGAGCGCGAGAAGATACCGCCGACCGCCGATCCTTTCTGCGGGCGCGACAGTATCCATGCCGGCGCGATCTATCTGGCGATGTGCCGCAAAACATGGTGGTGGCAACGGCCAGAGATTGATCGCCTCGCGCTTGCATTGGCCAGCTACAACGCGGGCTCCGGGCATCTACTCACCGCGCAGCGCAATCAAGGCGACCCGAGCGACTACGCCGGCATCATTGCGGGTCTCCCTGCCGTCACCGGCGATCACTCCAAGGAGACGATCGCATACGTGCGTAGGATATTTACCTATTTCCGCCAGCTGGTGGTGGGCAGTTAGGAGCGCAGCATGACGAACCTACAGAAGTTCATGGAGGAGCGTTTCTGGACGCGCAAATTCCTGCTGGCGGCTTTCGTACAGGTGACAGTGACGCTGTTGATGTCGGTGAGCAAAATCGACGGCAGTGTGTACCAGGCGATCACAATCACAGTGATGGGTTCTTTCGCTCTCGCCAATCCAGCTGAGCACTGGGTACAGATGCGAAGGCTCGAGATCGAGGCCGAGAAGGAGGCGCGCAATGCTCAGCATGCTCCCAGCACCAGTTAAGGCCTGGGCCAGCCAGTACGCGATCTGGCTAAAGGTAGCTGCGGCATTGTGCGTCGTGGTGGGCGGTGCTGCGGCAGGCTGGCAAGCCAGGTCCGTACTGGCGGATAGGGAACTGGCCAACAAGGATTTAATACTCGCAACGCTGCGCGCCAGCGCAAGTAAGGCCTATGCCGAGAGCCTGTCGGGAGCCCGCGAATTGGAGAAGCAGCGCGAGATCAATGCGCAGTTGCTGGATCGCAATCGTGTGCAGCGCGAGCAGGCCCTGCGCTTGCACAGCGTAGCACTATCCCAAGAGGTACTGTCCTATGCGCAAGCTGATACTGGTCGCGGTTGTGGCCTTGATCCTCGAGGCGTGCAGCTCCACGACCAAGCCGCTGCCGGTCCCTCCGGAGTGCCCGAGGCCTCCGGTGGCGCCAGCCGATCTGATGGCCCCGCCGCCAGGGCTCCGGCGGCTCGGATAGTCGCCGTGGTGACGGAGAACTATACAACCTATCACGCAGTCGCCGGGCAACTGGCCGACCTGCAGGCCTGGGTTCGCGACGTGTGTGAGGTGAGCGGGCGTGGGTAGCGATCGCAAAGTGACGAAACTGTCGGAGTATACCGACGATACGCTATACGCGGACGTGCCGGGCGTGCTCGATGAGGCGGCGCGCGACTTTGCACCGGGCGGCGCGTGGGAAGACAGGGACAATATCTTCGTTTTCACGTTGCGTCGTGGGTCGGGGGCATTTGATGTCAGGCACAACAGTGCAGGTTTGACCTGCACGGATGTCATTTTGGCATGTCGTATTCTTGAGGCGCGGATGCTTCGCTACATGGGCGAATCGCTTGGGCCTGGAGATATCGAGATCGTGGACTAACGGTTGCTTCATGGACTACGAACAGCGAAAAGCCCGGGTCAAGGAACTCAAGCAGCAGATGCTGGAAACCCCCACGGGGCGAAAGCACCTGGCTGTGGCAGACGCGATCATGGCTGGGAAGACCAATGGCGAGGCTTACATGAGCCAGTATCCACGCACCCAGAATCTCGATACCGCCTGCGCCAGTTGCCACAATTTACTAAAAAATACTAAATACTGCGCCGGTGAGTACCTTGAGCACATGCGCTGGCTCGCCAATGCCTCAGCATGCGAAAAACTCGCTATAGATCAAGAGTTTGTGCTCGGAAATCTAAAGTCGATCAGCCAGCGTTGTATGCAGCGTGAGGCCGTTTTGACCAAGAAAGGCGAGCACGTGGTCATCGAGGACGAAAACGGGGATCTGGCTCACGCCTGGACCTTCAATGCCGCCGGCGCGCTGCGGGCGAATGAACTGCTCGGGAAAGAACTCGGGATGTTCAAGGATCGCGTCGAGCACGACGCCAGCGACCCGCTGCGCGACATTATGGAACGCATCGGGCGCTCCCGGGAGGGGGCCAGCCCGCTGCCCAGCGGTGAATAGTGCGTGTCAGCCCTGCCCAGTGGACTCAACCATGACCCGGAATCGCCCCAGGTCACTGATGCGCTGTTGCAGGAGGTCGAGGCCCATCTGCACGACTGGCACTGGCGGATCAATAATTTATACCGGATCACCGACAAGCGCGGGGTCGAAGTCCAGTTCCAGCTGAACGCCGCGCAGCAGCGATTCTTCGAGGATATGTGGTACCGCAACCTGATCCTCAAGGCCCGGCAGCTGGGCTTCACCACGTTCATGCTGATCTTCATGCTGGACGCGGCCCTGTTCACCCCGAATACCCGGTGCGGCCTGATCGCGCACACCCAGCTCGATGCGAAACGCCTGTTTCGGGACAAGCTGCGGTACGCCTACGACCGGCTGCCGGAATGGCTCAGGCAAAGGTGCCCGGCGCGGAACGATAGCGCCGGCGAACTGGTTTTCGACAACGGGTCCAGCGTCACTGTCGGTACCAGCTACCGCGGCGGTACCTTGCGCTACCTGCACGTCTCCGAATTCGGGAAGATTTGCCGGCAGTACCCGCACAAGGCCACGGAAATCGTCACCGGTGCGTTCGAGTCCGTCGGCCTGGATTGCGTCATCACGATCGAGAGCACGGCCGAAGGCCGGCAGGGCCACTTCTACGAGTACGCCCAGCAGGCCGAGCGCGATCACCTGGCCGGTGTTCAGCTGACGCGCCTGGATCAGAAATTCTTCTTCTATCCGTGGTACGACGATCCGGCCTATACCGTCTCGGAGGATGAGGGGCGCGATGTCGTGATCCCCAGGCGGCTGATCGACTATTTCGTCGACCTCCGCAAGAAGCACGGGATCAAGCTCAGCAAGGGCCAGATGCTGTGGTACACGCTCAAGGAAAAGTCCTTGGGCGGACACATCAAGCAGGAATACCCGACCACCCCGGCTGAGGCATTCTGGCAGTCACTCGAAGGCTCCTACTACAAGGAGCAGTTCGATGCCATCTTCGAGCAGAAGCGCATTTGCCGGGTGCCGCACCAGCCAGGCGTGCTGGTGCATACCATCTGGGACCTGGGCGTCAATGACGCCAATGCAATCTGGTTTGTCCAGCGATCGGGCCGTGAGTGGCACCTGATCGACTACTACGAGAATAACGATGTTGGCGTGGATCACTACGCCAAGGTGCTGCATAAGAAGCACACCGAGCTTGGTTACGAGTACGGTCTGCACGTCGGCCCGCATGATCTGGAGGTCCGGGAATGGGGCAACGACGGCAAGACCCGGCGCCAGGCTGCGAGAGACGCCGGCATCCACTTCTTGCCGGAGCCGGCAAAGATGGGGCTGGTCGATGGCATCGAGGCCGCCAGGACCATCCTGCCGCGATGCTACTTCGATGAGGAACGCACCGCGGACGGTACGGCGCACCTGCAGGCGTATCGCAAGGAATGGGATGACAAGCGCGGTATGTGGAAAGACAAGCCGTTTCACGGCCCGGAGAGTAACGGTGCCGACTCGTTCCGCTACTTTGCCGTCAACGCCTCGATCATAGATCAGTTTATGCACAACACCAGTAAACCGGCGATGCAAAAGCCGGCAGGCCCGGGAGGCTACTACGCATGAAGCAGAAACGACACTTCGATGCTACAGCTATTTTCAAGGTGCTGGTCGAGGCGGTGGCGGTATTCCGTGGGCCCCAGGAGTACAAGCATCCGCAGGCCAACTTCATGGGCTGTTACGTGGGGCCGTGCACCAACGCGGAGGGAACCAAGCGCAAGCGGATGAGCCGCAATTTCGCGTTCGTCTCCAGGCATGGCCATGAAGTCATCATGGAGATTGACTTCGCCCTGGCCGCGCGCAACCCCGAGCTCTATTTCACCAACCTGATGGAGCATCTGGATCGGGCCATGCGACAGGTCAACGCGGGCGGCACGATCTTCCTGCCGGCCAAATCTGCCGTGATGAGTAAAGCGGTGCGGCAGGCCTCCAATGACGCGATGAGGGCATAGATCATGCAGCTTGTGGCAGTGCAAACCCCGGCCCAGGTCACGGAGCGGATCGAGGCCGAGAAAGCGCGGCGGATCGCCAATGGTCGGGTACAGTACCAGCAGCCGGAAATCGTGGATGCCCTGGCCAACAAGGTGCGCGGCGACTGGCAGATCGCCAAGAGCACGAAGCAGGTCGTCACGCAGCGGCTGGTGGACTGCCTCGAGCGCCGCAGCGGGGAGTACTCCGCACAGAAACGCCAGGAGATTGCCCAGACGCAGGGCAGCGGTATCTACATGCAGCTGACAGCGGCCAAGTGCCGCGCGGCGAAAGCCTACCTGTCGGACCTCTACACACCTTCTGGCGACCGGCCTTTCACGATTAAGCCAACGCCGATCCCCGAACTGCCGCCTCAAATCCAGCAGAAGCTGATGGCCGAGGCCATGGCGGTGCTGAATCAGTCGCAGATCGAACCGGCCGCGGTCGCACAGATCCTCGAAAAGCACAAAGAGCGGTTGATCGGCGAACTGATGCACCAGGCAGAGAAGCGGGCGGAGAAGATGGCCGACCATGTCGAGGATATGCTGGTCGAGGGCAAGTTCCGCACGGAGTTCGACGCCTTCCTCGATGATCTGGTGACGTACCCGGCGGCGATTATAAAGGGTCCTGTCTTTGCCAATCGGGCCAAGATCAAGTGGGTTGAAGTCCAGGGTCAGTACGCGCCCCAGCGCTCACATGAGATCGTGCCGGAGGTTCGTCGGGTGTCGCCGTTCGACTCCTATCCAAGTCCTGGCGCGCGAGCGGAGCTCGGCGGACATTGGCACATCGAGCACCGCCGCTTTACCTTTTCCGAGCTGGCATCTATGCGGGGCGCGCCAGGCTACAACACGCTCGCGATCACCAGAGCGCTGCATGAATATCGCCAGGGCGGGCTGCATGAGTGGATCTGGTCGGAGGAAGAGCACCGCCGTCTGTCGGGCCAGAACAGCGTCTACGGTCGGCGGGAGACAATCGATGCACTGGAGTGGACCGGCACGATGTCCGGCCAGATGCTGGTCGACTGGGGCATGAACCCGCAGTCAGTCCCTGATCTGGTCAACGAGTACCCGGTGTCCGTTATCGTGGTCGGGAACTTTGCGATCCGTGCGCTGGTGAACCCCGATCCGGCGGGCAAGCCCGACTACTTCAAGGCGTGCTGGGAGAATGTACCGGGCTCATGGTGGGGCCGCGGCCTGCCGGAGATCATGGCCGACTGCCAGGATATGTGTAACGGCGTGGCCAGGGCGCTGGCCAACAACCTGGGCCTGGCGAGCGGTCCGCAGGTCTGGGTGAACAACGCCTACGCGGAGGATGGCGCAGACTACCAGACCATCTATCCCTGGAAAATATGGTATTTCCGCACGCCGACCACGAACAGCGGGCAGCAGCAGAAGCCGATGGACTTCTTTCAGCCAAACAGCCACGCCAGCGAGCTGATGGAGGTCTACGAGCGGTTTGCGAAGTACGCCGATGAGGTCACGGGCATGCCGGCTTTCGCCTACGGATCGGACAGCGGTGCCGGCGCGGCCAAGACCGCATCCGGCCTGTCGATGCTGCTCAATGCTTCGAGCAAGACCATCAAGTCGGTTGTGCACAATATCGATATCCACGTCATCGAGCCGCTGGTCGAGAAGTTCTACAACCACGTGATGATGACCCACCCGGACAACAGTATCAAAGGGGATGCTGTCGCGAAGGCCCGCGGTTCCGAGTCGCTGATCCACAAGGAAGCCGCACAGGCCCGGGCCCAGGAACTGCTAGGCATTCTGAGCAACCCCGTGGATCAGCAGATCATTGGCCTTGACGGCCGCCTCGAGTTGCTGAAGGAAGTGCTGAATACCGGGGATATGCCGGTAGAGCGCATCCTGCCATCGCTCGAAGAGCTGGCGGCGAGGCTGCAACCGGCTCCCCCGGAAGCTGGCCCTGGCGATAAATCCGAGCAGCAGCCCCAGGCGGCCGCGGCATGAGATTGACGAATCACGGCGACACGCGCGAACAGTGTCGGCTGGTTAGCGCCATTCAGCGGATCAAGATCGATCAGCTTGACGCCTACGAAAAGCTGCGCGCCGCGTTAACTCGCGAGCTCCAGCTGATCAACCGACATCTGCGCGAACTGGAAGGCCCCGAACTCCACAGGGCTCAAGGTCGTGCGGTGTTTCTCGATGATCTGTGCGATCTACTCGACCAGAGCGAGCATAAGCATGCACAGCTTCGGGAAAAACTCGAACGCGAGCGGAATACCAGTAGCTAGGCTCCGCACGCGCTCACCCACCTGACCCGCCACCCGGCGGGTTTTTTGTTTGCGAATACCAAGAATCCGGCTCCCGGCGGGGAATACCGGACGGACTGGCTCGCCAAGGAGAAAAATGAAATGACTGGCATACACAGCGCCGCCTCTCGAAGGCAGGCGGAAGCAAGCGTTGATGCGATGATCGCGGCGCAGACAGGAAATACCGATGAGCCCGGCCAGGCTCCGGCTTCCGATCCCGCACCGGCAGAATCACCGGACAATGCACTGGCAACACCGGATGCGCCACCGCAGGCGACCCCGGCTGCCGGAGAAGTTCCCACTGACACACCCTCGCCCGGCGAAACGCCGCCTGGCGAACCTGTAGATTGGAAGGCCCGCGCCGAAGCATCCGAGGCGCGCTTCGCGGTACTCAAAGGCAAGTACGACACCGAAGTTCCCGCGCTTCACGCCGAGGTCAAAGAGCTCAAGAAACAGCTGGCGCATGGCGCCCCCAGTGCCGAACTCGAGTCGCTTCGGGCTGAGGTAGCAGCGCTTCGAGCCGGACAGACCACCGCAGAAACTCCTTCCCCCGACACCCCGCCACCCGCCAGCGCGCCGGACCTCCAAAGTCTGCGCGATCAGTACGGCGATGACTGGGTTGACGGCCTGATCGGTGTTGTTCGCTCAGAGCTGAGCACCGTACAGGAAAGGATGGCCAACCAGCAGCCGCAGGGGCTCTCGTTCAGCGACAAGCTGGATGTGTCGCTCAGCAGCGCTGGCATCGATCTGCAGACCATGAACCGCGACAAGGGGTTTCTCTACTGGCTGGCTCAGTACGACTCGCCAGAGTCACTGAATACCAGGCAGGAGCTTCTGAACGCGGCTGTGAACGACGGGAATGTGAATGCGGCCGCCGACTTCTTCCGGCGCTACGTCAGTCTTGGCTCCGGCTCCCCCGCCGGCGCGCCCAACCCCATGCAGGAACACGCCCAGGTACCCGACGGCGGGGCAGGGGACTCTCCCCCGGCCCAGCAGGTCAGTCTCGAACAGGCCTTTCAGGAGTACATCGCGGGCAGTGATGCCTACACCCGGGGGAAGATCAGCGCTGCCGAGTTGGAGGAACTGGAAAGAAGGTATTACGCCCTCCAGGCTCCCCAACAGTAGCCGAAATCGGCTCAGGGAACGCCTGGCTGGCGTCTTTTTGAGGATCCAGTCAAATGGCAAAGTTTCCCGTATCAGGGGTACCGTCTCTCGCTTCGGACAGTACCTCGAAGTTTATCCCGGCCATCTGGTCGACGAAGCTGGTCACGAAGTTCTACGATTCCACCGTATTCACGGAGATCGCGAACACTGACTACGAGGGCGAGATCAAGGCCCATGGTGACGAAGTCATCATCCGCACTGTCCCGTCCATCACCATCAACAACTACCAGAAGGGTGGCGGTCTCAACTACGAGGACCCGGAATCCCCGAACGTCACGCTGACGATCGACCAGGGCAAGTATTTTGCCTTCAACTGCTGGGACATCGACAAGCACCAGTCGGACATCGATCTGATGAACAAATGGTCTGAAGATGCCTCCGAGCAGATGAAGATCGCTATCGATACCGACATCCTGGCGGCGATCGGTGCCAGTGCGCACGCGGACAACTCGGGGGATTCCGCTGGCCGTATCTCTGGCGATATTGACCTGGGTGAGGCTGCTGCCGGCGTCGGTACCAACGCCGTACAGCTGACCAAGGCCAACATCCTTGATCATCTGGTCGACTGGGGTACGGTGCTCGACGAACAGTCGGTGCCGGAGTCCAATCGTTGGGTGGTTCTGCCGGCCAAAGCCTGCGGTCTCATCAAGAAGTCTGACCTTCGCGATGCGTCCATCGCCGGTGATGGCACCAGCATCCTGCGCAACGGTCGCCTGGGGATGATCGATCGGTTCACGATCTATCGCTCCAACAACCTGAACGTCAACAACACGGAGATCGATATCCTCTTCGGACATCCCTCCGCGCTGACGTTCGCCGCGCAGATCACGGAAATGGAGACCATCAAGAACCCCGATGACTTTGGTGATCTGGTTCGCGGTCTGGAGGTCTACGGCTTCGAGGTCATCAAGCCGGAAGCCCTGGGCCACGTGGTAGCCAAGTACTAGGTCTCGGCCTAGTTCACTGAGTATGGCCGGCCAGCTGGTCGGCCATGCTTTCGAACTTCGATTCAATTCACCGGGAGAGATCAATATGCCCCCCAGGAAAGCACCGGATAAATCCGGGTCACAGTCCCCACCCAACAACGAGGCGGGGGAAACACAACAGGTCGCGCAGCAGGAGGCCGCAGCCGAAGCGGAGCAGGGCGAAGAACCGTCGAATGCGGAGGATGCTGTGCTGCGTGAGCTCGGCTTGTCCGCCGAGGGGGCGAGTGCCGAAATGGACGCGCCGCCCGCCGAGGCAGTCGTCACCGATGCCGCCCCCGCGGACAACCACGGCAATCGCCGCAAGGCCGCCAACGCTCGCAAGCGGGCGCAGCAGGAGGCCAAGCGTAAGGCAAAGGCGGATGCCGAGGCCGCGCGCGAGCGTGACCATGGCGTGGTGCAGGGCAGCATCCAGAACGCGGACATTCCGCTGGACGCGGACGGCAATCCGCTGTGGTATCACAGCCGCAAATCCGGTCGTGTCGTCGCAGCGAACCCCGTGCTGAATCGTCCGGATATCCGCCGGCGCGAACAGCTGGTGCCCTGCAATGCGCCCGAGCGGCTGCGCGTGCAGGCCTCCGGCGACGAGTAACACCTGGCGGGCTTGGCCCGCCATCAATTCTAGGAGTCTGGTATGCCGACCGTACTAGCCCACGATGTCGTTGAGCGCGCCAATGACGTGCTCAATGACGTGCTCTCGGCGCGGTGGGGAGATGACACCCTGCTCAATTACCTCAACGAGGCGCAGTATGCCGTCGTTGCCGCCAGGCCAGACGCCAACGCGGTTAATGCGACGATGGGCTGCTTGCCGAGTGCCAAGCAGGTACTTCCCGCCGGCGGACTGCGCCTGATCGAGGTAATGTCCAATACCGATACGGGTAAGCCGGTCACGCTGATCGATGTCGACCTGCTTAACGAACAGGTGCCCGAGTGGCGCAAGGTTGATCCGCCTGTGCGGGCGATCGACCACTACGTCTATGACGATCGGGACCCCAAGACCTTCTACGTCTACCCGACCCCGGAGCAGGGGCACCAGATCGATCTGGTGTATGCCGCCGTACCAGAGCGTGTCGCAGGCCTGGGCGACACCATCACGGTGGATGACATCTACTTCAACCCGCTGGTCGATCACATGCTGTGGCGAGCATTCTCGCGCGACACAGCCAACCCTGCCGGCGCTTCCCAGGCATCCATTCACTGGCAAGCCTTTGCGACCGCGCTGGGTCTCAAAGTGAAGGCTGACGCCGCAATGAGTCCGAACAATGGCTGATCTAGCTGACCTTACTCCCCGTGTTACCCGGTACGTCCGGAACTGCCCGTCACTCATGGTGCACCAGGCTCTCAGCGATGCCGCCCGCGAGTTCTGCCAGCGGACGCGCACATACACAATCGAGCATCCCCTGACGCTGAGCCAGAACAGCTACGAGTATGCCATCGCGTTGCCTGATCTTGATTGGTATGAAATCAAGTGGGCCAAGATTGATGGCAAACCGCTCGATCCAGGGCGGCTGGACGGCCCCGTTAACTGGGCCGATCGCACCGATAGGCCGCTGCAGTACGCGAGCATTGATGGCGAGTCCATTCGTTTCTGGCCGCGGCCGGATCAGCAATATACCGTGCAGATCAAACTGGCCGTGTCTCCGCAGCTGGGCAAGACAGCTTTGCCGGCAGGGCTGTACAACCGTTATGGCCAGGAGATTGCCCGGGGCGCGGCCGCTGATCTGCTCGAGATGGAAGGGTACCCCTGGTACAACCCGAACATGGCCCCGAGGCACCGCACCGCGTTTGCCTCAGCCATCCAACAGGCGGTAGCTGACCGGGACCGCAATCTCACCAGTGCCAGCCCCAGCGTGCGGATGCGACCGATCGCATGAAGATCGAGATCACGCATTTCCGCGGCGAAATGCCCATGCTGGCAAGCCATCGCCTCCCGCCCGAATATGCGGAATACGCATACAACTGTCGATACGAGGGCGGCGACTTACAGCCGCGCTATGGCATGGCGCAGGACGTGGCCGGTTCCGCCCAGCTGCGCACTGGCGGCGATGTGAAGTCCATCTTCCCCTACGGCGATGGTGCATTCTGGTTCAGTTGGCTGAACGAAGTGGATGCGGTGAACAGCCCCATCGCCGACGATCCGTATGACCGCGTTTACTACACCGGTGAAGCGGACGGCATCGTGCGGCTGACCAGCAACTTGATTGCCACAGGGTCCAGTCCCTACCCGGCCGCCTTTCATTTTCTGGGCGTGCCGGCGCCAGCGAGCGCGCCCACCCCGACAGTGAACTATGGGCTCGATGACGAGGACCCGGCCACCGATGAAAGTCGCGCCTACGTGATGACCTATGTCACCGAGTACGGCGAAGAGGGTCCGCCCAGCGCTGCCTCGAGCATCGTGACGCTCAATGACCCTTCGGTCGACACCGTCTCCCTCTCCCTGCCGATCCTCAATCCGAACTATCACAACGTCACGCATAAGCGCATCTATCGCACGCAAACCAGCGGTGGAGATACCAGCTTCTACTTTGTCGCCGAAGTGCCCCTGGCAACGGCTACCTATCTGGATGGCCTTGAGGCCGACCAGCTGGGTGATGTCATCTCTACAGAGGAGTACGTCGGCCCGCCGGTTGGTATGAAGGGCCTGTGCGCGGGTAGTAACGGCATGCTGGCCGGCTACTACAAGAACGAGTTCATTGTTTGTGAGCCCTACCTGCCATACGCCTGGCCGCTGCGGTACCGACGTTCCCTCAACTACGATATCCGGGCCATCATGCCGATCTCTACAGGTTTCGTGATCGGCACCAGCGGGCACCCCTACGTGATGTCCGGGGTACACCCTGATGCGTTGTCTGATCGCAAGCTCGAGCTGAATCAGGCCTGCATGGGCTGGCGCTCGATGGTTGATATGGGCGATTACGTGATCTACGCAAGCCCGGATGGGCTGGTGGGTGTGTCCGAGACACAGGCGCAGTTGCTGACCAAGGACATTATCGATCGCAGGACCTGGCAGGCCGAGTTCGCCCCGGCGCTGATCCGGGGGTGCCGGTACGAGGATAAGTACCTGGGGTACGGCAACGGGACCCCATTTATCTACGATCTGACGAACAACGCGATCACCCGGATCGGGCTCGATGACATCACTGCTGCGCACAACGACTTGCTGACGGATACTCTTTGGCTCGTCGATGACGATCGGAACTTGTATACGTTCGATTCCGATGCGCAGAATTTGCCGCCTTACACCTGGCGATCGAAAGAGTTCCAGACCCCTGATACCACCTTCGCGGTGCTCAAAGTCTGGACCACCCAGCCCGATCTGGTCGGGGTGAAGATCACTGCTGATGGCTACACAGTATTCGAGCGATCGAGCTTGCCCCAGGAGGCCATGAAGATACCTCCAGCGCGGGGCACTCGTTGGCAGGTCGAGCTTACTGGCGTCGGTGTGGTGCAGCGCGTGGCGCTGGCCCAGAGCATGTCAGAGGTAGGCTGATGGCGAGCCGTACCCGCAAGAAAAACCGCTGGCGCGCTATTCCCACGATTGCCGGCGCATCGCCGGATGTGCAGGCGATCCGCGAGGTCATCGAGGTGATGACAGGGGCGCGGGGTGATGAGCTGAACCGGGTTTTGACCTATGGCGACCTGCTGGATGCCGATATCTTGCAGTTGATCGACGGCGGCATCAGTGTCCGCCCGCCAGGCGATCCGACGATTCCGCCAATCACCCCGCCCCCTTCGGGCACGCCAACGGTTGAAAGGCCTACTCAGCCGACCGGCTTTGACGCCACAGGTACCTTTTCCGCGGTCAATCTGTACTGGGACCAGGCACCATACTACGGCCATGCCTACACCGAAGTGTGGCGATCGCAGACGGATGAGTTTGGTACCGCAGTCCTGATTGCCACTGTCACGGGCCGGTTTTTCTCAGACCCGGTGAATCCCGGCCAGGTGTTTTACTACTGGGTGCGATTCGTCAACGTGAGTGGCCAGAAGGGCCCGCTGCACGCCCTGGGCGGCTTCTACGCAGAAACCGCCACGCCAGTCACTGAGATCATCCAGTCCATGCAGGACTTGCTGCAGCCGGATGACCTGGCGCAATCGTTACAGGATGATATTCAGGTCGGCCTGGCGGTCGAGACCTTCCTCGAGGCGAACTGGAGCATCGAGAGCGCCATCGACAACGGCGGGAATGTCCGCGTAACAGGCATGAAGCTGATCAATGGCCAGGGCGATCTGTCCAAGATCATCTTCAACACCGATGTCTTTGCAGTGGCCCCGCCGTTTGACCCGCAATCCGACGAGGAAGGCGAGGCGATCTTCGTGATCGGGCCATACACCCACCCGATTACACAACAAACCACCAACAAGGTGATCATCACCAGCGCGGCGATCGGCGACCTCACCGTGGGTGAGGCCGCGATTCAAGAGCTCCGCGCGGACAAGATCACGGTCGGCGGCATCCCCGGCAACCCATCCAGTATCGCCGAAGTTATTATCGGCTCCGGGCACATCGACGACGCCATGATCGGCAACTACATCCAGAGTTCTGACTGGAACCCGACGAACAAGACGGGCTGGAAGCTCGGTCGCGGCGGCGTTGAGGGCACGACATTCGAGGCCTTTGGTGCGGCATTCAAGCTCTACGACAGTGGTGGCAACGTCATTATCGACGCTGGCGGCAATTCTTACGCAGCAGCGATCGCCAATATCAATCAGGACTGGTACGACGTGCAGAACCAGCCCTTTCCGCTCACCAACAGCCCTGGGCCGAGCAATATCGGCACCTACATCGCCAATGCGGCCGTGGGCACGCTATTGCTGGGCAACGACATTCTCGTTGTACCCACTCTGGATGAGGGCGGCAGCGGGAATGTCGGGCCAGGCCAGCAGATGGACTTGTGCACCATCAGCATCACCGTACCCAATGTCGGCCAGGGGCTCACGCAGTCCACGGTGATGATCACGTGGTATCTGGCCATTGTCGGGTCGAATAGTAATGATCCCAACATGACATTGCGCCTGTACCGCGGTGCACAGCTGTGGAGCCAGGACACCGAGGGGCGTGACGATTTTCTCAGTGGCGTCTGGATGGACACTCGTCCTCCTGGGACGTGGACCTACGTGCTCCGGCTGGACAGGACTTCCGCCAACGAGGGCACGATACAGGTGCTCAGTAGCGCGATGGTCGCCGCGCTGGTCAAGAAGTAGTGAAGCGTTACGTCGTCTACAACACGTCGAGCGGCGCCGTTATACGCATGGCGACCGGTCCCGATGATATGCCCGTTCCCACGCCCCCGGCCGGCCACGCCGTCACCGCAACTACCGACTTTGATACGCCGCTCAAAAGCCTCTGGTACAACACCGTCACGGAAGAACTGGAAGCCAGGCCGGTGATGAGCCTGGTGTTCGATCCCGTCGGGAAGGAGGCGGACGCGGATGGCATAGACGAGATCGTAGTGACCGGTATACCCAACCCAACGTGGGTTGTAGCCGCGCTGCCTGACGGATATGTGGTCGAGACTGTCGAGGACGGGCAGATCGAAATTTCGTGCACGGTGGCAGGCAAGGGCTACATCCATTTTATCAATAACACCCACCAGTGGGTCATGGCGGAGGAAGTTGAGTTCGTATGACAAGAATCAAGGCTTCCAGAGATCCCGAACATGAGCAGTTTGCACACACAGCTGCGCGCTCCGCCCTGATCAAGGCCAGCGATGCGGAGATCGATCGCTACATCGACAACAACATCAACTCCCTGGCTGAGGCAAAGGCCTACCTCAAGCAGATCACCAAGATCACGCGCGATACGGCCCGCTATGTCCGTCGGATTCGCAGACAGTAATGCATAAGCAATCAGGAGACGTATCGATGAACGAGGGCGATCATAGCCTGGTTCAATGGATGATGAACGGCCTCTTTATCATCCTGACGGGCCTTGGAAGTTTCGTGCTGCGCAATGTGCATCAGCGATTGAACGAAACTGAGGGTCAGGCGGAGCGAAATACCCGACGAATCATCGCGCTGGAAAAAACATCGCTCGATGAGGGCAGAATTCGGCAGATCATGGCCGAGCATACCGCGCCAATCAATGACACCCACCGGCAGATCGTCGACAAGCTCGAAGGCCTGAGCACTCAGATCGGCGACCTGCGCGTCGACCTTGCAAGCCACCTGGGGCCGGAGTCAGGGCGAAAAAAGTGATTATTCGCCCCGCCAAAGATGCGGATGACCTGGCCTCCTTCATCGATATCGTCGCCTCGATGCACCATGAGAGCAACTTCCGCGGTATGACATTCTCCCCGGAATTTTCCGCCAATCGTGTCGCCGGAATGATGGCGTCCGACGATTACCTTGTGCTGGTGGCCGAGGACGCGGGTCGCATCGTGGGTGGCCTGCTCGCCTGCATTGGCCCCAGTGACTTCGGGCCTGATCTCATGGCGCACGATCGAGGCGTATTTATTTATCCCGAACGGCGAGGCGGCTTTGCCGCTGTGCACCTGATCCGGGCCTACGTGGAGTGGGCGCAAAGCCGAGGCGCGAAGAGGATCAGCTTTGATGTGAAGGCGGGCATACGGCCAAAGCGTACAGCCCGGTTGCTCGAGTGGCTGGGGTTCCAGTCTGTTGGAACCTGTCATGTATACGGAGGTTAGTCATGTGTGGCGGTGGTAGCCCGGAGATCAAGGAAACACCCGAGCAGAAGGAGCTTGCACGGATCGCGATGGAGCGCTGGCGTTCCTACGAGGAAATGTACCTGCCAGCTGAAAAAATGTACTTCGACTATGTCGACAACATGGACAGCGCGGGCAGACAGCAGTTTGCGCGTGGGGCGGCCAGTGCTGGGGTTGAGAGCGCCTTTGGAGAGGCCGTGCAGGCCGACGCAGCCCGCCTTGCGACGCAAGGGCAGGGCGTTGACCCCTCGTCTGGTCGCTTCCAGACCGCATTGCAGGACCGGAGCGTCGAAAAGGCCGCGGTGCGTGCCGATGTCGCCTCCCGTGCCGACCAGGCGCTGCAGGACGCCAAGATTGCGGGGAAACAGAACATCGTGGCGATGGGCAATAACCAGGCGGGGCAGGCAGTCGCTGGTCTGACGGATGTTGCTCAGGCGGCAGGCCAGGAGGCGCGCGGCGAGGCGATTGCTGATCTCAACTCCGACCTGAGTAACCAGGCCGCGGCCGGGATGGCGGTTGGTGCCGGCTATGGCGCATACCAGAATCTGGAGGATCGAGCGGTATGAGCGCGAACGACACCTATTTGCAGAACCTGAGCCCCACGGACCAGATGATGCTGTCGCGTTTCGGCCAGGGCGGCGAAACGGCGGTGCCGGAGGGGTTCAGCGGCGGACCTTATGACATCCCGTATATCAACCCCCGCGACAAGAAGTATGCCAGCAAGACCAGGGCGGCAATGTCGCGCGCGGCCTGGGAGGATTATCAGGCTCGATTCCAGCCCGTAGAAGCGGAATTGCTGGATATGGTGCAGAACCCGGAGGCAATGCTCGAGGAACGGCTTGGTGCGATTCGCATCGGCACTGACCGGGCGTTCGCCAACTCTGCGGCCGCACTGGAGCGCCAGGAGGGTCGCTATGGTGTCGCGGCCGACCCGCAGCAGCACTACGCCCGGGCGGTCGACCAGCAACGCGCCCAGACCACCGCCCAGATCAACGCCGAGAACAACACCCGCGCGCACATCACCGATCGCAATATGGCGGTCCTGGGCGGTGGCACCGGCACCCGGCAGGCCATACAGGAGGTATAGCGATGTACTCATTGATCAATCAGGGGCGAGGCCAGCGAGCGCAGGCTGAGGCGATTATGTCCAATCTCGCGCGGCAGGAAGCGCAGCGCAACTACACGCAGGAGCAGTTGGACGCGCGCGAGGATGCTGCGCAGTCGCAGAGCATGGGTGCTTTGGCCGGTATGGGGCTGGGCGAGGATGTGCGCCGTTGGCGCAACTTGCCGGATACCGCTATCCCCCAGCAATCGAATGTCGGCGCGACCGGACAGGAAATCATCACCAACGAGGCGATCAGCAGCGAAGTACTCGGCCAGGGTCCTGGCACCGCAGATGCTTTTCTGTCGAACGAGGCCGCGATCAGCGCGGTAGCGGAAGGCGGTGGAGCCAACCTGGGCACGGCCGGCGCCCCGATCCTCGAGGCGGCGGCGGTGGAGGGGGCGGCAACGGGCGCAGCTACCGGCGCAGCTACCGGCGCAGCTACCGGGGCGGCTACCGGGGCGGCTACCGGGGCGGCTACCGGGGCGGCTACCGGGGCGGCTACCGGGGCGGCCGCGGGGACTGGAGCCGCAGCTGGTGGTGCATCCGGAGCAGCAACAGGCGCGCAGGCCGGCGCGGCGTGGGGGCCATGGGGGGCTCTCGCAGGCCTCGCCGTGGGCTATCTCGTCCCGAAACTCTTCTAGGAGTCCAGTATGCAGGCTATCAACTTTGGTTCCGGCGTCATGGCCGGCTACAACACGGTCGATCGTTCCTTCCAGCGTGAGCGCGCCCTGGACCTCGATGAGGCACGATTGGCAGAGGCCAGTAAACGCAGTGACCAGCGTGACGATCTCGCCCGGGAACGCCTGGCCATCGATCAGCAGCGCCTGGACAATCAAGCCGGCTACCAGCAGGAAAGCCTCGCGATTCAGCGCGACAACGCGGCAAACCAGCAGGACTACCGTCAGTTTCAGATGGACCGCACGCAGCGTGCCGAGCAGATGGCGATGCTTCAGCAGCGCGCCAAAGCTCACTTCCAGAATGTGCTCAGTGGTGGCGCATACGACCGCGAGACGGATGAGCAGGCTGTCGCCATGGGTATGCCGCACCTGTCAGTCCAGTACTGGCTGAATGACCAGAACGTGCGCGACAACCTGGCATTGCGGCCCATGCTGGTGAACGCAGGGAAAGGTGATTTCTCGGACCTCAAAACCGAAGAAGGTATGGCCCTGCTTCACAACGTCTACCGGGACCAGATCGAGCAGGGTATTGGCGAAGTGTCCGCCACGAACGGCAAGCAGATCGCGAGCAAGCAGCTGATCAGCCTCGATGCGGCCCCTCGCGGACAAGGCGTTACCGCCAGCGTGAGGGTTCAGTACGCCGATGGCAGTAGCGACGTGAAGCCGGTAACGCTCAATCGCAGCAGCGCCGGGGATGACCCCGTGTCTATCTACTCCGTAGAAGAGATGCTGGACGATGTGCAAGGCCGTGTGCGGCTGGCCGAAATCTTTCAGCAGGAGGATGTGCGCAAGTCCCTGTCCTCTGCGCTGGGTACCTTTGGCGGGGCCGATGATGCAGATTCTGATTTGCCGGCAGAAGCGAAGCTGATCAAGTTCTACATGAAAATGGGCATGAGCCAGGACGAGGCCATCGCCCATGCCAAGGAAGGTAAGAACTCGCCCGAGAAAATGATCTCTGATATGGCCGAGGCGATCCTGGACGCTGATATGAGCGGTAAGACGACGCTGCAGGATGCCTTGCGCCAGGCCAAGGCGGCCGCGGCGAGTGAGCTGGGAATTTCCGTGGGTGGCGGTGCGCCGGCTGATGATGGCTGGACTCCCGAAATGGAGAAGGCCTACCGGGTCATGCGCGAAAACCCGAACAACCGGAAGTACGGCGACGATGACCTGAAAGCCGCCATTACGCAACGGATGGGCGGTCAGTAGCATGCCTGTAGATATCAACGCGATAGATTTCAGCGGCACCGACATCGGGCAAGAAGCCCCTGCGGGTCCCGATTTCTCAGGGACCGGTCTTGAGGATGTCGACTTCTCTGGCACGGAGCTCGAGCAGGAGTTGCCCGAGCGCAGTGCTTTGCGTGCGGCGGGCGACCTCGGTGCCAGCTTCGGCGTGGGTGCCAATATGCTGCTCGAAACAGCCGGCAATCTCTATGGCCTGGCGTCCGGTGATATGGAGAACTGGGCGACCATGCAGGGCGAGAGCGGTCGTGAGTTCTGGCAGGACCTCAAGTCTGAGCGCCTGGTAGCCAAAGAGCAGGCCAGGCAAGCCAGGATCGATCAGGCCAACGGAGAGTGGTCGAAGGCGGGTGTGGCGTTTTGGGACACCGTGTCCGATCCGGACCTGCTGACCTCGTTCCTATTTGAGCAGGTGCCGATGATGCTGCCGATCGCCGGTGTGGGGCGCGTAGGTGCAGCGGGCGCGAAGGCCTTGGGTGGCGGCGCCAAGGCCGCTGCCAGGGTGGGTGCTGGTGCCGGCATGGGTACCGCCGCGGCTATGCAGGGCTCGGATGCGGGATCGCAGGCCTACGATCAGCTGATGGCGCTGCCCGACGAACTGTGGAAGGAGCATCCGGCGTATCAGGCCTTGCTTGCCGACAAGGTCGACCCGGAGGTAGCGAAGCATACAGTGGCGATGGAGTTGTCCCGTGATGCCGCGATCGTGTCTGGCTTGGTGTCGCTGGGAACGATGGCATTGCTGCCAGGCGGTGCGTATATAGAGTCTCGCTTGGGCGGTGGGAAGGCCGCGGCCAATGCAACCGGCAGTTTTTGGAAGCGCCTGGGCAAAAACACCGTTGGTGAGGCTTTGCAGGAGGGGGCCGAAGAGGCCGCCGGGGCTGCGTCTGCGAACTATTTCACCCGGCTGGTCAACCCCGCACAATCCGTCACGGAGGGCACCGGGCAGTCATTTGGCCTCGGTGCGGCCATGGGCGGGCCGATCAGCGCGGTAGGGACTACCGCGGAAGCTGGCATCGAGCGCCTGACGAACAGGCGACAGCCTGAGTCAGATGATGATGTCGCCATCGATCTGGACGATACGCTCGACGATGACCTGCCAATGCTCGAGGACTACGAGCGGCAGGCGCCCGATCCCAACGTCACGGAGACACCCCTCGCGCCCGGAGAAGCCATCGATCCCGCCACTGGCGAAATACTCAAGGCCGACGAGGTATCTGACATACAGGCCGCTCAGCCGATCAGCCAGGCGCTGGAACAAGGGCAGACCATTGATCTGACCGGCGAGCAGGACGCTTCTGTTGGCTACCCATCCGAAGAATTGCCACCCCTGGAGGCCTACGCGGGCGATCCTGAGTCGCTGCAAGATGGGCCGCAAGCGCCGCCGGTGCCATCCCCGCAGCAAAGCCTCGAACTCAATGCGCCTGAGTCGCCGGCAGAGGTGGTGCCGGGTGAGCAGGACGCGGAGCCGGCCCAGGACCTTGGTGCGCCAGAAATTCCCGGTGCTGAGCCTGTGAGCCAGGATAATGCGACTGCGCCGCCCCAAGAAGCCGGCATGCCGCTCGAACGTGTTGAGCAGGAGCAGAGGTCCGACATCGATGCCGCGGCCCAGGAGGCAGCCACCAGCCCCACGAATGACCGCCCCGAGCCGACTGAGGCGCAGATCGAGGCCGGTAACTACAAGAAGGGGCACATCGAGGTCGGGGCGAGCGGCAAGCCAGGCGGGGCGCGCAGCGCCGGCCTCAAGGTCACGATCGAGAATCCACGGGGATCTGTGCGCTCTGGTAAGGACCGTGACGGGAACGAATGGTCCGTCGAGATGCGGGACCACTACGGCTACATCAAGCGTACAGAGGGCGCGGACGGCGATCACGTCGACGTTTTCGTGGGGCCGCACGAAAAGAGCAGGGCGGTGTTCGTGATCGATCAGATCGATCAGGAAACGGGTCAGTTTGATGAACACAAGGTCATGCTGGGCTTTCACAGTCGGGATGAAGCGGTCGCAGCCTACCTGGCAAACTACACTGATGGGTGGAAGGTCGGGCCGGTGAGCCCGATGGGATTCCGATCATTTCAGCAGTGGCTCAAGGATGGGGATACCAGCAAGCCTTTCAATCCCGATCTCAGGGCGCAAGCCGAGCAGACCGCACAGAATGCCCCGGCCAGTGATGCCCCGGCTACCCGCGAAGACCTTGAGGCCGCTGTTGCTCGCCTGCAATCGCTGCGCGCGCTGCTCGACACGAAGGACCCTGCGCTATCGAAGCGTATGATCGGAGAGGTCGAAACGCTACTCGAAGGTATGCAGGGCTCCCTGGATGCCAGCGAAGGCCTGGGCCAGCTCCCCCCTGCCGCAACCATCGCCAGAAAGCTCAGCAAACTTGAGCGGACAGCAGCCGGCTGGAGGACTCGCGAGGAAGCAGCGGCCATGCAGGCAGAAATTGCCGCCCGCCAGGCCGAAAAGGAAGAGCGCCTGCAAATTGAAGGCGATATGGCCAAGCCATTCAAGCAGCTGGGCGACATCCCTGGCATCTATCCCGACGAGCGCCACTGGAGCAGGCTCGAGGATCGCGACATCGACTGGTCGCCGGCGATAGAGAAGGCCGAGTCTGCTCGTCAAGCTCTCAATGAGATTGGCGTTTACGACAGCGAGCAAAGCCACAAGGCAAATGGCAAGAACGTCACCAGCATGGGCAGTATCGCAGGTACGATACAGCGCCTGGCCATGGATATCGATGGCTACATCCGCGGCGACAAGCGCTCTGACCCCATGAACCGCCTGAGCCGGATTGTCAGCAATTCCAAAGAACTGGGCGTCGACGCGACCGGCATTCTGTCCAATGAGGACATGGCGCGTGCTGCGAAGTTCCTGGGCAGGCCGTCGATGGAGCCGGAATCAGGGCAGATGACACTCGACTCGCAACTAGAAGCGGGAGCCCAGGAACAGGTGAGGGTGGGAGTCGAGAAGCTGGAGCAGAATGCTAGCGGTGTCCGGCCGGCTGCTCTCGGTACCGAGCAGGCGCCGGAGGCAGGCGAGGCGCTGGGTGCGCCGGAAGAGCATGACGGGGCACGGGTGTTTGTGCAGGAGCGTGAAGAGCACGGACCTGGCAAGGCTAGCCCGGACGCGATTTCATACGTTCAGTCTTCACCAGACGGAACGACAGCGCTAGAAATTTCTGTGCGACCCAGCGGCAAGCGTTGGCACCAACTGTATCTATCGCTTGGCAATGGCCAGTTTGTACAGAAGTCGATCGGGTCGAAGTTGCCGGAAAGTATTTCGCAGCTGGTGCCGGAACTGCGCCAGAAGGAAGAGCAGCGGCGGCTCAGGGAAGATGCGAGTAACGCCAAACTTGCCGAAGAGAAAAAGAAAGAGCGGGCGATCGCTGCGAAGCACGGATTCATTGAAGGTGCCGAATTAGGGGTCATAGTTCCGAACACAGGGAAGCAGCTGCGTGGAGCGCGGATAGTTAAAGATCATGGTGACGGAACTTTCGATGTTGAAGGTACCGCGGGCGCAAAGCGAGCTCGCATTACAAAGCTATCCGCAACACGGATTGCTCGGGCAGTTGAGCGCTATAAGGCTGAATCTTCCAATCCTGATGAATCTAGAGAGGACCAGCAAGAGTCAGGCAGCTTGGAAAGTTTTGGCGAGAAACTGGGCGGTTCTCGAGCTGATCGAGCGCAGTGGCAGATGGCCCAGGCGATCGCGGAGATGGACGACAAAGAGATCGCCAGTCAACCGCTGAGCAAGCTCTGGCCCAAAGATAGCCTCGATAAGATCGAGGACAAGTTTGTAGCGGCCTTTGCGACAGCTGCAAGGGCCGAGATTCCTGCCAAACCTCGGAAATCTTACAAACTTCACGGTTGGGTGGAGAAAGTGAAAGTGCTGGCTGGTGCAGTAGCGGCGCTGGAGGGAAAATCCGAACTGCATGATCCCAACGTGATGCGCGACCGCCTGCTCGACCTGCTGGATAAGGCCCGTGGCCTGGATGGATTCAAGTCCAAGGTTCAGCTGATGATGGAAGTGGATCGAGAGCACTGGGGCCGTATCAAAACTTTTCGATACTATCCGAATTCCTACCGCTTCGAATATGACGCGGAAACGGATCAGCGCAACAAGGTGCTCCATCCGCATGCGGTACTCCGTACCGTGGACGGTGGCCACTCGGAGTACGACGGCGCTGAGTGGCGAGATCATTTGCCTGCTATCAGGAAGCTGCTGGGCAAGGATTCGCAAAAGCCTGCCCGGGCGACCCGGTTAAAATTTCATGTGCGCGGGACCGTAAAGCGTGGCTACCACCTGTACAAAGATGGTGACACCGAGTATCGCGAAGTGGCCGGGCCCTTCGAAACGCCGGAAGAGGCGTTCACCTACCGCGAAGAACAGCATGACAAACTGGCCGACGCCTGGGAGCAGATCAAGGCCAAGGACAATGTCAGCCGGAAGGAGCTGCGCAGGAAGGAAAATCGCCCCCGGACAGGGCAGGACTGGCGGAAGGGTAAAGATGTCACTCCGGAGCAGTTTCAGGAGTCCTTCGGGTTTCGCGGTACAGAATTTGGCAACTGGGTAACGCAGGGTAAAGGAGCCAGGGATCGGCAGGGGATGCTGAACCAGGCCTTCGACGCGCTCATGGACCTGGCGGCGATCCTCGATGTGCCGAGCCGTGCCATGTCTCTGGAAGGGCAGTTGGGCATTGCATTTGGCTCCCGAGGGCATGGATGGGCCTCCGCGCACTTTGAGCCTGGCAATCTCGTTATCAATCTCACGAAAACCCGGGGCGCTGGAGCGCTCGCGCACGAATGGTTCCACGCGCTGGACAACTATTTCCAGCGAAAGCGCGGCATTGGCAAGAGCCGTGAGGGCATGTACATCACCTATCGCCCCGAGCCATTGATGCGGCACAAGAGCAAAGACCGGATGATGCCGCTCACGCGCGGGGAGCTGTCGCGACGCTTCCAGCGCGCCCAGGAGGCTGGTCGGACCTCTGAAGCGAGTGCCTATGACCCTCAAAACTGGGAGCCAGATCCCAGCCACCCTGAAGGGGTGCGGCCGGAAGTGGAGGTCGCGTTTGCTGACCTGGTAGAAAAACTGCGCGAGTCCCCGATGATCAAGCGCGCTGAAGCTATTGATAAGGGCAAGGCGGACGGGTATTGGTCGCGAATCATTGAGGTCGCGGCTCGATCATTCGAAAGCTACATCATCTACAAGATGGGTCTGGAGGGGTTTGAGAACGACTTCCTGGCGAACGTGGTCAGCTGGGATGGCTGGCAGAACGCAGGGAAGAACGACGAGCGTTATCCCTATATTCGATCCGATGAGATCGCGCCGATTGAGCAGGCCTTCGACCGACTATTTCGGGTGATCGAGGCCAGGCAAGAGGCAGAAAATGTCGTCTTGTACTCGAAATCAGCTATACTGGCGGCCGAATCCAGCCCGACCGGCATGCCGGTCCAGCGAGTCGAGAGTGAGACGCAGAACTTCCTTGCCCGGTATATTGGAGCGTCAGCAGGGCTACACGTGCGGGTACATCGCACTCAGGAAGAGGCCTTCGGGCCAGACTCCCGACGAGAAGTCGGGCGAATCAAGGCAGGATTCACCCCCAGCGAGAATACCCTCCATATCGTCGCCGAGCACGTCGAGGATCGGTCTGATCTGCTCGCTACGCTACGCCATGAAATCTTTGTCCACAAGGGCTTGGGCTTTCTGTCACCGCGGCAGCAGCGGGAACTCTTCGAAGTCATAGCGCGAGAAGCGCCCAACAGTAGTTCCCTGGCGCCTCTGTGGGCTTCTGTACAGAAAAACTATGCGAACGAGCCGTGGCAGGTGCAGGCCGAGGAACTGCTCGCACTTGTGGCCGAGGGCCGCTACAGCAGCTTCGATCGTGCCTGGGGGAAAATACTCAACTTTATCCGCAGATTGCTGGCTAAGTTTGGCTTGATCAAGGAGTCCATTGAGCGCAGCGACCTGATGCAGGTCGTCTATGCCATGGGTGATGCCTTTCGCGAGGGTCGAGTCGCGAAACAGCGGCGCGAAGATCAGTTTCTGCAGGCTGTGTATCACGGGACGCCGCATGAGTGGGAGGGACATCAGCCATCCTTGGAGCGTGTAGGCACCGGTGAGGGTGCGCAGGCGTTCGGTTGGGGGTTGTACTTCGCTGGGCATCGCGGTGTTGCTGAGTATTATCGAGATGAAATCACGCAGAAGCATGAGCGATTTGAGGTCCAGATAAGCAATGCTTTGAGATCAGCCGGGCTGATCGAGGGCGTTAAGGATAATGCGCATCTGGGTTATGTTGTCGTCGAGATTTTGCAGCGGCATGAGGATGGACAAACGCTGCTGGAGGCAGCACAGAATTTTTATGGCGATAGCAAGCAGTTGCTGAATCAGCAGCCCGATAGTGCGATCTACTTGTCTCAAGTGGCGGAGGCCGAAAAGATTCTCCGCCTGATCAATGACGGGTTCGCGCTACGCGAGCCTTCGGGGGGGCGGCTGTATGAGGCGGAAATTCCAGAAGATAGTGATCTGTTGGATTGGGATCTGGTAGTACCTGAGCAGCCGCAGCGCGTGCGTCAGGCTATTGATCAGTTGGAAGAATATTTCAACAGCGAATTTCCCGATGTATTAGACGACTACCTCGATCGGCTGGGGCGCGAGTGGGTAGAGTTGACTGGTTCTGAAGTATACAAAATTGTTGAGCGCGCCGGACTTGATGACATTTTGCCAACCCTGGATGTGGAGTATCAGCGAGCTTTGCGAACTGATGAGCGCGCATCACTGTACTTGGGCAGTCTCGGAGTTCCTGGCCTGCGTTACCGCGATCAGTTTAGCCGTGGAGTGGCAGATGTCACGGGCGTGACATACGACGGTGTAAAGGACCAGCTCGCTGCACGCTGGGAGGACCAGAATGCTAAGGCCTTTATTGCCTGGGCGATCCGCCAGGACGGAGGCTACCTGCAACACGGATACAGCAGGAACGCACAGATAGGCCACGTCATTGGCTATGCGCGCCGGCAGTTCCCCGATATCACATTGGAGCAGGAGGATCAGCTGTTCGATGTGATGGAATCCTATGACCCCAGCAAGGTTCATGTGAAGCGCGGAACGCACAATTATGTGATCTGGGACGAGGCCGTGATCGATGTGCAGGCCGTTAACGATCAGGCGGTCGAGCGGCAGCGCAAGACGCTATTCTCGGCTCGCTCCGAGGTCGCCGACCTGTTCCGGCGAGCATTACAGAAGGTTGTTCGAGATGGCGATCGCCCCGCAAAGGCGCTGGAACTGGGTGACACACCTGCCGTGCTGCGCGCTGTTGGTGCGGTGGATGGACCCCTGACGATCCCTGCGCGTGTCGTACACAAAGCAACGTCTGGCAAGCATTCTGTGCCGCTGTCAGTTGTCGAGCAGCTGCCCGAATTGATGGCTGACCCAGCCCTGGTGATGCGCTCCGCGTCGCGGCCGGGCGATTCCATGGTGGTGTTTGTGAGTGCCGAAGATTCCGCTGGCGACCCTGTGGTCGTGGCGGTTCGGGTCGGGCAGCGCGACTCTGATCGCAAGCTCGTTGTGAACAGCATCCGCAGTATCTACGGGAAAGAAAATGTGGGGGTGGTCCGATCTTGGGTGCGTCAGGGGCTGACGCTGTACTACCACACAAAGAAAAGCCTTGAGCTACCACGGCTGAACGGGCTGAAGTTGCCGACACGCCGTGGAGAAGTTCAAGGCCAGGTGAGTCAAGAGCTCCCACGGCGTGCCGGGGTCCAATTCCCCGGGCGCGATGGACGAGCCCCAGACTCAGTCGAAAGGGTATTGACAGAGCGGGATATTGTCAAGAAGCCCCCTAAGACGTTGTTTAGTAAGACATCTCGCCCCGCGAAGCAGAGCAAACCGAAGGAAAAACCGAAAACTCGGCAGCAACGAGATGAGGAATACCGGCAGCGCATGGACAACTACACCGATGCCCAGCGGGCGGTGTTGGCGGCCGCGCTCGAGGCGGACGGGGCGAAGAGCAGCCGCAGCATGCGTGAATGGATCAGGGAGCACCTGTCCGACAAGGGCGCAGCCTACTACAGCACCACTCTGGCGCTGGTGCCACGGCAGTACTTCCCAGACTTTGCCCCGCAGGGTGTTACATCGGTAGCGGCTTACGTCCACGATGCCAACTCCATGGACGCCAGGCGCAACGAACTGCAGGGCAAGCATGCGGAGTTTGCGCGCCGGTGGGAGAAATGGGCGAAGAAGAATCCGGTCATGCAAAGGAAGCTGGCCGACCTGATGCACCAGGCGACGATCGCCGGCGTCGATCCCGCCGAGGATTACAAGCCTCTGATCACTCCGGAAGAGGCCGCCCAGCAGTTGCGTGTGCAGGATCAGCGGATGCGGGATGCACCTGGCAGTGCCAAGCAGCCCATGCTGGCCAAAAAGCGTCAGATCAAGATGAAGCTGTCCCAGGAGAACAAGCGCAAAGCGGCGGCTCCGGCGCTACAGCGGAAGTGGGACGCGCTGCCAGAGGAAGCGAAGGCAATCTACATCCAGGCCCGGGATGACTATACCGCCCAGCGGGCGTTGATCTTCAAGGCCCTCGAGGACCGCATCGAGCGCTCTGAGGCGGAAGAGGGGCCCNAGGGCGACCTGATGGCNTTGCTCCGCCTGGAATTCGAGTCACAGATGGTGGAGGGCCCGTATTTCCCCCTCAAGCTGTTGATTTGCACCGAAAATTGACCCACTAACCCCCCAGATTTGCATCGAATTTTGACCCACGTATAACCCCTCCCTGCACAAATAATGAGCAGGGGTAACAGGAGTGATAGACGTGGCACTAGTAAGTGTAATTCGACGCTGGCATCTACGTGATGGCATGCCGATCCGGGAGATCGCACGCCGCACCGGACTGTCCAGAAACACGGTTCGCAAGTACCTTGCCAGCAAGGATCTCGAACCGGCGTACCCCTCTCGCAAGTCTCCCAGCAAACTGGACAGCTACGAAGAAACCTTAACCAACTGGCTGTTCCGGGAATCCCGGCGACACCGTAAACAGCGACGTACCGTGAAGCGGCTCTACAAAGATCTGGTGGGCCTGGGCTACACCGGCTCTTATGATCGCGTAGCGGCATTTGCCCGCCAGTGGCGCCAGGCTCAGCAGGACGCCAAGTTGCAGGCGGCGAAGCAGGCCTATGTGCCACTTCAGTTTGCCCCCGGAGAAGCCTTCCAGTTCGACTGGAGCGAAGATTGGGTAAAGATCAACGGCATCAGGACCAAGCTGCAAATCGCCCACTTCAAGCTGAGCTACAGCCGGGCCTACTTCATGCGGGCCTACCTGACCCAGTCCCACGAGATGTTGTTCGATGCGCACTACCACGCGTTCATGGCCTTCGGCGGTATACCGGAGCGGGGCATCTACGACAACATGAAGACTGCCGTGGACAAGGTAGGCCGCGGCAAACAACGCCAGGTCAACAAGCGCTTCCACGCCATGGTCGGCCACTACCTGTATGAGCCCGAGTTCTGTAATCCCGCTGCTGGCTGGGAGAAGGGTCAGGTTGAAAAAGCGGTTCTGGATGCTCGCCACGGCCTCTGGTACGACACCCCGCCGTTCAAATCCCTGCAAGAGCTGAACATCTGGCTACAGGAACGCTGCCAGGTGTTGTGGCAGGAGACTGCCCATCCTCAGCTCAAGAACCGCTCCCTGGCCGAATGCCTGGAGGACGAGCAATCGAAGATGATGCAGGTGCCTGCCGCCTTCGACGGCTTTGTTGAGCACAGCAAACGGGTCTCCTCCACCTGCCTGATCACCTTCGAACATAATCGGTACAGTGTGCCTGCCAGCTTCGCCAACCGTGTGATCAGTCTGCGCGTCTATCCGGAGCGGCTGGTGATTGTTGCCGAGGCCCAGGTAGTCGCAGAACATGTCCGTGCGTTCAATCGGGACAAGAGCACGCCGGGGCAAACCATCTACAAGTGGCGCCACTACCTCTCGGTGGCGCAACGCAAACCAGGCGCCTTACGCAACGGTGCCCCGTTTATGGAACTGCCTGAGAGCTTCCGGCAATTACGTACACGGCTTCTGAAGCGCCCTGGTGGCGACCGGGAGATGGTCGACATCCTCGCCCTGGTATTACTCCACGACGAACAGCAGGTAGAGCGAGCCGTGGCTAAGGCCTTGGAAGCCGGCGAGCCCTCCAAACAGCACGTCTTGAATTGCCTCAGCCGACTAGAGGAACCCAGACGGCCCAAACGGCTTAAGGCACCGCCAGCGCTGAAGCTGGTCACTGAGCCCTTGGCCGACACCGCACGCTACGACAAACTCCGGAGGACACGCCATGAACCCTGATGCCATGATCACCACCCTGAAATCAATGAAGCTGCACGGCATGGCCGATGCTGTCGGCGAGCTCTCTACGCAGTCGTCGCCGGCCTACCAACAGGCAGTCCCGGTGCTGGAGATGCTGCTCAAGGCTGAAGCCTCAGAGCGGGATGTGCGCTCGATCAACTACCAGATGAAGGTAGCCAAGTTCCCGGCCTACCGGGATCTCACCGGCTTCGACTTTAGCCAGAGCCTGGTGGATGAGGCGTTGGTGAAATCGCTGCACCGGTGCCAGTTCCTGGAAGATGCCCAGAACGTTGTATTGGTGGGAGGCCCAGGCACTGGCAAAACCCATCTGGCGACTGCCATCGCTGTCCAGGCTATACAGCACCACCGTCAGCGCGTCAGGTTCCTATCCACCATCGAATTGGTCAACGCACTGGAGCAGGAGAAGCAGGCCGGACAGCAGGGCCGACTGGCCAACCGGTTGATCCACACCGACCTGGTGATCCTGGATGAACTGGGCTACTTGCCTATCAGCCAGGTGGGTGGAGCTCTCTTGTTCCATCTGATCAGCAAGCTGTACGAGCGCACCAGCATCATCATTACCACCAACCTCAGCTTCGCGGAGTGGTCGACGGTGTTTGTAGACGAGAAGATGACAACAGCGCTGCTGGATCGGTTGACCCATCACTGCCATATCCTCGAGACAGGCAATGACAGCTACCGACTAAAGCACTCGACGATCAATCAGGAGGGAGGAAAAGGCAGCAAGAAACCTAAAACTACGCCATAATCTGGCGACCAGGGTGGGTCAATATTAGATGCAAATCCTGGGTCAGTTTTAAGTGCAAATCAACATGACCTTGAGGGTCAGGAACAATCTGGCCCACGATAGTTCGATACACTGGCACGGGATTATTCTGCCAACGGGTATGGATGGCGTGCCGGGGCTCAGCTTTGCGGGGATCAAACCGGGTGAGTCTTTTGAATACCATTTCGATGTTAATCAGAGTGGCACCTACTGGTACCACAGCCACTCGGGTTTCCAGGAGCAGACCGGGATGTACGGTGTCATTGTGATTGCGCCGCGTGAACCGGACCCTGTCAGTTATGACCGGGATTACGTCATACTGCTGTCGGACTGGAGCGATGAGGAGCCGTCAAACGTCTACGCCAAGCTCAAGAAGATGGGAGATTACTACAATTTCCGAGAGCGCACGGCGGGTGATCTTTGGGACGAGATAAAGGCTAAGGGTGTTGCGCAGACATGGAAGGACAGGTCTATGTGGAATGAGATGCGCATGAGTGATCGCGATATCTCGGATGTCACAGCGTATACCTATACATATTTGATCAATGGGGTAACGCCCGAGGACGGTTGGGTAGGGCTATTCAAACGCAATGAAAAAGTTCGCCTGCGTTTTATCAACAGCGCCGCGATGAGGATTTTCGATGTCCGGATTCCCGGTCTGAGAATGACTGTGGTTGCATCAGACGGACAGAACATTGATCCGGTAACCGTGGATGAATTTCGTACGGCGAGAGCATTCAATCTGGCAGTGGACACTGTCTCATTGGCTGTGCCAGCCTGAAGCGATAATGGCCATCCCCAGTAACGCGACACTCGCTCCCAGCCAATCTGTTCTGGTCAAGTCGACCCCGTCTACCACCCTGAGCCAAACTAAGGCCGTGGCGACGTAAACACCGCCGTAGGCTGCGTAAACGCGACCTGCGGCGCTTGGGTGCAAGGAGAGCAGCCAGGCAAACAATGCCAAGCTGATAGCTGCGGGCAACAATACCCAGGCCGGTGCAGATTTTTTGAGCCACAGGTAAGGTAAATAACAACCAATAATCTCGGCGATGGCGGTGACGACAAACAAAACAAGCGTAGTTGGAATTTGCATCAGGCACCCCTGCTGATTTGTCGCGAGAAAAAGACGTACCTCTTGAGTCATAATATATGAAGAGATTGATAATGGGTTTGATTTTTTTCATGAAAGTCTAATCTGACATTGTCGCGCATTTCTCAAATTGAATGTGTAACTTAGCCCGACATACAATATGTGAGCCAGGTACTGGGAATAGAGAAATTACGTGCTGGAGTATTGTCAGATCGGGAGTGTTCAATGATCGTCTTTGGGACCAGTTTTTCCACGAGCCGTCAATATCTGATACTCGTCTGCGGAAAGTTCTGGCAGGCGCTGCAAGAAAGCCACCATGTTCCATATACGCTCGTCGCTGTGCAATGGTCCCCAGGCAGGCATGCCCGAAGCCTTGATTCCGTGTTTAATAATCCAGAATTGTCGCTTGGTGGCCGCGTTGCTGTTTCCGGAGCCATTGGCATGCTCGTGCTCATGTTCATCACCAGGTAGTGCGAGATTGGGCGGTGCCGGATACAGCCCCAGAGTGAAATCGCTTTCGCTTCTTCCCGGCTTCAAATGGCACCCTGCGCACATGTCATTGTAATCGGCGCCACCCGCCAGCAACCGCTTCGAGACGTTAAGGTCATCAGGAATATCAATGTCATTGGCTGCGCGGGTGACGGAGCGTTCGCGCAATGTTTCCAACAACCAGTAAGTCAATCGGTTATGCGGCACATCTGCGCCCATCGGATAGAGGCCCGAATAGAGAAACAGACCACCGCCCACCAACACAATGACAGCAGTAACGACCAGACTCTTGATATAGGCAGTAAGCGTCGGCATGAAAACTCCTAAGGTCGATCAGTGTTGGTGTTCTGAATGTTTTGTTCGCCTGAGTTTTCCTCTTTGGCTTCATGGTCAGCCAGCGCATCATCCTCTTTAGATTCGTTGTGATGCATGTCTTCCGCACACTGTTTCATCATGGCTTGTTGCACCGGATCATTCATATCCATTTTACTGTGGTCCATATTTTTCATGGCGGCGCAGTTTGGATCTTCTGCGTCTTTCATGTGCTTCTTGGGGTCATGAGCCTGCGCAGAAAAAGCGATACCCAGAGCGGCGAATCCGATAATTTTGGCGAAATGTTGAATTTTCATAAGCGTGTTTCTCTTGAAAGAAAGTGATAATGAACAGAATGTGTTGATGACTAGAACCAGAACCGCAATCCGGCAACAAACTGGGTGTCCGAGGTTTTGTTTCCAGCCTCGCGTCGGTAATCAGCTGTATCACCATAGGCACCAGCCCACTCCACCCCGATGTAGGGGGCAAATTGACGGGTGATTTCATAACGCAGGCGCAACCCTAAGGAAATATCCGAAAGACCTGACCCCAAACCATTGTCAGGATCATCCTTGCCGTACAGGTTCAACTCAGCGCGAGGCTGCAGGATCAGCCGTTGCGTCAGCAGCAGTTCGTACTCGGCTTCGGCCTTAATTGCAGTCCGACCGCCGTCAGCAACATAGGCGGCGACATCCAGCTCGAACCAATAGGGTGCGAGACCCTGTACTCCCAATGCCAACCATTGCCTGTCCTTGCCCTCGTCGTATTGGTCGATCCGAACACCCAGTTGGGTATCGAAATAGGGGTTGAGTGCATTGCCCCATAGCAGGTCGGTGGAGCTTTCTTCCAGTGAGCCGTCTGCGATATCTCCCTCCGCCTTGATGACGAAACGGTTGTAGGTGGTGCCATACCAGCCCTGTAGATCGTAGACCGTGCTCTCGCTGCTTTCCTGGTATTCAAGGCGATCACCAAGCACCGCCCAGAAAATGTGCTCGTCCATTAGCTTCAACTGTCTGGGTCCCGGTTGGGCGTAGGGCCCTTCAGTCAGCGTATAGCCATCGGAATAGGCATTGGGATCACGGGCATCAGCGGGTGCGCTGCCACCTTGCATCTGCATATCCCCATGATCCATTTGTGCCAGTACGGTATTCGTCTGCAGTGCGCCGACAGCAAAAACTAATGTTGTGAGGTATTTCATCGCATTACGTCTCATGACACGACCACCTCGCGGAACATACCTGCATCCATATGAAACAACAGGTGACAATGCCAGGCCCAGCGCCCCACATCGTGGGGTGTGGTCAGGAAACTGATGCGCTGCGCCGGCTGTACGGGAATGGTATGGCGGCGTACCCGCAGTTCGCCCTGATCGGTTTCCAGTTCGCTCCACATGCCGTGCAAGTGCATGGGGTGAGTCATCATGGTGTCGTTCTGCAGAATGATTCTGACCCGCTCGTTGTGGCGCAGGGACACCGGGGTGCTTTTGCCAAACTCCAGTCCATCGAAGGACCAGGAGTAGCGTTCCATATTACCGGTCAGGTGCAGCTCGAGTTCGGTCGCGGGTGCACGATGGTCATCCAGCACGCCATCGATGGATTTCAGATCCGCCAGCGTCAGCACGCGGTGGCCCGGTGGGCGTAGCCCACGCTGGCTTAAGTTGCGCAAGCCAATGCCCGGGTCGTCGAGATTGGTGCGTGGCATATCCACCCGCATGTCCACCGACGGGCCGTATTCGCTCCGAGCGTGGCGTACCGAGGAGGAGGGTTTGGCAAGCGAGTTCGTGGCACCTTGTTGCATGCCGTGCATACTGTGGTCCATGGCCATGCCGCCATGCGTTTGGGGCTGATCCATCTTGCTGTGGTCCATGGCACCCATATTCATAGAACCCTGATTCATTCCACCATGATTCATGCCGCCTTCGTTCATAGCTCCCATCATGTCTTCCATGGTGAGCCATTCCGCGGGATCAAGCGCCGGTACCGGTGCTGACACGTCTGGTCGCACTGCCAGCGTGCCGCGAGCGTAACCGGTGCGTTCCATACTCTGTGCGAAGATGGTATACGCATCGTCACTGGGTTCGACCAGCACATCGTAGGTTTCACCCGGTCCGAATCGAAACTCGTCTATCGATACCGGTTCCACATCCTGTCCGTCAGCCTGAACGACGGTGAGCTTCAAGCCGGGAATACGGACATCATAAAAACTGTTGCCGGTGGCGTTGATAAAGCGCAGTCGTACACGCTCACCTGGATTAAAAATACCTGTCCAATTACCTGCCGGCGTGGTGCCGTTCATCAAGTAGGTGAGAGTCGCCGCCGATAGATCCGCCAGATCGGTTGGATTCATACGCATTTGATTCCACATCTGGCGTTTTTCCACCGCGGCTTTTAAACCGATAGTGGAGACGTCACGGGTGAAGTCGAACAAGGTGGGCTGATTGAAGTTGTATACATCGCCCTGCACCTTCAGCTTGCTGAACGCGTGCATCGGTTCTTCGTCGGTCCAGTCAGAGAGCTGTACCACGTAGTCCCGCTCGGCACGTTGCCTGTCACCTGCGCGTGGCTCGATAATCAGGGCACCGTACATTCCGGTCATTTCCTGAAAGCCGGAGTGGCTGTGATACCAGTAGGTACCGCTCTGCCGCAGGGTAAACTGATAAACAAAGGTTTCGCCCGGTGCGATCCCCTTGAAGCTGATACCTGGCACCCCGTCCATCTGATAGGGCAGAAGGATGCCGTGCCAGTGAATAGAAGTGGCTACCGGCAAGCGGTTAGTGACCCGAATGGTTACCGCATCGCCCTCCCGCAACCGAAGCGTAGGAGCCGGAATGGAGCCATTGATGGTGGTAGCCATACGGGTGACACCGGTGAAATTGACCGGGGTTTCGGCGATCACCAGATCGATTTCACGGCCGCTGAGGACCGGTGCCGACCCCAGTGCTGTCGCGGCGTTTGCGTCGGCACGTAAGAAGGCCGGCGCGGTCGCCAGCACACCACCGGCCGCAAGGCCCTGCACAAAGCGGCGGCGACTGAACTGCACGGGCTGTCTGGGTGGGGGAAGCCATCGGGTCATGGGTAATCCTTATTGGGAGTGGGTGCTGGGAATTCCATGTTGTGATTCTGCAGGGTAGCCAGTCGGGCCTGTCACCCGCATGACGCATAGATTACGGTACTGTAATCTATGCGTCACCTTTCTGTGAGGTGGGCAGGTATAGACTGGTCGAATACCATTATGCGACATTTAGGAACATATGGAGAACAAGCAAGGGAGAGCATCGCAATATGCTGAAGACAGCCTGACTCTAGTCGGTGCCGTTGCCCTTGGTACTGGCGTAATGATTGGCGCTGGAATATTTGCACTTACGGGGCAGATGGCCGAAATGACGGGTGCGTTGTTTCCATTTGCATTCATCTCTGCCGCCGTTGTTGTTTCATTCAGCGCCTATTCCTATGTGAAGATGTCCAATGCGTATCCTTCCGCTGGTGGGATCGCAATGTTCCTTAAGAAGGCCTATGGCACAACCTTGCCAACTGCATTTTTTTCATTGTTGATGTATTTTTCGATGGTGATTGCGCAGAGTTTTCTGGCGCGAACTTTTGGGTCTTATACGCTGCAATTGTTTGATATCAGCGATACCCGCATCCTGGTCCCCGGCCTCGGCATTGCGTTACTTATTTTTGCCTTTGTTGTAAATCTGTCTGCCAATAAGCTCATTGAAGGGCTGGCATCACTGCTGGGGATGGTCAAGATTGGTGGAATCATCGTCTTTGGTCTAGTGGGCATTGCCGTTGCCGACAAGACAGAAGTCATGTCATCCAGTAACCATCTTGAGGGTGGCTTGCTAGGGTTTCTAGGTGCAACTGCTCTGGGTATTCTTGCTTTCAAAGGCTTCACAACGATTACAAATAGTGGATCAGAGCTGAAGAACCCACACCGCAATGTGGGTCGCTCCATAGTCATTTCCATTTTGCTATGCATCTTCATTTATGGCCTTGTCGGCTTCGCTGTTTCCAGCAATTTGTCGCTTGAGGAGATAATCAAGACTCGCGATTATTCGCTGGCCGCCGCCGCTCGACCTGCAATGGGCGATTATGGGCTCTGGTTCACCGTGATTTTGGCGATGGTCGCCACCGCTGGCGGCATTATTGCCAGCGTCTTTGCCGTTTCTCGCATGCTGGCCATGTTGACGGAAATGAATCTGGTACCACACAGCCACTTTGGCATGCCCGGAAGCATTCAAAAACATACGCTAGTGTATACGATAGTTTTGGGTCTGTTACTTACAGCATTTTTTGACCTATCCCGAATTGCTGCTCTGGGGGTCATCTTTTATTTGGTGATGGATATTGCCATTCACTGGGGTGTGCTACGACATCTCCACAGCGAATTGGGCGCAAGGCGTGATATTGTCGTGATCGCAACAGTGCTGGACCTTGCCATACTGACAGGCTTTGTGCTGGTCAAGATTGTCAGCGATCCGCTCGTTATCGGCGTGGCATGTATCGCGATGGCGGCTATTCTGATTGCCGAAGTGATATTCCTTCACCGTAACCCCATTACCTCTGAACAGCACGACCACTAACAACCGTTTCTATCGAGTCGGGTGCTCGAGTGACGGCATGATCATGGAGAGGAAGGATGCTCCAGTACATTGTACGTCAGTTACGGATTGATATGAGTCGCACCCTCATGAGAGGCGGCGCTATAGCCGCCGTAGTGGCTGTTATATTGGTCCTGGAGGGCTTCTATGCCGGACAGCTTGTCCAGTTACGCAATACGTCATTAAACAGGGGAGGAGACTTGATTGTTCTTCAGGCCGGCGTATCTAACATGATCGCCGTCCGTTCAGTGCTTCCGCAGTTTTCTCGTCAGGATGTGGAGGTTGTAAACGGTGTCGCCTCAGCCCACCCGCTAACCACTATCGCATTGATCTATGAACAGGCTGGGATACGAACCCCTATCTCATTGTTTGTGTATGATACTGCGGGCGGTCCAGGAGGGTTGTTTGCAGGCAGGCCGATCGAGAAAGATCGCGAAATAGTCGTCGATCGTTCACTGGCAGAAAAATACGATCTCAGCCCCGGTGATACCTTCGTCCTCTCTGACTTTGAGTTTCATATAGCGGGGATCTCGGAGGGAGACGCCGCATACTTCACCTCTTTCGGTTTTGTACTTTTTGACGATCTTCTGGACTTCTATTTTGAATCTGATCTAGCCGACGATATCAGTACTTTCCCGTTATTGAGCTTTCTGCTGGTAAACCTTGTTGCGGATGAGAATCTTGTTACTGTCGCACAGCGCATTGAGGAGTCAGTGCCCAGTGCTGACGTCTATCTGCCTGAGATGCTTGCGGACAAAGATGAAGTGCTGGGGCGAGTCACGCTTGGGCCAATCTTTGAAACGATGATAGGTGTCGCTTATATAGTAGGGATACTGGTCACCGGAATTATTATGTTTGCGGCCATCAACGGGCGTCGGCATGACCTGGGTGTATTGAAGGCCCTTGGGTTCAGCAATGGCTATCTGCTGCGCATCGTAATACTGGAAGCCCTAATACTGGCATCTCTGGCTATACCAGTGGGTATTGTGCTTGCAATGCTTTTGGGCGTGTTCATCGAGAGCATGGCACCGCTTTATCTCGTTTTGCCCACTGAAACGATACCAATGATACGCACAGCTCTGGCATGTTGGGGGTTCGCAATCGCGGGGTCACTGCTGCCGGTTCACATGATATACCGGTTGGACCCCGGTATGGTTTTCAGGAACTGATTATGACGCGCTGGATGATCAAAAGTCTGTTGCTGGAGCCCTTAATGTTGATGATTGCGATCACATCTGGTGCCAGTGCATTCCTGCTAATCATAATGTTTGAGGGAATATTTGCGGGTGAGTCAGAGAAAATTGTAGCCTATGTACGCAATGTGGAAGCTGACGTCTGGGTAATGCAGCGTGGGGTCTCGAACATGCATATGGCCACCTCCTACGTGGCAGACTGGAAGGTTCGGCAAGTTCGAGAACTCCCTGGGGTCGCAGCCGTGGATCCTATTCTCTACCTGAATACAGTCGTGGAAGCTGGTGAACATCGGTGGTTTTCTTATGTGGTGGGGCTTGATGTGCCTTCTGCATATGCCGGCCCATGGGCGATGTCGATAGGTCGGGATCAGCCCGCTCTCGGCGAGGTGATTGTGCCGGAGGTATTTGCCCGGATGGCCCAACTTAAAATAGGTAGTCAGCTGCGAATCACAGACCATGAATTCATTATCGTTGGCCTATCTCGAGAAACGTTTTCGATGGCCAATTCTGTCATTTTCATCAACAAGATTGATATGGAAGACATTATGTCATCCTTCGATATCTCCAGCTTCATGCTCGTAAAGACAGCTAATGGCGTCACACCGGGCGACCTCGCCGCTACTATTGAGCGCGAAGTGGATAAGGTACATGCCCTCACGGCAGAGCAGTTCCTGAAAAACGACAAAAAGATGGCTATGCAAATGGGCACAGATACGATCGCACTTATGACACTTATCGGCGGTGCTCTGGCTATCCTGTTGGTAGCTTTTACGATTTATTCACAGGTTGCCCGCCAGCGTTGTGAACTGGCGGTTGCCAAGGCACTGGGGGTGACTAACGGAGCCCTGTATGCCAGCGTGGTATTTCAGGCAATAGTGATCACTCTTACCAGCGTGATAGTAGCAACTCTCGTAGCCGCTCTATTGATGCCTGTGTTATCAAAGCTCATTCCGGCGGTCACCATGCGTTTGACAATGGCATCTGTAACCAAAATCGCTGCGGCAGGCATATTTGTGGCGATCGCTGCTTCATTAATGCCGGCACGCCAGATTGCACGCCTTGACCCTGTATCGGCATTCCAGGGCGGAGGATAAGTTTATTATGAAAGAGAATATTGTTCTGCAAGCAGACCACCTCGTAAAAACCTTTGGCACGGGTCACACAGAAGTTCGTGCTGTTGACGATGTGTCGCTAACCTTAAAAAAAGGCGAACTCGTGTTGGTAATGGGTCCATCCGGTTCGGGCAAGACGACAATGCTCTCAATGCTGGGTGGTTTACTCAGGCCCACCTCGGGGCGAGTGCTTATTGGTGGTACCGAGATTACTGCTTTAGGAGAATCGCAATTACCGAGGATTCGTGCCCGTAGCGTCGGCTTTATCTTTCAGGCATTCAATTTGCTGGACGCGCTCACCGTGGAGGAGAATATCCTGTTTCCCTCTCGGCTAATTCGTGGCAATTTTCGCCAGGCATCAGAGAGGGCTGCACAATTGATTGAACGCCTTGGCCTTGGCCACCGACGTAAAGCATTGCCGCGAACCTTATCTGGTGGAGAGAAACAACGGGTGGCGATTGCGAGAGCGTTGATCAATGCACCCCCGCTTATTCTTGCAGACGAACCGACGGGTAATCTTGACTCTGTCAGCGGCCAGGAAGTGATGATGATTCTGCACGATATTGCCCGTGATGAGGGCAGATCGATTGTTTTGGTAACTCACGATCCGCGAGTCGAGGATGTAGCAGACCGTATTTTGTGGCTGGAAGATGGAGCGCTGCGAGATCGCAAAACTGAGTTGCATTCCTGGGTGCGTGATCCCGTGTGTGGTATGAGGGTAGATGAATGGACCGCAGAGATTACAACAACTTATGAAGGTCTCCGCTATGTTTTTTGCGCGCAGCGATGTCTGGAACGCTTTGAGAAGGAGCCTCTGCGCTATTTGCATGACGCCTCAGGAACCATGGCTTCTAACGGAAATACCGGGGAGCAATAACTATGAAGCACTTTGTCAAAATCATCGGCTTACTATTGGCTTGTACACAGGTAACCGGAGTTGCTCAGAATAGTACGACACTCACACCAGAGGCCAGGGGACTGGCGATTGCGCGGGAAGCGTCACATCGCAACGAGGGGTATGGTGATACTACCGCAGACCTCACCATGGATTTGATTTCAGTCGATGGCAGAACTCGTCAGCGGGTGCTTAGCTGGCAGATTCTCGAATCAGATAATCCGGAAGATGGTGACAAGGCCCTGACGATTTTCCATGAACCTCGAGATATTGCCGGCACAGGCTTCCTAAGTCATACACATATCTCACGGGAAGATGACCAGTGGCTTTACCTGCCGTCTCTAAAACGTGTGAAACGCATTGCTTCGGCCAACAAATCCAGTGCCTTTGTGGGGAGTGAGTTCGCCTACGAGGATCTCCTTTCTGACGAGGTGGAGAAATTTTCCTATCGCTGGATCAGGGATGAACCATGCGGTAATTGGCAGTGCTTTGTAGTTGAGAGGGTTCCAGTTTACGATAACTCAGGATACAGCCGGGAAATTGTGTGGATAGAGCAGTCTGATTACAGGATTTATAAAACTGACTTCTACGACCTGAAAGATAAATTGGAGAAAACCCTGTATTTCGAGGATTATCATCAATACCTCGACAGGTTCTGGCGTGCTCACGTACTGCGCATGGAGAATGTCCAGACGGGTAAAAAAACAGTACTGACTTTCAAGCCCTACCTCTTCCAGACCGGCCTCACCGAACAGGCTTTTAGCCCTGATGCGCTGAAGCGTATTCGTTAACATGCTGTATAGATCAGCCAGGTGTGCTTATTGCGGGGCGGTTCTGATTGTTATCGCGAACCAGTGCCTGGCACAGCAGCAAGATTGGGCCGGTTATATTGCTTTTGAGCCACGTATTTTCTTTGAAGAACCGAAGTATGACCAGCATCCGCACAATGGACTATCGCCTTCCGCCGTAGTCTCGCCGGAATTTCGTTATGAGTGGCATGAAGGCAGTGACCGAATAACGATAATTCCGTTTTACCGCTATGACGCCGACGATGAAAATCGTACTCACTGGGACTTGCGGGAGGCCAACTGGCAGCATTTTAGAGGGCCCTGGACGTGGCTACTGGGCGTCGGCAAGGTGTTCTGGGGTGTTACTGAATCCCGACACCTTGTTGATATCATCAATCAAACTGACCTTGTCGAGGATATTGACGAGGAGCAGAAGCTCGGGCAGCCCATGATCAATCTTGAGCACTGGAGCGAAGGCGGAACTCTCAGCCTCTTTCTACTTCCCGGTTTTCGGGAGCGCACTTTCCCGGCAAATAATGCGCGCCTGCGGGGGCCATTGCCAATTTCCAATCACGATGCAGTGTACGATTCCGGGGCAGGAGATCAGCATCTGGATATTGCACTGCGCTGGACCAAATCCGTTACCAACTGGGATATCGGGTTGTCCGGATTCTACGGCAATGGTAGAGAGCCCCGTCTGGTGCCGACCCTGGTTGCGTCGGGAAGCGTCTTTCTCGTGCCACATTATGATGTCATCAGCCAGCTTGGCGTCGATATCCAGTACACGCAGGAAGCCTGGTTGTGGAAGTTAGAAGCGATTGGCCGTTCAGGGCAGGGCGATGACTTTGGTGCCTTTGCTGGGGGGGTGGAGTACACATTCTATGGCATCCGGGGAACCAATGTCGACATCGGCCTTCTCGCCGAATATTTGTACGATGCGCGTGACGACGCTGCACCGGCAACTTCATTGGATGATGATGTATTTGTTGGAGCCAGATTTACTCTGAATGACGCGGATGACACTAATATTCTGGTGGGCGCAATTGTGGATCCTGCCGACGGGGAAACAATTGCTTTCGTCGAGGCCCAGCGACGTATGGGTGAGCGATGGACTCTGGAGTTTGAATTGCGTTTGCTGACGAATATTTCAGAAGATGGGCGGTTATACGGATTTGAAAAAGATAGCTACATGACGTTGAGAACGTCATGGTATTTTTAATCCGTGATAGTTGTTGGTTTCAATGCTGACGATTGACACACTGATCTGGTTGTTATCCGGGGCTGTTCTTGTAGCCTCCAATGCGCTTTTTGATCGATATAGGCTGCCGCTCGCGGCGGTGGTGATTCTGTTGGGAATGCTGCTGGGTCCTCTGTGGCTTGAACTAATTTCCTTCGGTAGCGAAGAACGCATCATCACAGAAATCGTAGTGGTGTTCATACTCTTCGCAGCGGGATATGAAGTTAATTGGAAACGATTTATAGCGGCTGTGCAACCTGCCCTGATTGTTGGAATAGCTGGTATTCTGGCTAGTGCTTCGCTGGGTTATATCGCAGGATTCACTATCAATGGGCGAATAGACGAAGCCTTGTATATTGCAGTTGCGCTCGCTGCTACCAGCATAGGGATAAGTGTCCCGTTACTGAGTCGGGAGGGTATTTTACACACCAAGGTTGGCCAGATTTTTCTTGCTGCAGCTGTGGTCGATGACATACTTGCATTGTATCTATTGTCGTCAATCCATTTGAGTTTAACTGGCACTAACGGATATCAGCAGATACTTACATCACTACTGATCGGAATTTTGGCTTTGCTTGCAATTATCATGCTTCTTTCGGCAGTTTACGTCTTGCTCAATAGAAGCGGTATGCTCAAATCTACTATTTCTAGGCGATCTGCAATCATCTCGCTGACCCTGTTGACTGCCTGGTTAACACATCTGGGGGGATTGTCTGCTGCTGTAGGTGGGTTTGTCGCAGGTGCTGTACTTGCAGCGATGGAGCCAGAAAAGCGAGGTCGAGATAGCGCCTTTTTTGATCGACTCGCAGCCTGTGTCACCCCCCTTTTCTTTGTCGGCATCGGCATGCAAATAACTGAACTTGACGTGAATGACCTGGGTCTGCTCTACGTGGTACTGCTGGTATTGATAGCGGCTATACTGGGGAAATTGTTCGTACCATGGCTGATTTCTTCGCAATTGAACGTTCGTGAGAGGTGGATTCTTGGCGCTGCTTTGCTGCCGCGTGGTGAAGTGGGCTTGGTCGTTGCAAGCATAGGATTGATGCAAAAACATCTGTCACACCATGGCATGGTAAGCCTGGTTATCATGACACTAGTTACTGCTTTGGCGTCTTCCATTATTATCCCCCGATTGGCAAGGAGCTATACTGCTCGCGGAAACGACTAGACTTATGAATAGCTGGATGTTGAGTGGGAACGATGCTCGCTGGTCTTCAACCGGTCAAGCAGAGGGCGGTTTACGGAAGCATTTGGTAACACAGCGTTCTTCGATTCTCAGATTTGGCTGAAAGGCATGCCCCATCATTTTCGACAATGGAATTTACTATAGCAAGATCAAAGTCGGCGCTACTACCGATGTTGGGGCGTTTCCATGATCGGTCTGCGCGAAGTCATTGCGTGTCGTCTATCATGCTGGTCATGCGCTCATATGCTTTCAAAAAAGAGTATTACGATATTCTTGTGTATTGACAGTGTTAGGCTTTGTTTATGGAAATGTAACGATGACGTAATTGTAATGTGTGTGTCATGCGGGTGACAGAGACAGGTCGCTATATTGGGATTGGTGATTCGGACGCTTGTTGCGACCTAAACAATTAGGTGCCAGCAGTTGGTCGTGCCGGGTTTTTGAAAACGCGCTCATTACGGTGGGCATTTGAGATAGGTGGTCGGCCGTAGTCACTAAGGCCAGGGTTGCGGTACCAGGACCGCAGCTGACGGAAATCATGCTATGGACGGCCTTGGGCGTCTGTTGAGGAGAGGTCAATATGAATTTCAGAAAGATGGGTTGCACATTGGCGGTCTGCGGAGCGGTGGGATTTATGACGCCTGCACTTGCAGAAGAACCGCTGGCGGAGAAAATACAGCTAAAAGACGGGTCAACGCTATATCTACATCCAGACGGTACGGGCCGAATGATAGACCAGCATGGCAAGCCCATGAGCATGGCCGATGGAACGAAAATGGAGACGAAGGATGGCCGGGTCATCATGATGGAAAACAAGCGCGTTTGGGTGCGGTACGGCCCGCCTGGAAAAGGAAGGGTGACGCAAAAAATTGATTAAACCGCATGTTGCCGAGGGCATTCGACGGAAGCCTTGGTAATCTTACTCTTTGGCTGGTGAGTAGCTGGGCGTGGAGCTTGCTGGCTACTCACCGGCGGTGATCATCCCGCCAAACTTCGGTCGGAAATTGGAAGTGTTATCTCAAACGTAGTTTTTCCATTTTCTGATCGGGCGAAAATGCTACCGCCATGTAAGTCCACAATCGAATTCACTATTGCCAGACCGAGTCCGGCACCACTACCATTGCCGGAGCGTTGCCGAGATTGGTCTGCGCGATAAAATCTTTCAAACAAATATGGTAGATGTTCAGCTGGGATGTCGTCCCCGACATTTTCTACCGCAATATGAATATTTTGGTTATCACTGCTAAGTCGTACGACGATAGATGAACCGGGAGTCGAATGGTGGATAGCATTGGTGAGGAGATTGGTAAGCGCGCGGCGCAACATTTCTTTATCTCCGATTATTGTTGGGCGGCTCCCTTCCAGTGTCAGATTTATATTGCAATGCTCTGCCCAGGCTCCGAGATAATCGAATAGTTCTGTCAGCTCTATAGCAGGATCCAGAGTTTCAAAACGAGGTTTGAGTATGCCATTATCGGCCTGAGCGAGCCATAGCATGTCGTTTATCATCCTGGTCATGCGTTCATACTCTTCCAGGTTGGAATACAGAATCTCCTGATATTCCTCTGAGTCTCTTGCCTTGCTCAGCGACACTTGCGTCTGTGTAGAGAGATTGGTAATTGGCGTGCGCAGTTCATGCGCTATATCTGCTGAAAAGTTGGATAGGCGTTGAAACACATCATCCATACGTGCCAGCATATCGTTAAAAGATGTGACTAGTTCCAGCAAGTCAGCGGGTGCGTTTTCAGGATCCAGACGAAGATTTAGTTTTTCACTGGTGATGTTGCCTATCTCTTTGCTAATTTTGTGTAGAGGCCTGTGCGCCACCTGCACGGCAAACCAGGCAGATAACAAGATTAATAGACTTGAACAGCCTAGAACGCCCCATAATTGTTTACGAAACTGATCCATAAACTGCAAATGAAAATCCATAGACGCGGCTACGATGATGGTCATTTTGTCAATTGTTGTATTGATCTTATCTTCTGTCTCAACAACAGTTCCGCGATAGGTTTTTCCATTTTCTGACCAAAGATAAAGGTTATCCCTGCTAATAGTTTTGACCGGTGGAATACTAGTGAGTAGATTAGACAATTGAGGCCCCGGGGTGGAAAAAATCATATTACTCTCGCCGTCAAAAACGGCGTAGTACATTCCGTGGTGGCCAGAAACAGCCTGCTCCAGACTTTTCTGAAAGTCATCACCGTGGAGATTCCCTAAGCTATTTTGCAGTGCGAGCTCAACGGAAGCAGACACGACGCGAAGTTCATCGGCGTCCCCCTCGGCGAAATGGCCGTCGATGGAGTCTTGTATAACTATACCCAGCATTAGTACACAAGAAAGAAACGTGGCACCAACAATTGCAGTCACCCTGCCAGCAAGTGGCATCCGACGCCAGTTATATGTTCTAAATGTCATCGAGAATATCTAGCTGATAGCCCATGCCACGGACGGTGTGGATTAGCTTCGGCGAATAGGGCTCGTCAATTTTCACTCGCAAGCGCCGAATAGCCACATCGATTACATTGGTGTCACTGTCGAAGTTCATGTCCCATACCTGTGATGCGATAAGCGAGCGTGGCAAAACTTCTCCCTGTCGCCTCACCATTAGTTCCAGCAATGAAAACTCTCTATTAGTAAGATTGATGCGATTGCCACCGCGTGTGACACGTCGACGTGGGAGGTCAAGGACCAGATCGGCTATTTCCATGTGTTCCACTAACGCGGAGTTAAGACCGCGCCGCAGGAGGGTTCGAACTCTCGCCAGTAATTCCGCGAACGCAAAAGGCTTGACCAGATAATCGTCGGCGCCCAGTTCCAGGCCCTTGACCCTATCGTCCACGCTATCTCGGGCGGTTAAGAACAAGACAGGAGTGGCTTGGTTTGCCTCCCTGAGAGATTGGATGATCTTCCAGCCATCTACATCGGGAAGCATCACGTCTAGAACAATCAGGTCGAAGGCTTCGGTCATGGCGAGATGGTGACCATCGAGCCCATTCCGGGCCAGGTCTACCAGAAATCCGGCTTCAGTCAGTCCCTTCTGCAGGTAATCGCCTGTCTTAATTTCATCTTCAACAACAAGGAGCCGCATTGCAAAACCTCCTGGCGAGGGGGGAGATCACCAATCTTCACAGTCTTGGAGTGGAGCTCGCCGGATCGAGCACCATCGTATCCAGATTAGGGCAGCTCACCTGTCGATAAGATTACCACGCCATTACAGATATGTAATGTGTGTGTCATCAGACAGAAAGCTGTTCTGGAGTAGTTTTGGTCCCTATATCGGGCGAAGTCTGCGAACGAGGAGTTCACGCAGATTTCGCTGTTTTCATACCTCAGGAGAAAAGTAAAAGTGAATCCATTCATATCCGCTGTCGCGTTGCCTCGTTTAGTTCTTGCGTTGTCGGTTTTGGCCGTGATGACGTTCCCGGCTTATGCAGGGGGCGGGCACCATGGTGAACTAAGCGATGCCCTTAACCCATTGTCACCTGAAGACGGTGCTCCTACGGGAAGTGAGGACCAGCACAACCACAACCACAATGAGGGAGCTGGGCCAGTGGGTAAGCCTGCGCAGCCCTCTGTAGCCGACAGGGTCATCAAGGTGGGTTTGACAGACGAGATGAAAATAAATTTCTCAGAAGAACTCGCAACCATCAAGTCAGGAACCACTATTGAATTCATTGTTACAAACGAAGGTAAGATTGCACATGAGTTCTCGATAGGCAATGAGGCGGAACAGCGAGAGCATGCTGAAATGATGCGCCGTATGCCAAGCATGGTTCATGCTGATGGCAATACCTTAACGGTTGAACCGGGGATGACAAAGTTTCTAACCTGACAGTTTGAAGGTGACGACATAGTGGTCTTTGCTTGCAATATACCGGGCCATTATGAAGCTGGAATGTTTCAAAAGGTAGAATTGAGGTAGGACGAAAGGGATTGTGATCCGAGGAATATAGGATGAATGGCGCAGTTAACCACGACCACGAAGACCAACAACATGCGGAAGAAGAGAGTGATACTCCTGCAGTGAAATCTATGGTCGGGCAGCAGGAACTAATTGTCGAGGGGGCGATCTGCGGCAGTTGTGTAACAAAAATTGAGAATGCAATTAGGCAGGTACCCGGCGTGATGGGCGCCGAAATGAACCTTGCCCAGCGTACCGTTTCAGTGACCGGGGAAGTCGATACGCAGGCGCTGGTCAACGCTATTGAGAAAGCAGGCTACAACGCGAAGGCCGTTGGAGCCCAGTCCGAAGATGATGCAATGGAGGAAAAGGAAAAGTCGGAGAGAGCTTACTACCGGCGTCTGATGCGGGAAATGACCATCGCTCTGCTACTAGGGGTGCCCTTGATGGTCTACAGCATCATCGGCGGAGAAATGACAATTACTACTGACTCCGAGCGCCTGGTTTGGCTAATTGTCGGTCTGCTGACTCTAAGTGTCATGGTGTTTTCGGGGAAACACTTTTATGTAGGTGCCTGGCAGTCTTTCAAGAACCACTCCGCCAATATGGATACCTTGATTGCTCTGGGGACTGGTACTGCCTGGCTGTACTCCATGGTGGTGGTTTTCGCACCTGGTGTGGTGCCGGATATGGCGCGCCATGTGTACTTTGAGGCGACTGCCATGATTATCGGCTTGATTGATCTAGGACTCGCCCTGGAACTCAAGGCCCGAGGTCGTACATCAGAAGCGATAAAACGTCTGATCGGCCTGCAAGCCAAAACGGCGCGTGTGATCCGGGACGACAAGGAGCTGGACATTGCGATCGAGCAGGTGCTCCTGAATGATATCGTGCGTGCTAGACCTGGAGAAAAGATTCCGGTGGATGGTGAAGTCGTAGAAGGCCATACGGCGATAGATGAATCCATGCTCACCGGTGAACCCATGCCAGTGGAGAAAGGCGAGGGCGATGAGGTCGTCGCGGGGACTTTAAACAAAACGGGCTCTATCCTGTTTAGGGCGACCAGGGTCGGTAAAGATACCGCTTTGGCGCAAATCATCAACATGGTTAAGCGTGCACAAAACTCCAAGCCACCTATCGGGCGTCTGGCCGATATCATTTCTGGCTATTTTGTCCCGGTCGTGATGATTATCGCAGTTGTGAGCGCCCTGGCATGGTTAAACTTCGGTCCTGATCCAGCGGTAGCCTTTGCAATTGTCTCCGCAACAACCGTGCTGATCATCGCTTGTCCCTGCGCGTTGGGTCTGGCAACACCCATGTCTGTAATGGTTGGAGTTGGCAAGGCAGCTGAGGCTGGTGTGCTCATACGCAATGGTGAAGCCCTGCAGATGGCCTCCAAAATCACAGCCATGGTCCTCGATAAGACAGGCACCATTACCCAGGGTGCCCCCAAAGTTACGGACATTGTATTGGTCGCCGGGGAAAGTGAAGACGCTGTACTGCAGCTTGTCGCGAGCCTGGAGTCTGGTTCTGAACACCCACTGGCGTTAGCCATTGTGGAGTCGGCTGAGGAACGAGGATTGAAGCCTGAAAAAGTATCCAACTTCAACGCTATTGCTGGCCATGGTGTAGAAGCCGATATAGATGGTAAGCACCTGTTATTCGGCAACGAAAAACTGATGCGCGAACACAACATAGATTGTAGATCTATCGTTGAGAAGGCACAAAACCTGGCAGTTGAAGCCAAAACACCGATGTACTTTGCAGTAAATGGCCAACTGAATGCAATTATAGCAGTAGCGGATCCCATTAAGGAGGACTCCGTCGCTGCGATTAAGCGACTCCAGCATAATGGCATACGCATAATAATGCTTACCGGCGATAACCGCGGCACAGCTCAGGCAGTGGCCGAAAGGGTGGGCATCACTGAATACTTTGCGGAGGTACTGCCCCAGGACAAGACAGAGAAGGTGGTTGAACTGCAGATGCAGGATGAGATCGTAGGTATGACTGGCGATGGGATTAATGATGCGCCCGCGCTGGCCATGGCTAATGTGGGGTTTGCGATAGGGACGGGCACAGATGTGGCAATTGAAAGTGCGGACATCACGCTGATGCGCGGGTCCCTGCATGGGTTGGCCGACGCAATAGCAGTAAGCAAAGCTACCCTGCGGAATATAAAGCAAAATCTGTTTGGAGCGTTCATCTACAACGTAGCAGGTGTGCCCTTTGCTGCCGGAGTGTTGTACCCGTTTTTCGGCCTGCTGTTGAGCCCTGTCATCGCGGGTGCAGCGATGGCCTTTTCCTCACTAACTGTAGTGACGAATGCAAATCGCCTGCGCTTGTTCAAAGCGCAGGAACACTGAAAAGGAGACTACAGCGTGTTGCTAATAAATATAGCAGGCGTGGCGCTTATAGCGCTCATCGTGTGGTGGTTCTGGCTATACAAGGCAAGAGAGGTCGCCCTGGATGATGACGACCTCGTGATAGTGGTTGAGAACGGCACCTATACTCCGGCGCGCATAAGATTAGCTGCCAATCAGGCCGCAGAACTGCATTTTCTCCGCAAGGATGCCTCTCCCTGCTCCGAAATGCTGCTGCTCCCGGAATTGGAGATCAGCGAGAGCCTGCCTATGAATAAATCCAAGTCCATAAAATTGCCACCAATGGCAGAAGGCGAATACGATTTTCATTGCCAGATGCAAATGTATCGCGGCGTCTTGAAAGTTGAGTGAGTAGAATTATGAAGAATCAAAAGTCGTTTTGGCGTACGCCCCAGGGCACTGCCGCTATCGCTATGATTGGCGCAGTGACTTACTTCCTCCTGATGGAACATCGCGTACATTTTTTTCAAGCACTGCCTTTCCTGATTCTATTATTGTGTCCTTTGATGCATATGTTCATGCACGGTGGTCACGGGCATGCAGGTCAGGACCACGGCGATGCGGGGCCAACCCATCATAATTCTGAAGAGACGGATAGCGAGGCATATCGTAGGGGGCTAGAGGAAGGGCGCAGACAGTCCTTCAAAGATGGCCGTACAGATAGGGGAGGGTAGGGCTATGCATAATGATTCGGCATATGGTCTATGGACGCTGGTGATCCTTAACTCGGCAATTTTCATTTTTTTTGCGTTTAGTTTCGTTAAGCCGAAGACCAAACAGGATTGGCGAAGCCTGAGCGCATTTTCCGCATTTGTTGTAGCACTATTCACCGAAATGTACGGATACCCACTAACGATCTATTTTCTCTCAGGGTGGTTAGCCGAAAAATATCCCGGCATCGATTTTCTCGCGCATGACAATGGCCATCTATTGCATACGTTTTTTGGGTTCTCCGGCAATGCCCATTTTGATCCGCTACATATAGCTAGCAATGTAATTATCATATTGGGCTTCTTCTTGCTGTCCGCGGCTTGGAGGGTTTTACACGCAGCTCAAAGGACGAGGTCTCTCGCAACAAGCGGTTGGTATGCACGTTGTCGGCATCCACAGTACGTCGCTTTCATCATGATAATGTTTGGCTTTCTGTTGCAGTGGCCCACCTTGCCTACACTCGTGATGTTCCCCGTTCTGGTAGTCGTTTATGTTCGATTGGCAAAACGTGAGGAACAAATGGCTATTGATGAATATGGAGATGACTATCGCCGCTACATGGGCGTTACTCCGCCATGGATACCAAAATTTGGTCGAACATCCTCGATCTCAATAGAAGAGAGCTCGCAACAGTAGGCGGATCAAACTAATACAAAGGGGAATATCCCGAAGAGGTGAATACTATGAGTAAGACTGAACATCGACTGGGAGTATCTGAAGTCAACCTGGTGGTTCGTCACCTAAAATTGCTGGAAGTTGAAGAGGAAAGCGTTACAAAGGCGATGGAGGAGATTAATGAAATCTATGGCATGGATGACATCTCCTTTGATCGAGAGTCACATGTTCTAAATTTTTCCTACGATGCTTCTAGAACCTGTATAGATTGTATTGAGGACATTCTCGAGAATTACTCCATTCAGGTCAGCCAAGATTGGTGGACCCGCTTTAAGGAGGGTTACTACCGGTATATTGACCAGAATGTGAAGGACAATGCTACTCACGAGCCGTTCAGTTGCCACAAGATTCCTCCACATAAATAGTACATTATTAAGCGTCTATATGACGAGGCATAGAGGTGATCTGAATCCATAGTCGCCGACAGGACAAAACTTCGAAGAATCTCGGGTTTGGATGCATTTCCAGAAGCTATCCATATTCAGGAAAACATGGAAACTATGAAAAGACATCGATACAAATTTGGTTCGCAATATCTAATTTCAATCTGGTACTTGACATTCCTGTTGGCTAGTCTCCCCTGCTCTATGGCTAACGCCGTTGATGAAGCAGTCTTGCAACTTGTAGATGCTCGATCCCGGGCGTTGTCTAACAATCCAGGCCTTGCAGAAATGCAACAGCGCTATGAAGCTCTAACCTATATTGCTCCCCAGGTGAGCACCCTGCCTGATCCCGTCCTGAGCCTGAATGGGATGAACTTACCCTGGGACTCATTTGATCTCCAACAGGAACCGATGACCCAGTTGCAGCTAGGCGTCAGTCAAATGTTTCCTTTCCCGGGGAAACTTTCGCTGCGAGAGGATATAGCTGTATTTGAGGCCGAAGCAGCGCTCCACTCAGTCGAGGAGATGAGACTCAATCTGGATATGAACGTCTCGATAACGTGGTGGGAGATCTATTTTTTGGACAGGTCTATCGAAACTGTACTGAGTAACCAGGGTCTGCTTCGACAGTTTATCGATATCGCAAAGAAAAAGTATGAGGTAGGCCAGGGGCTACAGCAGGACGTATTGCTTGCGCAGTTAGAGTTGTCAAAATTTCTGGACCAGGAGGTACAACTGAAATCCATGCGCGAGCAACGCGTTATACGCCTGAACGTTCTGATGAATGTCACGCCAGAGCAATCTGTCCAGTTGCCGTCGGTGATGCCCGTCTTCACAGGAACTATCGCTAGCGAATCCGAGTTGCATCAACGAGCACTAGCGGCAAGGCCCATCTTGATGGAGGAAAAAGCATCCATCAGCGCATCAGAATCGCGGTTGGCATTGGCCAAGAAGGACTATTACCCCGACTTTATGGTAGGACTTGGGTATGGAAACCGCCAGGAGGACGATCTTGGTCGATCGCGGCAGGATTTTCTGTCAATCATGCTGAGTGTGAACATTCCCTTGTATACAGGAACCAAACAATCCCAGGCCGTGCAGCAACGCGCAAGAGAGCTTGCCAAAAGTCGTTATTCGTTGGTTGATCAACGAAACATGGTCCTGTCCTCCATTTCGAGCGCGGTAACCGGGTATGAACAGGCAAAGGAGCAATTATCGCTCTATAGCGGGGGCATTCTCCCGCAGGCCAGGCAAACCGTTCAATCAATGCTCGCAGGATATCAGGTCAGTGAAGTGGACTTCCTGAACGTTGTGCGCAGTCAGGTGACACTTTTTAACTATGAATTGCAGTATTGGAAGTCCTTTACTGAGATTAACCAGTCCATTGCTCGCCTCGAAGCGGCGGTAGGTGAGGAGAATGTTTATGAGTAAGGGGATAGTGATGGTGGCTGTATTGAGCCTGGCCATCGGTGTGGGCGTTGGATATTTTGCGATTCCTGCAAAACACGGAACGGGTATTGAAACCGAGGTAGAACGGAAGCCTCTGTTCTACAGAAACCCGATGAATCCCGAAGTGACATCACCAGTACCCACCAAAGACCCAATGGGTATGGATTATGTCCCTGTCTATGCAGACGCGGATAAGCCGCAGGAGAAGAAGATCCTTTTTTATCGAAATGCAATGAACCCCGCAGTGACCTCTCCCACACCCGCTAAGGACGCCATGGGCATGGACTATGTCCCCGTGTATGCTGAGGAGGATAGCGGCGGCCCTCCCGGAACCGTAAAAATCAGTCCTGTGGTGCAAAACAATATTGGGCTGCGGACCACAGTTGCTGAAAAGCGAAATATATCCCGGTCGATTCGTGCTGTAGGCAGAGTCGACTACGATGAAGAGAAAATCTTCCGACTGCATCCGAAAGTGGAGGGGTGGGTTAGTCGCGTTCGTGTCGATAAAACCGGACAACCCGTCGCTCAGGGCGAAGTATTGCTGGACATCTACGCACCTAAACTGGTTTCTACGCAGCAGGAATACCTTCTCGCTCTGAACAATTATGAAGCGCTTAAGGACAGTCCCTTCAATGACATACAACAGGGCGCCAGTGCATTGGTGAAAAGTTCCAGGGCCAGGCTTCGACTCCTGGATGTACCTGAAAAACAAATCAAGGAACTGGAGAAGACAAAGGTTGTGAAAGAGACCCTGCCGATCACTGCGCCTGCTGATGGCACAGTGCTGCATATTGGAGCTCGACAGGGTCAGTTCGTCATGCCGGGGATGGAACTCTATCGGATTGTGGATCTCGGCATAGTCTGGGTCTATGCAGATATCTACGAGTACGAGTTGCCGTGGGTGAGGGAGGGAGATACGGCGGAAATGACACTGACAAGTCTCCCCGGGACAGTACTGAAGGGCACTGTCTCCTACATCTACCCATACTCAGAATCCAAAACGCGTACCACCAAGGTGCGACTGATTTTTGACAATCCGGAGCAACTGCTACGACCCGATATGTTGGCGAATATTACAATTCACGCGCAGGAAATGCCCAATTCGGTCGTTGTGCCGGCGGAAGCGATAGTACGATCCGGCGAATATGACCAGATTTTCGTGATAAAGGAGGAGGGTGTCCTCGAACCCAGAAGAGTTAATCTGGGTATCGAATCCGAGGGGGTTGTAGCTGTATTGGATGGCCTACAGGGCGGCGAGCGTGTAGTCGTGTCTGCCCAGTTCCTCATCGATTCCGAGTCGAAACTGCGGGAAGCGACAGCAAAAATGGTCTCTCCAGATAGCCCTCCTGCCGATACAGAAGCAGGGAACCATGTAGGAGCGCACCAATAATGATCAATGCCATTATCAGTGCCTCGTTGAAGGACCGGGTAATGGTCCTGCTGGCGACTGCCATAATCGCTGTTGTTGGTTTTTTCTCCTATACCAACGCGCCATTGGATGCGATACCGGATCTGTCAGATGTACAGGTTATTGTGCTGACCAAGTACCCCGGGCAATCGCCGCAGATCGTAGAGGACCAGGTCACCTACCCATTAACGACCGCAATGCTGGCGGTACCCAGGACCAAAGTGGTTCGCGGTTACTCGTTCTTTGGTCTCTCCTTTGTCTTTATTATATTCGAGGACAACGTCGATATGTATTGGGCGCGTTCACGCGTGCTTGAATCGCTCAATTATGTCAGCGGGCGTTTACCGGACGGCGTTATTCCCACGCTTGGGCCCGATGCTACAGGGGTCGGCTGGGTGTACGAATATGCGCTCGTGGACAAGACAGGCCAGCACGATCTCTCTGAATTGCGTTCCCTGCAGGATTGGTATTTGCGTTATCCACTGCAGACAGTGCCCGGCGTTGCTGAGGTCGCCTCCGTCGGTGGGTTCGTAAAGCAATACCAGATCGAAGTCGATCCCGATGCATTAGCCCGCTATAACATTCCGCTAGACAAAGTGAAAAATGCGGTGATGCGATCTAATAACGACATAGGCGGGCGCCTGATTGAGCTGGCTGAAACCGAGTATATGGTAAGAGGTCTCGGCTATATACAATCGATTGACGACATTAATTCCATTCCGTTGGCTGTTGACGGATCGGGTACTCCCATTCGTATACAGGATATTGCCAACGTTCATTTAGGCCCCGAGCTGCGACGCGGCCTTGTTGACCTGAACGGCGAAGGGGAAGTCGCCGGTGGCGTTGTCATTATGCGTTTCGGTGAAAATGCCCTGGAGACGATCAAGGGCGTTCGCGCGAAGCTCGAGGAACTTAAGCAAGGATTGCCTGACGGAGTTGAAATTGTCCCCGTATACGATCGTGGTGACCTGATTGAACGAGCCGTGGCCAGCCTGAATGTCTCGCTTATTCAGGAACTGGTGATTGTCAGTCTGGTAGTTATTATGTTCCTGCTCCATGCGCGTTCTGCATTTGTAGCAATCATTACATTGCCGCTTGGGATACTGATGGCCTTCATCGTTATGCGCTTCCAGGGACTCAACGCGAATATCATGTCCCTGGGTGGGATAGCGATCACCATAGGTACTATGGTTGATGGCGCTATTGTGATGGTGGAAAACGGCCATAAACACCTCGCCCGGGCCGTGGAGGAGAAGGGCCGTGTGTTGACCGCAAACGAACGTTGGGAAGTTATTGGTCAATCGTCTCGCGAAGTAGGCCCCGCACTGTTCTTTTCACTTTTAGTGATCACAGTATCTTTCCTGCCGATCTTTACCATGCAGGCACAGGAGGGGCGTCTTTTCAGTCCTTTGGCGTTTACCGCAACCTATTCGATGGCTGCTGCGGCGATACTCTCGATTACGCTGGTTCCCGTCATGATGGGATACTTTCTTCGAGGAAAGATCCGATCAGAGCAGGCCAATCCGATTAACCGATTCATGCATGCAATACATACGCCAGTCTTATCTTTATTCATGAAGTTCAGGGCAGTTACAATTCTGTGTGCTTTAATCCTGCTGGGCATTACCGCCTATCCTTACAGTCAGCTGGGTAGTGAATTCATGCCGCCACTGGATGAAGGGGACATCTTGTATATGCCAACCACGTTTCCCGGTATATCGATAACCAAATCAAAGGAGCTTCTGCAGCAAACTGACCGCATTCTGCGGACATTTCCAGAGGTCCACCATGTGTTTGGCAAGGTGGGGCGAGCGGATACCGCCACTGATGCTGCGCCGCTTTCCATGTTTGAAACCACGGTGCGACTAAAGCCCAAGGATGAATGGCCCAATCCGGACAAAACAACCAAGGAATTGATGAGCGAAATGGACAAGGCCATCCAATTTCCTGGACTGGCAAACGCCTGGACCATGCCTATAAAAACCCGTATTGACATGCTTTCTACCGGAATCAAGACCCCCGTGGGTATCAAGGTGTCCGGTCCGGACCTGGCAACACTGCAGGAGATCTCCAAAGATATCGAGCAAGCCCTGAAGACGCTGCCCGATACGCTCTCGGCATTTGGTGACAGGGCAGTGGGTGGATATTACCTGGACTTTGGTATCAACAGGGAGTCCGCCGCGCGATATGGACTCACTGTAGGTCAAGTACAGGACGTCATTATGAGCGCGATTGGGGGCATGAATGTCACTCAAACAATTGAGGGACTTGAGCGATATCCGGTCAACATTCGTTATCCCAGAGCGCTCAGGGGGGATATGGAGACATTAGAGAGGGTTCTGATTCCGACACCCACGGGTGTGCAGATACCACTGGCTATGGTGGCGGATATTGAATATCGCAGGGGTCCTCCAGTGATTAAATCAGAGGATGCTCGACCCAATGCCTGGATATACGTGGATCTCAACACCGACGATATTGGCGGCTTTGTCAGGCAAGCCAAAGAGGTCTTGGCCAATCAGGTCGACATCCCAGCCGGTTATACGGTGAGTTGGTCCGGGCAGTTTGAGTACATGGAGCGCGCCTCGGCACGACTGAGGATTGTTGCCCCTTTAACACTGTTTATCATATTCCTTCTTCTGTACGTGAATTTCAGGAACATCGTCGCGCCGGTGGTGGTCATGCTGTCGATACCCTTTGGACTGATCGGTGGTATCTGGCTCATCTATATCAACGGCTACAACATGTCGGTTGCGGTAGGAGTGGGGTTTATCGCCCTTGCCGGAATGGCAGCTGAGATTGGAGTGCTTGTGCTCAGCTTTATTGACGAGGAAATTTCTGTCGTGCGCCAGAAAAACCCGGGGAAACTTAGTCCGGAACTGATCAAGAACGCTGCACTTTCGGCTACATCAATGCGAGTTAGACCAGTAGTCATGACGGCCGTGTCCACGATGGCCGGCCTGATACCTGTCATGTTGAGCTCCGGTTCGGGAGCGGATGTAACCCATAGAATAGCCGCGCCGATGCTCGGTGGCATGTTAACTGTTCTTATACTCAATTTATTGGTCTTGCCCGTAATTTACAGCGTGGTGCTGCAATGGAAAGAGAGTGGAACCCAAGAAGCAGATGCCAGAACAGAGTGATGTTTGGCTATATATGAAAGCGATATTAGCACTAAATTGCCACGGGTCGCTTTGACACTCAGGTCGAGTAATGGGTGGCGTCGCCTGTCCAACGGCGCGATGAAAATCGCGATAACAATTCAGACGATCATCATATGAAGGCAGTCTATGGTAGTAGCAATTCTCCTGGCGTTTAGTCTTGTTGCCGTATCGTTTTTCTTCCACTACCGATGTCTACTTTGGCTTGGCGCGAATGCATCGAAATATAGTCGGCAGTCACAAGCCGGAGTCCTGGTGATTGTACTGGCGTTGTTCTGCGCTCATGTGTTGGAAATCGCACTGTACGCTCTAGGCTACGCCGGGCTAGTCGAGTATCTAGGGCTCGGTAGCTTCAACGGTGCCTCAATTGAAGACCCTATGGCTTATCTCTATTACTCGGGTGTAATGTTTACTTCTCTGGGACTTGGGGATGTCTATCCAGAGGGCCATATTCGTTTCGTCACTGCTCTTGAGGCACTCAATGGTCTTCTGTTGATCACCTGGTCAGCTTCGTTTACTTTTTTGGCGATGGGCCGCTTATGGCCCGAGGTGTGTTGCGACGATAGGAGAGTGGTTGATAGATGACTAGCGTACTTTGGATGGATTTTCTCAAGTAGTATAAGGGCCACGATAAAGCGGCGGCCCTAAGCTAATATTGAAAGAGCAGGAGAAGGTACTAGTCCAGACTAGTTATAGTAGGCTGATAGCTGAACAATAATGGCATCTACATCCAGTACGGCCTTTGAAACAGCTGGCCATGGCCCTCCCGCTTTTTTCTCAGAATACCTTTTTAAATCGATCATCATATTTTCCAATGTTTCGAAAATAGGCTTCGTTTCATTCTTTGACTTACCATCTTCAAGCGCTAATGATAAATCGTTGGCGACACTCAAAAAATGACGCACATGGTAACGAAACTCCAAATGACCGCTACTGCTATTGTCATCGTATCTGGGTGGAGACTGACGACATTCGATGCTCAATTGTCGAGCTGCAGAAAAAAGATCGTCCGACAACTGTAGTGCAGCCGGTCCGTTCCACGCAACTTGCTCAGCCCCAATTGCAGGAGCCATTCCGACAAGTAGCAGCATGATGTACAGATTTGCGATGTGGCATTTTGCAGTATTCATTGTCGCCTCCAATAGGATAAGGGCATAGTGCTACCAGGAATTGATAATGTGCCTCATAGGTTTTTCATCTTTCGATGGTCATGTGTCTGAGTGCTTTTCTTCTCTGTCTTACATTTCGTATCTTGAGTCTGGGATTCCTTTCCACTGTCTACCTTGCTTGCCTTGCTTTGGGTCTGTTCACAGTCTTTGTCGGTTTCCTTCTTGCCGGTTTTAGGCATAATGATGCCCTTAGTAGCTTGATGATCGTGAGTTTTTGGCTCAGCAGCCAGTGACGCCATTGGACCTGTGACGAAGGCCAGAAGGGCGAAAACAGATAGAATATTCTTTGTGTTCATACTAAGTACCTCTTTCAAAGTTAGTGGCCAGTGACTGCCCAGAATTTATGTCGCGCGATCAATCCGTGATTACATGAATTAGAACCCATTGCTTTCTCATCCCAAATGCATGTACGGCAGTTAAACTGTAGCAGTCCAATCCTGTCGCAAGCATTACGCATTGATTACATATTTGTAACCCTCCCGAGATCGACCCAGGTGTGTAGATTTATGTTCGATTCACTTCGGGAATTTACGTCTGTATCTATATCAACCTATCTAGAACACCATTGGTCTGAGACTTGGGGTTCACCGTGTTTAGTTAGTGTGATCAATCTGATTTACGTCTCAATTAGGTGTCCCTAGATCTTGTTCACTCAACTGTAGTTCAAAGAATTCTTTGTTACTTACCAGAAATAATGGTGATTACACAAATGTAATTGTTCAGTAACTCTCGAGACAGCGACCTACTGCTATCGTGAATAGAAACTCGCCTACTTGAAAAGCACTACACGAGTAAATCGGCATGCCGAAAAGAATATGTCTGGAGGTTCTATGAAAAATGCAGGATACCAAAGCGGAATGGTTGGGCTCGCAGCTTCCATTGGTCTTGTATTGTCGGCACAAGTACATGCTGATACAGATTACGATGCGCTGAAGGCACAGGTAGAAGTGTTGCAAAAGCAGCTCGAGGAAGTACAAGAACAGTTGATCGCTCAGGAGAAAGAGTCTGTCAGCAGGGAGGATATGCGGCAGTTAGAAAAGGAGGTGGCGAAATCATCAGAATGGCGTTCACCGAATACGCTTATCCATATGGCAGGGTATGGCGATGTAGGTTACGAAAAAACCGACGGTGATGGTGATGACGGAAGCTTTAAGGTTGGTAACTTCGCACCCATTTTCCATTTTCAGTATCGCGACCTTGTCATGCTTGAAGCCGAGCTGGAAATCACTGTCGAAGACGATGGCGAAACTGATACGGAATTAGAATACATGACGATTGACTATTTCATGAATGACTACGTTACTTTGGTGGGCGGAAAGTTCCTTAGTCCAGTTGGTCAGTTCCGTCAGAATATCCACCCCTCGTGGATCAACAAAATGGCCTCAGCTCCACCGGGATTCGGCCATGATGGGGCTGCTCCAGTTTCAGATGTTGGGTTTCAGCTTCGTGGAGGTCTGCCTACTTTTGCCAATGTTAGGACAAGCTATGCCATCTATGTTAGCAATGGCCCGACACTAAACTTTGAAGACGGCGGGCTGGAGGGCATAGACGCGGAGGGATTCAATAAGGACGCTGATGGCGACAAGGTTTTCGGCGGGCGATTCGCGATTTTGCCAGTATCTAGCTTGGAGATAGGCCTATCGGGAGCAACAGGAAAAGCAGCAGTCAATAGAGATGATGGCGAGTCGATAGATATCAAAGATGAAGGTAATCGCGATTACGATGTCTATGGCGCTGACTTCAGCTATGAGCTCAGGTCATTGGATGTAGGTTGGTTTCAGGGTCTGGGTTTCCGTGGCGAATACGTAAAGTCCAAGGTGGGTTCGACTGAAACGGGTATGGCCGCTTCCGCGGGTGCAGACTGGTCGACCTGGTATACCCAGGCGGCATATCGTATTCCATTGACTCAATTTGAAGGTGTAGTTCGTTACACCGATTTCGACTCGGCGGTTGATAGTGCTGATCAGGAACAATGGGCTCTAGGGATAAATTACCTGTTCTCCAATAACTTTATTGGCAAGTTGAACTACGAGTGGAATGATGGAATTGATAAAGACTCAAGTGCAGACAGCAATCGCTTCCTTTTCCAACTGGCCTACGGTTTTTAGGGAGATCGTTATGAAAGCAAAAATTCTAAACGTACTGCAAACGCTGAAATTTAGTGTCGTAGTGGTGTTAGCAGCGGGCTTATCATCGATTTCAGCCTGGGGGTTCGATTACCCAGCCCGAGGAGATTATGCACTGGGCGCCCAGCAATGGGCAGACAACTGTACGCGCTGCCACAACTTGCGCGGACCCAATGATCTGCGAGATGACCAGTGGATCACGACCATGTTTCATATGCGTATTCGTGCTGGCCTCACGGGTGAAGAAACCCGAAATATACTAACGTTTTTGCAGGTATCGAATGACAGTCATATCGGGGGCGAGGCAGTCGATTCAACCACTCCATCTCCCACTTCCACACCAAATGTTAGTCTCTCGGGCAAGGCCATATACGACCAGACATGTATTGCGTGTCATGGTGAAAACGGTAAAGGGGCCATACCAGGCGTACCTGATCTTGGCGCACGCCTGTCCCAATCAGAGGATGTCCTTCTTATTAGTATTATCAGGGGAATGCAGAGTCCTGGTTCGGCGATGGCAATGCCGCCTAAAGGCGGAAATCCATCCTTATCGGAAGCCGATATCCGCTCTGTGATTGGATACCTTCGTTCGAGTTTTGGATTCTGAAGTAAGTACGAGCCACTATGCCCGGCCTGTCTCAGGCTAGAACTGGATCTACTGATGTTTGGACGGGCCAGAAATCTGCCCCAGAAGTGTATGTCGTTTTGGGATTATTGACGGCCAAGAGGTTATTACTGCTATGACAGAAAATATATTTGAGGATCGCAGAAAACGAGGGGAAAGGCGTGTGCGTCGTGATCCGTATTACGTCCATCCCTGCCGGCGTATAGCCATCGATAGACGAACAGCACGAGACCAACTCGTCCAAAGTCCTTGGTGGCTAAGGACCAATTACACATCGGTAAGAAACTGCTGATTCGCGGTTTTCCAATCATGCTGGAGGAGGCAACGAGATGAGGTTCCATCTATTGATCGGATTTGTAGTGTGCGCCTTTTTGGTGTCGCCGTTGACGGCAGCAGATGAAGGTTTAAGCGTTCTCCAAGAGAAAATGGCTGGAAAAAATCTGGAAATGGAGGATCTTGTTGAAGAAATGGAGAAGGAAAGTGATGGTTGGAAGCTTCGATCCATGATGCAACAACATGCCGAGATAATGGAAGAGAGCGCTACGTTGGCTTCAGAGATCGCAGCGGCTGAATATCAAGAAGCTGAACACTGTCTTAAAACGCAGCTTAGCGGCGAGGATTTCAAGGATTGTTCTGTACCGGCCGAATTCCGAAATTCGCAATACCAATTGTTGGTTGTGCTAATGCGGCATGTAATTCGTCGGCAAAACATACTTATGGAGAAAACCGGAATTTTTAGGTAGTTGCTTCAAGCCAAATAAAGCAAAATACTCATATTATCTCTCGCACTCGTGATCGGCGGAGGCCTGATCGTCTATCAAATCAATACCAGAGCCATCGCTTCGTCAGTTAGTGGGTCTATATAAACCGATCGCACTCGTTTGAGTGGCTGCATTGATGCTTCTAAATCAAAATATCTCGTTTAAACGAGACTCATCGGTATAAGAATCTCGGACCCTCACTCTAACTCGGTTTCGATAGCCGGCTCTTTACTTCTGAATCCGCCTGCAACCAGTCATCAAGCGCCGCATCACCCTGGAAGCATCGTTGTTCCGCGATCAGGTAGGCAGTTACAGCAATCATTCGATGCTGCGCCTCGTCTATAGTGGTAGGAGACTCGTCTCGATCGAGCTCTTCATATATGCTGTGGAGATTGACCTCTTCAGCTTTGCGCTTACGTTGTACCATAGCAATTCCTCCTTTCTAATGCTCGGTTATAAATGAAAGTTCAGGTGTCCTTTCTTCGCACATCTGAATGATCAGCCAGCGTCAAAAGATTACCTAGGAAAGCTATCACAGGAGTCCTGACCTGCAGATGGCGCGCACATTACAAAGCTGAAATATCGCTTTGTCGCAACTTGCCAAGGGCGACTAATGCTAGATGTGCGGTGGGCGGGCAATCATTAGGGATCGCTCATGCGACGCGAGCAATAGAGCGGTTAGAGCAACGTCGCGGTCACTGTATTATCGAGAGTTACTACGCTTCCTTTCTTTATCTATGAACAATGGCGACAAGCCAGACAAGGTTTTAAATTTGCTTGTTGTTGAGCAGTCCCAGCGCAGACATAAATTTTAGCGGCGCCTTCCCGCAGACAGCAACATACAGCCAGTTGTACTTTTTACCGTTCCTTGACTCTATAGTGACTATAAGTTCTACAATTGAAATTAGTTATTGTTTGCAACTCTAAGGTATGAGATTTCGAAGATGCTTGACTGTCGAAAACGTCCACCGTTGGAACGCCCGAATCGGCACCCCCTGAAGGCTTTCACATTTTTGATGCTGTTATTTTCGCTCTTAACCGGGGTGAGTGAGGCGGAGACCACAGCGAACACCGCTGAACTTCGACAACTGGCACAATTGGCTGAATATATTGGCGTTGATTACGCCGAGGCGGTAACGGAAGGTCAGGTGAGCAATGAGAACGAATATCAGGAGATGATCGAATTTTCACACTTGCTTGTAGAAAAGAGCGCCTCAAGTTCGACAGATGCCTCCACGGCACTGACGGTTCAGGCCAAGTTATTACAGAAGGCAATCCACAACAAGGCAAGTGTTGAGAGCGTTCGTCAATTGAGCGCCAGTCTACGTGGTACGCTGCTTGGCCTGATGCCACAAGCACTGCCGCCCGATCGCCTGCTGCCGGGAGAGGCTGTCCAGTCTTTGTATGAAACTAACTGCGCGGCTTGCCATGGTGTATCCGGTCTCGGTGATGGGGCACTGGCGACGCAACTCGATCCGGCCCCCACAGACTTTAGCGATAAGGCGCGGGCACAGAACCGTTCTGTTCTAAGTTTGTACGATGCCATTTCCAATGGGATCGACGACACCGCGATGCCTGCATTCCAGCAACTGACAGAGCAGCAACGCTGGTCGTTGGCATTCTATGTGGGCGGAATAGCTTTCCGAAATAGCCCTCCGCCAACAAGCAAGGATTCCAGTATAACTTTGCAGCAACTGATCAATCACAACCCGGTACAACTGGTGTCTGGTCATACCAATGTGACCCAGCAGGTGGTCGAATGGCTCCGTGCCAATCCTGTATTTTTATTCCATACGACTCAAAATCCGCTGACCATCACTCGTGCGCGATTGAGATCGGCACAAAATACTCACCTGATGGGCGATTATACCGCAGCGAGTGATTTGGCTGTGAGCGCCTATCTGGATGGTTTTGAACTAATTGAAAATAGCCTGGATGCTCGGGATAAAGCGCTTCGCCAAGCCATTGAGGCGAACATGATGACACTGCGCCGACTATTGAAAGAACCGCAACCAGGCGGAGAACTTGACGCGATGATCGCTGAGACCCTGATACTGCTGGATGATGCTGAGCGATCGCTCACCGCGTCCACGCTATCCAGCGGGACATTGTTCATCGCTAGCCTGATCATCTTACTCCGGGAGGGCTTGGAGGCATTATTGGTCGTCATTGCCTTGACTACAGTTCTGATCCGTACCGAGCGCCGGGACGCGCTCCGCTATGTGCACCTGGGCTGGCTCGCGGCGCTGTTGGCCGGTGGCGCAACCTGGGCTGCGGCCCAGTCGCTGATCAATATCAGCGGCGCCAGCCGCGAAGTGATGGAAGGCGTTGCCGCTTTGCTGGCAGCACTGGTGCTGCTGTATGTCGGGATCTGGATGCACAGTAAAACCCATGCCGCTCAATGGCAGGCCTACATTCAGCAGCGCATCGGCGCGCGACTGAAGTCTGGTACATTGTGGGGGTTGGCAGCACTGGCATTTGTGGCCGTTTACCGGGAAGTGTTTGAAACGGTGTTATTCTACCAATCGCTGTTAACGCAGGCAGGGTCAATGCAATATTCCTTCGTGGCAGGGGGCTTTATAGTTGGAGGTTTGCTGTTGGCCGTGCTGGCTTGGGTGTTTATTCGTTATTCGGTTAAACTTCCAATTGCTAAATTCTTTTCCGCCACCACCTATTTGCTGCTGGCCCTGGCCTTTATCTTAATGGGGAAGGCTGTCTCGGCGCTTCAGGAGGCAGCTATTATTGGTATAGCGCCACTGCCTGTCAGCTTCGAGTGGGACTGGATCGGCGTCAAATCCACCTGGCAAGGTGTGCTGGCGCAGTTGTCAGTATTGCTGGTTTTTCTGGTATTCATGGCGTTAACCCGGAGCCAGCAGCGGAGATCTGTCTCTGAATCGCAAAACAGCGATGCCAACAACCCCCGCGATACCGTTGCTAATTCTGATTAGACGACAGCGTTTGCAAGATGCCGCACTGCTCAACTGTGCGCTGGTTTGAGCAGTGGCCGCGCAACGCTCTTAATTGCTCGTGTAATTGGGTCAGCTCGCGAATTCTCGCTTCAACCTGTTGAATGTGTGCCTCCATCATGCGATTTACCTCATCACACTGAGCACCTGGAGAACATTTTAATGCCAATAACTGGCGGATCTCCGACAAACTGAGGTCCAGGCCGCGACAGAGCTTGATAAATAACAATTGCTCTGCGGAAGCCTCGTCGTAAAGGCGAAAATTGTCTTCACTGCGCCGGGTCGAGGGCAGCAATTGTTCCTTTTCATAGTAGCGGATGGTTTGTACCGAACAGCCCGTCAGTTTTGCCAGTTCACCGATCTTCATGGCGTGATTCATCCTCTCGCTTGACTCTATAGTAACTATAGAGATTAAACTACAAACTGTGGATAGAACAAGAGGTGTTTGTGGCAGATCAATGTGAAAGCTGCGTTGAAAGCAACGCGAAGGAGCAGCTTCAGCAAGCGCCCGAGAAGGGCGACCTTTCGCCGGTTGGTTTTGTCAGTGACTATACTGTCCCCAAGATGGACTGCCCTTCCGAGGAGGGGCTGATCCGTATGGCACTGGATGGTGTGGAGCCACAGGTTTATCTGCAGTTTGATACCCCCAATCGCAAGGTACGTATCTTTCATGCTGACAACGCAGACACTATCGAAGAACAGATGCGCTCAGTGGGCTTGGGCGCCAGGCGCGAGAGTACCAATCAAGTCTACGGCGATGAAATTATCCGGGCCCAGGAGACCGCACAGGGAGCGGCACAGAAGGAAACCGGCGTTCTTAAATGGCTGTTAGCGATAAACGGCATTATGTTTGTGGTAGAGATCGCGGTTGGCTGGTGGGCGCAATCCACGGGCCTGATTGCGGATTCTCTGGACATGTTTGCCGATGCCGCCGTCTACGGCGTCGCGCTCTATGCAGTCGGCCACAGCGCGCGGATGAAGTTGCGCGCAGCGCATTTCGCCGGCTGGCTGCAGGTGATTCTGGCCCTTGGCGCCTTGAGCGAGGTGGTACGGCGTTTTGTGTTCGGCAGTGATCCGCACTCCAGCTTGATGATGTCCTTCGGCTTGGTTGCCCTGGCGGCCAATGTGTTGTGCCTGCTACTTATTGCCCAGCATCGGGAGGGGGGAGCGCATATGAAAGCCAGTTGGATTTTCTCAGCCAATGATGTGATAGCTAATCTGGGGGTCATTCTTGCCGGTGGCCTGGTCGCCTGGAGCGGATCACGTTATCCGGATTTGGTCATCGGGTTCATTATCGCGGGGATTGTTTTGAACGGTGCACGCCGGATTTTGCAATTCAAATCCTGAGTATGAGGGTGCGATGAAAGTAATCGACACGCCACTTTACCCTTGGAGTACTAGAGAATTACCGAACATAAGGTGTATCGCCGATTTTAAATCGGTATGTTAAATTCTGCCTCCGTGCTAAAGTTCAGAAGTCGTAAACGGTTAAATGAATGCTCTACAGTAAAAGCCAATGCTTAGATTTCGCCGCGCAATAGCCATATTTATTTTGGCGCTGCTAACTTGCCAGTCAGTTACGGCGGGTCTCGGCGAGCATTTCGCGGTTTTGTCCGACAGTGAAGTTGAAAGCACTCTACCGCTCGATGCTGTGGATCACTTTTTCGCCAGCCAATCTGATCACGGACAACCTGGCTCCGGAGATTTAGTTGACACAAATTGTTGTCATGCCCACGGCCACTGCCACGTGTTGGCTTTAGGCTGCCAGATTAGTTCTGTGCCTTCACCCTACGGGCGGAGCTTCGTTTCGTCTCATTCCTTCTCCTATAACTTTCAGTACCTTGATCCACTCCTAAGACCCCCTGCCAGCGCCTGATCTCGCCATTTCCTGGCGAACAAGCGCGTTCTACTGCGCAAATTCTGATCCTGATGTTCCTCGGGATATAGCGTATTTCCCAGTGAAATTCGTGTTTCCGCGCTGGATTAAGCAGTAGTTGCGTTGTTTTGAGCCTGTGTTTCGCCTCGGCGATCCAGGCAGAGACAGGTAGACCTAAACCAGGGGTTAACAGAATGCATCAATCCATCTGCGGGATCCAAATCCGCAAACTCGATCGGTACCGGTCGTCGATACACACATTAATCGGCTGCCTTTTTACAGCCGTGTTGGGATTGCCGGCAAACGCCGCTGAAACCAGCGATACAACAATGACACTGGGTTCGGCGATACAACTCGCGCTGTCTCAAAATCCAGACCTCCAGGTGTATCGCTTCAGGGAAATCGGCCTACAGGGTTTGACACAAACCGCCGATCTGCGGCCACAATTTGATCTGAGTGCTGAGGCTGAAAACCTTGGCGGTACGGACGATTTTAGCGGCGCCGATAGCGCGGAGTTTACCCTGGCCTTATCGTCCGTTATCGAATTGGGCGGCAAGAGAGAAGCCCGAGTTGCTGCCGTCAATGCGCAACGCCATTTGATTGATGGAGAGCGCCAGGCGCGAGCCCTCGATTTATTGGGGGAAGTGACGCGTCGTTATGTGGACGTGGTGGCTACCCAGGCGCGTCTGGATCTTGCGGTCAGTAGCAGGTCGCTCGCGCAAGACGTTATTCAATCGGTGGAACGCCGCACCCGCGCCGGGGCTGCTCCGGAGGCTGAATTACTGCGAGCGCGCGCGCAACTGGCTCAGGCCGAGATTGTGGTGACTGAGGCGCAGAACTGGTTGCGAGCATCGCGGCTGGCGCTCTCCGTGTTATGGGGCGCGGCAGAACCCGATTTCGTGCGGGTGGTTGGTGATTTGCAGTGGCTGGGTAAGGTCGGTGACTTCGACGCGCTGTTCCAGCGTGCAATCCAGAATCCCGCCATCGAAATCTTCGCCAGCGAAGAGCGCTTGCGCGAGGCGGAATTCCAACTCGCGAAAACACAGTCCAGCACTGATATTGGCTGGTCTGTGGGTGTCCGGCAATTCCAGGACACGGACGATACTGCTCTGGTCGCGGGCGTGAGCATTCCCTTATTCAGCGCAAAGCGAAATGCCGGTGCAATCCAGTCTGCACGCGCCTCGCGGGATGAAGTCTCTGTCCGACGTGAATCAGCGCTGCTGAATTTGCGCGCGAGTCTTTTTGACGCCTACCAACAGCGCAAGCTGGGGATAGAAACCGCGAACTCTCTTCGAGTGGATGTCATTCCCACACTGACACGCGCGCTGCAGCAAACACAGGCGGCTTACGAGAACGGCCGCTATGGCTATCAGGAGTGGGTGGCTGCGCGGCAGGAATTGATCTCGGCGGAGTATGCCCTGATCGCAGCTGCCTCCTCCGCACTCCAAAGCGGCGCCACGATCGAGCAATTGACCTCTGAACCCCTATTACCTTCGCTGGAACGCGGTTCCAATGAGACCGAACAGGAATCTGACCAATGAAAACACTTACACGATACCGCAACTTCTTGTGGCTGCGCTTGATCATATTAACAATGCCGCTCAGTTGGAGCGCTTTGCCTGTCTATGGTCAACCGGCAGACACAAGTCCGTTATACCACCTCGTGCCGCGGTGGCTGACGCTACTCATTTTGGTCATCACACTGGTATGGGTAGTCAACCCTGCCCACGGGGAGTCTCCCGCGCCAGACGGTCATGAACAAGAAGAGGCTCACGGCGAAGAGGGTCATATCGCTCTTACGCCAGACCAAATCAAACATGCCGAAATAGCCGTTGAGCGCGTCGGACCGGCGAGTATCCGTGAGACCTTGCCAATATATGGGCAGATCGTTGCCAATGCGGAGCGCGAGCATACCGTCTCGGCGCGTTTCCCGGGGGTCATCAAAAACGTGGCTAAACAGATTGGCGATGTGGTGCAACAGGGCGAAACCCTGGCGACGGTGGAAAGCAACGAAAGTCTAAAATCCTACCCCGTGGTCGCTTCGCTCAGTGGCGTTGTCACCCAACGCAACGCCAATGTCGGCGAGCAGACCGGCGACAGAGCGTTGTTTGTGATCGGGGATTACTCCACGGTCTGGGTTGATCTCTCGGTCTTTCCCGCGGATCTCTCCAAAGTCCGTGTGGGACAGTCAGTAAGGATTGTCAATCGAGACCGGTCTATCACTGGTGAAGGCAGGATCATCACGGTTTTTCCTGTGGGCAGCAGTACCAACCAGACAACTACGGCCAGGGTCTTGCTGGACAACCCGGATCGGCAGTGGGTCCCCGGTCATTTTGTCACCGCTGAAGTGGTGCTGTCTGAAACGGAGGTGCCAACGGCCATTCGGGATGAGGCTATCCAGATTGTCGAGGACCAGCCCGTGGTTTTTGTAGAGGGTGACGAAGGCTTCGAGGCGCGGCCCGTAACCCTGGGTCGTAGCGATGGGCAAGTCAGTGAGGTTATGAGTGGGTTACAAGTTGGCGAGGCCTATGTCTCGACCAACAGCTTCACGCTCAAGTCCGAGCTCGGCAAGGAGGACGCTGAACATGGGCACTAAGATTCTTCAACCTACTAGGCTCCCCTTGATCACTCAATCGGCGTCACCGCATCACGTGTGCGGCCTAATGTCAGTCAGCAGGTTTCTATTATGATTGATGCGCTTATTCAATTTTCAATTGCGCGCCGGTGGCTGATCATCTTTCTGGTCGCGGCTGTAGCGGCGGTGGGTGTCTGGAACTACCAGAACCTGCCTATCGACGCGGTCCCGGACATCACCAATGTGCAGGTCCAGATCAATACCGAGGCACCCGGTTACTCGCCGCTGGAAGTCGAGCAGCGGATAACTTATCTGGTGGAGCTGGCAATCACCGGATTGCCCTATGTCGAAGAAACCCGTTCCATCTCCCGCTATGCCTTATCCCAAGTCACTGTTGTTTTTGAGAAAGGCACCGACATTTATTTTGCCCGAAATCTCATTAATGAACGCTTGCAACAAGCCAAGAGTGAGATGCCAGGGGGTATTGAGCCCGTTATGGGCCCGGTCGCCACAGGGTTGGGTGAAATTTTTCACTACGCGGTGAAAGCCGAGCCCGACGCAAGACAAGAGAACGGCGAAGCCTATGACGCGACCGCCCTGCGCACCCTGCAGGATTGGGTCATTCGGCCGCAGCTTCGACTGGTGCCGGGTGTGACCGAAATCAACACTATCGGCGGCTATGAGAAAGAATTCCATATCACGCCGGATCCGGCAGGGCTATTGGCATACGGTCTGACGTTTGATGATCTGGTGGAGGCACTGCCTAAAAATAATGTCAACGTCGGAGCCGGTTATATTGAAAAAAACGGCGAGCAGTATCTAATCCGAGCACCGGGCCAGGTGGCCGATATCGCCGCGATAGAAAGGGTCATCGTCGCCTATCGCGGGAATGTACCAGTCACCATAGCCGATGTCGCCGAGGTGGGGTTCGGTAAGCAATTGCGCACCGGTGCCGCCACGCTCGACGGTCAGGAAACCGTCCTGGGCACCGCTGTTATGTTGTTGGGTGCCAACAGCCGCACTGTCTCAGAGGCGGTGGCTGAGAAGCTGGCGGAGATCAACAAAACCCTGCCTGAGGGGGTTACCGCCGAACCGGTTTACAACCGCACAGTGCTGGTGGACAAAACCATTACCACGGTGCAGACCAACCTGCTCGAAGGCGCCGTCCTGGTGGTGGTTGTGCTGCTGGTAATGCTTGGTAATGTTCGCGCTGCACTGCTTACGGCGATGGTCATTCCCCTGTCCATGCTTATGTTGATCTCTGGCATGGTAGAGACGAAAGTCAGTGCCAACCTGATGAGTCTGGGCGCGCTGGATTTCGGGCTGATCGTCGACGGCGCAGTTATCATCGTTGAAAATTGTATTCTGCGGCTCGCAGAGCGCCAGCATCATCTCGGTCGTATCCTGAAACTCGATGAACGTTTGCAAACAACATTCGCCGCCACGAGAGAGGTGTTTACACCCAGCTTGATCAGCGTGCTGGTGGTGATTCTGGTCAATCTCCCGATTCTGGCCTTGACGGGCGTAGAGGGCAAAATGTTTACGCCCATGGCGATGGCCGTGATTATGGCGTTGGTCTCGGCGTTAATCCTCTCGCTCACGTTTGTCCCTGCGGCCGTCGCGCTGCTGCTGACCGGTCGCATTGAAGAAAAGGACAATGCCATTGTGCGCACAGCCAAGTCGTTGTATCTCCCAACACTGTCGGCTGCGCTTCGATTCCGGCTTCCGGTATTGTTTGGCGCGGTGCTGTTTGTGCTCGGCTGTGGCTGGTTGGCTACGCGTATGGGCGCCGAGTTCATTCCCAACCTGGATGAAGGTGACGTGGCGATTCAAGCGTTGCGTATTCCGGGCACGAGCCTGACCCAATCGCTCGAAATGCAGTTCCAGTTGGAGCGCGCAATACTGGAGCTGCCGGAGGTTAAAACCTACTTTTCGCGGGTAGGGACTGCCGAAGTCGCCAGTGATCCCATGGGTCCCAATATCTCTGATGGCTATGTGATGCTCAAGGACCACGAGGAGTGGCCAGACCCGAATAAGTCCAAGGCACAGTTGTTGGAAGAGATCGGCGAGAAACTGGCACTGTTGCCAGGTAATGCCTTTGAAATCAGCCAACCCATTCAGTTGCGTTTCAACGAGCTGATTTCCGGTGTGCGCTCCGACCTGGGCGTGAAGGTGTTTGGTGACGACCTGGGGCAATTGCTGCGCTCTGGCAATGAAATTGCCGAGGTCATCAATAGCATTGAGGGAGCTGAAGGCGTGAAGGTCGAACAGGTGTCGGGCCTCCCGATACTGTCGGTTGAAGCGGACCGGCCGGCACTGTATCGCTACGGCCTCAATGTTGCCGATGTGCAGGACGTGCTCGCGGCAGCGACCGGCGGAGAAGATGCGGGCCTGGTGTTCGAGGGTGATCGACGATTTGCGATCGTGGTACGGCTACCCGAACAGTTGCGCAGTGATCTCAGAACTCTGGAGCGCCTGCCGGTGCCACTGCCCCAGGGCGGCTTTGTACCCCTGGGGGAGGTGGCGACAGTGAAGTTGGCACCGGGCGCCAACCAGATTTCGCGAGAAAACGGCAAGCGCCGCCTGGTGGTGAGTGCCAACGTCCGGGGACGGGATCTGGCGGGGTTTGTCGCCGAAGTCCAGCAGAAGATAGATGAACAGGTCAAAATCCCACCCGGCTATTGGTTGAGCTACGGCGGCACGTTCGAGCAACTGGAATCGGCGACCGAGCGGCTCACCCTGTTGGTGCCTGTGACACTGGTTATGATCTTCGCTTTGCTGATGATGACCTTCGGTTCGGCGAAGGACGCTGCACTGGTGTTCAGCGGCGTACCGCTGGCGCTGACTGGCGGGGTCATCTCACTGTGGTTACGCGATATTCCCCTGTCGATCACGGCGGGGGTTGGTTTTATTACCCTTTGCGGCGTATCGGTCCTGACAGGCGTGATGATGGTGTCGGCGTTTCGGGATGGGCTGGCGAATGGCAAGGATATTGACGCCTCGATTCGAGACGGTGCTCTGCTGCGCTTACGGCCTATCCTGATGGTCGCGTTAGTGGCAGCGTTGGGCTTTTTACCGATGGCGCTCAATACGAGTACGGGAGCCGAGGTTCAACGCCCGCTCGCGACCGTGGTGATTGGTGGGATTATATCCTCAACCCTGTTGACGCTCATTGTGCTTCCAGGGCTGTATCGGATGGCCTATCGAAGGCCAAGAGCAGTCACTGAGAATGCAGAAGTGACTGCTTCGCCGGAGATATAACATCGTTACACCGGAGGGAGTGATTTCCAGTATCAGGCCGCTCGATGCGCAGCTAAAGCGGCCTATCAATAGCAGAGGAAATAGCAATGAAACAAATAAAGGCGTTTGTACACCACATCCGTTCAGCGGCCGTAGTGGATGCACTGCGTGATGCGGGCGTAACGAATATCACCCTGCTCGATGTCAAGGGCACCTTAAAGCCCTTGTCTGAATCTGAGCAGGCATATTCGGTCGAGGTCGGGGTGGTGATTATTTCCGAGGTGCGCATATCGCTGGTATGCGACGACGCTGATGTCGTGCGGATAACAGACATTATCCGGAGGGCAGGACGAATCGGAAGCGGTGTCTCCGGGTGGGTTTACGTGAGTCCAGTCGAGCAGGCCCTGCCCATCGGAGGGCCCGACCATTGATTACTTACGGAGTGGAATTGAGGTAATAACCATGCAGCGTAAAACAGACGATCCCCGATCAATACATTTTCACGTGAAACGCATTCACCGCACCAATGGCCTCTGGTATTTTGAAACGCGGGAGGGAGGTAACGTTGGCCCATTCGGTTCTCAAGAGGAGGCTCGCAAAGAACTTTCGCGATTTATGGCTGAAACCGGAGCAGAGATATCAGATAAAAATCCGACCCCATAGAGACGGGCGATGCTCAATCTGTAGACATACTTCGATTTTTCCGTTCTATAAGTGAAAGTCCCGAAAACTGATATGCATGATCACAGGCACTATCGCATGCAGTCTTCATCTAAGCAGATGGATCGACCGTGTTGACCAAGAATCCTGGGAAAAACCAGCGCCTTTGGGTTTTGCATACTGTCACGAACAACTAACATCCTTTGAGGCCACCATATGTCCCACGATCACGGAATAGATCCTGAACAAGGCGATAAGCGCGTCGGCGTCGCGATAGTCGCCAATCTGATTCTGACGGTCGCGCAAGTGATCGGCGGCATTCTGGCGGGTAGTCTTGCGCTTATTGCTGACGCCCTGCACAACTTCTCCGACGTCGCTTCACTGGTAATCGCCTTCGGCGCACGCAAGATAGCCCGGCGGCCGGCTGACGTGCGCATGACGTTTGGATACGGTCGAGTCGAGATAGTGGCCGCTCTCATCAACTACACGACGCTAATCGTGATAGGACTCTATCTGATCTACGAGGGTGGCATGCGTTTCATTGACCCGCCGGAGGTCAAAGGTTGGGTCGTCGTCATACTGGGCAGTGTCGCCCTTGCGGTTGATGCCCTCACGGCCTTACTCACTTACTCAATGCAAAAGGGCAGCGTGAATATTCGCGCGCTGTTCCTCCACAATCTATCAGATGCGCTCGCTTCGGTTGCTGTAATCGTGGGTGGATCGCTGATCCTGCTTTTCGATATGCGTTGGGTCGACCCGCTCATTACGATTCTAATCGCCGCGTATATCCTCTATCTCGCGTTTACCGAAATCGGTGGAGTAATCCATACCCTGATGCTGGGGAGTCCACCAGAAATCGATACCGATAGCGTCATCAATTCGGTTATTGATGTTGACGGCGTCACGGAGGTCCATCACGTGCATTTCTGGCAAATGGGAGAGCATGAGGCTGCGCTGGATACACACGTAGTTATTGATATTCAGCGCTGGGACGATCTCGAAGAGATCAAGCTGGCGATCAAAACCCGCCTCGAAAACGAGTTTGGAATCCGCCATTCGACATTGGAGTTTGAACGGTCGGACCGCATGCACCAGGATGCTGAAAAATACGGTCACGGATAGTTGAAAAGCAGAAAAACATGCTCAAGATCGTTGATTTTGGAGCCGAGAGTGTTATTGGTCTGCGTTGAGAATCTGAGGTTCAGTTGATGACGGTTCTATTTTTTACCATTTCGATAGTTGCGGGCTTCACTCTGCTGGCACTGTCGCTCGCATCGCTGTGGCGACCACGAATCAGGTTCTGGCCACCCCCTGCTATCGATACCTGGCAGTACAGGGTGTTCTGGTGGCTTTTCCGTATCTTTTTTGTTGGTGTCCTGTTGGTATGTATCCTGGATTTTGGCGCCATCGGCAGCCAAGGTTCTGTTCAGCTCGTTGCTGGCATTGTATTGGCAATATTAGGATTTGGCGCAGCTTTTTATGTGACATTCCTACTAGGCTGGAAAGACGCACATGGTGAAGCGAACTGCCTCACCACCAGCGGCTGGTATAGATGGAGTCGAAACCCGATTTATGTTGTAACGATTATGGGTTTGGTTGGGCTGGGACTACTGGCGCATTCTTGGTTCGCGTATTGCCTTCTGTCGGTTTGGGCCGCACTCTATGTAGCTGCCGCCTATCTTGAAGAGCCCTGGCTTGAACAGCAGTACGGAGACGCGTATCGAGCGTATAAGTCAGAAGTATCGCGCTTCGTAGGAAGGCACCGCCCTGAATTTTAATCGGTCATTTTAAGCAATCGGTGGAGAATCTCACCATGACCTCGGACACATGGATCATAATGCTACACCAAATGCTATTTCAGGGCATGTTCTTCGCCAAGAACGTCGTGCTGCGCCGCAGGCTCAATCAGCCGATTAGGGGTTTCAACCTGGAGGCTAACTTATCGATTGCCTTCTTTGCGATCTTCATCGGCGTGGCACTCTGGCTGTCCCTGGGTCTGAACACGCATCGGGCTACTGGCCTGGCGGGAGGCGTAGCGCAGTCTTTTTCCGCGCTGTTAATGCTAGCGAGCTTGGGTATTGGCGCCGCATCGCTCAATGATCTGGGCGACTCCTGGCGCGTTGGTGTTATCGAGGAGCAACAGACCGAACTGATAGAGCGGGGGGTTTACCGTTTCAGCAGGCATCCCTATTTCCTCGCCTACCTGCTGTTGTTCGCTGCTTATACGATACTTTTGCAAAGTTTTCTCCTACTGGTACTGTCTGTAATCGGTTTCGGTTTGGTGCACGGAATGATCCTGCGGGAAGAGCGGTACCTTGCGGATAAGCATCCCGCCGATTACGAGCGTTACCGGCAGCGTGTATCGCGGTATCTGAATCTGCGTAAGGCGATAGGATGGACTCCTCGTAGTTGATCTACCCTTTGAGTGGGCATCTGTTCCAGCCCATTCACTGTAGAGGAGTACTTGCTATGTCTGTTTCCGTCGTAGGTGTTGATCTATTCAAGTCAGTATTTCAATTATCAGTGGCTGATGCAAAGCATCGTGTTGTTGATCGCAAGCGACTCAGCCGTGCACAGTTCCATCGATTTTTAGCCCAGAATGAGCCCGTTCGCCTGGTCATGGAGGCCTGCGGCACTTCCCACTATTGGGCGAGAACAGGGCTGTCACTGGGTCATGAGGTCAAGTTACTGCACGCCAATTACGTTAAAGCCTACGTCCGGCGCACAAAAACAGATGCCGCCGATGCAGATGCCCTGGTCCTTGCTGATAGCGATAAAAGCCTGCACCCTATACCGATCAAACCCGAAGAACTGCAAGCACTTCAGAGCGTGCATCGCATTCGTGAACAGTGGAAACGAGCCCGAGTAGCCAGAATCTGTGAGGCCAGGGCGCTACTGGCTGAATTCGGTATCACTACCCCAGTGGGAGTCAGGGGTATTTCCAGGAAGCTGACACTGGCTACAGAACGAGCTCCAATGCTGATACAGCCCACCCTACTAGATCTCATCCAGGAAATTAGCGAACTAGAGCAACGACTGAAGCGCGTGGACCAGGCCCTCGCGGCCTATGCCGACACCAACCCAGATGTGCAGACCCTGTTGGGCATTCAGGGTATTGGGATCACTATAGCTACCGCATTTGTGGCACGCGTATCCAATATTCACACGTTCAAGCGGGGGCGTTCTTTTGCCTCCTGGCTGGGACTTACCTGTAGAGAGTACAGCTCTGGACAGAACCGGCGACTTGGCAGGATCACCAGGCAGGGTGACCGCTACTTGCGCACGATGCTTATTCACGGCGCCCGGGCTGCATTGATGGCAGCACGACGCAAACAAGCGAACGGTAAAGAGCTGACACGATTGGAAACCTGGGCGGTGAATACTCAGACCAGAGTCGGTCACAACAAAGCCACTGTGGCATTGGCGAACAAGATGGCGCGCATCATATGGGCAGTGTGGACAAGACATGAAGCATTTAACGGCAACGATGCACTGCGCTTTGCTGCATAGATAGCACGGATCCTATCCACGAAGCTGCGCAGATTGATCGCTTGACGATACACACGGTTTACCGTGCCGCCTGAAAGGCCGATAGTAATTCCAGAACTCACGAGTTCGACATGGCGATAGGTCCGGGCGGTGCGGATCCTCTCATGGCCCGGTGGTACGACCACCACTTACAAAGGCCGGATACACGAATGCAGCCGATTCCGTCCGATCGATCCCGTCATGTGGCAGCTAGGAGAAAAAGAATGAGTTAATCTCAGTTGACGGAGGAGTCCATACACGAGTTACTAATTCAGATTTACAAACGCCCCCGTTTCTGATCGGACGTCACGAGACCGGTTGTGGGCCTGTGATTGGGATCCTTCTTGGGACCACCATGGGACCACTCTCATGCCCTTCGATGCCCTCTAATGCCAAGCTCATTTTTTAAGTCTCTGATTTACAAGGCATTAGGAGGCATGACGAGGCGTAAAATAGCATGGCTCAGGGTTCGAATCCCTCGCTCTCCGCCATATCCCCCTGAATCCATTGGGATTCAGGGCATCTTCCTAGCGTTACCCACCAGTCTACCCACCATTTATATACGCAAGGTCAGGTCTGGCCTGACCGGCACCACACGCTCACGCCTCAGAGATTATGCGGCTTTCGATGCCTGCCAGTGCGCTGACTCCAGTGCGAATACCAGCCTGAGTATATCTACCCTAAGTGTCGGGTCCACCTGTGCCTGGCGAATTGGTAAATCAAGCCGCCGCTGAAGGTTGAACTAGCCCCCTGCAGTGGCTTTCCCAACAATAGTCGTTCATGCCAAGCACCTTTCTATTGGAGAATTCGACTCGAGTAGCTCCATTGCGACTAGAGTGACAACGTTTCTCGTTGTAGTGCTGCTGATATGAGCGCAACTTGTTTTCTAGATCGCTCTGGGTCCAGAAGAAAGTCTGATCCAATAGTTCTCGACGTACGCTGCCGATAAGTCGTTCGACAAACGGATGTGACATCGGTAAGTAAGGTAACGATTTGATTTCCTCTATCTCGAGGATATTGAGATTGGCCTTCCACTACCGATAATGAAACAGCGGATCGTTGTCCGTGCTGATTCGATCCGGAACGCATTGCCCTGCGGTGGCTTCGTTGAACATTCGGCAGAGCGTGGGACCATCCACGGCGTCGGCATGCACGGAGAAGCCGATGATTCCGCGGGTGTACTGATCCATGACCACCATAACCCAGTGGCTATTAAGCAAGATAGATTCGCAGCGGAACAGGTCGATGCTCCATAGACTTTCCTTGGCGTGACCTAGGGTCGTCAGCCAGGACGGACCGCGGTGCTCTGGATCGGGTTTGTAGTGACTTGCGAGCACGCGCCGAACAATGTCTTTGTCCAGTTCCAATCCAAAAGCTAGATTAATCTGTTGGGCAATGCGTGGGCAGCCATATCTAGAATTTCGCCGCTTCATTTCTACGATTGCACTAATGACTTCCTTGGAAGGCCCAAGTGGCCCCGGTCTGCGACCACCATGAGGAGAGTAGAGTTGCTGGTATTTACGCTTTACCAGAGCAGAGTGGAAACGAAGTAGGGTGGATGGCCGAATGATGATAGCTGCACGGGCTATCCTCCTAGGGTTTAAGAATAATGATAGGAATCCTAAGATCGTGCGATTTTGAGTTGTCAGATTTGGTGATCTCTGGCCTGCTCGGCTGTGAATGATGAGTTGCTGTTTTAGCAACAGGTTTTCAGCAATGATAGTTCGATATCCACCAGGCCGGATCAGCTTGGCGAGGGCAGAGAGTAGATTTAAAACAAAGAGGACTGCGGCGTTCATAGCGACCGAAGATAGTATTTAGGCGCCTATGGCAGCAACCGCTAAGTGTCAGATAATATTAGAGAATTACTAATTCGCCAGGGACAAGTATGAGAACAATCGGGCTGAGCAATCACACGAAGTTACAAGGGTGCGAGAGCGAGGGATACGGCGATTCAAGTCAATGAAGCAGGCTCAGTGATTTTTGACGGTACATGTGGCTGTCAGTAACCTGTTCAACCTGGGAAGGCATTTGATTCGCGCTGAGCACTATAGGAGTCTCAGGGTGAGTGCGTTCAATGAGTGGAGCAGGGCGGTTGCTTGAAGATGGGCAGCAGATTTCTGTGAGCAGCAGAAGTTAATTTTCCAATACCTTAACGGATTATTAGAGAACGCTCAGCTCGCCCAGTTCTCCATGCGTAATCCAGAAACGCGCTCAAATTCACGTTCGTCATTGGTGACCACGATCAGCCCGAGACTTCGAGCATGGCCGGCAATCATTTGATCATACGGACCAATCGGCGTGCCTAGTTTCTGAAGTTCGGCACGGAGTTGGCCGGTATGTTCGGCGGCATGCAGGTCGTAATCTAGCAAAGCCAATCTGGCGAGAAAGGCTTCGATCACCGCCAGGTTTTTTTCAGGTGCTGCGGATTTCTCTGCGCCAAAAATCAGCTCCATTGCGGCCACTGTACTCACGCACAATTGATCTTGGTGACGAATAAATGCATCGCGAACCTGGCTTGGTCGATTCTTGATCGTGTAGATACAGATGTTCGTATCCAACATGTACTTGTACATTTAGAAGCCTTCGCGTGGTTGTTCGGGCGGTTGATCGCGTTCAACCATAAAGTCATCGCTTACAGCTTCACCCGCAAACCATTCATCCCAGGAAGTACCCTCGGGAGTGATGATCCGTGTCTTACCAATGGCGACGACATCGACTCGTTTGACGTCTTCAGGCAAGGCAACCGATTTGGGTAACCGCACGGCCTGACTCTTGTTACTTTTGAATACAGATGCCTTTTCCATTGCTGGAGTCCTCGTATATACCTATTGGATATACAGGCTATTGGGGGCGCTGGGATATGTCAAGGGGATATACGCAAGAATGATCTGAAATAGGTTAGGTTTAGCGCTTCTCTGTAATTCGGATTGGAAATTCTTGGGACCACCATGGGACCATCCCCACGCCCTTTGATGCCCTCCAATGCCGGGCTCATTTTTTAACTCTTTGATTTTCAAGGTATTAGGAGGCATGGCGAAGAGTGAAATAGCATAGCTCAGGGTTCGAATCCCTCGCTCTCCGCCATGCAGTCTCCTCCCCAGTGCTGCTGGTTGCCGGGAGTATGGCATGAACACACACGGCGGCGCAGGGCATCAGGACGTGGACAGGTACAGCGAAACAGAGACAGGCCGCAGCCTTCACGGCCAGTTAACCGTGCTCCGTGTCGAGACCACGCAGCTTTCAGGAGCCGTCAGGCCTGGAGCGCTCGCGACGGTAGGCGAACGCGAGGACTGCCATCAAGCATGCCAGCACAGCGAGAGCCCACTGTGGCGAAGTCGGAACTGCAACAGACGATCCTGGGCCTGCAAGCGCGACAGGGCTGCCTATACCGCCCGGGTCGCGAATAATTCCGTCAGCCGGATCAAGATCACCGGGGCCGTTATCAGTGATCGTAAAGGTGACCGTGTCGCCTGAAATAGTTGAGGGAATCGTGAACCAGCCTCGCGTTCCATCATACTTGTAATATTCAGAGCCGGGCCGGATATCGCTTGGATACTGGATGCTCGCCTCAACACTGAACCCTGGCGCGCAGCCCGAGAAATTGAATCCGAACCCCCCATGGGGAAGCGTTATGCCCGCAGGCGGCGGTGCCGGAATGGCTAAAGTCCGAGCGTTGGAAACGACGCAGCCTGCGGCTGTGTCAGTGGGGGTCAGCGCGATGCGCACGGTGCCTGAGTCCGTCGGCGAAGGTTCTTCAAGTTCAATGGGATCCTGCGGCGGTGGTGGTGGCGGCGGTGGCGGCGGATCGTCGTTCGGATCCGGTGCAAGCGGACCCAGCGTACCCTCAAGAATGTAAAAAACACCGGCGCTGGTTCGCGTACTGTATGGTTCGCCAGTCCGGTGTATGCGCAATGATACGCCCGTAGCGTGCCACGTGGCGCCGAACAGGTTGTCGGGTGTGCGGGCGATGCTGTGAGTGCAGGTAAGCGCCGTCGGGGCGACATCGCTGAACGCTGCGAGACCGCCCGGGGTGCCGACACCGCCGGCCCCATAGTTGACAAAATCACCAGCTGCACCGCATCCAGAGCGGGTTCCGGTTGCGCCCGCCCCAAGTTCCGGGCTTGTCAGGATGAGTTGATTCCCCGCGTATCCGTTTTGAGGGGTCGTGCCGTCTTGATAGCTGTACGCCTGGCAGCTTTGGAACTCTCCTGTGATTTGGTCGATATAAAAGCAGAACCCGAACTCGTTGAACTCAATAGCGCTGTAGCACGGCGAGGGCTCCCAAACGTTGGTGTAGTAATTACCACTCTCACAGGCAGGTATGCGAGGAGTGACTGTCAGCTGGACCGAGCCACTTCCGGATAGCGCGCCCGACGAGGAAATATCAACATAGTCACTTTCATCGACGCAGGCGCCCCGGATAGGATCGACTGAACGATCACACAACGGCAATGGCCTGACGGGTGCCGGGGTGCCCGGAGGCGCTGCCTGAATTGCGCCTGCCAAAAAACTCCCCGCGAGCAGTATGAAAAAAAGGCGAATGGCCGTCACAGCTGCCCTGATACTGCCCGGGCATCCTTCGAAATCTCTCATCGCAATGCTCTCCTTGGCGAGCGGGTTGTTGTACTTCTTCTTATCACCTTCATCATCAGCCCGGCCTGTGTTGGTGGCTCATTCGAAAGAGAGGTTGTTGGCCAGGCTGTTACCATAAGCACAGTCACCACAGGCAAAATCTATACAGCCAGGCGCTAACCCGGTAATTACCGAGGTAGAGGCAATGGCTTGCAATTGTGGTGCCCGAAAGCCTGATTAAAGCAATTTTCTCTGGCAGTAACCACCGGGGGAAATTCGAATTTTCAAAATGAAAGTTACTAGGCAAGACAGGGCTGGTGGAGGCTCAATCGACGCTCATAACTGCAAAAAACTAAGAAAAAAGACGCTCAAGAAAAGCTAATACTAGCTACAATGGCCCCCGGCACAATCATCGAGGCATCGGATTTTTCCGAAATGAAAATTCCAGGACAGGCCTGAAAAATGGCAGTGTCGAGTGCCGGATTGCCTGACAGCCCAGAGGGGCTCCGCCAAGCGCGCTTGTTCAGAGGAGGATCAATTTAGGTGTCTTACCGATTAATCTGTGCGTGATCTTCGACCTTTTCGACATAAGACGTGAGCAATCGGTCTATCGCATCGCGGGCAACGAACTTTTGCCCTTCTTGAAAGCCAAGGCTGGCGACCATCTTCCAATGACCATACATCAGGCATACAAACCAATAGCCCAGATTTTCACATGCCTGAATAGGCAGCCCAGGATAGGAGACCTGCAGCTCCTGGCTCACCACGTCTTTTAACAACGTATACTGGGAACCCAGTTTGTCACGAATATCAGGGCTAGCCGTCGATAGAGACAGGAGTGCGTCATATATTTGGTCATCTCTAGGCTTGGGTGAACCCTCTAGCAGGTCAAAATAAAAGTCGAAGAAAATGTTGATGCGATCCTTACCCTCGGCTTCTCGTACCAATGTGACCAGTGTTTTACGGTACATCAAAGCAATGTGATCACACAGCGCCAGCATTAGATCTTCTGAATTCGGGAAGTGGTATTTGACTAGCTGCCGGGAAAGGCCCCCTTCCTCAGCGATCCTGTCGTAAGAAAGGGTCGGAAGACCATGCTTTAGAAGTGCCGAATATGCGGCGTTGACGATATTATTTCGCCTCGATTGACGATCCAACTCTGATGCCACTAGATTTCTCCCCTGAATTGAACTGGTTCGCCACGGGATATTCGAATAAATTTAGTGCCGCGTTACCCTCGGGCCAGGTAAAGGTCGAAGTAATAAGTACAAGAAAACAACGCGGCAAGTCGTAACAAATATTCTTTGCAGATTTCGGACATTCTGCCCGGATTGTTGACTTGCAGCAAATAATGAGGAAGCTCCAACTTTGGTGCGATAATTGCGATCCAATAGGGCCCGAAGACAAGCCAGTGACTCACGTGAAGCCAATCGCACCACTATTCCGGGCATTGATCCTGCTTGGCACCACACAGGCGCTTCCTGTTACCTCCGATATTGTGGTGCGGGCATGCGTGCTCCCCGAGCATTAATCGGGAACTCACTCGGAGCGATTCTTCGAAACCGCACGGTCGGTTTCCCGCTTTCGCTTCAAGTTAGCCCCAACAATAACCAGGAACATACTGGGAGACTCGATAGTATCGACGCCGCGGCTCAGGTGAGGACCAGTAAAGGTACGCCCTAGTGAATCAACAGAATATGATGATTAGGCGGATAGAGGTACTGAACGCCATCCTCGGTGACAATCGCATCGTCTTCGATACCGAATCGTACCCTTGCACCGTCCCACTCAGGAATGGCCGAGTCTGCAAACAGTTCGAAAGCAAACAGGTGATTGGGCTTGATCGTAAGGTCGGCCGTTCCCGGCCGGAAACCACAGATTGATGGACCCGCTTCAATCTCGCTGTCCCCGGTGTTTCCGACACAGTGGCAATCGCTGGAAATTTGCGTTTTGTCCTTGTCTTCCGGGCGCATACCACGAATCTCCAGCGCTTCCTGCCAGACGTCTTCCCAGCCGCCGCCAAATGCCGGGTCGGACTGCAGGTTGACAAAAACGAACCCTGCCGATTCGAAATTGTCAGCCATGATTTTTACGGTTTCGCCGGCGGTCTGGCCTACCTTGATACTGTTTCTCAACACCTGGCGGGCCCGCAACCCTTCGTCCCAGGCGTGTTGAACACCTGGCGGTACAGCCATTTCTCCCTCGGGAAGAATGTAGGCCGTGCGTTTGATATCGGTGCCGAAATTCATGAAATCGAAACCAAAATCATACTGGAAAAGATCGCCTCTCTGAAAAACGTATTGCGGTGAATCCGTTTCTTCCAGGTTAGCCTTGGCCGAGTACAGTACCTTCGGCATAAACAAGCGTTCGAAGATGGGTTCCACACCCAGCGCAAGGATCTGATCCTTGATCCACCAGGCAACGTCTTCCATCGTCGTAACGCCCGGCGTGATGACCTCGTTAGAGAGCGCCCGTTCGATCAAACGCCGGGTCACCTCCCCGAGCTTGCCGTATTCCACGATCTCGCTGATTACACGTCGGCCACGAAAATCACTGATGACGTGCTCAGCGGAGGTCAGCCGATCATTATAGGTGGGCTCGAGCGTCTCGAGCAGTCGCAAGTAGCCCGTATGGGACAAGCTGTCGGCCACCGCAAACTTGCCGGACATGTTTATCGCGATTCGCTTGGGATCACGCTCCGCCACGAAGCGCTTCAGGTCGCCTTCATCACCGACGATGTCGTAACCGCCCATGCCGTTGAGAGCTTCGCCTCCAAGAATTGCGCGCTCTATCCTGTCGCCGCCCCGATCGGTAAAGATAAAGTACACGCTACTGCCGTCATAAGGTGCGGGTGACAGCAGTGCGAATCCGGCACCAAGATCCTTGAAGAGTGGGTCAGGATTACCCAGTTTCATGGCGTGAATCCACATATCCACGTTGTTTTCCCGCATGGCTTTCGGCAGCACGATGTCAAATTTTTCCTGGCGAATCAGGTCCAGGCGTTCCCAACGACTACGAAACTCACTCATCAAATTGTCTCCTTAGGCCAGCTCTGGCTTTGATCCTGTTCCTATTGGGTAGGCTTCTTCGAAATACCTGGCGTCCATGTAGCGGCACGTTGCAGGACGTGGTCTGTGCCGCGTATCACGACCAGGTACGAATGAGGCGAAGCGCTCTTACAGTCAAGCCCCTTGAATATCATGCCAGACCCCCCAGGTTCGAGTTCGACGTTCAGTTAGTTGTCTACACAGATCACCTGCCCGTCGCATTCTACTCGCCCAGTCGTCAGGACGAGGTCGCAGTGCACGTTACAAGGGGGTATCGCCCCCGAAACCCGGACCCTGTTCACCGGAGCTGAACGCGACCGCTCGACTCAGGCGAGTATTGTATATTATATTAAATCTGAAAACCAAGGGTCAGGGCAAGGTGCCGGAGTAAATTTGTGAAAGAGTCCGGGTGCTGAGAGGCAGTTTGCCGATCATCAGTTGGTTCCGAAGAACCTCCTGGTCCGGATCACCTGAAGGCAGGTAAAAGCTTCATCAGAGAGGAATTGTAGTGACCCGGCCAAAACTGCACCGTTGCGCCGCTATAATGTAAACCTCCAGGGGTGTTTTCATCCTGCGGTTGAAGCTGAGGGCAGCGAGCGAATGACTTGGCTCTCTGCCTTCGCGAATTCCAGATTCGAGTCGCCATTAGTGGCAGAAACTGCTATCGGGAGCCGGGCCGCACGGTCATTGGACGATGCGCGTTAAAAACGACTGCTTCATAACACGGCTGATACCCGTGGCCACCGCATTCAGTGCCGTCTTGCGCCAGTAATAAAACCTTGTCCTCACCCCAGTCTACGATTCGCCAACCGTTCACCTGCCAGCTGAACACGGCGCCATGCACTATCGCGTGCAGCATGTAACCGCCGTTCGGTGTAAACAGTGAGGCTGAGCTGGAGCACGTGAAGTGGCTTTCATCCAGCAGTTCGTCGCGCTCGCCATCGCCGTCGAGATCGAGCGTCACAATGTAATCGGCACCCGCCTTGAAACTTCCATTGTCCAGCGCCGTACAGTCAGTGCGGGCAGTATCCACCAGGCTTTTGGCGAGACTGGAGGATGTCGCGGCGGCGCAGCCAGATGCGAGCAGACATACGAAGAGCACACAGCAATAGTGTAATTGCATACAGACCTCGGCGTGACTCCCTGCTCCGGGCAGCCAGCGACGTAAAATAGATGTTTCATGCCGGACCTGTGCAGTGCCAGCCTGGCATGGTGAGTTCTGCCTGGCAGGCGAGCAGTCTCCGCCTGGCAGGCTGGCCCGGTAACGGGTCCCGGCGTTACAGCAGGGCGGGTGAACCGGGCTACAGGTCACCGGAGACACTGATGGCACCGCGTACCTCGCCCAGTTTGTAACCGGTGGCCCAGTCGTCCGGGTAGTATTGTTGTAATGTCTCCTGAACATCGTCAGCCAGTTCTTCGCCGTGGCACACGAGGCATAGCGGTTCGACCACCTGGGCTTGCATGTATCGGTATTGCCCATTGATTACTTCACCATACAACAACTGCTCTGCTGCTTCCCCCGCAGCCTGTCGGCGGTCAAAGTCCAACAGCACATTACGCTCCCAGGTATCGGGCACTGCCCGACTGGCATTGCGTGACTTGAGGCTGACGCGCTTTACCAGCCAGTCTGGGTCGGCGCTGAGTGCGTCGGCGATGTTCGGTGCGATGTCGGCGCATACGGCGATGGCATGTGTCGGGCCGCCTTCAGTCATTGCTTTCTTGAGTTGTGGTTTCAACTGGCCGACAAACCTGTCTGCCAGCGCGACGGCCTGCTGCTGTCGTTCATCCACTGTGTCGGCAGCCGCGTGCGCGGCATAGCCGATGCTCAGGAGCGCGATGAAAATTACTGTCCGCATGCGACCGCTTCTATTGTTTACCCAACGATTCAAGCGTACATCCGGTTTGCAATCCTGTGCCAGGATGTAGGTCAAGAGATCGTCAACTATAAGATATATTGAAGTCCTGATGAGCATGGAAACCCTCGCCGGTTCTGTCTACTGGGATTGCTGATCAGTCGGAATATCGGCCTGTCGGCCCGAAAGCCCTCTACGCGGCGATGGTTTGGAGTAAAAACGCCATGGTAGCGCGTGAGATTGACTACCGGCCCCAGCGCCAGGGCCGCCAACCTCGCGCTGAAATCCGCCATCTCAAAGGCCACCTGCGCCGTTCCATCGCGGTGCGGGGTCTTCAAGCTTTAGACCACTTTGTCCGCGGAGCTCAGTGAAAGTCCGGAAACCGTTACGCCGGGGCGAGCGATGTAGCGGCATAATCGCTCGCGCTTTTCCTTTTCATGACCTTCACAGCCCGGAGAATACCGTCCGGTTTTGCGTACAGCTCCACCTTCTCAAACCAGGGAGCCTGGGACAGATACGGGGCAATTCCCCATATTGATTCTCCTGAACGAGGCCACTACCATGCCGTGTGTCAGAAAGACAAATTACTCATAGTGCTGTTCAACGTTATTGGAGCCAGCTCTACTGACATGACTGACAATAATTCAAACGCTTTTATGGAAAGCTTTATCTTCGGAAAGCTGGCATCGAACTATGATCCCATCGGGGACAGCCTGGGCCAGCAGTGGCGCAGGAACATGGGCCTGGACAAACAGGTCAATCTCGAGGTTGACCCGAATCTTCCTGACGGACCCCTGGAAAAGTTGTGGGACAAAGGGATGGTTGGAATTGGTGCCGTCATTCTCTTCCCTTTTTATATTCTCTTTCACCTGATCATCGGGCCTTTTCGCAGCAAACTGGTCTGGCCGACCCTGACCCGGATCAGTGCGGTACTGGGTTGGGTAAGTATCTATTGCTTTAGCATCAGTCCATCGTTTCCCCGCCTGGAGCAGGAACTCGGCGAGGCAACGGCTTCGCTGCTGCAACTGGCCTATACCGGAATGCTGGTGAGCGGCCTGGTGACCATTCCGCTGCTGATCATACTGCCGAGATTTCGCCGCGGCCGGTTAAGCAAACGTTACCTGCGCAAGGCACGCAAGGCGGCGGAGAAGGCGCTGGCCGAAAGAGAACCGGACGGCGCAGTCGCCAAATAGTTGCCAAGCAGGATAAGGCGGTTACGGATCGCCTGGTGCGAGAATCACTGTCAAGGTGCCGCCAGATCGTCAAATCCACTTGCGCCATTCAGTCAGGTACTGCTTGGCCGAATGGTCGATAACCTGGGTAAACCGCGTAGAAAATCCTGAATGGCACGATTTCACCTGTTTCGCCAGGCGCCGTACAGCCCCGGCGGATGCTGGGTGAGCGTGCATCGCCGCCAAAGCCCTGTCAATTGTCAGGTCCTTTGCCGCGCAGCAATCAGTCAGCCTGCAGGTTCGCCTCAATCGCGTCGAGGAAGCCGTACATGTCGACCACCGTCTCCGCAGCCGGGTCGGTGGTCTTGCCCTGCAGGTCGCCGGTGATCACGCCCTGCGCCACGGTTTCGATCAGCGCCTCCTTCAAGGCAGCGGAGTACTGCGCCAGGGGGCGGTTGTCTTCCCGCTGCGCCAGGGTCTCCAGGGCGTTGGCCAGTGCATAGACCAGCGCCGAGGGGTTGAACAGCGCCTCCTTGCCGTCGCTGGCCAGGTACTTCAGGTACAGGTCGTGGGCGGTGCCGTGGGGTGCCTCGAAGAGCATGGTGCCGTCCTTGCTCTCGATGATAGAGCTGGCGGTGGCGAGGCTGCCGCCGAGGGCGGCGGCGATATCGGAGAAGATGTCGCCGTCCAGGTTCTGCGCCGGGTACAGCGCGTTGCGCGGCGGGTCGGTAATCATCTTTATCAGCTGGCTGGAGGGCCGCATGATCATGAACGACGGCGGCGCGGTGCCGGAACTGGCCAGCGCGCGTCGCACGTCGGTAATCGAGGTGCTGAACACCTCGTCGTATTCCATGTACTCGCGCTTCAGCCCGAAGTACACCTCCTTGCCCTTGGTGGAAGCGTCGCGAAATACCTGGTGAACCCAGTCGGTAATGGCCTGCTGGTCGTTGGACATGAGCAGGATGGGATCGTTTTTCTTCACATCCCGCGCATGCTTCTCGTCGCCGTCGAGGATGACCTTGATGATGCCGTCTTCCGCCGCGGGCACGTTGAAACTACCGTACTGGTCGCCGCCGCCCGCGCTCATGCGCGAGATGGACAGGTGGTGATTGCGGTCGGGGATGCCGTGGCGTTTGAGCGCGCGCACCAGCTTGTACAGCTTGCGACCGGTGGTGTTGTCCGGGACGCCCCACAGGGCGCGCTCCGGGGGATTGGCGATGATGCGCGCGGCCTGCGCGTCGATGAGTTCGTAGTGGTAGTTGAGGCCCGCCGCGCGCAGCGGGTCGGCGTAGTCGCGCGTGTAGATGGCCTCGATCGTCTCGCGCATCACCCCGTCGTAGCCGGGAATGACAGTGTCCTTCAGGCCCAGGTAGACGTCGCGTCTCTCGTCGAGGGCGCGCTGGAAGAACGCATGGGCCCAGGCCTCCACCTTCGCCATGCTGTTGGTGGCGAGCAACCACGGGTCGCCCTTGTTGACCCGGCGCCGGTGCAGTTCCACCGGGTCGCCGCTGCTGCCGACGAACAGCAGCTTGAGCACGCCGGTGTTGCGCGACAATTCGCTATAGCTGTGCTTGATACCGCCATCGTCCATAGTCATCACGTCGATATCGCGGCCGATCCAGTCGGGCTTGCGCACCTGCAGGTTGCGGAACTGGATGTCCTCGCGGGTGATGTTGCCGCCGATACCCTTGCGAATGGCGCCATTGGGAGACTTGGTAGCCAGCTTGTCGAGACGCTCCTCGACCAGATCCGGGTGCCTGGCCAGCAGCGCGTCAAGCTGCTGCCGGTTCACGGTGACGCCGGCATTCTTGATGCCCACCCCGTGCTCGCGCAGGGCGGCGATGGCCTCCTTTACCACCTGGCCATTGCTGGCGAGACGACTCTCGGCGCTGAGGTCCAGCTCCACCAGGCGGATCTCCAGGCGCCTGCGCACGAACTGCTCGAGGATGCGCTCGAAGGCGATCTGCGCCATCTCGTCGCCGTGCAGGATGACCAGGGGGCTGGCGACATCGATCTTCATTTATATGCACACCGGGTAAGTGGACAGCAAACCTGATTCTATAAGTGGACTGCCGCCTGTGGCCAGAGGAGGTTTTACACCCTAACGACGCAGATGCCAGGGCGGGTAGCGGGGCAGTCCCAATGAATCGAGCGCTTCATCGATGAAAACACCCGACAGGGTTTCGAAATAGCGGCGTATCGGTGCAGTTTTTGCCTGGGTCTTTACGTTGACGCACCAGAACCGGGCGTCCAGGCGGTCTCCCGGTGCGATGTCCGCCCCTCGCCGGCCCCTTGCATGCATCATCACGGCGACCCCCCTGGCCGCCCCTGCGCATATACCCTGTTCGGGCCATCACAGAACTGTGAGCCAGTTCACACTTCCCGCTAAACTAGCAGAAACTACTTTCGGTAATTTGCCACATAAATCAAGGTATTGGACTAGGCTCAGGGGGCAGTGTCGCCCTGCCCGGGCGGCATGGAAAATGCGTAACGGCGGCACACTCTGACAACCAACTTGTTTGTCGGCGGCCCGGCAACTCGCTGCAGTCATTCAGGGAAGAATAAAGGCAGTCAAGCTATGTGGTACCCCCTCGCCCGGCGCATGATGCAAGCGCGCGTCACGCTTTCCGTGACACAGTGTGCTTCTTACACGTCCCGTCACACAGCCCGTCACACAGCCAGCGACACACCCAGTGGCACAGCCAGCGACTGTCGAGGCAGAGGCCTGCGGCCGCGAGTCGCCGCCGCCTGTGTGGCGCTGGCGGCAAGCAGCCTCGGTTGGCAGTCCGGGGCCCTCGCCTGTGGTGCGCCTCTGGCGTCCTCCAGCAGCGTGGTCGGCGACGAGGTCACCAACCCGGTGAATACCTCGGAGTGTTTCATTGTGCGCTCCCGGGTCACCTACGAGTTTGCCGGCTTTGACGATGACGATGTCGGCGGCAACGCCGAGGACGTGGCCTACGTGTTGGGTAATGGCGGCGAACTGGTGCTGGTGGCCACGGCCCCGGACGATTTTGTATTCCAGATTGTCGATGGCGCACCCCAGACCGAACTGTTCCAGGTCAAGGAGAGCCTCGGCGCCGTGGTCACCCTCTACCCGGCGGGTGGCGACATGGACGATGTCTCGGCCTACAGCGTGCAGCAGTCCTTCGACGTGTCCCCGGAAGAGCCGGGCGCAGAGGACCCGATTTCGCCTCCGCCCCTGTCGGGCAACCCCGAGGACCCGCTGGTGCTCAGCTATAGCGGCCCCGACGGCAAGAACGGCCGCAGTGGCTTCCTGTTTGGCGGCGGCAGCGACGCGGGCGATGGCGGCGCAGGCCCCGACGTCGACGTGACCATCGGCCCGAGCACCCTGAACGTCGATGTCACCTACGACCCCGACGCGGTACCGAACATATTCGGCGTCGACCTGACCAGTATCTTCGATACCCAGTTCGACCTCAACGGTGTGCCGGTCGACTCGATTCTGTCGACGGCCACCACGACCCCCGGCGTCGAGGTGGCCAGCATCGGCGGCGATGGCGGCAAGGGCGGCAACTCCAATTCCATTTTCGGCGGCGGTGGTAACGGCGGTCTCGGCGCCCAGGGCGGCGACCTCGACGTGACCAACAACGTCAACATCAAGACGACCAGAAGCGATTCCCAGGGCATCTTCGCGATCAGCGCCAGCGGCAAGGGTGGCGACGGCGGCTCCGGCGGCCTGATCACCGGCGGTGGCGGCTCCGGCGGCGCCTCCCTGCAGGGCGGCAGGGTCGACGTCAGGAACAACGGCTCCATCGAGACGGGCGTGTTGCGCGACGACGGCACGGTCGCCACCGGCACCGCTTTTCGCATCGAGTATGTCGAGGGTATCCCGACGCCGGTGCTCAAGACAGAGACCGATGGCCAGTCATCCCACGGCATCCAGGTGCTCAGCACCGGGGGCGCGGGTGGCCGCGGCGGGCAGACCTTCGGCCTGATTATCGGCCAGGGCGGCACCGGTGGGAACGCGGGCGACGCCAACGAAGTGAGCGTGATCAACAGCGGCGATGGCCTGATTACGGTCCGCGGCGATTACGCCAGCGGCATCATCGCCCAGAGCATCGGCGGTGCCGGTGGTGACGGCGGCGGCGCGATCGCGCTGTTTGCACTGGCCGGGCGTTCCGGCGCCGGCGGCGACGGCGGCCGTGTCACCGTGACCAACGCCGGCGACATCCAGACCGGCGGCGTACTCCGTGCCGGCGATATCAGCGGGCGTGACCGCACGACCGGCGGTGTCGGCATCATCGCCCAGAGTATCGGTGGCGGCGGCGGCACCGCCGGTAACGCCGCGGGCCTGTTCGGTCGCGGCGGTGAAGCGGCGCTGGGCGGCAACGCGGACCGCGTCACGGTGAACAACAGCGGCAGCATTCGCACCTTCGGCCATCGCTCCGATGGCATCCTCGCCCAGTCCATCGGCGGTGGCGGCGGTAACGCCGGCAACGCGGTAGGCGTGGTGGCGATCGGCGGCAAGGCCTCCACGGCGCGGGGTGGCGCCGGCGACCGGGTCACGGTCAATAACACCGGCTTCATCGAGACCTTCGGCGCGAGCAGCCGGGGTATCCTCGCCCAGTCCATCGGCGGGGGCGGCGGTAACGGTGGCAGTGGTACCGCCGGCGGTCTGTTTGTTGGTTTCAGCATGGGCGGTGACGGCGGTGCTGGCGGAGACGCCGATATCGTCACGATCGCGCTGGACAATCTCGCGGCCAGCGCCGATGACTCCGATGCGCGCATCGTGACGCACGGCGACAACTCCGAGGGCATCATCGCCCAGTCGATCGGTGGTGGCGGCGGTAACGGCGGCGATGCGTCGACCGGTGTGGTCGGCGCTTTCGGCGCGGTCGCGGTTGCCCTGGCCGGTGACGGCAGCGGCGGTGGCTCCGGCAAGGAAGTGACCCTCAGCGGCGCCGGCAGTATCGAAACCCATGGTGCGATGTCACACGGCGCGCTGTTGCAGAGTGTTGGCGGCGGCGGTGGCAACGGCGGGGTCAGCATCGCCGGCGCGGCCGCGGCCGGGCCGGTGGGCGGCTCGCTGGCGGTCTCGCTCGGCGGCAGCGGCGCCCAGGGCGGCGACGGTGGCAAGGTCTCGGTCGGCACTGACAGCAAGGCGGCGGACATCGATATCCGCACCAATGGCGACCAGTCCTTCGGCCTGGTGGCGCAGAGTGTCGGCGGTGGCGGCGGTAACGGTGGCACCTCGGTGTCGGGAGCTGTCAGCGCGGCCCTGGTCGGCGCCGTGGCGGCCACGGTCTCCATCGGCGGTGACGGCGGCGGGGGCGGTGACGGCGGCGATGTCGACGCCAATCTCAGCGGCTCGGTCACCACCACCGGCAGTCTTTCCGACGCCATCCTGCTGCAGAGCGTGGGCGGTGGCGGCGGGAACGGCGGCACCTCGGTCGCGGCCTCGGCGGCGCTGGCCGGCGGCGGCGCCGGTGCGCTCAACGTCGGCGTCGGTGGCGATGGCTCCAACGGGGGCGATGCCGGTGCGGTGGAGGCCGATCTCGATGTCGACGTGAGTACGCTGGGCGACGGCGCCGACGGCATCATCGTGCAGGCAGTGGGCGGCAGCGGCGGTAACGGCGGCCTGTCGGTCGCGGCGGGCGCGGCCGGGGGTGGCGCACTGGCGGCCTCCGTCTCGGTCGGCGTCGGCGGTTCAGCGGCCGGTGGCGGTCGCGGCGGCAAGGTGGAAACCGCCTACAGCGGCTCCCTCATCACCGGCGGCACCAACGCGACCGGTATCCTGGTGCAATCCGTTGGCGGCAGCGGTGGTAACGGCGGCGGCTCGGTGGCGGCCAGTCTCAGCGGTTCCGGTGGCGCCTCCGGCGCGATCAATGTCGGTGTGGGCGGCGATGGCGGTGCCGGCGGCGACGGTGGTGTGGCCAACGCCAACGAGTACTCGGTGACCTTGCGCACCGGGACGGAACGCGCCACCAGCATCCAGACGCTGCAGGACAATTCCTCCGCAATCATCGCCCAGAGCATCGGCGGCGGTGGCGGCAACGGCGGCTTCTCGGTCACCGCGGGCCTCGCCGCGGGCGCGGCCGGTGGCGGTGTGGCGAATGTCGGTCTGGGCGGCTCGGGCGAATTCGGCGGCGCCGGCAAGCGCGTGCTGGTCGAACACGATGGCAGCGTGGTGACCCGTGGCGATAACTCGACCGGCATCCTGGCGCAGTCCGTCGGCGGCGGCGGTGGTAACGGCGGCTTCTCCGTGGCGGCCGGCCTGGCCGGCGGTGGCGCCGCGGCGGGTACGGCGAACGTCTCGCTCGGCGGCAGTGGCGCGGGCGGCGGCGACGGCGGTGTCGACAACGCCGGGCTTGAATCGGTGCGTTTCGATGGCGCGGGCCAGGTGGAAACCTATGGCAACAGTTCCTCGGGCATCGTGGTGCAGAGTATCGGCGGCGGCGGTGGCAACGGCGGCTTCTCCGTGGCGGCGGGTGCCGCGGCGGCCGGCAAGGGCGCCGGCAACGCGACGGTTGCCCTGGGCGGCGACGCCGGCCAGGGTGGCGACGGTCGACGCGTTACCGGGCTGTTCGACGGTACTATTTATACAGAAGGCGATTTCTCCACCGGCATGCTGACGCAGTCGGTAGGTGGTGGCGGCGGTAACGGCGGCTTCAGCGTGGCCGGCAGCGCCTCGGCGGCGGGGACCGCCAGCGGCTCGGCCAACGTCAGCCTCGGCGGAGACGGCGGCGCCGGCGGTGATGGCGGCTTCAACGCGGTGGACCAGTGGTCCGTCGACTCCCGGACCTCCGGCCTGGTGCGCACCCTGGGTGACTTCGCGGCGGGCATCATCGCCCAGAGCATCGGTGGCGGTGGCGGTAACGGCGGCTTCTCGGTGGCGGCGGGCGCGGACGCTTCCGGCACGGCCTCGGGCAACGCCAATGTCAGCCTGGGTGGCTCGGGCGAAGGCGGCGGCCATGGCCGCCGTGTGCGCCTGGTGCACCAGGGCAGCGTCATGACCGGCCGCGCGGCCGACCCGGAGGCGGCGGACGAACGCGATCGCAACCCGCTGGGCGGCTCCACCGGCATTCTCGCGCAATCCGTTGGCGGCGGCGGCGGTAACGCCGGCTTCTCGGTGGCCGCGGGCGCGGCGGGCGCGGGCACCGCGGCCGGTAACGCCAGTGTGTCACTGGGCGGCTCCGGCGGCGTGGGTGGCAACGGCGGTATCGGCTGTGACGATCCCGACGACGACAGTTGCAACCAGGAAGATTACAACGACGTCACCTCGGTCTACCTGCAGACGCGGGCGGCGCCCGATGGTGCGCCGAGCGAGGTCATTACCCTGAACGACTTCTCCGCGGGCATCGTTGCCCAGAGCATCGGCGGTGGCGGCGGTAATGGCGGCTTCTCGGTCGCCGCGGGCGCCGCGGGGGCCGGCAGCGCGGCCGGCAGCGCCAACGTCAGCCTGGGTGGCGGCGGCGGCAGCGGCGGCGCGGGCCGTCGGGTCGAGGCCGACATCGAGTCCTCGGTCACGACCTTCGGCGATTTCTCCCAGGCGGTCACCGTGCAGTCGATTGGTGGCGGTGGCGGTAACGGGGGCTTCTCTGTCTCGGCCGGTGCGGCCGCGGCGAGCGCCGGCGCCGGTACCGTGGGCGTGAGCATCGGCGGCAGTGGCGCCGGTGGCGGTGACGCGGGCGACGTGGAGTCGCGCATGATCGGCGACATCACCACCGCCGGCAATGACTCCGGCGGGCTGCTGGTGCAGAGTGTCGGCGGTGGTGGCGGTAACGGCGGGCTGTCCGTGGCGGCCAGCGGCGCCATGGCCGGCCAGGCCGGCGGCGGCGCCTCGATCGGTCTCGGCGGGGCCGGTGGTGGCGGTGGCGCGCCCGGGTCGGCCACCTCCTACCTGCAGGGCGATGTGTTTACCGCGGGTGAGCGGGCGGCCGGTGTCGTCGTGCAAAGCATGGGCGGCGGTGGCGGCAACGGCGGTGTGACCGTCACCGGCACGCTGACGGCTGGCGCCAGGGCCGCCGGTGGGGCCTCGGTGGGCCTCGGTGGCAGTGGCGGCGACGGCGGTGACGGCGGCGCTGTCGACAGCACCGTGCTCGGCAATGTCATGACCGAACAACAGCAGTCCATCGGCGTGCTCGCGCAGTCGACCGGCGGTGGTGGCGGCAACGGCGGCGTGTCCGTGACCGGCGCGGTGGCCCTGGGCGAGGCGGCGGGCGCCGCCTCGGTCGGCCTCGGTGGTTCCGGCGGTGGCGGCGGCAGCGCCGGCGATGTGATCAACCGGGTGGTGGGCGACTTCGTCGTCACCGGCGGCGATAACTCCACGGGAGTCGTGGCGCAGGCCCTGGGCGGCGGTGGCGGTAACGGCGGCGTCTCTGTAGGCGCCGGACTCTCCATGGGCCGCAACAGTGGCAATGTGGCCGTGAGCATTGGCGGCGCCGGCGGTGGCGGCGGCGACGGCGGCGACGTCGACAACACGGTCGAGTCCGAAGTCCAGACATCGGGCCTGAATTCCGGCGGTATCCTGGCCCAGTCCCTCGGCGGTGGCGGCGGTAACGGCGGCGTCACCGTGGAGGCGGGCATCAACGCGAGCGCCAAGAGCGGCGGCGCGGTGGGTGTCGGCATCGGCGGCGCCGGCGGTGGCGGCGGCGACGGCGGCAGCGTCGTCAACCGCTTCGGTAGCGCGGAGCGCGCGGCCAACGGCGTGAGCGACATCATTACCGGCGGTGACAACGCCGCGGGTGTCGTGGCCCAGTCCCTGGGCGGCGGCGGCGGTAACGGCGGCGTCACGCTGCAGGGCGGTATGAACTTCACCGGCGAGAGCGGCGGCTCCGTCGGCGTCGGTATCGGCGGTTCGGGCGGTGACGGCGGCGACGCCTTCGTCAAGGACGGCCGCGATGAGAGCGGCAGCGACGAGGCGTACACGATCGAGGAACGCAACGCCAACGTGGTGGTCGGCAACGCGGTATTTGGCACGGTAACGACCAGCGGCGCACGCTCCACCGCCATCCTGGCGCAGGCGCTGGGTGGCGGCGGCGGTAACGGCGGTATGTCCGTGAGCGGTGGTCTCAACGTGAGCGGCAAGAGCGGCGGTTCGCTGGGCGTGGGCCTGGGCGGCTCCGGCGGTGGCGGCGGTCACGCAGGTTTCGTCGACAACTACGTCGAGGCGGATGTGCGCACCGGTTTCGTAGACGCTGACGACGCGCGCTTCGGCGACGAATCCAGCGGCATTGTCGCCCAGTCCATCGGCGGTGGCGGCGGCAACGGCGGCATGAACATCAGCGGCAACATCAACCTGAGCAAGGACTCGGGCGGTGCGCTGGGTGTCGGTATCGGCGGCGCCGGTGGCGACGCCAGCGACGGCGGTCGCGTGCGCAACGAGGTGATCGGCACGGTCGCGACATCAGGCGATGACGCGCGCGGCGTGCTCGCCCAGTCCGTGGGCGGCGGTGGCGGTAATGGCGGCATGAACATCACGGTGGTCGGCTCTGGCAGCATGAAATCCTCCGGCGCACTGGGCGTCGGCATCGGCGGCGCCGGCGGCGAGGGCGGCGATGGTTACCTCGTCGAGAACAGCTTCACCGGCTGGGTACTCACACTCGGCAAGCGTTCCGACGGCATCGTCGTCCAGTCGGTCGGCGGCGGTGGCGGTAATGGCGGCATGAACATCGAAGGCGGCATGTCTTTCGCCAAGGAGAAAGCCGGCGCCCTGGGTGTCGGCATCGGCGGCGCCGGAGGCGGTGGCGGTGACGGCGGGGCGGTCAGCAACAACGTCGTGGCCGACGTCGAGACCTTCGAACTCGGCTCCATGGGGATTCTCGCCCAGTCCGTCGGCGGTGGTGGCGGTAACGGCGGCATGAACATCACCGGCGGCGTCACCGGCACGGCCGGCGGTGGCGACGACGGCAAGTCCGGCTCCATCTCCGTGGGTATCGGCGGCTTTGGCGGTGACGGCGGCGATGGCGGCGATGTCATCAACAACGTGCGCAAGGACGCCGGCTTCGTGGTCACGCGCGGCGTGGATTCTTCCGCGATTGTCGGGCAAAGCCTTGGCGGCGGCGGCGGTAATGGCGGCATGAATATCACCGGTGGCGCCAACTTCACCACCAACGGCTCCGGCGGCACGGTCGGTGTCGGTATCGGCGGGTTCGGCGGTGGCGGCGGTGATGCCGCGTCGGTCTCGTCCATTGTCGACATGGCGATGATCTGGACCGGCGGTGACCGCTCGGTCGGCGTCGCGGCGCAATCCATCGGCGGTGGCGGTGGCAACGGCGGCATGAACATCCAGGGCTCGCTGAACTACACCGACAATTCCGGTGGCAGTATCGGCGTCGGGATCGGCGGTTTCGGTGGCGACGGCGGCAATTCCGGCGACACGCTCAGCGCAGACGGCGGCACCGTGGTCGACCTCGCTGTGACCGCGGACATCATGACCAGCGGTTCCAGTTCGCACGGCGTCGTGGCGCAAAGCGTCGCCGGCGGCGGCGGTAACGGCGGGCTGAACATTTCGGGCGGCGTCAGCATCAGCTCCGACAAGAGCAGCAATGCGGCCTCTATCGGTATCGGTGGTTTCGGCGGTGGCGGCGGCGACGCACTGGGCAAGGTCAGGCTGGCCTACGAGGGCACCATCAACCGCGCCTGGGAAGACGACGCGCCCTATATCGATGAGGACGTCGAGGGCTCCCACGGCATCCTCGCCCAGTCCCTGGGTGGTGGTGGCGGCAACGGCGGTCTCAATATTGCCGGTGCGTTTTCCTACAGCAACAGCTCGTCCTCGGGCGGGGGTTCCAGTTCCGGGGGTGGTTCCGACTCGGGCAGCGGCAATGCGCTGGTGGTCGGTATCGGCGGTTTTGGCGGCGACGGCGGCCGTGCCGACGAGGTCGATGTCACGGTGACCGGGGGCAACAGCATTACCGGTCACGGCGACAACGGCTCGGGTATTTTCGCCCAGAGCCTGGGCGGGTCCGGCGGCAACGGTGGCATCAACGTCAGCGGCGCCTTCACCTCGTCTTCCCCGGTGGTCTTCGGCATGGGCGGTTTCGGCGGCCAGGCCGGTCGCGCCGGCAAGGTCACGGTGGTCGCCGACACGGACATCTACGCGGCGGGCGAGCGCTCCACGGGAATTATCGCCCAGTCCATCGGTGGTGGCGGCGGCAACGGCGGCCTGAATATTTCCGGTGGCGCCAACTTCAGCAAGCAGGACAGTCCGTCCTCCCTGGTCTTCGGCATCGGCGGGTTCGCCGGTGACGGCAACGAGGCGGACGATGTCCTGGTCGACCACACGGGCAGCATTCGCACCATCGGTGAGCTGGCCCACGGCATCCTGGCCCAGAGCCTCGGCGGCGGTGGCGGCAACGGCGGTATCAACGTCTCTATCGGTATCAGCGCCAGCGACGAGGAGAAGAAAAAGAACCGCGGCTACTCGATGGTCGGCGGCATCGGGGGTTTTGGCGGTGAGGGCGCCCGACCCGGCGACGTGGCCGTCTACTCGGACGGCGACATCCGCACCACCGGCAAGGACGCGCGCGGCATCTTCGCCCAGTCGGTCGGCGGCGGTGGCGGCACCGGCGGCGCCAATGTGACCTCTAACATCACACGCGGCGCCTCGCCGCTGTCACTGGCGATCGGCGGCTTCGGCGGCGACGGCAGCGACGCCGGCGACGTCTCCGTCTATCGCGCGCGCGATCTCGCCTTCGCGGGGGCGATTGTCACCGACGGTGAGGGCGCGCACGGCATCGAGGCTTCCAGTATCGGCGGTGGCGGCGGTGACGCCGGCATGAACTTCGCATTTACCTACACCACAGCCGGCGACGACGGCGATTCATCCAGTTCGTCCGGGTCATCCAGCTCCGGGTCCTCGTCGAGCTCCGGCGGTGCGAGCTCCAGTTCGGGTTCCAGCAGTTCGGGTTCCAGTAGCTCAGGATCCAGCAGCGGCTCGGCGTCGAGCAGCAGCGGTGGTTCCGGCAGTGATCGCGCGGCGCCGACGCACCCGGGTGTCGACAGCTCGGTCATCCCCCGTTACAACGCGGTGCTGGATGAGCTCGAGTGCCGACAGCGCGGTGGCGCGAGCTGCGACGGTGCCTCCAGTTCGTCGGGCAGCTCCGGCAGTTCCTCCGGCAGCTCGTCCGGGAGTTCTTCCGGGAGTTCCTCCGGGAGTTCCAGTGACGGCGAGAGCCAGCCCGAGGCCTACGCCGCGCAGATCCTGATCGGCGGCAACGGCGGCGGCTCCGGTGACGGCGGCGCCGTGGTGGTCGAGAACCACAGCGACATCACCACCAGCGGCAAGCGCAGCCACGGCGTCTTCGCCCAGAGTATCGGCGGTGGCGGCGGCAACGCGTCCTTCAATGTCGGCTACTCGAAAGCGGCTGAGGTCGACAAGAGCCTGAACGTCGCCATTGGCGGCGGCACCGAGGGCGGCGGCACCGGCGGTACGGTTGACGTGGTTCACGTCGGTGATGTCGCCACCGCGGGCGATGACTCCATCGGCGTCTTCGCGCAGTCCGTCGGCGGCGGCGGCGGTAACGTCGGCTTCGACAAACTCTCCGATACCAATACGACGGACGTGCTGTCGTTCTCCCTGGGCCGTTCCGGCGGCGCGGGTGGCGAGGGCGGCGCCGTGACGGTCAACGCGAGCGGCAATATCTCCACCGTGGGCGCACGCTCACACGGTATCCTCGCGCAGAGCGTCGGCAACGGGGGCGGCAACAGCTCGTCGACGTCGGTCGGCGCGACGCTCAGCAGTTCCGAATCCTCGTCCGGCAGCGCGGACAGCGGTTCGGATTCCAGCGGCTCGACACCAGCACGCAGCTTCAAGCTGTCCATCGGTGTGGGCGGGGCGGCCGGCGGTGACGCCGACACCGTGGACGTGATCTCCGCGGGCACCATCGCCACGCAGGGTGAGGGCGCGCACGGTATCTTCGCCCAGTCCGTCGGCGGCGGTGGCGGTAACGGCGGCAGCGCCTCCACCAAGGCCGGTACGGACAAGTCCGCCTCGGCAAACGAGTTCTACGGTCTCGCCCTGGGCGGCAGCGGTGGTGTCGGTGGTGTCGGCAAGGCGGTCACGGTCAGCAGCGATTCGGTCATCTCGACGCTCGCCAGGGGCGCCATCGGTATTCTCGCCCAGAGCGTGGGCGGCGGTGGCGGCACCGGCGGTGCGGTGAATTCCAGCGCCAACCTGCAGAACAACGGCAGCATCAGCATCAATGTTGGCGGCAGCGGCGGCAGTGGCGCCGTCGGCGGCGACATCGAGGTCAGCAGCAACGAGGTGATCGTCACCCGCGGCGAAGGCTCCCACGGTGTGCTCGCGCAGAGCATTGGCGGTGGCGGCGGTAACGCGGGCATGACCACCGGGAAGCTGAAAACCGCCGGTAATGGCGGCAGGACCAACTTCGCGCTGAATGTCGGCGGCGGTGGCGGCGACGCCGCGTCCTTCGCCGGCGATGTCAGCGTCACCAATACCTCCGGCGTGGAAACCTTCGGCGATCGCGCCTACGGCCTGTTTGCCCAGAGCGTGGGTGGCGGTGGCGGTAACGCCGCCAAGGTCACCGGCGGTATCACGGGCGGCGACGGCGGCGCCTCGAGCAGTTCCGGCAGCTCGAGCGGTGGCTCCGGCTCGTCCTCCGGCGGCAACCGTGACTTCTCGCTGGCGATTGGCGGCGGCGGTGGTAGCGGCGGGCGCGGCGGTGATGTCACCGTGCGCAATATTGACCAGGGCGACGACCCGGTCAGCGGCCTGATCGTGACCCGGGGCGAGGCCAGCCACGCGATTATCGCCATGAGTATCGGTGGCGGTGGCGGCACCGGCAGCGCCATCGAGAACAACAACGAGGCGAAGACCGACGGCAGCACCCGCGCCCTCTCGATCGGTGGCGCCGGCAGCGATGGCGGCAGCGGCGGGACGGTGCTGGTGGAGAACAGCGGCCGTATCATCACCTTCGGTGATCGCTCCCACGGCGTTCTCGCCCAGAGCATCGGCGGCGGTGGCGGTAACGCCGAGGAAGTGGTGACCAACAGCAAGCGGCCGCAGGGACAGACCGGCCAGGCGATCGCCATCGGTGGCGCCGGTGGCACGGGCAACACCGGCGGCGATGTGACGGTGCTCAACTCGGGCACCATCACGACTTTCGGTGAAGCCTCTTACGGCATCCTCGCGCAGAGTATCGGCGGCGGCGGCGGCAACGGCGCCAGCGCCAAAGGCAACGCGAAAACCTCCCGTGAGGAACGCGCCAACAGCTCGATCACCAACGATATCGGTATCGGCGGTAACGGCGGAGTCGGCGGCGACAGTGGTGACGTGCTGGTGGATCACACCGGCGCCATCACCATCGAGGGCGACAACAGCTACGGCATCTACGCCCAGAGCGTCTCCGGCGGTGGCGGCACCCTGGGGCAGTCGCTGGGCCACCCGGTCACCAGCAACGTGCTCAGTGTGGTGAGCATGCTGCTTGGCGGCAGCGCGGCCGACGGTGAGGCCGGCGACGTGACCGTCAACGCCACAGGCGACATCAACGTGTCCGGCGACAACAGCCACGCGCTGTTCCAGCAATCGGTCAATGGCGGCGGCGGCGCCGTGGAAGTGTTCCTCGACGTTACGGAAGAGGGCGTGGCTTTCAGTGAGGACAGTGTCGACCTGCCGGCAAACCCCTCCGTGTTGCAGCAGTACCAGCAGATGGCCGTGGACTTTGCCAAGCAACTGGGCGGCGACCTGCTCGCCAATGCCGTGGGCAGCGAGATCGGCTACAAGCAGAAAGGCAATGTCGAGGCGACCGGTACGGCCGCAACGGGCAGCACCACGCAGTCCATTGGCGGTGGCGGTGGCCACGCCTTCATCGATCTCGATCACTACCGTGGCCAGCAGGTCACGGCGCGGATTGACCAGGGCGGCAAGGACATTACCGACAGCGCCGGCGGCGACGTGAGCGGGGAACGCGAGGGCGACGTCATGCTGGTCGCCGACAGCGGCACCGGCATCGGTGTGCAGTCCATCGGTGGCGGTGGCGGCAGCAGCGTGGCCGGCTTCAATGGCCGTGAGGTTCCCGCCAGGCCCGAGCGAGTGCCTGCACAAGCGGATGCGGGCCTGGCGGCGCCGACGCTGGCGCGTGCGGCTGCGCCTGTCCCGGAGGCGCTGCTCGCGCCCGCGGCGGTCGACCCGGTCATTCCCGGGCGCACGCCGGGGGTGGCGGTGCGCAGCCGCTTCGGCAGCGACGGCGGCAGCGACAACCACGGCGGCGTGATCGACCTGGTGACCGCCGGCGACCTGGTGTCGCGTGGCGGGGGCGTGGTGGGTGTGCTGTTGCAGAGCATCGGCGCGGGCGGTGGCGACAGCCGCCTGTCCGGTGTTGATCGCCTGGCAACGACGCTGGGCGGCGGCAACGGCGCCAGCGGTGACGGCAGCGATGTGGCGCTGGCTAACCGGGGTGCGGTGTCGGTCCAGGGCCGCAACGCGCTGGGTATTGTCATGCAGAGTATCGGCGGTGGCGGTGGCCTGCAGTTGTCGGACGCACGGCGACTGGACGTCGACCTGAGCGACGACAACGAGGGTGACGGCGGCGATATCAGCCTGTACCAGGCGGGCCGGGTTTCGGCCAGCGGCATTGAATCCTACGGCCTGCTGGCGCAGAGCCTCGGTGGCGGCGGCGGTGTCGTCAACCGCGCTTTCCTGGGCGCGGCGGGCGGCATTGGCGTGGCGGGCGACCTGACGATCGACGCGCTGAGCGGCGCGAGTGCCTTCGGCGATCGCGGCGTGGGTCTGTATGTGCAGAGCGAGGCTCGCGAGGGTGCGGGCAACCTGGACCTGTTTGTCGACGGATCGCTGTACGCCGATGGCGAGTCGGGAGCGGGCCTGGTGGGCATTTCGCGTTCCAGCGACGGTGACGCCGGCACCCTGGACCTGGACCTGCGTGCCGGCGCAACCGCCAACGCGGTGCTGGCCACGGGTATCAGCCTGCTGTCAGGCGGCAATCAACGCGCGGGCGACATCGATGTCAACGTGCGCGGCCGCCTGGAAGCGGTGGGTGAGGAGGCCAGCGGTGTCGTGGCGAGCAGCGTGGCGCAGCACGGCGCCGGTGACCTCGACGTCGGCCTGCAGAGCACGGTGCTGGCCGACGGTGACGCCTCTCGCGGCGTGGTGCTGGAGTCAACGGCCGGTTCCACGGCGGGGCGTATCGACCTGGATCTCGATGGCGCCCTGGGCGCTTATGGCGAAGGAGCCAGCGGTATTGAAGCGCGCTCCAGGGGCGGCAGCCTCGGCGGCAGAATCCGCCTGGCGGTGGGCGAGCAACTGGAGGCGATCGGCGACGCGGTCAGCGCGCTGCTGGCGCACTCCGAGGGCGCGGGCGTGGCGGGCGATGTGTCTGCCGGGCTGGGCGGCGACCTGCTGCTGCAGGGTCAGTCGGCCAGCGGCCTGGACCTGCTGAGCAAGGCACGCCTGCGCGCCGGGGATATCCTGGCGTCGTTTGGCAGTTCACTGCTGATGCTGGGTGAGGAGGCGCGCGGTGCGCTGCTGCAATCCCTGTCGAATACGCAGGCGGGTGATCTCGGTGTGAGCGTGGCGGGAGACCTGCTGGCCGAGGGAGGCGGCCTCACAGCGGTCGAGGCCCTCAGCGAAAGCGCCGGCGTCGCCGGCGCGATCGACGCCTCCGTGGCTGGCCTGACGTCGATCACGGGTGAGGGCGCCCGCGGCCTGATACTGAGTAGCCTGGGCGGGCAGCGCTCGGGCGATATCAGCGCCGGGTTTGGCGGTGACCTGTTGCTGTACGGTGACGGCGTCAGCGGGCTCGAGGTGGTGAGTGCCGCCAGCGAGGCCGATGAACCGGTGTTGCCGGCAGTCCTCGCGGCGAGCAACGACGCGCCGGCGGGCACGGCGGGCACGGCGGGCGATATCGACGTGAGCCTGGGGGGCCTGACGCTGGTTGACGGCGATAGCGGCAGCGGCGCCGACCTGCTGAGCAAAGGGGGCGAGCGCGCCGGGGATGTGACGGTCGCAGCGGCCGGCGATATCCTTGCGTTTGGTGACTCGGCCCGGGGTCTGCGTGCCCGCAGCGTGGCGGCAAACGATGCCGGCGCGGTGAGCCTGTCGGTTGCGGGCGGCGCCGGCGCCTACGGTGACGGCGCGTCTGCGCTGGAGTTGCGCTCGGTCGGGGCACGCTCGGCGGGCGCGGTCAGCGCGCGTGTCGACAGCACGCTGGAAGCTGCGGGTGACGCGGTCCGCGCGCTGGTGGCGAGCAGTCAGTCCGATGGCGTGGCAGGCGACGTCGACGTGGCGCTGGGCGGTAACGTGGTCAGCGAGGGCGCGAATGCGCGCACGGTCGCGGCGCGCAGTGAGGGTCTTGCCGGGTCCGGTGATGTCAGCGTTGAGGTGGCGGGCATTGCCTCGGCACTGGGTGACGGCGTGGTCGTGGTCAGTGCCTCGAGCCTGTCAGGCGAGGGTGCGGCTGGCGCGATCGACCTGTCCCTGGGTGACGACGTGGTGGCCGAGGGAACGGGTAGCCGCGCTATCCTGGCGCGCAGCAGTGGCGCGACCGGCGCGGGTGATATCACCGTGCAGACCGCCGGCAATGTCTCGGCGCTGGGCGCGGGCGGTATTGCGATCAGTGCGCAGAGCCTGGCGGGCGGTGCGGATGTGCGCATCGTGACAGCGGCGGAGCACCAGGTGTACGCCGGTGCGGGCGGCATCGCGGTGCGCATGGACACGGGCGCCCTGAGCGACAACGTACTGGAGGCCAACGGTGAGCTGTTCACGGCCGACGGGCTGCTGGGCAACGTGGTGTTGGCGACCGACGGCAACGATACGGTGCTCAACAACGGGCTGTTCTATGGCCAGTTCAACCTGGGTAAAGGCCGCAACCGCTTCGTCAACAACGGCGAGCTGATTGCCGGCCCCCGGCTGGTGGCCGGCGGTCCCGGCGGGCAGCTGAGCAATGACGGCGTGCTCTACCTGGGCGAGACGGGCGAGGCCCGGTCGGTGGCCCTGGACGGCAGTTTCCTGCAGGGCGCGGGCGGCGTCGCGATCGCCGAGATCGACCTGGCCAGCGGTGCGGCGGACCAGCTCCTGGCCAGCGGCACCGCCAGCCTGGACGGCGAGGTGCGTGTGGCGCTGATGTCCCTGGACCAGATCACGGCCGGCGAGACGCGCTATGTGCTGTTCAGCGGCGAGCAGGGCCTGACGGATGAGGGGATCGAACTGATCACCGCGCCCTCGCTGGTCATCGACTACCGCCTGGATAGCAGCTCCGGCACCGAGGCGTTCCTTGCGTACAACGTCGACTTCTCACCGGCGGGCCTGGAGACGAGCCCGGGCAGTGTGGGGAGTTACCTGAACTCGGCGCTGTCGGCAGGTGTCTCGCCGGCGTTGTCGGATCTGGCGTTGCTGCTGGTAAGCCTGAACGACCTGTCGCTGTACAACTCGGTCCTGGCGGATCTCGCGCCGGACTTCTACGCGGAGCAGCAGGTACAGGTGGTGCGCAGCGGGCAGTACTTCGCGGACCGGCTGTTGAGCTGCAAGCAGGTGGGCGGTGACTATCGCTTCACTGCGGAGGGCACCTGCGCCTGGATCGAGGCGGGCCGGGAGGAGATGGAACGCGACGTGGGCGGTACGACTGGCGATGTTGACTTCGACACCGACCGCTTTGCGCTGGGCGGCCAGTTCGCCTTCGCTGAGCACTGGTATGCCGGATTTGCCGCGGCGCGTGACGATACCAACGGTGACGGCCAGTTCGGCGGCTGGCAATCGGATACGGATACCACGCACATCGGTGCGGCGCTGAAGTACCAGCCCGGCGCCCTGAAGCTGGCGGCGGTACTGGCGTACGGCTGGAGCGAGGCGGAGACGACCCGCAGGGGTTTCGTGACCGAGGCGTTCCAGGCCAAATCGGATCGCGACAGCACGCTGTGGTCGGGTCTGCTGCGCGGTTCCTGGGACTTCGAGTTGGGCAACGGCTACCTGCGCCCCGCGCTGGATGTGGGTCTGACCTACCTCGATACAGACGATGCGACGGAGCAGGGCGCGGATGCGCTGGGCCTGGAGCTGGCGGGTGATGATGACACCTACACCTGGGTGCGGCCGAACGTGGAGGCGGGCCTTGAAGTACCGTTTGCGAAGGAGTCGCTGCTGCGCTTCTACGGACGCCTGGGCCTGCAGCACTACCTGTCCGACGAGGAGACCAGCATCAGCGCGGGCCTGGCCGGTGCGGGTGCGGTCGACGCGTCGATGACAACCGCGGCGGACCTCGGCCAGGATGGCTGGCAGGGCCTGATCGGTGTCGATGCGCTGCTGAAGAACGGCATGACGGTACAGTTGCAGTACCGTCGCGAGGATGCCGACGACCTGACGGTGGATGCGGCGCAGCTGAAATTCTCGATGCCGTTCTGAACGGGCGCGGCGCCGCTCACACGGCGTTGCAGCCAGCCCTGGAAAGCCCGCCCTGTGCGGGCTTTTCATTTTCAGGTGGACTACACTTCAGCAACACGACCGCTGTCTTGAATCTGCACCACCGCGAGGAGGACACACGATGATCGGCTACGTGACACTGGGCGCCAACGACTTCGAAGGCACCGCGCGCTTCTACGACGAATTGCTGGCCCTGTGTGGCGCCAGCCGGCTCATGGAGTTACCCGAGGGCTTTATACTCTGGGGCGCCAACTTCGACGACGCCGGCCTGGCGCTGGCCAGGCCCTACAACCAGCAGGCGGCCACCGTGGGCAACGGGGTAATGGCCGCGATCCGCACGAATTCCACGCAAGAGGTCGACGCGCTGTACGCGAAGGCGTTGGAGCTTGGCGGAACCGACGAGGGCGCACCCGGTCCGCGCGGCGAGGGTTTCTATGCGGGCTATTTCCGCGACCCTGAGGGGAACAAGCTGAACGCCTTCGCGCTGGTGTAACGGCCGCCATAGGCAAGTTACCGGCAGGCTGTCTGGCGGTCGTTGCTTTAATCGACAATCTGCCCGTAGTGCCTCTGCTATCGGCTCCGTGACCGGAGTCCGCCTACGTGATGACGCCGAGTGGTGGCGGTCCCGGGTTTTTGCTGCGCTACCGTGCGTTGCTGTTTGGCATCCAGGGCACGCATTTACATACCTGCCATGGCTATTGCCGTCGACAGCAGCAAATTCTACAGTTCAGGATCGAAACTGATAGGCATCTCTCGAATGCCGCTGATGAAATAGGAGCGCATATACTTGATGTCTCCAGCGAACCTGGGGTTGCGCATCCTGGGAAGAATTTCTTCCAACATGATCTGGATCTCCAGCTTTGCCAGATGCATGCCCAGACAAAAGTGACTGCCCGTACCGAATGAGCGCAAATCCCGAGATAACCCCTTGTGCCGCAGAGCTCGGGTGACATCAAACTGCATTGCATCTTCACCGAACACGTTCTCATCGTGATTCACTGTGTGATAATGAAGCAGAACCTTATCACCTCGACGAATCAGTTTCCCGGATAATTCAATGTCTTTCATTGCCGTACGTTTCATGCAGGTAAATGAGGTGTTGTAGCGGACGATCTCGTCGACTGCGTTGGGAATTTCGCCAGGATTGTCTTTGAGCCACTGCAGCTGTTCCGGGTGTTCGATGAGCAATCTCATGGCGTGACTGATTGCCGTTCGGGTGCTCTCGTTGCCTGCGGTAATCACCATCAGAAACATCCACATGAACTCGTCGTCGGTGAGGGGCTGGCCGTCGATTTTCCCTCGTAGCAACGCTCCTGATACCGTATCTTTTGGCTCACTTGTCCAGCGATGTTTGAGTTCTCTGGCATATTCCAGCAGTTCGGCTGCAGCGGCTTGACCAGCCTCTTCACCCTCGGAAGCGTCCGGATCATCGGCAAACATCATGGTATTGGTCCACTCGAAAATCTTCTGGCGGTCTTGCGCCGGTACATCCAGTAAGTACAGGATGGCGTACAAGGGCAGTTCAGACGCCACGTCTTTCACAAACTCACAATGCCCTTTGGACGCAACTTGATCGACAACCAGCCGGGCATGTTTTTTCAGGAAGGGTATGTATTGTTTAACTGACGCGGGTGTGAAAGCGTCACGAACAACCTTGCGCATTTTCATGTGCCGGGGGTCATCCATATTGATCAGCATATTGGCGTAAATGCCGTCCACAATCGTCTGGTCATGCTCCATTGGCAGGGCGCTGCGCGCTTGGGAGGAAAACAGGTCCGGCCGCCGCTCTATAAAGTCCAATTCCTTTCGACGGGTCACCATCCAGTAGGGTACACCTGTGATCGGGTCATCCATATAGATCAGCGAATCGCGATCCCTCAGCTCCCGCAGGGAGTCATAGGGCATGCCATCCGTGAATACATCCGGGTCTAGTATGTTGCTGATTGGGCACTTTGACATATCTTCCTCCCCTACGGCCTATCGCGGTGCTCAGTGGTCGAGAACTACAATGGAACGTCCTACCGAAGTACGACTTTCGATCGCGTCAAATACATCAGGCAAAGCGTTGAACGTGACCTGTTGTCCAACAACCGCTCGAATTTTTTTCTTTGCAAACAGTGTGAGAATCTCCTCATGCATGGCTACCCCTGAGCTATGCGACGGGAAGTTCAATCCTGTCAGTTTCCTGAACTCTATGGGGTCATCGACATAGGCGTGACATACGCCACACAGGGAAAAATTGCCAAACAGTAGCGGCCTGGGGGTAATGGCGCTTTCGTCTTCGGCTTCGATACCGGAAGCAAAACCAAGGATCATCAAGCGGCCGTTAAAAGCCAGGCAACGCAGGGAATCCTCGGTTACCGCACCACCCACGCTGTCAAGAATAATGTCTGCGCCACGGCCCTCGGTCAGCACGTTTACCTCATCGGCAAAATCAGACGTCCTGTAGTTGATCAGGTTGTCGGCACCCAGCTCCTGGCAAAGTGCCAGCTTCTGGTCAGATCCAGCTGTCACAATCACGCGGGCCCCGGCATTCTTGGCCAGTTGAATGGCTGCGGACCCAACCCCACCTGCTGCCGCGTGTATCAGTGCAGTCTCGCCAGGCTGAAGTTTGCCGCGTTCAAACAGGGCCAGGCTCGCCAGGTGGAAGGGATAGTAGAGCGACGCGGCTTCAGCGACATCAATATGGCCAGGCATCTCGAAAGTCATTGCTGTGGGGCATACCGCATACTCGGCATAGCCTCCAAATGCGCCATCGGGAATGGTACACACCCGCTTGCCCAACCAGTTCTCAGCGCCTTCACCACAAGACTCGACATGCCCCAGCACCTCCATACCCGGCACAAAAGGCAACGGCGGTTTCACGGTCCTGTATCTACCATGGATGCCGTCCAGATCATTGAAGTTGATAGCGATCGCCTCAACCCTGACGAGAATCTGATGTGGAGCCGGAGTCGGGACAGCTATCTCGCCAAGCTTCAGGACCTCACCCGGTCGTCCGTACTCATGCACCTGCCATGCTTGCATTGTTTTCACTTCATGCACCCTTAGTCGATGGTCTGACGGATATCCGCCCTTTTGGCCCGGTCCTGCCTGCCTATAGCTGACTGACGGACAACGGGTCTTGGTTAGGCTGGATTCAGTCATTGGTAGATACAATGATCCTTGCGGATAGTGTCTTTAACAACTAGTATTCTCGCAGATTATATTAGGATATTTGCAAATATGGATTCCAGGCAGGTGGCCCTTACCTTGCTGAAGGGAGTTTCAGGGCGCCCGCTCAGCGCACAGGAGATTGACAGCGCTGCATCACATTTTGCCGAGGGCCCGACATCTATCGATGCTCCGTTGTTTGTGCGCTTGTTCAATACACTGATTGCTCAACTGGATGAGCACCCGGCTATGCGGCGATTGGCGCGTAGATACAGTGCGCGTCTGAATGCGCCCCACTTTGAAACTTCTGAGGCGGCCGAGAGATTCATACGCCGCTATATTGACGCACTGGATCCCCAACTTTTTCTCGCCACTGGTATAACCGCAGGCTACGCTCAGCGGGGAGCACTCAACTCCTATGAGACAGTGGCCGGACGATCGGTAAGCACCGATTACTGGACACTGATTTTCACTCTGGAAGGGAAAGGGGTGCTGGATATAGGTACGAGAAAACACAGCCTGGTTTTTGGAGATCTGGTCCTTTTTGAACCTGGTGCTGCGCCGCTGTATTACCCGGACCGCGGCTCGAATATTTGGGGTCATTACTGGCTTGTATTCCAGGATGTTCGACACTGGAAACCCTGGCTGCAATGGCCAAAGCTAAGCGCGCATACTCTCCATGTAAGGGCCGATAGGGCAACAGCAGAAGCTGTCGAGAAAGCCTTCAGCACCCTTTGCCGGTGCCTGGCGGATGGGTCCTCCGTTAGTAACGATCTCGCAAACAATCTAGTCGAACAGATCATCCTGCATGGCTGTACTCTTGCAACAGCATCCACCCATATTGGTTGTGATCAGCGGATTACGAAGGCCCAGAGCTATATTGAAGAAAACTTCAGCAAATCGTTCACGCTCAAAGACGTGGCCGAGCATGTGAACCTGTCTGTTGCAGGGCTGGCCCGATTGTTCAAGCAGGAAACAGGCACCACAGTACTCAACTGGCGCGACGAGAAAAGAATGATGACGTCTGTACATTTGCTTGAACATACTGAACTCTCGATAGGAGCTATCGCAGACAGCGTTGGCTATGCCGACTCAAATTTCTTTGCTACAAAATTCAGAACGATGTTTGACTGCAGTCCAACGCAGTACCGGAAGTCTCATCAGTAAATCGGGATGACTTTCATCTATCCAGGCTGAATTCGCCACATCGGTAGGTCACCCGGCCCAACGGGTCCTCCCTGAGGTGTGAGCAGATGAGGCAACGATGCGAACTACTGGTGGGCAGGAGTTCCCAGCCGTGATGAGCGTTGCAGGCATAGGGCCAGCACGTCGCCTTCCGGCCGGGGCCAGCGCGGTTCGTCGACATAGCCAAAGGGGCCGTGGCCATGTCTCACATATCCGGGTGGGCGGCGGGCGGTGGATTCACGGCAGTGTTCCTCGGCCAGGTGAGGCAGGCTGCGAAGATTAGATAATTCATTCGAGCACGCTCGCCGCGCGCTCGGCGAGCACCGCTGCCTGCCGTTGGAGCGTGTCGAGTTCCCAGGCGCGCAGGGCCGCAGGATCCAGTGTGCCGCAGGTGTCGGCCATCACGCAGTAGCTGCGTGCTTCGAAGGGGTCGTCGTCCGAATAGCACGCCTGGCCCGCCGGGCAACTGCCGGGTGTGCAGTCAAAGGCGCCGGAACAGGTGTTTGGTGAGAGTCGGGTGCCGTCCGGGCAGGTGAGTGTCCAGCGGGAAAGGCATTGGTGGGCGCAGTCGTGCGAGGCGGTGAAGCCACTGCCGCGGATCTGGCAGGCTGTGCCTGCCGGATGTCCGCAGCCCGAGAGCGCGATTGACAGTGCAAGAGCCAGGCCCTGCACCAGGCGTCGTGCTGGCGGGACCTGCGGATGCTTTGGAAATATCTGGCGCATGTAGAGTATCCTGCCGGACCGCAGGGTCGGCGTACAGCCTTTCATAGGGCGTGGGGCCGACAAGCGCTTGTCGAGCAGAAATAGGCCATATACAGGTCGGTCACTGGCGCCGGCCGTCACTTCAGTTTCATTTCAAACCAGTGCGTGCGAGTCTGCCCGTTGCCATGGGTAACCGTGAGGCGAATGGTCCAGCGTGGTGCTTCGCGCAGTTCGCTGGCCGACACCTCCGCGAGAACGCCTGAGCGTACCGGGGACCCTAGGGCCTTGCCGATGCGGCGCCAGCGCTCGGGCGACTCGCCCTCGCCGATCTCCACCACAGCGGACTCGAAGCGGTCCGCGTCGGCGGTGCCGATGAACGCCACCACCACTTCGCCGTCTTTCTGCACCGGCTGCGGCTGCTGTATCAACGCCTCGATAAAAAAGTCGGGTGACAGGGACAGCGCCGCCGCTGCGTCGAGCAGGCCGTAACCGGTGAGCGGGTCCACGCCGGGCTTGCCAAGGTCGGCAGCCGACTGCAGCAGCATGCGCCTCACGCTCGCCGCATCCAGTTCCGGGGAATAGGCGCGGATCAGCGAGGCCACCCCGGCGACGAAGGGCGCGGCAAAGGATGTACCCGAGACATGGTAGAGAATACGCCTGTCGCCCACGATGTTGTCACCCGGTTGGTAATCCGCGGAGGCAAAGGCCAGCGGATCGGTGTAGCGCGCGCGCAACGACAGGATATTGGAGCCGGGTGCGGCGATGTCCACCGGGGCGCCCCAGTTCGAGTAGGCCGCCCTTGCGTCACCCGGCGCCAGCGCGGCGACGGTGATAACGTTGTCCAGCGCGGCCGGCCAGACCCCCGCTGCGTCCGTGCCGTCATTACCGGCGGCCACCACGACCAGTACATCGTTCTCCTGCGCGTAAATGATGGCGGCCTGCTCGGTCTCCGAGAACGCGTGGCCGCCCATGCTGATATTGATCACCTTCGCGCCGTTTCGCACCGCGTAGGATACGCCGGCGGCGATATCGACGCTGCTGCCCAGGCCGTGGTAGTTGGTGACCTTGATCGGCATGATGCGCGCCCAGGGGTTCACGCCCGCAATACCGATGCCGTTGTTTGGCACGGCGCCGATGATACCCGCGACAATCGTGCCGTGGCCGGCGGCGTCCCGGGTATCGCTATTGTTGTGGATGAAGTTCCAGCCGTTCACGTCATCGACCAGCCCGTTGTCGTCGTCGTCGATACCGTTGTCCGGCGTTTCGCCGCTATTGCGCCAGACCATACCCTGCAGGTCCGGGTGGTCCGCGTCCAGGCCACTGTCGATAACCGCGACGGTGACGGGTGTGGGGTCGGCGCCCCTGCCGCGGTCCGCGCTGTAGAGCCCGATGCGTTTCAGTCCCCAGAGGTCCTCGACACCCTGCGCGAAACTGCCAGTGGAGGTAAAGTAGGGCTCGTTGGGGGCCTGCAGCGGGGACAGCACATTGCGTATCGCTCCGCGATCGCCGAATCGAGCCGGCCCTGGAAGCCAGCGGAGCGTTGGAGTGATGTTCCAGTCGTCGGCCTGCCCGGCGCCGGCTACCGCTACTGAAGCGGGCATATCGATACAATCCGGGTGCACGCCTGTAGCGGGCGCCGGCGGTTCGTCGTCAAACCCACCGGACCTGAGCTCCAGATGATATTCGAGTACGGCGTCGTAGCGGCAGGCGCCATTGATGATGGATGTCTGCAGATAGGGGCGGTAGGTGAAACTCAGTGGGCTGGATGGCTCAGGCTTATCGCTACGCAAACACTTCCACCTGAAATTCTCATCGTAGCGGAATTTTGCATCAATCATGTCAAAGAGCGCATTCATGCGCTTTTCCCTGATCGCGTTTGCCTTTAGTGCTTCCAGATACATCCTCTGCAGGTATTCCAGCTCATGCGCCTCTGCCTCCATCGCCTTCGCACACTCCGGGTTCGCGCCGGTTGCCTCCCGTATCGGGCTTGCCGAATTGACAGCGCCCTGCGCACCGCCGCCCGGAGGCTCGGCATCCGGTTTGCGGCAGCCATCGATGACGAGCGCATCGCGACGGCGCTTTGCGTCCAGGAGATCCTTGCGCTCGCGACGCATCTTGTCGATAAGGTCCAGCTCCTGGGCCTCCCAGGCGTCTGGAAAATCGAGCTTCATCTCGTTGTCGAGACTTAACTTTTTATACTCCGCCTCGGTTTTCGCCAGATCTGCCTCGCGCTCCCTGATCAGCTGCTCAAGTTTTTTCAGGGCTTGCGCGCAGTCCTCTTTACTCTCGGTATTGCCCAGGCCCGCGATGCCGAAATTGTCCATGTTGGTCGCGGGCGCGAGCTCGGGTTCGGGATCAGGTGCAACTTGCGACGTTGCCGTGTCCGGCTCTTGCCGACAATGCTTGCTAAAGCACTGCTTGAGCTCGACCAGCAGCGCATCAAATTCCTGCCTGCTCTCGAGATAAAACTGCCCTCGCCGCAGTAACTCATCGATGGCGACGGGCACCACCTTCCGCTTTGCCCGTTTCGCCTTTTCAGCCGCCTCTTGCTCCTGCATTTCCGCCTTTGTTATTGCGTTGAACTCGTCGCCAATGCGGTCCATGCTAGACAGTGCGCGTTCTATAAGAGGTTGGCACTTCCGTGGAATTGGGCGGCAGGGAGGCTCTTGCAGGAACGCTTGCAGCGCGATCCAGGATCCCAACATATCCTCGCGCGCCTCATTCTGGCCCATCTCTTCTGCCTCGAGCCCCAGTTGCGCTTCGCCACCGCCCTCGGCGGGTTTGAATCCGGCCGGCACCCCCGGGCCGCCTGCGCCACCCCCGGTCGCCTTGCAGTGCTCCGACTCGCACTGCTCTAGCGCTTGCAGCAGAAACGGCAGGTTGGCGACCGCGCTGTTGTAGTCTTGCGCCGGCACGACAAATTTTGCTCTGAATTCAGTCTGTAGCTCGTCCAGGCCGTTCGCCAGCTCTTCATCGCAATGGGGCTGAATTTCAAATCCCGGCTCCGGATGAAATACGGTGTAGTCGTTTAGCAGTATCGCATCCAACCAGTGCCCTGTGGGATCATCGACAGTGGGGTAATCCCGGCTAATGCCAGAGTAGCAGGCGAAGTGGGCCTCCAGTAGCGGAACGCCGAGGAAGTTTGAGATCGCTTGCCCCATTTGCAGTCCGGACACGCCTGAGGCGGTATTGCACTGGGTCAGTGCCACGTTGGCGGTGGTGCAAAGATAGTTCCTCAGCTTGCCGAGTTTCTCCAGGGTGCGCTGCTGGCGCTGGTCTACACCGGCTAGTTCGTTGGGAACCCCCGCGACATCACCTTCGCGGTAGGACACCATTACCTCGCCGAACTTCACCTCACCTTCACGGCCATGCTGCACCAGCCGCAGGTAGTCCAGGCAGTCCCGGCACACCCCGTTCCTGTCGATGGGCTTCCTGAGGTTCTCGTCTATCTGCCGGATGAGGTCGTCCGTATCCTCGAACCGCCTGTGATCCGGGATCACGCCCAACTCGTTTTCAGGCACCGTGCCCCGTGCACCACCGGTATAGGCGAAGTGCATCCGCTTTTTCTCGCCGTCCTTACACTCGGTCTCCTGCTCCCCGGCGCAGCCGGCCAGCTCCATTGCCGTGCAGCGCATGTTGTATTCGCCGATCAATGCATTGAGTGCTGCCGCATACTCCTGCGCCAGCTGGTTGCCATAGCCGACACGGCGGGCCTTCAGGGCACACAGGACATGGTCGCATCGGGCCTCCTCGCGTTCCCGAACAACCGGCACGGGGTCCATGGGGCACGCGAAGTCTGGCCGCCAGGTCCCGGCATCGGCAGCGTCCAGCGACAGTACCGCCACGGCCTGCGTTGACAGCAGTAGGGCAGACAGGAATCTCCGTGTGAGGCGCATCAGGCTCTCCCTGGGCAAAAAAGGCTCCCATCCGGGCGTGCAGCGGGCGGGAGATCACGGGTCCATGACAGGACTAACCCCTAGTAAAGCCCCGGATTCGCGATAAATCCAGCAGGCGCCGAGATCACCCAAGCACGACCGTCTTGTTGCCGTTCAGAAAGACCCGGTGTTCGGCCTGGTAGCGGACCGCCTTGGCGAGCACCAGCCGCTCGATATCCCTGCCCACCGCCACCAGCTCCGACGGTGTCATGCGATGGTCGACCCGTTCGACGCCCTGTTCGATAATTGGCCCTTCATCGAGGTCGGCGGTGACATAGTGCGCCGTCGCGCCAATCAGTTTCACGCCGTGTTCGTGCGCCTGGTGGTAGGGGCGTGCACCTTTGAAACTCGGCAGGAAGGAGTGATGAATGTTGATGATCCGGTCGGGCAGTGCGCGGCAGAACTGTGGCGTGAGGATCTGCATGTAGCGGGCCAGCACAATGAAGTCGATGTTGCGTTCCTGGATTTCATCCAGCAGGCGCTGTTCTTCTTCCGTTTTATTGCCTGCACTGATGGGCCGATGCATGAACTCGATACCGCTGCGTTGCGCGATCGGCTGCGCGTCGGGGTGATTGGAGACGATAAGCTGGATGTCGATGGGCAGCTCGCCGTTCTCCATGCGGTAAATCAGGTCCACGAGGCAGTGATCCAGTTTGGACACCATGACCAGTACACGGGGCGGTCTGCTGCAGGGTTGAAACCGGGCTTGCATCTGGTGGGTTGCGGCGAGGCCGTCGAACTCGCGCTCGAGTTCCTCGAGTTTTCCCTCGCCGGCAAAATGGATACGCATGAAAAACCGGCCGCTGTCGGGATCGGAGAACTGGTCGCTGTCGAGAATGTCGCACTGATGCTCGAACAGCCACCGGGAAATGGCATGAACCAGCCCGAGTTTGTCCGGGCATGAAACGGTGAGGATGAATTCCGACAACTGACTTTGGTCCGGTGATGGCATGGCCAGATTCTAACCCATGGCGGGCGCGATTGGCGGGCGAGCTTGCCAGGCCGCTGAAGGCGACCGTTCGGGAGGAATAAAAAAAAGCCCACCGGAGTGGGCTTTTTGCAGCGGGTCCCCGTTCAGGCGCGCTTTGCGCCTTCCCGCCAAACCCAGACCGGCGAGCGTGAGCCCTACCAGTGCGAGTGTGGCAGGGGCCGGCACCTCGGCAGCCGTGTACTCGACCGTGATCGAGCCGCTCCACAAGCCGTCGTTCCACATGCTGCAGAAGTTCTCGGTGGTGCCCTCGGTGTAGGTGCATTTTCCGCTCAACACGTTCGCCGCGTTGCTCAGCTCGAAGGACACCGGGGAGGTGCCGGTGAAATCACCCAGGGAGAAACTGTCGAGGTCGAGCAGGCCGGAAAAATCAATCGCACCGGAGTTGTACTGCTGCTCACAGGACTGGCTGCCGCCGCCAGGGTTGCTGCAGGACAGGGAGACGGAATCCGAGGCCATCACCGAGTCGCCAGACGGGTCGACGAGAGACAGGGTGAACAGCGTGGAAAAATTACCTTCCACATCCGCGCCATCGAGATATCCCAGCGGGAAGATTAAGAACCAGTCGTAATACTCATCGCTCGCCGACACGCCGGAACGCTGCGTAACGGAGCCGCTGTAGCTGATTTTTACCCCGCCCAGTTGAAATCCGGGGTTCGCGGCGGGGTCCCAGCGGGAAAAATTGAGAATGCTGGACTCGGTAAACGTCCCACTGACGGGGTCCTCCTGGTTGGTTTGAATGGAGTTGTTGTCGATGTTGTCCAGTGTGAAGTTCTGCGTCTCGGAAATCACCAGGGCGCTGGCCGGAAAAGACAGCCCCGCCAGGCCCATGAACCCGAACAGTGCGTTGCGCATTGATCTCAATTTGAGCATTGTTGTTACATCCTTTGTATAGATTTTGATCGTTTTATTGTGCCCACGTGCCTGCCAGTGACCACGAAGTTTGTAATAGCAAACTTTGTACCAGATATAGAAAATCAATGAGTTACGTTACTCTTGGCTAGCGTTTTCCCGCGCGGTGTAAATTTTTCTGACATGTTGTCCGCGGCGCCCGTCCCCTGGGCTGTTCACCGGGGTGCACCGCGGTGTGACATCACTTGATCGGCCAGGGCCCTTGCGGGCCCTGGTTGTGGCAACAGCGCCGCCAGCGTCACTGCGTCAGCAGGGCGTGGGCCGCCTCCAGTCCCGAGTCCTCCTCCGCTTCCAGGTCCCGGGCGGTGGCGAAGGGGACTTCGATGGCGACCGGTATGCCACTGTCCTCGAACCATTCCCCCGAGGGCGTTGTCAGGCGCTCGTTGGACAGCCAGACATCGATGCCGCCGGGCAACTGCTTGATCAGCACATCGGAGAGAATCCCCTGGGTGTTGCCGCCCATGAGCACCACGTGGGGCAGTTCCCTGAGCATCATGACCAGGCTTTCCGCGGCGCTGGCGGTATCGGCGCTGGTCAGTACGGCGACCGGTTTCAGGTAGGGGTTCCCGGCGGGGGCGATCACCCGCGCCTCGGGCTCGGAAAAGCTCGAACCCTCGCGCACCTGGCGGTACTGCAAGGTGCGCTCGGTATCCAGGAAGCGGCGAACCACCAGGCCCGCGGCGAAGTCGAGACCGCCGCCGTTCAGGCGCAAATCGAAAATCAGCGCGTCGGTGTTGGCCAGCGCCGCCATGGCCTGGTCGAGGGCGTTCTCCAGCGCCGTGTACTCCGCCTCTTCGTCGTAGTCCTCGATATTGGCCTGGTCGCCGGAGAAGCCGATGAAGCTGTCGAGCATCAGCACGCCGATATTGTCCGGGGCGATGTACCAGCTCAGTTTATCGTTGGCGGCCTGGTCCAGGGTGCCGGGCAGGGCGTAGTGCTGGCGGATCGCGCGCACCCGCTGGTTCTGCCCCTCCATATAGGCGACGTACTGCTGCTGCTTCGCCTCGCTGTCGACGGCCCCGTTGGCGTCGACCCATTGCTGGTGAAACCGTTCGTTGAGCGTGGGGTGGCCGTTGAAGCTCGCCAACGCCTGGTCCGCAATGAATACCTTGACGTGAGCGTCGCGCAGCGGGCGAATCGCCTCGGCGAGGGTCAGGAAGAGGGTTTCCTGGTCACTGGCGGATGTGAGGCCATCCCTGAGGCTGGCGGTATTGGCAGCCCAGTCGACGCCCTTGAGATCGAAGGAGAGGTAGTACTCCTGGAAGATCTGTGCGAAATAGTCAAAATCCCGCAGGGCGTCGGCGCTGTAGCCGCCCTGGCCCTGTTGGGCAACGGGACTGGCGCAGCTGGCGGGCAGGCTGTCCTGGCGCCGGTACTCCGGGCCGCGGTAGTCCAGGCCCAGGTAGGTGAGGGAGACCCTGATGGACTGGCCATCCGCCGAGAGCGTCCAGTTTTCATCGCGCAGGTCCGCGTCGCTGACGCCGCTTTCTTCATCGCTGAGCAGGCAGAAATCGGTGCTGTAGTCGTAGCTGCGCACCCGGCTGCCCTCGATCGCCAGGACCTGGCCGTAGCCGGCGGCGGTCCAGATGCCCTGGAATGCGCCGCCGCTGCCGCTCTGCCCGTTGTTGTTGCCGCCACCGTCCCCGCCGCCACAGGCGGCCAGTGTCAGGCTGAGGGCTAGCGTGCCAAGGGCGGTGGATAGTGTCGAATGTGACTTGTTGCGCATGGGGAGCTCCTTGTCGTCAGGGTTGGGGCCACGGCTGTGGTGATGCCAGGGAATAGTGCGCCCCGCCCCCCGGCGGGTCGTCCTCCATGATCTATCCGTACGTCCGGACCGATCGGGAAGGCCCCGGAATTACTGGCCTGCGGACGGTTCTATCCGTCAGGACGCCCCGGGCGGCGGCATCTGGCAACGTCCCCGGCCAGGTGCTGAGACAGGAGCTGGCCGATGAAAAAGATCCGTCATGACAACGAGCAGGGCCCGCTGTCGGCGTGCCTGGAAAGGGTGGCCTGGAGCTTTGCCTGGGTGGGGCTGCTGTGGCTGGTGGCCTGGCTGGCCTACTGCGTTTGCGCCGGTGACAGCGGCTGTGGGCCCCTGTTCAGCGATTCTGCTGCCGGTACTGGCTCGGGGTGAGCTGGCAGTGCTTCCTGAACGCCGTGTAGAAGGCGGACTTGGAGTTGAAGCCCGAGGCCATCGCGATGTCGAGAATGGTGCTGTCGCTGTCCCGCAGTGCTCGCCTGGCGGACTCGATGCGGTAACCATTCACATAGTCGAAGAAATTCTGCTGCCGCTGCTCGTTGATAGTCTGGGAGAGATAGTGGGTGGAGACGCCCAGCTGTTGCGCGAGTTGGGGCAGGGAGAGCCGACCGTCGAGGTAGGGTTTTTGCTCCCGCATGAGCGTCTCCAGTTCATCCATGAGCGCAAGGCTCAGGTCGGGTGACAGGGAGGAGTTGCGGTACTTGGCGGCTTCCTCCGCGCCGGGTTCGACCGCCACAGGCGGCTGCGGTGCCGGCTCCATCGCGGCAGCGGGGGCATCCTGGCTGCTGCGTTGCGCGAAGATACTGGGCTGCCTGAGCCCCATAAAGCCCATGCTGTAGATCAGCGCCAGCATGCTGAGGCTGAGCAATTGATCGACGGCGTCATACACATCGAAGTAGTTGCTCAGGAATTCCTTGAACAACCAGATGCCGTAGATGTAGGCGGTGCCGATAATCAGCAGGCGCAGCCAGTTCAGGTCGATGCGCTCGGTGTAGGAGTAGGTATCGCCGATGCGGCGGCGGTGCTCCTTGAGGCAGCGCAGCGACAGGGCGAGATAGATGGTGAGATGGACGATGAACAGGCTCACCTCCACGTCGTGCTGCAGCCAGTGCCAGATACTGTACCCCAGCGTGGTCTCCACCGAGGGCTCGGTCAGCAGGAGTTCGTACTGGCGCCGCGGGGGCAGCAGGAGGACGGGCAGTGTCAGCGCAACATGCAGGGCAGCGGGCAGGAAATGCAGCCACTGGCGGCCGCGCAGGGGGTAGCGCCCCGGCTCGCAGATCTCGCGGGTGTAGAGGTAGAGCATGGGGCCGAAGAAGAATTCCTTCGGCCAGATCAGCACGCGCAGCCAGGGCTGGTTCACACTCAGCCCGCTGCTGTCGAGCATGGCATCGCCCAGTGAGCTGGCATAGGCGAGGGTGAGCAGGCCCAGGTAGACGTTTGCCTTGCGGCTGCCGCGGCGGCTGCTGAACAGCGCCAGCGCCAGGAATACGCCCTGGGCCAGGCCGAGCAGGTACAGAATAGGCAGGATGAGCGGCTGCAGGTCCATGGCGGGGGGGGGGGTGCAAAAACCTGCGATTGTACGGCGCGCAGCGGGCGCTGCCTAGCGCCAGCCCGGCAACCGCGGCCCACCTGCGTGCCGCGCCGGCATCGAGTGCCCCGGCCGGGAGGCGTCGAAGCCGGGGCTTTCTCCACGCGTCCCATAAAAATCTAATAAAAACAATTGGCTATGATTTTGGCTCCGGTGGTGGCCTGGTCGCCTCGCGCAGCCAGCGGGGCTCAAGGCGGGCTGAAATTTGCTACACTGCGTCGCTTGCACCCATTCCCCTACAGCACGGAGACCGAACCCGTCATGTCAGACAGACCCTTCAATATTCTTGGCATCCAGCAGATCGCCGTCGGCGGCCTGGACAAATCGCGCCTGCGCCACTTCTGGGTGGACACGCTGGGCCTGAGCTACGCCAGCACCTTCAAGAGTGAGAAAGAGAATGTCGACGAGGACATCTGCGAGGCAGGTAGCGGCCCCCTCAAGGTCGAGGTCGACCTCATGCAACCGCTGGACCCGGAGAAAAAGCCCAAGGTGCACGAACCGGCCCTGAATCACGTCGGGCTCTGGGTGGACAACCTGGCCGCTGCCGTGGACTGGCTGACCGCGCAGGGCGTGCGTTTCACCCCGGGCGGCATCCGTGCAGGCGCCGCGGGCCACGACGTCTGTTTCATCCATCCCAAGGGCAATGACGAGTTCCCGATCGGTTCGGAGGGCGTGCTGGTGGAACTGGTCCAGGCGCCGTCGGAAGTGATCGACGCGTTCGCTACCCTGGCCAGGGCCTGAGGTCCGGCGGGACAGGTGCCGGGCCTGGGAGACGTCACTCTTCCTGTACCGGGGAAAGTCGATGTACCAGCAACCGGGCCGCCTCGTAGGGATCAATCTGGCGCGCCTCAACTGCGGACAATACCTCGGCATCAGCCCGCTCCATGGCGATGCGCAGCATTTCCTCGCCCATCAGGGCCAATGCCTGCGCGCGCTCCCGCCGCCCCGACATGCGCGCGAACTCACCACTGTCGCGCAACTTGCTGCCATGTCGATCCGTCGCATCAATAATCCCGGCAATACCCTCATCCCTGGTTGCCACGGCCGGTAGCAGCGGCGGTGACCAGTCGAAGGCATCCGCGGGCCGGGCCTCCTCCCGCAGGTGCAGCATCAGCTCGAACTGTTGCCGGGTTGCCTCATAGCCTTCACGATCGGCCTTGTTGATCACAAACACATCGCCCACTTCCATGAGTCCGGCCTTGATGGCCTGCACTTCATCACCAAGGCCCGGCACGCCAATGATGATGGTGGTGTGGGCGAGCGCAACGATGTCGATCTCATCCTGCCCGACACCAACGGTTTCGACAAAGATGACGTCGTAACCCATGGCATCCAGAATAAGGCAGGTATCGTGCGTGGAACGCGACAATCCCCCCGCGTGTCCGCGCGTGCCGACGGAACGAATGAAGACACCCGGGTCCAGTGTGTGGCGCGCCATGCGTACGCGGTCACCCAGAATTGCGCCGCCGCTGAAGGGGCTGGTGGGATCGATGGCCACGACGCCAACGCGCCGTCCCCGGCGTCGCTGCTCGGTGATCATGGCATTGGCCAGGGTGGATTTACCGGCGCCGGGTGGGCCGGTAACGCCAATGATTTGCGCCCGGCCGGTGTGGGGAAAAACGCTGGACAGCACTTGCGCACCGCGTCGGTCGCGATCGTCCAGCCAACGGATAGCACGGGCGCCCGCCAGCACGTTGCCGGAGAGCAGTTCCCTGGCCACATCCATCAGTCGCGCTCTTCCCGCCGGGTGGCGCGCCACTGGTTCAGGTATGCCACGATGTCACGGGTATCCGCTCCCATGGTGAATATCCGGTCGACTCCGGCCTCTTCGAGAAGCGGCCTGTCCTCCTCGGGAATCACTCCTCCGGCGAGCAGCAGTTTGTCACCGGCCCCCGCTTCGCGCAGCAGTCGCGCAAGTGTGGGCAGGCTGCGGGTATGCCCTGCCGACAGGGTGGAGACGCCCACGACATCCACATCTTCCTGGATGGCTGCACTGGCAACCATTGCCGGGGTCTGCTTGAGACCAGTGAAAATAACCTCCATGCCCGCCTCGCGCAGCGCGTGGGCGATGACTGTCACGCCAACAGTGTGCGTATCCATGCCCAGCTTGGCCAGCAACACGCGCAGAGGCCGCTCCTCGATTGGCTGCATCAGATACCCCCGAGTTGGCTGTCGGCCCTGTGTTGACCAAAGACATCGCGCATTGCGGAACAGATTTCCCCGTGGGTGGCGTAGGTTCGCACTGCATCCAGGCAGGGCGGCACCATGTTGTCGCCACTTCGCGCGGCCTCACGGACTTTCTCCAGCGCGCGGTCTACCGCCTCCTGGTCGCGGCGTGCACGCAGGTCCCGTACTTTGCTGATCTGCTCCGCTTCCACGCTGTCGTCGAGCCGGAAGATATCGATCTGGCGTTTCTCTTCGGCCAGTTTCAGGTGGTTCACACCCACCCACTTGCGGCGGCCCTCTTCCAGGTCGCGGTTGCGTTCGTACTGCTCGCGTCCCAGGGCGCGCTGGAAGTAGCCGCTCTCTATCGCCTTGAGGGCGCCGCCCATGTCGAAAATCTTTTCCATTTCGGCAAAGGCGGCGGTTTCCATCTGCTTGGTGAGAGTCTCCACATAGTAGGAGCCGGCCAGTGGGTCAATGGTTTCGGCAACGCCGGTTTCGTGTGCGACGATGTGTTGCATGGCCGCTCCAACCCTGATCGCCTCCTCAGCGGGCAGGGAGTGGGCCTCGTCGTGCAGCGGGGTAGTCATGCTTTCGCCCGCGCCACCCAGCGCGCAGGCGGTGGCCATAATAGCCAGTCGTCCGATGTTATTGAGCGGCTGTTGCAATGTAAGCGCAGTGGTAGTGGGCGATGTCATCATGCGAATTTTCATCGCCTCGGGCGTGGTGGCGCCGTAGCGTTCACGCATCAGTCTTGCCCAGCACTTGCGGAAGGCGCGTAGTTTGCAAACGCCTTCGAAAAAATCCATATCGACATTGATCACGAAGTGGAAGTATGGCGCCACCGTGTCGATATCCAGTCCGCGCTGTAAGGTGGCGTCAATGTAGGCGCAGGCAATGGACAGGCTGAACGCAATTTCCTGAACCGGGTTGGCTTTCGCCGGTTGCAATTGTGCGGCGATGATGGAGATGGGTGCCCAGTTCGGATGATGCCGAATGATGTACTCGATGCAATCGGTAGCCAACCGCAGGCCGTCTTGCGGGGGATAGATATAGCGGCCGACACAGGTGTACTCTATGAGAATACCGTTGACGATATGCAGTACGAGGTCCTTTGGGTCTACGCCCTTCTTTTCCAGCGCGGCGATGATCATGGCCAGGTTAACCGGCTGCGGCGCATTGCACACGCTCATCAGGTACTTGAGCTGGTCAAAGGGCAGGTCGAAGGCCTGCTCCAGGTCTTCCAGGCTGTCCAGTGCCATACCCGCCCGGCCCACCTCGCCCTCGACCAGCGGGTCATCGCTGTCGTAGCCATTGGTGGTCGCCAGATCGTATTCCAGGATCAGGCCCGACAAGCCCTGATCCAGCATATAGCGCGCGCGTTTGGACCACTCCTCGCCCTTGCCGAAACCGGTTACCTGGGTCATGGTCCAGAAATCGCTGCGATGGCCATTGGGTATGGTGCCGCGGGTGTACGGATACTCTCCGGGGAAGCCCAGGTCTTTCATGTAGTCGAAATCAACGGCTTCCAGGTCCGCCGGCGTATACAGCGGATTGATTGACCATTTCAGCGCCTGGGTGACAAATTCTTCCCGTCGTTCGGGGTTGGCATTGACGTAGGGTCCACGGGTGTCGTTCTGCCAGCGCTCAGCTTCTGCAGCAATGGCGTCCTCGTTAACGCCGGAGCGCGTCGGGTTTGCAGTGCTGTGAGCAGACTCATCATTCATCGCTATCACCCATGATTTTTATCCTGCGGCAAGGGTAAAGAATGCGGCAACGGACAGGATGGTTCAAGTGTTCATGCCGTACCACGCCGTACGGTCATGCGGCTAAGAGGCACTTTGGCTATCATGTACATTCAACCCGTCAGCGGAAGATTCGACAATGTCTTACGATAGTAGCGCGAAGACGCCCGATCAGGGCATCCTGGACGGTAGCCTGTGGGCCAGGTTCTGCGAAGAACTGAAGGCCGCAGGCGACGTCGTCCTGCAGGCGCAGACACCACCAGACCTGATGAATCGTGCGGAAGGCTTTCGCTACCTCACCCGGCTGCTGCGGGCAGGGCTCGACAGCTATGTCGAGTCAAGCGATCCCCGTTTTCCACGTTTTTTTCAACTGGCCAACGAGACCATCAAGATCGGCAACGACAACCCGGATAACATCTACCACAACGCCAATGTGGATGGCAGCCTGGACTATAAACTCAAGGGGAATCGCGGCACCGTGGATTACCTGAGTTTTGGTACCAAGGCCGGCAGCTACGCAACCACAGGCTCCATGGAACCCACCGGGCAGTTGGAGGCGGCTGACCTGGCGCTGGATGACAACGGCGATTTCGAGATCATACTTAGCAGCCGGCCTCACGCAGGCAACTGGTTGCCGATGCGCGAAGACAGTGAGAGCCTGATCGTGCGGCAGACTTTTGGGGATCGCAGCAGGGAACGCGCCGCCACCTATAGTATTGAGTGTGTGAGCCCCCGGGCGGACGACAGTATCGACCCGGCTGCCTTCGCCGGACAGTTAATGCGCAGTGCCGGGTTCGTCAAGAATACTGCAGACCTGTTTGTCCAGTGGATGGACCGTTACAGTGCCCATATCAACCGGCTGCCCGCCGATGACCAGGCGCGCTGCCAACGCGCCGGCGGTGACTCGTCCATTTATTACCTGCAAAGTTACTGGAAACTGGCTCCGGATGAGGCATTGCTGATCCATGCGCGCGATATCCCAAAGTGCAGAACCTGGAACTTTCAGCTCTCCAACTACTGGATGGAGTCGCTGGACTACCGCTACCACCGCGTGTGTGTGAATAAACACACGGCAGCCTATAACAGTGACGGTTCTGTCACCGTGGTCGTTGCACACAGCGATCCGGGAGATGATTGCCCCAACTGGCTGACGACCGCCGGGCACGACCAGGGCGGCATGCTGTGGCGTTGGGTAGAGGCCGATGCACACCCGCCAGTAGAGTGTCGCGTGGTAAAATTCGCCGAGCTGCTGGCGGAACTGAAAGTAGAGCACGCGCGGTGAGTGACAGTTCTTCGGCCATCGGCGAGGTGACACTCGACAGCGAGGCCATGCTCGCCCAGGCCCGCGCACAGACTGGTCTTGGTAATTTTGGTTGTGAATCATTTCTCCCGGCGTTTGAATGTCTGGTCGCTTCGCTCAACGCCCAGGCGGACCTCAATCCGCTGGGCCGGCTCCTGCAGTATCAACGGATACTGAACAGCCTTCAAAACCGTCTGCGCATGGAAGCCTGGATCGAACAGTACCCGGAGATACTGCAGGAGCAACTGGCTCCTCCTGTTTGCATCGTCGGTCTAACCCGCACCGGCACAACAATGCTGCATCGTATTCTCGCTGCCGACAAGCGCTTCCACGCCCCGCTGTGGTATGAAGTACGCAACCCGGCGCCTTACATGAACTGGCAGCCCGATGAGCCTGACCAGCGTATCGTGGAGGCGCGCGCAGAAGTGGCCGCGCTGCTGGACGCCAATCCCGAGATCGCGTCGATTCACCCGATGGACCCGACAGGGGCGGACGAGGAAATCCTGCTGCTGGAGCACAGTTTCTACAGCTACGTGCCCAATTCCTTTTCCCACGTGCCGGACTATGGCCAGTTTGTAGCTGAGGCCGACAACACCCCCGCCTACGAGTATCTGCGGCGGCAATTACAGTTTTTGCAGTGGCAGAAGAGGCGCCGAGGAGATAGCGCCGAGCGCTGGTTACTGAAGGCGCCGCACCATCTACATTTTATGTCCACGCTGTTGCGGGTTTTTCCTGACATCCAGATAGTGGCGACTCACCGGGATCCGGTGGTGAGCATTCCCTCCACTGCGAGCCTGTACTACAACCTGTGGTTAACCGGGAACCCGCACGCCGACAAACATGTGGTGGGGCAGGAAGTGCTCGATGTGTTCTCCCGGGGCACCCGGCACACCATGGATGTTCGCGCCACGGCGGATACACAGTTCTGTGATGTGCACTTCGAGGATACGGTGGCAAGGCCGCGGCAGGTCATCGAGAAAATCTACGCGTTTATCGCTATGGATCTCACGCCGCAGGCGCTGGAGGCGATGGACAGGCACCGCGATGAGAACCGGCGCAGTGACCGCCCGGCGCATGCCTACACACTGTCTGAGTACAATTACACCGAAAAGGGTATTCGCAGCAGATTTGCGGACTATTGTGCCCGGTTTATCGACTAGCCCAGGCCCGTATGCCCGGAAGTTTGCCTCTCGAGCCAGCGGCAAGCCAGGGGGTGTGTAGATTGCACCGCCGGACAGTTGCTTCGCTGCCGCCGGCGGGCAGCGCCAGACAGGGGGTCCACCTATAACGCCGTGCCGTATTCCAGGGCCAGTACTCCCAGCTGGCCGCGGCTTTTCCATCGGGGCTGCGAAAGCTGCTGTGAGGTGGGGTATCCACGCCACGCGGCTGTTCCGACTGAATCCCCAGGCAAGCCCCGGGTCCAATGTGTCCTGGCGCCGGGTGCCAGCTTCTCGAGATAGTGAACGGATATCGCGCCAAATGCGGTATGATACGCGGCCCCACCACGCCCTCCCGCACAGGAATCCCCATGTCATCCGAAAACACGGTAAGCCGCTTTGCTGAACTGGGCTTGCCGAAAGCGCTGATGCGCGCCCTGGAGGAGGTCGGCTACGAAACGCCGTCTCCTATCCAGGCTATGACCATTCCGTACCTGCTGGACGGGCGCGACCTGCTTGGCCAGGCGCAGACCGGCACCGGCAAGACCGCCGCTTTCGCCCTGCCACTGCTGGCGAGGCTGGACCTGAAGCGCAAATCACCACAGGTATTGGTACTGGCCCCCACCCGCGAGCTTGCGATCCAGGTTGCGGAGGCATTCCAGCGCTACGCGGCGCACCTGAAGGGGTTTCACGTGCTGCCAATCTACGGTGGCCAGGACTACCGCATCCAGTTGCGCGGACTGCAGCGCGGCGCCCAGGTCATCGTCGGTACCCCGGGCCGTATCATGGACCATATGAAGCGCGGTTCGCTCAAGCTCGACGATTTGCAATGCCTGGTGCTGGACGAGGCGGATGAAATGCTGCGTATGGGGTTTATCGAGGACGTCGAATGGGTGCTGGAGAAGACGCCGGATACGAGGCAACTGGCGCTGTTCTCGGCCACCATGCCCGAGGCGATCAAGCGCATAACACGCAACTACCTGAAGGACCCCGCGGAGGTCCTCATTGAGGTCAAACAGAGGACAGCTGAGACGATTCGCCAGCGGGTCTGGATGGTATCGGGCCTGCATAAACTGGACGCACTGACCCGTATCCTGGAAGTGGAAGAATACGACGGCATGATCATTTTCGTGCGCACCCGGATAGCCACGGTCGAACTGTCCGAGAAACTCAACGCACGCGGCTACGCGGCCGCCGCCCTGAATGGCGATATCGCGCAGGCCCAGCGGGAAAAAACCGTGGAGAGCTTGAAAAGGGGCCAGCTCGATATCCTGGTGGCCACCGACGTGGCTGCCCGGGGACTGGACGTGGAGCGGATTTCCCATGTGCTGAACTACGATATTCCCTACGACGTCGAAGCGTACGTGCACCGGATAGGTCGCACGGGCCGGGCCGGCAGGCAGGGCGACGCCATCCTGTTCGCGGCGAATCGCGAGCGGCGCCTGCTGCGCGCCATTGAGAAATCCACGGGCCAGGCTATCGAAAAGATGGAGCTGCCCAGTGCAGAGGATGTGACGGATACGCGCGTCAAGCGTTTCAAGGCGAAAATATCCGCAACGCTGGACAGCACCGACGAGCTGGATAAATTTCGTGGCCTGGTAGAGCAGTATCAACAGGAATACGGCGTGCCCGTCATAGAAGTTGCCGCAGCCCTGGCGGCGATGGCCCAGCACAAGCAGCCCCTGTTCGCGAAGGAGAAGTTACGTAAGTCCCCGGAGCGCAGGCAGGAAGAGCGCGAGAAGCGTCGCGACAAGGAACGCAGGCGAGAAGCCAGCCCGGTTCCCGAGGGCTCTCGCCGCCCCTCCGCCGGCGCAAGGGATGTTCCGACGCCGGACAAGGGTATGGAACGATTTCGCCTGGAGGTCGGGTACAACCATGGCGTCAAGCCGGGCAATATCGTCGGTGCAATTGCCAACGAGGCGGAGATCGATGCCGAGTACATCGGAAGGATCGAGATCTATGACGATCACGCCACTGTCGACCTGCCCGAGGGTATGCCCAGGGAAACGTTCCAGCACCTGAGGAATGTCTGGGTTTCCGGCCAACGGTTACAGATCAGCCGGCTGGAGGATGGGAAATCGCGTGGACGCAAGTCCGCTTCCGGCAAGCGCCAGTCCGCGACTGGGCGGAAGGATCCGTCCACATAGCACCCGCTGCGCGGGCTGCCGGGCGTTCTGTCCGGGCAGTCCCCTACCCGGCAGCGATCTCCCCGGCAAGCGCATGCGCCAGCCACGGGGCAGTGCTGTATTTCCCCGTGTCCACGGAATAGTACGTCCCCAGCCGGCTCACACCGAAGCGGTCGCGGCGGTGTAGGGTGGAGCCTGGACTGGACAGCGGACCGCGGCCCTGCGCGACGACCCAGCCGCCGCCGACCCGGGTCTCCACGCTGGACGCCAGTATTTCCCCGACTCCCGATAGGATGGCGGACAAGTTTTCCCCAGTCGCTTTTTCGACCGCGTCGTGGTCCAGGGCAAGAGCAAGAGTCTCTTCACCAACGGGCGAGGGGGCGTCGCTTTCGTGAACCAGGCCCGCCGGGTACCAGGACAGGTAGAAATCCCGGCCGTTGTAGTTCTTGATATCGCCGAATGGCCCGACCCCCAACACGGCGCTGGGTGTATCCAGTGGCTTGCCCGTCCTGACAAAAAGCGCCAGTCGATAGCGGGCCGACCATTCGGCGGGGGGCGCCAGTCCTGCCGCGCTGTCGATGGCCAGGCGGCCATGCCACAGCGCATTGACCACGCAGTCGAATGTCTCGCTGTTTTCTGCCGTGACGACCTGCCAGCGTCCGGTCGTGCCGTCGTGCCGGCGCACCGTGTCCACGCGTTCGTCCATGCGCTGTTCGATACCTGCCTGGGCAGCGACCGCCGCGCACAACTGGTCGGCAAACCAGTGGGTGTGCACGGAGCGCTCGGGTACCCTGAATCCTGCGCTGACCCACGCGGGGTCGGCGATAGCGGCCAGTTCGGCGGATGACAACTGCTGCGTTGACCTGCCCCTGAGATCACACAGGTAATCGCTGGCATCATCGCTGTGCTTCAGCAACTCGTCGACGGACAGGTAGTAGGCGCGAGCCTGGTCCGCACCCACAACGGAGTCGCGGTGTATAAGGAAGACATCGTCGTTGCCCGTGACCTGTCCGCTCAGGTCCTGTTCGAGAAGCTCTTGCATCAGGGGCCTGAAGGCGAGTCCACCGGGCAGCACGTGTCTTGCGGTGGCCAGGGAACTGTCGGCGCCGTACAGGTAGCCCAGGTGTATCTTGCCTTCGTTCCAACGGCTGGCGCCTTCCATTGGCGCGCGCCGCATATCGAAAAGGCTGACCGGGATACCCTTGCGCGCCAGGAACAGTGCGATACAGCAACCCGTGATGCCGGCTCCGAGAACGGCAACGCGCCGGCGCCTCGCATCCCTAGTCATAGAAGCCTTGCGCCATGCAGAAGGCGTATCGGTCCCTGGCCAGTGTCTCCAGCGGTTCGCCGTAACCGGCCAGCGCTGCCGGTGTGTCAGGGTCGGCAAACAGCGGGTGGAACTCGGCGGGCGTCGAAAACAGCGCCTCGCCGTAGGTCTGCGCCAGTCCCTGCATCGCGGGAAAGGCGTGTAAAAACAGGGCGAAACGCAGGGCCCTGCAATCCCGCTCGCTGTCTGCAAGCTGTTGTATAAGCTCAAGGCGTGTATCGATATTGGCGCGCCAACCGCTGACGGCGTCCGCAGGCGGCAACTGTTTCCAGCCATCGGTGAGCCCGCCCGGGCGGTTGTTCCAGCGCATGTAGAGGACTTCCGTTACGTGCTGCAACGGCCCCGCGGCCACCATGTCCATCAGGAAGGGTTCATTGGCCCAGAATCCGGCGGCGGCGTCCGTGGGAAGGCGCAGGTGGCCTGCGCGGTCGCTGCGCAGCATGGCGCGCAGTGGCGAGCCGCGCTCCAGGCTCAACATCAATGTCAGCAATCGCTGCAGCAGGTCGCCGGTGTAGGCGGGGCCGCTGGAAATTCGTTGTGTGGCGCCGAACTGGCACAGATCGCAGTAGGCCCCGGCAGATGTTGCGTGGCGCGCCAGGGTATCCAGCAGCACCTGCGTGTACTGCGGGAGGAGTATATCGTCGTGGAAATAAATAAAGAAAAACGGTGTATCCACGCGTTCGATGAGAAAGTTGACGTTGCCGGCCCAGCCCAGGCGGGACGCCTGACTGTGCAGTACGACCCGTGGATCGCGTTCCGCGTGGCGACGCACGATACCGGCCGTGTCGTCGCTGCCCGCGTCTACCGAAACGTGTATTGCCAGTCGGTTAAAGGTCTGGCCACGGGCGAAATGCAGGGTGCGATCGATAAACGCCTCGGCCATGTACGCGGGTATCAGTACCGAGACCTCGGCACGACCTGCCAGTTTGCGCAGTCGCGACAGCATTGCCGTCACTGAGCCTCGCGCAGGTAGTTGGCGGGGTCGAAGAGGGTATCGCTCAGCACCAGAATGGAGGGCTGCTCGCCGCGATAGGTCTGGCTGGACCAGACCGGCGCTGTAATCAGCAGTGCGTTGTTGTTCGCGTCCAGCGTCGCGCTGGCACGGTCGCCGCCCAGGCTCATCGCGACATCTATCGTGCCGCTGATCCTCAGCAGCAGCTGTCTTCCGCTGCGGTGTGCGTGTCCGCCCCGGACCGCGCCGTCTTTTCCATTGACCAGGAAGGCGTGCACGGGGGTAAAGCCCAGGGCGTCGAAGGCGATGGGCACCAGCGTGCCGCGTTCGTCGGACAATCCCTCCATGAGGAAATGCCGTGCCTTGCCATCGAGATAGTCGATCACCCGCCACAAACTCCTGTCGGCAACTGGCATATTGACAGTGCTGTCATACGGCGCCGCCGGGCGCCGGCGCGTGGGGGTTCAGGCCCAGCGTGTCGCGCCCCCGCACCAGTTGCACGCCATAACTCTGGTTCCTGCGCCGCGGCCTCTCCAGGTCGACCAGCACATCCGGTGTGATGTAGTTCACCGCCAGGGCAATGCGCGACCGGGTCTGGGGGTTGCCGCCGGAGCGGTGCAGCAGCCAGGCGTCGAAGAGGAAAAACTCGCCGCGGCGCAGCACCAGGGGAATGGCTCCGCTGATGTCAACACCATCGATGTCGGCCTTGTGGTGAAAACGCCCGGTTCCCTCCGATGGCAGCTGTGCCAGTTGTACATGATTCGATCCCGGTACGACATAGACACAACCGTTACCCTCGTGCACGTCTTCCAGCGCGATCCAGGCCGATACACAGTGTCGCGGCTCGATCGCCCAGAACGGCGCGTCCTGGTGCCAGGGCACCTGGCTGCCGCCGGCGACCCGGTTGAAGTAGCGGGTGTGCCAGAGCAAAAGGTCCGGCCCCAGCAGGGCGGCAACCCTCTCTACAATTGCCGCCTGTTTGCAGATAGCGTAAGTCAGCGGGTCGTCCAGGTGGCGGTCGACAGCCGGGTCCTTCGCAGGTGACGGGCCTGCAAGCAAGGACCTGACGACCTCCAGTTCCGGCAATTGCAACGGGTGGGGATTGTCATGCCTGAACGTCAGGAATCCGTTTTGCTGGAAATCCCCGATCTCGCCTGCAGTCAGCACAGCGCTTACCGAATGGTTTCAATAACGCCAGTATAAAATGAATGCGCGTAACAGGATAGCTTGGCGCGGTGTCGGGATGCCGCCGGCGATTGTCTTTATCTGGCGCTGCGTGGCGCCGGGAGTGGCCTGTATCGCCGTCGGAGCTGTTGCCCTGTTGCCGTCGCCGCTATATCTCGTCGACGTAGGTATCGGTGCCGGGGATGGTGGGAATGAAGGGCGCGGCGTAGACGATGTCGGCAATCCCGTGGGCCAGCAACTGGGCTGACAGGGAGTCGGTAAAGGACTGCCAGCATTGCTGCGGCGGCGCATCGAAAAAGTGCAGCAGCAGGCGCCTGCGCGCCATGACCTCGTCTGCCACGCGCGGCACGTAAGCGGGCACCGCCTCGGGCAGGGGCTGTGGTGCAAGGCAGAGAGACATGGCGCAATCGCTGTCCCTCAGGGAGGTCTGCAGCGCGGCGGTCAGGCCTGCACAATGATCTCCTTGAGTGGCGCCGTTGCCGGGCGCTGTGTGAAGATCGATAAAGCTGAGGCCCAGTCCACTGAAAGGATGCTCCAGGGCCAGTTCCGCAGGTACCCCGTCTTTATCGCGAAAGGCGCCGAACTCGAAACGATAGAATCCGCTGGAGATGTTGTCGCGAGGTGGATCCATACGCCGTTGCGCGTGCAACTGGTGTACCTGGGCGATAGACCATTGCAGGGCCTCCTCATAGCGGCCGTCTACGATCCAGTAGCTGGCCAGGAACGAGCCCTCGCCGATATCAGCGGTGATCGGGGTGTGCTGCGGAAACCGCAGGTTCTTCAGCGCGCGCGTCGCTACCCAGCGCCGGCCGGAGAAAAAATTCTCCCCGAGCATGCAGCCCGCGTAGAAGTGGTCGCGTTCGTACCAGCGATTGAGCTCCTTCGCGTTGCCCTCTACGGGTTCCAGCAGCGTGAGCAGGACACTGCCCAGCCTGATTTCTGGTATATCCCGGGTCATTCCTGGATTACCCCATTCCGGTGTGATGGCAACAACGCCCCACCACTGCCTCAACAACTACCGAGTGTACACGCGGCCTGAACGCCAGCGAATAGCGCCTGTAAATCGCCCGCGGGCGCTAGAACCCCGTTCCCACCGGTGACGGTGTGAACCAGGGATCGTGCGCGTCGAAGTAGTCCGCGCGCCTGACCTTGCGATAAGCGTCCAGCAGGTCCCCGACCTGCCGCGGCAGGCTGCCGTGAATGAGTACGCCGTCCGCTCCCGAGTCGAACTGTTCGTTAAGGCGTTGCGCACAGTGATCAGCGCTGCCCACCGCGGCGGACGTGGGTATCCAGTGGTCGGGAAACAGTGAGGTCACCTCCGCAGTTTCATAACGGGTAAAGTCCTGGTCGGCGGATTTGCCGCCAGCGAACAGTGGATGCTCGCGGATCTCCGACAACAGCGATGGGTCCCAGTCGTTCACCTTGAACATCAACTCGCCATAGCCGGGCATCTGGATGTAGGTCAACAAGCGCGCAGGCCCGATGGCGAGGGCTTCTTCCTCACTCTGGTCGGCTGCGGTCACCAGCGTCGCCCAGACCTTGCAGGCATTGCGATCCCTGCCGGCGTTCTCGGCGGCGTCACGTACGATTTTCGCCGATGCGGCAAGCGCCTGGTCGGTCAGGAACGGGTGCAGCAGTACACCGTCGTAGTGGCGGCCTGCCAGCGCGAGTGTTTTCGGTCCCAGAGCCCCGAGGAGCAGCGGTGGTGCGTTTTGCGGCGGCTCCTTGATGAACAGGTAGGGAAAGTTGCCCAGTGAATTTTCACCGGAGAATGAGCCGTTGTTCCACAGGCTGCGCAGGACTTCAGGCGCCTCGCGCAATCCCTGCAGGTTAGCGCGTTTCGCTCCGAAAACATCGTACAGCCTGTCAAAGCCACGACCAAATCCCATGGCAAACCGGTTGCCGGATAGGTGGCTCATGGTTGCGCCGAAGGAGCAGAGCTCCATCGGGTGATGCGTGGGATAGTTCATCAGGCCCGTGGCTATCTTTATCCTGGAAGTTATGGCCGCCGCGGCGCCGCAAAGGACCTCGACGTTCTTGTAGTCGTACCGCTCTGCCGGCCAGATCGAACCGATGCCCAACCGCTCGGCCAGGGGGACCTCCTCGAGGGTTCGCTGCGGGTCGTTGATACGCCCTGGCAGGGTGTAGATGCCTAGCTCTGGAAATTCCTGGCCCATGAAGACTGCTCCTCGAAAAAGTGTCAGGCGCTGTGCCTGCTGGGGGACATGGCCGTGTGCGTTCAATACGGCCTGGTCGCGTCTGGTAACGCCAGGCGTTGCAGTGCGCGCAAGCGAGTGCGCAAAATCCTATCACAGCTTTTTTGCGTGTATGAAGGGTTGTACGCAACTTCTGTGGTCCAGGTGTTGTGTCCGCCCTTGCAATGAACGAAAAGGACAGACGATTGAATCCTGGTGCACATGTTTTTACTTCTCAGGTGGCTTGAAATATCACACCAGGGGTGCGCGGGTTGTTGCCGATTTAGTCTGTACGTTCGAACCCGGCCGGTACCGTGATGTTGTATAGTCTAACAGCGCGAGACTGGCGACGGTGCAGCTACCGCCGCCCTGAAAATGCAGAATAAACAGGAAAAAGTTATGAGCAGACTCAAAGACAAGGTGGCGTTGATCAGCGGCGCCGCATCCGGGATCGGTCATTCGACAGCGCTGCGTTTCGCCGAGGAGGGCGCTGCGGTGGTCGGTTTCGACCTGAACGCGGCGGGCGAAGGCTGGCAAGCTATTGCGGCCTGCGCTGCCGACTGCGATTTCCATACTGGCGATGTCACCTGTGAAGGCGATGTCATGGCAGCGGTAGAGCAGGTCACGGCAAAGTTCGGTCGCATCGATATCCTGGTCAATGCGGCAGGAGTATCAAGCTACGGTGCGACGACGGACGTGGACGAGGAAGAGTGGGATCGCGTGATGAATATCAACGTGAAGGGCAGCTTCCTCTTCGCCAAGCACGTCGCCAGGGTCATGCAACAACAGCAGTCGGGTAGCATCGTGCATATCGCCAGTGTCGAAGGCATGGACGGTATCAACGGGCAGTTGAGTTATGGCACTTCCAAAGGCGCCGTGATCCAGATGACGCGCAACATGGCTGCGGACCTGGCGCAGAGCGGCGTGCGGGTAAACTGCGTCTGTCCCGGCGCCATCGAAACCCCGTTGACCGCCGCGCTCAGGGACGACAGCATGAAAGCAATCAAGCAGCAGATGGAAGCCGAGCACCTGATGGGCCGCTTCGGCGAGCCCGTCGAGATTGCCAATGCGATTCTGTTCCTGGCCTCCGACGAGGCGTCCTTTGTCACCGGACACCCCCTGGTTGTGGACGGTGGCTGGACGGCGGGTACCGTACTGGCACTGTAGATCGGCTGCTCAGGACCCCAGCAATTGGGTAAAGACGTCGAACACCGCGGACACATCGCGGGCATCCAGGTGCAGTTCGATGAGCAGCGGGCCTGGCCCGGCGTATGAATCGGCGACGAGCAGGGCGGCTTCCAGGTCGCCCTCGGTCCGTACCTCCAGGCTGTGACAGCCGGGAATCACTTCCGCCAGCTTGTGGTAGTGCCACTGTGGTATGTCGTTGAACTCGCCATCATGGATAAGGCGTTCGACGGTATAGCCCTGGTTGTTGAGCACGAAAACGATGGTCGGCTTCCGGTAACGGGCCAGTGTCGACAGCTCCTGGATAGTCGTCAATAGCGAACCGTCGCCCTCCAGGGCGATGACCCGCTGCGCCAGTTTGGGCGCGAAGCTGGCGCCCACCGCCGCGCCGAAACACATGCCCATGGATGCCCAGTAGGGTGTGGTGATGCTGATGTTGCCCTCTTGCAACTGGAAGTTGGCGGCATTGATGCCCGCGCTGGTGTCGGCCGCGACGACATCACCCGGGCGGATGAAATGCACCAGGCGTTGATAGAAGCGGGTACTGGAAAGGGCTGCGTGTTCTTCCGGCTCGAAAGGCTCGGCCGTGGAGTAGAAAAAGGATTTGACCGGCTGTGCGGGATAACGCAGGCCATCAGTCGGTTGCATCTGCCGTTCCAGTTCGGCGATGAAGTCCCCCAGCGGAATGCTTTCATGTACCTCACCATGCACTACTGCCTCGTTCTCGCGTACGAAAACGGTTTGCTCGCGCTGTAGCCGTGAAGTACCGATACCCATATTCATGTCTGTTTCGTGTGCGCCGATGAACAGCACGATGTCGGCTGTCTCGACGTAGTTGCGCATATCCTCGGGTGAAATCGCACCCATATACAGACCCAGGCAGCTCTCCAGTTTTTCGATGTAACCGGCTTTGCCGAACATCATGGAGGCCACGGGCAAACCGGTTTTCTCGATAAACGAGCAAAAGCGGGACTGCAGGTTGAATCGTTCGATTTCGTGCCCGGCACAGACCACTGCGCGTTCGGCGCTGACAATCGCGGCCACCACTTCGCCTGCCAGCGAAGAGACCCGGGCGTCGGCGCGCCGGGAGCCAGGCGCCGGTATGACCAGGGGTTGCGGTATGCGACTCACGGCCTGCTGTAAATCCAGCGGCACTTCCAGGTAAACAGGTTTACGCCTGGCCAGGCAGGTTGTAATCGCTTCGTCAATGCGCTCGGGGGCTGTCACGGGATCGTCGAGCAGTACCGCCGCGGCGGTGACCCCGGTCATCATCTGCAATGGTGCGCGGTAGTTCGCGGGAATGGTGTGGTGCATCTTTGGTTGTTTGTCGAATGCGGCCATGCGTGGCCCCCCGGAGATGATGACCACGGGAACGTCTTCGGCATAGGCGCCGGCCACGGCGTTGATAATACTGAGCGGGCCGACGCCGCCGGTCACCACAGCCGCCCCTGCACCCTGCACCCTGGCATAGCCGTCGGCGGCGTAACCGGCATTCAGTTCGTTACAACAGCCCACATAATCGAGTTTCGAGGCGCTTAGGTGTTCCAGCAAAGGCATGATGAAGTCGCCTGGAACGCCGAACACGTGCTCGATGCCGATCTCACCCAGGCGTTTAAGCAGGTAGTCAGCGAGCAGGAAAGTATGTGCGTCCGCGGTGCGTGTCATCAGCGGCTACAACTCCTGTTATCAGGCGCCGTGGACGAGGTTGCTGAACTCGTCCGCAATCAGTTCCGAGGTGGCCGAAAGCCTGCCTGCGCGCCAGTCGCGCCAGGGAAATATCGATTCCCAGCGGTGTAGTTTCTCGAAGCTGACCGTGGCGGAAATCAGTTGTTCGTCCTGGCCGGCAACGGCGTAGGGACGGGCGAAGGCGGGGAAGTCCGGCCCGGCGATGACGCTGTTGCCGGCGAAATTGCCGCTGCGTGTGGCTTCCACTTCGCCTGCCGCGTAACTCTCTGCCCTGGGTGCGCCGGCCACCTGGTTTGCGCTGACGGTATACACGCAGTTTTCCTGCGCCCGGGTACAGGTGACCGCGAGCATGTTATCGCGTTTGTAGGGGCCGTTGAACGAGGCGCAGGTGTTGAGAATTACCCGCGCACCTTTCAGCGCCATGATGCGTGTCGGTTCCGGGTTGAACCAGAAATCGTAGCAGATAATCACTCCGACGGGGCCGAAGCGGGTTTCGAATACCGGCAGTGACCTACCCGGTTTGAAGGTAATCCCTTCGGTGACCCAGGGCAATGTTCCCAGGTGCACTTTGCGATACGTGCCCTGGATGCCTTCCGGGCCGACGAATGCCGAGGCGTTGTACAGTACCGATGGGTCGTCCGCGTCGCGCTCTATCATGCCGAAGGCGACGTACAGGTCCAGTTCCCGCGCGAGTGCCGCCACGCGTTCGGTGGACGGGCCGGGTACGGTCTCGGCCAGGCCCGCGTGGTAATCACAGTGATCGGCGCCCTCCCTGCAGGGAACACAGCCGCCGCAGCCGGTAAGCGCTTCTTCCGGGAAGGCGAGTATGTTGACTCCCTGTGCCGCGGCCTCGCGCATGTTCGTTTCGATTTTCGCCAGGTTGGCGGCCTTGTCACCGGGGGTGCAGGTGAAGTTCACCGCACCGAGAGTGACGAATTTTTCGTAGCGGGCGTAGCGTTCGGGAATCATGGCTGGCTCCTTGTTGACCTGCCCGGCGCAGGGACCGGGCAACGCGCGGATGCGTTGGCGCATACGCGGCGAGCGGATTGGTCTGTTGTTTTCAGCTAGTCTAACCGCTTTTCCACGCGGTGGAAGTCTCCCGCGGGCGAATGCGAAGGGGGACCCGGGAGCCCGGTCCGTACGGCCGCCAGACGATTGACTGTGCAGGACCATCGATGACTACTTATGACAATTACCATGGCGGGGAAAATCGTTTACGCTGAATCTGGCTAACGCGGATGTGTATGCCGGATGGCTCCGGTGCCGTCCTCGAAGCCTGTGTATGGCCTGTATTTGCAGGATTTCAGATTCCAGGGCGCCCTGGTATGAATGACCGGGTGAAGCCGGTTCGAATGCGGCGCTATACTGCTGGGACAGCGGTAGCCAGGAAGAGTCCTGGCGCCGGATAACGATAAGTATCGAGGTAGCACATGAAGTTTCGCACTGGTATTTCCCTCACCTCCGCCGCCACCATCCTGCTGCTGACAGCTCCCGTACAGGCGCAAAGGAGTAGCCCGGGGCTGATTCTGGAGGAAGTGATTGTGACGGCCACCAAGCGGGAGGAGAACCTGCAGGATGTTCCCGTGGCGGTAACCGCGCTGTCGGCGGACAGCATCAAGGAAGCGCAGATTCACTCCTCCGCGCAGCTCACACAACTGGTGCCCTCGCTGACCCTGCAAAGGGGGTCGGACTCCCGCGAGTCTTCCTTCAACATTCGCGGCGTCGGTACGCAGTCCTTCAGTATCGGTACGGAGCCCAGCGTCTCCACCATGCTGGACGGCGTGGTGATGGGGCGCTCCGGCCAGGCTTTCATGGAACTGATGGATATCCAGCGGGTGGAGGTGCTGCGCGGCCCACAGGGCACCCTGTTCGGCAAGAACTCGACGGCGGGTGTGGTGCATATCATTACGAAGCAGCCCAGCGATGAGCACTCTGGCGAGATCATGGCCATGGCGCAGAGCGATGAAGAGTATCGCGCCGGCTTCACTGTCTCCGGTCCATTGACTTCCGACCTGGGATACCGCCTGACCGCCTCGGGGAACGACCTGGACGATTACACCAAGAACTTCTATGACGGCGAGGACTACAACGGGTACCACAACTGGACGGCGCGCGGAAAGCTGCGCTGGGCGCCTACCGATGACCTGGACTTCACCCTGTCCGCGGACTACGGCGACCAGGAGTGCAAGTGCACCGTGGCCCCGATAGGTTACCTCGAGCCATGGGACGGGAACGAGGAGGAGGTGCAGGACATCCTCGACCTGATATCCCCGGTGGTGCCCTCGGATGACAACACCGAGGTGAACATCAACAACGTACCCAAGTCGGAGTCCGACCAGTGGGGCACCTCCCTGGAGGCCAACTGGGCGCTCGGCGACTACACCCTGACCTCCATCACGGCGGCGCGTGCGTACGATATCGACGGTAACAGCAATGACGACTACGATGGTCAGCCGATTACCGTCATCGGGCTGAGCCAAACCGGCGACACCAGCCAGGACCAGTTCACCCAGGAGTTGCGCATTACCTCGCCGGACGAGGGGCCGGTGACCTACGTGGCGGGGCTGTACTATTTCGACCAGAGCGTGGACAGGAAGTTTGAGCGGAGCCTGTCCTCCGGTACCGGCGCCCTTATCTCCAGCGGCGTGGCAAGCTTCACCGCCGACACCACCAACTGGGCGGCCTTTGGCGAGGCTATATGGGCATTTTCCGACGCCTGGCGGCTTGTGTTTGGCGGCCGCTACACCAACGATGACGTGAGTTTCGATTACCGCCGCTCCCGTGACGGTCTGCCCATCGGTATTCCCGACCCTGTCGACCCGTCCTCGGGTTCGACGGATGAGGACGATTTTTCCGGCAAGCTGGCCCTGCAGTGGGATTTCAACGCGGACAGCATGGCCTACCTGACCTATGCCCAGGGCTACAAGGGTCCCGCTTTCGACCTGACCTTCGAATCCGATCCGGAGACGCAGGACCGGGTGGACCCCGAGACCTCCGACTCCTGGGAGCTGGGCATGAAAAGTACCTGGTTTGACGGTCGCGCCATGCTGAACGCGGCGGTGTTCTACTCGAAGTACGATGATTTCCAGGCGGAGGGATTTTTCGATTCCGACGGTCTTCCCAATTGCCCGCCGGACAACCTCACCTGCGACCCGGATGACGATCCCGGGGCGTTTATCCTGATCAACGCGGGCAAGGTGACCACCCAGGGCGTCGAGCTGGACTTCCAGGCCGCGCTAACCGAAAACCTCCGTATCACGGGCGGGCTGTCCTATATCGATACAAAGATCGACGAGTACCCCAATGGTCCGTGCAGTAACGGCCAGACCTATCGTGAGGAATGTGACCTGTCGCAAGACCTGTCCGGTGGCGAACTGCCGTACACGCCGGAATGGAAGGGCAACCTGACCGCCAGCTATTTCTGGACGAGGGACAGCCTGTTTGACGTGGTGTTTATCGGTGCAATGCACGGCCAGGATGAAGTGCAGTATTCGCTCGCCCAGGACAAGTACGCCATTGGCGACGCCTATACGATCTTTGATGCATCGGTGGTGTTCAAGGATCATTCCGAGCGCTGGGAAGCGACGCTTTTCGTCAAGAACCTGACCGATGAATTTTACGTCGCGAACATTCGTTCGATGAACGGTGTGTTTATTCCCAACGCCTACCAGCACACCTACTCAAATGCGGCCGAGCGCCGCTACGGACTGGAAATGCGCTACCGCTGGTAGCCGCTGGGAGGGGCTGGCCGACCCGGCCGGGTCGGCCAATTCGTCGGTCGTTAAAGTTTGACGCTGGGCCCGAAGCTGCCCTGCATGTGCTCCGTCCAGGCAGAGAGAATGGGCTCCGCACTGTCCAGGCCCAGCGAGCGCAGCTCGTCCGCCAGCGGGTGATCGCCCAGTTCGAGCACTACACCATCACCGCCCGGGAGAGCCTGTTCGCCGCTGCCGCCGCGCGTAAACTCGTTCTGGTGCGGCACCCCTTCGATCAACGTGTAGCCGACGGCCGGTGACAGCTCGGAAGCGCTGTCGCCGCCGCGCGGAACAGTTAGTGTCAGCACGTGCTTGTTGTCCATGCTGAGCTTGCAGGTCGCGTTGTTGTCGCCGTAGGAAAAATCGATCTCCTCAACCGTTTTCGGGAATCCCCAGATCTTGAACCCGGCCTCGCAGGTGAAGCTCTGGTTGACGGGGAGTTTGTGGATGTAGGAGCCGACTTCCGCTTCCGGTTGTCCTTTCGGTCGCACGAAGAAGATGATCCCCACCTCGTCGTAATCGCCGAGGTCGTTGTCCCGGTAGTCGACAACCACGATCGTCAGTTGGGTCTGGCCGGGGGCGGCCTCGGCTACTTCGAACGCATCCGGAATCAGCGCCTGGGCTTTATCACTGTCGACCATGTACATCGCGGTGCCGGAGGACGCGTCGCGAACGACGGCGGGAATCCTGACCTCCTGGCCCTGGATGGTGAACTGGGTTTGACTGGTCATGCTCATGTCTCCTTGTTGTCGGCCTCTGCGCACCGGGAAATGGGAAGGGTTGATGCTCCCACGCAATAGTCTCGGCTGTACTTAGCTGGCTTTTTGCGCGAACTCTTCGGTGTATTTCTTGAAGCGCCGGAACATCCACTGGTTGGCCATACGCATAATGGGGCGCGTCAGCGCATCGCTCCACTTCGGTCCCCCTCGCTTCTCCATCGCCATGTACCAGACTACCCTGCAGGTGCCGTCACCGAGATCGGTCACGCGGTAGTCCTCGAGGAATTTTTCCGGGTTCTCCTTGCTGCACCCCAGGAAGGTAAAGGCCATGCGTTTGCCTGGCTCCCAGGCGATGAATTCCTCATAGCCATTCATATCGCCCATCATGTACACGGTGCGCGTGGTGCCGATGCCGAAAGGTTTGGGAGAGGTCCACTCCACCCGCTGGATCGGCAGCGCCCAGACCGTCCAGGCGACCTCGTCCTCAAACACTTCGAATATCTGTTCCGGTGTGGCCCTGACCACGACTTCCGAGCGGTAGACGTTTTTGCTCTGCTCGAGAAATTCCAGGCCTACCGGGGTGCACTCAAAGTAGTCGCTCATGGTTTACTCCTGTTCAGAAGAGAGTGGATACACGCATTATGCATGAGGTATGTATACGGTGAATGGTGTAATACACGGGCGAAAGACGGGTCTCGCGCCCGGTAAACAGCTGCCTGGCCGGGTCAAGCGGCTTCGCTGGCGCGCACATCGAGTTCTGCCCGAATCCTGGTGTACTCCTCGGCGGTCAGGCTGAAGCGCGTAAATGCTGCCGCGCCGAGGAGGAAGCATACCAGGGGCAGGCCTCCCATCAGTAACACGATCGTCTGCTTGACCAGTTCTGTCTGTTCGGCCACGTTGGGCTGGAAATCGGACCATTCCAGCGCAAACCCCACCATGGCGACCATGATGCCGGCGCCGAGCTTGTTCATGAAACTCCAGCCGGCGAAATAGGCGCCTTCTTTCCGCTCCCCGGTGTGGTATTCATCGCTATCGATAATCTCGGATTTCAGCGAGTAGCCCAGCACATTGGCGCAACTGGAGGATCCGCCGGCAAGTAGAGAGCTGATAGCCATCAGGTGCCAGTCACCTTCGCCGATCAGCAGGACCAGCCCATAGCCCACACCACAGCCTATGAAGGACCAGAAGATCAGCTTGCGCTTGTCGAAATGTCCGGCCAGCCATATCCAGCCGGGCACCATTGCCAGGCCGGCAAACATGTTGATAGCCATGAACAGGGGCAGGATATCGCCCATCAGCAGTACGTATTCCACCAAAAACGGCAGCAGCACGCCGATGCCGCCAACGCCGATAGCGTCGATGAACACGATCATCAACAGCAGTCGCGCGTGTGGATTCACCAGCACGTCGCGAATCGCCCGGTACGGGTTTGCGCCGCCGCGCCCCTGGAAGGCGGCGCGTTCAGGCGGCAACAGCGATACGCCGGTGAAAATCAGTACCAGGGTCAGTAAACCCAGCGCATAGGCCATTGCCGTCGCATACGCCGTGCCCTGGCTTACCAGGTAGGTGCCGAGCGTTCCCGCTACCAGCATACCCGCGATGCGCATCAACTGGCGTACGCCAAACACCCTGTTGCGCTCGTTGGGCAGCAGTGTGATCTCCGCGCCCAGCGCCATATGCGGTACGTCAAACATGGTATAGGCGGTGTAGAAGCCGATGACAGCAACGCCGATCCAGAGGCTCAACTGGTAACCCTGGAGTGACTCGGGCGGGGCCCACGCCATGATGCCAAACACGGCCAGCATCGGTGCAGCGGCCCGGATCCAGGGTTTGCGTCGGCCACTGGCCCGTCTGGTCCGGTCGCTGAGATTACCGATGAGCGGGTCCGAAACCGCATCCCAGAACTTGGCCGCCAGGAAAATGGTACCGACCACCGCGGGCGAGGCGCCCAGGTCGTCCACCGCGTACTTCATGTACATGATCAACACCAGTACATAACCGTACATCACCGGCATCGCCGAGAGTCCGTATCCGAACAGGACCTTGTTACTGAGCAATGCTGGCTGGTTCACTGGGTACCCTCAGTTTATAACGACGTGGCGTTCACGCAGTGCCTGCTCGCGTGAACCTTGCAATGAATGCGAAATCGAGTAATGTGCATCCCGAACTCAACCGGGTGACCCCGAAACAGGGTCCGCCAGTGGCGTTGACTCTGCGCGGGCGTGCCGTGTGGCCGAGCGCATTGGCGCGATGACCTCCTGGGCAAACCAGCTGCTCGCCTCCAGGTACTGGCTCCTGTCGTCACAGGGCAGGCTGATGCTGATCCAGCTCACCCCCAGCGCCTGCAGTTGTTCGCACTGTTCGAGAATGGCCCCGGCATTCCAGTCCATGCCCGAATGCATATCGAGACCAAAGGGAATCATGCAGATATCCAGCGCGCGGTCGCGTTCAAAGCGCTGCTCCAGTCGCCGCAGGTCCGCGATCGCGCTGGCCAGCCCCTGCATGTCGGCCAACTCCCTGGTCCTGACATGGCTGGCGAACTTCCCCTTTACCGGGAAGGGAAGCCAGCCATCGCAGTACTGTGCGGCGCGGCGCATGGCCGCGGCGCTATTGCCGCCCATCCAGATAGGGGGGTGTGGCGCCTGTACGGGCCGGGGCAGGGCGGTGTTGCCGCCGGCGTAAAAGTGTTTGCCCTCGAAGCTGAAGGAGTTGCCGCTCCAGGCGAGCTTCATGGCCTGCAGCGCCTCTTCCATCAGCTGCCCGCGCTCCTGCAGTTCCACGCCGCAGGCGCGGAATTCCCCTTCGAGATACCCGGCGCCGACGCCCATGATCACACGGCCGGCGGAGACGGTGTCCAGACTGGCAATGGATTTCGCGACGATCAGTGGGTTGCGGTAGGGCAGTACCAGGATATTGGTGAACAACTTCAGGGTGGTGGTGCAGCAGGCGGCGCAGCTTAGCGCCACGAACGGGTCGAAGCTGTGGTGGCCGCCCCTGGCCAGCCAGCGGTCGTCGGGCGCGGGGTGGTCGGTGACGAAAACGGCGTCAAAGCCGGCATCCTCGACATGCCGGGTGCACTCCGCGATGCCCTGCCCGGAGCAGAACTGCTCTCCCAGGTCGACCCTGTCCAGGGGTAGTTGTACTGCAAACCGCATGGTGTCTCTCCTCTCGCTACACCCGTCTCGCTACACCCGGCCACCGGGGAATGGCTCATCCCGGCTCAAGAGTAAACCAAGCGATTGCTTGGTACAATGATGGGCGCGACGGTTTTGTCTGCCTGTCCCCGCGGCGCGTTGCGACAGGCTGTCGAGAAACAACAGTCTGCTGTAAACCGCTGTTGCGCAGGTTATAACCAAGCGAGCGCGCGAGCCCTGGCTAGGGTCGGTCGTCGGGCATGCATTCCTCGGCTGCTCCTGGTGTTCGCACACCGCCGCTATGGGCTCATCTGGGCGTGAAGATTGTTCTTGCGATAGACGCCGGGCGGCATACCGGTCCAGCGTTTGAACGTCCGATTGAAGGCGCTGGAGTCGCCAAAGCCCATCAGGCTGGCCGTGGCGATCACACTCAGCTCCGGGCGATGCAGGTACTTGATGGCGGCGTTCTTGCGCAGATCATCCTTGAGCTGCTGGTAGCTGGTGCCTTCCTCGGCCAGTTTGCGCTGCAGGGTGGAGGGAGAGATATTCAGCATGTCCGAGATCTCTTCCCGGGTGGGAAACCCCTTGGTGAAGTCCGAGCCGATGATAAAGCGTATCTTTGCCATGATGCTCTTGAGATTGTTGCGCGACATGACCAGCAGTTCATAGGGCGCTTCTTCCAGCAGCTTGGTCAGGGACTCTACCGTCTGCACCACGGGTCGGCGCGCCTGGTCGGCCTGGAAACGCACCGAATTCCCATCCTGGTGGTACTGCACCTCGCAGCCAAAGAGCACCCGGTAGACTTCGGGATCATTTTTGCGCGGCTCGCTGAGGCGGACTTCCCTGGGTTCGATGAACTGTCCGGACAGCCAGGACCACAGGCGCAGCAGGAAAGCGATGTCGTAGGCGTACACGGCTTCACTGTCACGCCCTGAAAAATGGATGACGATATCGTCGCCGCTGTGCGACATACTGAAACGCCATCCGGGATGACCGTAGTTGCGATAGAAGTCAGCCGTACACTGAATCGCGTTTTCCAGGCTGTTGCAGGACAGCAGGGCCAGGCACATCAGGCGTAAACCCGCTGTTGGCTCGGATCCGTCAACGGGCAGGCCAAACAGGTGGCACTGGGTGTGTAGTGCAACCCGCCTGAGAAGTTTGCAATAGCTCCTGGCCGGGACGCGCGCGTCATCCAGCACCGGATCGCGAGGATTGAAGGGTAAGTCCAATCCATCCAGTAGTTGACGTGTATCGACTCCTTTCTTTTCAGCCGAAAGCAGCAGGCTTCTGACAAAGTGCGCAGGAAAAGTTGCTTCAGTCATAGCTCATCCCCAAAATTCGCAGTATCTATGAAGTAGGTCTGGACGGTTGCATCTGCCAAAACTGATCTGATGGAGGCCAGCAATTACGTGTGCGCAGGCACTGCAGATCAACTGGCCGCTGTTGTTTCGGGATCAAATTTTATTGGCATCGATTTGATCCCGTTGACGAAATAATCCCGTACGTACTGCACCGGGCCGGCAAACGTCGGGTTGCGCAGGCGCGGTAGTATCTCGTCGAACATCACACGCATCTCCAGCCGGGCCAGGTGTGAGCCCAGGCAAAAATGCGTGCCGAAACCGAATGCACGGTGTTCCTTGTACAGGTCGGGCATGTCGACATAGCGCTCGATATTGAAAGACATGGGGTCGTCGAAAACCCGCTCATCGCGATTGATGCCGTGCCAGAACAGGACGACCTTGTCGCCCTTCCTGATCATCTGTCCGCCGACCTCCACATCGTCCATTGCCATGCGGCGCATCGCGAGGAAGGCGGCGTTGTAGCGCAGTATCTCCTCGCAGGCATAGGGAACGAGTTCCGGCTTGTCCAGCAGTAGCTGCAGTTGCTCCGGGTGTTCCATGAGCAGACGCATGCCATGGGCCGTGACCGAGCGGGTGCTTTCATTGCCGGCGGCAATCAGCATCAGGAAGAACGCGGAGAATTCATCGGAAGTCAATTTCTCGTCATTGATCTTGCCGTCGAGCAGCGCACCGACGATATTGTTGAGCGGCTTTTCCGCGTGCTGGCGCGCCAGCTCGGCGGCGTACAGGTACATGTTGGCCGCGGCCTCGTGCGCCGCCTGCCGGTTGTCGTCGCCCTCGCTCATGGAATCGTCCTCGCGGAAGAACATGGCGTTGGTCCAGGCGAAGAACTGCTTGCGGTCTTCCCGGGGTACGCCACATAGCTCCAGAATCGCAATGAGTGGCAGCTCGGCGGCCACTTCTTCCACGAACTCGCACTCGCCGCGGGGCGCCACCACATCGACGATTTCCTTCGCATACTGGCGAAACTTGGGTTCGTAGGAGCTGACCGTGGTGGGGCTGAACGCGTTGCGCGCAATTCGGCGCAGCTTGTTGTGCCTGGGCGGGTCCATATTCACCAGCATCAGGCGTTGCTGGCCCAGGTCGGTGTCATCTGTCTCGGTCGGTATCGCGGTGCGTTCCTCGCTGGAAAACAACAGGGGCTGTTTACAGATAAAGTCCACTTCTTCGCGACCCTGGATAGCCCAGTAGGGCACGCCGGTGATCGGGTCGTCTATCCTGACCACGCTTCCAGCTTTCTGGCGCACCTCCAGCATGGCCTGGTGGTGATTGCCATCTATGTACAGGTCCGGGTCCAAGAGATTGGTAAATGGGCAACTGGACATGCTCTCTCCCGAAAAGTTTATGTACTGCTTATTTGCTATGCCGGTCGATGAAGGGTCGTCGGCACGGTTACCCTGTCGATAGCTTTCCTTCAAAGCATTCGAAATATATCTCCAGCGCCTCACGCAACTGCTCTTTTTCACTGGCGTGGTGATACAGGCAAAGGCCCATCAGGCCGCCCAGGAAAAATTTTCGCAGGCTTTCCGAACTGCGCGTCGTGACGATTTCTCCCGCCGCCTTGGCGTCGTCGAATACCTGCTGCAGGGCGGACAAAAGGGCGTAGGACTGATCGGACAGGCGCGGTTTGAGCTGGGGGTGCCGACGCAGTTCCACGGGAACGGCGGAGAGAAACGCGGTGGCCGCGGGATTGCTCTCATGCATGTCCGCCGACGCCTGCAGAATGCGTTGCAGGCGATCCCTGAAGCGGCGATTCTCGATCAGCGCGCTGCTGGTCCTGGGCACAAGGTCGGAATACACGTGTTCCAGCGTCGCGACGTACAGGGAGTCCTTGGAGTCGAAGTACTGGTAAATGGCGGAACCGGTGACGCCTGCTCCCCTGGCGACGGCGGCGAAGGTGGTGGCCGCGAAGCCCTTGTCGGTAAAACACTTCAGCGCACTGCGCAGGATGTTGCTGCGCGTCTCTCCGGGATTGCGCTGGGAGGGGCGTCCCACTTTCGACCTCGCCGGCGGCATCGCGGCGTGGTTCGGGACGCTCGTGTCCTGCGCTGTTTCGCCGCTGTCGTGTGCACTGGCGTCAGCCGGCGGGGCTTCCTGGTCGGTCCGGTTCATGGCGATAGGGACGCTTCTTTATTTTTCAGGAAGGGTCGAGTGTACGCCCTAATAATTAATTAATAAACATGTTAATTAATTAAAGTTTCGGCCAGTCGGGAAAATTGGCCCTCACGGGGGTGAGGGCCGGTTTACAGATAATGATGACTAACTATAGCAGCGGGGCATCCGCTGCCTGTGGGGGTCAGATACGCTCGATGATGGTGCCGGTGCCGATACTGGCGCCGCAGCACATGGTGATCAGCGCCACGTTCTGGTCCTTGCGTTCCAGTGCGTGCAGGGCCGTGGTGATGAGGCGCGCGCCGGTAGAGCCCACCGGGTGCCCGAGGGCGATTGCCCCCCCCTGGGGATTCACGATATCCATATCCGGGTTGTACACCCGGGCCCAGGACAGGCAGACCGAGGCGAAGGCCTCGTTGATCTCGACGTGGTCGATATCGCTCATGGCCATGCCGCTTTTCCTGAACAGCTCGCGCGTGGCGTCCACCGGGCCGTCCAGCAGGTAGTAGGGGTCGGTGCCGACTACCACGTTGGCGACGATGCGCGCCCTGGGCTTGAGACCGCGGCGTTGCGCTTCATCGGCACTCATCCACAGCACGGCGGCGGACCCGTCGGAAATTTGCGACGAGGTGCCCGCCGTGTGATAGGCGCCCTCGTATACCGGCTTCAGGGCGGCCAGGCCTTCCATGGTCGTGTCGCGCAGGCCCTGGTCGCGGTTTACCAGCCGCGTCTCGCCGGTGGGGTTGCCGTCCTCGTCGACGACGGGCGCCTCCACCTCGATCACTTCCCGGTCAAACCAGCCGTTGTCCCAGGCCTGTTTCGCCAGTTGCTGCGAACGGCAGCCGAATTCCTCCAGGTCCCGGCGGCTGATGCCGCGATTGTCGGCGATGCGCTGTGCGGCGTGAAACTGGCCCTGCGCCTCGTCCCAGGGCCACTCCGGCGGGCGCGGGCGCCCCGCGGGCTGGTAGCGGCTGTTATCCCCCAGGCTTATCCGGCTCATCGCCTCGACCCCGCAGCCGATGCCGATATCGATCGTGCCGTTGTCGATCAGCGCCGCGACCATGTGGTTCGCCGCCTGCGCCGAGCCGCACTGCGCATCCACGGTCATGGCGCCGGGGGCGTAACCCTGGCCCATGGACAGCCAGGCGGTGCGGGTGACATTGCTCGCCTGTTCCCCCGCCTGGGTGACACAGCCGCCGATGATCTGCCCGACATCTTCCGGGGCCACTCCGGCCTTGTCGATGACGGCCTTTTGCGTCAACGCCAGCAACTGTGCCGCGTGCAGGCCGCTCAACTCGCCGATAGCGCGCTTGCCTCTGCCGATAGGGGTTCTTTGAGCTTCTACGATGACCGCTTCAGCCATGAATTTCTCCTGCTATGGGTTGGAAACCGACAATGATAACGCAGCACTCGCCGTGGCCGTCGACCGGGCAGGCCGCTGCCCCGCAACAGCTAGTCTTGCGCGGTGTAGCCTGCGGGCAGGGTAATGGTCTTGTACTCACAAAAGGCGTTCAGGCCCTCCGGCCCCAGTTCCCGCCCGATGCCCGACTGCTTGAAGCCGCCGAACGGGCTGTGGAAGTCCATGCCCTGGCCGTTGACACCATAGGTGCCGGTGCGCACATGGCGCGCGATCTCGATTCCCCGCTCGATGTCGTCACACCACACCGACCCGGACAGGCCGTAGTCGGAGTCGTTGGCGATGGCGACGGCGTCCGCCTCATCCTTGTAGGGAATGACCACGAGCACCGGGCCGAAAATTTCCTCGCGGGCGATGCGCATATTGTTGTCGACACCGCTGAACACGGTCGGCTCGACGTACCAGCCCTGGTCCAGGCCCTGCGGACGTCCGCCGCCGGTGGCGACGGTTGCGCCTTCATCCCTGCCGAGTGCGATATAGCTTTCCACGCGCTCGCGCTGGCGGCTGGCGAACAGCGGGCCGACATCGCAGGTGTCATCCAGGGGGTCGCCGACCTTGAGTCCGCCGACCGCCGCCGCCAGGGCCTCGACGGTCTCCTGGTAGCGCTCGCGGGAGGCGAGAATCCGGGTCTGGGCGACGCAGGCCTGCCCGGTGTTCATGGTGGCGTGGGGCAGCAGCCCGGGAATCACGGTGTCCAGATCGCTGTCATCGAGAATGATAGCCGCGGACTTGCCGCCCAGTTCCAGGGTGCAGCGCTTGATCTGCTCCCCGCAGATGGCGCCGATTTTACGTCCGGCCGCCGTGCTGCCGGTAAAGGTCACCTTGTCGACAGCGGGATGGGACACCAGGTACTGGCCCACCTCGCGGTCCGCCGGCACGATGTTCACGACACCCGGCGGGAATGCGGTGGTCGCCAGCGCTTCCGCCAGCGCGTAGGCGTCCAGTGGTGTTTCCGGCGCTGGTTTCAGCACCACGGTGCAGCCCGCTGCCAGCGCCGGGGCGAGCTTCAGCATGGTGGTGAACAGGGGCACGTTCCAGGGGGTGATGGCGGCGACGACACCGACGGCCTCCTGCCGCACCTTGACCGGCCCCAGCATGCCCTGGCGATCCTGTTCGAAGGGGTGGCTCGCTGCCAGGTCGGCATAGTAGTCCAGCACCATGATGGGAGCGAAGGTCTGGCCCGTGGTGGAAAAGGACATGGGGCAGCCCATTTCCCGGGTGATGATTCCGGCCATGCCGGGGATGTCGCCCTGCAGCGCCGCGGACAATTGCTTCATGCAGGCGGCGCGCTCCGCCGCGCTCATACGTGGCCAGGGGCCGTGGTCGAAGGCCTCGCGTGCCGCCGCCACGGCGGCGTCGACATCGGCCTGCCGTGCCGCCGGGACGGAGGCGATGACCTGTTCGCTGGCGGGTTCTATGACCTCGAAGGTGTCCGCGGAGGAGGGTGAGCGCCACTCATTGGCGATGAAGAATCGTTCGTGGCTTTTGACAGTAAAAGCTTGCTCGGTCATGGTTTTGGGCACCTTGGCTATGCAACTCGATGGCTTCCGGACAGGGCGATTTCCAGCGCCTTCGGGTAGGAAGGTTTGCCGCTGGGCGCCCGGGGTACTTCCTCTACGATATGCAATTCGCGTGGAATTTTATAGCCCGCGATGTGCTTGCGCGCCTCTTCCTGCGCCGCTTCGAGGCTGAGGTCAGCGCCGTTCCTGGTGGAAACGACGGCCGTTACCTTATTGCCAAAGCGCTCGTCGGGGGTCGCGACCACCAGGCAATCGTAGATATCCGGGTGGGATTTCAGCGCCTGTTCCACTTCCTCGGGGAACACTTTTTCCCCGCCGGTATTGATACAGTTGGAACCGCGGCCGAAAACGGTGATGCTGTTGTCCTCTTCCAGGCAGGCCTCGTCGCCCACCAGCAGCCAGGTTTCGCCGTCCACGTCGACGAAGGTTTTGGCCGTCTTCACAGGATCGTTGTAGTAGCCGATGGGAATATAGCCGCTGCGGGCAAACACCCCGGACTCGCCCGGGGCGACGTGCCGGTATCCCTCCTCTTCGCTGCCGCTGATGACCGACATAAACTCGCTCTTGCGGACGTTGCCGAGACCCTTGCCCTGCTTGCCGCCGCCGTCCGCTCCCATGTTGCCGCTCTCGGAGGAGCCGAAGGAGTTCCTGATAATGACGTTGGGCAGCCGTTCACGGAAGGCGTCCTGCTTGCTCTGGGAGAACACGGCGCCGCCGGAACCAATGCTCAGGACGTTGCCCAGGTCCCAGCGGCCGGGGTGGGCGTCCAGGGCGTCCAGTAGCGGTGCCGCCATGGCGTCGCCGACAATGGCGATGGCATTCACTTTCTCCCGCTCGATGATATCCCACACGTTGGCGCCGACCAGTGAGCGCTCGGGGTTCAGTACCACCGTGTTGCCGGCCAGCAGCAGGATGCAGGCGTACCACCAGCAGGAGCCGTGCATCAGTGGCGCCAGGGCGATGCCGGTCACCGGGGCGCTCCTGATCTTCGTGGTGATCTGTTCAGGCGTGGTGATCGCCTGGTCCGGGTTCTGCGGGTCGCCGCCGCCCAGTGCGGCGAAAAAAACGTTCTTGTGCGGCCACATCACACCCTTGGGAAACCCGGTGGTGCCCCCGGTGTAGAGAATGAACAGGTCATCATCGGAGCGCTCGGCGAAATCGCGTTGCGGGCTCTGGCCGGTCACTGCGGACTCGTAGGCGATGGCGGAGATCGTTTCTGCAGCGAAGTCTGACCCGTCCTCGACGTAGATACAGGTGTGCAGTTTCGGTACGGCGGACTGGATCGAGGCGATGTGCGGGATGAACTCGCGATGGTGCACGCAGGCCACCATGTCAGCATTGTCGAAAATATAACTCAATTCCTCCTCGACATAGCGATAGTTGACATTGATGGGGACGGCCCTGAGCTTGAAGCACGCCAGCATCGCCTCTAGATACTCGTTGCAGTTGTACAGGTACAGGCCGACGTGGTCGCCCGCTGTAACACCGCGGGTGGCGAGAAAGTGGGCCAGCTGGTTGGCGCGTTGTTCCAGTTCGCCGTAGGTCGCGCGCTTCTCGCCGCAGATCAGCGCAAGGCGGTCCGGCACCTCGTCGGCGACCAGTTCGAACATATCCGCGATATTGAAATGTTTGTTCATGCGCCAGCGCTCCAGGTGGTCTGTCAGGGAAAAACAATAACGCCGCGCGCATTGGCGTTGTTCTTGAGGTCCTCGAAGGCCTGTGGCGACTCGTCGATGGAGTAGGTGCGGGTCACCATGTCATCGAGGTTCAGTTTTCCCGCCTTGTACAGGTCCAGCAGGCGCGGAAAATCCACGGGCGGGTTCGCATCGCCGTAGATGCAGCCCTTGATGGTCTTGGCGCTCATCGCCAGGTTCAGGGCATTGAAGCTGACCTCGTCGGTGAGCGCGGAGATGCCGACGATGACAACCGTGCCGCCACGGCGTATGACCTGGTGCGCCTGCTGCATCAGGGCCGGCACGCCCACCGCTTCAAATGCATAGTCGGCGCCTTCCCCGGTCAGCTCGAGAATCTTTTCGGGCGGCGAATCCTCGGTGGAATTGATGGTATGGGTGGCGCCGAAGTTGCGCGCCATTTCCAGTTTGTTGTCCGCCAGGTCGATGGCAATGATCTGGTTGGCGCCGGCGAGCCTTGCCCCCTGGATAATCGACAGTCCGATGCCGCCGCAGCCGAACACGACGACACTGGAGCCGGGCTCCAGCTTGGCGGTATTGATCGCGGCGCCCACACCGGTCATGACGGCGCAGCCCACCAGGGCGGCCCTGTCGAAGGGGATGTCCTTGTCGATTCTCACCGCACTGGTCTGCGGGATCACTGCGTATTCCGCCATGCATCCCAGAAACTGCATGACGTTCAGGTCCTCGCCATCGCGGTGCACCCTGGCGGTGTTGTCCAGCATCTTTCCGGTTGGCTGTCCGCTGCTGCACAGGTGCGGGCGGTGATTGTGACAGGAGTTGCAATGGCCGCAGGCCGGTATGTACGACAGTACGACGTGATCACCCACGGCAAAACGGGTGACGCCTTCGCCCACTTCCTCGACGACCCCCGCGCCCTCGTGCCCGACGACGCAGGGCAGGGGAAGCGGCAGCCTGCCATCGATCAGGGACAGGTCGGTGTGGCAGATGCCAGCGGCTTTCATCCTGATCTTCAGCTCACCTTCCTTTGGTGGGTCGATGGTCAGTTCTTCAACGGCGTAGTCACCGGCTGCACGAACGACAACGGCTTTCATGTATGTCACCTTGAGTGGGGGATGGATAGACAAGTTCGGAACCGAAAAAGTATCGGAGTGCGCGAGGGTGAAAGCAATGACATTTCGGCGCACATTGGTGTCTTTCCAAATCAATTGCGGCAGCGGGCCTGCCCGGGGCAAAAAATCTGCGCTCTGGATGCTCTTCAGGACCGGGAGGGGTTTCCTTGTCCACTGAATTAATGTAATTCTTCGTGCCTGTATTTTTGCGGCTGTGTTGAGCGGGACTATCCTGGTCAGCCCGTGACAGGCCGGTAAACCACATTGTATCGAGCTACCTGGAGTTGGTAATGCCAAAAGAACAGGCGGAATTTGAGGCCGGTATGCAGGCCCATGTCGAGCGCGGTGAGAAGGGTGTGAAGACCAGCTGGGACGAGGTCAACCTTCCCATGGTCAGGCACTGGGTGCAGGCGATGGATGACAATAATCCTGTCTATACGGATGCCGAGTTCGCCGCTGGCACCCGCCATGGCGGCCTGGTGGCGCCCCCTACGATGTTGCAGGCATGGACCATGAAAGGGGTTAAGGATCAGGCGCCGGGGTCTTCCACTACAGACCCGATGGCGGATGTTTTCGATGCGCTGACCGAGGCGGGCTATCCGGCCGTGGTCGCGACGAACTGCGAGCAGACCTATCTGCGTTATGTGAAGCCCGGTGAAAAGCTGCACCACACCTACCGCCTGGAATCGATATCGGGAGAGAAAAAAACAGGCCTGGGTATCGGTTACTTCATCACGCAGCTGATGGAATATTTTACCGAGGATGAAGAGAAGGTAGCGGAAATGCGCTTCACCATCCTGCGCTACAAGCCGGCGCAGCGCGAGCCGAAGCGTCCGCCACGCGCGCGCCCGGGCATGACGCGGGATACCGAGTTTTTCTGGCAGGGCCTGCACGAGGACAACAAGTTGCTGATCCAGCGCTGCCTGTCGTGCGGGCAGTTGCGCCATCCGCCCGCACCGATGTGCCCGCACTGCCAGTCCCTGCAGCACGATACGGTCGAGGCTTCGGGCAAGGCGACGCTGTACAGTCACGTCACCATGCATCATCCGCCATTACCGGCCTTCGAGTACCCAAACACCATCGCGCTGGTGGAACTGGAGGAGGGTACCCGTCTGCTGGCCGGCCTTATCGATATCGATCGTGACGAGCTGGAGATCGGTATGCCGCTGCAGCTGGAGATCGTCAGGTGTGACGACGAGTTGAGTGTCCCCATGTTCAGACGAGCCAGTTAGCCGGAGGTCACCATGAGTAAACAGGAATTCAGCAACATCTATTTCGACCAGGTCGCCGTGGGTGACACGCTGCCGCAGCTGGAGATCGAGATCACACCGACCTTGATCGTGTCGACGGCGATCGCCTCGCGCGACTACCAGGATGTCCATCACGACAGGGTGCGCGCGCAGGAGCTCGGCTCACCGGATATCTTCATGAACATACTCACTTCCAATGGCCTGGTGGGGCGCTATGTCACTGACTGGGCCGGTCCCGAAGCCATACTCGTATCGGTCAATATTCGCCTGGGTGCGCCCAATTACCCGGGAGACACGATGGTGATGAGCGCCGAAGTGACCGCCAAACGTGAGGAACAGGGCAGGTATCTTGTCGATCTCGCCGTGGCGGGCAAGAACAAACTCGGGGTTCATGTCAGTGGCACCGTGATTGTCGACCTGCCCAACAGCGCAGCGTAAACAGGGGGGAAAAAGTGTGAGTGCAACCAGTAGCGGGAACGGATTTGCCAACCAGGCTGCGATCGTAGGTATCGGCGCGACCGAGTTTTCCAAGGCCTCGGGACGCAGCGAGCTGCAGCTGGCGGCGGAGTGTGTGATCGATGCGTTGACCGATGCAGGCATCGACCCGGCGGAGGTGGACGGCATCAGTACCTTCAAGTCGGATAATAACCCGGAGTCCGAGGTGCACCGGATCATAGGCGGCAGGAACCTGAAGTTTTTCAGTCGAGTCGATTACGGCGGTGGCGCTGCCTGCGCGGTCGTCATGCAGGCGGCCATGGCCATCGCCACCGGCGTTTGCGAGGTAGTGGTGGTGTACCGCGCGTTCAACGAGCGCTCGCAGTATCGCTATGGCACCGGGGAGTCGCACAAAACGGCGAGCCACAATTACGATGGCGCGACCCGCGCCTGGGGCGGTGTCCACGGCCTGGTCTCGCCGGCCTCGAACGTGGCGATGAGCGCGACCCGTTACATGTACGAGTACGGCGCCAGCAGTGAGGACTTCGGGCGCTACTGCGTACTGGCGCGTAAGTACGCCGCCAACAATCCGAAGGCCTGGTTCTACCAGAAGCCCATTACCCTCGAAGACCATCAGACCTCGCGCTGGATTGTCGAGCCCCTGCGTCTGCTGGACTGCTGCCAGGAGAGCGATGGCGGGGTGGCGCTGGTGATTACCTCGGCGGAGCGCGCGCGCAAGTTGCGGCAGACACCCGCGCTGATCCGCGCGGCGTCGCAGGGTTCCTGCGATGACCAGCACATGATGACGAGCTATTACCGCGAGAATATCGCGCACCTGCCGGAGATGAAACTGGTGGCGGACCAGCTCTGGGAGATGTCGGGATTGCAGCCCGGGGACATGCAGTACGCCACCATCTATGACCACTTTTCCCCCTACGTCTTCCAGCAGCTGGAAGCGCTGGGTTACTGTGGCCTGGGCCAGGCCAGGGATTTCATCCGCGAGGGCCAGCTGGAGCTGGACGGCAGTCTCCCCACCAACACCCACGGCGGACAGCTGGGCGAGGCCTATATCCATGGCGTCAACGGTATCGCCGAGGCCGTGCGGCAGATCCGCGGCAGTTCCTGCAACCAGGTGAAAAAGGTGGAAAACGCCGTTGTCACCGCCGGCACGGGCGTGCCGACCTCGGGTTTGATACTGGGGCAGATCTAGGCCGCGGCGGCCTGCGTGATCGGGGGGTTGGTGTGACGACGATCAGTGAACTGCTCCGGTCGCGGGCCGACGACGACAACACCGCCCTGTTGTTCAAGGATCAGGCCTGGAGCTACCGTGAGTTCATTCAGGCGTGTTCGGCCAGGGCCAATTACCTGCTGGATCACCGCCTGGACGGACCGCTGCACGTCGGTGTGCTGTTGGAAAACGTGCCAGAGTACCCCCTGTGGCTGGGCGCGGCCGCGCTCGCCGGAGCGGTCATTGTCGGCATCAACCCCACCCGGCGCGGCGCCGATCTGGCGCGCGATATCAAGCATACCGATTGCCAGATGATCGTTACCGAGCAGCGCTACCGGGGCGACCTGGCGGCACTGGAGCTCGAGTTGCCTGCGCAGCGCATTCTCGATATCGACAGTGATCACTACGCCCGGGAGCTGCGGGCATACGCGGGTTCGGCCCTGCCGTCGGTGACGGTGAGGGAGAAGGATACCTTCCTGCTCATTTTTACCTCCGGCACCAGCGGGGCACCCAAGGCCTGTATCTGCTCCCAGGGCCGCCTCGCGGCCATCGCCGGCAACATGGTCGATCGCTGCCAGCTGGAGGCGGGCGATGTGCTGTACCAGGCGATGCCGATGTTTCATTCCAATGCACTGATGGCCGCCTGGGCGCCGGCGCTGGCGGCGGGTGCGACCAGCGCGCTGCGCAGGAAGTTTTCCGCCTCCGGGTTCCTGTCCGATGTGCGCAAGTTTGGCGCTACCTATTTCAATTACGTGGGCAAGCCACTGGCGTTTATCCTGGCCACGCCGGAGCAGCCCGACGATGCGGACAATCCCCTGGTGCGGGTGTTCGGCAACGAGGCCGCGGAAACCGACAGGGCGGCCTTCGAGCGTCGTTTCGATTGCGCGGTCAGCGATGGTTACGGCTCTACCGAGGGCGGTATCGGCCTGGCGCAGGATGAAAATACACCGCCCAACGCCCTGGGCCGCGCGACCGAGGGTGTCGCCGTTGTCGATACGGAAACCGGCAAACCCTGCGCCGTCGCCCGCTTCGACGCACAGGGACGTCTGCTCAACGCCGGGGAAGCCGTGGGGGAGTTGGTCAGTAGCCGCGGCGCGATGCTGTTCGAGGGCTACTGGAACAATGAGCAGGCGACGAACCAGCGTGTTCGCAACGGTTTTTTCTGCAGCGGCGACCTGGCCTACCGCGACGCCGACGACATGATCTATTTTGCCGGGCGGGATTCCGAGTGGCTGCGGGTCGACGGGGAGAACATCGCCGTGGCCCCCATCGAGCGCGTGATTTGTCGGCATCCCGACGTCGTCCTGGCCTGCGTCTACGCCGTGCCCGATGCCGTGGTCGGGGACAATGTGATGGCCGCGCTGCAGTTGCGCGAGGGCGCCGTTTTCGACCCCGTGGAGTTTCTTGCCTTCCTGCGCAGCCAGGGGGACTTTGGCAGCAAGTGGATGCCCCGCTATATCCGTATTGACGAACAGCTCCCGGTTACGCAAACCAACAAGATCATCAAGCGCGAACTGGGCAGGCAGCGCTGGCACGCGAAAGTGCCGGTGTGGGGGCAGCTCGAGCGCGATGGCGACTATATTGTTATCGATGCAGAGCGGGCCAGGCTGATCGACGAGGTCTTTGAACAACGCGGCAGAGGCCAGGTGCTGTCGCTGTAAGCGCGTGTCCTGCGCCGCGCCACCGTGGCGGGCTGCACGAAAAAACCAAGTGAACGCTTGGTAGCTCGATCGGTGTATATGTCTCGTCGCAATGGCTGAACCGAAATGACACTTGTAGGGTCAACCAAGTGTTTGCTAGGGTTATTCCGGCTCGGCGCGGCAGGCCGTCAGCCACAGCCTGGATCAGCGATACCCTGAAATGTGCAGTGAAAAGTGCAGTGAGAAGTGATGTATGAACTATGACCTGGTTTTAGCCGGCGGTACCGTCATCGATGGCACCGGCCTGGCGCGGCGCCGGGCGGATGTCGGTATCAAGGATGGTGTGGTTCAGCACGTGGGTCTCATTCCCCCCGGGCACAGCGCCAGCCGGACCATGGATGTCAGCGGCATGATAGTCGCCCCGGGTATTGTCGACCTGCACACCCACTACGACCCGCAGTTGACTTTCGACCCCTACGCGACCAGTTCCTGCTATCACGGCGTGACCACCGTACTGGCAGGGAACTGTGGTTTCAGTATCGCGCCCACCCGGGTCGACCAGCGCGACTTCATCACCGCCCTGTTCGCCAAGGTGGAGGGCATGTCCCCGCGCGCGCTGGAGGGAGTGGACTGGGCGTTCGAGAGTTTTACCGAATACCTCGACTACCTGCGCGGTCGCATCGGCGTGAACGTCGCGTGTTACGTCGGCCACTCCAGCCTGCGCCGCTACGTGATGGGCGAGGCCGGCTCCGAGCGGGAGGCCACGGCCGACGAGGTGCAGCGCATGCGCGAGCATCTGCGCGAGGCGCTGGAGGCGGGTGCGGCCGGTTTCTCTTCGTCCCACGCGCCGACGCAGGAAGACGGCCAGGGGCGGCGGATTCCCAGCTGCTTCGGCGATCTTGATGAACTCAGGGCGCTGGTGGAAGAGGCCGGCCACTGGGGGAGGGGAACGATCTCCTACCTGCCCGCCAGTGTGATCGGTGGGCTGGACCAGGAAGACGGCGAACTGCTGTTGCAGATGGGCGAACTGAGCCGTCTGCCCATTATCATCCAGGGGCTGGGCGGCAGGAACAAGACCGATGTGCCCGGCGCGGGCTGGCCGGAGGCGTTAAAACTCCTGCAGAGTGCCGAGGACCGCGGCGTCGCCCTCTACTCCCTGCTGCGCAATCACCCGTTCGATCGTGTGATCGACCTCGGCAAGGGCTGCCCGTTGTACGCCGGCGTTCCGTCCTGGCATGCCATCATGTTTTTGCCGCACGAGGAGAAGCTGCAGAAACTGAACGATCCGGCCTACCGCGAGACCATGCGCAACGCGGTAGAGAATCCCAACCGCGATAAAGCGCAGGGCTCCACCCTGCCGCCCCCCGGTTGGGACAGCGTGTATGTCGACGATGTGACACGGGAGGAAAACCAGCAGTATTTCCGCCGCACTATCCTCGACATAGCGAACGAGTCAGGCAAGACGCCCGCCGATACGCTGCTTGACCTGGCGCTGTCGGAAGACCTGAAGATGCGTTTTCGCTGGGAGAACATATCGCCGAGCTGGGACCAGAGCGTCCGCGAGAGCATGCAACACACCGCCATGCTCATGGGCGTCTCCGACGGTGGGGCGCACCTGGACCGCGATGACGGCTCTGACTGGTCGAGTTTTTTCCTGCGTTACTGGGTCCTGGACCAGGGACTCTGGACCCTGGAGGAGGGCGTGCGCAGGATTACGCAGGTGCCGGCCGCCCTGGCGGGCTTTAACGATCGCGGCATGCTGTTGCCCGGCCTGGCCGCCGACATCATGGTTTTCGACCCGGACACCGTGGGTCCCTACAGCAAGAAAATCGTGCACGACATGCCGGGGGACGAAGCCCGGTACTCCTCGCGGCCCAGGGGTATTTACGCGACCATCGTCAACGGCGAGCCGATCGTGGTCGACGGTGAGTTGACGGACGCCCTGCCGGGCCAGGTGCTCAAGCCTCACCAGGCTTGAGAAGCGGGGCGAGCGCGCCCCGGGATGTTGAGACAGGAGAATATTGAGCGATGTCGGACGATGCCAGCCGCGACGCGGAACCAGCGGGACCGGTCGTTTTCAAGTATGACGAGGTGCCCTGGGACAAGCCGAGGCGTTCCGCGAGTGAACTCACTGGCCTGATGAAGAAGGCTGCCGAGTCGGGCGCCAGGCGCAAGAAGGTCATTACCGGGCAGGCGGGTTTCTACATGAACCGCTCCGTGATGCCGCCGGATTTCCGCGTACCGGTGCACAGCCACAGCCACGACGAGTTTTTCGTGGTGATGGAGGGCGGCTGCACCTTTGATGACGGTATCGTACTGGGGAAGGGCGATTGCATCGTATTTTACGCCAGGTACCGTTACGGCTTTACCTGCGGTCCCGAGGGCATGGATTTCATGACTATTCGCACAGGTGAAGCCACGTTCCAGATGGACGAATAACTGTCGTATGGGTCATCCAGTCTAGAAGAGGTAGTGATTGTGTCTGCCATCGTTGTGAAACCTGTTACCGCCTGCGTCGGTGCGGAAGTGGAGGGGCTGGATCTCACCCGGCCCCTGTCAGCGGATGAGGTCGGGGAAGTGCGGGCAGCGCTGCTGCAGCACCTGGTGCTGTTCTTTCACGATCAGGACATCACCCAGGAGCAGCATATCGCCTTCGCGCGCAATTTTGGCGAGCTCAGTATTCCCCCGCTCAAGACCAGGTATATGGAGCGCCCGGAAATCACCGTCCTGGACCAGGTAAAACCCCAGGGAGAGGGCGCTGACCAATGGCATAACGACAATACCTTTATGGCGCACCCGCCCATGGGGTCTGTCCTGAAAGCGGATATTCTGCCCTCTATTGGCGGGGATACCTGCTTCGCCAATATGTACGCCGCCTACGACGGCCTGTCGACGCCGATGAAATCCCTGGTCGACGGCCTGACGGCAGTGCACGACATTACCCGGCCCCTGGGCAAGGCCATTCGCGACGGTCACAGCACCGCCGACCTGGCCGAGATGCAGCAGGCCTACCCGCCGGTTGAACACCCCGTGGTGCTCACGCACCCGGAGACAGGGCGCAAGGCGCTGTATGTCAATCGCAATTCTACGGTGTATCTCAAGGGCGTGACGGAACGCGAGAGCGAATTACTGCTGCCGTTTCTTTGCGACCATGTACGCTCGCCGGACTATCAGTGCCGCTTTCGCTGGCGCGAGAACTCGGTCGCGTTCTGGGATAACCGCTGTCTGCAGCATTTTGCGGTGCCGGACTACAATGAGCGGCGGGTCATGCAGCGGGTGACCATCAAGTAGCGGATGACCGCGCCAACCTGTCCGCCGGGGCGACCTCGGGCGTGAGAAGCCGTACCGACAGCCCTGCAGCCGCCAGCAGGCCGGGTCGAGCCGGCGCTACCGCGGCAGGTGAAAGTCGCCTGTTCTACGGCTGGCGCATCGTCGGCCTGACCATGGTCACGCAACTCGTCGCTGTCGGCGGCACCTCGTATATTTTCGGTATCTACGTCGAGCCCATCGCGGCGGACTTTGGCGCTTCCCGGCTGGTGATCACCTCGGGGATGGCGATTCTGCTGCTGGCGATGGCGCTGGTCGCGCCGCTCCTGGGACACTGGCTGGACAAACACTCCATCCGCAACACCATGTGTGTCGGCGCGCTGATGATGGGCGCCGGGTTCGCCTGCCTGTCGCGGGCAGGGGCTGTCTGGCAACTGGGCCTCATCCTGGTCGTCCTGGTGGGCATGGGGGCGGCCATGCTGGGGCCGTTGCCCAGTTCCAAACTGGTCACCAACTGGTTCCATGCGCGGCGCGGCAGGGCCCTGGGCATTTCCACGCTGGGCACCTCCCTGGGCGGATTCCTGTTGCCGCCGATCGTCGCCGCGTTGATCCTCTACCTGGGCTGGCGCGGCAGTCTGGTCGTCCTGGCCCTGGCCATCCTGCTGTTTGTCCTGCCCCTGGTGTATCACGCGGTGGTGGACAACCCCCGTGACATAAACCTGTCGATGGATGGCGCGGCAGCGAATCCGCCGGTCGAGCAGGCAACTGACGCTCGGCCGGCGGGCGTGCGCGTGTCGACAATACTGCTACAGCCGAACTTCTGGGGCATCGGGCTGTGCGTGGGCTGCCTGTCCTCTGCGGGCGCCATACTGCTGACGCATTTTGCCGCGTACTCGAGGGAGTTCGGGCTCAGCCTGACGGCCGCCGCGATGGTGATTTCCTGCTATTCCTTTACCAGTATGTTGGGCAAGCTGGGTTTTGGTTACCTGTCGGACCTGTACGACAATCGCCTGCTGATCCGCCTGGCCATTGCCTGGAACAGCCTGTGCTGGATAGTCTTTCTTGCGCCCCATAGCCTGGCGGCCCTGATGGCCGGCAGTGCGTTGCTGGGCCTGGGGGCGGGCGCGACGATGCCGCTGTGGAATGCCCTGGTGGCCTCCTGTTTCGGCCGCAGGGTGTTTGCCCGCGCCATGGGCTACATGGGCCTGCTGGTGCTGCCGCTGACACTTGTTCCCATGCCGATTGGCGGCTTTGTTTTCGACCGCTACGGCAGCTACCTGCTGGTGTTTCAACTGGCGTTGGTGCTATTTTTTCTGGCATTTCTCGCCAGCTTCCTGATTCGTGTACCGCAACATGAACCCGGTAGCTGAGGCGAACAGCCATGCAATCATCACTCGACACAGAGGCAGTCTTATGAAAGAGAAGAAGCAGCCACAACTGCGCTTTCGTCACCGCGACGAGGAGAAGTGGCAGGAGGTCAGGGCCCAGCAGCACGGCGACCGACGGGTATCGGTGTGGGAGAAATGGCTGGAGTTCACCCCTGAATGCCTGTGCCTGTACGCAAAGTGGGACCCGGGAATGATTGTGCACAAGCACGGCCACAACAGCCATCACGTCATCTACGTGATCAGCGGCAGTATGCATTGCGGCGATGTGCTGTGTACCGAGGGCATGCACATCACGCTGGAAAAAGGCGCCGCACTGGGGCCGCTGGAAGCGGGCCCGGAGGGCGTCGAGTTGTTCGAGGTGATGATGGGGGATCCGCGCTCATGGCCGGCCGATCCCGAGGGTTTCGAGGCGTTGCTGGCCAGTCGGGGCGCGAAAAAACTGCCCAACCCGCCGATAGAGTTACCGGACTGGATCAAGGATACGCGCAGCGAATAGGTAACAGGCGCGCTGACAGGCTGCGCCCATGTAGAGTCATGGCGCGCGGCGCGGTCCGGCGGCGCCTGCCCGGCTCGCGGCGCTACACCGCCGAGAGCTTCACCGCGAACCCGGACATCCTCGGCATGCCCATCAATGGATCGAAATCCCGGTCGACCGCGATGAGTTTCGAGGCGTTGGCGCCGCTTAGCGCCAGGTTTTCCGCCTCACCGGGGACGCTGCCGAAACAATGCGACATGGAGACGATGCCGCGGCGCAGGGAGCTGTCCGCTTCCACGATCACCTGGATGCTCGCGTGTTCCGATTGCAGCTTGGCGGTTTCACCGCTGCGCAGGCCCAGCTCCTGAAGATCTTCCGGGTGCAGGTAGGCGGGGTTGCCCGCCGGGTTCTTCGGGAAGTCATGGCAGGAGGAATTGTAGACGTGCTTGACGCGCCTGACGGCAAGCAGGTGGGTATAGCTGCCGTCCTCGCCGTAGCGCCCTTCGACGACCGTGGGTGTGGCCAGCAGCTCGGCGAGCTCCGGTGCCACCTCCGGCGGCAGTAGTTGCAGTTTGGCGTCCAGGCCCTCGATGGGTGCCCCGACCCTGATATTGGCAAATTCCTCGAACACCTTGCCGCCCTCGTGTCTGGCGAGTTCCCGCACGGGCACCTTGACCGAATCGTCGGGGAACATGAGTTCGAGAATATCCAGTGTCTCCAGGCTGTCGTTGTGCACGTCTATCGGCCCGCCGGGCAGGTGAATCTCCGTGCCCAGGCGCCTGGCCAGGCCGACCAGGTAACGCCATTCCTCCTGCACGTCCCCCCTGGGCTGCAGTAGCGGCTTGCTGTACTGCCCGAAGGGCTTGTCGTACAGGCGATCGGTGAATTCAGCCAGGCCATCGCGTTCGAATGCGTGCGCGGCGGGGAGCAGGTAGTCGGCGAAGCCGGTCGTGGCCGTATGCATGATGTCGATGCACACCAACAGGTCCAGTTCGGCCAGGGCGGCCAGCGTTTTCTCCTGGTCCGGCCAGGACATGACGGGATTGCCGCCGATCACGATAAGGGCTTTGACCTGTCCTTCCCCGGGCGTCAGTATCTCCTCCGCCGCGACCGGCGTCGGCATCTCCTGGAAAACCTGCTTGATACCGCGAATGCGCGAGGTCTTGGTGTTCAGCGCCGGGTTCAGCATGGGTGGCAGGAACTCCGGGGGGATGGTTTGCGCCGGTGGCGGGATATTGGGCGCGAGCAGGCTCGGCGCCGTTACCGGGTCCCCCTCGCGATTCCAGCGTCCACACAGGGTGTTCAGTGCGAGAATCAGGTGTTCGGCCAGGTGCGGGAAGCGCGCCATGTCGGGCCCTGTGCCGGAGCTGGCGCTGCCCCTGCCGGCATTGGCGAACAGCCTGCCGGCCGCGGCGATATCCTCCGCGGGCAGGCCACAACGCGCGGCGACGACGTCCAGGGTGAAGCCGTCCACGGCGGCCTTGAGCGCGGCGAAACCCTCGGTTTCGGCGTCGACAAACTCCTTGTCGTAGAGCTCTTCGTCGATGATAAGCCGTATCATGCCCGCGAGCAGGTTGGCGTCCTCACCGGGTCGGATCGGCAGGTACAGGTCGGCGTGTTCCGCCGTCTCGGTGCGGCGCGGGTCGACGACGATGAGCTTCAGGCCGCGCTTTTTCTCTTCCTTCAGTGACGTAGGGTTCCATCCAGGCGGTCCTCCCGTCATGTTCAGCGCTGAAATAATCGGGTTGTTGCCGATCAGCATGCACACATCGGCGCCGGCGAAACCGTGGCCACCGCCGCCCCAGGCGCCGTGCCGGCCAACCGCGATAATCTTCGACGGCTGGTCGATGCTCATGGTGCTGAAATCCATTTCCGAGCCGAGCCCCGCCAGCCACGCCTGGGCCACCTGGTTGCCGTTGGAGCTGACCGAGAGGCCGTTGCCGCGGAAAATGGCCACGGCCCTGGGGCCGTGGCGCTCGATGATCGTCGCCAGTTTGTCAGCGATTTCGTCCAGCGCCTGCTCGTTCTCCAGCGGGGTGAATGCCTGGTCCCGATCCGCTCGGCTCAATGCGCTGAGCAGGCGATTGTCATTGTGGTACTGGTGGGCCCACTGCCGTCCCTTGGTGCAGGTATAGCCCTTGCTCATCGGATGCGACTTGTCGCCGCGAATCTCCACGATCTGCTCGTCGGCGACATCGACCTCGATACCGCAATACGCGGAACAGATCCTGCAGAAGCTCTTGACGGTTTTCACTGAATGCATACGCTGCCCCGACTGGGAAGTGGTGGGTATCAGTCTTTTGGTAAGCCGAGGACTCTCTCGGCAATGATATTGCGCTGGATATTGGGCGAGCCGCCACCGATGACCGTGCCGTGGAAGTTCAGGGCGTCGAACTGCCATTCGCCCATGCCGGAGGCCTCATTGCCCAGCAGGCTCATGGCCAGGTCGGCCATGGGGATTTCCAGAATACCGCGCAGCAGCTTGTTGACCGAGGTCTCGCTGCTGGGCTGGGCTCCCTTGATCTGCTTCGTCAGGTTGCGCAGCCCGTTCAGTCGCATGGCGCTTATCTGCGTCTCGAAGCGCGCGAGCTTGCGCCGCACCTCGGCATCCTGCAGTGCGGGTTTGCCTCCCTTTTGTGAATTGCGCGCCAGTTCCTTCAGCTTTTCCAGGTGCCGTTCCATGCCGGTGGATTCGGAAATGCCGGAGCGTTCATTGGCCAGCGCGCCCATGACTACCTTCCAGCCCTCGCCCTCGGCTCCCAGGCGTGCGGAAACGGGTACCCTGACATCGGTGAAAAACACCTGGTTGAAGTGGTGCTGGCCGACGATATTGACGATCGGGCGAACCTCGATACCGGGCGTGTTCATCGGCGTCAGCAGTACACTGATGCCACTGTAGCGCGACTGCGCCTCCGGGTTGGTGCGCACGGTGAGGAATATGTACCGTGCCACGTGCGCCCGGGTCGTCCAGATTTTCGAGCCGTTGATGACGTAGTCGTCCCCGTCCCTCACCGCGCGCAGCTTGAGCGAGCCCAGGTCGCTGCCGACGTCGGGCTCGGAGTAGCCCGTACACCAGGACGAGCGGCAGTTGAGCAGGTCCGGCAGGAACTCCTTCTTCTGCTCCTCGGTGCCGTGACGAATCAGGGCCGGCCCCACCCAGGTCAGACCCATGAAGTCGCTGCCCAGGTCCGGGGCCAGGGCTTTGGACATCTCCTCCTTGAGGATAAACTGTTCGATCAGCGTTCCGCCGCCGCCGCCGTATTCCTTCGGCCAGGAAAAACCGATCCATTTTTTCTCGATGAGTTTGGCGTGCCAGTGCTTCTCGAAGTCCTCGCCACGTTGTTCGGGTGGCGGCAGGTTATCGGCAATGAACTGCTTTACTTCGGCCCTGAAAGCCTGCTCCTTCTCGGTAAAGTCGAAATCCATGGCTATATTCCCCCGTACCCGGCGACCCGGTCGTAGTGAAAGTCCTCATCGCCGTAGGTGGCGCGAGACCATTTCGAGCGCTTCATGAACAGCTGCATGTCGTACTCGTCGGTATAACCGATGGCGCCGTGCAATTGCACGCCCGCAACACCGGCATTGCAGGTACGCTCGGCAGCGTAGGCCTTGGCCTTGGCGATGGCGGCGGGCGCATCATCGGGCTGCGCCTCCAGGGCCCAGGCGGCGTAGTACACCAGGGATTTCATGCACTCGATATCGACGTAGATTTCCGCCAGGGGGTGTTTCACTCCCTGGTAGCGGCCAATCGGTGAGCCAAACTGTTCGCGGTCCAGCGCGTACTGGCTGGTCAGGTTGAGAATGCCTTCGCACACGCCGATGGCTTCGGCGCTGACAGCCAGCGCGCCGTAATCGATTATGCTTGCGATCGCCGGGGCGCCGAGCATGGCGGCGCCCAGTAGCTGGTCGGCGTCGACCTGGACCGCGTCCAGGGTCAGAACGCCGCTACGCTTGGTGCGGTCCCAACCCTCGGTGTCCGCCACGCTCACGCCCTGTGCCTGGCGCGGCACCAGGGCCAGGCCGAGATCGTCGTCGCCCGGGCCGGTGCGGAAGGCAACCAGGAAGAGGTCCGCCGCCGTGGCGTCCTGCACGAAACGTTTTTCCCCGGATAACCGGTAGCCACCGTCACCGGCGGCCCCTTGCAGCTGTATCGCCTGGGGAACGAGATAATCCTGTTCATCCAGCAGCGCCACTGTGGCGATACTCGACCCGTCGATCAGGGCGGGGAGCCAGCGCTGCCGCTGTTCCGCGGTGCCGTGCTGGTCGATCACCGTGGCGGCCAGGAGTGTTGAGAGCAGCGGCGAGGGGAACAGGCTGCGCCCGGTTTCTTCCAGGATGACCACCAGGTCCACCCAGGACAGCCCGAGCCCGCCGAACTCTTCCGGCAGCGTCAGCCCCAGCCAGCCCAGTTCGGCAAGCTGGCCCCAGAGCCTGGGACAATAGCCTTCGTCGCCTGCGGCAATTTGCCGGACCTGCTCCAGAGGGCATTGATCTTCAAGGAATTTACGTACCTGAGCGCGTAGTAAGTCCTGTTCTTCAGAGAATCCAAAATCCATTCCAAACCACCGTCATGGGAGTAGAGGGTTATTCTATGTAAGGTAGGAAAGGCCCGACAATGTGATATGGCGTCACAATCCATTAGCATTTTCGTTTATCGTGCGGCAGGGGCCGGGCAGCGTCGCCGCGGGCCATTGCAGTCGGCATATCGATATGACGAGGGAGGGAGCGTGAGAAAGAACGACATCAAACCCTGGGTTTTGCGCTACGAGGACGTGGAAGAATTTTACTGCAGCGCGGACGTGGTGATCTGTGGTTACGGCGGCGCGGGCGCATCCGCGGCCCTGGAAGCCCGGCGGGCGGGCGCCGACGTGCTGGTGCTGGAGCGCGCCAGCGGCGGCGGTGGCGCCACGGCCATGTCCAGCTGTGAAATGTATCTCGGCGGCAGCGGCGGCACCGCGGTACAAAAGGCGCTGGGCCTGGAGGACAGTACCGAGAACATGATCGCCTACCTCAGTGAATGCTTTGGACCCAATGGCGACGCGGAAAAAATCCGCCTGTACGCGCAGGGCGCGGCGGCGCATTTCGACTGGGCCGAGTCCCTGGGCGTCCCCTACAAGCGCGAGGCGATCTACGAGCGCGCGGTGGAGCCGTTCGGCGACGAATCCCTGCTGTTTACCGGCAACGAGCGGGCCTATCCCTTCAACCGCGTCGCCACGCCCATACCGCGCGGGCACGTACCCTCCCGGGAGGGCAATCAGGGCGGCAAGGTATTCATGCAGGCGCTGATGGCGCGGGTGGAGGCGGAGGGCGTGCGCGTGCAGGCGGACGCCCGCGTCACCGCGCTGCTGCAGGATGATGCGGGGCGCGTGCGCGGCGCGGTGGTGAAAATCGAAGGCCGCGAGTGCGCCGTCGAGGCGACCAGGGGTGTCATTCTTAGCGCCGGCGGCTTTGTCATGAACAGTGACATGGTGGCGGATCACGCGGCTCACGTGCTGCCCTACGCGACACCTTACGGCAGCCCGGGCGATCTTGGCGACGGTATCCAGATGGGCATTGCCGCCGGTGGCAACACGGTCAATATGAGCGAGGTGTTTCTCAGTCTCGCCATCTATCCGCCGGCGAAGTTGACCCACGGCATCCTGGTGAATGCTCAGGGACAGCGCTTCATCAACGAGGACGCCTACCTGGCGCGGCTGGCGCACTACGCGGTGCAGCAGGAGAGACAGGAGGTGTACCTGCTGGTGCAGAACGAGGACTACGAGCCGTCGCTGTACATGGAGCGGCTGCGCATCGCCGGTACCGGCGATACCATCGCCGAGGTGGAGGCGGAGGCGCAGTTGCCCGAGGGAAGCCTGCAGGCCACGGTGGCGTACTTCAACCGGCACGCGCAACAGGGTGAAGACCCGCTGTTCCACAAGGCGCCGGAGTGGCTCAAGCCCCTCGACAAGCCGCCTTTTGCGCTGGTGAGCTACTGCCCGCGGGAGGTGAAGTACCCCATGGGCAACGAGCGCGGCTATGTGATGTTCACCCTCGGCGGGCTGGAAACGCTGCCGACCGGGGAAGTGCTGACTGCCGGCGGCGCCGTCATACCTGGGCTCTACGCGGCCGGGCGCACCAGCGCCGGGCTGCCGCGCACGGCCAGCGGCTACGCCAGCGGCATGTCGGTGGGCGATGCGACGTTCTTCGGTCGGCTTGCCGGGAAGCAGGCGGCAACCCGGTAACAGGCCCGCCCCGCTGTCAGTCCGGGAGTCCGGTGAGGCGCGAAGACGCACCGGGAGCGGGCTGATTATGCGTACGCACGCCGGGCAAATTGCCGGGTTTCCCGCTTTGCGCTTGACCGCGGCAGCCGTCTGCGCGGATTCTCCCGGGTGGGATTGACTGGCCAGTGGAGCAACAGGGGGAGTACCGGACGATGGGAATGTTGAAAAATCGAGTTGCAATGGTAACCGGCGCCGGCGCGGGTATCGGTCGCGGTATCGCCCGCGCCTTTGCGCGCGAGGGGGCGCGGGTGGCGGTCGCCGAGTTCGATGAGGCGAGCGGACGGGAGGTCGCGGACGAGCTCGCAGCCCTGGGCGGCGAGGGGCTGTTTATAGCGACGGACATCATGGATCTCGACTCGGTGCGTGCGGCTGTGGCGAAAACACAGGCGCACTGGGGCGGGATGGATATCCTCGTCAACAACGCCTATCCCACCATGAAGCACCTGCCCGCCCCGATCGAGCAGGTGGATGAACGGCGCCTGCAGGACAGCATGACGGCCGGCTTCCTTGCCGTTACCGCGGCCATGCAGGCCGCCTTCCCGGCCATGCAGAAAAAGGGCTACGGCCGTATCGTCAACATCTGCTCGCTGAACGGGGTCAATGCGCACAAGCATACCGCGGACTACAACAGCGCCAAGGAGGCAGTCCGCGCCTACACGCGCACCGCCGCAGTGGAGTGGGCGCCTCACGGCATCACGGCGAATATCATCTGTCCGGGCGCGGCCACCACGCCCTTCAAGGTATTGAGTGAACTCATGCCGGAGATGGCGGAAAACCTGAAGAAGACCAGCCCCATGGGCTACATGGGAGACCCGGAAAAACACATCGCGCCGGTGGCGGTTTTTCTCGCCTCGGAGATGTCGACCTACATGACGGGCAATACCCTGTTTGTCGACGGCGGCGGCCATATCAACGGCGTGCCCTGGTCCCCGGATATCGAGTGAGCGGTGGCGCGGCGCCGCTGCCGCGCACGTGAGCCGGCCCCGTCTCAGCGCTGCCGGTACTGCCTGGGGGTGTAGCCGAGCAGGCGCTTGAAGGTGCGGGTAAAAAACGCCGCCTCCTCGTAGCCGCATTCCGCGGCGATGCGGGAAACAGGCAGGTTTGTCGAGCGCAACAGCCTGGCCGCGTGCATCATGCGTTTTTCGTCGCGCCAGCCCAGTACGGTGGCGCCGGTTTGCTGCTTGAACAGCCGCGCGAGGCTGGAGGCGGAGGTGGCCGCGGCGGTGGCGACATCGCCTATCGCAAACGGACGGTTGAAGTTTTCCTCGATAAATTCCTGGGCCCGCTTGACCCGCATATCGACCTGGGTCTGCGCGCCCAGCGGTACCAGCTGGCGGCAGCGCAGGATGAGCAGTTCCAGCAAGGTGTGGTCCAGTTCTGTTTTCATCGATCCGGCGTGACTGTAGTTGTCGAACAGCAACGCAAAGGCCTGTTCCAGGGCCGACCGCTGGGCGCTGCTGGCCCTGAGGTAGCCGAGCAACGGCCCGGCCTTTGGCCAGTCCAGCCACTCGCGCCACTCCTGTGCGGCGTGGAACGTCACCCAGTAGTGCCCCCAGACCGGGCACGCGGGAGCTCGCGCGTAGGACATCACCGCGCCCGGCGCGAACAGGGCCACGTGGCCCGGTTGCATCGTCAGCCTGCGCATGCCCGTGTCGATGGCGCCTTCGCCCTCGACGCAGTACAGCATCATCCAGCCGGCGATGCCGTCGATCTGCTCGACGGCCACGTCGTAGGGGCTGCCGGCGATGCGCGGGGCGTAACCGACCATGACCGGTTGTGAGAACAGGGTTTCGACGCTGAGGCCGTCGACGTAGCGGTCGATAAAGTGTCGCGCCCATGCCTCGCCGGCGGCATCGGGCTGTTCCAGGATGTCCTGGTGCTCGGCGGCGAGGGCGCCCAGTGCGGGGTTCCCGGGCAGTTGCTGTACCACCACGTCGGTGAGCTTGCGGAACGAGCGGGCATCGGCAGCCGCGTGGCCACCGTAGAAGTGGTCGGCGGCCAATTCGTATTCCGCGGCGCTCACCTCCCGGCGGCAAATGAGCTTGAGCAATATCCTGGCTACAGGCTCGAGGTTCGTGGCTTTGGCAGAATCGTTCAATTTAATAACAGGATATTGCTATTTTGGCGCAACAATTAGCATGATAATTCAATTCTGCTGATTTCGACAGATGGAGTGCGAGATGCTGATCAAGGGTGGAACTGTAGTGGACGGTAGCGGTGCGCCGGGTTTTGTCGCCGATGTGCGGGTCGAGGACGGCTATATCACCGCAATCGCCGCTGACCTCGCCGGCCAGGAGGGCGAGGAACTCGTCGACGCACAGGGCTGCATTGTCAGCCCGGGTTTTATCGAATCGCACACCCATTTCGACGGCGCGATGTGGTGGGACCAGTCGCTGGACCCGCTGCCGGGGTTTGGCGCGACCACGGTCGTCATGGGTAATTGTGGTTTCACCGTGGCCCCGGTGCCCGACGACGAGGCCGTGCGGCGCGAACTGGTGGGCATTTTTTCCTTCTTCGAGGACATTCCCCAGGCGCCCTTCCTCTCCGAGCTGCCCTGGGACTGGCGCAGCTGGCCGGAGTACCGCGATTCCATGCAGCGCAAGGCCTCGCTGCCGACCAACTACACAGCGTTTTGTGGTCACATCGCCCTGCGCCTGGCGGTGATGGGCATGGACGCCTGGGAGCGGGCGGCGAGCGCCGGGGAAATCGCGCAAATGGCGCAGATGCTGGACGAGGCCCTGGCCGCCGGCGCGCTGGGACTGTCCAGCAACCTGATGGACCACGACGGCCAGGACCGGCCGGTGCCCTCCCTGCATGCGGATGACGCCGAGCTGCGCGCCCTGCTGGAGGTGCTCGCACGGCACCCGGGTGCGAGTTTCCAGCTGATACTGGATTTGTTCCGCAACATGCAGGCGCCGGCGCAGCTGGAGCGACTTGCCGGCCTGTGCGAGGGGCTGGACGTGCGCGTGCAGTGGGCGGGCCTGCCGACGCTGGTGTTCCAGCGCGACCTGATGGGCATTCAGGCACCGCTGGTGGAAATGCACGAACGGCTCAAGGCCGAGGGCCGCGACTTCTGGACCGGCTACGCGCACGTGCCCGTGACCGCCACCGCCGGTGTGCAGAGCTCGCTGTTGTTCGCCCAGTCGAACGACTATGTCTGGCACGAGGTGGTGCTGGCCGAGGGCGACGAGGCGAAGCGGGCCCTGCTGCAGGATGCGGACTGGCGCGAACGCGCGCGCCAGTCCTGGGACAACGAGGCGTTCGAGTTCTCCGGCCTGTCCAGAACCAGCGCGCCGCAGATCATGCTGCTCAACTCGCAGAACGATGTCGGTCCCATCGGCATCACGCTGGGCGAGTACGCACAACAGATCGGCGCGCCCCATGTTTCGGACGCGATGGCCGACTGGCTGCTCGCCAACGGCCTGGAGTCTACCGTGACCATGCCGCCCTTCGAGATGGATATGGACATGGTGATCAAGCTGATCCGCGACGATAAATCGGTGGGCAATATCAGTGACGCCGGGGCCCACGGCCAGATGCTCTGCGGCGGCGGCGAGAACATTCGCCTGTTTACCGACCTGGTGGCCGCGGGCCATATCAGCCTGGAGGAGGCCGTGTGGGTGCAGACCGGCAAGCTGGCGCAGCACTTTGGATTGCAGGATCGCGGTCACCTGCAGGTCGGCAAGCGCGCGGATATCGTCGTGTTTTCACTGGATGAAATCGCCGAACGCGATATGAAGAAGGTCTACGACGTGCCCGTGGGCGACGGCAACATGACCTGGCGCTGGACGCGTGACCCGGCGCCGATGCGCCTGACCCTGGTCAATGGCGTGGCCACGTTCAAAGACGGCGCCGCCACCGGGCAGCGGCCGGGCGAGATGTTGACGCCGGCGGCCCCGCTCGACGAGCCGCAACGCAAGACTGCCTGAGCGGCGCCGGCGGGTTACCCACGAGCGCCGAGCGCGGAACGTTCAGCACCGGGACGCTGCAACGGGGCCTACCAGCGGTAGCGTACCTCGCCACCGAAGGTTCGCTCCGCCAGCTTGGGCACGACCTGTACATAACCGCCGGGCAGGAACTGGCTGGGCAGCGAGCCGATTCCAGTCGTGTAGAACTCGTCGAACACGTTTTTCACGTACAACGTCGCTTCCCAGCGATTGCCCTTGTCCAGCAGCCGCGTCGACAGGTCGACGATTTCGTAGCCCGAGTACTCGGTGTAGGGGTCCTGGGAAATACTGTACAGGACGTCGTCCTGGGCCCGCACCGAGGCGATCAGCTGCAGGTCGTAGCTGCTTTCCAGCTCCCAGGTGTACTGGCCGCTGAGACTGAGCTTCCAGTCCGGCGAGTAGGGCATGTCGCCGCCGGAGATATCCTGGATGCCGCCACTGCTGGCGCAGTTGTTGTCGTTGCGCTCGACCTGCCCGAAACTGCACTGTCCATCGGGGTACTCCTCGATGGAGGCGTCGATCAGCGACAGGCCGCCATAGACCAGGAAGTTCGGCGTGACCAGCGCGTTGAAATCGATCTCCAGGCCCTGGGTTTCGACCTTGCCGGCGTTGATCAGGGCGAAACTGCCCGGGTCGTCGTCCGGGTCGCAACCGGGATTCTCCGGCGGGCACTGTGAGGGCCCGTCGGGATCCAGGTAGGCCTGGCCCTGGAAGTTTTCGTACTCGGTGTAGAACAGGGCGATGTTGAGGCGCAGCCGGTTGTCGAACCAGTTGCTTTTCAGGCCCAGTTCCCAGGCGTCCGCGGTCTCGGGGTCGACGGGCTCGAGACCCACCGGGTCGGTGCCGAAGGAGACGTCGTAGGCCGGCCCCTTATAGCCCTGGGTGAAGCTGAGGTAGACCATGGCTTCCTCGTGATAATCCCACTCCAGCGCCAGTTTGCCCGAGGTGTCGTCCTCGCTGGTGCCGCCGGGCGTTTCCTCCACGGGGGTGGGCAGGGCGATGCCGGGACCGTTGACCTCGCGCCGGAACGTGTAGTCCAGTTGGTCGTCGGTATAGCGGATACCGGCGATCAGCCGCCAGCCATCGGCGAGCGCGTACTTCGCCTCGCCGAACGCCGCCCAGTTCTCGGTATCCACGCTGAACGTGCTGATCCCGGTTCCGGGCTCGTCGCCAAACTGGAAGGAGCGATTGAAGCGCCGGTCGACGGTCTGATCGAAGTAGTACAGTCCGATCACGTAGTCCAGTCGCTCGCCCGCCGGTGATGTCAGGCGCAACTCCTGGGTGGTCTGGTCCTGGTTGGTTTCTCCCGATTGCTCGAAGCCCAGTACGCTGGTCGGGCGGTAGTCGTCATCCGTCGCCGCGCTGACGGAGAATTCCCGGTAGGCGGTGATGGAGGTCAGGGTGAATTCGCCGATATCCCAGTTGGCTTCCAGCGAGTGGCCCCAGGATTCCGTTTCACTGTGCACATCACTGTTGACGTTGGTGTCCTTGTTTTCATCGCCGGGAACTACCGGTGCAAGCTCCTGCAACACCGCATCGACCTGGTCCTGGTTGTCGCTGAAGGCCTCCAGGGTGCGGATGGTGTTGGCGGTGCAGTCGCAGTCCATGTCGTAGTAATCCGAGGCCCACTTCAGGTCCAGTGTCTCGGTTGGCGTCCAGCGCAGTTTGCCGCGCACGCTCCAGTCGTCACTGCTGTTGAGCTTGTCGCCGTCGTAGTAGTTCTTGATCCAGCCGTCACGGGTGGAGCCATTGGCGGTGAAGCGGTAACCGAAACTGTCGCTGAGCGGGCCGGACAGGGTAAGGCCGCCGCGGTACTCGTCGCCCTCGGCCGCGTTCAGCATGGCCTCGCCCTCGAACTCCTCGCTGGGATCTCGGGTGATGATATGCACCACGCCGCCGCTGGAGTTCTTGCCGAACAGGGTGCCCTGGGGTCCGCGCAGCACCTCGATACGCTCGATGTCCAGCAGTTGCATGAAGGCCGCGCCGGAGCGGCCGAGCACGACGCCGTCGAGCATGGTCGACACGCTCGGCTCCGCCGCGGTACTGAAGGATTCGGTGCCTATGCCGCGGATATTGAAGGAGCTCTGGCGCGCGTTGGTGCCCTTCTGCAGGTTGAGGGACGGGACCATCTGCACCAGGTCTTCGGAGGTGAATATCTGCGCGCTGTCCAGCACCGCCGACGACAGCGCCGTCACCGCTACCGACACGTCCTGCAGGCTCTCCTCGCGTTTGCGTGCGGTGACCACCACCTCTTCCAGTTGCAGCGCGCCCTGCGCCCGGGTCTGCTCGACGCCAGTCAGCGGCATGAGCAGTGCTACGGCCAGGCCGGTAATTGGCATGTGACTGCGGTTGTGCATGTTATTGACCTCTTATGTGCTGGTTCCCAATCCAGTATAGAAGAGGCGGGGTGGTCCGGCTATCCGGCCCTGGCCATGGTGCGATGCATGGCGCGATGCTTGTCGCTCAGGCAGCCGCGGTAAAGCAGCTGTGCAAAAACGCCGTGCGCTGTTGCAGCGCCTGCAGGACCAGCGGGTTGTCCTGGGCGAAGTCATAGCCGTGAATGGTCCCGCTGGTCGCATTCAACTGCAGCGGGACGCCGGCCGTTGCCAGCCGTTGTGCATAGTCCGCTCCCTCATCGCGCAGTGGATCGAACTCGGCGGTTTCCACATAGGCCGGCGGCAGGCTGTCCAGGTCTTGTCGCAGTCCCGGCGCGGCGTAGGGCGGTGGTCGCAGCGGGTCGCCTGTGCCGAGGTAGGCGCGCCACATGCGCCGGTTGGAGACGCCGTTCCAGATGGGGGTGTCGTCAAACTCCCGGGCGCTGGCCGTCTCGCAGTGGCTGTCCAGCACCGGGTAGAGCAGCATCTGGCCCGCCAGCGCAATACCGTTGTCGCAGGCTTTCTGGGCGACGCCTGCGGCCAGGGCGCCGCCGGCGCTGTCCCCGCCGACGACGATGCGCGACGCATCGACACCCAGCTCGGCGGCCCGCTGCAGGACCCAGAGCAGGCTGTCGTAACAGTCGTCGAAGCCGGCCGGCCATGGATTCCGGGGCGCGAGGCGGTAGTCGACAAAGAGCACCAGGCACTGCGCGGCCAGCGCATAGCGCTGGCACATGTGGATATGCAGGGCGCCGTAGGTCATGGCAAAGGCGCCGCCGTGGAAGTAGACCAGTACCGGGGCCCCGGCCGGGAGATCGGCGGGCCTGAGCAACAAGGCCTGCGTTGTGCCCGCCGTCGTCGACTCCAGGCGGACTGTTTCCCTGGACAGGCCCTGTGGCGGTTTGCCCAGGGCAAAGCGCCGGTGGACTTTCATCAGCGTATTCACCAGCCCGATGGTGAAGCGATCAAACCGCAGGTTGAAAACGGGAGACCTGGCGTAATCGGGGTGTACCGGGTAGGTGTGTGGCATGGTCGTGAGCTGTTCCGGTTGCGTAACGGGACTTCCCTGGAAGCATCTGGCATTTTATAGACAGGAGGCCCACACGGGAAAGCCCGAATCTCCAGGGAAGCGGGCGTCAGCCCGGTGCTCATGCGCGCTCCCGGCCCGTCGATGAACGCCGGCCCGGCACAGTTTACGCATGGCTGCCGGCGCTTCCCGGGCATGCGCCCGCGGCGCGGGTTTGCTTCAATGCCGCTTTTCCTCCGCCCACCTTGTTAGCTCCTGCTCACCCAGCGGCTCATCGCCGTCGGGTACGTTCACGCTGTCGCGCAACTCCGCGGCGGCCCCGGGGTTCAGCCAGAGATTGAGGACGAAGACGATGCACATGGCCAGGATGGCGCCGGCTCCCGCCAGCGCCATGTCCTTCTGTGCGTCCCACACATCGCCCTGTGTTCCCAGGAAAGCCAGGCCCAGGTCCGGCGCCACCATGGCCGCGGCCCGCCACTCGATAATCTCGTACAGCGCCGATACGGACAGCATGATGTCCACGGGGAAAAAATACGCCCAGAAGCCGCGCAGGCGGGCAATGCGCACCAGCACCTCGCGCACGGGGTAGGCCAGGAGCAGGCCGAAGCAGAAATGCACCAGCCGGTCGTACATATTGCGATCGGCGCCGATCCATTCCTGCAGCGTGTAGCCAAACGGCACCTCCGCGTAGGTGTAATGCGAGCCCAGCACGTGCAGGCACATGAACAGCGTGATACAGCCGTAGGACACATCGGACAGGCGGAAGACCCGTGCCGTCACCAGCAGGACCGGTAGCCAGAAAAACACCAGGTAGTTCTCCAGCAGCCAGTCGTCCGGGTGCAGGGGCTGCCAGGCCGCCCAACTCCAGGTGCAGAGAAAGACGGCCAGCAACAGCAGGCGGAAACCGTAGCGGCGCAGGAATGACATCCCCGCCAGCTCCGCCTAGCCAATACCTCTGTTCACGCCCTCCCAGTAGGGTTCGCGCAGCACCTTCTTGAGTATCTTGCCGGAGGGATTGCGCGGCAGCTCCTCCACGATCTCCAGTTGTCGAGGAATCTTGTAGCCGGCGATCTTGTCGCGGCAGAACTCGATCATCTCCTCCACGTCCAGTTGCATGCCCGGTTTGGTGACCACGAACGCCAGCAGGGCCTCGCCGAACTTGTCGTCGGGCACGCCGATCACCGCCACGTCGGCGACCGCTTCCAGCCTGGCCAGTGTGTTCTCGACCTCGACGGGGTAGATGTTCTCACCTCCGCTGACGACCATGTCCTTGATGCGGTCCTTGAGGTAGAGGTAGCCCTCCTCGTCCAGGTAACCGGCATCGCCGGTGTGTACCCAGCCATCGGTGAGGTTGGCGGCGGTGGCTTCCGGCAGGTTGTAGTAGCACAGCATGTTGGTGTCGGATTTCACCCAGATCTCGCCGACCTCGCCGGTCTCGACTTCCTCGCCCTGCGTATCCACGACCTTGACCTGTGCGCCTACGGAAGGTCGACCACAGGACCGGAGCAGTTCAGGCTTGCCCGCCAGCGCGCGGCGGTGATCGGCGGGAGTCAGGTGCACCACGGTGCCCGTGGTCTCGGTCATGCCGTACATCTGGACGAACTCGCACTGGAAGACCTCCAGCGCACGACGCAACACGGTCTCCGAGATGGGGGAGGCGCCGTAGAAGATCGTTTGCAGCTTGCCAAAATCCCGTTCCTCGACACCGGGGACCTGCAGCACGGCCATGATCATCGCCGGGACCATGAAGATGCTGGTCACGGGATACTGCTCCATGTCGTCCAGCACCTGGACCGGATCAAAGCTGCGGTGCAGCAGCGTATGTTGCCCGTTGTAGATGCCGGCGATGGCCGACCCCGCCCCGCCGATGTGGAACAGGGGGGCGCATACAATACCAGCGGAGCCGGCATGCGGGCGCTGCGGCGTGGCGATCACGTTCATCATGGTCAGCTGCAGGATGTTGAAGTGCGAGGTGACCACGCCCTTGGGGTTGCCCGTGGTGCCGCTGGTGTACAGCTGGAAAAAGGGTTCGTCCCGGTGCGTCTCGACCGCGGGGGCGCTCGGCGGAAACCGGTTTACCCATTCCTGCCAGTGCAGGCTGTCGGGCTGTTGCTGCGTGATGATGGCGATCCCGGCTGGCAGTTGCCCACGCAGGGCCTCCAGGGTGTCCTCCATGCCCTGGAGGACGAACAGCACCCGGGTGTTGGAGTCGTTGATAATGAACGCCAGTTCCGCCGGCGCCAGCCGGTAGTTGAGCGGCACGGCGACGGCCCCTACCTTGCTCGCGGCCATGAACCACAGCCCGTGTTCGATACTGTTTTCGCCCAGGATGGCGACCCGTTGCCCTTTCTCGACTCCCAGGTCCAGCAAGCCATTGCCCAACTGGTTGGCAAGTTCATCGAGTTTACCGTAGCTGATGCTGGTGTCGTGGTGACTGAAGCAGGGCGCCTCGGGTGTCGTCCTCGCGTAGTACTCCAGGTAGTGGTGAACGAGCATGCTTATTCCTCATGTTTTCTGGCCGTAAGGCCCAGGTAATCAAGGTAGAGATAACGTATCCAGGTGAAGAAATCGACCCCCAGGGGGGCCTGCGCGGGTCCGGCGCTGGCGCCGTAGCGGCAGGAACGCAGGAACAGACGCGCCGCCAGGTGTCCCGGGGTACGCCTGGGGCGGCTGGCCAGCATGCGGTAGTCACCGCGCTCGACCCAGCTCACCGGTTGCGCGGCGAGTTGCGCCAGGACCTCGGCGGGAATGTCGGCGTCCCAGGCGTGGCGCAGGTAGGCCAGGCTGTGGTGCAACTGGCAGATTGTGCGGCTGTGCCGGGCGATGCGCAACAACCGCTCCCAGTCGACACCGGGTGCGGGTCCGCGCAACACGGCGAGGGCGTCGGGAATCCAGCTCAGTTTGCCGTAGCTCCAGCGCACGCCGTGGTTGCAGGTGTGGTAGAACTGCACGGTGGTATCCGGGAGATAGACGGGCGTGCCGCGCCATTCGATACGTTGCGCGTGGCGCCAGATGTCCTCGTCGTCCTGCCAGGTAAAGCGGCTGAGCTGGCTGTGCAGGTCTATCTCCGTGCTGTCGCGGCGGAAAGACGCCCCGTGCTGGAAACGGCGCCTGTGCCAGGTGGCGATTACCCGCGGCCCGGCGCCGGTCGGCCCCCAGTTGGCGTCCATCAGCACCTCGACCGCGCGCAGAAAATGCTGCGGCCTGACCAGTACGTCGAGGTCGTGCATGAAGCGCAGGCCGGGGTCGCGGTAGTGGGTCAGCGACATCGCCGCGCCCTTGAGCAGCATGGCTTCTATGCCCGCCGCCGCCAGGCGGGCGAGCAGGGCGCGGGCCGCGTCGAACAATACCTGGTTCTTGAACCAGGTATGCCGGTAGACCACCTGCAGGCGCGGCAGCAGCGGGTCGTCGCCCGCCGCGTCCTGCAATTTGCGGTACACCAGTGGCAGCAGGCGGAAGGAGGCCGAGTCGACATCATCCAGCTCGCCGCCGTCACACCACTGCCGCCAGGCCGCGGCGGCCGCGTCGGGCTCCAGCAATGCGGCGCGCAGCAACAGCTGCTGCCGCCGGTCCGGCGCACAGTCGTACAGGTCGAACTCCCCTGGCGCGGCGCGCGTGTTCACGATTTCTTGCGGTCCATATGGCGCTTCAGCACCTGCAGGTACTCGCGGTGGGCCGCGCGGTTGCCCAGGCCCTTGTTGCTGTCGTGCAGGCGGCGGTACATCAGGACTTGCGGCAGGGTGCGCTGGGCAAGTCCCAGTTGCAGCAGGCGCGCCGCCCATTCCACCACCTCGGCCTGCTGGTAGTGTTCGCTGAACTTTCCGACGCGGCGCAGCGCGGTGCGGCGCATCAGCAGGGTGCCGGGGTGCTGCGCGGCGCTGGCCGGGTAGCTCGACTGCTGCGGGTCGCTGCCGCTGTCGAATTCGCGTACCTGTCCCCACACCAGGTCCAGGGCGGGATCTTCGTCAAAGGCGGCACATTGCAGCGCCAGCTTGTCGCGGACCCAAAGATCATCGGCGTCGAGGAAGGCGATGAATTCACCGCTGGCCAGTTCGCAACCGCGGTTGCGCGCCACACTGCTGCCCGCATTGTCCTGGTATATGTAGCGCAGGGCCTGGCCGTAGCCGCGCAGGATATGCGCCGTGTCATCCGTGGACCCGTCATCGACGACAATCAGTTCCGGCGTGACCGCGTCCTGTTCGAGTACCGAATCGACCGCCGCCCCGATATGGCGCGCGCCGTTGTATACCGGGATGACGACGCTGACAAGGCTCGTCCTGTGCGTGCTGATGGGTAGATCTCCTAGAAGTCTTCGAACCAGTCCCAGTCGCGGTCATCGGGCGCGATTTTGCGCAGGCCGGCGAGGCGACAGGGCGGCAGACCGGCTACCGTGCGTACTTTGGCGGGCAGAGACTGGCTCACTGCCGGGGGCAGTGGTAGAGCCGCGTACGCCGGGTACTGGCCGAGGTAGCGCAGCAGCTTCTGCAGTGAGGGCAGGTGCATGTCGTCGAACACCACAATGCCGCCGGTCTCCAGCATGCGGTTGATATAGTAGAACTCCAGCAGCGCCTGGTCGAAGGTGTGCCAGCCGTCGACAAACGCGAAATCGAAGCGCATGCCCGCGGCGAGCATGCGCGGCAGGCAGGTCTCGGACAGTTCCTCGTGCAGCGTATACGCAGCTTCGACCCCCGCCTCCGCGAGGTGTCGTGCGCCGAGGCCCTGCCACTGGCCGGACTGGAAGGCATCGATGATGTCGTAGCGTTCGATACCCCAGGCGCTGGCCGCGTCCAGCACAAACAGGCTGGAAACACCGTAGGCCAGGCCTATTTCGAGCAGCCGCCTGGGCTGGTGGGCGCGCAACCAGTACTGCAGGATCTCGCCCTCGGCCGCGGGCAGGGCCGAGTGCAGCGCAATCTCCTGGCCGTCGGGGGAGAGCAGGGTGCGGGTTTCGAGGATGCGGGCAAGGGTCGCATTCATCGCGGCAGCCGTTGGCCCTCAGGCCTGTGTGCGCTTGCGGCGCAGGGAGGCGTGCAGCAGGTTGAACAATTCGTCGTGGATGCGCTCGGCCTGCGCCGACTGGTTGTGCCGGTGGATACGCCGCTCCAGGACGACGGCGTCGATTTCCGCCATCGGGATGCCCGCGTCGCGCGCCCGGGCGAACCAGTCGGCGTCCGCTGATATCGGGTAGCGCAGGTCGAAGTAGCCGATTTGCTCGAACAGTTCGCGGCGCACCAGCAGGGCGCCCGGCAGGTAGCCCGCCACCGGAGTGTCGAGTTCCTGCAGGCCAAACCACTCGGGCCGTGGCGCGCCGGGCTGCAGGTAGCAGCGCTGCCGGGCCACGCTGTACCCCAGGGCCGGATTCGCTTGCAGCCGCTGCAGGTGAATCTCCAGGGCATTGCGCGCCCAGCGGTCGTCCTGGTCCAGGAAGCCGATGTAGCGACCCCGGCTGCGGCGGATCCCATCGTTGCGTGCCACCGTTACGCCGCCGTTGGACTTGTGCAGGCAATGGATATTGGCGTGCGCAGTGGCGTAGTGCTGCGCCAGGGCGGGACTGCTGTCCGTGGAGCCGTCGTTCACCAGGATGATCTCCAGGTCCTGGCAGGTCTGGGCAAGGATGCTGTCCAACGCCTCGGCGAGATAGTCCTCGCCGTTGTACACGGGCACGATGACGCTGACCAGGGGGTCGCTGCCGCCATTGCCTGTGCTGTCACCATTGGTCATCTTTTTCGTATCCCAGTTGCATCAGCAGGTCGCCGTGCCGGCGCTTGAATTCAGTGCGCAGTTCCCGCGTAAAGTGCTTGCGCCAGTCACCGGCGACGCCGCTGCGGTAATGGTGGTCCGGCTGTACCTGGCCCGGTGAGCGCCCGCCGCTCTTGCGCTGGAAACTGTGCCGCGTCACGGCCTGCTCCAGCGCCGTCGGCGAGATGTCCCGCGCGCGCCACGCGGGCAGTGTCACCTTGCCGTGCAGGCGTCTGGCGACGCTGCCCGTGGCGCGATTATAAAACCTGCGCACCCCCGCTGCCCAGTGTTCGGGCTGTGGCGCGAGGCGATGCCAGAACCGGAACAGCTCCTGCAGGTACGGCAGGGGGTCGCGCACCAGCTCTTCCATGCGCCATTCGAGTATGCGCTCGTCGTGGTAGTCCCACGCGGCCATCTCGGCGAACTGCTGCGCACGCCAGTCCAGCTCCAGCAATAGTCCGTCCGCCTCGTTCGCCGCCCGCAGGGCCTGTCGGTGCGGTACCAGTTCCGGCCAGTCCTGTGTGGGATGGCTGTTGCGGTGGGAAAAGTAGGCGGAGACCAGTACGTCGCGCGGGTCGCGCACGATATGCACACCGCGGAAGGGCGGCAGGACGGCGAGGTCCTCGCGCCGCGCATTGACCAGCGCCAGCACCTCGGGCGCCTGCTCGGCGAGGTCGTTTGCCAGGCCGCCCTGCAGCTTGCGCGAGTCGAGCACGGCGCGATAGCGCCAGCCGGCGCCGACCGCAAGGCTGCGCAGCATGCCGTGTGTCCAGCTGCTGGCGCAGCGGTGATGGCCAAAGAAGCACAGCAGGTTCACGGCTGGTCACCGCGCAGCGCGCGGCGATGCCTGGCGACGACCGCCAGCGTCTGCCGCCGTACCTGGTCGCGGTCGCGGGTCATGTTGTCCCCGTGACAGCGACGCAGCAGGGTGACATGATCATCGCGCAGCAGGCCCAGACCGGCGCGGCGGGCGGTAAAAAACCAGTCAACGTCCTCGCAGAAGCGCAGCGATTCATCCAGCAGACCGGCCCGCTCGAAGGCCTCGCGGCGGAACAGGGCGGAGACCAGGCTGTTGGCGAAGTAGGGCTCCCCGCGCGGCCGCCACGCACCGTCGCGCAGCGCGATATCCTGCAGGCGCCCCTGCACGATGGTCGTATCGCGCTCGTCTTCGAGCCGGGCGAGCTGGCGCGCCAGCCGGCCCGGGGGCCAGGTATCGTCCGCGTCGATGAAGGCGATGAATGCCGCCCGCGCCTGTGCCAGGCCGAGGTTGCGCGCCGCCGCCGGGCCGCGATTGTCCTGCCGCAGCAGCTCCACCTGAGTGCCGAAGTCTGCCAGGCGCGCGGCGGAGTCGTCGCTCGAGCCGTCGTCGATGGCGATCAACTGCAGTGGCGCCACGCCCTGTGATAGGACGCTGTGTACGGCCTCGTCGACCCAGCGTGCGGCGTTGTACACCGGCATGATGACGCTGACGCGCGGTGTGTTCATGCGCTTTCCAGTACGTTCTCGATGGCGTCGAGGGTCGAGTCCGGCGACGCGCCCAGTTGCAGCTCATAGCAGGGCAGGGCGGCGACCAGGCGGCGCAGGAAACCGGCCGCGTCGCGCCCCGCGCCGGGCAACTGGAACAGCGTGGTCGGGGCCAGCGCGAGAAAGGCCTGGGCCGCGCTGAGTGCGTGCAGTGATGTCTGATTGGCGCCGGTGACGCGCGGCACGAGGATGGCGCACAGTTGCGCACGGCGCCGCAGTTGCGCGGGAAAATGCTCGCGGGTGTACAGCACTGCCTTCTCCTCGCCAGGCTCGGGTTGTGCGGCAGGCAGCCCGGGCAGTTTGCGTAGTGTCTGCGCGTCGACCTTGGCGGAATTGTACAGGCTGTGGACCAGCGGACCCTGCGTGGCGAGATCGCACAGCAGGTAGTCGTCGCCCAGGTAGTCGAATCCCGCCAGCAGCGCTGTCAGGGCGGTGGTGGATTTGCCCGAGCCGCCCTTGCCCGTGAGCAGCACGGCGCGCTCATCGCGGCCCACCGCGGCGCCGTGGACGAGTTGCCTGCGGGGCGGTGCGCACCACCAGTGCAGCAGGCCGCGCAGGGGAGCCGCGGCTTCCCAGGACGGGCAGCGCGCCGCGTCGTCCAGCCACAGCATGCCCCGCCGGCTGCCCGGGTGCAGCATGCTCAGCGCTCCCGAGCCGCCCTGCAGGGCCAGGCGCAGATCCGGCCCGGTATCGAAACCGCGGATCTCACCGCGCGAGACCTGGTCGTCGGGACGCCAGGGCGGCGTGGGCAGGGGCTGGCCCGTGGAGGCGCTGTCCCAGACAGCGACGCGCAGGTCAGCCGCGGGCGCGGGTGCGGTTTGCAGGTGCGCCAGTGCGGGCAGGACCTGTGCCAGCATGGCTTCCCCGGCGAACCGGGCCTCCAGGGTCCTGCCGCCGACGTCGAAGGAGTGGGTAAGGGGCGTGCTATCTGAGCAGGCCGTCTCGAAGGCTGCCCATGCGGCGCGGTGGAACAGGTCGCAGGGCCCGGCGGCAAGCGCCTCGTTCATGGTGCGGCCGCGGGTGTTACCTCGTGAATCGGGTCGAGCAGGAGGAGTTCCTGCAGGTCGGTGAACTTCTGCAGTGCGGGCGCAGCGTAGGGCTGTTCGGGGCGAAAATCGACCGCGGCGCCGGCCGGGCTGCCCGCAGTTTGCTCGACCGGGACGATGAGCTGTTCATCCAGCAGCGTCTGCAGCGCCCGGTCGACGTCACCATCGATGTCTGCCGAGGGCAGTGCGTAGCTTGCGCTCAGGCGTGCGTGGATGTCCTCGCGGCAGTGGCCAGCGAGGATGTCCGCCCAGATCGCCTTGCCGCTCTCGTTCAGGCTGTAATAACTGCCGCTCTCGAAGTTGAGGATGATGGCCTCGCCCTCGATGACCTCGGCAATCACGCTCGGTTCGTTGATGCGATAGATCGCGCTTTGCTCCATGGGTGATCCTGGCGATAACCGTTGCTCACTAAGGGCTTGATGTTACCTGCTCGCTGGAAACTGTCCAACCCCGCTCGCGTCGACCGGCAGCGTATGCGGGGATATAGCGACTACCGGTGCGGAAACACCGGCGATCCGGGATGTATCACTCCGGCCGGCCGTAGCGGGGCTCAGTCGCTACCGAGTATCAGCGCGCCGGTGGGAACCCCGACGCCGCTGCTGACCAGTACATGATTGACCGGCTTGTCCGGTTGCCCGGTGGAAGCGCCGCGCACCAGGCGCACACCCTCGGCGATATTGTTCATGCCGTGGATGTACGCCTCTGAGATCAGGCCGCCATGGGTGTTGTTCGGCAGGCGGCCGTCCCTGTCCAGCGCACCCTCGCGCACCATCTCCTTGCCCTCGCCGCGGGCGCAAAAACCGAAGGACTCGAGCTGCATGATGACTTCGGAGGTGAAGGCGTCGTAGAGGCAGGCGGCGTCGATGTCATCCGGCCCCAGCCCCGCCTGTTCGTAGACCCTCGCGGCGGCCATCTCCATTTCCGGCAGGGATTCCAGTTCGTCGCGGTAAAAACTCGTCATCTGTTCCTGGCCCTGGGTAGAGGCCTGGGTGACGCCGCGGATGACGGCCGGTTTGTGGCGCAGGTCGCGAGCGCGCTCGGCGCTGGTGACCAGGATGGCGCAGCCGCCGTCGGTTTCCTGGCAGAAGTCGTACAGGCACAGGGGGTAGGCGATCGGCTCGGCGGCCAGGTACTGCTGCATGGTCAGCTCGCGGCCGTAGCCCCAGGCGCGCGGGTTGCGCTGGGCGTGGTTGCGCTGGGAGATCGCCACCCGGCCGAGGTCTTCGCGCGTGACGCCGTAGCGCTGCATATACTTGTTGGCGACCAGGGCGATCCAGGAGCCCGGAATCAACATACCGTAGGTCATGTACCAGGACCAGTGCACCAGGTCCGAGGTGACGATATCGCCGGACACGCCCTGGCCCATGCGCTTGCCGGAGCGGCCGTTCAGGGCGCGGTAGCACACGACCGTACTGGCCTGGCCGGTGGCGATCGCCATGGCCGCCTGGGCGATGGTGCCCACCGCCGCGCCGCCGCCGTAGTTGATCTTCGAGAAGAAGCTCAGGTCCGCGGCGCCGACGGCGCGGGCCACCTCGATTTCGTCGGTGGAATCCAGTGTGTAGCTGACCAGCCCGTCGATCTCACCGGGCTCGACGCCCGCATCGTCGCAAGCGGCGGTGATGCACTGCGCCGCCAGTGACAGTTCGGAGACGCCCGAGTGCTTGGAGAACCCGGTCAGGCCGATACCGGCGATGGCGGCCTCGTCGCGCAGTGAAATCGGCATTACCGGTCCTCCGCCAGGCGGAACACGGGCAGCTTGAAACCGTCGGCGTCCTCCTGGATGTGCATCTGCACCGGCAGGCCGAAATCCACCGCTGCGGGCTCGCAGTCCACCAGCTGGGAGAGCAGGCGCGTACCCTCCTCGAGGTCGACCAGGACGATAACCAGCGGGTAGTCGTAGCCGGGAAACTGCGGGTGGGTCAACACGGTATAGCTGCAGATGGTGCCCCTGCCGCTGGCTTCCACGCTATCCCATTGCAGCGAGTGGCACTGGCCGCACATGGGCCGGGGAGGGTGGCGCAACAACTGGCAATCGCTGCAGCGCTGGATGCCCAGCTTGCCTTCGGCGGCCATCTCCCACCACCAGCGATTGTCATGGGTCAGGGGAGGCTTGATGCGGGAGGCTGCTGAGGAACTCACGAAATCGAAAACACCTGAAGTGATACTTGTGCGTCGATCTTAGCCCAATTGCCGCCGCAGTTCCTGTCGAGCCGGTTTCCGCTGCAGGCTGGTAAATCCTGGCAGACCAGCGGCGAAAAAATACGCCGCCATTGTCGCAGGAGGAGTGCGCTGCGGCCTACTTGCGCCGCAGCCGGGACGCGCCGAGCCCGGCACAGGCCGTCGCCAGCAAGCCCAGGAACCAGATATTCATCAGCGGCACCGGTGTGACCAGCACGGGAGCGGGCGCGGGTGGCATCGGCGGCTCATTCACGTCGATCGCCCAGCTGCAGGTATCCGAGGCGGTATCGCCGGCGGTGTAGACAACGACATTGATCACGCTGTCGGAAATCGCCGTGCTGGTGGCCGTCCAGGTGTTGGCCGAATTGCTGTTGGGGTCGACTGCCGGCGTCATCGCTACGCCGCCGATGTCAGCCCGCACCGCGTCGATGGTGTCCACCGAGAGCGTGATGACCGTGCCAATATCGACCGGGGTGACCGTGCTATCCGGGGACTGGGTCGTATTGAAGCAGCCGAAACCCTGGGCCAGGGCCGGTGTGCATACCGAGCACAGCAGTGCGGTGGCGATGGTCTTGAAGGTCATATTGTCCCCTGGATGTTCGTGTACGCTGGCCCGGCACGCCGCCGTGCCCGGCATGCCGCTGCGTCGGTCGCGACCGGCCCGCCCAGTATCCCCGTGCGATGTGCGTTTGCGTATGGGGTAAAGACCCCATATTGACCCCGGCCAGGGGGGGCGGTGCCGCGCCCGGCGCCAGCCCGTCGCGCTTGCCGCCCCCCGGCGCAATCTGCTAAACAGGAAGCCGCGACAACCACTTTGCGGACGATGGCGACGCCTGTGCCCACATTATTGCGAGATGCCGGATGAAGCGGGCGGGGGCGGAAGCCGCAGCGCAGGCCATGCGCGCCCTGCGAGCGAGCATCGACGCCTACAGCCCGGTGTCCGACGCGACCTGGCGCGCGCTGGGCGCGATCTGCCGTGTCGAGGACGTGCCCCGGGGTCATATCCTCTACCCGGCCGGTGATAGACCGACCAGTTTCGCCTTTGTCTACCGCGGGCTTTTTCGCGTCTACGTTACGGACGACAAGGGCAACGAGTACAACAAGAATTTTTTCGACGAGGGCAAGTACCCTGGCCCCATGGTTGCGCTGCTCACGGCCACGCGCTCGGAAGCGACGATCGAGGCGCTGGAGGACGCCACGGTGGTGAGTATCGATTTTCGCGGCTACCGACGGCTGCTAGGCGCCAGCGACGACCTCAAGATGTACCATATTCACTACCTGGAACAGAACTGGTTGCTGGCCAAGGATTCGCGGGAAATTGCGCTGGTCCAGGACGACGCCACGCAACGTTACCTCACCTTCCTGGACAATCACGGGGCCATCGCCGGCAGGATCCCCCAGTACCATATCGCCTCGCACCTGGGCATCACGCCGACCCAGTTGAGCCGCATCCGCAAGACCCTGGAATAAATTTCCGTTGCATCAACCTATGTAAATGCCTGGCCGCGTGCGCGGCGGTAGCCTGTTGCCCTGTAGTCGATAACTACCCGGAGGGAACAGCGATGAAACTCACTGAAGCACTGGCCTGGCGCTACGCGGTAAAGGCATTCTCCCCGCGCGAGGTGGAGGCGGAAACACTGCGCGGCATTCTCGAGGCAACGCGCATGAGCGCATCAGCCTACGGGCTGCAACCCTATCGCATGCTGGTCATCCAGGCACCGGAAGTGCGGCGCCAGCTGCTTGAGCATTCCTACGGGCAGGACAAGGTGCTGCATTCCAGCCACCTCGTCGTCTTCGCCGCGCACACGGCCCTGGGGACAGACGCCGTCGACCACTACATCCAGCGGGCCGCCGCCTCACGCAATGTGCCGGTGAGTGAACTGGACGCCTACGCGCAGCAGATTCAGGGCGCGCTGGCGCGGATGTCGGCGGCCGAACTGGTCGCCTGGACGAAAAACCAGGCCTACCTCGCACTCGGCAACTTTCTCACCGCGGCCGCCCTGGCCCGGGTCGACACCTGCCCGATGGAGGGCTTTGACGCGGCAGGCTATGACCGGGTGCTGGGGCTGTCGCAGCAACAGTTGACCACGGCGGTCATCTGCCCTGTCGGCTATCGCCACGCGGATGACCCCCATGCCGGCTACCCCAAGGTGCGCAAGCCCTTCGGGGAGATGGTTGCGGAGCTGGGACAATGACGCTGGCGCCGCTGCTCGCACTGCTCGCGGGCGCCGCCATCGCCGTGCAGGCCAGCATGAACGCGCAGTTGGGCGTGTTGCTCAGGAGCAGCATCCTGGGCACCTGGGTGGCGTTCCTGGTGAGCCTGGCGTTCGTGTCGCTGGCCCTTGTCCTGCTTTCGCGCGAGATGCCCACGAGCGCCGCCGTGCGCTCGGTACCACTGTACCTGTGGTTCTCGGGGGGCGCACTGAGCGCCTTCGCCATCTCTACCTATTTCTACCTGATTCCGCAGATGGGTATCGGTACCATGATGTCCTGGGCCCTCACCGGCCAGGTGCTGGTGGCGATGCTCGCCGGGCATTTCGGCTGGTTTGATCTGCCGCTGCAGCCGGTGAACTGGCCCAGGCTGGCGGGCGTCGCGGCCCTGGTCTGCGGCATTGTCCTGATCAACGGAGGTTGAAGAATGCACGGCACGGATCACGATGTCGCGCGCGCCAATATCGACAACCTGATCGCGCTGTGGCGGGCGCTGGGCGCGCGTGCGCAGAACCGGGAGGGGGGCGGCAGCGCCCGGCTGCATCCCGCCTGGCCGCGGCGCTGCTGGTTCGATACCGGGGACGCCGCTGCGCACCCGCAACAGATAACCGCGGTACTGGCGCAATTGCCAGCGGGTTATATCGTGCCGCTGTGGGACGGCCCCCTGGCACCAGTGTTGCAGCCCGCCCTGGCGGCAGAGGGCTTTACACCGTTGTTCCGGCAGCTGGCCATGACCCTGGAGCTGGCCGACTACACGCGCGCCGGCGACGCCGCGGGCAGCCTCAGGGATGGCCGGCACCTGGAATTACAGCGTGTGGACGACGCGGACGTGCGCAACTGGTGCGATGTCGGTGGAGCGGCCTTCGACTACGCTATCGAACCCGGGGTGATCTCCTACGCCCTGGGCGCGCCTGGCCTGGAGCTGTATCTGGCCAGGCTGGACAATACGGCGGTTGCCACGGGCCTGCTGTGGCGCACGGGCGAGGTGGTGGGCATCCACCAGGTCGGCGTGCCCCGGGAATTTCGCGGCCTGGGTATTGCAAGGACCTTGATGCGGCAGTTGCTCGATCGCAGCGTGGACTGCGGTGCGGCCCGCGTCGTGTTGCAGGCCTCGGACGAGGGCGAACCGTTGTACCGCTCGCTGGGGTTTGCCGCGCAGTTTGTGATCGAAAACTATGCCAGGGGCGAGCCGGTGTCGCGCGGCGACTGAGCAAACGGTCCTAGCGCTGCTGGAACGCGTTGGAGAAGCCCCGGGTGACCGGTTTCATCAGGTATTCCATGATGCTCTTGGAGCCGGTGATGATATCGGCCTGCACGGTCATGCCAGGGATGATATCCATCTCGCCCTTGCGCGCGCCCATGAAGGATTTCTCCAGCGACAGCTTGACCTTGTAGTAGGGGTTGGCCTCCTCGTCGAGGTAGGTCGAGGGCGATATTTGCTGCACCCGGCCCCTGATCGTGCCGTAGCGCGACGCGTCGTAGCTGTCGACCTTGACGTCGGCCAGCTGTCCCGCGGTGATGTAGCCGACCTCGTTGGGCAGCAGGCGCGATTCCACGATCATCTCGTCGTCCACCGGCACGACCTGCATGATCACGTCGCCGGGGCGCACCACGGCGTTGATGGTGGTCACGGTCAGGCCCTGTACGATGCCGTTGACCGGTGCGTAGACCTGCAGCCGGTCAAGCTTGTCCTTGGCCTTGACCAGTGCTGCCTGGACATCCGCCAACTGGGATTCCACCTGTGCGGCCTCCTGTTCGATCTCCTTGCGCTGGCGCGCCGCGACCTCGCGCAGTCGCTTGCGCTCCTCCTCCAGTGCGGTCTGCGCCACGGCGACGCTGTCTTCGGCCTCGCGCAGGTCGGTCAGCAGGGAGGCGTGCTGGCTCTGCACCGCCAGCAGGTCCGTCATGGAAATGGCGTTTTTCTGCGCCAGCTCGCTGCGGATATCGACCTGCTTCTGCAGCAGGGCGACCTCTTCGCGCAGCACCACCACCTGGTTGCGCTGCCGCTTCAGCTCGCTGCTGCGCTGAACGATACGCGCCTCGATGACCTCCAACTCGCTGTCGTAGCTCGAGCGCTGCGTGTCCGTCGCATCCCGCTCCTTGTTTTCCAGGTGGGGATACGCCTGCGTGGTCTCGGTGAAAACGATCTCGCTTTCCTTGCGCAGGGCTTCAAGCCGGGCCAGGTCGAGGTTGAGGAACGCCCTGCGGATGACCAGCTGGTCGAAATCCGACTCGGTGGCGGGAGGCGCGAAACTGACCAGCAGGTCGCCAGCCTCCACCCGGTCCCCGTCCTGCACGTGAATGTCGGCGATGATGCCGCCCTCCAGGTGCTGGATGTTGTGGATATAGCCAACGGGCACCACCTTGCCGCTGGTCACCGTCACCTCGCTCACCCTGGTCAGCGACATCCAGATAACGATCAGTATCAACAGGCCCATGACAGAGTACACGGAGTACTTCACCGTGGCCGTTATACCCTGTTCCTCCAGTTGAATGGCCTGGGCGAGAAAGCGCGCCCTGGCGCGCGGCATCCCGGCCTCGGTTGCTGAATGCAGGTTCTGCTTTGACTTGCTCATCACGATGCACCGAAAAGTAGTTTGATGGCCCTGTCGGGCTCGCCGACGAAACTGACGCTGCCCTGGTCCAGGACCACGACCTTGTCGGCCAGCCTGATGTGACTCGGGCGGTGGCTGACCATGACAACCGTGTGTTCGCCGCGCAGGCTGCACAACTGGTCCACGAAACGCGCGTCGCTGAGGGTGTCCAGCGAAGCACCGGGTTCGTCCAGCAGCAGCACCTTTGCCTCACAGGAAAAGGCGCGGGCGATGGACAGTGAACGCATGAACCCGGGCGGAAAGTGCTTCATGGCCTTGTCGCCGATGCGGGTGTCGAAGCCCATGGGCAGACTGAGAATGTCCTCGAGGATGCCCGCCTTTTCCGCCGCCTCGTGCAGTTTCTGGTCGGTGGCGAGGCAGTTGTTGAGGCGGATGTTCTGTGCAATGGTGCCGTGGAACATACGGATTTCCTGGGGCACGTAGGCAATGGAGCGCCGCAACTCCATGGCGTTCAACTGCCGCAGGTCGACGCCGTCCAGCAACAGGGCGCCGGCCTGTGGCTTGTACATGCCGGCGATGAGCTTCAACAGGGTGGACTTGCCGGCCCCGGTGAGGCCCACCACCGCGACGAGTTCGCCGGGATCGATGTTGAACGTGACGCCCAGTAGCGCGGGATCGGAATGCTGGTCGTAACGGAAGCTGACCCGGTCCAGTTCCAGTTTCCGCCTGGCGGGATTTTCATGCAGGTCGATATGGCTTTCGTCCTTCTCGACCTTGAGCTTCATCAGGTTGTTGATCTGCGTGATGGATTTGAGCATCTGCTGCAGCTTGGAATAGGACAGGAACATGCCCTGCAGCGGGGTGAGCACACGCCAGGCGAGTGTCATGGTCGCAATCAGCGCACCCACGCTCATCTGACCTTCCATGACCTGTATCGCACCCAGTGCGAGCACCCCGACACCGCACAGGGTCATCAGCGCCTGCGCGATATTGGTCATCAGCGCGTTGGCGACGAATATGTCGTAGTTCGCATGCACCGCCTCGCCGGATACCTCGCGGAAGCGCTCGCGCCAGACTGTTTCACCGCCGATGGCCTTGATTTCCCGGCGACCGTCGAAGGTCTGCATCAGCATGGTCTGCTTGTCGGTGCGCGCCTTGCCGGAACGCTGCACCTTGCGTTCCAGTGGCGGCAGGAAGAGCAGTCCGACAATGACGTACAGGCCCACCATGACCAGCGGCACCAGTGCCACCGGGCCCGCCAGCACGGCGACCGCGAGCATGAAGATGAAGACAAAGGGCAGGTCCAGGAGAAAACCGGCACTCGGCCCGGTAAAGAAATCCCGCAGTGAGTCAAACTGCTTCAGGCGCGACAATTGCGCCGCGACGGTGGAGCGCTCGGTAAATGCCGGCGGCAGGAACAGCAGCTGCTTGAAGGTTTCCACGCCGATCAGGTAGTCCAGGCGGCCGGCCAGCGCGCCCAGCGCCATCGATTTCTGGTAGCGCAAAACGAGGTCGGAGACAATGAGTATGGCCACACCAGTGAGGATCATTGGCAGGCTGTCCAGCGACTTGGCGCCGATAACCTTGTCATAGATCATCATGATGAATATTGGTATCGCCAGCGCGGTCATGTTGATGATGAAGGTCATCAGCAGCAGGTGGCCGATCATCTTGCGGAACCTTGCCGCCAGCCCGCTGAACCACGCCTGGGGCGAGGACTGCTGCTGGACCCCGTGGGTGGGATGCCTGTCGGTGAACAGGTAGGCCGTTCCCCGCTGGGTCAGTGCCGTCGCGGACTCGCTGCGCTGCTGTCTGCTGTGGGCGTCGAAGAACGAGATCGTGTCGCCGTCGCGCGCTGTCAGTACGAACAGGTCGCCTTGCTCCGTCCTGAACAGCGCCGGGTAGAGCTCGGCACGGATATCCTGCACCGAGCTCTCTACGGGGTCGCTCTCGTAGCCGAGGTTGACCAGTATGTTGCGCAGGTCCACCAGGTCCAGGCTGCCCGCAAAATGCGGGATGGATTCCAGCAGCTCGCGGTTGATCGCGGTGCGCCCCAGGGCCTCCAGTATCGGGAAGAGACAGGCGGCGCAGGGAGAAACCTGCGCAAATGCCTCGAGATCCCTGTCGCGCAGTGCCTCGACAACCTTGTCTTCACGCGGCCGGCTGCCGGCGGACCCGGCGGCGCCCTGGGTTAAGCTTCCCGCTATAGCGTTCATTATTTGTTCAGGCTCCGACCAGGCTCACCGCGGCGCCCTGGTCCGTGGGGCGCGGGGACACAGTCTCTTCTTCTGGCCTGAGCACACCGTTTTCCAGTACGTACCTGCGATCGCAGATACCCAGGAAAGAAGGCCGGTGCGACACCACGATCATCGTGCGCTCTCCGCGCAGCTCGCTGACCAGTGAGACGAGGTTTTTGTCGTTCTTGATATCGAAATTCGCGTTGGCGTCGTCGAACAGCACAATGCTGGGATTTCCCACCAGTGAGCGTACGATAATGATCTTTTGCTTGACCCCCTCGGACAGCCTGCCGGCGGCGGATCCGCCGATATAGGTATCGAGGCCGTCGGGCAGGCGCGAGATGATTTCTCCCAGGCCGAGCTTTGCGGCCAGCTCCAGCGCCTGCTCGGCCGCCTCGCCTTCGCGGTACAGAGTCATGTTCTCCAGGATTGTGCCCTCGAATATCACGCCCTGCTGGGGTACGATCCCGACCTGTGCGCGCAGGCACTCGATATCGAAGTCATCCAGGTTCACGCCATCGATGGTGATCGAGCCCGCCTGGGGGTGAAGGAAGCCCGACAGCAGCGCGAGCAGGGTACTCTTCCCGGCGCCGTTGTTGCCGGTGATGCCGATGAGTTCTCCCGGCTCCACGCGCAGTGACAGCCCCTGCAACAGGGGTTTTTCATCGCCTTCGTAGCGGAACTCGATGTCCTTCATCTCGATGCGGCCGTGCACGGCCTTGTCGCAGCTGAAATCGCCGGACACCTCGCGCGGAATGGCAAACAGTTCGTTCACCTTGTCGATGGCCAGGCGCACCGACTGGAACTGTGTCCATACGCCCATGGCGCGCAGGCCCGGTTGCAGGGCGCGGCTGGTAAGCATGGTGCAGGCTGCCAGACCACCCATGCTGAGGTCGCCGCCCACCACCGAAATACTGCCGATGCCGACAAAGCAGATGACCGCCAGCTGGGAAAATGTGGCGCCGATGCCCTGCGACACGCTGTTCATCTTGCTTAGCTCGTACACGCCCTGCGCCGACTGCAACTGCAGTCGTTCGTAGCGCCGCAACATGAGGGATTCCATGGCCATGGACTTGGCTGTGTGGATCCCCTGCAACAATTCGATGACGAAATTCTGCCTGCGGTCCTCCATGTCCGCCCGGTTGGCCAGGGCGCCGTGCAACCTGCTGCCGGTGTGGTAGGAGGCGAGAAAAAAAAGCCCGATGAGCGCCAGGGGAATGGCCACCAGGGGCCCTGCGATCAGCGCGATCAGCACCAGGTAGATCACCACGAACGGCAGGTCGATCAGTAACAGCATCGACTGCCCGGAATAGAACTCCTGGATGTTTTCCAGCGCCTGGATCCGGTCTATATAAAAGCCGGCTGGTCGCGCGTCGAAGGACTGGGCGTCCGCGTGCAGGATGCGACCCATCGCCGCCACACTGGCCCGGTGATCGAAACGCGCGCTTTCCCAGCTGAGAATGACCGAGCGCAGCATCTTGACCAGCACATCGAGGCAGACCACGACGAACATGCCGGTCATCAGTGCGGTAAAAGTCCCTACAGACTGGGAGGGTATAACCCGGTCATAGAACTGCAGTATGACGATGGGCAGCGCCAGGGCGAGCATATTGATCGCGAAAGAAGCGACCAGTATGTCCTTTCTTCGCCAGTATTTGGGCAGAGAGTACGCCTGCAAAGTGTGTTTCTCCCCTGGTTCGGCGGGCCTGTTGTCGACCTCGCGCCCACGGCGGAACGTACCTCATATGTTTTCTTGAAGTAGATCACAACCGATTGTTTTTCTTTACAAAAATGATCCTTTTTCTTTGTTTTTCTGAACTCGTTCGTGATAATCGATCACGAGATGGAGCCGAGTTTTGGATGCATTTTTGACCGTTTGCTAAAGGGTTTGTCGGTCAGGGCGCGAGAATCTTTAATGCAGGGTGAACAAAATGAGCAATAAGGGCGATAGAGAGAGAGACCTGTCCACGGAACGTCTCTTCGCGATGGGTAGAAACCCTGACAAACGCCTGAAGGACCAGGACGAACGCGCGGCACAGGGCGCGCCGGAGCACGAGGAACTGTCGCTCCAGAACATTTTTATCGAGAAGTCGGCCAATGCGGACCTGCACGGTGGCGACGGGGAAGGCGTGGTTGTCGCCGACGCCGCTCGCCCGGCGCGCGAGTCGCGCCCCGTGGACGAACGGTCCGCCGACGCCGGCCTGCACGCGCGCTTCGGGACGGGCGATGCGGATGTGCTCGCCTCAGTCGATCCCGCGCCGGTTATCGAAGAGGACGATGTCTGGCTTGCCGATACGTCGATGCCGGTGCTGCTCACCGCGGTTGACCTGCTGCCCGACCGGGCGCACCGTATCGCGGACCTGAGCGACCTGCGCGTCGATCCTGCGTCCGGAACCGTATTTGATAACGGCGACAGCACCTGGACCTTCCGCCCGGCCGCGGATTTTGCCGGTGGCCCTCTGGCCGTAAAATTCTTCATGTCCGGCGATGGTGTCACCACGGAAGTCGAAACCGAGGTCGATGTGGTTGTGGAGACCCCGGCAGCCGACCCGGTAGTTCGGGAGAACACTCCCGCAAGCGTGGGGCAGGTCGACCTGGGCGCCACCGCCGAGGACACGGCGATTACTTTCAGCGCCGAGGAGCTGCTGGCCCAGGCCAGCGATATCGACGGCGACGCCCTGGCGGTCACC
>PABK01000046.1 GCA_002699145.1 Halioglobus sp.
TGTGCGCTGGCAAGGATTTCATTGTAAGTACCTTTGTCGGTCGCGCCCTGGCTGTTCATACCGAATGCGGGTGTCCTGGATAGTAGATAAGTTGCCAAGGTTGTAAGCGTCCGGTAATCACACCTTGTCATTCAGTGCCCAGTTATGCGGCAGCAGTTCGTTGACGGCGCTCGCCTTCTGCGTCGGCAGACGCGCCAGTACATCCTTGAGATAGGCATACGGATCGTGGCCGTTGTTCTTGGCCGACTGGATCAGGCTCATCACCGCCGCTGCCCGCTGACCACTGCGTAGCGATCCGGCGAACAACCAATTTTTCCGGCCCAGCGCCCAGGGTCGCACTTGGTTTTCTACCCAGTTGTTGTCGATCGGCACATCGCCGTCTTCCAGATACCGCGTCAGAGCCGGCCAGCGCTTCAGGCTGTAGTGAATGGCTTTGCTAGTGACTGACCCCTTCGGCACTTTCTGTCGCTGTTCGATCAGCCAGTGATACAACTGGTCGATGATCGGCGCCGCTCTGGCCTGGCGCAGCTGTTGCCGTTCACTGCTGGTTAGTGCTTTGGCCTCGGCCTCGATGGTGTAAAGCTGACCGATAGTGTCCAGGGCCTGCGCCGCCACGGTGCTTTTCTTCGCCGCGTGCAGGTCGTAGAACCTGCGCCGGGCATGCGCCCAGCAGGCGATTTCCGTCATGCCTTGCTCGAAGCCCGCCTTGTAGCCGGCGAAGTCGTCGCATACCAGTTGGCCCTGCCAACCATCGAGGAAGGCCCGGGCATGCTTGCCCGCCCGACTGGGGGCGAACTCGTAAATCACTGCCTGGAGAGCGCTTTGTTGTGTGCTGGCATAAGCCCACACATACGCCTGGTGGGTTTTCTTCTTGCCCGGCGCCAGCATCGGCACTGGCGTTTCATCCGCGTGCAGGATGGCCTCTTTGACCAGTTCCTCCCGCAGGGCATCCACCAACGGCTGCAGGGCGACACCACAGCGCCCCACCCACTCGGCCAAGCTGGAGCGCGCAATGGCGTAACCGGCGCGGCCAAAGATCGTTTCCTGCCGGTACAGCGGTTGATGGTCTGCGTACTTCGCCACCAACACATGGGCCAGAAGGCCCGGGGTCGGGAGGCCCTTGTCGATCACCTGAGCCGGGACTGGCGCCTGCACCAGGGTCTCGCAATCACCGCAGACCCATTTGCCGCGCACATGGCGCTCGACTGTGAACTCGCCCGGGGTGTAATCCAGCTTCTCGCTCACGTCCTCGCCAATACGCTTCAGTTGGCAGCCGCAGCGACACAGTGTGTTCTCAGGCTCATGGCTAATGACTGTGCGCGGCAGTGCCGGCGGCAAGGGCTGACGCCGGGGTTGCTGTGTGGGTTGGGTGCGGGTCGCGGGCGCGGGTTCCGGCAATTCAGCCTCGATGGCGGCAATGTCGCCATCCACGAGTTCATCCAGCAAGCTACCCTGGTCCGGGCTCATGCCCTCGCTGCGACGCCCGAAGCGGTGGCGCTTGAGGATCGCCAGTTCGTGGGTCAGTTTGTCGTTGAGGACGTTGGTATTGTGAAGCTCCTGCTCTTTGCGCTGAAGCTGTTGCAACAAATCCCCCGCGAGAACGCGGAGTTGATCAGGGCTCAGTTGCTTGAGATCGGCCTGTATAGACATGGCCTCCAGTATTCCAGAGACGGTCGGGGCAGGCGAGTCCCTATCGCGTGCAATGCTTCCTTTGCGGGCTGGAACCCGCTGGTGTAGCTACAGGCAGGTGATCGCCTGGTCGTCCAGGTGCTGCCAGGGCAAGCCCACCAGCAGGGCCTGTACCTGCTCCACCGTCAGGGCAATCCGGGACTCGTCGAGCCCGGGCCGGCTCCACTTGAAGCGCCCCTCGTTCAGGCGCCTGGCCAACAGCCACAGCCCTAGGCCATCGTGCAGCAGGATCTTCACACGGTTGCCGCGCTTGTTGGCGAACAGGTAGGCGTGGTGTGCTCTGGCTTCGCCGAACACCAGAACCACGCGGGCCAGGGCGGTATCGGGGCCTGCGCGCATATCCATCGGCTCGGTGGCCAGCCAGATGGCGTCGACCCTGATCACAGGAGCAGTTCACGCAGGAATGACACCGCCCGGTCAGCGTGATTGACCGGCCAGGTGATAGTAATGGTGCCGTTGGTACGGGGCACCTCGATGCGGATGGCATCCTCTGCTACTGTTGATGCCGTTGTAGCTGTCGGAACGGGCAGGGCCAGCGGCATAAAGGCGGCGGGACTTGTCTTTTGTTCCGTGCGAGATGCCTTGATCCATAGCCGGACCATGTTGGCGTTGAGGCCATGCTCAAGTGCAACGCTGGCGACAGAGACTCCGGGTGCCTGGCAAGCGGCGATAACCTTTGCTTTGAACTCGGGTGAATGCCGTCGACGGCGGCGCGGGGGTACGCTTAGATCATCCATAGTAAGTGTCCACGTAAACTTTAGTGGACACTATCCGGGACGCCGCCCCGGGGACTCAAGATGGGTTTACCGGACGGTTACTCTTCAACCACGCAAACGCACTGGCGGTCAGTGCGCTCTGCTCAACTTAAAAAGGAGAAATCCACCACCAGCCTTTGGCTGGATGACCGTTGGTTTGCACGGGCCAGTTTTCTTGCGAAAACACACCGTGCTGTCTATGGCCAGACACATTCAGGTCAACCGGGATTGGTGTCCCGTGATCGTACCGCTCGTCGGACCTGCGCAGCATTGTTGCCAGGTGATCAGAAACACTCACCGATGGAAACAACACTATGCGAGACCTGAACTACCAACTGAAACTCTTGTGCAAACACAGCCATGAAGGCAGCTTCGAAACCCGCGTAGGCCGTGAGCGCCAGTTGAGCGCAATCGCCAACCAGTTGCACGAGCTGGGCTTCCGGCAATTGAAGGCCTCCTCCCTCAAACAAAAGCATGTCCAGGCCCTGGTGGACGAGTGGCTGAAACAGAACCTTTCACCCGGCACCATCAAGAACCGGATGAGCTGTTTACGCTGGTGGGCCGAGAAGGTTAACAAGCGGGCCGTGGTTGCCAGCTCCAACGACTTTTATGGCATACCGGACCGGCAGTTCGTATCCGGCACCAGCAAGGCCAAGGACCTGAAAAGGGACCAACTCGCCCTGGTGAAAGATGAATATGTGAGGATGAGCCTGCGCCTGCAACAGGCCTTCGGGCTTCGACGGGAGGAAGCCCTGAAGATCCAGCCCCGCTGGGCAGACCGGGGTGATCACCTGCACCTCAAGGCCAGTTGGACCAAGGGCGGACGGGAACGCACCGTCCCCATCCGCACCCTGGAACAACGCGCCCTGCTGGAACAGGCCAAGCGGCTGGCCGGTTTCGGCTCGCTGATCCCCCGGGGCCGGCAATACATCGAGCAGCTCAGGATCTACGAACGCCACACCGCCAACGCCGGCTTATCCAAAATGCACGGCCTGCGCCATGCCTATGCCCAGCAGCGGTACCGGGAACTCACAGGTTGGCCCTGCCCCCATGCGGGCGGGCCCGCCAAAGAGCAATTAACCGGGTCACAGCGTCAGGTCGACCAGCAGGCCCGCCTGACCATCAGTGCTGAAATAGGCCATGTCAGAGCCCAGATAACTGCTGTGTACATAGGCAGATAGGGCATGCAGATCCAACCCCGCCTGATCCGACTCCGCGATGCCCCGGCCTACCTCGGGATCAACAAGAATACTTTTAATCGCGTGGTGCGCCCTGCCCTGTCTGAGGTTTCCCTGGGACAACAAACCATTCTCTTCGACAGACTTGAAATCGACGCCTGGGCGGAGGACTATATCCAACGCAACGGGCGTCGTCCTTTAGGCTCAATTCTGGAGGACGATTTATGTCAAAGCGCAACAAAATGCCGGGGCTCCGCCTCAAAAACGGGATCTGGCATATCGAAAAACGCTCGCAGTACGCCCCCGGCGGCTGGCTCCGCGAAAGCACAGGAGTATCTGGCCGCACTGAGGCAGAGCAAAAACTGATCCGTCGACTGGCGGAGATTCAAGAGGAGGCAAAGCAACAAGCCGCAGCGGTTTATACCTTCGAGGCAGCGGCACTGCGATACCTCGAAGATATTGCACAGTCGTCATCGGCAGAAACGATAGCGATACATCTGGACCAGTTGTTCGTGTATATCGGCGCACTGCCCCTGGAGCAGGTCCACGACGGCACTTTAAAGCCATTCGTGGATGAGCGGCTCCGTCTGGGGAAGGCCCCGAAATCCATTAACAATGCGATTGGTACAGCCAGTGCAGTTCTCAATCGCGCGGCGCGGGTATGGCGAAATGAGCAAGGGCTGCCGTGGCTAAAACAGGCACCGCCCAAACTCAGTCGGCTATCGCTCAAGGGGTGCCAGAAAAGACCGTACCCCTTGTCGTGGGAAGAACAGGACAGGCTTTTTTCAAGGCTCCCCCGCCACCTGGCGGATGCCGCGATGTTTGCGGTCAATACGGGATGCCGGGAACAAGAGGTCTGCCAGCTGCGCTGGGCATGGGAGGTAAAACTGGATGATCTATCCACTTTCGCCTTTGTCCTGCCCGAGTCGATCACCAAGACCAGTACCGAGCGGGTGGTGGTGCTCAACACGGTCGCGAAGGCAGTAGTCGATTCACGGCGGGGGATCCACGAGGACTTCGTGTTTACCTATCGGGGCAACCCGGTCGGGAAGTTACGGACCAGCGCGTGGATCAGGGCCTGGACGAAGGCCGGGTTACCGACGGACAGCACCATACTCAAAGGCGTTCACAATTTGCGCCATACGTTCGGCCGAAGGCTGCGAGGCGCGGCGGTTCCACTGGAAACACGCAAGGCGCTGCTGGGGCATGCCAGTGGTGATATCACCACCCACTACTCGGCAGCCGAACTCGGCGAACTGCTGGATGCCGCGGAGAAGGTGACCGATCGTGGGCGCGCGCAATCGCCCACCCTGACAGTGATAAAGCGGCAGAAGGAGGAAAGTGTCGGAAAACTGCCGGAAATGCGCGGGAAGGTTAGTGGCTGCTAAGCTGCAGACCCTTACGGAATTGGCGCGCCTGGCACGATTCGAACGTGCGACCGCCTGGTTCGTAGCCAGGTACTCTATCCAGCTGAGCTACAGGCGCGTAGGGGGCGCTACTATAGGGACAAGGCCCTTATTCGTCAAGGGTTTAGCCACGGACAAACAGTCGACAGGGGGCGCGGCCTGGCAGGCCGGCCACCACCGGGCTAGTAGGCGTACTGGCTGCTGTCCGGGTTCTGCTGGAAGTGCTCCTGGGCGCCCTCGGCGCGCTGGCAGGCGGGCAGGTCCCAGCCCACGCCCTGGGGCGTGTCGCCGAAGCCGCGCTCGCCGTAGTCGCGGTTGCGGCGCCGGCAGGTGCTCTCATCCAGGCCCTGCACCTCGACGCAGTAGCGGATGGCCTCGTCGCGCCGGGGCGCGATCATGGTCTCCCGCTGGCGCTGGCAGTTGGCCATGACCGTGTCCACCTCGTCGCGGCCGATCTCCTGGGCCGCCGCGGGCCAGGACAGGGACAGCGCGAGCAGCGGCGCAGCCAGGCATGGTTTCAGGTACTGCATATATCCCTCTCTGTTCGCTCGACGCGCCCGCCGGGGGGCGCCAGGGGTGCCGTGGCGCGCGGGCCCCGGCGAGCATCATCTATACCACCTGTCGCGCGGGGTGCGCAATCAGCCCTCTATGACCCGCCCGAGGGTCGCGTCGCCCATGATGGTGGTGCGGTGTATCACCCGCTCCACTCCAGGTCGCGTGCCGGTGGCGCAGTGCATGGCGCGCCAGTTGTCCCACAACACCATGTCACCGGGTTCCCAGCGGTGGAAATAGTGGAATTCGGGCTTGCGCGTGTGCGCCACCAGGCGCTCCAGCAGCTCGATGGCCTCGTCATTGGACAGCCCCGCCTTGTGCGGCGTGATGATGCGCTCCAGGAACTGCTCGCAGATCTCCAGCACCTTGCGCCCGGTCACCGGGTGGGTGACCACCGCCGGGTAGGCCACCTCGGGGAAGTTCGGGTAATTGATGTCCGCGGGCTTGCGCGGGCTGTAGGGGCCCGGCTCGTAACCTTCCAGGTCGACATAGCGCATGTGCTTGCGCTGCATGCTGAAGGCGTAGGTCACCTCGATCTGCTCCAGCAGCGCGCGGGTGTCTTCATCCAGCGCGTCGTAGGCCCGGGCCAGGTCGCCGAAGCCGGTCATGCCGTCTTCCTCGGCGCAGACCACGCCGCGCAGCAGCGCGCCGCGGTTGGGCTTGCCGGTGTAGTGCAGGTCCATGTGCCAGTCCAGCCGGCCGGCCATCTGCCGCCCGTTGTAGGTGGCGGTCATGAACTGCTCCTTCTGCGGGTCGTTGACCAGCATGAACAGTTCCGGGTAATCCTCGGAGCGGGTCTCGGAAATGGGGTGAATCTCCAGCTCACCGAACAGGCGGCTGAAGGCGATCTGCCGCTCGGGGTTCACGTCCTGCCCGCGAAACAGCAGGATGGCGTGTTCGTCCCACAGCGCCACCAGTTCCGCCGCCAATGCCTCGTCCACCGGCTGCGTGATATCGAAGCCGCTGACCTCTACCCCCACGTTGTCCAGCGGGGTCACCTGCAGCGCCACCGTCTAACCCTCCAGCACCGCGGGGTCGCGGCGAATCTCGCGCCGCGCCATCGCTTCCCACAGGAACGGGAAGCCGTTGGCGTCGGGCAGCGCGCAGGCAGCCACCTGCTCGTCGCTCATCGGCACGCCGCCGCCCAGCAGCTCCACCTCGTAGGCGCGCTTGCTGCGCCACTCCAGCGTGGCCACGCGCAGGTGCGCCTGGCGCAGGTCCTTTCCCACCACCAGGGCGCCGTGGTTGGCCAGCAGGGCCCACTTGGCGTCACCCAGGGCCTTGGCCGCGGCCAGGGTCTTGTCCGCGTCCTCGAAGGTGCCCTCGTACTCGTTGAACAGGGGCAACGGCCCGTCCACGTAGGCGCCTGCCTGGTCGTACACCGGCGGCACGCGGTGCAGGTTGGCCCAGATGCCGCTCCAGTGGGCGTGGTTGTGAATAACCACGTTGACCTCGGGGCGCAGCTGGTGCAGTTGCATGTGCAGGCCGATGGCCGGGGTGATGTTCCAGTCGCCCTTGACCACCTTGCCGGCTTCATCCAGGGTGAGGATATCGCCGGCGCAGACCTCGTCCCAGGCCAGCTCCCACGGGTTGGCCAGGATGCGCCCGTCGGGCAGGCGACAGGTGATATGGCCGGCAATGTGCTCGTTCCAGCCCTCCTGGAACAGCATGCGGCAGGTCAGCGCGACCTGGGCCTGCTCGGTCAGCCGCGGCAGCAGCGGCCTGCGCCCGGGGTTGGGGGCGAACATCTTGAACAGTTCGGCATTGGGTTGGGACACGACGCCCATAGTCTGTCTCCTCGCTGCGCTCAGCGCGTAAAACCGGGGCCGGAATTCATGAACAGGCGGATCGGCCAGTTGGTGTCGCGGCCCAGGCGGATGACCAGGCCGTAGTTGTCGTTGTCGTAGTCGTCCACCCACTCGAACGTGATATCCATTGGCTCGGGCTTGTCCGGCGCCTCCGGGCGGCGCCCCACCACGACCACTTCCTCAATCTCGTTCGGGTTGTTGATGGCGGTCTTGGGAATGGCAATGGTGACCCGGCGCCGCGTGACGTCCTCGTCGTCGTCCACGGCAGTCACCTCGGCGCCCATCGCCGCACCCTTGTAGCCCTTGACCAGTTCCAGCCAGTCGCTCTCGATGGGCTCGGCGGCAAACGCGCCCAGCGCGGGTAGCAGCAGGCCGCCCGCCAGTATTGTCCGAATCGCACGCATCACCGCTCTCCCGCTACATTTACCCGCGTCGACGGGAGCATAACGCAAATCACGGGGCGCTGCCCACGGGGGCCTCGAAGGGCGCCTGGCCGCGCCGGCGGCGCAGCCAGTTCAGTGCGCGCAGCACCCCCGGGCGCATCACCAGCCAGCGCTCCAGGCGGTACTTGCCGGGAAAGTTCATGACCAGCAGTCCGGCGAGGATGGTCAGCACACCCTGCCCCGGCGTCACCAGCATGATCGCGCCGACGACAACCAGCAGCAGGCCGAGCAGGTTTTTCACTACCGCGACGAGTTCGGCCAGCACCGGTACCCCCTCGCTCTTGCGCCAGGATTCGCGCCGCTCGCGGGAAAAGTAATCCGCCGGCAGGCGACCGACCACCCAGGGCACAGCGGCCAGCGTGGCCACCACCGTGAGCAGCGACGCGGTGCTGGCCCATAGCAGGATGTCCTGCCACTGCGGAGGAAGTTCCATGGGCACATACTAACACTCCAGCCGCTGCCGGGACGCTCCCGACAAGGCCTGACGCGGGCGCAGCCGGCCGCTGAACTGCGGTATACTCAAAGCCTGTCGACGCCGGAGGCACCGCCATGAAAATTCGCATCGCCACCCTCGCCTGGGCTTGCCTGCTGGCGAGCAGCGCCCAGGCCGAGATTTACCAGAGCGAGGACGCGCAGGGCAACCCGGTCTTCTCCGACACGCCCTCCCCCGAGGCCAGACAGGTCACATTGCCGCAGGAGAACATCTCCGACGCCGTGGAGCTTCCCGCGGAGACGCCAGCCGCACCCGGCGCGGACGAGCACCGCGGGCCGACGATTGTGGTCATCCCGGACAGCCACAACGAGGCGGTGGAAGAAGCGGCGGCCAGCGGTGAGCGCCACGAGGTGCGCGATGCCGAGGAACGGCACGAGGTACGCGACGCGGAGGAACGCCACGAGGTGCGCGATGCGGAAAAACGCCACGAGGTGCGCGATGCGCAACCGCGGCATGCCGTCGGTGACTTTGGCGAACGCACCACCGACTGAGCGCGCCGAGGGCGGCGCGGCGCCATCCAGCATAATGCAAATAATTGCATAATACTGGGCCGGCCGGACCAGACCGCCACGCGCGCGCAGGCCGCGCCGCGATAATTTGCCGCCCCAACCCTGCGGGACACTCGAATCTGCACTCACTTCGGGTACCATGCGTCCCTTTCGTGTTCACCAGCAAGGGCGGTTAACGTGGCGTTTCCCCTGTCAGTCCTGGATCAATCCCTGGCGCGCTCCGCCGACGGCGCGGCGGCGGCGCTGCAGGAAACCCTGCACATGGCGCGGCTCTGCGAGTCGCTGGGCTACCGGCGTTTCTGGGTGTCCGAGCACCACGCCTTTCCCGCCGTCGCCGGCAGCGCGCCGGAGGTGTTGCTGGCCGCCATCGGCGCCGCCACCCAGAGCATTCGTATCGGCTCCGGCGGCATCATGCTGCCCCACTACAGCCCCTACAAGGTCGCCGAGACCTTCGCCCTGCTGTCCAATCTCTACCCGGGCCGCCTGGACCTGGGTATCGGCCGCGCTCCCGGTGCCGACATGTCCACGGCGGTCGCCCTGGCGGGCGGCCGGCGTCCACGCTTCGAGGACTTTCCCCAACTGACCGCGGCGCTGAGCGACTACCTGTGGGCCGACAGCACCGACCCCGTGGTGAGCCCGCGACCGGCGGAAAAAATTCCCCTGTGGATGCTCGGCTCGAGCCCGGACAGCGCGGTGCTGGCGGCGCAGCGCGGCCTGCCCTACAACCTCGGGCTGTTCATCAATCCCCAGGCGGACACGCGCCTGATCAGCCTGTACAAACAGAACTTCCAGCCCAGCGAACTGCAGCCCGAGCCCTATGCCATCCTCACACTGGGCGTGTTCTGCAGCGACGACGAGGCGCGCGCGAAACAGCTGCAACTGACCTACGACCTCAACCTGTTCCGCTTCTTCACCGGCCGCAGCAACGGGCTGTCACTGACCCCGGACGAGGCCCTGGACTACCCGCTGGGGCCACAGGAAGAGGCGTTCATCGCCAGCCGCGTCAGCAGCCGCGCCACCGGTACGCCGCAGCAGGTCAGGGCGCGGCTGGAGTACCTGGCGGAGCTGCACGGCGCGGACGAGATCATGGCGGTGACCAACATGTACGACTTCGCCGACCGCCAGCGCTCCTTCGAGTTGCTCAGCCAGGCCTGCAGCGACGGCTGAGCCCGCCGCGGCAACGCCTGCTGGCCGCGCTCGCCGGCGCTTGTTACAGGTCATCGCATCTGGCTGCATCAACCGTCATAATGGTCGGCGACCCGCAAGCAGGGAACCCAGTCGCGTGAAGAAGACCCTCGTTCTCCTGGCCGTCGCCGCCGTCGTTGTCGGCGCCATCTGGCTGATGGGCCAGCAACCGCCGCCGGCCGTGTCATTGCATACGGTGTCCCGCGGCACCGTGGAAAGAACCGTGTCCAACACCCGCGCCGGCACCGTCGAGGCCTGCCGCCGTTCCAGGCTGTCCATGCCCATCGGCGGCCGCGTGGACGAACTGCGCGTGGACGAGGGGGACCGGGTAGAACAGGGCCAGGTGCTACTGTCGCTGTGGAACCAGGACCGCCGGGCGACCACCGCCCAGGCGAAGGCGCAACACCTGGCGGCGGGCAATCGCGCCGAGCAGGCCTGCGTCGAGGCGGGCAACGCGGAGCGCGCGGCGCGGCGCCTGGAGTCCCTGCACGCGAAGAACCTCGCCTCCAGCGAGGCCATGGAGGCCGGGCGCACCCGCGCCGAGGGGGGACGCTTCGCCTGCCAGGCCGCGCGCGACGAGGCGCGCGTCGCCGAGGCCACCCTGCAACTGAACCAGGCGCTGCTGGAGGAGACCTACCTGCGCGCGCCCTTCGCCGGCATCGTCGCCGAGATTAACGGCGAGGTCGGCGAATACGTGACGCCCTCCCCGCCCGGCGTCGCCACGCCGCCGGCGGTGGACCTGATCGACTACAGCTGCCTGTACGTCACCGCACCCATCGACGAGGTCGACGCCGGCGCACTGCACCGCGACCTGCCGGCGCGCATCAGCCTGGATGCCTTCCGCGGCGAAGTGTTCTCCGGCACGCTGGATCGTATCGCCCCCTATGTGCTGGATTTCGAGAAACAGGCGCGCACGGTGGAGATCGATGTGCTGTTCGACGACCCACAGGTACGCGAACGCCTGCTGGTCGGCTACAGCGCCGATATCGACATCATCCTGGACACACGCGACAACACGCTGCGCGTGCCCACCGAGACGGTGATGGAAGACGACGAGGTGTACCGCTTCGATCGCGCGGCGGGCACCCTGGAGAAAGTGGCCATCGAGGTCGGCCTGCGCAACTGGAATTTCACCGAGGTCACCGCCGGGCTGCGCGAGGGCGACGAAATCGTCCTGTCACTGGACGTACAGGGCCTGGCCGACGGCCTCGAGGTTACCCCGCGGGATGATTGAGGTCAGCGGCGTCTACCGCACCTTCACGCTGGGGGACAGCGAGGTCCACGCCCTGAACAACGTCAGCCTGGACATCGAGCAGGGCGACTACATCTCGGTGATGGGGCCCTCGGGCTCGGGCAAGTCGACCCTGCTCAACATGCTCGGCCTGCTCGACCGCCCCGACCGCGGCCGCTACCTGCTCAACGGCGTGGACACCCAGGCGCTGGACGAGAACGAGCGCGCGCGCCTGCGGCGCGAGGAGATCGGCTTCGTGTTCCAGTCCTATCACCTGATCAACCGCCTCACCGCGCGCGAGAACATCGAAATGCCGCTGATGCTTACCGGCGTGCCGCCGCGCAGGCGCCACGAGATGGTGCAGGACATCCTGGAGAGGCTCGGCATCGCGCGGCGCGCCCAGCACCTGCCCAACCAGCTCTCCGGCGGCGAGCGCCAGCGCGTGGCCATCGGCAGGAGCATCGTGATGAAACCCACCATCCTGCTGGCCGACGAGCCCACCGGCAACCTGGACACCAAATCCGGCGCCGAGGTGACACAGATTCTCGAGGACCTCAACCGCGAGGGCATCACCCTGCTGGTGGTCACCCACGACGCCGAGAAGGGCGAGCGCGCACGGCGGCGCATCCTCATGCGCGACGGCCGCGTGGCCGCCGACGAGCGCGACGAACAGGTGGCCTGAGCGTGCACTTCCTGGACCTGCTGCGCTTCACGCTGCTGGCCCTGCGGCGCCAGCGCTTCCGCAGCCTGATGTTGCTGGTCTCCGTCGGCCTGGGTGTCGGCGCCGTGGTGATCCTCACCGCCCTGGGCGAGGGCGCCCGTGGCTATGTCATGGGCGAGTTCGCTTACATCGGCAAGGACACCGTGTTCATTTTCCCCGGGCGCAAGGAGACCACCGGCGGTATGCCGCCGATGACCGGCACCGCCGCCCGCGCCATCACCCTGGACGAGACGGTGATCCTGCAAAAGACCGTGCCCGGCGTGGAGGACGTGGCGCCGATGATCCTCGGCAACGGCCCGGTGTCCTACAAGGCGCGCGAACGCGACAGCATCGTGCTGGGCACCAGCAACGCGTTTTTCGCTATCCAGCAGCTGGTCGCCAGCCAGGGGTCGCTGCTGCCGGAGCTGCCGCTGGACGAGGGCCGCCCGGTGGCGGTCATCGGCCACAAGCTCAAGCGCGAACTGTTCGACAACCGCCGCGCCGTGGGCCAGTGGCTCCGGCTCAACGACTACCGCTTCCGCGTGGTCGGCGTACTCGCCGAGGGCGGCGACTCCTTCGGCGCCGACCTCGGCGAGGCGATCTTCATCCCCGTGGCGTCGGCGCAGTCGGTGTTCAACGTGCACGGCGTGTTTCGCGTCGTGCTGCGGGTCGGCGACAATCACGACGTGGACAGGGTCAAGGCGGCACTGGCGCAGCGTATGCAGGAACTGCACGACGGCGAACTGGATGTCACCATCGTCAGCCCCGACTCCATGCTCAGCACCCTGGACGACATCCTGCAGGTGCTGACCCTGGGCGTCGGCGGCATCGCCGCGATCAGCCTGGTGGTGTCCGGCATCCTGGTGATGAACGTGACACTGATGTCGGTCAGGCAGCGCACCGCGGAAATCGGCCTGCTCAAGGCCATCGGCGCGCCCGCGGCACAGGTGCGCACGCTGTTCCTGGCCGAGGCGGCGGTGATCGCCGCGGCGGGCGCGCTCATTGGCATCGCGCTGGGCAGCCTGGTGGTCCTGCTCGGCAGGCAGATATACCCGGCCGTGCCCTTCAGCACGCCGCCCTGGGCGCAGTGGGCCGCGCTGGGCCTGGCGCTGGGTACCGCGCTGCTGTTCGCCTGGCTGCCGGCGCAGCAGGCCGCGGCGCTGGAGCCCGTGGATGCCCTGGGGAGGAAGTAGATGTTGCTGAGCGACTGGTTGCGCTGGGTGCTGCACGCGGTGACCACCGCGCGTCTGCGCAGCCTGCTCACCGCCCTGGGCATCAGTATCGGCATCGCCGCGGTTACCCTGCTCACCTCCATCGGCGAGGGCATCCGCGGCTACCTGATGGAGAGCTTTTCCCAGTTTGGCACGCGCATTATCGCGGTCATGCCGGGCAAGACCGACACCGCGGGCATGCCCGGCCTGCTCACCACGGTGCGCCCCCTGTCGCTGGACGATGCACGCTTCCTGGCCAGGCTGCCCCACGTGGAGGCGGTGGTGCCGCTGATCCAGGGAACGGCGAAGGTCGAGGGCGACCGCTACAGCCGCGACACCGACGTCTACGGCGTCGGTCCGGACATGGACCGGGCCTGGCGCTTCAACGTCGCCCTGGGCCGTTTCCTGCCCGGCGACGAACTGGAAAACTCCAGCTACTACACCGTGATCGGCGCGAAGGTGCGCGACGAATTGTTCCGCAACCGCAACCCGCTGGGGGAATACGTGCGCGTGGGCGGCACGCGCTTTCGCGTCATCGGCGTGATGGAGGCCAAGGGGCAGTTGCTGGGCTTCGACCTCGACGACGCGATCTACATCCCGGCGGACCTGGGCATGCAGATGTTCAACAAGGAAAGCCTCATGGAGATCGACGTTGTCTTCCGCGAGACCACGACCTCCGCGAAGATGAGCGAACTGGTCAGGGAACAGCTCATCCGCCGCCACGGTGACGAGGACTTCACCCTCTTCACCCAGGAGGACATGCTGGAAACCCTGGACCGCATCCTGAACATGCTCAAGCTGGCCGTCGGCGCGCTCGGCGGCGTGGCGCTGGTGGTGGGTGGCGTGGGCGTGCTGACCATCATGACCACGGCCCTGCGCGAACGCACCGGCGAGATCGGTCTGCTGCGCGCCGTGGGCTGTACCCGCGAGCAGGTCATGTGGATGTTCCTGGGCGAGGCGGTGCTGCTGTCGGCCCTGGGAGGCCTGCTCGGGCTGAGCCTGGTGGCGCTGCTGGTCATCGCCCTCAATACCTTCGTTCCCGGCCTGCCGGTCAGCCTGCACCCCTTCTACATGCTGGCCTCGCTGGGACTGAGTTGCGGCGTCGGGCTGGCCGCGGGCCTGTCCCCGGCCATGCACGCCGCCGGACTGGACCCCATCGAGGCGCTGCGCGCCGAGTAGGCCGCATCGCCAAAATTTCGGAACTATTGCACAAAACCCCCGCCGCCAGCGGAACTGGCTCACACTTGACGCGGTCCCTGATTGTCCGTGTTGGTCGCCTGTGTTGCAGTACACGTGGGGCAAGCGAAAACGCGTGTGGCAGCAACCAGTCCAGGGGACGCGAACAATGGATCCGGAAAAGCTCAGTAAACCCAAACACCTCAGCGAGAAGACGTGGCGCCAGCACCTGCGATGGATGAGTGTCGGCGGTGAACAGGTGGAGGAAAACTTCGCCCGCCACCTCAGTCGCATGAAAGAGGACGCCAGCCGCTGCCGGGAACTGTGGGAACGGCACCAGGCCGTGGTCAACGCCCAGCCGCGCACCAGGAGCCTGTTCAGCGACTGACGCTGACCGTCACCGGCTCTCCGGCCAGGCCAAAACCGGCGCGGCGCAACCACGCGGCGCGCGGACCTGCCCGACCTCAACACCCGGTTAGTTTCTGCTAGTTATCGAGGCCGCTAGCGCCATTGCCGGCAGCGTATCGTGCGGCGTATCTTGCGAACCTGTATTCCAACCTGCTCGTGCGCGAGGTATGTCATGCAAACCGATTTCTGCAAACAGTTGGGGATCGACGTCCCCATTTTCGCTTTCACCCATTGCCGTGACGTCGTGGTCGCGGTGAGCAAGGCCGGCGGCATCGGCGTGCTCGGCGCGGTAGGCTTCTCGCCGGAACAACTGAAGGAGGAGCTGGACTGGATCGACGCGCACATCGGCGACCATATCTACGGAGTGGACACCGCCATCCCGCAGAAATACGAGGGCATGGAGAAAACCAGCGCCGCGGAACTGGTGGACATGCTCAACGCGGCGATTCCCCAGGAGCACCGCGACTTCGCCGAGAAGCTGCTCAGCGACGCCGGCGTGCCCGAGTGGCCGGACAAGGACGCCGATGTGACCCTCAGCTTTTCCGCGGTGCAGGCCCAGGCGCTGGTGGACGAGGCGCTGACCCGGCCACAGTGCCGCATGATCATCAATGCCCTGGGCACCCCGCCCGCGGACATCATCGAACAGGTGCAGGCCTCCGGTCGCCTGATCGGTGCACTGGCCGGGCGCCTCAAGCACGGCATCGCACACAAGGAGGCGGGGCTGGACTTCGTCGTCTGCCAGGGCTCCGAGGGCGGCGGCCACGCCGGCGAGGTGACCTCCATGGTACTGTGGCCGCAAATGGTCGACGCCCTGGCGCCTCTGCCCGTGCTGGCCGCCGGCGGCATCGGCAACGGCCGGCAAATCCTCGCCGCCCTGAGCATGGGCGCCCAGGGCGTGTGGATGGGCTCGATGTGGCTGAATTCCGAGGAGGCCAGCGCCGAGCCCGCCCAGCGCGAATCCTACATGCACGCCACCTCCGAGGATACGGTGCGCTCGCGCTCCTTCACCGGCAAGACGGCACGCATGCTGAAAAACGAGTGGACCGAGGCCTGGGAGCGCCCCGACACCCCCGACCCCCTGCCGATGCCCCTGCAGGGCTACCTGACCTTCGACGCGGTGCGCCGCACACACCGTTACGCCGGCAGCGGCGACTGCCAGAAAGTGGCGTTCAACCCGGTCGGCCAGGTGGTGGGGCAGATCAACGAGATCGAGTCCTGCCGCGACATCATGTTCCGCCTGCAGCAGGAGTACGTCGACGCGGTGGAGCACATCAACGCCATCACTCCGACGGAATAAGGGCCAGCAGCGCGGCGCCGGGGTCCCGCGGCGTCGCCTCCCGCCGCGGGGCCTCGTCCGCCGGTTCCTCCTCCAGCGCCGGACAGGGGCGCCAGACGCAACGGTAATCCGCGTCGGTAATCACGGTGATGCGCCCCGCCCCGCACTGCGGCGACGCCCGCCCGTCCCTTTGCAGCGGCGCCCCCCTGTCCACGTTGCTACCTGCCCTGCAGCCCTCCTTGCCGCCTTCCCTAGCGCCCTCTTTACCGCCCCCTTTACCGCCCCCTTTACCGCCCGTACTGCCCTTACTGCCCTTACTGCACACCTCCGACACCGCCTCGTCCTCCCTGACCTGTGCGTTGAAGCGGGCCATGATGCACCCCGGCGCGGGGCACGGGAACACCAAAACCGCGCAGGTCGCGCCCGCGCCGGGCACTTGTCCCGCCGCGAGCGGGGCATTACCCTCTCCCCCCACGCCGCTGCGCGGGCTACCCGGCAACGGCCTCGGGACATCGAGGAAACACGCAATGCAAAATGCCATGCAACAAGGGCTACCCGTCCTGCCGGCCTGCAGCCTGACCCTGCCCCACAGCCACGCCACGGCCGAGCGCGACGGCGACGAGCGCCCCTGCCACAGGGTCGGCGCGGCGCCGCACTGACATGTCGCGCAGCCTGCGCCTGGCCCTGCCGGTAGCTCTGCTATCCGCCCTGGCCTGGCTGGTACTGGTCACCATTCCCCGCCAGGCGATGAGTGTCGAGCGCCTGGCGCTGACCACCAGCCCCGCGGACATCGGCCTGGCCTACGAAAACTTCAGCCTGCGGCCCGCGGACGCCGACCTGCACCTCGCCGGCTGGTGGATGCCCGCCGCGCAGGCCCGCGGCACCCTCGTGTTCATCCACGGCGGCGGCTCCCACCGTCACAGCGAGTTCTTCCGCGCGCTGCGTTTCTACCGCGCCATGGTGGACGCCGGGCTCAATGTGGCGGCCATCGACCTGCGCAACCACGGCGAGTCCGACGCCCACCCGCCGGGTCTGCAGTTCGGCCGCAGTGAAAGTTTCGACGTGCGCGCGGCGCTGGACTGGGCGCGCGCACGCGCGCCGGACCTGCCGCTGTTCGCCATGGGCATTTCCATGGGCGGCGCCAGCGTCATCCACGCCGCCGGCGATGGCGCCCGCGTACAGGGCCTGATCCTGCTCGACCCGCTGCTGGATACCGCGGACGTGTTCGCGCGCGGCGCCTGGATACAAACGGGGCTGCCACCGGCACTGTTCCTGCCCTCGGGCTGGGCGGTGAGCGCCCTGCACGGTTTTCCCGGCGGCGCCGACGGCGCGCTGGCGCGCGCGGCGAAGCTGGACCTGCCTATCCTGCTGATCCAGGACCCGCAGGACCCGGTGACCCGCCTGCCATTCGCGCGGGAGCTGGCGCGGCGCAATCCGCGGGTGCGCCTGTGGCTTGCGCCGCGGATCGACGCGGACGATCCGCGCCTGGCCTGGAAAGAGCGCTGGGGCAGCCACGTGGCGGCCTTCGAGTTTTTCCCGCAACAGACCGTGGCGCAGATCACCGGTTTCATCGCCGCGGCAAGCCGCGCGCCGCACCCGGCAAACTGAGGAGGAAGGTATGGACTTCGTGCCTGTGGACCAACACAACACCGACGCCGCCATCGACATACTCGCGCGCGCCTTCCACGACGACCCGGTTATGAACTGGTCGTGCAATCACCCACCTTCGCTGGCGCCCTTCTTCAGCTTCACCCTGCCGGTTTTCGTGCCCCACGGGCTGACCTACCTCGATCCGGAAGGTCGCGGCGGCGCCTGCTGGCTGGGCCCGGGGCAGCAATTGGCATGGCCGATGAACGTCGGCAGCATCGCCAGCATTTTGCGCCTGGGCGGCCTGCGCGGCGTCTACCGCATGTTGCGCAGCGGCCAGCAGACGGAGAAGCACCACCCGGAGTTGCCGCACTACTACCTGTTCGCCATCGGCGTGACGCCGGGCAACAAGGGCCTGGGGCTGGGCAGCCGGTTGATTGCCCAGCAGTTGAGAATCTGTGACGACGAGGGCGTGCCGGCCTACCTGGAAAACTCCAAGGAAGCCAACCTGCCTTTTTACCGCGGCCACGGCTTCGAGGTCATCAAGCAGATCCGCTTCGCGCCCTCGGCCCCGCCGCTGTGGCTGATGTGGCGCGAGCCGCGCGGCTGACCGTCCGCAAGAGGTGGGCTACTCCGGGAACACCGTTTTCCAGTCTTTCTTCATGTCCACGATAAGCCAGCCGCGGCCTGGCCCCTCGTCCAGGCCGCGGTCCAGCCTGCCGATGTGGGACTCGCGGTCGTAGGCCCACTCACGCCCGGCGTCCGTGTGGTGGATAAGAATGCCCAGGCGCGCGCCCTCCCCGGCGGTGGTCCATTCCAGCATCTGGAAGTCGCCGTCGGAATTGCCCACGGCGATGACCGGCCGACGCCCGATGTGCTGGTTGATACCCACCGGCTTGCCCGCCTTGTCGTCGATGAAGTTCACCTCGGGCAGCCGCACCAGGCTGGGCACTCCGTCGCGCAATTCGTACTGCGTTTTTATACTGGAGCCAATCACCTGCTGTGGCGGCACACCGTACACCTGCTCCACCCACGGGCGCATGAACTCGATACCGCCGCCGGAGACGATCCAGGTAGAAAAGCCGTGGGCGCGCAGGTAGTCCAGCAACTCCAGCATGGGCTGGTAGACCATCCGCGTGTACCGGCGCCCGGTGGTCGGGTGCCGCGCGCTGTCCAGCCACTGCACCACACTGGCCTCGAACTGCGTGGTCGTGGTGCCGGCGTGGGTGGCCATGACAATATCGAGCAGGGACTTCTCACCGCCGGCCAGCGCCGCCTCGAGGTCGCCCCGCAGCACCGAGGCATAGGGCTCGGTGGACTTCCACTGCGGGCGCTGTGGCGCCATGGCCCTGACCCGGTCGAAGGCGTAAAGCGCCTGGACGTACATGGGCTGCTCCGCCCACAGGGTACCGTCATTGTCGAAGGCGGCGATGCGCCGGGCGGGGGGGATGAACTGCGCCGCCCCCGGTGAGGTCACGCCGTCGACAAACGCCATGATCGCGTCGCGGCTAGCGCCGCGCCAGGAGGGCAGCGGCTCTGCAGCGACCGTCGCCGCCAGTACGCACAGCAGGCCGGCAACCAGCAGGCGCCCGACCGCCGAGCCGTACGCTGTATAGTATTTGTACATGACAATCTCCTCGCGAGGCACCGGTTTGTGTTGCCAAAGATAGACCAGGCAACACGCTTTGGGTAATGTCTCTTCGACCTTGCGCAATCACCAGGCCTGAACTTAAATCAGGGGACCTTTTCCCACGGACCGGAGAAACTCATGCAACGCTTGCCACAACTGATCAATGCCCTATTGCTCGCCTGCCTCGCGGCAGGCGCCCAGGCGGCGGACAAACCGAATATCCTCGTGGTATGGGGCGATGACGTCGGCCAGACCAATGTCAGCGCCTATTCCATGGGCATGATGGGCTACCGCACCCCGAATATCGATCGCATCGCCAAAGAGGGCATGATATTTACCGACTACTACGGCGAGCAAAGCTGCACCGCCGGTCGCTCCTCCTTCATCATGGGGCAGTCGGTGTTCCGCACCGGCCTGTCCAAGGTCGGCCTGCCGGGCGCGGACCTCGGCATGCAGAAAGAGGACCCGACCATCGCCGGGCTGCTCAAGAATCACGGCTACGTCACCGGCCAGTTCGGCAAGAACCATCTCGGCGACAAGGACGAGCACCTGCCCACCAACCACGGCTTCGACGAGTTCTACGGCAACCTCTACCACCTCAACGCCGAGGAGGAGCCGGAGAACGAGGACTACCCCACCGATCCCGCCTTCCGCGAGAAGTTCGGCCCGCGCGGCGTGATCCGCTCTTCCGCCGACGGCAGGATCGAGGACACCGGACCGCTGACCAGGAAACGCATGGAGACCGTCGACGACGACACCGCTGCGGTAGCCATCAAGTTCATCGAGAAGGCGGTGGCCGAGGACAAGCCCTTCTTTGTCTGGTGGAGCGGTACGCGCATGCATTTTCGCACCCACATGTCCGACGCGAAAATGAAATGGTGCAAGGAGCAACATCCCCGCGCGGACGAGTATACCTGCGGCATGCTGGAACACGACGCGCACATCGGCCTGTTCCTGGACAAGCTGGATGAACTGGGCATTGCCGACAACACCATCGTGTTCTATTCCACCGACAACGGCCCGCACTACAACACCTGGCCCGATGCGGCATCCACACCCTTCTTCGGTGAGAAGAACACCAACTGGGAAGGTGGCTGGCGCGTGCCGGCGATGGTGCGCTGGCCCGGCGAGATCGAAGCCGGCTCGGTATCCAATGAAATCATGCACCACATGGACTGGCTGCCCACCTTCCTGGCCGCCGCCGGCGAGCCGGACGTGAAGGAAAAACTGCTCGACGGCCACCGCGCCATCGGGCGACGCTACAAGGTCCACCTGGACGGCTACAACTTCCTGCCCCTGCTGACGGGCGCTGCCGAGGAGGGCCCGCGCAGGGAGATATTCTATTTCTCCGACGACGGCGACCTCACGGCGCTGCGCTACAACGACTGGAAGCTGATCTTCATGGAGCAGAAGGAGTACGCCACCCTGCGCGCCTGGATCGAGCCGTTCACCCCGCTGCGCGTGCCGCTCATCTTCAACCTGCGCCGCGACCCCTACGAGCGGGCCTACCGCACATCCAACACCTATTACGACTGGATGATCGATCGCATTTACCTGCTGGTGCCGGCCCAGGCCTACGTGGCTGACTTCCTGGCGACTTTCAAGAAATACCCACCGCGGCAGAAGGCGGCGAGTTTCTCCCTGGACCAGGTCATGGACGCGCTCAGCCAGCCGGCCGGCGCACCCTGAGCCGGGACTGCGCAGCCGGTTTGCCCACTGCGACCCCGGTTCGTCCTGCCACTGCACTACCGCACTCCACAGGGGCCTTCTTCAGGCCCCTTTTTTGTGCCATTTCACGGCGTGCAAGCACGCGGTGGAGTGTGCTACGGTCATGAACTGACAGCAACTGTGTCAATAATAAGCATAAACCGGAGTCCAGCATGTCCCTCGCCACCCTGCGCCGCGCCGGCGTCATCACTGCCCTGCTCTGCAGCTTGCTCGGCGGCTGCAGTGACAACAGCGACCATGGCCAAACCCCCGCGCAGGCGCTGCTGGCGCAGTTCGGCGTCGGTGCGGCGCTGTTCAGCGAGTCGGGCATGCAGGCCCTGCTGGACTTCGAGGACGCCTCCAGTCCCGTGGTGCTGCTGCAGTTGATGAATGTGACCGACGCGGCGGGATTCGCGCGTTACGAAGAGAGCGTCGCGCCGCTGTGGGCAAGCGTCGGCGGCGCCGAGGTCTTTGCCGGCAGTACTTTCGCGCGCATGATCGGCGAGCGAGAACTGGTTGCCGTGCGCGCCCTGTCCTTCCCCAACATGCCCATGTTGGTCGACGCGCTGCGCAGCGCACAGTTCGCCACGGCCGCGCGGACCTTGTTCGACGCCACCGACGACCACGCCTGGGTGCTCGGTATCGCCACCCAACTGCCTTTCGAAATCTCCGGTGGCTACCTCGACCCTGGGTTGTTGTCCCTGGACGAGACGGCTGCCCTGGCACGCCTCGCGGCGGTCGGCGGCGCTGGCGGCGACGGCTTCGCGGCCAATGTCGAGGCGATCGTCGATATGCTGGTAAGCGACTCGCCAGAACCGTTTTTCATGGTCAACCTGATCGACTTCTACGACCGGGCCAACTACGCCGACGGGCGCAGCAGCGAGCTCAGCGGCGAGCAGGCCAATGACCTCTACGGCCAGGCCATCGCGCCGCGACTGCTGGCGCACAATTCGGGTCCGGAACTGCTCTTCCCGGTGTCGGTGGTGCTCACCGCCGAAGCGCACCGCTGGGAGCAGGCAGTCGTGGTGCGCTACGCCAGCCGCGACGCCTTCCTGAATATCTTCGCGCTCAACCCCGCGGCGGGCGACGCGCTGCTGCACAAGGAGGCCGGCGTCGAGAATACGCTGGTCTACGCCACCGAGCGTCGCTGGGCGTCACCACCGGAGCCGGCGAACGGGCCGCTGTTCAACCTGCGCTACTGCGAAATCCTGCTGCCGCGTTTTGACCCCGGGGATGTCGAGGTGGAGGTCTGGGGCACCCAGGGGCTGAACCTGTGCCCCCAGGATGCCTGGGACGCGCTGGACCCCGCGGCGCTTGCCGCGGAAGCCGGCGTACCCGTGGCGCTGAAAAACGGTCCGCGCTTTTTTACCGTCGACTGGATTTCCAATACCGCGGGGCTGGCCGAGGGCGAGCCGAGGTTTTTCGGTGCCATCGAGATGGTGTTGCTGACCACGGCGCGGCCCTCGGAATTCGCGGCCGAGACGCCCTATAGCACAACCCGCGTGGCGCGCGACAACATCTGGCATTTCAGCGCCGGGCGGCGCGTATACGAACTGGTCAATCCGGACGGGGTGCGCTATGTCATGCAGTCGTTCAGCCGCATCGTGGACCCGGCGCTGACCCTGTCCGACCTTTCCGGCCTGGGCGAGCGCCTTGACCTGCCCACAGGGTGGCGCTTCGAGAGCCGGGTACTGGACGCCACGCTGGAGGTACCGGCAATAGACGGCGTCGCCGAGGTGGTGCAGGACGACCTGTCCAATACCTACCAGCGCATACCCTGAGGACCAGGCGGCGCGCGGCGCTGGCGCCGGCGTGGCAGATCAGTCTACCGGGGCGACATCCATGACAAACTCCACCCGGCGGTTGGCCGCGCGGCCGGCAGCGGTGGCGTTATCGGCGACCGGCTGTGACTCACCGTGCCCCAGCGCCACCACCTGGGCGGGGTCGATAGCGTGGTTTTCCAGCAGCATGCGGCGCACCGCGTGGGCGCGGCGCTCGGACAGCCACTGGTTGTACTGCGCATCGCCCGTGGCGTCGGAGTGTCCCTCCACCGTCATGCGCACGGTGCCGTTGTCGCGAATGACCTGCGCGGCTTTGGCGATCTCGTCGTCGTAGGCCGAAGCGATCACCGAGGAATTGAACTCGAACAGCACCTGCACTTCCAGGGAGTACAGGTCGCCTTTCTGCACGTAGCGGCTGCTGCCGGCGGCCAGCCCGGCCAGCGCGGCGGCGGAGGCGGCGGCATCGGCCTGGGTGCCGGACAGGCTGGCGAACAGCGCATCGCGGTCCACCTTGACCGCGGCGGTGGGTTCGCGCGGGCACAGGTCACGGGTGTTGTCGTCATCCGGGTCGCGCGACAGGTCCAGCTCCAGTTCCGCCAGCTTGTCGGCGTTCAGGCCGTCCACATCCAGGGAGGCCAGCAGCAGGCCCATATTGGCCAGGGTGCTGGTCTGCGCCTTGACCAGGTCAGTGCGGGCTGAGATGTAGGCGCGCTGGGTGTCGAAGTACTCGTTCTGGCTGTCCAGCAGGTCCAGCAGGGAGCGCTGGCCGAGGTCGAACTGGTCGTTGTAGGCACGCCGCGTCTTGTCCTGGGCAACCATATTGCGCTGCAGCACCACCACCTGGTTTTCCAGCGCCTCGACGTTGTTGAAGTCGATCATGACATCCTGGCGCACATTCAGGCAGGCCTGCTTGCGATCCTCGATGGCGGCGTTGTACAGGTTGTAGAACTCGCGCTTGCGCGCGCTGTCCGCACCGCCGCGGTAGAGGTTGTAGGACATCACGACCTCGATGGCCTCTTCGTCGAAACGGCCGTCAAGCCCGTCGGTGTCGTGCTCCACCTCGTTGCGGTAACGCAGGTCGAAACGCGGCATCATCGGGGCGTTGGTGGCGTTGAGCGCCTCCTGCGCCGAACGCAGGCTCTCGATTGCACTGTTGATCAGCGGGTTGCGCTGATAGGCGATATCCAGGGCCATTTCACGCAATTCCGGAATCTGCCCGGCGGGGACACTGGGTATGGCGAGATTGTCCGCGGGCAGGCTGCCGACCAGGCGCTGGAAGCGCGTCATCACGTCGTGCAGGTTACTCACCTCCGTGACCAGGTTGGACTCCGCCAGGGCGACCCGCGCGGTGGCCTGTTCCAGGTCCACACCCTGGCTGACGCCGCCGCCGGTGCGCTCCTCAATACGTTCGAAGATGCCCAGGTGGACATCCAGGTTGTCTTTGGCGTAGGCCACCAGTTGCTGGAACTTGACCGTGTCCAGGTACGCGGCGGAGACCTCCTGCGCGACCTCCTCCGAGGCGCGCTTGAAGTCGTAGTAGCGCGCCAGCTTGGCGTACCCCAGGCGCGCCACCTCGTCGCGGGTGGCGAAGCCGTCGAACAACATCTGGGTGATGGTGAAGCGCGTCGCGTCGCGCGTGTAGTCGCCAAGATCCACCAGTGGCGTCTCACGCTCTTCCTCACCATACTCGGAATAGACATCGACGCTGGGCAGGTAGCTGCCGAACGCGCCGCGCTCGGCCTCGCGCGAGGCCTCGAAACCGTACCAGGACGAGTTGACCCGCGGGCTGTACATGACGCCCTGTACGATCGTTTCTTTCAGGCCGGAGATTTCCAGCGGCAGCTGGGTCTGTGCAGTTTGCGCCTGCGCGCCACCGAAAGTCGCGGCCGCCAGCAGGGCTGCTGGCCAGGCCAACCACTTGGTCGTAGTCATTTTCATGCCCCTTGTTGTTATACCTGCAACGCGCATCTCCCCTGACGCGCGGCAGGCCGTGGTAAACGGGTGCCACTCTAGTCGCCTGGCCCCATCCATATCAAGACCGTATTGTCGCGCAGATCGTCCGATAGAGGAATGGCCGCTACGGAACCAGGTCACAAAAGGTGGCTGATCTGCCAAAAAATCACCTTGTCGGCCACGTGTGTGGGGAAATCGGCTACTATCGGCGCATAACGAATAACCGGGATGGCGCGCCAGGCAGGGGCTGGGCGAATCCGCCCCGGCCCGACGAGAGCTGCGCGTTGCCGCCACTGCACCCACAAGCCGCTGCCCGACACGCCGCCGCCCTGCTCGCCGCCGTCCTGTTACTGGCCTCCCTGGCGATGGCCCAGGCGAATTTCACGCTGATGCGCGATGTCGCCCTGCAGCGCTATGGCGAGGATACCGCCGAGCTGGTGGACGCCTGGCGCAGTGAAATCGAGATCATGAAAGGCCTGCCGGACGAGGAGAAGCTGGTCCGCGCCAACCGCTTCTTCAATGCGCGTATCCGCTGGGTGACCGACGACGAGGCCTGGAGCCGCAGCGACTACTGGGCCACACCGCTGGAAGTCATGGGCGTGGGCATGGGCGACTGCGAGGATTTCGCCATCGCCAAGTACGCCATGCTGCTGCTCGCCGGTGTGGACGTCAGCCGCCTGCGCATCACCTACGTCAAGGCACGCGTACGCAGCAACGGCGGCGAGCGCAGCCAGGCGCACATGGTGCTGGCCTACTACCCCGCGCCCAGCGCGGAGCCGGTGATCCTGGACAATATCATTCCGGACATCTACCCGGCGTCCAGGCGCACGGACCTGACGCCGGTATACGGATTCAACAGCCTCGGCCTGTGGGTGGGAAACGCCGCCAGGCCGGCCTCCACCGAACCGGCGTCGAAACTGTCGCGCTGGCGCGACCTGTTGCGCCGGGCCGCGACGGAGGGGCTGGGATGAGCAGGTATTGAGGGAGACAGATCATGTCCTTGTACAAACAGTTGTGGCTTGCCATCCTGGCGTTGCTGACCGCTGTCTTCAGCGTCAGCTTCCTGGTGACGACAGTCTCGGCGAAAGCCTACCTGGAGCAGCAGCTCAGCCTGAAGAATGCCGACAACGCCACCGCGCTGGCGCTGTCACTGACCCAGCAGGGTGCCGACAAGGTGCTTATGGAGCTGACCCTGTCCGCGCAGTTCGACACCGGGCACTACGAGCTCATCGAGCTGAGCGATCCCGAGGGCAATCCCATTCTGCGCCGCGCGCACGAGCAGCCCGCCGACGGCGCGCCAGCCTGGTTCATCAAACTGGTGCCGATCGAGGTGGAGCCGGGCATCGCCACGGTGCAGGCGGGCTGGCGCCAGGCGGGCACCCTGCTGCTGCGCAGTCACTCGCGATTCGCCTACCGCGAATTGTGGCAGAACACGCTGATGCTGGCGGTGGTCTTCCTGCTCGCCGGCCTGGCGGCGGGGATCATCGGCAAGGCGCTGCTCAGGCGCATCCTGCGGCCACTGGATGATGTCATCGGGCAGGCCGAGGCCATCGCGCAGCGCCGCTTTATCACCATAGCCGAACCGGGTACGCGGGAATTCCGGCAAATCGTCGCCGCGATGAACAACCTGTCCAATCACGTCAAGACCATGCTCGGGCAGGAAGCCCGACGCCTGCAAAAATGGCAGCGCGAGGCGCATATCGACAGCGTAACCGGCCTGACCCGGCGCGAACCCTTTCTCGGCGAGCTGGAAGCGCACCTGGACAGCGACGACGTCAACGCCGCCGGCTGCCTGTGCCTGGTGCGCATCGCCGCCCTGCGTGGACTGAACCTGAGCTACGGGCGCAAGGCGACCGACGCCATGCTGCACGACATCGGCGCGGCCCTCAACAGTCTCGTTGTGCAGCACAACGACTGGTCGGTGTGCCGGCTGAACGGTTCGGACTTCGCGCTGCTGGCCGCGCACGAACTGGATGCCCGCGAGGTAGGGCACGCCGTCAGGCACGCGGTCGAAATACCCCTGGAAGACCACGGCATGGCGCAGGATACCGCCGTTCACGTGGTGGTAACGGCCTATGAACACAGGGAGACGCCGACCGGGCTGCTAACCCGCCTGGACGGCGCCCTGGTCGCCGCCCAGGGCGAGGAGCGCTCCAGCGTGACGCTGGCCCACGCCGGGGAAATAGCGGCGAAACCAGTGCGCCAGCAAATGGAAATCTGGCGCGAAATGATCGAACAGGGGCTGCGTGAAAACCGCTTCTCCCTGGCGCACTTCCCGCTGCACGATCGCGACGGCCAGCTGCTGCACCGCGAGAGCCCCGCCCGGCTGGAATGGCACGGCGAACACCTGACGGCAGGACAGTTCCTGCCCTGGCTCAATCGCCTGGGCCTGTCCGCGGAGCTGGACCGCCAGGTAGTGGACCTCGCCATGACGGCTATCGCCGCGGACGGCGAACCGGTGGCGGTCAACCTGACGGTAGCGGCTGTGGCGGACGGCGCCTTCCTGGACTGGCTGGAACAGACGCTCACGCGGCAATACACACTGTGTGAAAAACTCTGGCTGGAACTGCCGGAGAGCCTCGCCTTCCGGCACCTGGACCACTTCAAGCGCCTGTCCGCGCGGGTCAAGTTCCACGGCGCGCACATGGGTATCGATCACATGGGCCACCAGATCGCGGAGCTGGGCCAGTTACACGATGTCGGCCTGGACTACCTGAAGGTCGATGCCAGGTTCGTGCGCAATATCCATGACAACCCCGGCAACCAGACCCTGTTGCGCACGCTGTGTACGCTGGGTCACTCCATAGGCGTGCGCATGCTCGCCGAGGGGGTACAAAACGAGGCGGAATGGCAGGCGCTGAGGGAGCTGGGCATGGATGGGGCAACCGGGCCAGCCATCAGGTAGGCGCGGTGGGTTGCGTGGCGTACTTGCGGGTAGGCGGGTATACAGCTACAGGCTGGCCCGGGCGTCCGCACATCGCCAGGCCATTGCTGCGCGGCTAGTCCTCGCCGAGCAGGTCCAGCGCGGCGCCCAGTTCGGTGCGCAGGCGCTGGCGGGTAAGGATTTTATGCTGCGCCGAATCCGGGAGTTCGGTAAACAGGATGACGCCCTTGTTAATGAGGAGGTCCACCACGTCTTCCAGCACGCGCACGAAGTCCTGGTCGGTTGCCTCCAGACCGGCCTGGTCCCCGGTGAGCTCGCTGACAAACGCCTGCAGTGCGGGATCGTCAGCGTCGACCCACTCCCTGTAATCGCCTTCGGGCGCCGCACTGGCGGCGACGATGGCGCCACCGCTGTCGCGTTTCACATAAGCCATAACGACCTACCTTAAAGCCCCCCGGGCCTCGTAACAAGGCACCGGGGGGATATGGAGACCATCAGTCGGCAATCAACTGGCCGCTGGACAACAGGTCGCGAATGGCCTGGGCCGAGTCGTCGCCGAGGTCCACACCCGCCAGCACGATGCTCTGGTCGACCGCCGCCGGATCGAACAGACCGTCGCTGAATCCGCCGGAGGTGCTGATGTGCACAACGCTGTCGGTACCGTCAGAGCTGATATTGAGGAAGTGGTCCAGGTCACCGATTTCGCCAGCGTCGCCCGGGTGGGCGTCGACCAGCAGATCGGACAGGTCGAGCACGTCCTGGCCCTGGTCACCAAAGCGCAGCACGGTGTCCTCTTCCGGGTCGCCCGGTGTGCCGATGTCCGACAGCTCCCAGGCGAACACGTCGTCTCCCGCAGTCGCCAGCAGCGGCTCACTGTCGAGCAGCGGGCCGGCCTGGGCGGCCTGCGGTTGCGCCCGGGACTGCCCTCCAGACAGGTCGATATCAATGCTCGAACTGGCGCTGTCGCCGTCACCGTCGATGATGCTGAAATCCAGCGAGTCCGTGCCGCTGGCGCCCTGTGCGGCCTGGTAGGTGAATGCACCGCCGTTGAGCTCCACGCTCCACTCGCCGCCCTTGGCGGACGTCGCGGTGAGTACGTTGCTGCCCTCGTCGTAGTCGAACACCAGGCTGCCGCCCACGGCGCTGACCAGGGTCGGGTCGACCTCGCCAGGGTTCTGTGGGTCAGCCGCCAGGTCGAAGGTCAGCGTGGTGCCGTCGATGACGATGAGCATGGTTTCCGCGCCGTCCGCACCACCGGTGGCGCTGGCGCCACCGGTGGTGAACAGGCTGCCGGTCAACGGCGGGATGGTATCGGCCAGCACCTCCGGCAGGTCGTCAAAATCGTCGACCACTACCGCGTCGATGTCGCGATTCGCGCCGGGATCTTCACGCTGGTCGTCCGGCCGCCCGTCGTAGGCGATCGGGTGCAGGTGTCCGGGATTGACGTTGCCCACACCCAGCGCGTAGGAGAGGATGTCCTCCTCCAGCAGGAAGTCCTGCCAGGCGCTCTGTATGCTGCCGTTGATCAGGCCCTCGACGTTGGGGTTGCCATCGGAGGCGAAGTAGGAGACGTTGATCGCGTCACCCAGTTTGCCAGGATCATCCCAGGCGCCATTGCCGAAGGAGCCGTTGCTCAGGCTGTCCACGCCGCTCGCCGCCTCCAGGGCCGCGCGGTAGTTGGTGAATCCTCTGGCCGAGACGCCGGCCAGCAGCGTGCGCGCCTGGTCTATGGTGGTCCAGGTAGCGCCAACCTCCTGCGCGGAGCTGGAAAATGTCACCAGCCGCACCGCGGTATTACCCACCTGGTCATAGGCATCGAACAGCTGGTTGATCGAGGCGACGGCCGCTTCCAGCTGGGACATCTGCACACCGTCGAAGGTGGTCTGCGCATTCATGCTGGTAGACACGTCGAGAATGACCATCAGGTTGATGTTCGGCTTGTCCACGGTCTGCTCATCGCCGACCACCACCGGCAGGTCGTCGTCGATAGTGACATTCAGGGTGCCGTTGGCGGTGGCGTTGCCGGCGTCGGTCACGGTGTAGGTCAGTGCGGCGGTGACATCGTCCTCCACGCCTGCCTGCGTGTGCAGCGCGTTGTTCAACAACGTAACCGTGTAGTCGCCGCTGGCGGGATCGAGCTGTACCTGGAAAACGTCCACGCTCTCGCCGTCACGGGTCGCGCTGGCGGTGAGCGTGTTGCTGCCGGCGTTCCAGTCGTAGCTGACCGTCTCCGCGCCGAGCGCGGCGCTCTGCCCGTGCATGGCCGCGAAGTCGAAACTCGCCGGGCCGTTCGCGCCCACATCGCCGGGCAGCGTGCCGCTGAACGTGGTCTCGTCGTTGTCGCCGTCGGCGTTGCTGTCCGTCCAGTCCCCGGCCGCGGCGTCGCCGATTCCCGGGGGCGGTCCCTGCAGGCCGTCCTCGTCCACGGTGGCGCTCGCCGTACCCGCGCTCGGGCCGTCGTCATCGAGGATGGTGCCGACACCGCTGGCGTCGGCGATCTGCGCCCCGACAGCAGAGCTCAGCTGAACCAGCAGGGTTTCATCGAACTCGTTCAGCGCGTCCTGGTTGGTCTGCACGACAACCTGCTTGCTGATCTCCCCGGGCAGGAAAGTCACCGTGCCGGCGTTGCTGACGAAATCCGCCAGGCTCGCCGGGTTCGCACCCGCGTTGTCCAGGGCGGTCTGCCAGTTCACGGACACCGTGGAGGCGCTGGACTGATTGAGGGAGACCGTAAACACCAGCTGGCCGCCCTCCTGCACCTGCACATCGTTGATGCTGATCTGCGCCTGGTCCGAATCGGTGATCTGGCCTTGGGCCGTGTCCGTGTTGCCGCCGGCAAGCTGCGCCTGCACGCTGTAGTCCTCCAGCGGCTCGTTCAGCGGCGGGTCGTTGTCGATGGTCTTGACGTAGATGTCCTTGCTCGTCTCACCGGGCTGGAACACCAGCGTGCTGCTGATCGGCTGACCCTGCGCGTTGTAGAACTGCAGGTTGTCGTAGTCCGACGCATCCGCCGTGCCGTTCTGCAGGCTCAGCGTCACCGTCTCGGCCTGTGCGCTGGCCTGGTTCAGGGTCACCGTGAACTGCGCCAGCTCGCCCTCCTCGACCGTGGTGCCATCGCCCTGCACACCGCTGATTTGCACCACCGGGCGGTCAGAGTCGGTGATGCCGCCCTGCGCCGTGTCCGTATTGCCCCCGGCCAGCTGCGCCTGCACGCTGTAGTTCTCCAGCGGCTCGTTCAGCGGCGGGTCGTTGTCGATGGTCCTGACGTAAATGTCCTTGCTCGTCTCACCGGGCTGGAACACCAGCGTGCTGCTGATCGGCTGCCCCTGCGCGTTGTAGAACTGCAGGTTGTCGTAGTCCGTGCCGTCCGCCGTGCCGTTCTGCAGGCTCAG